>NZ_FOHO01000003.1 GCF_900111675.1 Paracoccus homiensis | reverse complement strand
GCCTTCATCGACATCACGTCGATCCGGCTCAGGCTGCGTCATTTGTCAACATGAGCTAACTATAAAAAGGCTGGTCTTTTCGTCCAAGAAAACGGCGCAGCATAGCCGGGTAAAGCTGATGTTCTTGGATCAGGACCCGCGCGGCGAGATCGGCCGGGGTATCGCCCGGCAGGATCGGAACGCGGGCATGTCCCAAGATAGGGCCGGCATCGAGATCTGGGATCACCTCGTGCACTGTGCAGCCAGCCTCGCTGTCACCGGCCTCGATGGCGCGGGCATGGGTGTTGAGGCCTGGGTATTTGGGCAAAAGAGAAGGATGGATGTTCAGCATCCGGCCTGCGAAGCGCTGGACGAAATCCGGCGTCAGGATTCGCATGAATCCCGCAAGGCAGATCACATCGGGCTCAGCGGCAAGGAGCGGGGCCAGAAGCGCGGCTTCGAACCCCGGGCGGTCGCCACGAAACTGTCGATGATCGACGGCGGCGGTCGGCACGCCCATTTCGGCGGCCTTGATCAGGCCGCCTGCTTCGGGATCGTTCGAGGCCACAAGAACCGGCCGGGCGGGATGATCGCCGGTCATGTCCTGAACCAGCCGGACCATGTTCGATCCGCCACCCGAGATCAGAATGGCGACTCGTGTCACGCGAGTTGACCAGTATAGCGCACGCCGTCGCCTTCGGACACATGGCCAAGGCGGTAGACGGTTTCGCCCTGATCCGCCAGCAGCTGGCTGATCGCGTCGGCCCGGTCGGCGGCAACCGACAGGATCAGGCCGATGCCGCTGTTGAAGGTCTTCAGCATTTCGGATTGGTTAATACCGCCTGTCTCGGCCAGCCAGGCGAACACAGGAGGCAGCGACCACGCGCCCAGATCGATATCGGCGCCCAGCCCTTTCGGAAGCACGCGCGGCAGGTTTTCGGTGATGCCGCCGCCGGTGATATGGGCCAGCGCGTGAACGCCCCCTGCCCGCACGGCCGCCAGCGCCGGTTTCACATAAAGCCGCGTCGGCACCAGCAGCGCCTGTCCCAGCGAGCCCTCGGTGAAGGGAGCTGCGGCGTCCCAGCCAAGGCCCGCGCGTTCAGCCACCTTGCGGACCAGCGAATAGCCGTTGGAATGGACGCCATCCGACGCAAGGCCCAGCAGCACATCGCCGGCCTGAACACCCGCAGGCAGCGCGGTTCCACGCTGCATCGCGCCGACCGCAAAGCCCGCCAGGTCGAAATCGCCATCATGATACATGCCCGGCATTTCGGCTGTTTCGCCACCGATCAGGGCGCAGCCCGCGCCCTTGCAGCCGCGCGCGATACCTTCGACGACACGTGCGCCTTCGTCAACCGACAGCTTCCCGGTGGCAAAGTAATCAAGGAAGAACAGCGGCTCGGCGCCCTGGCAGACCAGATCGTTGACGCACATGGCGACCAGATCCTGCCCCACGCCGTCCAGATGGCCGGTATCGATCGCGATGCGCAGTTTCGTGCCCACACCATCGGTCGCCGCGACCAGGACCGGATCGTCATACCCCGCCGCCTTGGGGTCGAACAGCGCGCCAAAGCCACCCAGCGCATCCATCACGCCGCTGCGCGCGGTCGAGGCCGCGGCAGGCTTGATCCGTTCGACAAGCGCATTCCCTGCGTCGATATCGACGCCTGCGTCGCGATAGCTGATCCCGTTATTCGTCATGGCGGCCCCCGGCTGAATGTTGCGCCCCCGATAGCCCATGGCGCGCACAGGGGCAACGGTTCTGCGCGCCTGATCCGGCTTGACCTTGGTTTGCCGCGCGACTAGGCAGATGCGGCTACACGGGCCTGTAGCTCAATTGGTTAGAGCAGGGCGCTCATAACGCCTTGGTTGCGGGTTCAAGTCCTGCCGGGCCTACCACCTTATCCGGGCGCCTTCCCTGCGGTGATAAAGGACGTGGCATGGCCATCGGGCTGATCATTTTCGACTGCGACGGCGTGATCGCCGATAGCGAGGTGCTGTCGGCCGAGGTGCTGATCGACCAGCTTGCCGAGATCGGCATCGCCATCACCATGGATGATGTGCGTCGTGATTTTCTGGGGCGCAGTTTTCCGACCGTCGCGGCAACGATCCGCAGTCGGTTTGACCGCCCGCTGCCCGACGGGTTCGAGGCGGCCTATCGCGCGCGTCTGCTGGACCGGTTTCAGACCGACCTTGCCCAGACGCCTGGTTTCGCCACGATGCTGCGCGGGCTTGGCATGCCTGTCTGCGTGGCGACGTCATCCAGCCCGCCGCGGGTTGCACGCACGCTGCAAATCCTTGGATTGACGGATGATTTCGGGCCGCATGTGTTCACCGCCAGCCAGGTCGAACACGGCAAGCCCGCGCCCGATCTGTTCCTGTTCGCGGCCCAAAGGATGGGTCGGCGGCCCCAAGATTGCCTGGTGATCGAGGACAGCCTTCCCGGCATTCAGGCAGGCATTTCGGCGGGCATGTCGGTCCTGTCCTATCGTGGCGGCCGCCATCTGCGCGACCTGCCCCGGCCGGACCTGACGGTCGACAGCTTTGACAACTGGGCCGATTTTCCGCAGTTGTTGGACAGGATCCATGCAAACGGGAACGGAACGTGACGACCGGACGCTTTACCCCCGAAGCCACGCGGCTTGATGATGCGGCGCGGGCGGGCTGGCTGTATTACGTGGCCGGCAACACCCAGGACGAGATCGCGCGCAAATTGGGCGTCAGTCGGCAAAGCGCGCAGCGGCTGGTGGCGATGGCGGTCAGTGAAAAGCTGGTCAAGGTGCGGTTGGACCATCCGATCGCGCGCTGCATGGATCTGGCCCTGTCGGTTCAGCAGAAATACGGGCTGACTCAATGCGAGGTGGTCCCCTCGGACCCCGAGGCGCCGGATCTGCTGACGGGAATCGCGATTGCCGCCGCGTCCGAACTGGAGCGCGTGCTGAAAAGCGATGAGCGCAAGATCATCAGCCTTGGCACCGGTCGCAGCCTGAAGGCGACCGTCGAACAATTGCCCCGCATGTCCTGCCCGCAGCATATCGTCGTGTCCCGGCTGGGGAACATGATGTCGGACGGATCCGCCTCGCCCTTCAATGCGACGATCCAACTGGCCGAGCGGATCGGCGCGCCGCATTACCCCTATCCCTTGCCCGTCCTTGCCCATGACAGCGACGAGCTGACGACCATGAAAAGCCAGGAGGCCGTGCGCAATACCATCGCGCTGTGCGAACGGGCCGATCTGTCATTGGTGGGAATCGGGCAGATGGACATGACCGCGCCGCTGCATGTTGACGGCTTCGTCGACAATGCCGAGATGCAGGAACTGGCCGATGCAGGTGCCGTCGGCGAAATCACAAGCTGGGTCTATGACGCTCAGGGGCGGATCATCGATTGCGCATTCAACCGCCGCGTCGCCTCGGCCCCGCTGCCTCGGGCCGAAGATCGCCCCGTCGTGGCCATCGCATCGGGCGAAGCGAAACTGCCCGCGATTCGGGCGGCTTTGCTGGGCGGGCTTGTGAACGGGCTGATTACCTCGGAAGCCACGGCCGAGCGTCTTCTGGCGCGCTGAGCGCGACAATTCGGGACATTTCTCAAGGCAATTTTCAGCGCTCTGTCAGGATGTTGGCAGGGCGATCAGTCAATTCATCAACTGTTTCGTTGACAGAATCACGCCCTTGATCGAGTATTTGCCCATCGGCAGGGCAAATGCCCATGCCGCAAGGGAGGATCAAGATGAAGATGTATTGGCGCGCCCTGATGGGTGCCACCGCGCTATGCGCAACCGCTGGTCTGGCCTCGGCCCAGGACAATGTCACCCTGACCATCGCCACCGTGAACAATGGCGACATGATCCGGATGCAGGGCCTGACCGACGATTTCACCAGCCAGAATCCGAACATTCAGCTGGAATGGGTCACGCTGGAGGAAAATATCCTGCGCGAACGTGTGACCACAGACATCGCCACGCAGGGCGGCCAGTATGACGTGCTGACGATCGGCACCTACGAGGTGCCGATCTGGGCCAAGCAGGATTGGCTGGTCGCGCTGGACGGCATGCCCGAGGATTACGACGCCGACGACCTGCTGCCCGCCGTGCGCGAGGCCCTGTCGGTCGAAGGCACGCTGTATGCCGCGCCCTTCTACGGCGAATCGGCAATGGTGATGTATCGCACCGATCTGGCCGAAGCCGCCGGGATCACCATGCCCGACAGCCCGACCTGGGCCGACATCAAGGCCGCCGCCGAGGCCATGACCGACAAGGACAACGAGGTCTATGGCATCTGCCTGCGCGGAAAGCCGGGCTGGGGCGAAAACATGGCCTTCCTGACGGCGATGGCCAACAGCTATGGGGCGCGCTGGTTCGATCCCGACTGGAACCCGCAATTCGACAGCGAGGAATGGAATGCCGCACTGACCGATTATCTGGATCTGATGACGAATTACGGCCCGCCGGGCGCGTCCTCGAACGGGTTCAACGAAAACCTGTCGCTGTTCCAGCAGGGCAAATGCGGCATGTGGATGGACGCGACCGTCGCGGCCAGTTTCGTGACCGACCCCGAAAATTCGACCGTGGCCGACAGCGTGGGCTTTGCGCAGTTCCCGAACAAGGAAGGCCTGGACAATCACGGCAACTGGCTGTGGGCATGGTCGCTGGCAATCCCGGCATCCTCGCAGAAACAGGATGCCGCCAAGGCGTTCATCGCCTGGGCCACGTCCAAGGGCTATACCGAACTGGTTGCCGAAAACGACGGCTGGCGCGCCGCCCCTCCGGGCACGCGGACCTCGCTGTATGAAAACCCGGACTACCAGGCCGAGGCGCCCTTTGCCGAACAGACGCTGACCGCCATCAATGCGGCCAACACGCAGAAATCCTCGGTTCAGGACATTCCCTATACCGGCGGCCAATTCGTCGCGATCCCGGAATTCCAGGGCATCGGCACGGCGGTCGGGCAGCAGTTCTCGGCGGCGCTGGCCGGACAGATGTCGGCCGAAGATGCGCTGGCTGCGGCCCAGTCCAACACCACGCGCGAAATGACCCGGGCCGGTTACATCAAGTAATCGCAGACCACCGCGCCGCCCGTCCCGCGGGCGGCGCATTCTAGGGGGAAGGCGCACCGGTCAGGGCGCGCCGTCGGAGGAGGATCACGTCATGGCGACCCGCCAGACTGCCAGTCTTGCGCGCCTGATGCGCGCACCGGCCATCATCCTGTTGCTGATCTGGATGCTCGTGCCGCTGGGAATGACGCTTTACTATTCGTTCCTGAACTACAACCTTCTGAACCCCGCAAACACAAGCTGGGCCGGCTGGTTCAACTATCAGTATTTCTACAGCGACCCCGCCTTCTTCGAATCGATCTGGAACACGCTGGTCCTGGTGCTTGGCGTGCTGCTGATCACGGTCTGCGGCGGCATCGGGATCGCCATGCTGATCGACAAGCCGATCTTCGGTCAGGGCCTTGTGCGCATCCTTGTCATCAGCCCGTTCTTCGTCATGCCGCCGGTGGCGGCGCTGATCTGGAAGAACATGATCATGCATCCCAGCTATGGCGTCTTTGCGGATATCGCGAAATTCTTCGGGGCAAACCCGGTCGACTGGTTCGCGCAATTCCCGCTGCTGTCGATCATCCTGATCGTGGCCTGGCAGTGGCTGCCCTTCGCGACGCTGATCCTGCTGACATCGCTGCAATCGCTGGACGGCGAACAGATGGAAGCCGCCGAGATGGACGGCGCCCCCGCCCTTAGCCGCTTCATCTATCTGACGCTGCCGCATATGGCGCGGGCGATCACCGTGGTGATCCTGATCCAGACGATCTTCCTGCTGGGCATCTACGCGGAAATCCTTGTGACGACCAATGGCGGGCCGGGCTTTGCCTCGACCAACCTGACCTACCTCATCTACCGCGCGGCCCGTCTGAATTTCGACATCGGGGGCGCAGCCGCCGGGGGCATCATCGCGGTCATCCTGGCCAATTTCGTCGCCATCTTCCTGATGCGCGCCGTCGGCAAGAACCTGGATTAAGGAGGTCAGACATGGCACGCGCCGTATCCCGCAACACCAAGATCGGCTACACGATCGCCGCATGGATCGTAGCCCTGATCATCTTCTTTCCGATCCTCTACACCATCATCACCAGCCTGAAGACCGAACAAGAGGCCATCGCAGGGTTTGACCTGATCCCGTCTTTCAGCCTGTCCAGCTATGAGACGGTGCAAAGCCAGAACAACTATTGGCGGCCGTTCACCAACTCGGTCATCCTTGCGGTCGGCTCGACCCTTCTGGCGCTGATCGTGGCGATCCCGGCGGCCTGGGCGATGGCGTTTTCGCCGACCAGGCGGACCAAGGACATCCTGATGTGGATGCTGTCCACCAAGATGATGCCTGCCGTCGCGGTGCTGGTGCCGATCTACCTGATCTTCCTGCGCACCGGGCTGATGGATACCCGTATCGGGCTGGTCATGATCCTGATGCTGATGAACCTGCCGATCGTGGTCTGGATGCTGTACACCTATTTCCGCGAGATTCCCGGCGAGATCCTGGAAGCCGCGCGGATGGACGGCGCCACCCTGAAGGACGAGATCCTGTATGTCCTGACGCCCATGGCCGTGCCCGGCATCGCATCGACCCTGCTGTTGAACATCATCCTGGCCTGGAACGAGGCGTTCTGGACGATCCAGCTGACCACCACCAATGCCGCGCCGCTATCGGCCTTCATCGCCTCGTTCTCAAGCCCGCAGGGCCTGTTCTGGGCGAAACTTTCGGCGGCATCGACCATGGCCATCGCGCCGATCCTGATCCTTGGCTGGTTCAGCCAGAAACAACTTGTCCGCGGCCTGACCTTCGGCGCGGTGAAATAAGGAGAACCACGATGGGACGTATCACCCTGGAAGGCGTGGCCAAGCGTTTCGGCGATGTCGAAGTCATCCCGCCCCTGAACCTGGATATCGAGGACGGTGAATTCGTCGTCTTCGTGGGCCCGTCGGGCTGTGGTAAATCCACCCTGCTGCGGCTGATCGCGGGATTGGAGGATGTCAGCGACGGGCGCATCCTCATCGACGGAACCGACGCCACCGACGCCTCGCCCGCGAAGCGCGGTCTGGCGATGGTGTTCCAAAGCTATGCGCTGTATCCGCATATGTCGGTCCGCAAGAACATCGCCTTTCCAATGAAGATGGCGGGCATTCCCGCCGATGAACAGAACCGCCGGATCGAGGCCGCGGCCAAGGCGCTGAACCTGACGAACTATCTGGACCGCCGACCCGGTCAATTGTCGGGTGGTCAGCGTCAGCGCGTCGCCATCGGCCGCGCCATCGTGCGCGAACCCTCGGCCTTCCTGTTCGACGAGCCGCTGTCGAACCTGGACGCCGCGCTGCGCGTCGGCATGCGCCTTGAAATCAGCGAGCTGCACAACCGCCTGAAGACCACGATGATCTATGTGACCCACGATCAGGTCGAGGCGATGACCATGGCGGACAAGATCGTCGTGCTGCATGCGGGCCGCATCGAACAGGTGGGCAGCCCGCTGGACCTGTACAACGCCCCGAAGAATGCCTTTGTCGCAGGCTTCATCGGCAGCCCCCGAATGAACCTGTTTTCGGGTCCGGCGGCGGCTGAATACGGCGCGGAAACCATCGGCGTGCGCCCCGAACATATCAGCGTCTCGCCCGACAGCGGCAAATGGAAGGGCCGCATCGGCGTCAGCGAGCATCTTGGCTCGGACACGTTTCTTTATGTCGAGGATACCGGACTGGCCGAAACGATCACTGTCCGTTCGGACGGCGAGGTCAATCTGCGTCACGGCGACACCGTCTGGCTGACCCCGAACGAAGACAAGATCCACCGCTTTGACAAGGCCGGGGACCGTATCGCATGAACCGCCTGTCCGGCAAACGCGCCCTGATCACCGGCGCCGCGCGCGGCATCGGCCTGGAATTCGCCCGCGCCTATCTGGCCGAGGGCGCGCAGGTCGCCATCTGCGACATCAATATCGACGCCGCGACCGCCGCCGCCGGGCATCTGGGCCGGGGGGCGATCGCCGTCCGGCTTGACGTGACCGACCAGAACTCGATCGACGGCTGCGTGGCCGAGGTCGAGGATGCGTTTGGCGGCATCGACATCCTGATCAACAATGCCGCGCTGTTCACCGCCGCGCCACTGACCGAAATCACCCGCGCCGATTACGACCGCATCTTCGCGGTCAATGTCTCGGGGACGCTGTTCATGATGCAGGCCGTCGCGCGCGGGATGATCCATCGGGGCAGCGGCGGGCGCATCATCAACATGGCCAGCCAGGCCGGTCGTCGCGGAGAATCGCTGGTCGCCGTCTATTGCGCCAGCAAGGCCGCCGTCATCAGCCTGACCCAGTCTGCGGGGCTGAACCTGATCCGTCACGGCATCAATGTGAATGCCATCGCGCCGGGCGTCGTCGATGGCGAACATTGGGACGGCGTCGATGCGTTCTTTGCCCGGCACGAGGGCAAGGCACCCGGCCAGAAAAAGCGCGAGGTCGGCGCCGCCGTGCCCCTTGGCCGCATGGGCACCGCCGCCGACCTGACCGGCATGGCCATCTTCCTTGCCTCGCCCGAGGCCGATTACATCGTCGCCCAGACCTACAATGTCGATGGCGGCAACTGGATGAGCTGACCGCCCACGCGGATCAGCCCGAATGATGCATTGCCCCCGCCCTTGGCGGTCGGGCGCTTGACGAAAGGTGCCACCATGGCCGTGACCCTGTCCCTCTCCTCGCTGGCCGATCTGGACGCGGCCGTCAGCCGCCCGGCCTATGACCGCGGTGCCTTGCGCCCCGGCATCCTGCATGTCGGTGTCGGCAATTTTCACCGTGCCCATATGGGCTGGTATCTGGATCAGCTGTTCGAGGCCGGTCAATGCCATGACTGGGCGCTGATCGGGGCCGGCGTTCGCCCCGGCGATGCGGCGATGCGCGACCGGCTGGCGAAACAGGACTGGTTGACCACGGTGGTCGAACTGGACCCAAAGGGTCTGTCGGCCCGCGTGACCGGCGCGATGGTCGATTTCATCGACATCGATCCCGCCCGGACCATTGCCGCCATGGCCGATCCGGCGATCCGCATCGTTTCGCTGACGATCACCGAAGGTGGCTATTACGTCGATGCAAAGACCGATGGCTTTGACGCGGCACATCCCGACATGGCCCATGATGCCGCCCATCCCGACGATCCGCGCAGCGTGTTCGGCATGATCCTTGCCGCGCTGCGTCGGCGCCGCGATGCGGGCCTTGGCCCCTTTACCGTGATGTCCTGCGACAACCTGCCCGAAAACGGCCATGTCTGCGCCCGCACCGTGACCGGGCTTGCGCAGCTGTCCGACCCCGCGCTGGCCGAATGGGTCCGGGAGAACGTCGCCTTTCCGAATTCGATGGTCGATTGCATCACGCCCGCCACGTCGGACCGCGAACGCGATCTGTTGCGTGACCGGTTCGGCGTCACCGACGCCGCCCCCGTCGTCTGCGAGCCGTTCCGCCAATGGGTGCTGGAGGACAATTTTCCGCAGGGCCGGCCCGCGCTGGAACAGGTCGGCGCAGAATTCGTGGCCGATGTCAGCCGACACGAGTTGATGAAACTGCGGATCCTGAATGGAGGCCACGCAGCCATCGCCTATCCTTCGGCGCTGCTGGGACATCACTTCGTGCATGACGCGATGGCCGACCCGCAGATCGAAGCCTGGCTGCGCGCCCTTGAAACGCGCGAGATCCTGCCGACGCTCGCCCCGATCCCCGGCGTCAGCTATGCCGATTATCTGGAACTGATCGTCAGCCGCTTTGCCAATCCCGAAATCGGCGACACCATCCCGCGCCTGTGCCTTGACGGATCCAACCGTCAGCCGAAATTCATCCTGCCGACGCTGGCAGACGCACTGCGCGACGACGCCGCGATCGACGGCCTGGCGCAAGAGGTGGCCTTCTGGTGCCGCTATTGCGAACGTGTGGACGAGGCCGGGAACCAGATCGCGCCGAATGACGACAACAGCGACGCGCTGCGCAACTACGCCCTTGCCGCGCGTCAGGACCCGCTTGCCTTCCTGTCGAACCGCACGGTCTTTGGCAGTCTGGGCGACAACCCGCGCTTTCAGGCCGCCTTCGCGACCAAGCTGAAACTGCTGCACGACGTGGGCACGCGCAAGGCGATCGAGGTTTATCTGGCCGCTTGACCCCCGCGCCATTGTCGGCCACCCCCGACAGCGGCGCAGACATGGGGACCAGATGCCAGAGATCGGATATTGGGGCGCGATGGTGGCGGGGCTTCTGTCCTTCCTGTCGCCCTGCGTGCTGCCGATGCTGCCGTTCTACCTGTCCTATGTGGCGGGCATCTCGATCGCTGAACTGCGCGGCGAAGATCGGATCGCGCCGGGGGTGCAGCGTCGGTTGGTCCTGTCCGCCATCGCCTTCGCGCTTGGCGTCACCACGATCTTTCTTCTGTTCGGGCTGGGCGCGACCGCATTGGGGCAGGCCTTTGCCGAATGGCGGCGCCCGCTGTCCTTTCTGGCCGCCGGGGTATTGCTGATCTTCGGGCTGCATTTCATGGGCCTGCTGCACCTGTCGATCCTGACACGCTCGGCCCGGTGGTATGGCGCGATGCGGCCTGCCGGGATGTCTGGGGGCTATCTGATGGGTCTGGCCTTCGGCTTTGGCTGGACGCCCTGCGTCGGACCGGCGCTGACCGCGATCCTGTTGGTTGCATCGGCCGCCGACAGCCTGTGGCAGGGCGCCGGCCTGCTGCTGATCTATGGGCTGGCGATGACCCTGCCCTTCGTTCTGGCGGCAATCTTTGTCCGTCCGGCGCTTGCCTGGGCGGCCCGCCGCCGCAGGCATCTGCGCCATGCCGAAAGGCTGATGGGCCTGATGCTGATCCTGTTTGCCCTGCTGATCGCCACGGGCAGCGTCAATCGCATCGCCGATTGGCTGATCCTGAATTTCAACTGGTCCGCGACGTTGATCTAATCGGCCTGATCGCCCAGCCCGGTTTCGCGCAGGTAATGCCGCACCGCATCCGCGACATGGCGGAACCGGTCGCCGCCCAGATGCTTGCCGCCATACCAGCGGGTGACGATCACGACATGATCGGTCAGCGCCGCACGTTCCAGCATCTGCAACATCAGCGCGCCCGCCCCGGATTCGCCGTCGTCATCCTTGACCGGCTCACCCGACAGGACCGCCGCCCAGCTGTTATGCGTGGCCTTGGCAAAACGCTTGGTCCGTTTCAATTCGCCCAGCAATGCGGCGGCCTCTTCGCGCGTTCGGGCCGGCCCGCCCGACACCGCATAACGCGATCCCCGATCCGAAATGATCTTGTCGAACACCTGCAACGGCCTAACCCTTTGCCGATTTGCGCACATAGAGTTCAAGGCGGTGATGAACGATGTCATAGCCCATCTCGGCGGCGATTTCGGCCTGAAGACGCTCGATACGGTCATTGGTGAATTCCATCACCTCGCCGGTTTCCACATCGATCATGTGATCGTGGTGATGTTGATCGGCGGCCTCCCAGCGGGCGGGCTGATCCTGGAATTCCAGCTTTTCGATGACACCCTGCGCCTGCAGGGTCGTCAGCGTGCGATAGACGGTCGCCAGCGACACGCCCGCACCCGCCGCCTCGGCGCGGCGATGCAGTTCCGCCGCATCGGGATGATCCTCGCTGGCGGCGATGATGCGCAGCAGCGCGGCGCGCTGACGCGTCACGCGGACACCCGCCTCTCGCAGAGCATTTTCAAGCTGTTGGGCACGATCCTGAACCATGGCCCCGGTATGACCCAATTCCCGGGGATTTGAAACGGGTTTACGAAAGCCATTGTGCGGGAGCCACGACCGAGCTTAGCCCCTAGGCAGCGCGTCGCGGCTGTGCCAGCCTGCCCCCACACCAACGCCCCCGGGAAGGAGTGACCATGCTGCCGCCGCGCAATGCGTTTCCGCAGGATTTCATCTTTGGCGCGGCGACTGCCGCCTATCAGATCGAGGGATCGGCCCATGGCGGCGCAGGCCCCTCGCATTGGGACAGTTTCGCCGCGACGCCGGGCAATGTTCTGGATCACAGCAGCGGCGCACGCGCCTGCGATCACTATCTTCTGTGGGAAACCGATCTGGACCTGATGCGCGACGCGGGTTTTGATGCCTATCGCTTTTCGACATCCTGGGCACGGGTCATGCCGGACGGTCGCAGCCTGAACATGCAGGCGCTGGATTTCTATGATCGGCTGGTCGATGGCATGTTGCAACGCGGGCTGCAGCCCTATCTGACGCTGTATCACTGGGATCTGCCCGCGGCGCTGGCCGATCTGGGCGGGTGGCGCAATCGCGACATTGCCGCATGGTTCGCGGATTACGCGCGTGCGGTTCATGCGCGTCTGGGGGATCGACTGGCCAGCACCGCCACCCTGAACGAGCCCTGGTGCATCGCCTGGCTGTCACATTTTCTGGGCGCACATGCACCGGGCCTGCGCGACATCCGTGCAGCGGCGCGGGCCATGCATCATGTCATGCTGGCCCACGGCACCGCCGTTCAGGCCCTGCGCGCCGAGGGCGCGAAAGATCTGGGCATCGTCCTGAATTTCGAAACCGCCCATCCCGCCGATGACAGCGAACAGGCGGCGGCCTCGGCCGCGCGTCAGGACGCGATTTATAACCAGTGGTTCATTCGCGCGGTGATGGGTCAGGGCTATCCCGATGCCGCATTGCAGGGTCTGGCCCCGCATCTGCCCGCAGGCTGGCAGGATGACATGGCGCAGATCGCACAGCCGATCGACTGGCTGGGCGTCAATTATTACACCCGCAAGATGCACGCCCATGCGCCGGGCTTGTGGCCCAATGATGCCGCCAGTGACGGCCCCCTGCCCAAGACGCAGATGGGCTGGGAAATCCGGCCCGAGGGGCTGACCGAATTTCTGACCCGCCTGTCACGCGATCATATCGGCCAGATGCCCGTCTATGTGACCGAAAACGGCATGGCGCTGGCACCGGGCGACGACCCGACCGACGATGCCGACCGGGTGGCCTTTATCGGCGATCACCTTCGCGCGGCGCGGGCGGCGATGGATCAGGGCGTCAATTTGCGCGGCTTTTTCTATTGGTCGCTTCTGGACAATTACGAATGGGCGTGGGGCTATGGTCCGCGCTTTGGCCTGATCCATGTCGATTACGACAGCATGGTCCGTACCCCCAAAGCCAGTTGGCATGCCTTCCGCCAGATGCTGCGCTAGCGCCCGCCAAGGATCAGGTCGGCGGCCTTTTCGGCGATCATGGTGACCGGCGCGTGGGTGTTGCCCGACACGATGCTGGGCATGATCCCGGCATCGGCAATCCGCAGGCCCGCGATGCCGTTCACCCGCAATTCGGGATCGACCACCGCGCCCGGATCGCTGCCCATGCGCGTCGTGCCGACCGGGTGGAAGATCGTCGTGCCCACATCGCCCGCCGCGCGTTCCAGATCGGCATCGCTTTGCAGATGGGCACCGGGTTTCAGCTCTTGCGGCGCAAAGGCTGACATACGCGCTGTCTGCATCAGCCTGCGGGCGTGGCGCAGGCTTTCGACCGCGACCTGCCGATCACCCGGCGTCGACAGATAGCAGGGCTGGATCGCCGGCGCGGCCATCGGATCGGCCGAGGTGATATGACTGTGCCCGCGGCTTTCGGGACGCAGGTTGCAGACCGAAATCGTCAGCGCCGGGAAATCATGCAGAGGATCGCCGAATTTTTCCAGCGACAGCGGTTGCACATGATATTCGATATTCGCGGTCTCGTAGGCGTCCGAGGATTTGGCAAAGATCCCCAGCTGGCTGGGCGCCATCGCCATCGGACCGGTCCTGCGCAGCGCGTATTCCAGCGCGATCCCCGCTTTGCCCCACAGGCTGCGTGCCCGGTCGTTCAGCGTGCATGCGCCACTGATGCGGAACACGGTGCGCAATTGCAGATGGTCTTGCAGCTCCGCACCGACGCCCGGTGCGTGATGGGCGGTCGCGATCCCCAGATCCGCCAGCCGTTCGGCATCGCCGATCCCGCTGAGTTCCAGCAGCGCCGGACTGTTGATCGCCCCGGCCGCCAGAATGATCTCGGCCTTGGCGCGGGCCTGCGTGACCTGACCGTTCTGGGCAAATTCGACCCCGGTGGCACGCTTGCCGTCCAGCAGGATGCGTCGCGCCTGCGCACCGGTTTCGATCCGCAGGTTGGGACGCTTGCGCGCGGGGTTCAGAAACGCCTTGCGCGCATTCCAGCGCAGCCCCCCCGCGTTGGGTCACCGGAAAATAGCCGACCCCCTCATTGTCGCCGCAATTGAAATCGGCGCAGGCCGGCAGACCCATTTCCTGCGCGGCCTCGGCCACGGCATCAAGGATCGGCCAGCTGAGGCGCTGTTGCTCGACCCGCAATTCGCCCTGATTGCCATGCAGGTCCGAACCCGGTCCAAAATGCCGCTCGGAACGGCGAAAATAGGGCAGCACGTCATCCCATGCCCAGCCCGGATTTCCCGCCTGCCGCCAGCGGTCGTAATCGGCCGCCTGTCCGCGCATATAGATCATGCCGTTGATCGAGGAACAGCCACCCAGCACCTTGCCGCGCGGATAGTTCAGCCTGCGCCCGTTCAGGCCCGGCTCTGGTTCGGTCTGATAACACCAGTCCAGCCGCGGGTTGCCCATCGCGTAAAGATAGCCGACCGGGATATGCACCCAAAGCTTGTTGTCGCTGCCCCCGGCTTCCAGCAAAAGCACCTTGTTGGCGGGATCGGCCGACAGGCGGTTTGCCAGAACGCAGCCGCCCGAGCCTGCACCGATGATGATGAAATCATATTCCCCAAGGTCGCGCATCTTCCCCCCATTCCCTGCCGGTCATCTTCGCGTCGCACGATCATCGGAACACCGGGGGATGTCCAGCCCGGTCCCCGATCAGGATCCGGAACGAAAGCCGCCCGCGCGACAGGCATCGCGCGGGCGGTCATTGATCAAGGATGCGGCAGGGGCGCGGGTTACTGGCCTTCGACCGGTTCGGCGGGTTCGGGCGTGCCGAAATTCGGCGACCCGCCCAAACCGCCAAGACCGCCGCCCAGACCGCCGCCGGCATCGTTTCCACCCGGCGCCGCGCCCTGACCGAAGGGCGAACCGCCAAGGCCGCCCAAGCCCCCGCCAAGGCCACCGCCCAATCCGCCAAGACCACCGCTGCTGGGGATCTCGATCTTGACATTCGAGGCGTCGATGGGCGCCCCCTTGTAGTGCATGACCATCTGCGGGAAGGCGATCACCAGCGCGATCATCAGCAGTTGCAGCCCGACGAAAGGCACCGCGCCGCGATAGATATCGACCGTGCTGACCGCATCGATCTGCTTGCCGGTAAAGCTGTCGCGATAGGGTTTGCGCGGCGCGACCGAGCGCAGGTAGAACAGCGCAAAGCCGACCGGCGGTGTCAGGAACGAGGTCTGCATCACCATCGCAAGGATCACGCCGAACCAGATCAGGTCGATCTCCAACGCGGTTGCGGCGGGGATCAGCAGCGGCACGATCACGAAGGCCAGCTCGAAGAAATCCAGGAAGAAGGCAAGGAAGAAGATGATCGCACAGACCGCGATCAGGAACCCGTATTCGCCCCCCGGCAGCGCCGTCAGCAGATCGCGCACCCAGATATGCCCGTTGATTGAATAGTAGGTCAGCGAAAAGACCGTCGCACCGATCAGGATGAACATCACGAAGCTGGACAGACGCGTGGTCGACAACAGCGCCTGCCGCACGACATCGACCGTCAGGCGACGCTTGACCGCCGTCAGGGCCAGCGCACCGACCGCGCCCATGGCACCACCCTCTGTCGGGGTGGCGATGCCCAGAAAGATCGTGCCCAGCACCAGAAAGACCAGCGCCAATGGCGGGATCATCACGATGATCACCTCGCGCGTCATCGGCGACATCAGGCCCAGTTTCAGGTGACGGTCGGCCAGCGCCGCGATCAGCATGACAACGACGGCGATGGTCGCGGCCCAGATCTGGCTGTCCTTGCCAAGGGTCGCGCCCAGATACCGTTCGGCCAGCCAATAGACCGCGATGGCCGCGACGATCGAGATGATCAGCGACCAGCCGCCGCCGCCAAGCGTGCGGGCCTCGGGGGGCAGCGCGGGCATGGCCTTGGGACGGATGATCGACAGGACCGCGACATAGGCAAGATAGATGCCCACCAGCACGAAGGCCGGGATCAGCGCGCCCTTGTACATATCGCCCACCGAACGACCCAGCTGGTCGGCCAGAACGATCAGCACCAGCGACGGGGGAATGATCTGCGCAAGCGTGCCGGAGGCGGTAATCACACCGCTGGCCAAACGCTTGTCATAGCCATAGCGCATCATGATCGGCAGCGAGATCAGGCCCATCGAGATCACCGACGCGGCCACCACACCCGTCGTCGCCGCCAGCAACGCGCCGACGATGATCACCGCATAGGCCAGACCGCCGCGCACCGGGCCGAACAGCTGGCCGACGGTATCCAGCAATTCCTCGGCCATGCGCGATCGTTCCAGCACGATCCCCATGAAGGTGAAGAACGGGATCGCCAGAAGCGTATCGTTGCGCATGACGCCGAATACCCGGTCGCCAAGCGCGCCCAGCAGGTTCCAGCCCAGGTTGATCTGGTCGGTATAGGGCGTGATGAACACGCCGATGAAGAAGAACAAAAGCCCGTTGGCCGCCAGCGCGAAGGCGATGGGATAGCCGAACAGAAGAAAGACGACCATCGAGAAGAACATGATGGGCGCCAGATTATGGGCGATAAGGTCGATCACGCGCGGCCCCCGTTGTCATCGTTTCGGTCGTCGGTGGCGACGGTCATCAGGCGGGCCTCTTGCATGATGGTGTCATGGGCGTCGACATGGCCATGAGGGTCGGGAACAAGACCGCGCATCACGGCGATCTTCTTGATCAGTTCGGACAGCCCCTGCACGAACAGCAGCACGAAACCGGCCAGCAGGATCGCCTTGGCCGGCCAGATGATGAGACCGCCCGCGTTCATCGAAATCTCATGCGTCCGCAGCGAGGTCATCAGCGACGGATAGACCAGCGAGATCATGATGACGCAGAAGGGCAGCAGAAAGCACAGCGTGCCGATCAGGTCGATCCAGTGCTGAACCCGCCGCGACCAGCGGCCATAGATCACGTCGATGCGGATATGTTCGTTTTCCAGCAGCGTATAGGCCGCCGCCAGCAGGAACGCGCCGCCGTAAAGATACCATTGCAGTTCCAGCCATGCGTTCGACGACAGGCTGAACAGCTTGCGGATGATGGCATTGATCGCGCTGACGAAGATCGCCAGCAGGATCAGCCAGGATGCGCTGCGACCGATCAGCGAATTGATCCGGTCGATGACGCGAGACAGGGCCAGTAGGCCGCCCATGTGAAGCCTCCCTCTAAACGGGCCGGTTGCCTTGGCCCGGCCTTCGGTTCTGGTAGCGAATATGCCCCGCGATATGCGCGAGGCAGGTCAATCGGTCAAGAAAATCCCCGTTCAGCCCTGCAAAATCAGCGCAAAAGCGGTCAGAATCGCTGTTTCCGCCAGAACCGACGCGGCGCCCAGCACGTCTCCGGTCTGTCCGCCCAGCCAGATCCGTGCCTGACGGATCACCAGCGCGGTGGCGGCCAGACCGGCGATCAGCGCCAGGCCCGCGCCCTCGCCGGCGATCAGGATCACGCCCGCGCCAAGTATCGCTGCCGCGCCGACATTCTTCCAGCCCGGCGCACCGGCCGCCGCGGCAAGCCCATCGGCCCGCGCAGGCACCAGCGCCCCCATGGTCAGGACGATCGCGGCACGACCGCCGGCCGCCGCGGCGATCAGGTGCAGCGGCGACAGGGTGGTCACGGCCGCGATGCGCAGCACGGTCGTCAACATCAGGGCCATCACGCCGAAACTGCCGATCCTGCTGTCGCGCATGATCGTCAACCGCGCATCGCGGTCCTGCCCGCCCGCGGCATCCGCAAAATCTGCCAACGCGTCTTCATGCAGCGCCGCGGTCAGCCAGACGGCGATCGTCACGCACAGCACCGCACCCAGAAATTCGGTCACGCCAAACATCAGCGGCAGCGCCGAGATGGCACCGATCAGCGCACCGGCAAGGGGAAAGGCCCAACTGCTATGGGCCAGCGACATCAGGCGCGGCGGCAGAAACCGCGCCAGAGGCAGTCTTGTCAGAAAGACCAGCGCCAGCGTCAGCTGTTCAAGTCTACGCAATTCCGGCCTCGGCAAATGTCGCCATGCCGTCGTGACAGGCCAGCGCCGCCCGCAGCACCGCCACCGCCAGCGCGGCGCCCGATCCCTCGCCCAGCCGCATGTCCAGCGACAGGATCGGCCGGATGTTCAACGCGGCGATCAGCCGGCGATGTCCCGGCTCGGCGCTCTCGTGGCCAATCAGGCAATGCGCCAATGCGTCGGGATCGTCGCGGGTCAGAACGGCGGCTGCGGCGGTGCAGATGAACCCGTCAAGGATTACCGGCAGGCCCAGTTCCCGCGCCCGCAGGATCGCCCCGCAGATCGCGGCCTGTTCGCGCCCGCCGAAAGCCGCAAGTGTTTCGCGCGTGGTGGCGGGGCTGTGCAGGGTCAGGCCTTCGGTGACGACGCGCAGCTTGCTGGCCAGAATGTCGTCGGTAGCACCCGTGCCCGGCCCGACCCAATCCTCGGCCCGACCGCCAAGCGTGCTGGCCGCTAGGATCGAGGCGACCGTGGAATTGCCGATCCCCATTTCGCCCAGCACCAGAAGATCGGCATCGTCGGCAATCGCAGCCGCACCTTCGGCCATGGCGCGATCGACCTCTTCAAGCGTCATCGCGGGGCCTTGGGTGAAATCGCCGGTCGGGTGGTCGATATCCATCGGCACTGCCGACAGATCCACGCCGGTGACGTGACAGATCTGGTTGATCGCCGCGCCGCCGCTGCGGAAATTCTCGACCATCTGGCCGGTCACCTCGGCGGGAAACGGGTTCACCCCCTGCGCGACGATGCCGTGATTGCCCGCGAAGATCAGCCCCTGAACACGGCCCAGATGCGGACGCGGCGTGCGCTGCCAGCCTGCCATGAACTGAGCCAGCTCCTCTAGCCGCCCCAACGAGCCGGGGGGCTTGGTCAGGCTGTTCTGGCGTTCGCGCGCGGCGGCGGCGGCTTCATGATCAAAAGAGCGCATCTTCTTCCCTTGATGGTTTCAGCTTCAGGGGCTGGCCGCTGACCGACATCCAGACCTGATCCGCGATCCCGGCCACAGCCTGATTCATCCAGCCATGCTGATCGCGGAACTCGCGTGCAAGTTCATTGCCCGGAACGATCCCAAGCCCCAGTTCATTTGTCACCAGAATGACGGGACAGCACTGTTGACGTAACGTCGTACAAACTGCGCCGATATCCGCCGATCCGAAACAGTTCGACAGCCACAGCGTCAGGCAGTCGACCAGGCGGACCCCCTGCCCGTCAGTCCGCGTCAGGGCGCCGGCCAGATCGAAGGGTTCTTCGATGGTCGTCCAGCCCGCCCCACGACGCTGTTGATGTTGTTCAATTCTTCGGCCCATTTCATCGTCGCCGGCCTGCGCGGTGGCGATGTAGATGCGGGGCAGATCGTGGCGCGCGACCAGCCGTTCGGCCAACGCGGATTTGCCCGAACGCGCCCCCCCGGTAACCAATGTGATATGCCCGTTTGCCGTCATTGCCGCCCCATCTTCCACATGCCCGCGCGCGAGAAAAGCGGAAACCTGCTTTACGCCGCCGAGCGATCAATTAACGTCGCGCCATTCCGGTGCCTAAGACACCGCACTCAACTTGGAGGAGTTGCCTCGTGACGAAACTTTTCGCAACGACCGCGCTGGTCGCCTCGCTTGCCATGCCCGCCTTTGCCGTCCAACCGGCCGAGGGCGAGACGCTGGCAGAAAATCAGGTCTATAACTTCTGGCTGCTGGACGCGATCAAATCGGTCGATCCGGCCAAGAACACCGATGTCGAAGGTTCCGACGTGCTGCGTCAGCTGTTCGAAGGGCTGATGAATGAAGACGAAAAGGGCGCGATGGTGCCCGGCGTCGCCGAAAGCTTTGAGGAAAGCGACGACAAGCTGACCTACACCTTCACGCTGCGCGACGCGAAATGGTCGAATGGCGAACCGGTGACCGCAGGCGATTTCGTCTATGCCTGGCAGCGCGCCGTGAATCCCGAAACCGCGTCCGAATATGCGTGGTTCATGGAATTGATGAACATCGTCAATGCCACCGACATCGTGAAGGGCGAAAAGGCCCCCGAGGAACTGGGCGTGAAGGCGATCGACGACAAGACGCTGGAAGTCACGCTGACGACGCCGACCCCCTATTTCATCAAGACGCTGTCCCATGCCACGACCTTCCCGGTGCCGCAGAAGGTGATCGAGGAATATGGCGACGCATGGACCCAGCCCGGCAATCTGGTCGGCAATGGCGCCTTCGTCCTGACCGGGCACAATCTGGGCGTCGACATCACGATGGAAAAGAACCCCGAATACTGGGACGCCGAGAATGTCGTGATGCAGACCGTCAAGGGCATCACCGTCAATGACAACAATGTCGCGCTGACCCGCTATCAGGCAGGGGAACTGGACCGCGTCGACATTCCCGCGGGTCAGTATCCGCGCCTGTCGCAAGAGGCACCGGACGAGGCGATCTCGATGCCCTATGCCTGTTCCTATGCCTATGTCTACAACGTCTCGGACAAGGGCCCCGAGGCGCTGAAGGATGTCCGCGTCCGCGAGGCGCTGTCGCTTGCGCTGAACCGCGACATCATCGTCAACAACGTCCTGCAGGGCGGCCAGAAACCGGCCACCACCTGGACCCATTGGGCGATCGAGGGCTTTGACCAGCCCGAGACCGAACTGGCGACCCTGAGCCAGGAAGAAAAGAACACCCGCGCACAGGAATTGCTGGCCGAGGCCGGCTACGGTCCCGACAACCCGATCTCGCTGACGCTGCAATACAACACCGACGAGAACCACAAGAAGCTGGCCATCGCGGCACAACAGTTCTGGAAGCCGCTTGGCGTCAATATCACGCTGAACAATGTCGAATGGAAAGTGCATACCGACCGCCTGCAGAACCAGGATTTCGACATTGCCCGCTATGCGTGGTGCGGCGATTACAACGAGGCCTCGACCTTCCTCGACTGGTTCCGCACGGATGGCTACAACAGCGGCAAATGGTCGAATGCCGAATATGACCAGCTGATGGTCGATGCCAAGACCGCCGAGGATACCGGCCCGATCTATACCCGCGCCGAAGAGATCCTGGCCGAAGAGGTTCCGGCAGCCTTCGTCTACCACTATGCCTCGGTCGACATGATCAGCCCCAAGATCAAGGGCTTGCCGACCGAAAACGTGCTGAACGCGTGGTACGCCAAGGATCTGTATCGCCTGGCCGACTGATCGCGGCCCGATCAATCACCTTGCCGGGAGGGGGATTGCCCCCTTCCGGTTTTGCGTCATAGACGCTTAACTTTCCTTTGCAGGGAGGCTGCACGCGATGTTCGCATATATCATGCGGCGCTTGGCGGTGGCGGTACCCACGCTGCTGTTGCTGATCGTCTTTTCCTTCATCCTGATGCATCTGGCACCGGGCGGGCCGTTCACGCAGGAACGCGAATTGCCGCCGCAGGTCCTGGCCAATCTGAATGCCAAATACGGGCTGGACGACCCGCTTTGGAAACAGATCATCAACTATATCTGGGGCATCGTCGCGCATTTCGATTTCGGGCCCAGCTTTGTCTATCCCGACCGCAGCGTGAACGAACTGATCGCCGCGGGCTTTCCGGTGACGCTGACCTATGGCTCGCTGGCCTTCGTGGCGGCCGTGGCGATGGGGGTCGGTCTGGGCGTGGTTGCCGCGATCTGGCACAACAGCTTTCTTGACTATCTGGCGGTCGGCATCTCGATCGGCGCGCAGGTTCTGCCGAATTTCGTGATGGCGCCGATCCTCGTGCTGATCTTCACGCTGTGGTACGGGCTGTTGCCCGGCGGCGGCTGGTCGTTCTACGATCCCAGCTTCTGGATCATGCCGGTGATCGCGCTTGGCACCAGCTACATGGCCTCGATCGCGCGGATCACGCGCTCGGCCATGCTGGAGGTTCTGGGCAGCAACCATATCCGCACCGCCCGCGCCAAGGGGATGCCGGAACATCGCGTCATCCTGCGCCATGCGCTGAAACCCGCAATGCTGCCGGTGATCAGCTATCTGGGTCCGGTTTTCGTGTCGATGATCACCGGGTCGGTCGTGATCGACATCTATTTCTCGACCGGAGGGATCGGAAAGGCCTTTGTGGATTCGGCCCTGAACCGGGATTATGCGGTGATGATGGGCGTGACCATTCTGGTCGGTGCGCTGACCATCCTGTTCAACCTTATCGTCGATGTGCTTTACGCGTGGATCGACCCGAAGATCAGGTACTGAGCCATGGTCATTCAGCAAGACAAGATGCAATCCCTTGCCGCCCGCATGGCGCAGGACGAGGTGAAGGGCCGCAGCCCCTGGGCCGACGCGCGCAAGCGGTTCTTCCGCAACAAGGCCGCGATGACCGGGCTGATCATCCTGATCGCGGTGGCGCTGTTCGCGTTGCTGGGTGGGTATTTCGCGCAATGGTCGAACGAGGATCTGGACTTTACCGTCATGGGTCAGGTCGCCACCATGGGCGCCCCCTCGCTGGAAAACGGGCATTATTTCGGCACCGATGATCTGGGCCGCGATCTGTTTGCCCGCACCGTTCAGGGCACCCAGATCAGCCTGATGGTCGGCATCGTCGGCGCGGCCATCGCCGTGATCGTCGGCACGCTTTACGGCGCGACCGCGGGCTATGTCGGCGGGCGCACCGATCAGATCATGATGCGGGCCGTCGATATCCTGATGTCGATCCCGTATATGTTCGTGCTGATCCTGCTTCTGGTGATGTTCGGACGCTCGATCGCGATGCTGTTTCTGGGCATCGGGCTGATTTCCTGGCTGGACATGAGCCGCATCGTGCGCGGTCAGACCCTGTCCCTGAAGAACCGCGAATTCATCGAGGCCGCGCGTGCGACCGGCGTTCCGTCATGGAAGATCATCCTGCGCCATATCGTGCCGAACCTTCTGGGCGTGGTGGCGGTCTATGCCACGCTGCTGGTGCCGCTGATGATCCTGACCGAAAGCTTCATCAGCTTTCTTGGACTTGGGGTGCAGGAACCGCTGACCAGTTGGGGCGCGCTGATTTCGGAAGGTGCGGGCACGATGAACTATGGCACATTGTGGCAGCTGGCCTTCCCGCTGTTCTTCTTTGTCATCACGCTGTTCGGCTTTTTCTTCGTGGGTGATGGCCTGCGCGACGCACTTGACCCGAAGGATCGTTGATATGGCCCTGCTGGAAATAGACAATCTGTCCGTCCGCTTTGCCACCAATGACGGCGAGGTGCAGGCGGTCAATCAGGTGAACCTGTCGGTAGATCCGGGCGAAACGCTTGGCATCGTCGGCGAATCCGGGTCGGGCAAATCGCAGCTGTCCTTCGCGCTGATGGGGCTTCTGGCCAAGAACGGTCGTGCCAGCGGCAGCGTGCGTTTCGACGGGCAGGAAATCCTGAACGCCCCGCCCAAGGTCCTGAACAGAATCCGCGCGGAAAAGATCGCGATGATCTTTCAAGACCCGATGACCTCGCTGAACCCTTACATGCGGGTGTCGGACCAGATGGCCGAGGTGCTGACCCTGCACAAGGGCATGTCCAAACGGCAGGCCGTCGCCGAGGCAGTGCGGATGCTGGAGGCGGTGAAGATCCCCGATGCGAAGGGGCGCGTGCGGCTGTATCCGCATGAATTTTCGGGCGGTATGCGTCAGCGGGTGATGATCGCGATGGCGCTGCTGTGCCGTCCGCAACTGCTGATCGCGGATGAGCCGACGACCGCGCTGGATGTCACGGTGCAGGCCCAGATCATGACGCTGCTGGCCGATCTGCAACGCGAATTCGGCATGGCCATGATCCTGATCACCCATGATCTGGGTGTCGTGGCCGGGTCCTGCGAACGCGTGGCGGTCATGTATGGCGGCCGCATTCGCGAAACCGGGCCGGTCGGGCCGCTGTTTGCCGAACCCGCGCATCCCTATACGCAGGGCCTGCTGCACGCGATCCCGCGCATCGACCAACAGGGCGAGGAACTGGCCGCGATCCCCGGATCGCCGCCCAACATGACCCATCCGCCCGCAGGCTGCGCCTTTGCGCCGCGCTGCCCCTATCGCCGCGAGCGCTGCGACGATCAGCGTCCGCCACTGGAAGGCTTCGCGCCAGACCGCGCGCGTGCCTGTTTCGCGCCCCTCGCAGATGTGCTGGCGGGCCGCGAAACCGTGCGCGTCGCGGATCTGGATGCCGCCCTTGGCGATCAACAGGACGACCAGCCCATGCCCGAAGCCGCCATCGCAGGCGCCGGCATGGCGGGCGCCCCCAGCAAGGTGGATACACATGACTAAGCCCCTGCTTGATGTGCGCGATCTGCGCGTGACCTTTCAGATCCGTCGCGAAGGCGCGATGCCCTGGAGCGCGCCCACGCCGCTGCATGCGGTGGGCGGCGTCGATTTCAGCCTGAACCCCGGCGAGACGCTGGGGGTCGTGGGCGAATCCGGCTGCGGGAAATCCACGTTGGCGCGGGCGCTGATCGGTCTGGTTCCGGCGACGGGCCGGGCCGAATGGATCGACAGCAAGGATCTGGTCGCGATGACCCCGCGCCAGATGATGCGCTATCGCAGCGATATCCAGATGGTGTTTCAGGACCCTCTGGCCAGCCTGAACCCGCGCATGACCGTGGGCCAGATCATCGCCGAGCCGCTGAAGACCCATCGCCCCGGCCTGTCCTCGGCCGAGGTCAAGACCCGCGTCAAGGCGATGATGGAAAAGGTCGGGCTGCTCCCCAACCAGATCAACCGCTATCCCCATGAATTCAGCGGCGGGCAATGTCAGCGCATCGGCATCGCCCGCGCCCTGATCGTCGAGCCGAAGCTGATCATCTGCGACGAACCCGTCAGCGCGCTGGATGTGTCGATCCAGGCGCAGGTGATCAATCTGCTGATCCGGTTGCAGAAGGAACTGGGGCTGGCCCTTGTTTTCATCGCCCACGACCTGTCGGTGGTCAAACATATCAGCGACCGGGTGATGGTCCTGTATCTGGGCAAGGTGATGGAAATCGGCAGTTCGGACGATCTGTTCGCCGATCCCCAGCACCCCTACACGCAAGCGCTGTTATCCGCGGTGCCGGTGCCCGATCCCGACCATGACGTCGCGGGTTCGGTCGTGCCGCTGTCGGGCGATCTGCCGTCGCCGATGAACCCGCCATCGGGTTGCGTCTTTCGCACAAGGTGCCCCCGTGCGCAGGCCGCCTGCGCCGAACAGGTGCCCGCATTGATGGGTCAGGATCACCGGACCGCCTGCCATTTCCCCGGCCCCCTGACCGAGGAAGAGATCGCGCGCGCCCGCAAGACCGAGGCCGCCTGACATGGCCGCGCCCGACGGCGGAACCAGCTATCGGGCGCGGTGGGCGGCGCTGAAGAACATCCCGCCCTTTCTGCGCATGGTCTGGCAGGCCAGCCCCGTCCTGACCGTCGCCATGATCCTGCTGCGGCTGATCCGCGCCCTGCTGCCGATTTCGATGCTGTGGCTGGGCAAGCTGATCATCGACGAGGTGGTGCGCCTGCTGGCCCTGCCCGACACGCCGCAAACGCTGATCGCGTGGTGGCAATCGGGGTTGGCCGACCATCTGATCCTGCTGATGCTGGCGGAACTGGGGCTGGCGCTGGCCTCGGACATTTTCGGGCGGCTGGTCAGCTATGCCGACACCCTGTTGCAGGAACGGCTGGTGATTTCGCTGTCGATGCGGCTGATGGACCACGCCGCCGATCTGGACCTGGCCAGTTTCGAGGATGCGGGCTTTCAGGACAGGCTGGACCGCGCCCGCCGTCAGACGATGGGGCGGATTCCCTTGGTCGGGCAGATCATGCAACAATTGCAGGACGGCGTCACCGTCGCCAGCTTTGCCGCCGGTCTGATCGCCTATAATCCGTGGCTGGTCCTGCTGCTGGCGGTCGCGCTGATCCCGACGCTGATCGGGCAGATGCATTTCAACGCGGCACTTTACGACATGAACTGGCGGCGCGCGCCCGAACGGCGGCAACGCGACTATCTGCGCATGATCGGCGCCACCGCCGAGACCGCGAAAGAGGTCAAGATCTTTGGCCTGAACCGGTTCCTGCGCGACCGCTATCTGGACCTGGCCGAGCGTTTCTACGCCGAGAACCGCGTCATCAACCGCCGCCAGCTGATCACGCTGGCGCTGCTGACCGGGATCGGCACGATCTGCTATTATGGCGCCTATCTGTGGATCATCGGATCGACCCTGACCGGGCAATTGTCGATCGGCGATCTGACCTTCCTGTCCGGCAGTTTTCTGCGGATGCGCGGCCTGATCGAGGGTCTGCTGTCGTCCTTTTCCAGCATGGCCGGGCAGGCGATGTATCTGGACGACCTGTACCGCTTTTTCGACGAGGAACCGGCCATCGCCTCGCCCGCGCGGCCCCTGCCCGTCCCGACCCCGATCCGGCAGGGGATCAGCTTCCACGATGTCGGATTCCGCTATCCCGGTTCCGACCGTTGGGCGGTGCGCGACCTGTCCTTTCACCTTGGCGCCGGCGAAAGCGTTGCGCTGGTGGGTGAAAACGGCGCGGGCAAGACGACCATCGTGAAACTGCTGGGCCGCCTTTACGACCCGACCGAAGGGCGCATCCTGCTGGATGGGCGCGACCTTCGCGATTACGATCTGGATCAGCTGCGCGCCAGCGTCGGCATCGTGTTTCAGGATTTTGTCCGCTACGCCATGACCGCCGCCGACAATATCGCCACCGGCCGGATCGAAGCACGCGCCGACCGGTCGCGCATCACCACCGCCGCCGAACGCGCCATGGCCGATCAGGTGATCGCCAAACTACCCGAAGGCTATGACCAGATGGTCGGCAAGCGTTTCGCCCGCGGGGTCGAGCTGTCGGGCGGTGAATGGCAGAAATTGGCGATCGCGCGGGCCTATATGCGCGACGCCCAGTTGCTGGTCCTGGACGAACCGACCGCCGCGCTGGATGCGCGCGCCGAATACGAGGTGTTTCAGCGGTTCAAGGATCTGACCAAGGGTCGCAGCGCCCTGCTGATCTCGCACCGATTTTCCAGCGTCCGCATGGCCGACCGGATCATCGTGCTGGCGGATGGCAAGGTCGAGGATCAGGGCACGCATGACGATCTGATGACCCGCGCCGGCCGCTATCGCGAATTGTTCGACCTTCAGGCGCAGGGCTATCGGTGAAGGGTCGCTGATCGGGCGCCGATCGGGACAGTCAAGCCCTTGTCGCCCCTGCCCGCAAAGGATAGCTTCGGGCGACATGCGCACGGACCCATCGATGACGGCAACAGAAGATCCCAGCAACCAATCGGCAGCCTATCAGGTTCTGGCCCGGAAATACCGGCCCGAGACCTTTGCCGATCTGGTCGGTCAGGACGCGATGGTCCGCACGCTGAAGAATGCCTTTGCCGCCGACCGCATCGCCCAGGCCTTCATCATGACCGGCATTCGCGGGACCGGGAAAACCACCACCGCGCGGATCATCGCCAAGGGCATGAACTGCATCGGCCCCGACGGTCAGGGTGGTCCCACCACCGAACCCTGCGGCGTCTGCGAACATTGCAAGGCGATCAGCGAAGGCCGCCATGTGGATGTGCTGGAAATGGACGCGGCCTCGCGCACCGGCGTGGGCGATATCCGCGAAATCATCGAAAGCGTGCATTACCGGGCGGCCTCGGCCCGCTACAAGATCTATATCATCGACGAAGTTCACATGCTGTCCACCAGCGCCTTCAACGCGCTGCTGAAGACGCTGGAGGAACCGCCCCCCCATGTGAAATTCATCTTCGCCACGACCGAAATCCGCAAGGTGCCGGTCACGGTGCTGTCGCGCTGTCAGCGATTTGACCTGCGCCGGATCGAACCCGAGGTGATGATCGAGCTGCTGCGCCGCATCGCGGGCGGCGAGAACGCGCAGATCACCGACGACGCACTGGCCCTGATCACGCGCGCCGCCGAAGGCAGCGCCCGCGACGCGACCAGCCTTCTGGATCAGGCGATCAGCCATGGTGCGGGCGAAACCACCGCCGATCAGGTCCGCGCGATGCTGGGCCTTTCCGATCGTGGCCGGGTGATCGACCTGTTCGACATGATCCTGCGCGGCGATGCGGCCTCGGCGTTGACCGAATTGCAGTCGCAATATGCCGATGGGGCCGATCCGGTAGCCGTGCTGCGCGATCTGGCCGAGATCACGCATTGGGTGTCTGTCGTGAAGATCACGCCAGAGGCGATCGAGGATCCGACCGTATCGCCCGATGAACGGACGCGCGGGCAGGACCTGGCCGAAAAGCTGCCGATGCGCGTGCTGACCCGCCTGTGGCAGATGCTGCTGAAGGCATTGGAAGAGGTCTCGGCGGCGCCGAATGCGATGATGGCCGCCGAAATGGCGATCATCCGCCTGACCCATGTCGCCGACCTACCCGACCCCGAAGCGCTGATCCGCAAGGTACAGCAATCTCAGGCCGCGGGTGATTTCGCCCGCCAGAACGCACCCGCCGGTCAAGCCCCCGCACAGGCGCCGCGCGCCGCGCGCCCCGCACCTGCGGTCAGCGTCTCGCGTTCGGGAACAGCGGCGGCGCTGGCGGTGTCCCCCGATGCCTTCGCGGCCTTTCCCGATTTCGCCTCGGTGCTGGATCTGATCCGCCGCATGGGCGACATGCTGTTGTTGGTGCAGGTCGAAAACCATGTCGGACTGGTCCGCTACAGCCCTGGCCGAATCGAATTCGAACCTCGTGGTAACGCCCCCGCGGATCTGGCCCAGAAGCTCGGCGAACGCCTTCGCGGCTGGTGCGGCGGTCAGCGTTGGGCCGTCACCATCAGCAGCGGCGGCGCCCCCACCATCGCCGAAACGCGCGAGGCGCAGATGCAGGCCGACCGCAAACGCGCACTGGATCTGCCCATCGTACAGCAGGTCATGGCCGCCTTTCCCGGCGCCAGATTGAAAACCGTCAGCCGGATCGCCCCCGACCCGGCCGAAACGCAGGACGTCGCAGCCGAAGGCGCTGTGAACCCCCATGACACACAGGGCCCCCTCGCCGAAGTCGAGGAATGGGACCCGTTCGAAGACGAGGATTAAGATAATGTTCAAGGGATTGGGCGGACTTGGCGACATGACCAAGATGATGAAAGCCGCCAAGGACATGCAGGATCGCATGCAGAAACTTCAGGAAGATCTGGAACGGATGACCGTCACGGGCGAATCCGGCGCGGGTCTCGTCAAGGCCACCGCGACCGCCAAGGGCGAACTGACCGCGCTGGATATCGACCCCTCGATTTTCCAACCCACCGAAAAAGAGGTGGTCGAGGATCTGATCCTTGCCGCCATCAAGGACGCACAGCGCAAGGCGCAGGAAAAATCGCAATCCGAAATGTCGCGGATCACGCAGGAACTGGGCCTGCCCGCGGATATGAAACTGCCGTTCTGATCCCATGACCGAAGGCAGCGACGACATTCAGGCGCTGATCGCGCTGATGGCGCGGCTGCCCGGCCTTGGCCCACGCTCTGCGCGGCGCATTGTCCTGTCACTGATCCGCAAGCGCGCGGGTCAGATGACGCAGCTCGCACAGCTTCTCGACAGCGTCGCGACAAGTTCGCGCGAATGCCTGACCTGCGGCAATATCACCGATCGCGACGAATGCGCCATCTGTACCGATCCCGCACGCGCCAATGGCGAGATCTGTGTTGTTCAGGATGTGGCCGACCTTTGGGCACTTGAACGCGGCAACGCCTTTCGGGGTCGCTACCACGTGCTCGGCGGCACGCTGTCCGCGCTCGACGAAATCGGTCCCGACGATCTTGGCATCCCGGCGCTGATCGACCGCATCCACCGCGACGGCATCTCCGAGGTGATTCTGGCGCTGAACGCAACCGTCGACGGCCAGACCACCGCACATTACATCGCCGACGCGTTGGCCGACAGTAAGGTCTCCGTCACCGGCCTCGCCCAGGGCGTTCCCATCGGCGGAGAGCTTGACTACCTCGACGACGGCACGATCAGCGCCGCTCTTCGCGCCCGCCGCCGCATATGACAAAGGGCCGCGCCTCTGCGCAGCCCTGTTCTTCTTTGCCGAAATACCCTGCAGGGGGTCTGGGGGATGCAAAATCCCCCAGCCATCGCGGGACGCAAAAAATCAGGCGTCCAGCTTCTCGACCTTGGGGGCGGCCTTCGCGATCTCGATCCGGCGCGGTTTCAGCGCCTCGGGAATTTCGCGAACCAGATCGATATTCAGCATGCCATCGACATGGCTGGCACCTTCGACCCGCACGTGATCCGCCAGCGTGAATTTGCGCTCGAACGCGCGGGTGGCGATGCCGCGATGCAGAAAGCTGCGCCCCTCATCTTCGTCGGACTTCCTGGCCGACACGATGACGGCGCCATCGCGCATCTCGACATTCAGATCATCGGCACCAAATCCGGCCACGGCGATCGCGATGCGATAGGTGTCCTCGCCGGTTTTTTCGATATTGTAAGGGGGATAGGTCGGGGCAGAGACATCCGCCGACAACGTCCGGTCCATCACATCAGCCAGACGGTCAAAACCGACCGAGGCACGATAAAGCGGGGTCAGGTCAAAACTACGCATAGTGTACATCCTTATCCAAGCGATGTTGTCAGGCCCCCCGATCATCGGGCGGGCGATGCGCCGGCGCCATTTTGGCCGCCGACAGATTTGATATGGACGCGGGAAAGCACCTTTCAAGCCCCCTGCTCAGAAAATCCGCACCCTGAAACGCGTCCGAATGACAGCTAGGAAATGGCGCTTTTTCGCGCGGGGCTGCGCGCGTAAGAAGGTGACATGGACAGTTTCATCTCACGCTTTTCGGCGCTGACATTTGCCGATCTTGCAGCCGTCGCGCTGATCTTTTCCGCCTGGATCGGCATCGGCTGGTTCACCGAACATCCGCCGGCGGGAAAACCCTCGGTTTCGGTGCTGATGAAACGATTTCGGCGCGAATGGATGCGCCAGTTCATCACGCGAGAGCCGCGCATCTTCGACGGCAACATCCTGACGACCCTGCGCGAAGGCACGGCATTTTTCGCCTCGGCCTGCATGATCGCGATCGGCGGCGCGCTGGCGCTGCTCAGCAATACCGATCAACTGCGCGGGCTGGTCCAGGATCTTGAACTGGATCGCGGCACGGCCCTGTTGTGGGAACTGAAACTGCTGCTGCCCACCTTCTTCGTGGTCAACGCCTTCCTGAAATTCGTCTGGTCGCACCGCCTGTTCGGCTATTGCGCGATCCTGATGGCCGCGGTCCCCAATCAGCATGACGACCCGAATGCGATACCGCGCGCCGATCAGGCGGCGGATCTGAACATCACCGCCGCGCGCAGCTTCAATGCAGGTCTTCGCAGCGTCTATTTCGCGCTGGGGGCGCTTGGCTGGCTGGCGGGCGCGGCGGGGCTGATCGCCACCGCGCTTCTGGTCCTGTTCATCACCTGGCGGCGCGAATTCGCCTCGGCCTCGCGCCGGGCGATCATGCGCAGTCTGCCGCCGCCGCACCTGCCCGTTCATGTCGAATTGCCAGCCAAAGCACCAGCGCCCCGGCAGCCGTAAAGCCCAGGCCCACGATCCCCGGCGCCTGCCAGCCGAACCCCGCGGCCAGCGCCGCACCGGCGGCAAGCGGTCCCAGACCGTTGGCGGCATTGAAGGCGGCGTGGTTCATGGCAGCCGCCATGTTCTGCGCCTCGCCCGCGACATCCATCAGCCGCGTCTGCAACGGGATCACCAACCCGGCCCCGGCCGCCAGAAGGAAAGAGGACAGCATCATCAGCACCCAATCGCCCACCACCCACGCGGCGAAACCCTGGGTCACGGCCATCGCCGCAAAGCTGATAAAGGCGGCGCGGATCTGGCCCAGACGCTCGGTCACGCGACCAGAAACCCACGTCCCGAGGGTTCCGCCGACCCCGAACAGGCCCAGGGTCACCGGAATGGCCCAGCCCGGCGCATCGGTCGTTGCCAGCATCGCGGCCGTCAGGAAGGAATAGACGGCAAACAGCCCGCCGAAACCGATCGCGCCCACGGCCAGAACCCACAGGACGCGCGGATTGCGCAGCGCGGCCAGTTCGTCCCACGGGCGGGCATCCGGGTTACCCCCGACGCGCGGCGCCAGCTTCAGGATCGCATAGGCCGAGATCAGCGCCAGAACCCCCGGCAAGGCAAAGCCCCAGCGCCAGCCGATCCCCTGACCCAGGGCCCCCGCCAATGGCACGCCGGCGATATTGGCGATCGTCAGGCCCATGATGATCTGGGCCGCGCCCCGCGCACGCTGCGACCTGGGCAGCGCGTCGGCCGCATACAGCATCGCCACACCCAGAAATCCGCCATGCGGCAAGCCGGCCAGAAAGCGCATCGAGGTCAGCGCGGCAAACCCCGGCAGCGCCGCCGCCAGAAGGTTCATCAGCCCGTAAAACGCCATCAGCGCGGCCAGATAGCGGCGGCGCGGCAGCTTGGCCCCCAGAATCGAGGTGACCGGCGCGCCCACCACAACCCCGAAGGCATAGGCACTGATCACATGCCCGGCCTGCGATTCGTTCAGGCCCAGATCCCCGGCGAAATAGGGCAGCAGCCCCATCGCCGCGAATTCCGAGGTGCCGATGGCAAATGATCCAAGGGCCAACGCCAGAATGGCGGGCCGCATGTTGCGGGTGTCAGACATGGCGCGTTCCTGTCGAATGATGTTAGCGTTAAATCACGCCGAAACGTCGCATTTGCAAGCCGGTTCAGGTGGTCAGCAGCCCTGCACGGACTGCAACCCGCAACCTATAGCCGACCGCTGCGGACTGCCAGCCAGATCATCGCGCCCGCCAGCACCAACAGGCCGAAGGCCACCGAGGCCGCGAAATTCAGGGTGCTGTTCCGCCAGCGGCTGATCTGCCCCAAAGGCTCAAGATGCTTGGTCAGTTGCTGATAGGCGCGGCTGACGGCGGCCAGATCGACCTGCCGCCCCAGCTTGGGCTGCGCAGCCATGCGATCGGCCTGCGCCAGAAACCTGGCGGGTTTGCGCAGCCGTCCGGGCAGCGCACCGCCGCGACGGCGCAGCATCAGGTCCAGCTGGGGATGTTCGCCGCGGCGGGCGCCCCCAAGGCGGTCGGCCATCAGCCGGGCCACATCATCGGCCATGTTGCGGATATCCGCGATATTTTGCGCGTCCCTGCCCATGTCGCAACCATAGAGGGGATGGCGCCCGCCCGCCAGAGGTCATAACCTGCCGCCATGAAACTTCAGCACGATATCACCGGCTCTGACACGGGCCTGCCCGTCCTTCTGGTTCACGGCCTGTTCGGTCAGGGACGCAATCTGGGCGCCATTGCGCGCAGGCTGGCCGACACGCGGCGGGTCGTTACCGTCGATCTGCGCAATCACGGCGACAGCCCGCATAGCGACGACAACAGCTATGCCGCGCTGGCCGGTGATCTGGCCGAACTAATCGAGGATCTGGGCGGCAAGGTGGATCTGGCAGGCCACTCGATGGGGGGCAAGGCCTCGATGGTGCTGGCGCAGACGCGGCCCGAATTGCTGCGCAAGCTGGCCGTGCTGGATATCGCGCCGATTGCCTATTCCCACAGCCAGAACCATCTGGTCGAGGCGATGCAGGCGATGGACCTGACCGGACTGGACCGACGCAGCACCGCCAATCATCGGCTGGCGGAACGGATTGAGGCACCCGGATTGCGTGCCTTTCTGTTGCAATCGCTGGATCTGAAAACCGATCCGGCGCGCTGGCGGCTGAATCTGCCGGTGCTGCATGAACAGATGTGCGACGTGACCGGCTGGCCCGACGATGTTCCGCGGCAAGAATTCGACGGGCCTGCCCTGTTCGTCGCGGGGGCCGAGTCGGATTATGTCGATCCGGCCGGCGAAGCCGCCATCCGCGCCTATTTTCCGCAGGGGCGCATCATCCGACTGAAGGGCGCGGGCCATTGGTTGCATGCCGATGCGCCGCAGGCGGTCGCCGATACGCTGATCGCCTTCTTCGGCGCGGCCTAGGCACCGTCCAAGGGACTGTCGCAATCCAGATCGAATGTGGCAACGCCGGTATCGCCGGGAATGCCGCTGCGCGCGGTCCATGGGCTGGCGTGGCATCCGGTACCACGCCCGGCCGCGACCAGCAGCTTTGGCAGCAGATCACGTTGCTGTCGAGGCGTCACGGCCGACAGCCGGATGACCTGCGCCTTGTCCTGTTTGCGAAATACGGCAAAGCGCAGCCCGTCAACGGTGACATCCTGCCGCTCGGCCCCCAGAAAACCGGGACCGGGCGAGGCACAGCCGACAAGCAGCAAGACAAGGACGGGAACCAACCAGCGCATGCCCAACCTGTAGCCCGAAACAGGTTAACAGGCGGTGAATGCGTCAGGATTTCTGCTGATCGTCCAGGCGTTCGGCCAGGGATTCGGCGCGTGCCGCCAGTTCGGCCATGGCCTCTTTCAGATCGGCGGGAATGATCGGCACCTCGACCCGCGCGGGGTTCTGCTGCAGTCGGTTGGCCAGACGCTCGGCCTTTTCGGCACGCTCTTCCATGCCGGCAAAACGGTCGGCCAACATCAAGCCCGCCAGCAGCAGCAAGCGTGGTTCGGGCATCCGGCCCGCCTGTTCGACGATCTGGCGCGCCTCGCCGTCCAGCAGGGCTGCGGCACGTTGCAGCAACCGTTCCTCGCCATCCTGCGCGGCAAGACGGTATTCCTTATGTCCGATCTTGAATTCGACCTCGGCCATCACAAGCCCTCATTCTTGGGCGCGTCCCCGGCTTCGGGGACCCCGCCGCCATCGCCGGTGGATTCGGGGGAAACGCTGTCATCAGCGGCCGCCTGATGCGGCGCATCCTGCTGTGCCAGAAGGCGTTCCAGTTCGACCATGATATCGCTCATCTGCGCGATCTCGGCGGCGCGGGCGGCCCGCAGGGCGCCGATTTCGGCCTCCAATGCCTGGCGCAGCGTGTCGCCGCCATCATCGTGATCGACCGCCTGCATCAATTCGCGGTTCGATGCGATCAGGTCGTCATTGGCGGTGACCAGCCGCACGGCCTCGTCCGCGGCGGCGGCCAGACGGGTGCGCGCCTCGGCCAATTGCGCCTCGACCGGGCCCTGACGATCCTCGCGCAGTGCCGCAAGTTCAGCGGCTAAGCGATTGTTTTCAGACACAAGATCCTGAATCTGCGCGTCGTCCGTCGGCACGGGCGCGGCGGCGGGGCGGATGCCCGCCTCAAGGATCTGGTCAATACGGTCCAGCGCGGCGCTGAGGCGGCGTTCACTGGCGGCGATGTCGCTCATAACGTCGGTCCCTTGATACGATTTCATCGGTTGTCGCACCGCCTGCGCGATAAAACAAGAACGGGCGGGAAAATCCCGCCCGTTCCGATGCTTGTTCAGGCCTGTTCAGGCAAGTTCCCGCCGCTCGGCCATCAGGCCCTTCACGATGGCATAACAGGCGCCCAGCAGGACGATGGTGAATGGCAGACCCGTGGACACGGCCATGGCCTGCAACGCGCCAAGCCCACCGCCCAGCAGCAATGCGATGGCGACGATGCCCTCGATCCCGCACCAGAACACGCGCTGCGGCACGGGCGAGTTCACCTTGCCCCCCGCCGAGATCGTGTCGATCACCAGACTGCCCGAGTCCGAAGAGGTGACGAAGAACACGATCACAAGCACGATCCCAATAAAGCTGGTGATCGCGGTCAGCGGCAATTGCGCCAGCATCTCGAACAGTTTCAGTTCCAGCGCCGCGTCCGAGATCGTGCTGACCCCGTCCAGTGTCAGGCTGATGGCAGTGCCACCCAGCGCGGTCATCCACAGAACCGAAATCAGCATCGGCACGATCAGCACGGCGATCAGGAACTGCCGCACGGTGCGACCGCGGCTGACGCGGGCGATGAACATGCCGACAAAGGGTGACCAGCTGATCCACCACGCCCAGTAGAACGCGGTCCAGCCGCTGCGGAAGTTGTCATCGGTGCGGCCAAACGGGTTCGACAGCGGGATCAGGTCACGTGCATAGGCGCCCAGATTGCCGAAGAAGCCCGAAATGATCGCCCAGGTCGGGCCGACGATGATGACAAAGCCCAGCAACAGGAAGGCCAGCACCATGTTGATTTCCGATAGCCGCTTCACGCCCTTTTCCACGCCCAGCACGACCGAACAGGTCGCGACGCCGGTGATGCACAGGATCAGGATCACCTTGGTCAGGTTGTCCGCGGGCAGACCGAACAGGAAGTTCAGACCCGCAGTCGCCTGTTCGGCGCCCAGACCCAACGAAGTCGCCAGACCGAACAGCGTCGCCAGCACGGCCAGCACGTCGATAATGTGCCCCGGCGTTCCCCAGATCCGTTCCCCGAAGATCGGATAGAAGACCGAGCGCAGCGTCAGCGGCAGGCCCTTGTTATAGGCAAACAGCGCCAGTGCCAGCGCGACGACGGCATAGATGCCCCAGGGATGCAGGCCCCAGTGGAAGATCGTCGCGGCCATGCCCAGACGACGGGCGGCCATCTCGTCGCCCTCGGCGCCGTTCAGCGGCGCCCAGTCGGTGCGAACGCCATCTTCCATCGTGACGCCGCCCAGTGCCGTATCGAAATGGCTCATCGGTTCGCTGACGCCATAGAACATCAGGCCAATGCCCATACCTGCGGCGAACAGCATCGCGAACCAGCCCGTCAGGCTGAAATCCGGCGTGGCCTCGGGACCGCCCAGACGCACGCTGCCAAGAGGGCTGAAGATCAGGAACAGACTCAGCAGCACAAAGACATTGCCCGCCAGCAGGAAGAACCAGTCCAGATTGGAGGTCAGCGAATCGCGCAGACCGTTGAACACGGGTTCCAGTTGGGTCGGGAACAACAGCGTCACGACGGTGAACAGAACGACCGCCACCGCCGAGATCCCGAAGACGGGGTTGTGGACGTCAAAGGCGAAGGGCATCCGCCCCTCGATATTGTTCTGGCCGATTTCATAATCGGTATCAATGATCTGAGTAGGCCCTTCGGGCGCGGGCAGCGCCTCGACTTCCGGTTCCGGCGCAGGCTCGGGGTCCGGTTCAAAGCGCCCACTCAGCGCATCGCGTTCACGGCGCGGATCGCCGGGCTGCCCCTTGTGACCCTTGTGCGGGCGTTTCGGGGGTTGATTTGGAGGAAGATCTGACATTCGTCCCTTTCTCGTCTTTTGTCTTCGATCGGGTCGGACCGGCGAAAGCGGGTTCCCGCCGGAAAGCCGGGCTTATTTCACATTTACATCAGAAAGGCGAATCCGGCCGGAAAGTTCCTTGAAAGCGCCGCATGATGTCCAAAACACGACCTCGCGGAGGGATATCTTGACGAGGCGGAAACCCGGACGCAGTATCCGCGACGTTTTGGCAGCCCCCCGGAGGACCAATTGGGCAGGCAACAACGCAGCTTCGTCGTCATCGGCCTTGGCGCCTTTGGCAGCGTGGTCGCAACCGAACTGGCGCGCTTTGGCAATCGCGTTCTGGGCATCGACCAGGATCATCGCCGCGTGGCCATGCTGGCCGAACAGCTGTCGAATGTGGTGATCCTGGACGCGACCGATGAAGGTGCGCTGCGCGAGGCTGGCGTGGATCGCTATGATGTGGGGCTGGTGTCGATCGGGAACGATCTGGAATCCAGCATCATCGCCACGATGAACCTGCGCCTGATCGGTCTGGACGCCGTCTGGGCCAAGGCTGAAAGCCGGACCCATCACCGCATCCTGTCAAAGATCGGCGCGGACCGTGTCCTTTTGCCGGGGCTGGAGATGGGCCGCCATGCCGCGCAGATGCTGAACAACCCCGCCGTTCAGGACTATGTCGCGCTGGGGAACGGCTATTCGGTGGTGAACCTTCTGATCCCGGAACGGCTGAAGGGTCGCAAGCTGTCGGATCTGCAGATCGACAAGGGCATCGTCACGCTGGGAATGATGCGCGGCACCGAATATGTCGACCTGTCGCAACGCGATCCCGTCCTGATGACAAATGACCGCCTGCTGCTGCTGGGACGGCGGGTCGAGTTGACGCAGTTCGGCGACCGGTTGTGATCAGGCCACTGCAACGGACCCGCCGTGCCTTTGCGCGCTGGCTGGGCCATACCGCACCGCCCGCCGTTCTGGCGGTTCTGTACATGGTGCTGATCCTGATCGGGGCGCTGCTGCTGTTGCTGCCGCCTATGGCGCATACGCCCCTGACGCCAAGCGAGGCGCTGTTCACCTCGACCTCGGCGGTGACGGTGACCGGGCTGTCGGTGATCGATGTCGAACATGCGCTGACCTTCTGGGGGCAGCTGGTTCTGGCGGTGCTGATCCATCTGGGCGGGCTGGGGCTGATGACCTTCGCGGTTCTGGTGTTCTCGGCCCTTGGGATGCCGCTTGGGATCGCCCATCACGCCTATCTGCGCGAGGATCTGAACCAGACATCCTATGACCGGCTGATGCGGCTGGTGCGGACGATCTTTCGCGTGGTCCTGATGGCCGAGATCGCGGGCGCGATGCTGTTGTGCCTGACCTTCATGCCGCGCACGGGCCTTGGTCCGGGGCTGTGGCACGCGATCTTCCATTCCATCTCGGCCTTCAACAATGCCGGGTTCTCGACCTTTTCATCCGGGCTGACCGAGTACGCCACCGACCCGATCGTGAACGTGGTGATCCCGTTCCTGTTCATCGTCGGGGGCATCGGCTATGTCGTGCTGTCGGATATCTTCAACCGCCGTTTCTGGCATGGCTGGTCGCTGCACACGCGCCTGATGCTGGTGGGGACCGCCGCGCTGATCGTGATCGGGGTCGGGCTGACGGCGCTGCTGGAATGGAACAACCCGCGCACCCTGGGCGCCGAGGACAGCGCCCTTGGCCGCCTGACGATCGCGTGGTTTCAGGGCGTCACCACGCGCACGGCGGGGTTCAACACCACCGATATCGGCGGACTGCACGATTCGACCTCGCTTCTGTATATGGCGCTGATGATGATCGGCGGCGGGCCGACCTCGACCGCGGGCGGGATCAAGGTCACGACGCTGATGGTGATGCTGCTGGCGACGCTGGCCTTCTTTCGCCGCCGGAACGAGATCTGGGCCTTTGGCCGCTCCATCGGTCTGGACGAGGTGCTGAAGGTGATGGCCCTGATCGCCATTGCCGCCGTTCTGGTCTTTACCGCCGTCTTCGTCATGGTCGCCAGCCACGATGGCCATTTCCTTGATATCGGGTTCGAGGTCGCCTCGGCTTTCGGGACCACCGGCCTCAGCCGGGGCTACACCGCCGAGCTGACCGATTTTGGCCGCGGGGTGATCATGGTGGTGATGTTTCTGGGCCGGGTCGGGCCGCTGACCCTTGGTTTTTTCCTTGCCACCCGCGTTACCCCCCGCGTTCGATACCCCGAAGGTCAGGTGCATCTTGGCTGACGCCCCTGCCCGGCCTATAAGGCCCGCGCGACGAAAGGACATCACATGCGCGAAGCGACGATTACCCGCAACACCGCCGAAACGCAGATCGAGGTGACGCTGAACCTCGATGGTACGGGCCGGTATGACAATCAGACGGGCGTCGGGTTCTTCGACCACATGCTGGACCAGCTGTCGCGCCATTCCCTGATCGACATGACGATCCGGGCCACGGGCGACCTGCATATCGACGATCACCACACCGTCGAGGATACCGGGATCGCGATCGGTCAGGCCCTTTGCAAGGCGCTTGGCGACAAGAAGGGCATCCGCCGCTATGGCAGTTTTCTGCTGGCGATGGACGAATCGCTGCTGCGGGCGGCGCTGGATCTGTCGGGGCGGCCCTATCTTGTCTGGAATGTCGATTTTCCGACCGAGAAGATCGGCAGCTTCGACACCCAGCTTGTGCGCGAATTCTTTCAGGCCCTGTCCACGCATGGCGGCATTAGCCTGAATGTCGCGCGGCTGGACGGTTTCAACAGCCACCACATCGCCGAGGCGGCATTCAAGGCCGTTGCCCGCGCCCTGCGCGAAGCGGTCGAGCCGGACCCCCGCATGGCCGGCATCCTGCCCTCGACCAAGGGGGCGCTGTGATGCGCGTCGCGCTGGTCGATTATGACAGCGGCAATCTGCACAGCGCCGAAAAGGCGTTTCAGCTGATGGGCCGCGAAATCGGGGCCGAGGTGCAGGTCACATCTGACCCCGATATTGCCGCCCGCGCGGACCGGATCGTTCTGCCGGGCGACGGCGCATTTCCCGCCTGCCGCACCGCGCTTGGCGAGGTTGACGGCATGGCCGAGGCGCTGCGCGAGGCGGTGCTGGACCGTGGCGTGCCCTTCATGGGGATCTGTGTCGGCATGCAGATGCTGGCGACGACCGGGCATGAATACCGTCCCACCGCCGGGCTTGACTGGATCGGCGGCGAGGTGCAGGCGATCGCCGCGCCGGGCCTGAAGGTGCCGCATATGGGCTGGAACGATCTGGTGATCGACAACCCGCATCCGGTGCTGGACGGGATCAGCACGGGCGATCACGCCTATTTCGTCCATAGCTGGCAGTTCTGCGTCGCCGACCCTGCCCATCTTCTGGCCCATGTCGATTACGGCGGGCCCGTCACGGCAGTCGTGGGCCGCGATAACATCATCGGTACGCAGTTCCACCCCGAAAAATCGCAGGACATCGGCCTGCGCCTGATCGCCAATTTCCTGCGCTGGAAGCCCTGATCGCGGCTTCGGGACTGGACGCGCGGACCGAAACGGGTTTCCCTGTCCGACAGCTTTTGACGGACAAGGGATTCCATGACCAATCTGGAACAACGGATCGCGCAGGCGCGTGGCGACGAAACCGCCGATCTGGTCCTGCGCGGCGGACAGGTTCTTGACCTGATCACCGGGTCCATGATCGCCGGCGATGTCGCGATCTGCGGCGAAGTGATCGTAGGGATCGGTGCCGATTACGACGCGACACGGGTGATCGACGTCACCGGGCTGACGCTGGTTCCCGGCTTCATCGACACGCATCTGCATGTCGAAAGCAGCCTTGTCACCCCGTTCGAATTCGACCGCTGCGTGACCCCGCGTGGCGTCACCACGGCGATCTGCGACCCCCATGAAATCGCCAATGTCATCGGGCTGGACGGCATCCGCTATTTTCAGGCGGCCTCGGAACATCTGCTAATGGATCTGAAGGTGCAGCTGTCAAGCTGCGTCCCCTCGACCGAGATGGAGACCTCGGGCGCACGCATCGACGCCGCCGATCTGGAACAGGTGATGGGCCATCCGTCGAATATCGGTCTGGCCGAGTTCATGAATTACCCCGGCGTCATTCACCGCGATCCCGCCGCGATGGCCAAGCTGCGGCTGTTTCAGGGCGGCCATATCGACGGCCATTGCCCACAGCTGTCGGGCAAGGATCTGAACGCCTATATCGCGGCGGGCATCCGCACCGAACACGAGGCCACGACCGCGGACGAGGCCCTGGAGAAATTGCGCAAGGGGATGCGTGTTCTGATCCGCGAGGGGTCGGTCAGCAAGGATCTGCAGGCATTGCAGCCGGTCCTGAACGACCGCACCGCACCCTATATGTGCCTGTGTACCGATGATCGAAACCCGCTGGACATCGCGGAACACGGGCATCTGGACTATATGATCCGCGAATTGATCGCGCGCGGTTCGCCCGAACTGGCGGTCTATCGCGCGGCCTCGCTTTCTGCGGCCGAGGCGTTCGGGCTTAAGGATCGCGGCCTGGTCGCGCCGGGGCTGCGGGCCGATATCGTCGCGGTGGATGATCTGCGGGGCTGTCACGCGCAACTGGTGTTATGTGGCGGCCGGGTCGTCGATGACGAGGCATTCGCGACGCGGGGTCAGGTGGCGCCGGTCGCGCGTCGATCGGTCAGGGCGCCGGAACTTCAGGCCAAGGACTTTCGCTGTGGTGGCAACCGGACCCGAACCGATGTGATCGGGATCATGGAAGGCAAGATCATCACCCGGCATCTGACCGAGGACATCGCCCCAAGCGATGGCGACAAGCGCCCCGATCCGTCGCGCGACCTGATCCGCATGGCGGTGATCGAGCGCCACGGCAAGAACGGCAATGTCGCGACGGGATTCGTGCAGGGATTCGGGATGCAGCGCGGGGCCATCGCCTCGACCGTGTGCCATGACCACCACAATATCGCCGTGGTCGGCACCGATTACGAAGACATGGCCCTTGCGGCGAACCGTCTGTCGCAGATCGAGGGCGGTTTTGTCGTCGCCGAGGGTGGTCAGATCCTGGCGGAGCTGCCCCTGCCAGTGGCCGGGTTGATGAGCCTGAACCCGTTCGAGACCGTTCGCGACGATCTGACACGTCTGCGCGCGGCGGCCGAGGGGCTGGGCGTGACGCTGGAAGAGCCGTTTCTGCAATTGGCGTTTCTGGCGCTGCCGGTCATTCCCGCGTTGAAGATCACCGATCGCGGCATGGTCGATGTCACCCGGTTCGAGATCATCGCCTGACCCGCCACGCGCCCTTGCCTGCCGCCTGCGGCGGCGGTGGCCGGGGGGCCAGCCCCCCGGACCCCCCGCCCACAGCGCGAAGATGCAGGCGAAATCCGCGACCTAGTCGTGACGGATCACCATCGTCCGGGTGGCGGCAAATTCATAAAGCGCATCAAAGCCCTTTTCGCGACCGTGGCCCGATTTCTTCATCCCGCCGAAGGGCAGCTCGATCCCCCCGCCCGCGCCATAGGCATTCACGAAAACCTGCCCGACCATGATCTGACGCGCCACCCGGATCGCGCGGCTGCCGTCGCGGGACCACACCCCGGCGACCAGACCATATTCTGTATCGTTGGCCAGGGCGATGGCATCCGCCTCATCGACAAAGCCCATGACGGACAGGATCGGGCCGAACACCTCTTGCCGGGCAAGGGGATGGTCGCGTGGCACCGGACCGTAAGCGCGGGGCGCGATGAAATGGCCTCCCGCAGCCGCCGAGGCATCGATCCGCCCTTCGGCGATCAACGGGACGCCGTCGGCATCCGCCTGATCACAGAACCCCTGAACCCGGCCCCGCTGTTTCGCGCTGATCAGCGGCCCAAGATCGTGATCGCCCGCCTGCGGCCCCGCGATCAGCGACGGAAAGCTGTGTTTCAGCCGGTCGATCACCTGCGGCAGGATCGATTGCTGCACCAGCAGACGCGCCCCCGCCGAGCAGGTCTGCCCGGCATTCTGCGTGATCGCTTTCATCACGATCGGCAGGGCCAGATCCAGATCGGCATCCTCGAACAGGATCTGCGGGGATTTTCCGCCCAGTTCCAGCGTGCAGCCGATATGGTTGCCAGCCGCGGCGATCTGAACGGCCGCGCCGATCTCCGGGCTGCCGGTAAAGCTGACGAAATCGATGCCCGGATGCCCTGCAAGGGCCGCCCCCGCCTGATGCCCATAGCCCGGAACGCAGTTCAGCGCCCCGGCGGGCAGACCCGCTTCACGCAGGATCTCGGCCAGGCGCAAAGGCGTCAGGCAGGCCTCTTCGGCAGGCTTCAGGACGCAGGCATTGCCCATCGCCAGCGAGGCGGCAATCGTGCGCCCGAACATCTGCGCGGGATAGTTCCACGGGATGATGTGACCGGTCACGCCGAAGGGCACATGCTCGGTCAGTGCGAAATGCCCGGGCAGGAAGGGGATCGTGTCGCCATGAACCTTGTCAGCCGCACCGCCGTAGAATTCCAGATAACGGGCCGTTGCCTGAATATCGGCCCGCGCCTGCGAAATCGGCTTGCCGGTATCGCGCGCCTCAAGCTGCGACAACTCGTCCGCCGCCTCTTGTACCAACACCGACGCGCGGGTCAGGACGCGGCCACGTTCGGTCGCCGTCAGCGCACCCCATGCGCCCTGAAAGGCCCGCCGGGCCGAGGCGACGGCCGCGTCGATATCAGCCGCATCGCCCGCCGCGATCCGGGTGAAAGCCGTTCCGGTCGCCGGATCGAACACCTCGATCGTCTGGCCGCTGGCGGATGGTTGCCAGGCATTGTCGATGAAAACGCCGTCCGAGGCGGCGACGGGCGATGGTGTGGCGATGTTCATGGGGTCCTCCTTGCGGCAGACCCTCGCGCATCGGCGGGCAGGCCGCAAGGCCCTAGCGGCGCGCGGCCTCGACGATGGCGATGGCGCGGGCGACCGCCTGATCGATGCTCATGTCGCTGGTGTCCAAGACGGCGGCGTCATCGGCGGGACGCAGCGGCGCGGTGGCGCGTTCGCTGTCGCGGCGGTCGCGTTCACGCAGCTGTTCCAGCATCTCGCCGGGATCAGCGTTCAGTTCGGCCGCGCGACGTTCGGCCCGGACCTGATCCGAGGCGATGACATACAGCTTGACCGCGGCATCGGGGCAGATGACCGTGCCGATATCGCGCCCGTCAAGGATCGCGCCGGGGTCCTGCCGGGCAAAACGATGCTGAAAATCGACCAGCGCGGCGCGAACCTCGGGGATGGCGGCGACACGGCTGGCGGCCTGACCGGCCTCGGCGCTGCGCAGGTCGGGGCGGGTCAGATCATCGGCGCACAACCCCTGCGCCGAAGCGATGGGATCGCCGCCCTTGGCCCCCGTCGCACGATAAAGAAGGCCGGTGTCGAGATGATAGAAGCCGAAATGCTGCGCCAGGGCGCGCGAGATCGTTCCCTTGCCCGAGGCGGCAGGCCCGTCGACGGCAATGATGAACGGCATGAGATGGCCCCCTGGCTGCGCGTGAACATGACAGGAAATAGCCCCCCCTTTGCCCGGCTTCAAGACCGCACGAGGCATAGGAAAAGGGCGCCGACCGACTGGCCGACGCCCCTTTTGAACAAGGCGATAGATCGGAAAGGATCAGTTGCCGCCCAGGGTCTTGGCGACCTCGGCTGCGAAATCCTCTTCCTTCTTCTCGATGCCTTCGCCGACGACGACGCGGGCAAAGCCAACAACCTTGGCGCCGGCTGCCTTGGCAGCCTCTTCGACGGTGACGTCGGGGTTGATGACGAATTTCTGACCCAGCAGGGTCACTTCTTCGAAGAATTTCTTCATGCGGCCTTCGATCATCTTCTCGATGACGGCCTCGGGCTTGCCCGATTCACGTGCCTGTTCGGTCAGAACCTGCTTTTCACGCTCGATCAGGGCCGGGTCCAGATCTTCCTGACCCAGCGAGGCGGGCGCGGTCGCGGCGACGTGCATCGCGATCTGACGGCCGATTTCCTCGTCGCCACCTTCCAGACCGACCAGAACGCCGATCTTGCCCATGCCTTCGGCAGCAGCGTTGTGGACATAGGACACGACCAGCGGGGCCTCGACCTTGACCAGGCGGCGCAGGGTCATGTTCTCGCCGATCTTGGCGATCGCGTCGGTCAGCAGTTCCGAAACCGGCTTGCCGTCAACGACTGCGTTGTTCAGTTCTTCGGTGCTGTCCACGCCCAGACCGGCAGCCGCGATCTTGCGGACCATGTTCTGGAATTCTTCGTTCTTGCCAACGAAGTCGGTTTCCGAGTTCACCTCGACGGCAACGCCCTTGCCTTCGCGCACGGCGACAGCAACCAGACCCTCGGCAGCAACGCGGCCCGATTTCTTGGCAGCCTTGGCAAGACCCTTGGTGCGCAGCCAGTCCTGAGCGGCTTCCATGTTGCCGTCATTTTCGGTCAGCGCCTTCTTGGCGTCCATCATGCCTGCGCCGGTCGTTTCGCGCAGTTCCTTCACCATCGCAGCGGTAATCGCCATGATCCGTCTCCTTTGTTCAACACGTCAGGCGGGGCATATCCCCGCCTGACGACAATTCCGTGACTTCCGGGCCGATACCGGATCAGGCCTCGGCTGCGACTTCTTCGCCAGCTTCGTCCAGCAGCTCTTCCGGCGTGTCGGCCAGGGCACCGACGTCAACGCCAGCGGCGCCCATCTGCGCCGACATGCCGTCCAGCGCGGCGCGGCTTGCCAGATCGCAATACAGCGCGATGGCGCGGGCAGCGTCGTCATTGCCCGGGATGATGTAGTCAACGCCTTCGGGCGAGCAGTTGGTGTCGACAACGGCGACGACCGGGATGCCCAGCTTCTTGGCTTCGGCGATGGCCAGGTCTTCCTTGTTCACGTCGATCACGAACAGCAGGTCCGGCAGGCCGCCCATGTCGCGGATACCGCCAAGCGACGCCTGCAGTTTCGACTGCTCGCGCTCAAGGCCCAGACGCTCTTTCTTGGTCATGCCTTCCGCGCCGGCAGCCATGGTTTCGTCGATCGCCTTCAGGCGGTTGATCGACTGGCTGACGGTTTTCCAGTTGGTCAGCGTGCCGCCCAGCCAACGGTGGTTCATGTAGAACTGTGCCGAACGCTCGGCTGCGTCTGCGATGGATTTCTGGGCCTGACGCTTGGTGCCGACGAACAGAACGCGGCCACCCTTGGCGACGGTCTCGCGCACGACCTGCAGAGCAGCGTCCAGCATGGGGACGGTCTGGGTCAGGTCGACGATGTGGATGCCGTTACGCTCGCCATAGATGAACTCGCCCATGCGGGGGTTCCAGCGTTGCGTCTGGTGACCATAGTGAACGCCAGCTTCCAGCAGCTGACGCAGAGAAAATTCGGGAAGCGCCATATCCATGTCCTTTCCGGTTTGCGCCTGGGCAGGGGATTTCAGGGCATATGCCCCAACCGGTGGACCGATTTGCGGATGTCTCCCGCAAGGGCCCGCCCCTACCTGTGAAGTGTGCGGGGCATTAGACGGTTTCCGCCCGCTTGGCAAGGGGGCAGGTCGCCAAAAGCGCCCTAGCTGTCGCAGGCCGCGATATCGGCCTTGCGCCGCGTCACGAAACTGGCCAGCGCCGAGGCGGTGGCGGGGTCCAGATCGGGCTGGCGATAGCTGTCCAGATAATGCCGCACGCGATCAGCGGCAAGCATGGCGGCATCGGGCGATCCGGCATCCTGCCACTGATCGAAGGGGCGGCAGTCCATCAACGTGCTTTGCCACATGCCATCCCCATGATCTGCCAGATGGTCCGAGCCCAGATAATGCCCGCCCGGCCCCGCCTCACGGATGACCTTCAACACCAGCGCGGCGTCGGACAGATCGACGCCCTGCGCCATATGGGCCAGCGCGGTCAGCTGATCGGCATCCATGACGTATTTCTCGAAGCAGGCCACCAGCCCGTTTTCCAGCCAGCCTGCCGCGTGGGTCATCAGATTCACCCCCGATTGCAGGGCGACCGACAGGCCCTGTGCGGCCTCGTATCCGGCCTGCGCATCGGGCAGCTTCGATCCGGTCAGCGCGCCGCCGCCGCGATAGGGCACGCCCAGCCGCCGTGCCAGCTGACCCAGCGCCTGCGTAAGCTGCGCGACTTCGGGTGTGGCAAAGGTCGCCGCGCCGGTGACCAGCCCCATGCCCGCGACGAAGGGGCCAAAGACCACCGGCGCGCCGGGCCGCACCAGTTGCGTATAGGCGATGCCGGCCATCATCTCGGCCAATGTCTGCGCAAGTGCCCCGGCCACCGTGGCGGGCGCGGTCGTGCCGGTCACGACATAGCTGCCCAGGATCACCGCCTGCCCCGCCCCGGAATAGATATCGATCGCGTGGCTCATGACCGGATCGAAGGTCAGCGGCGAATTCACATTGATCAGCGCGGACAGAACGCAATGACGATCCACCACATCCGCGCCGAACAGGATCCGCGCCATGGCCAGGCTGTCGCTGGCGCGTTCGGGCAAGGTCACCGAGCCCATCAGCGGCTTGTCCGTCAGCGTCATATGCGCCAGCAGCATGTCCAGATGCCGGGTGGCGATAGGCAGGTCCGTCGGCTCGCAGACGGTGCCGCCGCTGTGATGCATCTGCGGCAGAACCTGCCCCAACCTCAGAAAGTCGCAGAAATCGGCAAAGCCGGCATAGCGTCGCCCGTGCTGCTGATCGCGCACGAACAGCGGGCCATAGACCGGCGCGCAGACCAGATTGCGTCCGCCAATGACAACATTGCGATCGGGATTCCGAGCTTGCTGCACGAAACTGGCAGGGGCTGTGGCACACAGATCGCGGGCCAGCCCTTCCGGCAGGCGCACCCTTTCGCCCTCGACCCGGGCGCCTGCCTGACGCCAACGGTCCAGCGCATCGGGATTACCGACGAAATCGACACCGATCTGCGACAGGATGCGTTCGGCCTGCGACTCGATCAGGGTCAGGTCGCGATCCGACAGGATCTCGTAATCGGGGATATTGCGGGTGATGTGGTTGGGGGTATCGCCGTCCCGTGCCATCCCGTGCCTTTCCTGATGCGCAGGGTCCTATTTCTTTCCAAGTCCTGCGCGATGCGCAACCCCGGCGACCTGCCCCGAATGCCAAGTTGCCAGATCGCGCAGCCGACCCCATCCTAGAAAGATGTATTTATTCAGTCGCGGGGCGTTCCACCATGTCCGCAAATTTCAAGTTCGGCCGGGCCTATGATTTCCACGAGATGCTGGCCGACGGCATCGTCCATGCAATCGGCGTCGTTCTGGCGCTGATCGGGGCAACGGCGCTGATCTTCTATGCCACGGTCTACAGCGATCACGCCCAGGTGGCGGCGGCTTGCATCTACGGTGTCGGGCTGGTCGGGTCGCTGGGAATTTCCTTTGCCTACAACATGCTGCCGCATTCTCGGTTCAAATGGCATATGCGGCGGCTGGATCATTCCGCGATCTTCATCCTGATCGCGGCCACCTATACGCCGTTCCTGCAGGCCGGGGCGCATCATCCCCGTGTCCATGGACTGCTGATCGCGATCTGGGTGATCGCCTGTCTGGGCATCGCGGTGAAATGTCTGCTGCCCGGGCGTTATGACCGGCTGGCCGTGATCCTGTATCTGCTGCTGGGTTGGAGCGGCCTTGTCGCGATCGGGCCGATGGCGACCTATCTGCCGGCCTCGTCGCTGATCCTGATCGTGATCGGCGGGGTGATCTATTCCGCCGGGGTCGTGTTCCACCTGTGGGAAAAGCTGCGCTTTCAGAACGCGATCTGGCACGGCTTCGTGGTCACGGCGGCGGCGGTCCATTACTCGGCCGTCTTTCTGGCCTTTCGGGTGTGACCCCGGCATCTGCATTCCGATACCGCTAACACAAAATCGCCTCCGCCCACCCTGCACCCTTGCATAAATGGGCCGATGGGGTCACTTTGCCCGCAAATTCCGCCAGTGAAGGTGACGCCATGACCCCGGAAACCCAGTCCCAGACAACCCGCGCCCTGTGCCAACTGGCCCCGGTCGTCCCGGTGATCGTGATCAAGGACGCGGCCCGCGCCGCCGATCTGGCACAGGCGCTGGTGACCGGCGGCCTGCCAGTGCTGGAGGTGACGCTGCGGTCCGACGCGGCGCTGGATTCGATCCGCGCCATGGCGGGCGTGGCAGGCGGCCATGTCGGCGCGGGCACCGTGCTGACCCCCGACGACGCCAAGCGCGCCAAGGATGCGGGCGCCAGCTTTGCCGTCTCGCCGGGTCTCACCGATCGCCTGATCGAGGCCTGTGCCGATCTGGAACTGCCGCTGCTGCCCGGGGCCGTCACCGCGTCCGAGGTGATGCGGGCCGCCGATGCCGGCTTCGACATGCTGAAATTCTTCCCGGCCGAGGCGGTGGGCGGGGCCCCTGCCCTGAAATCGCTGGCCGGCCCGCTGCCGCGCATCAGCTTTTGCCCGACCGGTGGCGTGTCGCCCGGCAATGCCAAGGATTATCTGGCCCTGCCCAATGTCGTCTGCGTCGGCGGCAGCTGGATCGTGACCGATCAGGACGTGCAGGCCGGCAACTGGAAAGCCATCGAGGATCGCGCCCGCAGCGCCGCTGCGCTGCGCAGTTGAGCGCGGATCGCCCCCTGTCGCGCGCCCGCCGCAATGTGGCGGTGCTGGTCTGTGCGCAGGCCATTCTGGGTGCGCAGATGCCGGTCAATTTCATCATCGGCGGGCTTGCGGGGCAGATCCTGGCCCCGAACCCCTGCATCGCGACGCTGCCGATCTCGATGATCGTGCTGGGTTCGGCGATGACGGCACGCCCACTGGCGCGGCTGATGCAGACCCATGGCCGCCAGACCGGATTTCTGCTGGCGGTGCTGGCGGGCGGAATGGGCGCGGCGGTTTCGGCCGCGGGCCTGTGGCTTGGCAGTTTCTGGCTGTTCATGGCGGGATCGCTGCTGACCGGGGTCTACATGTCGGCGCAGGGCTTCTTCCGCTTTGCCGCGACCGATACCGCCCCCGCCGAGTTCGAGGCCCGTGCGATCAGCTGGGTCATGGCGGGCGGGCTGGCATCTGCGCTGATCGGGCCGATGCTGGTGCGGTTGACGACCGACCTGACCGCCGTGCCATTTCTGGCCAGCTATATCGCCGTGATCGGCCTGAACCTGCTGGGGCCGTTCCTGTTCGCGTTTCTGGATATCCCGAAACCCGTCCAGGTTCCCGAAGGCGCCGATCAGGGCCGACCGCTGGGACAGATCCTGCGCGATCCGCGGATTCTGGTCGCGATGATTTGCGGCATGGTCAGCTATGCGCTGATGAACCTTGTCATGACTTCGACGCCCCTGGCCGTGGTCGGATGCGGCTTCGCCCCGGAAAATGCCGCGGATATTGTCAGCGCCCATGTGCTGGCCATGTTCGCGCCCAGCTTTTTCACCGGCCATCTGATTTCACGCTTCGGTGCGTCGCGGATCGTCGCGGCGGGGCTGGTCATTCTGGCATTCGCCGGCGCGGTCGCCCTGTCAGGGGTCCAGTTGTCGCATTTCTTCGGTGCGCTGATCCTGCTGGGCCTTGGCTGGAATTTCGGTTTCATCGGCGCGACCGCCATGCTGACCCGCGCCCATAGCCCGGTCGAGCGTGGCCGTGTGCAGGGCATCAATGATCTGGTCGTGTTCAGCGGCGTCTTTCTGGCCTCGCTGTCCTCGGGCGGGCTGATGAACTGCCTTGGCGGCGACCCTCAGACAGGATGGAACGCGGTCAATCTGGCGATACTGCCGTTTCTTGTGCTGGCCGGTGGCGCGCTGATCTGGCTTGCGCTGCGCCCTGTGCCATCCGAGGCGCGAACCTGACCGCCACGGGCGGAAAGTCTGATTGCCCGACACGCAGGCCACGTCTAACCTTGCCCCATCATCTGCGAGGGAGGACGCGATGCCCGTTTATCTGATTGCCGACGTGACCGTCACCGACGACGCCTGGGTCCCCGATTACGCGGCCAAGGTGCATGACATCGCGGCCCGTCACGGCGGCAAATACCTGTCGCGCAGCGGCAATGTCGAAACGCTGGAAGGCAAGCCGCTGGACAACACGCTGATCGCGCTGATCCAGTTTCCCGATCGCGACAGCGCCAAGGCTTTTGCCGCCGATCCCGAATACGCCCCCTTTGCCAAGGCGCGCAAGGCTGGCAGCATCAGCAATTTCCACCTGATCGACGACACCGATCTGGCGGGCGGCATTCCCTATCTGCCAAAGGGTTAATCGCCGCAGGTGATTGTTCCGACGGGTTGGACGTGGCACAAGGCGGGCAGTTCAATCCGCCAAGGAAGCGTCCATGCAGTTCACATATGGCGACCACACGATCCGCCTGAACATGCCCGACATGCCCGCGCTGATGGCCGAGGTCAGCCGCCGCTTTGCCAAGGGTCAGGGCTTTGCCCTGGCCACGATCAATCTGGATCACCTGGTCAAGCTGCGCAGCGATCCCGGTTTTCGCGCAGCCTATGCGGCGCAGGATCTGGTGGTCGCCGACGGCAATCCCATCGTCTGGCTGTCGCGGATGGCAAGGCGCGAGGTGACCTTGCTGCCCGGCTCGGATCTGGTTTTGCCTCTGGCGCGGCTGGCGGCACAGGACGGCATCGCCGTTGCGCTGGTGGGCAGCACCGAACCCGCCCTGAAACTGGCCGCGGAACACCTGCGGGCGAAGGTTCCGGGCCTGACCATCAGCGCGATCATCGCCCCGCCGATGGGGTTTGATCCGGCATCAGACGCGGCGGGGGCGATCCTGAAACAGGTCGAGGACAGCGGCGCGCGCCTGACCTTTCTGGCCCTTGGTGCCCCGAAACAGGAATTGTTGGCCGCGCGCGGGCGGCAGGACACGCCGGGGGTCGGCTTTGCCTCGATCGGGGCGGGTCTGGATTTTCTGGCCGGCAATCAGACACGCGCGCCGCGCTGGGTGCGCAGGATCGCGATGGAATGGGCCTGGCGCATGGCGACCGCGCCGCGACGCCTGGTGCCGCGCTATGCGCGCTGTGCCGCGATCCTGCCCGCCGAGGTGATCGCCGCACGCGGCCTGCGGCGGACCTGACCCCCGAACGACAAAAGCGGCCACAACCGTGGCCGCCCTGATGCAAGGTCGAAACTGATCGGGATCAGCAGCCGGTTGCGCGCAGCACGACGCCCACGGTGCGCCACAGGATGCCGATATCGCTGCCAAGCGACAGGTTGCGGTCATAGACATCGTCATACATCGCACGGGCACTGAACGAGGTGCGATTGCGCCCGGCGACCTGCCAATAGCCAGTAATGCCCGGACGCAGGTCGTAATAGGCATCGCCCGTGTAATAGATCTGCTGGCTGGGCATCATCGGGCGCGGGCCGATCAGGCTCATATCGCCGCGCACCACGTTCCACAGCTGCGGCAGTTCATCCAGCGAACAGCGGCGCAGCACATGGCCCAGACGGGTGATGCGGGGATCGTGGCGCAGCTTCTGATTTTCTTCCCATTCGGCCTGGGCATTGGGATTTTCGGCCAGATAGGCGGGCAGAACCTCATCGGCATCGCTGACCATGCTGCGCAGCTTCCAGATGCGATAGATCTTGCCGTTGCGACCCACGCGTTCCTGCGAATAGAACGCATTGCCGCCGTCACGCTTGACCAGCAGCGCCAGCAGGAAGATCAGCGGGACGATCACGGGGGTCGCAAGCAGGATCAGGAACAGGTCCAGCGGACGTTTCAGAAAGCTACGATAAAACCAGGGCTTGGACCGAGCCGGAGCATCATCGGCATGGGCAACAACGCTCGAGATCTGGTGTTCAACTGTCATACTATCCACTCGCAAACATATTCACAAAACACCCCCCGAAGACATGCGAAACAACGGCTGCATGACATCCAAGGACCGACACCGGATGGAGAAAAACAACACCACCTGACCAAGGACAGGTTAGCACCGAACTGCCTTCCGGAACATCGCTAAAACTTTAAAGAACAGCCCCCGGACCTAGCTTTTGGGATATGTCCGTCAGGTCGCGGCAATCCCAAGGATAAGGTTAACCATTTCCACACAACCTAAAGGGGATAAGTACATTTACCTGCGCGGCCGCGATTCGCAGCGAATGATCCAGACATGAAAAAGGGCGGCCCCTGCCGCCCCCTCGTCTGCCATGTGAAACCGGGTCAGATCTGCCGTTCCGGCATCTGGACGACCAGACCGTCCAATTCGTCCGTGACCTTGATCTGGCAGGTCAGCCGGGACCGTGCGGGATCGGGTTCATAGGCGAAATCCAGCATGTCCTCTTCCATCGGATCCTTGGCGGGCAGCTTGTCCAGCCAGGCGGGATCGACATAGACATGGCAGGTGGAACAGGCGCAGGCGCCGCCGCAATCTGCATCGATGCCGGGAATGCCGTTGTCGCGCGCCCCTTCCATCACCGTCATGCCGGGTTTCACATCAACCTCGTGCTGGGTGCCGTCATGCTCGATATAGGTAATCTTTGCCATATGTCCGCCTTCCTCGCTTCGGGCTCAATTAGGACAAGCCGCGCCCATTGAAAAGGGGCGGGCCCGTCAGGCCCGCCCCGTTCATCTTTCGATCCTGTTATTCCTGCACCGGCAACGCGACAAAGCGTGGCTCTCCGGCGCGGCGGATCAGCAGCAGAACCGACTTGCGCCCCGCTTCACGCGCGGCGGCGACGCTTTCTTCCAGTTCCTCAAGCGAGGTGACCGGCTGCTGCCCGGCTTCGACGATCAGATCGCCCGGCGCCAGCCCCTTTTCCGCGGCAACCCCTTCGGGATCGGTCGTCTTGACGACAAGGCCCTGTGCGTCGCGCGACAATCCCAGTTCCGCGGCGATTTCAGGCGTGATCGTGGCGACGGTCATGCCCAGCAGGTCCTGTTCACCCGGCGTGGTCGAAGTAACAGGCGCGTTGCTGGTCCCTTCGGCGACCTCGCGGCGTCCCAGCGTGACCTGCAAGGTCCGTTCGTCGCCATTGCGCAGCACGACCACATCGACAGCCTCACCCGCCGGCGCCTCGGCTACACGGCGGACCAGTTGGCGGGTATCCTCGACCGCGCCGCCATCAAAGCTGATGATCACGTCACCCGCCTGCATTCCGGCATCCTTGGCGGGGCCGTCGGGCACATCGGTGACCATCGCGCCTTCGCTGGCCGTCAGGGCCAGCGCTTCGGCCATATCTGGGGTCACGTCCTGGATCTTGACGCCCAGCCAGCCGCGACGGGTTTCGCCATATTCGCGCAGCTGATCGACGACCTTGCTGACGACATTGGCCGCCATCGAAAAGCCGATCCCGATCGAGCCGCCATTGGGCGACAGGATCGCCGTGTTCACGCCGATCACCTCGCCGTTCAGATTGAATAGCGGACCGCCGGAGTTGCCACGGTTGATCGCGGCATCGGTCTGTAGGTAATCGTCGTAAGTCCCTGACAATTCTCGATTTCGCGCGGATACGATGCCCGAACTTGCCGAAAATCCCTGCCCCAGCGGGTTGCCCAGGGCAAGCACCCAGTCGCCCACCCGCGCATCATCCGAGTTGCCGAATTTCACGAAGGGCAGCGCATCATCGCTTTTGACCTTCAGCAGCGCGACATCGGTATTGGGATCGGTGCCCACCACTTCGGCTGGCAGGGTATTGCCGGCATAGAATTCGATCTCGATCTCGTCGGCACCGTCGATCACATGATTATTAGTGACGATATAGCCATCGGCGGAAATCACGAAACCAGAACCCAGCGCGTTCGAGCGCTGTGGCCGGCGCTGACCATCGGGGCCGGGCATGCCGGGAAAGCCGAAATCGCGGAACAGATCCGAAAACGGGCTGCCTTCGGGAAAACCGGGACCGCCCGTCGGCTGCGACACGACCGAGGTGGTGGTGATATTGACGACCGCCGGGGCGACCTGTTCAACCAGATCGGCAAAGCTTTGTGGCATGACGCCGGGCGCGCTGGCCTGATCCGTCGTGACCGAAAGCGGCTGATTGTTGTTGGCGGCCTCTTGCGCCTGACGGCTCGCCTCGGGCGAGACATCGGTTGCCTGCTGTGCGCCAGCAATTCCCAGGCCCATCGTCAATGCCACTGCCGATGCGGTCAGAAGATGCCGAGGAGAAAGCGATTTCATGCTGAGTGTCCTCATTTTTCTGGATATTTGCGGCTGTTGGTCCGCCGCCGGGACATAAGCCACAAGGAACCCGATCTGTCGCGCCGTTGCAAATAAACCACGCTCTCATGATGTGAACTGATCGTGACAAGTATTGCAACCGCCGAAACAAAATGGGCGGATCCTGACGATCCGCCCATCCGATGGCTTAGTTGCCCTGCGCCGGTTCCTGAGGTTCTTCCTCGGGGGCGCTGTCCTCTGCCGGCTCGGGGGCCGCGACATCTGCCTCGGGCGAGACGACCTCGGATTCCTGCTGCGGCGGGGTCACAAGGCTTTCGGGAACCGGGGTCAGCTTGACGCCTGCGGCCTCACCCAAGGGCTTGCCTTCGCGGTCGGTCACCTGCGGGGTCACCAGATCCTCGCCGTCCTGCGGCTGACCGCCCGGTTGAGTCTGGCCCAGCTGCTGCTGGGCACGATCACCCGGCGGCACCGGCTCCGAGGGCGGGTTCGCGCTGTCAGCCCCGTCATTCGACAGGTAGGTGAAGAATTCGCCGCTGGGATCGATGACCAGCTGCGTATTTCCGCCCTGCAAAGCACGCTCATACGAGGTCATCGACCGGGTGAATGCAAAGAACTCAGGGTCGCGACCGAAGGCATCGGCATAAACGGCGTTCCGCTGTGCATCCGCCTCACCGCGAATGATGTCGGCACGCTTCTGCGCCTCGGAGGTCAGTTCGACCACGGTCCGGTCGGCAGCGGCGCGAACGCGCTGCGCGGCCTCGCCACCACGGGCGATTTCATCCGCGGCCTCACGCTGACGCTCGGCCCGCATCCGGGCATAGGTCGCGTTCAGGTTCTGCTCGGGCAGGTCGGTGCGGGTCAGGCGCACGTCGATGATTTCCACGCCCAGCCCCGCCGAATTGTTGCGGGCCTCGTCGCGGATCTGGTTCATCAGCGCGGTCCGGTCGTCCGACAGCACGGTGGTCGACGGAACCGAGCCCAGAACCTCGCGGATGGCGGCGTTCACGATCGGCTCCAACCGGCCCTGCGCGGCCTGCACGCCGCCGGTGCCCACGGCCTGACGGAAGCGCACCGGATCGGTGATCCGCCAGCGGGCAAAGGCGTCCACGACCAGACGGCGATCATCCAGCGGCGTGACCTCCAGCGGCGTGGTCGGCAGGCCAAGAATGCGGTCGTCGTAATTCACCACATTGTCGAGGAAAGGCACCTTGAAGCCCAGCCCCGGCGTTTCCTTGACCGATACGACCCGGCCAAGACGCAGGACCAGCGCCTTTTCGCGTTCGTCCACGATAAAGATCGAGGCCATGCCGACGACACCGGCGACGACCAGAACCGGAATGGCCAGTGCAGACAGTTTCAGATTGCGTGCCATCAGTTGTCACCTCCGGTCGAACCGTTACCCGAGCCGCCCGAACGGCGCAGCTGATCCAGCGGCAGATAGGGCACGACGCCCGATCCCTGCCCCTGTTCGTCCAGAATGACCTTGTCGACGTCGCCCAGAACTTTCTCCATCGTTTCCAGATACATCCGGCGCCGCGTCACTTCGGGCGCCTTTACATATTCCTCATAGACCGAGTTGAAGCGCGCGGCCTCACCCTGTGCGGTGTTCACGGCCTGCGCGCGATAACCCTCGGCCTGCTCGACCAGCGCGGCCGCCTGACCGCGGGCCTCGGCCAGAACGCGGTTGGCATAGGCATCGGCCTCTTTTTCCAGACGGTCGCGTTCCTGCTGTGCGGCCTGCACCTCGCGGAAGGCGTCGATCACCTCGCCGGGCGGGTCGGCACGGTCAAGGTTGACACGGACCACGTTGATCCCCGACTGATAGGCGTCCAGCGTGCGTTGAACGGCGTCCTTCAGATCATTGGCGATGGTGCCGCGATCGCGGTTCAGAATCGGCGCCAGTTCCGACCGGGCGATGATGTCGCGCATCGCGGATTCGGCAACGGCGCGGATCGTGTCCGCCGGATCGGCAAGGTTGAACAGGAATTTTTCAGGGTCCGAGATATTCCAGACCACCTGATATTCCATGTCCACGATATTCTGGTCGCGGGTCAGCATTAGCCCGTTATCCATCGGACCCGAACGCCCGGTGCCGATTTCGGTCACGCGTTCATTGGTGACCGACACGACCTCGGCGGTGACGAAGGGCCACGGGGCAAAGTTCAGACCTTCGGTGCCCACGGCAACGGCGCGGCCGAACAGGAATTCGACCGATTTTTCGTTGGTCTGCACCCGGTAAAAGCTGGAGAAAGCCCAGACCGACACGGCGACCAGGGCACCGATGGCCAGCGTGGTGCGGTTCAGGCCAAAGCCCGGACCCGCGGGGCCACGACCGCCGCCGCCGCCCTGATTGCCACCGCCACCGCGGCCGCCCATCAGAACGCGCAGCCGTTCCTGGCCCTTTTTCATCAGGTCCTCGATTTCGGGCATCTGATCCTGACCGGGTCGGCGCGGACCGCCCTGCGGGGGCTGTTGGTCGCCCCAAGGACGGTTGCCGGGACGCTTGTCGCGATCCCCGTCATCCCCGCCACCATTGCCGCCACCGCCCCAAGGGCCCTGATTTGCCATCTTGTCGACCTTCTTTCCCTGTCAATTCCGTCTGTTGCAAACTGGGGTCAGGGGCAGAAATGTCAACCCTGCCCTGCCCTGTTTGCATGGCTGCTGCGGCAAGCCGCCGCGCCTATTCGGTGCCCGGATGGTGGCGGCGGCTGGGATTGCGCATCGTCACCAGTTCCTCGGCGGCGGTCGGGTGAACCGCCATCGTCGCATCGAACTGCGCCTTGGTCGCCCCCATCGTGATCGGGATCGCGGCCAGCTGGATCATCTCGCCCGCCTCGGGGCCAAAGATGTGACAACCCAGCACCTTATCGGTGTTCGGATCGACCAGCAGCTTCATCATCGTCCGCGCGTCCGAGCCTGCGAACATCGACTTCATCGGCCGGAACACGGTGCTGTAGATATCGACCGCGCCGCGATCCCTGGCCTGTTCTTCGGTCAGTCCGATCGAGCCCAGCTCATGCGGACGCAGATAGACGGCGCTTGCGATCATGTCGTGATTGACGTTGCGCGGCTTGTTCCCGAACACGGTATCGACGAAGGAATGGCCTTCACGGATCGCCACCGGCGTCAGGTTCACGCGGTCGGTCACATCGCCGACGGCGAAGATCGAGGGAACCGAGGTCTGCGACCACTCATCCACTGTGATCGCGCCGTTCGGATGCTGTTTGACGGCCGTGTTTTCCAGCCCCAGATCCCACACATAGGGCGCGCGACCGGTGCAGAAGAACACCGCGTCGAAGGTTTCACTGCTGTCATCGTCGAAATGCACGCAGATGCGATCACCCTGCTTTTCCAGCTTGGTGGGCGCCAGCCCCAGACGCAGGTCGATGCCCACATCCTTCAGCTGCTGGGTCGCATGTTCGCGCCCCTCGTTGTCAAAACCGCGCAGCACCATTTCGCCGCGATAGGCCTGAACGGTCTGGACGCCCAGCCCGTTCAGGATCGTGGCGAATTCACAGGCGATGAACCCGCCGCCGATCAGCAGCGCCCGACGCGGCAATTTTTCCAGCAGGAACAGATCATCCGAAATCAGGCCCAGCTCTTCGCCCGGAATGTTCAGCTTGACCGGACGGCCGCCGACCGCGATCAGGATATGCTTCGCGGTCTTGCGGGTGCCGTCGGCCAGTTCCACGGTATGGTGATCGGCCAGCTTGGCACGCTGGTGATGGATCTCGACGCCGGCACGTTCGGCGTTGCTGGTATAGGCGCGCTCCAGGCGATCCAGTTCCGTCGTCAGCTTTTCGCGGAACATGTCCCAGTTGAACTCGCCCGCTTCGGCATCGGCCCAGCCATAGCCGCGCATCTCTTCGGCCATGGCCCCGGCGGTCGAGGCAAAGACCATCAGCTTTTTCGGTACGCAGCCACGGATGACGCAAGTGCCGCCCATGCGGCTTTCCTCGGCAAGGCCGACCTTGGCGCCATATTCGCCCGCCGCCACACGCGCGGCCCGGACGCCGCCCGAGCCGCCGCCGATTACAAACAGGTCATAGTCGAATGTCATCTCGCTCAGGTCCTTTCGCCAGCCAGCAGATCCGCGTCGATCCCTTCGGACCGGTTCAGTTTGACCACGGTGCCGTCGGGCTTGCCGATGATCGCCAATTCGCACATGCCCAGAAACAGGCCCTGTTCCACGACGCCCGGAATCGCCGCCAGCGCATGGGCCAGCGCGGGTGCATCGGGGATCGCCTGCAGATGCAGGTCCAGGATCCAGTTGCCCTCATCCGTCACCCAGTAATCATCGCCCTTCAGGCGCTGCAGCACGTCGTGATCGCCCAGGCCCAGATCGCTCAGTGCGCGGCGGATCAGCGTGCGGGTGGTTTCAAAACCGAATTGCAGCACCTCGACCGGCAAGGGGAACTGACCCAGCTGATCCACCACCTTGCCCGGATCGGCGATGACGACCATGCGGTCGCTGGCGGCGGCCACGATCTTTTCGCGCAGATGCGCGCCGCCACCGCCCTTGATCAGATGCAGGTCGGGATCGACCTCGTCGGCGCCGTCGATGGTCATGTCCAGCCAGCCGATCTGGTCCAGCGATTCGATCCGCAGGCCAAGGCTTTCTGCCAGATCGGCGGTCGCCTTCGAGGTCGCGGCACAACGCAGGCTCAGCCCTTCGGCCTTGACGCGTTCGGCAAGGACCTCGACCATGATGCTGGCGGTCGAGCCGGTGCCCAGCCCCAGTTTCATTCCATCCTGCACCAAGGCGACGGCGGCCCGGGCGGCGGCCAGCTTGGCGGGGTCATGTGCGGGGGTGGTGGACATCGAGGGCTCCTTGGTGATGGCAGGCTGCATATAGGCAGGCTAAGTCTTGGACGCGAGGGGCTATCCCCGTTTCGTCCCTTCAGGAAGAATGACGGTGAAGCGGCTGCCTTCGCCCTTGCGGCTTTCGATCCGCATCCGGCCGCGATGGCGGTTCACGATATGCTTGACGATGGCAAGGCCCAACCCGGTGCCGCCCTGCGCGCGCGAGCGGTGGGTGTCGATACGGTAGAACCGTTCTGTCAGGCGCGGCAGATGCATGTCGTCGATCCCCTCGCCGCGATCCTCGATCGTGGCCGACCATCCCGGACCGCGCAGCAGCGGTTCGTGGTCGATGCGCTTCAGCACGATCCGCACCAACCCACCCGAGGCCCCGTATTTCAGCGCGTTCTGGATCAGGTTCTGGAATACCTGCACCAGTTGGTCGGCATCGCCCGGAATGGTCAGCGATCCGTCCAGACCCAGCGTCTCGATCGTGCAATCGGCGGCTTCTGCACTGGGCTGCATGGTCGCGGCGACACCGCGCAGCAGCATCGGCAGATCAACCCGACCCGAGGGGCGGCGGCGCTCCTCGGCCTGAACGCGGCTCAGCGACAGAAGATCGCTGACCAGACGGTTCATGCGCGCAGCCTCGCTTTCCATGATGTCAAGAAAGCGGTCGCGGGCCTTGGCGTCATTGCGGGCGGGACCGCGCAGGGTTTCGATGAAACCGGTCATCGCGGTCAGCGGCGTTTTCAGTTCATGGCTGACATTGGCGACGAAATCGCGGCGGACCTGTTCGGCCTCTTCCGCGACCGAATGATCCAGAATGGCCACCGTCGCCCCGCGCCCGAATTCCGAGGGCAGCGGCGCGACCGTCACCTCGGACGCGAAATCGCGGCCATCGGCAGACAGGTTCGCCCGCAGCGTGACGACGCCTTCGGGCGGCGCCGGCAGCACCGGATCGGGCACCGGGGCGCGGTTCTTTTCGGGGTCCAGCACCCAGTCGACGGCCTGAACGACGACAGGATGGCGCAGAACGGTGACAAAGGGCCGATCCTGCGGATCGATCCCGAACAGGCTGCGTGCCGCCACATTCGAGGCGACGACGCGCGAATGATGATCCACAGCCAGCATGGCGATGGGAACGCCATCCAGAAATCCCGCCAATCGCCGCTGTGCCGCCGGTTTCATTCGACCCGCCGTAACCCTGCCCGGAACCGCGCCGCATTCGCGCGATACCGCTCGGCCGAGGCCAGAAGGTTCCGTTGCGCGGCTTCGTCAAGTTGCCGGACGACCTTGCCGGGGGCGCCCATGACCAGCGCACCGGGCGGAATTTCCTTGCCCTCCGCGATCAATGCGCCGGCCCCGATCAGCGCACCGGCCCCGATACGCGCACCATTCAGGATCGTGGCCCCCATGCCGACCAGCGCACCGTCGCCGATCTGGCACCCATGCAGGATCGCCCGATGGCCGATGGTACAGTTGCGCCCGATGATCAGCGGATGCCCCGGATCGGTGTGACAGACGCACAGGTCTTGCAGGTTGCTGCCCTGGCCCAGACGGATTTCCTCGTTGTCGCCGCGCAGCACCGCCCCCCACCAGACCGAGCTGCCGGGTTTCAGCGTCACACGCCCCATCACCTGCGCATCCGGCGCCACCCAGGCGGAACCGGCGATGTCGGGCGCGACCCCGTCCAGTTCCCAGATCATGCCGTTTCCTCGGCCATCAGATCCTTCACAAAGGCACCCAGACCGCCCTGCCGGTCGCGGCGCAGCCGTTCGGCCGTCAGGATGGCGCGCAGCTTGGCCTCGGTTTCGTCCAGATCGTCATTGACCAGCACATAATCGTATTCGGCCCAGTGACTGATCTCGGCCCGGCTTTTCAGCATGCGCCCCGCGATCACCTCTTCGCTGTCCTGTCCGCGCCCGCGCAGGCGGCGTTCCAGTTCCGGCAGCGACGGCGGCAGCACAAAGATCGACACTACATGTCCCCCAAGCGCCGAGGCACGGATCTGCTGCCCGCCCTGCCAGTCCACGTCGAACAGCGTATCTCGCCCCTCGCGCATCGCGGTTTCCACCGGTCCGCGCGGGCTGCCATAGTAATTGCCGAAGACCTCGGCATGTTCCAGCATCTGATCCTGGGCGACCATGGCGCGGAACTGATCGACACTGGTGAAATAGTAATGCTCACCCTCGACCTCGCCCGAGCGGGGGGCGCGGGTCGTGGCCGAGACGGAAAAGCGCAGGCTTGGATCCCAATCCATCAATCGACGCGCCAGGGTGGACTTGCCGGCCCCCGACGGGGAGGACAGAATGATCAGCAGCCCGGTCCGATCCATGGGGCACCTTCTTTCGTAATCTTGCCTGCGCGTCGGGATGGACCAGCGACGCCAAGGGGTCAAGCCCGCATCTGCCCCCGGCGCCCGCGATACACAACCACAAGATGAACTTAACCAATTGTTAGGAAACGACTCGGCACAGGCGCTGTCTGACTGTATGTTTGTCTCACCAATTAACGCCCGGATGCGTGTGGTGAACCATCCCTTTGGCGCTTTCGGTAAGGGATGGAATCGTGTCTGATCAGGAAAAATTCGACGCTCAGCAGTCAGAGCCGCCGCGCGACAAACCGGCGGGGCGTCTGATTTCACTGGCCAGCAGCGAACGCGCCCAGCCCGATCACCTGCTGCTGGAAATGCGCGAGTACTGGCAATCTCTGCGTCAGGGCCGTTCAGTCCCCGCAAGATCGGATGTCGCACCACAGGGCATCCGCCGCATTCTTGACTATTCCTTCATCCTTGAACGCATCGCCCCCGGCGCGGCGCGTTTCCGGCTTGCCGGTCAGCATCTGATCGACCTGATGGGCATGGAAGTCCGCGGCATGCCGATGTGTTCGGTCATCAGCGCCCCGTCGCGCGGGCGCTTTTCCGATGTGCTGGAAACCGTGTTCAAGGCCCCGCAGATCGCAGAATTCTGGCTGTATGCCCCCGCCGATTACGCCCGCCCGGAACTGTCGGCGCGCCTGCTGCTGTTGCCGCTGAAATCCGATCTGGGCGATGTGAACCGGGCGCTTGGCTGTCTGGTCACGCGCGGTGATCTGGGCGCGGCCCCGCGCCGTTTCGACATCACCGACGATCGCGTCAGCCCGGTCTTTGACGGCGCCGTCGCGATGCAGCCCTCGCCCTCGGCGGCGGGCTTTGCCGAACCGCCACGCGCCAGGTTTCGCCCGGCAGAGCCCGGCACGCCCAAGCCGCAGGCCCCCGACACACCCGAAGCCCGCCGCGCCAGCTTTCGCGTGATTTCCGGCAGCGACAGCTAGGCGCCACCCCTGCGCCGCCAGTGGAACACGCCCGCAGGGATCTCGCCGTCGCGACCGGGCGAACGGCGGCTGACATCGTCGCTGCGCTGAAAGCCCAGATTGCGCAGAATCAGCATCGAGGCCGGGTTGTCATCGAACACCTCTGCCTGAAACGCCGGCGGATCAAAACGCGCGACATATTCCGACAGGAACGCCCCGACCATTTCCTGCCCCAAGCCCTGCTCGGCATGGTCCGGGTCGATGAAATAGCGCAGCGCCGGCACGGGATCGTCGGTCACGCCAACTGATCCGATCACCTGCCCGCGATAACGCGCGACCAGTCGCAGCGGCGGCCACAGCGCCTCTGCCGTGAACAATGCCGCGACTTCGGCAACCGTCATGTCGGGGCGAAATCGCTGCAACATGCGCGCAACTGCGGGTCGTGTGACGATGCCGTGAAGCGCGGGCGCATCGGCATCGCGATAGCCGTCGATCACCAGCCGCGGCGTGATCAGCCGCATCTGGTGACGCGCCTCGAAATCGGCACGCGACAGGCGCAGGCTGCGCCCCGGCAGATCGGCCTGCCGTGCCCGCGACCAGGTTCGCGTCGCGCCCCGGTCCTGAAAGCCCAGTCGCGCCAGCAGGGCGGCGCTGCGGTGATTGCCGTCAAGATAGACCGCGCGGACATGCGCCGCGCCGCTGTCGCGGAAATAGCGGCTTAACCCCAGAACCGAGGCCCGCAGCCCGACACCGCTGCGCTGATAGCCGGGCATGACCCAGATGCCGAAACTAGATCCCGCGCGCAGCATCCCCGCCAGATCGCCATCGACGCGGATCGCATATTCATCGGCCCCCGCCACGGCAATGAACTGCGCCGCGTCATCGGGGCCATAACCTGCGGGAACCGAGGTCAGCCAGCCGCTGACATCCGGATCGCGCATGGCGGCGACAATGCTGTCGATATCGTCGGGATAGGGTCGGCCCAGGCTGATCCTATCCCGCATCGGATCACCGCGCCGGAACGACGCGCACGGCGCCGTTTTCGGCCGATAGCGCGATCTCACCCGCCGCAAGCCGCAGCGCGTCGCGGCCGAACACCTCGGCCCGCCAGCCATGCAGCGCCGGCAGATCACGCTCGCCCGTGGCGATCGCATCAAGATCCGACGAGGCCGCGATCAGCTTGGGCGCCACCCCCGCCGCGTCGGCCTTGGCCTTCAATAGCACGCGCAACAGATCCGACAGCGCGGCATTGCCGGGCTTGCCGGGTTCGTCCTTCTTGGGCTGCGGAAGATCCTTGGCTTCCAACCCGGCCTTCACGGCGGCGATGATCCCGGCGGCGATATCGCCCTTGCGGGCCTCGCGCAGCAACAGGCGCGACCGGCCCAGATCGGCCTCGGTCGCGGGTTTGGTCGAGGCGATCTCGATCATCGCGTCATCCTTGAACACGCGCGACCGGGGGATGTCGCGTGCCTGGGCATAGGCTTCGCGGAACTTGGCAAGCTCGCGCAGGATGGCCAGGAACCGGGGCGAATTGGTGCGCGTACGCACCTTCAGCCAGGCCTCTTCGGGGCGATTGATATAGGTCTCGGGGTCTTCCAGAACGCCGACCTCTTCGACCAGCCAGCTTTCGCGGTCATTCTTGCGCAGCTGTTCGGCCAGAAATTCGTAGATCACCCGCAGATGCGTCACATCGGCCAGCGCATAGGCTTTCTGCGCATCCGACAGCGGCCTGCGCGACCAGTCGGTAAAGCGCGACGACTTGTCCAGATTGGCCTTGGCGATCTTGCGAACCAGCGTTTCATAGCCGACCTGCTCGCCAAAGCCGCAGACCATCGCCGCGACCTGCGTGTCGAACAAGGGTTCGGGAAACAGCTTGGCGTCGTGGAAGAAAATCTCCAGATCCTGCCGCGCGGCGTGAAACACCTTCACCGTGTCCTTGTGGCGGAACAGATCGTAAAGCGGTTCCAGCGACAGGCCATCGGCCAGCGGATCCACCAGCACGGCCTGACCGCCGGGTTCCTTGGCGCTGGACGCCGGCGGGATGGCCAGCTGAATCAGGCACAGCTTGGACCAATAGGTCCGCTCGCGCAGGAATTCGGTATCGACGGTGACATAAGGGGCGGCCTTGGCCGCCTCGCAGAACCGGGCAAGTTCCTCGGTCTGCGTAATCGTTGTTATATCTTGGCTCATGGGCAACTTTCTTCACGGGCGGTTCGTCCGCCAAATTCGTGACTTAAAGCGATTGTGCCACGATGGAAAGCCCCCGCCGCGCGGGACTCAGGCCAAAGGCTCGATATCGCCCTCTGCCCGTGCCGCGTGGAAATCGGCGACAAAGCCGTCCAGCCGCCCTTCCGCGATGGCCGCCCGCAACCCCGCCATCAGTTCCTGATAATAATGCAGGTTGTGCCAGGTCAGCAGCATGCCGCTGATCATCTCGCCCGCGCGAAAGACGTGATGCAGATAGCCCCGCGAATAGCTGCGGCAGGCCGGGCAGGTGCAGTTTTCGTCCAGGGGGCGCGGATCGTCCTGATGACGGGCATTCTTGATGTTGACCTGACCGCGACGGGTCCATGCCTGCCCGGTGCGCCCCGAACGCGACGGCAGCACGCAATCCATCATGTCGATCCCGCGCTGCACCGCGCCCACGATATCGTCGGGCTTGCCCACACCCATCAGATAGCGCGGCTTGTCCTGCGGCAGGAAACCGGGCGCATAATCCAGCACGCCGAACATCGCCTCTTGCCCCTCGCCCACGGCAAGACCGCCGACGGCATAGCCGTCAAAGCCGATCCCGGTCAGGGCCTTGGCCGATTCCTCGCGCAGGTCGCGGGTCACGCCGCCCTGCATGATCCCGAACAGCGCATGGCCCGGACGGTCGCCGAAGGCATCGCGCGACCGCTGCGCCCACCGCATCGACAAGCGCATCGAGTTCGCGACCTCTTCTTCGGAGGCGGGCAGCGCGGGGCATTCGTCAAAGGCCATGACGATATCGCTGCCCAGAAGGCGCTGGATTTCCATGCTGCGTTCGGGCGTCAGAACATGCTTGCTGCCGTCGATATGGCTGGCGAAGGTCACACCCTCTTCGGTCAGCTTGCGCAGGCTGGCAAGGCTCATGACCTGAAAGCCGCCGCTGTCGGTCAGGATCGGGCGATCCCAGTTCATGAAACGGTGCAGACCGCCCAGACGGTCGACCCGCTCGGCGCCGGGGCGCAGCATCAGGTGATAGGTATTGCCCAGCAGGATATCGGCCCCGGTTTCACGCACCGATTCCGGCATCATCGCCTTGACGGTGGCCGCCGTACCCACCGGCATGAAGGCGGGGGTCCGGATCTGGCCGCGAGGCGTGTCGATGACGCCGGTACGCGCGGCACCGTCGGTGGCATTCAGGGTAAATTGGAAACGGTCGGTCATGGCGCGCCTGCTGTCTGGAACCGCGTGTCCTTAGCCAATCGGCGGGGAATTCGCAACGCGCGGCGAACCGGGCTGCGGGGCTACTCTGGACCCGCGCTGGTCCGTGCCCTATATCTTTGGTCGGAATTGACAGGAACACGCCATGACAGAGCCGTTGATGGAAGGTGCGCCGCTGATCGCGCCTTCAAGCACCGAACACCCCCTCTACGAGTCGGTCGTCGAGGCCTGCAAGACGGTCTATGACCCGGAAATCCCGGTGAATATCTATGACCTGGGGCTGATCTACACGATCGAGATCAACGACCAGAACGAGGTGCGTGTCATCATGACGCTGACCGCCCCCGGCTGTCCCGTCGCGGGCGAGATGCCGGGCTGGGTCGCGGACGCGATCGAACCCCTGGGCGGCGTGAAGCAGGTCGATGTCGAGATGACCTTCCAGCCGCAATGGGGCATGGACATGATGTCGGACGAAGCCCGTCTGGAACTGGGCTTCATGTAAGCCCGTCGCGCGGCCCGACTTGAGCCGCGCGCCCATGCTTCTTATATCTGGTTGACACCAAGACACGAAGGTTCGCCATGTTTTCTGTTCCGGGCAGCGCGCCCGTCACCATCACCCCCGCGGCCGAGCGTCAGATCGCCAAGCTGATGGCCGGCAAGAACGCCTATGGCCTGCGCATCGGGCTGAAGAAGGGCGGCTGCGCGGGCATGGAATACACGATGGAGCTGGCGGAAACGCCGGATTCCAACGAAGAGGTCATCGAACAGGGTGACGCCCGCGTGATGATCGCACCGATGGCGCAGATGTTCCTTTTCGGCACGCAGATCGACTATGAAACGGGCCTGATCGAAAGCGGTTTCAAGTTCCGCAACCCGAATGTCACCGATGCCTGCGGCTGCGGGGAATCGGTCCGGTTCGAACCGCTGGAAGGCGCGCGCACCACCAGCTAGTCGCGCCCATCGCCCTGCCTTGGGCGATTGCACATGGGCTCCGTTCCTCCTAAGCCTTTCGCAGCTACAGGAGGACATGATGGCACCACGCAAACTTGCCGCCGGCAACTGGAAGATGAACGGAAATCTGGCCGCGCTGGACCAAATCGACGAATTGCGCGCGGCCTGCCCCGCCCCCGCATGCGACGTGTTGATCTGCCCGCCCGCGGTCCTGCTGCATCCGATGGCCGCGCGGGCCGGTGACATGATCGCGGTGGGCGGTCAGGATTGCCACGCCAATGCTGCGGGCGCACATACCGGCGATATCGCTGCCGCGCAGCTGAAGGACGCGGGCGCCACCTATGTCATCCTTGGTCATTCCGAACGCCGTGCGGATCACGGCGAAACCGATGCGCAGGTCGCGGCCAAGGCTGCGGCCGCCCATGCCGTCGGGCTGATTGCCATCATCTGCGTCGGCGAGACCGAGGCCGAACGCGATGCAGGCAGCACGCTGGACGTGATCGGGACCCAGCTTGCCGGTTCGATCCCCGCAGGGGCTGATGCCGCGAATACCGTCATCGCCTATGAACCCGTCTGGGCCATCGGCACGGGCCGCACGCCGACCCTGGACCAGATCGCCGAAGTCCATGATTTCATGCGCGACCGCCTGACTGGGCACATGGCGGGCGCGGGTGATTGCAGCCTGCTGTATGGCGGCAGCGTGAAACCCGGAAATGCCGCCGAGATCTTTGCGATTGCCAATGTCGATGGTGCGCTGGTTGGCGGCGCCAGCCTGAAGGCCGCCGATTTCGCAGGCATCGTCACCGCGCTGGATGCCGCGAACTAGGGCCGTTGGCGCGGCCTAGCCGCGCCAACCCCCCGTGCTGTCACGGATCTGCAAGGCAAAGCCAAGGTCGATCGAGGTGCCCGCCGGGTGCCCCCTGCCCTCCAACCGGTCGCGGATCTGCGCGATCGCCAGCTGTCCCATGCCATAGCGATCCGTCTGGACCGAGGTGATCGGCGGCTGCGCGGCCTCCATCATTTCCAGGTCGTTGAAGCCGCAGATCCCCAACCTGTCCGGGATCGACAGGTTGCGGCGCTGCGCCTCGAACAGGACACCCAGCGCAAGGTCGTCATTGTTGCACAGCACGGCGTCGATCTGCGGATGGTGCGCGATCAGATCCGCGAACAACCGGCACCCCATGCTGACCGAGGACGGTTCCGGCGTGGTGACGACCTGCGTGACCTCGGCCAGGCCCGCCTCGCGCATTGCGGCGCGAAACCCGGCAAGTCGCCGCTGACTGCGCGGATCCATCTGCGCGCCCAGAAATGCCGGGGCGCGGTAGCCGCGTTCGATCAGGTGCCGCGCGGCCAGAAATGCCCCATCGTGATGCGACAGGCCGACCGCGACATCGATGGGCTTCGGCCCCACCTCCATCACCTGCACGATGGGACAGTTCGCCCGGGCCAGCAGATCGCGGGCGGCGGGCGATTGATCATGCCCCGCCAGTATCAGGCCCGAGGGCTGCTGCGTCAGAAACACCCGGATCAGATGTTCCTCGGCCAGGGGCGAATATCCGGTCGTCGCCAGCTGCACAGTCAGGCCGCTGCCCGACAGCGCGTCATACATCCCGCGCATCACCTCGGCGAACACATTGTTCGACACCGAAGGAATGATGACCCCGATGACATCGGTCCGCCCCGAAGCCAGCGCCCGCGCCGCCGGGTTCGGCACATAGCCAAGCTGGGCGATGGCGCGTTCGATTCGATCCCGCGCCTTGGGCGACACCTTGTCGGGACTGCGCAGTGCCCGCGACACCGTGATAGGGCTAACATTCGCAGCCTCTGCAACATCCGCCAATGTGATTTTCTGGTTTTTCTGCATGATCTTGATGATTGCGCAGATCATTGGGAAAGGAAAGACGGTTGACGAATGACAGCGCTGTCATCATGATGTGTCAATCCGAAAGGGAGGAGACAGTTCAGATGAGCGACCGGCCAATTCTCGTCATGGGGATCTGTGGCGTGGGCAAATCCACGATCGCGCAGGCCATTGCCGCATCTCTGGGCGCATCCTTCATCGAGGCCGACAGCTATCATTCCCCCGAGGCGGTGGCATGGATGGCGGCGGGCAAGCCGCTGACCGACGACATGCGCTGGGGCTGGCTGGATCGGCTGGGCGATGCGGTCAACCAGACACAGGGCCGCGCCGTTCTGGCCTGCTCGGCGCTTGGCCTTGCCCATCGCGACCGCCTGCGCGCGCGCACCGGCCCGCTGGACATCGTGTTTCTGAACGGTGATCGTGACCTGATCGCCGCCCGCATGAATGCCCGCAAGGACCATTACATGCCCGTCAGCCTGATCGACAGCCAGCTTGCGGCGCTGCAGCCCCCCGATGCGCAGGCCGAACACGCGCTGTGGATCAGCGTCGAGATGACGCCCGAACAGATCATCCAGACCGCGGTGTCGCGGCTGGCACTAACCGAAGATTCGTCAACAGGAGGAAAGACGACATGACCAACCTGACCCGCCGGACCTTGATGGCCGCGACCGCCGCGTTCGCACTGGCCGCACCGGCCTTCGCCGCCGATTACGAGTTCAAGTTCCAGTCCTCGGACCCCGCAGGCAACCCCAACTTCGAGTTGCAGAAGACCTGGGCCGCCGATGTCGCCGAGAAGTCGGAAGGCCGCATCGCCATCGACCTGCTGCCGGTGGAATCCATCGTCGCACATAACGAAACCCAGGACGCCATCGCGACCGGCATTCTGGATGGCCACATCACCGACCTCTCCTATTTCGCGGGCAAGGACCCGGCCTTTGGCCTGATGGGCAACCCGGTCGGCGCCTGGTCCGACCCCCAGCAGATGCTGGATTTCGTCGATAATGGCGGCGGGGCCGAACTGCTGAACGAGATCGAGAATCCCTACGGTCTGCAATTCATCGGCGCGACGACCCCCGGTCTGGAAGCCTTTGTCAGCGCCAAGCCCTTGGAAGGTGTGGCCGATCTTCAGGGTCTGAAAATGCGCGCGCCCGAAGGTCTGGTTCAGTCGGTCTTTGCCGCAGCCGGCGCATCGCCCGTGAACCTGCCCGGTTCCGAAGTCTTTACCTCGCTGGACAAGAAAGTCATCGACGCTGCCGACTATTCGGTCTTTTCGACCAATCAGGCGCAGGGCCTGAACGACGTGGCCCAGCACCCCGTCTATCCGGGTTTCCACTCGCTGCCGCTGGTCGAGATCTCGATGAACAAGACCAAATGGGATGACCTGCCCGAAGATCTGCAGGCGGTCCTGACCCAGTCGGTCAAGGATTTCGCACAGCGTCAGATCGCGGCACTGGCCGAAGCCGATGAAAAGGCCGTCGCCGAAGCCAAGGAAGGCGGCGAGATCACCGTCCATGACTGGTCGGCCGACGAACGCGCGAAATTCCGCACCATCGCACAGGGCGAATGGGAAAAAGTTGCCGCGCAATCGCCCAATGCACAGAAGGTCTATGATACGCTGACCGCCTATCTGACCGAAAAAGGTCTGGTGTCGCAGTAAGGCGCACCCAAGGCGGGTGGCAGCCAATGCCGCCCGCCACGATCCGAGAGGACATATCCAATGACAGATGAAGAAGAGGTCGTGCGCGAAGAACACACGGCCATCCCCGAGGCAGGCGCCTTCGGGCGGCTGGTGGATCGCGTCGCAATCCTGCCCGCGATGGGCATCGTGGCGGCCATGGCGATCCTGATCCAAGAGGTCGTGCTGCGCTACGTGTTCGCCGCGCCCACGATCTGGGCGCATGAAACGACGGTGTTCCTGTGCGCCATCGCCTTCATCTTTGGCGGGCTGCTGTGCGCCTCGCGCGATCGGCATATCCGGGTTGTGCTGGTCTATGACTATCTTCCCGCCGGGCTGCGTCGGGTGTTCGACATCGTGATCTCGGCGGTGTGCGCGCTGTCATCCGCCGCCTTCGCCTGGGCCGCATGGCTGATGGTGCAGCGTGCGGCATGGCGCCCGGATGGCAGCTTTCACCTTGAAACCTCGGGCAGTGCGTGGAACCCCGCCTATCCGGGTCTGCTGAAGATCCTGCTGATGGTCGCGCTGGGGTTGCTGGCGATCCAGTTCCTGATCCTTGCAATCAATTATGCCAAGGGGCGCCGCTGATGGAGTTTTTCGGTTCTCTGCAATCCATGGGGATCGAGGCCGGCACCGGTCTGTTGTTCGCCCTGCTGCTGCTGTTGCTGGTCACGGGCATTCCGCTGGCCTTCGTGACATTGCTGGTCACCCTGATCTTCGCGCTGGGGTGGTTCGGTCCGAACGTGGTGCCGCTGATCACCAGCCGCGTCTATTCCTTCGTCAGCAGCTTTGTCTTTGTCTCGGTTCCGATGTTCGTGCTGATGGCGGCGATCCTGGACCGTTCGGGCATTGCCCGCGACCTGTTCGAGGCGATGCGCCTGATCGGCGGCCGCATCCGCGGCGGCGTTGCGGTGCAGACGATCTTCGTGGCGGTGGTTCTGGCCGCGATGTCGGGCATCATCGGCGGCGAGGTCGTGTTGCTGGGCCTGATCGCCCTGCCCCAGATGCTGCGTCAGGGCTATGACCGCCGTCTGGCGATCGGTGTCGTCTGCGCGGGCGGCAGTCTGGGCACGATGGTTCCGCCCTCGATCGTGCTGATCATCTATGGCCTGACTGCCAATGTCTCGATCGGCGAGCTGTTCACCGCGGCCTTCGTGCCGGGTTTCATGCTGGCGCTGCTATATGTCGGCTATATTCTGGCCCGCGCCTATCTGACGCCGGGCGCGGTGCCCGATCCGGTGCGCGAACCGGTCCCGGCGGCCGAAAAGCTGCGGCTGCTGAAGGGGCTGTTCCTGCCCATTCTGGTGGTGATCATGGTCCTTGGCTCGATCTATGGCGGCATCGCCTCGGTGACCGAGGCCAGTGCCGTGGGCGTTGCGGGCGTGATGCTGTCGACCATTCTGCGGGGGGAATTCAGCTGGTCACTGCTGCGCGGCGCGGCGATGCAGACCTTGCAGACGGTCGGCATGATCGTCTGGATCGGCATCGGTGCATCGGCTCTGGTGGGTGTCTTCAACCTGATGGGCGGCATCAAGTTCGTGTCCGAACTGATCACCGGCATCAGCGACACGCCGATCATCATCATCCTGTTCATGATGGCGATCCTGTTCGTGCTGGGCATGTTCCTTGACTGGGTCGGGATCGCGTTGCTGACCATGCCGATCTTCGTGCCCATCGTGATCGATCTTGGCTACGATCCGGTCTGGTTCGGCGTGCTGTTCGCGATGAACATGCAGGTCAGCTTCCTGTCGCCGCCATTCGGGCCTGCCGCCTTCTACCTGAAATCGGTGACGCCGCCCGACATATCCCTGGGCGAGATCTTCCGCAGCCTGTTGCCCTTCATCATGCTGCAGATCCTGGCCGTGGCGATGCTGATCCTGTTCCCCGGCATTGCGATGTACTGACGCCCGCGCGTCTTTCAGACAAGAACACCCGCCACAGCGATGTGGCGGGTGTTTTCATGTCGGTGCCGATCAGGGCGCGATCACAGCACGAAGCCGACGATCGCCAGAACGATGACCACAAGGCCGACCAGATAGATGATGCTGTTCATTGTCTTGCTCCTCCGCGTATCTACGCTGTTTCTGTGGCCTCAACGATCAGCGTGCAGCAGGGTTCCCGTATTTGCATAGATCACCGGGTGGCAGCGATGGCTGAAACCCCTACATTGGGGGCCAAGCCAGGGACGACATGTCGATCATGAACGAACACAGCACCATAACCCATGACACGCAGATGGCGCTGACGCCCGAACTGGTCCGCCAGACCATGCGCCCCGAACCCGATCTGGGCGACGAACCCGGCCTGACACCGCTAAGCGATCAGGATCTGGACAAACTGGCACGGCGTCTGGACCGCGAATGCGGCGGCGGGCATCTGTGGATCTTTGCCTATGGCTCGCTGATCTGGAAACCGGATCACGAGGCGGTCGAACAGCGGCGTGCGACCGCCTTTGGCTGGCACCGCGCCTTTACCCTGCGCATGAACAGGTGGCGCGGCTCGCCCCGGCAGCATGGCCTGATGATGGCGCTGAAACGCGGCGGGCGTTGCGACGGGGTAATCTATCGGCTGCCCGATCAGGACCGCATCGGCCAACTGCGCCGGGTGGTCCTGCGCGAGATCCGCTATCGCGAGAATGTCGATATGCTGCGCTGGATGGATCTGCATACATCGGCGGGAAAGACCCGTGCGCTGGTCTTCTGGGCCGGAACCCCGCCCGAAAAGACCGGGTCCGAGGAAACCCTGGACGAGGTGGCGCATGTTCTGGCACGGGCCTGTGGCCCCGCCGGATCATGCGCCGAATACCTGTACAACACCGTCCTGCACCTGCGGCAGGCCGGGATCAACGACCGGAACCTGTGGCGTTTACAGGAACTGGTCGCCGATCAGATCGCCGCGCTGCGCGACGGGCAGGTCACGCGTTGAACAGGAAGTGCAGGACGTCGCCGTCCTTCACCTCATAGCTTTTGCCCTCGACGCGCAGCTTGCCCGCATCGCGGGCGCCCGCCTCGCCATTGCCGGCGATATAATCGTCATAGGCGATGGTTTCCGAGCGGATGAAGCCCTTTTCGAAATCGCCATGGATGACCCCTGCCGCCTGCGGGGCCAGCGTGCCCTTGCGGATGGTCCAGGCGCGGGCTTCCTTGGGGCCGACGGTGAAATAGGTCTGCAGGCCCAGCAGGTCGTAGCCCGCACGGATCAGGCGATCCAGACCGGCTTCGTCCAGTCCCATCTCGCCCAGGAACATCTCGGCCTCTTCGGCGTCAAGCTGGCTGATCTCTTCCTCGATCTTGGCCGAGATGACGACATGGCCCGCGCCCTGCGCTCTGGCCATGTCCGCAACCTTGTCGGACAGGGCATTGCCCTTGGCAGCCTCGTCTTCGGCCACGTTGCAGACATACAGTACCGGTTTCGAGGTCAGCAGTTGCAGCATGTTCCATGCCTTCTGCTCATCCTCGGCGATTTCAACTGTGCGAGCGGGCTGACCGTTTTCCAGCGCGGCAAGGGCGCGTTTCAGCAGGCCTTCCTGTTCGACGGCTTCCTTGTCGCCGCCCTTCAGCTTGCGGGTCAGGTTGGCCAGACGACGCTCGATCGATTCCATGTCCGCGATCATCAACTCGGTCTCGATCACCTCGGCGTCGGCCAGCGGATCGACGCGCCCTTCGACATGAGTCACGTCGCCATCCTCGAAGCAGCGCAGCACATGCGCGATGGCATCCACTTCGCGGATATTGGCCAGAAACTGGTTACCCAGCCCCTCGCCCTTGCTGGCGCCCTTCACCAGACCCGCGATATCCACGAAAGTGATCCGGGTCGGGATGATCTGTTTGCTGCCCGCAATGCCGGCCAGCCGATCCAGACGCGGATCGGGGACAGCGACCTCGCCGACATTCGGCTCGATCGTGCAAAAGGGGAAGTTCGCGGCCTGTGCGGCAGCGGTCTTGGTCAGCGCGTTGAACAGCGTGGATTTGCCGACATTCGGCAGCCCCACGATCCCCATACGAAAGCCCATCGGTGCAACCTTTCCTAATCTTGCGCGCCTTCTAGGGCCCCGACCGCCCCAAGTCCAGCCTTGGGCCATCATCGGGCTTGCACGCGGGACACAGTTGCGCCAGACAGGCCCGAACACAGACCCGGAGGCGATATGACGCGGATCGACGACACCTTCGCGCGGCTTCAAAAGCAGCAGAAAAAGGCTTTCGTGGCCTATATGATGGCGTCCGACCCCGACGACGCGACCGCCCTGCAGATCATGCAGGGTCTGCCCGAGGCGGGCGTCGACATCATCGAACTGGGCATGCCCTTTACCGATCCGATGGCCGATGGCCCCACCATCCAGGCCGCGGGCCAACGCGCGCTTGCCGGCGGTGGCAGCGTGACCCGCACGCTGGATATCCTGCGCGAATTCCGCAAGACCGACAACACCACGCCGGTCGTCCTGATGGGCTATTACAATCCGATCTATGCCCGGCCCGGCGGCGTCGATCAGTTTCTGGCCGATGCAAAGGATGCAGGCGTGGACGGTCTGATCATCGTCGATCTGCCGCCCGAAGAGGACGATGAATTGTGCATTCCCGCCACCAGGGCCGGACTGAACTTCATCCGGCTGGCAACGCCGACCACCGATGATCGCCGCCTGCCTGCCGTGGTGCGCAATACCAGCGGCTTCGTCTATTACGTCAGCGTGACGGGCATCACCGGCGGCCCCGCCGCCAATGCCGCCGAGGTCGCCCCCGAAGTCGCCCGCATTCGCGCCGCCGCCAATCTGCCGGTGGTCGTGGGCTTTGGCATCTCGACCCCGGATGCGGCCGAACAGATCGCCTCGGTCGCGGATGGCTGCGTTGTCGGCAGCGCCATCGTCAAGCTGATCGGTGAAGGTCGCCCGGTTCCCGAGATCCTGGATTTTGTCCGCGGCCTTGCTGAGGGCGCGCATCGGGGCTAACCGGCCCGCGCCGAGGATCCGGTACCAAGGACGCGGCACGCGTTCCTTTGCGGACAATGTCGCGTTGCAAATTCAGGGCGGAAAAGCGGGACGTTCCATGATCTTGTGTCGATGGACAAATATCCTGCCACGACAGGCAATTGTGACGGCTGAATGACAATTCATTCAGCTTTCCGTCACCTGTTGTCGCACCCCCTATTCGTTCCCTGCAAACCTCGTTACCTTGGGTCCATGGATACGCGCCCTGACTGCCCCGGATGCCCGCAACTGCCAAAGCCCCGCAGCTTCTGGCAGCGTATCGGCGACCGCATGGCCGCGCTTCTGGGCCGTCAGCGCAGCGCGACCCCGCCCGAACGCTCTGTCGCCTTCACCATCGCGGTGATTGCGCTGGGGGCCAAGCTGGCGAAGGCCGACGGAACCGTGGACCGATCCGAGGTTGCGGCCTTTCGCCGGGTGTTCATCATCCCCCGCGCCGAGGAAAAGAACGCGGCGCGGGTCTTTGATCTGGCACGACAGGATGTGGCAGGGTTCGACGCATGGGCCCGCCGCATCGCGGCCATGTTCCCGCAGGGTGATCCGGTCCTTGCCGATGTGGTCGAGGGGCTGTGCATCATCGCCGTCGCCGATGGCGACATGCACGAAGCCGAAATAGCCTTTATCGACGAAGTCGGGCGCATCTTCGGCCTGACACAGGCCCGCGTCGCCGCGATCCGCGCCAGCCACGATCCCAAGGCGGGCTGCCCCCCCTGCGAGGTGCTGGGCGTGCCGCTTGGCACCCCCCTGCCCGAGGCGCGCAAGCGCTGGCGCGACCTGATCCGCGAGGCGCATCCCGACCGCGCCATCGCCCGCGGCCTTCCCCCCGAGGCCGTGCGCCTTGCCGAGGCCCGCACCCGCCGCCTGAACGAGGCATGGGAAAAATTTCGCGCCATGCATCAGAAACCCGCGATCAACTGACAAAACCCTTGCGGGAAACGGCACCCGGACACATCCTTTGACCATGAGGATGCTTTTCACCCTGTCCGCCCTGATCCTGACGCTGTCCGCGCCGCTGGCCTCTGCGCAGGACTGGACGCCCCCGCCCGCCGATCGGCCGATCCCCGATGGCTTGGAACAGGATGATCCGGGCGATCTGATCGGTCGCGGAGTCGGCATCCTTCTGGACAATTTCATGCGCGACGTTCAGCCGGATCTGAATCGTCTGGGCGAGGATATGTCGGGCGCGTTGTCAAACCTTGGACCGATGCTGGGCGATCTGACCGCATTGGTAGATGATCTGCGCAATTACCAGACGCCCGAGAGGCTGGACAATGGCGACATCATCATCCGCCGTCGCGCCGACGCGCCACCACCCCCGCCGCTGGATCTGGCACCCGATGACGATCAGTCGCCCGCCGTGCCCCGCGACCCCGACGCCCCCGAGATCGAGCTTTGATCCGGATTTGCATCCTCGATCATGCGTCGAAACCTGCGGGCGTTTGACTGGACATCCTCGAAACGCTCGATCCCCTTGGCCGACAACGCGGGGATCAGGCGCAGGAACGCCTTGGCCGTGGCCAGCGTGTCGCCCATGGCCGTGTGGCGATCTTCGGGCGGAATCTGAATGTCCAGCCGTTCGCCAAGCGCGTCCAGCGTATGCGGCACCGACCCGCCCCAGACCATCGCCGACAACAGCACCGTATCCAGCACGCGATTGTCGAAATGCGCCCCCGTTTCGGCAGCCGCCGCGCGCAGCAGCCCCATGTCGAAGGGCGCGTTATGGGCGATCAGGATCGCATCCTCGGCAAAGTGATGAAACGCGGTCAGGGCGGCGGTCAGATCGGGAGCATCGGCCACCATCCGATCGTCGATGTGATGGATTTGCGTGGCACGGACCGGGATCGGACGTCCCGGATTGACCAGCGTCTCGAAGCTTTCGCCGGTCAGCCGCCCACGCGCGATGCGAACGCCGGCGATCTGGACGATGCGATCTTCGGTCGGGGACAGGCCCGTGGTTTCCGTGTCAAAGACCACGCAGGTCAGGTCCGACAGCCGCGACGAGGCCGCGCCACGGCTGGCCAGCGCGAAATCATAGGTCAGCCCGCCGCCGGTCACATCGCCGCTGGCAAGCCCCAGCGGCAGGATCAACGCGCAACCCTTGTCATCCGCCTCGGGCCAGATACCGGTGCCGTGACGTTGCAGAATATCGGCGCCGCTTTGATCTGGTTGTTCCGGGTCGGGCGCCTGATCCAGCCAATGGTCCAGCTGCTCGACCGCCAGTGGCGCACCCTGCCATTCGATGCGCAGATGTGCCTCGGCACTGTCCTGCGGCATGATGCGCAGCCGCGGGGGATGCCCTGTCCGGCCCAGTCGATCGACCAGCAGCGACAGCAGTGCATTCATCGCCTGCGCCTCGCAGATCACCGAAAGGCGCGGCAGTTCGCCCCTGACCGGCAGGCCGGCCAGCAATTCGGGCAGCGACGCGCGGCTGCCGATGGCATCGGATTGCAGGATCTCGGTCAGGTGCCGCGTCGCCAGGGCCAGGCCCTGCCCTTCGTCCCGGATCGCACGGGTCAGGTCGGGGGGCATCGGCCCGTCCAGCGCATCCAGCATGGGCACCAGCGTCGCGGCGTGACGCCGCAGGCTTTCCAACGCCTGACGCGGCGCGGGGCGGTTGGGCGCGTGATCCCGAAGGATCAGCAGGGTGCCTTGGTCCAACTGCCGCATCCGTCCCGACAGCCGCGCCCCATCATGGGTCAGGCAGATCAGATCGGTCGCATCGACCCCCGCGTTCAGCCGTGCGACCGCCGCCTGCAACGCCCCCGGCAGAAGATGCCGATCCAGCTGTCGATCCAGCGCCAGACCGGGCAGAAGCCGCGCCGCCGACGCGTTGTAGAACACCACCCGCCCCTGCGGATCGACCATGACGGCTCCGGCGCCGAAATCGGACAGGATATCTTCCAGCGTGGCCTTTTCGCGGGTCAGTTCGGCGGCATGTTCGGCAACCGCCTCGGCCAGGGCTTCGGCGGCACGGGCCCGCGCCTCGGCGGCATCGCGGGCGGCAGGGCCCAGATCGGCCAGATAGCGCGTGTCGTCGGGATCGGGCGCCTGACCCGTGCGCAACCCGCCTGCCAGCGCCTCGATCGGGCGGGCGACATGTCGGTCGAACAGGAACCAGACCAGCGTGACGGCCGCCAACCCGCCAAAGCCCGCGATCAGCCCCCCCTGAACAAGCGCGTCCAGCGCCTGCGGATCGGAACTGCCCGACCCGATCACCAGAAGCGCAAGAACCAGAAGCACCGCCCCCGCGCCCGCAAGGCCCGCAAAGATCAGCAAAACCCGCAATCGCAGGGACAGGCGCGTCAGCACGGCTGTTCCAGCAGCCGCGCCATTTCCGAACGCAGTTCGGACAGTTCAAAGGGTTTGGCGATAAAGCCGTCCGCCCCCAGCGCCAGCCCCTTGCGACGTTCCACGACCGAACCGCGCGCCGTCATCATCAGAACCCGCACATCCGACAGCGCGGGATCGGCACGCACATCCTGAACGATCTGATAGCCCGAGACATCCGGCAGCATCACATCCAGCAGCACCAGATCGGGATGGGTCGCGCGGATCCGGCTGACGGCCTCGGCGCCGGTGGCCATCCGGTCATGGTCATGGCCGTCGCGGGTCAGCAGGAAATCCAGCGCGGTGGCGATGTTGTCCTCGTCCTCGACGACCAGGATTCTGGCCATGGCTCAGCCCTCCTCGCAGACAGCGGCAAAGGCGGGGTCATCGCTGGTCGCGGCGACCCAATCGCCGTGAGATGGCTTGATCCGCCCGGCCTGACAGTCGAATTCCTGCGGCACGACAAGGGTCTGGCCGCGCCGCTCGACCAGCATGATCTGTGCGCTGCGGGTCTGGCCGTTCTGCTGCACCGTTGCAGGATCCAGCGCCGCGAAACGCACCGTCAGCGGTGCCAGATAGGTCCAGGGCGCCCAGGGCTGGCTGTCTTCGCCGACCATCAGCACCTCGGCCCCGGCAGGCAGACGGTCCATCGCGCGCCCATACCATGTGTAATCGTTCCAGACCGAATAGCCGATCATCGACAGCCCGATCCCGGCCGGCAACAGCCAGCGCGGCAGATCCAGCCCCGCCTTTCGCAACGCGTGCAGACCCGCAAACAGAACCGCCGCCGCGCCTATGCCGACGGCGATAACGCCCAGAAGTTCGACCCCGACACCTGTCATCCCAACATTCCCTTTCCATGCCCAAGGGCAGATTGCATGCCGCGCACCACGACAAAGGCGTCGCGCAGATGGCTGCGGTCCAGATCCGGCAGATCCGAAGGCGACAGGTAATTGTCAGGCCTGCGCCCCGCGCGGATCAGGTCCGCCTGATTGTCCAGCCGCACGGTCTGGATCAGGTCATAGGCGGCGATCAGTTCACGCGCACCGGCACCTGAAATCACGCCGCGCGCCTCGGCATCCTGCAACCTTGCGCGGGTGTTCACCGCCGTCAGCCGGCCCTGCAACGCATAGACCCGCGCCAGATCCGTGACCGGCACGACACCGTTATGTTTCATGTCTATATGGTGGCGATGCTCGCCCGAGCGGATGGTCGCAAAACCGCCGATCAGCCCAAGGGGCGGCCGATGTTTCAGCGAATTCGCCACCATATGCGCCACGAAGATCGAATTCTTGGCGGACATCTGCAATGTGTCCTGTTGCAGATCGGCCAGCAACCCGGCATCGCCCCCGATCGCACGCAGATCGAACATGACGCTGGCCAGCATCTGCGCCTCGGGGCTGGGATGGGCGATCCAGTCGCGGAAATACCCCTGCCAGACATTGCGCGGCTGACGCCAGCGCGGGTTCGTGGCCATCATGTCGCCCGGGCAATAGACATAGCCGCATTCGTTCAGACCATCGCTGACCCACCGCGCTAGATCGCGAAAATAGGCGTCGTCGGGATCGGAGCCATCGGCCAGGATCAGGCAATTGTCCTGATCGCTGACCCCGGTCTGTTCCTGACGCCCCTGACTGCCACAGGCCGCCCACAGCCACCCCGCAGGCGCCGGGCCCAGCCGCTCCTGCGCCAGATCCAGCAGCCGCCGCGTCACCGCATCGGCGATGTCGGTAATCATCCGGGTGATGACCTCATGCGGCTGATGGGCGCGAACCAGCTGGACCAACAGTTGCGGGATGCGCGCCGTGATCCGCGCCAGATCGGAAACGGCCTGGGCCATCGCGACCTCTCGGATCAGGCCAAGCGCGCTGATCGCCTGAACGCGGGTCAGATCGGTCTGGCTGATCATGCCGACATAGCGCCCATCCTCGACCACCGGCAGATGCCCGATGCGCCGCTCAAGCATGATCGACAGCACGTCATAGCCAAGCGCCGAGGGCGCAAGCGTCACCGGATCGGGGGTCATCACCGCCGAGACCGCCTGCCGCAGATCGCGCCCTTCGGCGACCACGCGATGGGACATGTCGCGAATGGTGACCAGCCCGACCAGCCTGTCGCCATCGGTCACGCCGACGCTGCTGACCCCGGCGTCGCGCATCATCTTCGCGGCGTCAATGATCGGTGTGTCGGGTGAACAGGCCAGAGGGCTGCGATGCCCCAGCAACTCGCCGACCTTCAGCGTCGCAATATCGGTGCTGCGCCCGGCGACACCGCGCCCACGTTCGAAGAAGCGGGCAAAGGGGCGATAGCTCTGCATCAGGCGCATCACCTCGGCCCGTGGCAGCATCAGGATCTCGCTGTCCTCGACCGCGCGGGCTGAGGTCACGGCGGTCCCGTCGCGCAGCAGGCCGCGTTCGCCAAAGCTGTTGCGCAGGCCCAGTTCGGACACGGAATTGCCGTTCCGGTCGGTGACCTGCACCCGCCCCGAGCGGATCAGGTACAGCCCCGGCAGCAGATCCCCGAACTGATAGATCCGGCTTCCGGCGGCATAGGTCCTGTGGCTGAAGAAACCGGCGACACGCGCCTGTTCGTCCCGCGGCAGGCTGTCATAGGGGTGCACCGTGGCGATGAATTCGGCGCTGTCGGACATCCCTGACCTTCCTGTTGCAAGATTGGCCGCGCCCCCGCAAGGGCGCGACCGGCGTTTCATGGATCAATGTGCCTGGGCGTCACCCGCGCCGCGCGGGACGCGGATCGATTCCACCAGGTCCTGGACATGGGCCGGGGGCTCTTCGGTGGCGTTCGAGACGACATAGGCCACGCCGAAGTTGATCAGCGCACCGATCACACCGAAGGACGCGGGCGAGATGCCGAACAGCCAGTTGGCCGCAGTATCTTCCAGCATGTTGGTGCCTGCGATGAAGAACCAACCCTTGTAGGTGAAGATGTACAGCAGCGTCGACAGGATCCCTGCCAGCATGCCGGCGATCGCGCCCTGCTTGTTGATGCGCTTGCTGAAGATGCCCATCATCAGAACCGGGAAGATCGAACTTGCCGCAAGACCGAAGGCCAGCGCCACCGTCTGGGCCGCAAAGCCCGGCGGGTTCAGGCCAAGGAAGGTCGCCACAAGGATCGACACCGCCATCGAGATCCGGGCCGCCAGCAGTTCGCCCTTTTCGCTGATATTGGGGTTGATCGCGCCCTTCACCAGGTCATGGCTGACCGCGCCCGAAATCGCCAACAGCAGACCCGCCGCCGTGGACAGTGCCGCAGCCAGACCGCCCGCCGCCACGATGGCGATGACCCAGCCAGGCAGGTTCGCGATTTCAGGGTTTGCCAGAACCATGATGTCGCGGTTGACGGTGGTCAGTTCGTTGCCTTGCAGGTTCTGCTCGGTCACGACGGCGGCCAGCGCCTCGCTTTCGCCACCATCGTTGTAGTACTGGATCAGACCGTCGCCGTTCTTGTCTTCCCAGTCCAGCAGACCGGTCACCTGCCAGTTGCGCATCCATTCCTTTTCCGGATCGTTCTGGATTGAATCCAGCGACACGGCCGGCTGGCTGAATGTCTCGCCCGTCGCGGCGCCCGGCCACATGGTCGTGGTCAGGTTGAAGCGCGACATCGAGCCGACGGCCGGCGCAACGGTGTACAGCAGCGCGATGAACACAAGCGCCCAGCCCGCCGATTTCCGCGCGTCCGACACTTTCGGGACCGTGAAGAACCGGATGATGACATGCGGCAGACCCGCCGTGCCGATCATCAGTGCCAGCGTGAACAGAACCATGTTGAAGGTGCTGCCGTGATGCCCGGTATAGGATTTGAAGCCCAGATCGGTCACAACCTGATCCAGCGTGGTCAGGAACTTGGTATCGCTGCCATTCAGCGATCCGAACAGGCCCGTCTGCGGCAGGACATGACCCGTCAGCTGCAGGGCGATGAACACGGCCGGGATCGTATAGGCGATGATCAGCACGATATACTGGGCGACCTGAGTGTAGGTGATGCCCTTCATGCCCCCCAAAACCGCATAGCAGAACACCAGTGCGGCACCGATCCACAGACCGGTCGAGTTCGACACTTCCAGATAGCGCGAAAAGGTCACGCCCACGCCGGTCATCTGGCCGATCACATAGGTGATCGAGATGATCAACAGGCAGATCACGCCGATGATGCGCGCCGTGCCCGAATAGAACCGGTCACCGATGAATTCCGGTACGGTGAATTTCCCGAACTTACGCAAATAGGGCGCCAGCAGCATGGCCAGCAGCACATAGCCGCCCGTCCAGCCCATCAGGAAGGTCGAATTGTCATAGCCGGTAAAGGCGATCAGACCGGCCATCGAGATGAAGCTGGCCGCCGACATCCAGTCGGCCGCCGTCGCCATGCCGTTCATGACCGGGCTGACACCCCGGTTCGCGGCATAGAATTCCGAAGTCGATCCCGCGCGGGCCCAGATCGCGATGCCGATATACAGGGCAAAGCTGAGGCCGATGAAAATCAGGTTAAGGGTAAACTGGCTCATGGATCACTCCTCCTCACTCGTCCACGCCATGGTCGCGATCCAGTTTGTTCATGCGTGCCGCGTAGAAGAAGATCAGCACGATGAAGACCAGGATCGAACCTTGCTGTGCAAACCAGAACCCCAGATCGGTGCCACCGATCTTGATCCCGGACAGAAGTGGCCGAAGGATGATTGCAAAGCCGTAGGACACCAGCGCCCAGATGGCGATACATACATAGATGATCTTGAGATTTGCCTGCCAATAGGCGTTCGATGATTGTCTGTCACTCATGTCCTGCGGACCTCCCTGTTCAGACATGTCGCATATCCCGTCGGTATTCTCCTCCTGCGCCCCACCCGTCGGGGAAGGGCGCGATTTCGGGGCTGACGGGTGCCCCGCAATGCCGTGTCAGCCCCGGTTCATCCGGTTGGCGATCAGTTCGTCGACCACTTCCGGTTCGGCCAGGGTCGAGGTGTCACCAAGCGCGCCATAATCGTTTTCCGCGATCTTGCGCAGGATGCGGCGCATGATCTTGCCGGAACGGGTCTTGGGCATGCCCGGTGCCCATTGGATCAGGTCGGGCTTGGCGATGGGACCAATTTCGCTGCGAACCCATTTTTCCAGCTCGGCGCGCAGATCCTCGGATGGCTCGACCCCGTTCATCAGGGTGACATAGGCATAGATGCCCTGCCCCTTGACCGAATGCGGGTATCCCACGACCGCGGCCTCGGCGACCTTTTCATGGGCGACCAGCGCGCTTTCCACCTCGGCGGTGCCCATGCGGTGCCCGCTGACATTGATCACGTCATCGACGCGCCCGGTGATCCAGTAGTAACCATCCTGATCGCGGCGGCAGCCGTCGCCGGTGAAATAATAGCCCGGATATTGCTGGAAATAGGTTTCCATGAAGCGCTGATGATCGCCCCAGACCGTACGCATCTGGCCGGGCCAGCTGTCGGCGATGCACAGCACCCCCTCGACGCCATTGCCCTCGATCAGATCGGCGCTGTTGGGATCCAGAACCGCGGGTTTGATGCCGAAGAACGGCACCGTGGCCGAGCCGGGCTTGGTTTCGGTCGCGCCCGGCAGCGGCGTGATCAGATGCCCGCCGGTTTCGGTCTGCCACCAGGTATCGACGATGGGGCAACGGCCCTTGCCGACATTGTCGTTATACCAGTTCCACGCCTCGGGGTTGATCGGTTCCCCGACGGTGCCCAGGATCCGCAGGCTGGACAGGTCGTGCTTTTCGACAAACTCGGTCCCCTTGCCCATCAGCGCGCGAATGGCGGTCGGGGCGGTGTAGAACTGGTTGACCTTGTGCTTGGCGCAGACCTCCCAGAAGCGGCCGGCATCGGGATAGGTCGGCACACCCTCGAACATCAGCGTCGTCGCGCCATTCGCCAGCGGGCCATAGATGATATAGCTGTGACCCGTGACCCAGCCCACATCGGCGGTGCACCAGAAGATGTCGCCATCCTTGTAGTCAAAGACATATTGATGGGTCATCGCGGCATAGACCAGATAGCCGCCCGTGGTATGCACGACCCCCTTCGGCTTGCCCGTCGACCCCGAAGTATAAAGGACGAACAGCGGATCCTCGGCATTCATCGGGCGCGGGGGGCAGTCCGGGCTGACATGTTTCATCTGTTCCTTGACGTCGATGTCGCGCCCTTCGATCCAGGTGGTCTGGTCGCCGGTATGCTTGACGACAAGGCAGCGCACCTTATCCGAACAATGCAGCAGCGCCGCATCCGCGTTCGATTTCAGATTGGTGCGCCGCCCGCCACGCGGGGCGGTATCGGCGGTGATGACGACTTTGGCACCGCTGTCATTGACGCGATTTGCCAGCGCATCGGGCGAAAAGCCCGCAAAGACGATCGAATGGATCGCGCCGATCCGGGCACAGGCCAGCATGGCATAGGCGGCCTCGGGGATCATCGGCAGATAGATCACCACACGGTCGCCGCGCATGATGCCCTGGCTCAGCAGGACATTGGCCATCCGGTTCACATTCTCGGACAGTTGGGCATAGGTGATGTGCTGTGCCGCGTCCTTGGGGTCATCAGGCTCGAAGATGATCGCCGTCTGGTCCGCGCGGGTTTCCAGATGACGATCGATGCAGTTCACGCTGGCATTCAGCACGCCATCCTCGAACCACTTGATGCTGACATCCCCAAAGGCGAAATTTGTGTTCTTCACCTTGGTGTAAGGCTCGATCCAGTCCAGCCTCTTGCCCTCGCGGCCCCAGAAAGCCTCGGGCTCGTTGATCGATTCGGCATACATGCGGTCGTAATCCGCAGGTTTGATCAAGGCATCCTCGAAACCAGCAGGAATCGGATGTTTGCCAATAGTTTCAGAGCTCATGCGGTCCCCTCCTCGCAACTGTCACAAGCCTGCGCGCCGCCTTCCCCACGGTTTGACGGGATGGCGCAAGCTACCCGTTGCGAGCATGTTAAACACAAAACCGCCACTGTGTTAACATATTTTTAAATAAGGATTATTTTGTAAATTTATTGACCAGATCAAGTGAATATTTGTAAAAACTTCACAGAAAAGTCAGCGCCGGACAGGAAACGACCGCCATGGCGGAAACCATGACGGCCACTGGAACAGCATTCGGTTGAATCAGGCGGGGCGATCCATCCGTGCATAGACCGATACCCTGCCCTTGACGGCATTGGTCCAGTTCAGCCGCATCTGACGCCGCGACGCGCCGATCTGGGTCTGTACCCAGGGCAGATCGGCCACCTCGACATTATTGCCCCTGGTGATGGCGGATTCGGCGATCACCGACTGCACCGATTTGACCCAGCCCTGAAAGGGCAGCCCTTCGATGACCGGCAGGGTCCAGGTCTTGGCGGCGCTGTTCTGATCATGCGTGACCAGCAGCGGGTTCGAGACATAGGTCTGGATCCCGTTGAACATGTTCCCTTCGAACTGGATGTTCCGCATGTTGTTATAGTCCAGATCCGCAATCGAATTGTCGACCCGGTCGATCCGCTGCACCTCGCCGTAAAGCGCCTTGAATACATTGCCGACCACGGTCAGTCCGTGAATGAAATGCCCGCTGCCATAGGGCTTTACCGTCAGCCAGGTGAACCAGGGCACCGTATTGCTGGCAAGGAAGGTGTTGCCGGAAATCGTCAACCCGCCAAAGCTGTACTGATTGCCCGTGAAATCCGGGAAGGCGCTGTGTTCATTGGTCCATTCGATCGAGGCATTGTCGATATAATTGCCGGTGATCGTGACCTGCACATTGGTCAGCGTCATCACCAGCCCCGCATAGCGCAGCCCATCGCCAGAACCGTCGCCCTGAAACCAGTGATTGCCAGTGATGATGTGACCGCCGCCATTGGCGACCATGAAATGCGCGAATCGGACAAAGCGGTTGTTGCGCATCTTCACGTCATTGGCGTTGACATTGATGGCAATGGTGTTGCGCTGCTGGGCTGGAAGCTCCATCTCGTTGGACAGGAACTGGCAGCGATCGACAAGCAGGTCCTGACAGCCGCGCCCGATCGAGGTGATGCCGCGGTCCTTGGGCCGGGTCATGTAACAGTCACGGATCGCCACCATCTGCCCCTTGGCAGGCAGCATGATCCCACTGCAAACGCCTTCGCAGTTGAAATCCAGATCGACAAAGTTCAGCCGGTCGATCTGGCTGACGCCCGAAAAGTCGAACATATAGCGATAACGCTCGAACGTGTATTGCCGTGTGCCCGCCCCGCCGTATAGCGGCTGCGACAGGGTCAGGGTCTTTTTGCTGACGTCGCGCGCATTCACATAGACCTCGCGTCCGACGCCGGCGCCCAGAACGCGGCTGCCGACCTCGATCGCACCGACATTCAGCACATTCTTCAGGGTCAGCGGATCGTTCGGATCATAGGTCGCCTGACTGTTCCAGGATCCGCCATTCCAGGCACTTCCGGCCTTGGCCAGAATGCTGCCATTGCTGATCACGCGACGGTTGGAATAGCCGTTCAGATCGGGCGCCAGTTCCCCGATATTCAGCGGCTCGGTCAGGTCCACGCGACGGCCGCACAGGTCCAGCGTGACGTGGTCGGTATAGCCGAACAAGGCCTGCAACGCCTTTTTCAGGCCAAGCGTCTCATCGCCGAACGCATCCGCATAGGTCGGGAAATCAAAGCTTTGCAGCAGCGATACCTTGGTCGCCGTCGGGGTCTTGATCTTGCCCTTGAACCGGATCGGCGCGTTGATCCCGATATCGCCATCGATGAAGAACGTGCCTTCCGGCACCAGAATGGACCCACCCTTCGAGGCCTGGTCCGCGGCAATGAAGGCCGCGCGGTCATTGGTCACGCCATCGCCTACCGCACCATAATCGCGCACATCGACCCAGTCGATCAGCGAGGGCACGAAGGCCGAGGTGATGTCTTCGATCCTGATCGACTCGACCCGGATCGCGCCGCCATTGGCCCCGACCAGATCCAGTCCGAAATGGCCATAAACCGGTCGCGTACCCCAACCCATGTCGACGCCCTGCCGCGAACCTACCCCGACGATGGCACTGATTTCGACCGGCTCGCCATAGCTTTGCAGCGGCACCGTCGTGCCGGTTTCCACCAACCCGGTCACATGGTTGCGCAGTCCGTCGCCCGCCCAGCCCGCGATCCGCGCGCTGCACGGCGCACCGGCGACCAGCTTGACCCGCGCCGAGACGCGGAAATAGACGCCCGCGATCATCGGCGTTTCACCCCGAAAGCGGATGCTGGTCGTCGTCTGCTGCTTGTAGATTTCCAGGCAGGTCCCGAAATCCTGATCGGCCGGAACCAGGCCGGCATTGTCGGCACTGTCCCATGTCGGACTGCCCGAGGTGCCGTCGCTGCGGGACCATGCGTTCAGACCGGCCCGAAACGCGGGCGGCATCAGCAGCAGGCCATTGGTGATTGCGATGTTCATGTCCTATCTCCCCGAACCGGTACGACGATGGGCTCGTACGAGCCTGCGTTGAAGCCGAAGAAATAGTTGATGAAAGGTTAAGAACCCCGAAACTGGGCGTGCGCCGCAACGGGCAGCAGGGCAACGGCCCCGACATGCGGGGCCGCGCCAAAAGGGTTGTTCACATCAGGCCAGCGCGTCGCCCGCCAGTTCGCCCGCCAATGCACGCTCGATCAGCGCGCGCGTTTCGTCGATGCCGTAAAGCGCGATGAACCCGCCAAAACGCGGCCCCTGGTCGGCCCCCAGAAGCACCTGATACAGCGCCGCGAACCAGTCGCGCAGCGGTTCGAACCCGTGGTCCTTGCCGATGGCAAAGACCATCGATTGCAGCGCCTCGGGATCGGCGGGCTGATCCCAGGCCGCCAGACGTGCGGCCAGTTCTTCCATCGCGCGACGTTCGACCTCGGTCGGCAGGCGGAAGCTGCGGGTGGGGGCCACGAAATCGGTGAAATACCGCACCGCAAAGCCCGCGGCCTGATCCAGCCCCGGATGGGTTTCGGGCGTCGCTTCGGGGGCATAGCGGCGGATAAAGCCCCACAGCCCGTCCTTGTCGCTGGCCCCTGCCACCGATGCCAGATTCAACAGCATCTGGAAGGGCACGACCATGTCCGATTCCGGGACATTGCCGCCATGAATGTGAAAGACCGGGTTCGCCGCCTGCTGTTCGGGCGTCTGATCGGCATAGGCCCGAAGCTGCTGGTGGTATTCATCCACCGCCTTCGGGATCACGTCGAAATGCATCCGCTTGGCCGTTTTCGGCTTCTGATACATGAAATAGGACAGGCTTTCGGTGGCCGCATAGGTCAGCCATTCGTCGATCGACAGGCCGTTGCCCTTGGATTTGCTGATCTTTTGCCCGTGCTGATCCAGGAACAGCTCATAGGTGAAATGCTCGGGCTTCTTGCCGCCAAGGATTTCGCAGATGCGATCATAGATCGGCGTATTGGTGCTGTGATCCTTGCCATACATCTCGAAATCGACATCCAGCGCGGCCCAACGCGCGCCGAAATCGGGCTTCCACTGCAGCTTGACCTGACCGCCAGTCACCGGCAGCGTCAGTTCCTGACCATCCTCGTCATCAAAGGTGATGGTGCCATTCCTGGCATCGACATTCTTGATCGGCACATACAGCACGCGGCCCGTGCTGGGGCTGATCGGCAGGAAGCAGCTATAGGATTGCTGACGCTCTTCGCGCAGGCTTTTCAGCATGACTTCCATGATGGCGTCATATTTCTCGGCGGCGCGCAGCAGCGTCGCGTCGAACTTGCCCGATTTGTAATAGTCGGTCGCGCTGATGAATTCGTATTCGAATCCGAACGTATCCAGAAAGCGGCGCAGCATGGCATTGTTGTGATCGCCGAAGCTGTCGAATTTCCCGAAAGGATCGGGCACCGTGGTCAGCGGCTTTTGCAGATGTTCGCGCAGCATGTCGGTGTTCGGCACGTTATCGGGCACTTTGCGCATGCCATCCATATCGTCCGAAAAGCAGATCAGCTTGGTCGGGATATCGCTGATCATTTCAAATGCACGGCGGATCATCGTGGTCCGCGCGACCTCGCCGAAGGTGCCGATATGCGGCAGCCCCGAGGGGCCGTAGCCCGTCTCGAACAGCACGAACCCCTTCTCGGGGTCCTTCTTTTCATAGCGTTTCAGCACCCGGCGCGCCTCTTCGAACGGCCAGGCCTTGGACGTCATCGCGGCATCGCGCAGGGTGGTCATCGCTATATCTCCTGTTTGCAAGCTACGACGCCTTATTGAACGGCGGGTGAATCGTCAATAATTTCACTGCAGAACAATGGAGACATGCGTATGACAATCGACCTGCCATCCTTTTCCCCCTGTGACGCGCTGGTCGCCGTCATGGTCGCGGTTTCGGCTTCGGACGAAACGATGCGCACGTCCGAGCTTGTCGCCATTCAGCGCATGGTCGATCACGCCCCGATCTTTGCCCAGTATGACGAGGATCGCATCCGCGCCGTCAGCCAGACGGTAATGAGTCTTTTCGAGGAAGAAGAAGGGCTTGACGCATTGTTCGGCCTGATCACCGAGGCGTTGCCCGAACGTCTTTACGAAACGGCCTATGCGCTGGCCTGCGATGTGGGGGCCGCGGACGGACGGCTTTACGAGGGCGAGATCGCCATGCTGGCCGAAATCCGGCATCAGATGGGGATAGCCCGGCTGCACGCCGCCGCGATCGAGCTTTCGGCCCAGGTCCGGCACCGCGTGCTGTGACGGTTAGCCCAGCCGGGCCACCCATGATTCGATCAGCCCGTGTTGCAGCAATTTCGCATCACGGGTCCAGCCGATGACGCCTGCGGGCAGATCCTGCCCCAACGTCGCCGCATGCCGCGCGCCATCGGTGCACAGAACGGCAAAGGCCATCGTGGTCCCGTCCGGTGCATTGGCGTAACCCGCAAGGTTGGAAACGAAGTTCAATGTCCCGGTCTTGGCGCGCACTTCTGCGGTGCCGTTCGCGGATTTTCCCAATGTCTCGCGCAGCGGGTCAGGCTTCAGGATATCTTCCAGCCCCGCCTGCCGCGCGGGCCCGCTCAGCAGCCGGACCATCGACAGAGCCGTCACCCGGCTTTGCGCGCTCAGCCCCGAGTGATCGGCAAGGTGGAACCCCTCACCCAGCCCCTGCCCGGCCAGCCAATCCTGCATCGCCCGGGCCGATCCGCGCAGATCCCGCGCCTTGCTGGCATGCAGGCCCACAACCTCGGCGGTCAGGTTGGTGGAATATGTCAGCATGTCCTGCAGAATCTGACGCAAAGGCACGCTGCGATGTTCCGCAATCTCGTCGCCCGCGGGAAGGGTCTCGATCACTTCGGGCGTGGGCAGGACCAGCCCCCTGGCGCGGCACAGCGTCTGAAACACGTCGCCCGCGTATAGTTCAGGCCGCCGCACCGGCAACCAGCGACTGCCGGCGCGTCCCATCGCCTGACGCGACACGGTCCATTCCTCGCGACCGTTGCGGTCCTGATAGGTGAACAACTGGTTCTGGTTCGCAGGCTGGGCCGTCACCGTATAGGCGCGCGGCGAATTCGAAGATGCCCGCGCCTCAAGCGACATCTGATAGCCGCTGTCCTGCCGCCGCCACCCCAGATGCACCCGGTTGAAGTTCAGGATGATCCCCGAAATCGCCGGATTATAGGCGACGTGGTCGGCCTGCGCTGGCGCGATCTCGGACATGCGCGGCAGGGCACCGCCCCAGACGGCGAACCGCTGCGGGCTTTGACGGCCTGTTGCGACCAGCCTGTCGGCCAGCGCGGCCAGATGATCGGTGGTCAGGACCGGATCGCCGCCCCCGACCAGCACCAGCATGTCACCCGTATCCAGAATGCGCGTGCGGAACCTGTGCGCCGCGCCCAGACGATCCAGCGCATAGGTGGCCGTCACGACCTTCAGGATACTGGCCGGAGGCGTCGGCGCCCCTGCCGATCCTTCGTCCAGAACCGCACCCGTATCGGGGTCCATCACCGCATAGGCCACCCGCCCCGGCAATCCGGCGCGCGCGATCAGGCCGTCGGCATCCAGAACCGGACGGGTGGGCGGGCGCTTGGCCATCCCAGTATCCTGCTGGGCCCGAACACCGGCTGCAGCCGACAGCCAGGCGGCACCACCCAGAATGATCGCGCGGCGGGAAAAGACGGTCATCTCGGCTCTCCTGAACTTTGGTCACCGCGGCGGATCGCGGTCGAGGACAGCGGCGACATCGGCAGGTTGATCTGCACCCAGGCGGGCGGCGGAACATCGCCCAGCATGCCGGCCCCGGCCTCGGGCAGTCGCCAGGGGCGCAGGATCGTCGCGGCACGGGATTGGCGTGCCGCAAGCCGTGTGCCCGGACGGGCCAGCACGCCGATCGGCACCGTCTGCGCGATGTCGCGCCAGCGATCCCACTGATCGAACTGAACCAGATTGTCCGACCCCATCAGCCAGACGAACCGCACCCCGCGATAATGCTGCCGCAGCAGGGCGATGCTGTCTGCGGTCATGCGCGTGCCCAGCCGCGCTTCCAGATCGGTGACAACGATACGCGGGTTCTGCACCAGCTCGCGACAGGCCGCCAGCCGATCCGACAGCGGCGCGGGACCGCGGGTCTTCAGCGGGTTTCCGGGCGACACCAGCCACCAGACGCGGTCCAGCCGAAATCGCTGCAACGCGACCTCGGAAATCTGCAGATGTCCGGCATGCGGCGGATCGAACGACCCGCCCAGCAAGCCGATCCGCATGCCAGGCACGGCTATGGGAAACTCGCGTGTCATGGCGCTGCCATAAGCCAAGCCCCGGCCAAAGCCAATTCCCCTGTTGGTACCATCGCCCCACCAGCCTAGGGCTGATCGTGGAAACTGACCCGCCCCCGTCCGGCATGTTTGGACCGATACAGCGCCGCATCCGCATCGCCCAGCATCTGGTTGGCATCCGGTTGGGCATAGCAGCGCGAGGTCACCACCCCGACGCTGGCCGAAACGCGACAGACGTGATCTTCGATCGTGACCGGCTGCTCGATCACCGAAATGATGCGACGCCCCAGCCGTTCCAACGCGGGCTGATCGACGAATCCCCGCAGCAGCAGGACGAACTCATCGCCGCCGATCCGCGCTGCGCAATCCTCGCTGCGGATCTCGCGCCGCAGGACCTTTGCGACATGGCGCAACATCTCATCGCCCGCAGCGTGGCCCAGATGGTCGTTGATCTGCTTGAACCGGTCCAGATCCAGCTGAACGATGGCGAACCCGCCATCGGCCCGCGGATCCGTCGCACCACGGGTCGAGGCGATCGCGGCATCAAGTGCCATCTGCAACCCGCGCCGGTTCTGCAAGCCGGTCAGCACATCGGTATGGGCCTGCGCCTCGGCGTGATCGCGCGCGGCCTCCAGCCGTCTGTTGAACACCGACAACTCATGCATCACACCGCGATTGGCCTCGAACAGGAACAGCAGTTCCATCGCCAGATCGGTCGCGGCAAAATCATTCGCGGTCAGACCCAGTTGCGCCACGGCATCGCCCAGATGGATGCCGAAACCCAGATTGACCAGATACTGCCCGGCGGGCAACGGCGCGACCTGTGCACGCAGCGTCAGAACCGGTTCGGCAAAACTGCGCAGAACCAGCCGATCACCGGATTTCGCAACCTTGGCCAGGGCTTGCGGCAGGTCCATGTCCTTGACCGGCCGTTGCACCGACAGCAGCTTGCCAAGATCGGCGTCATCCTGTGGCAGCAACTTGCGCGCCGTCGGTCCCGCCGCGATCACGCGCCCGGCCGCGTCCACGATCACATGCATCGGCAGGACCCGGTCCATCGCCGTCAGGGGCAGGTTCAGTCCGCTCATGCCAACCCCTCGCGCAGGATGCCGGCACCCAGATGAAAATCGCGCGCCTCGGCGAAACAATCATCCGAAACCTGCACCGCGATTCCGTCAGGTTCGACCCAGATAAGGCCAAGGGCGCCATAGTCATCGGCCATGACCCGGACCACCCCTGCGATGGCGTGGATCCATTCGGGGTCGCGCCGCCGAACCAGAATGCGCAGCACCTCATCTTCGGTCACGACAGTCATGCCCGGCATCTTCAGGTCGGGGACCACCATCCGCGTGTAATCCGGCAGATCGACGATATTCTGAAGAAAATCCTTGAAATCGCGCCCCGAGAATCGCAGCAACCGTCGCATAGGTTCCAACCGCGCCAGCCACGCGCCCAGATCTTCCCACATCTCGACATAGGGTTTGCGCAATTCCCCGGACGCGGCATGCATGACCTTTTGACCATGCGTTTCATCGTCGCTTGTCATCCGGTGCCGGGATGCGGTCGCTACCTTGGTCCAGACATCTGAACCATAGTTGGCGATAATGAATTCTTCGATCGCTCTTTGAACCAGTCTGTGCATGTCCACCTCTTGCGCGACATGCAAGTTAGCAGCGATCCTTTAACAAAGCGGAAACGGCTCAGTCCGGCTGCCAGCCATAGCTGCCGGGCCCGGCAAGCGCGGTTCTGGCGCTGACGACCTGTTCGGGGCGCAACGATTGTTGCGCGGCAAAGGCCAGGATGCGCTGATCGTCCTCGCACAGGAAATCCAGAACATGACGCAGGAAATCGGGGTCCCGCGCCGCCTGCCGCAACGCATCCGGCGCGATACCGCTGGCGGCCAGCAATTGCGCGACCATTTCTTCATCGCTGGCAAGGAATACCAGGGCTTGCAGGGCCAGATCCTCGGCTGCGGCGGTCGAAAAGCTCATATCATGTCTCGTGACGTCTGAAAGTTACGAAGAGTTAACGCTTGGAAACACTTTTTTAACATCTTTGGGCAACTCTCAATCCCGGAGCAGGCAAAGAAAAGGGCGCAGCGAACAATGTCGGCACGCATCCTTGTTGCAGATGGCGTGGCCACCAGTCGCATCCGCTTGAAGGTGCGGCTGACGTCGGCATGCTATGACGTCACCACCACCGGCACCGCCGAGGATCTTTTGCGGATGGCCCGTGAAACGCGTCCTGCGCTGGTGATTCTTGGTCGTGGGCTGGATGATCCCCACCCGATCCAACTGTGCCACAGGTTTTCGCAGGACCCCGATTTCGCGAATATTCCGGTGCTGATGATGACCGACCCGGCCTCGCGGGTGGATGCGCTGCGGGCGGGGGCGACGGCCGTGCTGGACGCCAATGTGTCGGAACTGATGCTGCTGGCGCGGGTGCGTGGGTTGCTGCGCGATGCCGATCGTGCCGAAGATCCCGGCTTTGCCATGGCCGAGGCCCAGGCCAGCTTCGAATCGGCCCGTCCCCTGATTGCGCTGATCGCCGACAACCCGGCCCGCGCCATCGCATGGCGCAGGCTTCTGGCACAGAACCTGTCCTATCGCTTTCAGACAATGGACACCGAAGAGGCATTGGGCAGCGCCGCCGATCGCGGGGTCGATCTGTATCTGATCGCCGCCGACATCCAGAATCACGGCGACGGGCTTCGACTTCTTTCGGAACTGCGCTCGCGTCCGGGGTCGAAGAACGCGGGTTTCATCATTGCCACCTCATCGGAACGGCAGGACATGGAATCCATTGCCCTCGACCTTGGCGCGGGCGAGATCCTGCCGCTGGATCTGAACCCGCCGGGCCGGGTCGAGGTTGCGGCCCTTGCCCTTCAGGCACAGCTTGCACGCAAGAAACGCGCCGATTCCCGCCGGGCCGAGGCGCGCCGGAACATGATGCTTGCAATAACCGACCCGCTGACGGGGCTCTACAATCGTCGCTTCGCCCTGCCCCGACTGGCCGAGATCGCCGAAGCCGCAACCGGGGCGCGGTCCAGCTTTGCCCTGCTTGCGCTGGATCTGGATCGTTTCAAGGCCGTGAACGACAACCACGGCCATGCTGCAGGCGACGCGGTGTTGCGGCATGTCGCGCAATGCCTGACGCATCATGTCGGGCCCGACGGGCTGACCGCGCGCATGGGCGGCGAAGAGTTCCTGATCGCGCTGCCCCACCACGACCAGACTCAGGCCTTTCGCTGCGCCGAGGCCATTCGTCAGCACATCGCCGCGTCGCCGGTGACGCTGCCGGGGGCGAATGGCGGCATGACAATCACTGCGACGCTGTCCATCGGCGTCGCCGTCGCCGAGGGTGCCGCGTGGCATCTGCCGCCCGAGGATCTTGCCGACATGATCCAGGAACGCGCCGACCGCGCCCTACTGACGGCCAAATCCATGGGTCGCAACAAGGTCATGCTGTCACAGGCCGAACGCGCGGCATAAGCGCACAGGGCTGGCCCCGTGGACGCGGATCGCCTATGTTTGCGGCAGATGACGTGATCGTGGTGGGCTGCGGGCCCGGAAGTCGAGGACAGGACATGACCGATCTGGCAGAATCGCAGGAACGCGCAACCGGCCCGGCCATGCGTCGCGGCGCCTTGGGACGCTGCCCCTCTTGCGGGCAGGGGCGGCTTTTCTCGGCGTTTCTCAAGGTCGCGGATCACTGCCCCAATTGCGGCGAAGAACTGCACCATCAGCGCGCGGATGACGGTCCTGCCTATCTGACCATCCTGATCGTTTCGCATCTGGGCGCACCGCTGTTGCTGGCGTGCTATATCGCGTGGAGGCCCTCGGCAATGACCATGATCCTCAGCTTCGGCATCGGGGCCATTGTGTTGTCGATGCTGCTGCTGCCGCGGATCAAGGGGGCCATGGTCGGCCTGCAATGGGCGCGGCGCATGCACGGGTTTGGCGGCGCACCGGATCACGCGACGATATGACCGATCAACCGATCCGCGATGCCGCGACCATGATCCTGCTGCGACGCGGATCGGAAGGCCCTTCGGTCCTGATGGGAATGCGCGGCGCTAAGGCCGCCTTCATGCCCTCGAAATACGTGTTCCCGGGCGGCGCCGTCGATCCTGATGACGGCGCGGCCCCCCTTGCCGCCATGCCAAGCCCCGAAAACGTGGCCCGGATCATGTCCGAGCCGCGCGATGGCGTGACCGTCTCACCCGGCGCCATCGCGGCGGCGGGCCTGCGCGAACTGGTCGAGGAAACCGGCCTGATGATCGGCAAGCCCGGCGATAGCCGCAATCCTTGGCCCGGCTACGGTGACAGCGGGCTGCTGCCCGACGCGTCGCAGATGCACTATATCTTTCGCGCGATCACGCCGCCGGGACGACCGCGCCGCTTCGATGCCTATTTCTTTCTGGCCGATGCCGACCAGATCACCGGCGATCGGGACGATTTCAGCCGCGCCTGCGATGAGCTGTCGCATCTGCACTGGGTGCCGCTGGCCAAGGCCCGTGCGCTTGACCTGCCCTTCATCACCGAGGTCGTGCTGGCCGAGGTCGCGCAACTGGTCGCGACGGTCGGCCCGCACGACCCGCTGCCACTGCCCCGGACGGTGCCGTTCTTCGACAATCGCGGCCCCGTCCCTAGGTTCTCGCAGATCGCCTAGCTGCCGGTAAAGCTGGGCTTTCGCTTTTGCAGAAAGGCCATCACTCCTTCGCGGAAATCACTGCTGCGACCGGCCTGACCCTGCAATCTTGCCTCAAGCTGCAATTGGGCATCCAGATCGTTGTCGAACGACGCGGTCAGGGCCTGTCGGATACCGTTATAGGCAAGGGTCGGACCGCCGGCCAGATGACGCGCCCGCGCGGCGACCGTTTCGGCGAATTCATCATCCGGCAGCGCCTGCCAGATCAGCCCCCAATCCGCCGCCTGCCTGGCGGGGATGCTGTCGGCGAACAGCATCATCCCCATCGCCCGGGCCGTGCCCACGGCGCGCGGAATGGCCCAGGTGCCGCCCGCATCGGGGATCAGGCCGATCCGCGTGAAAGCCTGGATAAAGCTTGCGCTTTCGGCCGCGATGACAACATCCGCGACCAGCGCAAGATTGGCCCCGGCCCCGGCAGCGACGCCGTTGACCGCCGCGATCACCGGCACCGGGCAATTGCGCACCGCATGCAGCATGGGTTCGTATTCGTTGCGAAGCGTCGCTTCCATATCGGTCGCAGCCGAGGCATCGCCAAGATCCTGACCCGAACAAAAGCCGCGTCCCGATCCCGTCATCACGACACAGCGCACATCATCCGACAACGTGGTCAGCGCCTGCGTGATCTCGGCCCGCATCTGCCGGTTCAGCGCGTTCATCACGTCGGGACGGTTCAGGATCAGCGTGCCGACGCCCTCGGACAGGTTGAACTGGATCGTTTCGTAGCTCATGGATCTCCCCTCTCTTTTCAGGGGCATCATGGCCAAAATTCGAAGGCGTGAAAGAACGACCCTGCGTCAGTCGCGCATCAGTTCGTCCAGCCGCTTCTGTTCATCCTCGGTCAGTTGCGCCCGCGGGCTGACAACCTGCGCCCGGTTTCGCATGAAGCGCCAGGCGACGATCAGCGCGATCAATGCCATCAGCGGCCCCGCCAGCCACAGGATCACATTACCGCCCGTGGCGCGAGGCTCGAACAGCACGAACTCGCCAAAGCGGTCGACGACGGCGTCGATCACCTCGTCATTGTCGTCGCCCTCGACCAGCCGTTCCCGGACATATAGACGCAGATCGCGGCTGATCGCGGCATTCGATTCATCGATATTCTCGCCCTGACACACCGGACAGCGCAATTTCTGCGAAATCTGGCGGGCGCGCGCCTCTAGTCCGGCATCGGACAGAACCTCGTCGGGCTGAACCGCCAGAACCGACATGGGCATGGTCATCAACAGGGTCAGGATCAGGGCCAGCCGTTTCATTCCGCAGGCACCGCCTTGACCGGGGCGCGACGTGCGCCCGCGGCGACACGGTAACGCCGGTCCGACAGGCTGATCAGCCCGCCAAGCGCCATCAGGATACAGCCAAGCCAGATCCAGTTCGCGAAGGGTTTGACATAGCTGCGCACCGCCCAGCCCCCGCCGGCCTGCGCATCCCCGATCACCAGATAGATGTCACGGAAGATGCCATTGTTGATCGCCGCCTCGGTCGTGGGCATGGCCTGAACCGGGTAGACCCGCTTTTCGGGAAACAGCGTCGCGACGGTCCGCCCGTGTCGCGCCACATCCATCCGCGCCATGGTCGACACATAGTTCGGCCCCTGCACCTCATCCACCGCCCGCAGGGTGATCTGATAACCCGACACCTCGAAGGGCTGGTCGATCCGCGCAACGCGAATATCCTCGGTCTGCCACGCGGTCAGCAGGCCGACGCCGATGAAGGTCACGCCCAGCCCGGCATGGGCGACCGCCTTGCCCCAATCCGCACGCGGCAGACGCCACAGTCGCGACAGTCCGGAATTTCCGGTCCGGTGAACCAGATCCGCGGCCGAGCCCAGGATCAGCCACACGCCCAGCCCCGCCCCGATCACCGCAATCGCGCTGCGCCCGGTCGAAACCGCATAGATCAACAGCATCGCCGCTGCCGTCAGCAGCAATGGCATCCGCAGCGGCCGCAGGCTGCGCGACAGCACGGCCCGTTTCCACGGCATGATCGCCCCGAAGGGCAGCGCAACGGCCAGCACGATCATGAAGGGCGTGAAGGCCTTGTTGAAGAATGGCGGCCCGACCGACAGCTTGCGATCCCACATCAGCTCCGCGAACAGCGGCCACATCGTTCCGACAAAGACCACGAAGGCCGACACCGCCAGCAACACGTTGTTCAGCACCAGCGCCCCTTCACGCGACACCGGCTGGAACACGCCCTTGGCCGTCATCTCGCCCGCGCGGGCGGCATAAAGGGTCAGACCGCCGCCCGTGAACACCGCCAGAATACCAAGAATGAACACACCCCGCGCCGGGTCGCTGGCAAAGCTGTGGACCGAGGTGATGACCCCCGAACGCACGATGAAGGTCCCGATCATCGAAAACCCGAACGCCATGATCGCCAGCAGGATCGTCCAGCTTTTCAGCGCCTCGCGCTTTTCGACGACAATGGCCGAATGCAGCAGCGCCGCCGCCAGAAGCCAGGGCATGAAGCTGGCATTCTCGACCGGATCCCAGAACCAGAAACCGCCCCAGCCAAGCTCGTAATAGGCCCACCATGACCCAAGCGCGATCCCGATGGTCAGAAACAGCCAGGCCGCAAGCGTCCAGGGCCGCACCCAACGTGCCCAGGCCGCGTCCACCCGCCCCTCGATCAGGGCGGCGATGGCAAAGCTGAACGCCATCGAAAGCCCGACATAGCCCAGATACAGGAAGGGCGGATGAAAAGCCAAACCCGGATCCTGCAATAACGGGTTCAGGTCGCGCCCGTCGAAAGGCGGCGTCTGCAACCGCAGAAACGGGTTCGACGTAAAGATGATGAAGGCATAGAACGCCGCCCCGATCGAGGCCTGCACCGCCAGCACGCGCGCCCGCAGCGTCGGCGGCAGATTTCCCCCGATGGCCGCCGCCGCGGCACCGAACAGCGCCAGGATCAGCACCCACAGCAGCATCGACCCCTCGTGATTGCCCCAGACGCCGCTGATCTTGTAGATCATGGGCTTGGCCGTATGCGAATTCTCATAGACCAGCTTCAGCGAAAAATCCGAGGTCACAAAAGCCACGGTCAAGGCCGCAAAGGACAGCGCCGTCAGCCCGAACTGCGCAAGCGCCGCTGGCCGGGCGCTGTCCATCCAGCCCAACCAGCCCTTCGAAGCGCCGATCATCGGCACGATCATCTGATAGATCGCTACGGCAAATGCCAGCAGCAACGCGAAATGGCCGAATTCTGCGATCATCGGGGCCCTCCAATGCCGCGCAGCATAGGGATATGGAAAAAGGGGGGAAAGTCCCCCCTTGGCCTCATCCTGTCAGTTTTGCGTGTGACCTATTCGCGCAGCATCGCCACCCAGTCGCGCAACGCGGCATTGTCGGCGAAATCGTCATCCGGGCGCGCGATCAATCCGCGCGGCGCGGCTTCGGGCGTCGCTTGGGCGGTGGCCGGCGTTTCGGAAACGATCCGTGCCGGCCAGACACGATGGCGAAAATGATGTGCCTCTCGGGCACCAAAGTAAAAACCGACGATCGCGCCCAAAAGCCACCACAAGGGCTCGGGCACCTGTTGCAGCCCTTCCATCCGTGCGCCGAAGCCAACAGGTTCGATCATCGCATAGATGAACAGCGCCATCGTCCCAAGCGCAAGCATCGGTCGCGGCAACCGGTTCAAACCATCGACCAGACGGTCGAAAAAACCTGTCCTGACCACCTGCGATTCAAGACCCAACTGGCCGATGGCGCGGGCATAAGCCTCTTCTTGCAGTTCCATCTTGCGGGTGGCGTTCTGGGTGAACACCTCGGCCATGCCCGTCGCCGCACTGCCAAGCGCCGTGACACCCTGGCCGAATCCCAGAAAACGGTCGATCATGCCCATTTGGCGGTCCTTTCGCGATGCTCGGCTGCCGTCAGATGATAGCGCGGCGAGATGAACTCCTCCGCGCGGGTGATCCAGCCACCCTTGCCGCCCGCCTTCGTCCTGGCGTATTTGCGGCTCGCGGGACGCTGATCGGCGAGCGAATAGTAATAGTTGCGCCGCGCGATCCCGTAGGCATCCGCGAAATGCAGCGGCGCCGCCTCGGCAGCGGCGCTTGCCGCCGCGATGGTCTGTGGCCCGACCGCGCCATCCGCCGTCGCGGCAAACCCCATGCGCGAGGTCAGCCGTTGCAGGATCTTCACCGCATTGGTTCCGGCATTGACATACATGTCGAAAACGCTGGCCTGCACCGGCGCCGGCAACTCTGCCAGCCGCGGCTTGCGGAAATAATGCTCGACAAAAATATCCTCGGCCTGATCGCGGGTCAGCGCCTTTACATCGGCCACATCGACCCGACCGTCACGGTTCAGGTCAAGACCAAGGGATCTCATCGTCCCGATGGTCACCCCGAAATTGGTCGCGCCGCCGGGATCGTCAGGGTCGTTCACATAGCCGCCTTCGCGGGCCACGATACCGCGCGCGATCTCTTCGACTGTTGGCATGTCGCTTACCCTCATGACCGCCGCGCATCTGCGGCAAGGACATGCAGGCTGGGCGAGTTCGGTTAACCCGCCGTTAACCTTCCGCGCGTTGCCGTTGCCAAAGCGCGTGACAGCGGGGGTCCGGGGGCCGGCCCCCGGCCGTCGCGGGACGCAATCAGATCAGCTGTTCGGATCCTGATAGACGCCGGTTTCCTTCAACGTATCAACCACTTCGCGCGGCATATAGGTTTCGTCATGCTTGGCCAGAAGATCCACGGCCTCGAACCGACCGCCCCGGTAATAGCCTTTCGCGATGGTGCCCTGCCCTTCGGTGAACAGATCGGGGCGCGGATCGCGGCCGACATAGCTGACCGGGATCTCGGCCGCGCCGTCGGTGATCACGAAATCGAACTCGACCCCGCCGCGATCGGTGATCGAGCCCTCTTTCACCAACCCGCCCAACTGAAAATACTCGTCCTCGGGCGGCGCGACCTCGCTCAGCTGCGTGGGCGAGCGGTAAAGGTTGATCCCGTCGCGCAGCGAATAGCCGATCAGCCCGGTCGCCACCGTCAGACTGACCGCGGCCGCAACCAGAACCTGTATCCGGCGACGTTTCTTCAGCGATTTCATCCCGGCCATGGCTGCCCTCCTCAGGCCGCTTCGAAATGGATCGGCTTGCGCAGAAACTGCGTGGCCTTGCCCGACACCCGCTTGGGATCACCCGTCGTCAGATAGCCAGACTGCGTGCCCGATCCGATGAACTCGGGCCGCCGCTCCAGATAGTCGGCCAGGCTTTCTGCCACCAGCCCCGCCTGACTGTAAACTGCGACATCTGGCCCCAAAGCGCGCTGAAACGCATCCTCGACCAAAGGATAATGCGTGCAGCCCAGAATCGCCGCTTCGGGGTTGGGCATCCGCCGCAGCAATGCCTCGACATGGCTGGTCACCAGGGCCTCGGCCAGAATTTCATCCCCCATTTCAATGGCATCCACGACACCACCGCAGGGTTGCGCCTCGACATCCACGCCAACGGCGCGGAAGGCCAGCTCTCGTTGAAAAGCCCGGCTGGCGACCGTGGCAGGCGTTGCAAACAAGGCGACCTGACTGACCGCGACCTTGCGGGGCGGCGAATTGTCGCCCCATTGGCGTTCGGTCAGCGCCTCGATCATGGGTACGAACACGCCCAGAACGCGCTTGTCGGCGGGCAGCCAGCTTTCCTGCATCCGGCGCAAGGCTGCGGCGCTGGCAGTGTTGCAGGCCAGGATCACCAGATCGCACCCCTCGGCCCAAAGCCGCTCGACGCCCGTGCAGGTCAGATCATAAATATCGTCGGCCGTGCGCGTGCCGTAAGGCGCATGCGCGTTGTCACCCAGATAGACCAGCGGCAGGTCCGGAAGGCGCGCCGCGATGGCCTGATGCACCGTCAGCCCGCCCAGCCCAGAATCGAAAACCCCTACCGCCATGATGCCACTCCAAATATCCGTGCGAGACCCGTTCTAGGCCGTCGCACGGAATTTGAAAATGATTCAGATCATTCAGCGGCTTCACGCATCGGTGCGCCGCCCTGACGAAACTGCTCCAACAGCTCTTCGCGGCGCAGAGCGGCTTCGGTGGCGGCCTTTTCCTTGACCGGACCGTAACCCCGCACCGTCAGAGGCAGCTCCGCCAATTCGATCGCGATCGGCAGGGTTTGCGGCGTGACTTTGGGCAGGATCTGTTTCATGTCCGCTTCGAACTGGCGGATCATCGCCCGTTCATGACGACGCTCGGCGCTGTAACCGAACGGGTCCAGCGGCGTACCGCGCAGTCCCTTCATCGCGGCCAGAACCCTGAACGCTTTCAACATCCAAGGACCGAACTGACGCTTTTTCGGGCGCCCTTCGGCATCCTTGCCCGGCAGCATCGGCGGCGCCAGATGGAAGGACAGCCTGGTGTCGCCTTCCCATGTCCGGGCGACCTGTTCGGCGGTACTCAGATGCAGGCGCGCAACCTCGTATTCGTCCTTGTAGGCCAGCAGCTTGTAATAGCCTCGCGCAACGCTTTCACGCAGATCCTGTGGCGCGACATCGACCAGCTTGCGGAACTTGCGCGACAGACCCTTGCCTTGATAACCGATCAGACGCTCGGCCCGGTAGTCAACCGGATCAACAGGCATTTCAACGACTTCTGCGGGCTTCTTCACCTGATCCGGGAAGGCAACTGCCCACCGGCCGATCTGGAACGCGCGCAGGTTTTCATCGACCTTGGCACCATTCAGGCGGATCGCATCGGCTATCGCATCATGGCTTAGCGGAATCAGTCCCTGCTGCCAGCACGCGCCCAGAACCAGCATGTTGGAATAGATCGAATCGCCCAGCATCCGCAGCGCCAGATCATTGGCGTCAAAAAAGGCGACCTTCCGCCCAAGCCGCGCCTGCAGCGACAGCTTCAACCGGTCCGAGGGCACCTGAAAATCGCGGAAGCGGGTGAAATCGCCGGTGATGATCTCGTGGTCATTGACGACGGCGCCTGTCCGGTCGGTGGTCATCAGACCGATGGTCTTGGCCCCGGCGGTCACGACCAGATCGCCCCCGATGATGCAATCGGCTTCGCCGGTGGCAACACGGATCGCGCTGATATCTTCAGGCTGGTTGGCCAGACGCAGATGGATATGAACCGCGCCGCCTTTCTGGGCCAGCCCGGCCATTTCCATCATGCCCGCCCCCTTGCCGTCGATCTGCGCGGCTTGGGCCAGAACGGCACCGATGGTCACGACGCCGGTGCCCCCGACACCTGTGATGACGATGTTATGCGTGCCTTCGATGGTCGGCAAAGCCGGCTGCGGCAAAGTCGGGATCTCAAAGGCTTCGGCCTTGGGCTTGCGCAACTTGCCCCCCTCGACGGTGACGAAACTGGGGCAGAACCCCTTCAGACAGCTGTAATCCTTGTTACAGCTGGACTGGTCGATCTGCCGCTTGCGACCAAGTTCGGTGTCATTCGGCACGATCGAAACACAGTTCGACTGGACCGAGCAATCACCGCACCCTTCGCAAACCTCGGGGTTGATCCAGACGCGCCGGTCGGGATCGGGGAACTGCCCCTTTTTGCGGCGACGACGTTTTTCGGCGGCGCAGGTCTGAATATACAGGATCGCGCTGACGCCCTTGGCGCCTTCCAACTCGCGCTGAACGGCCATCATCTCGGCGCGTTCCTCGAAACGCAGACCCGACGGGAACTGCTTGCGGTCGACATCCTCTTTCTCGTCATAGACGACGATGACGGGATCGACGCCCATCGCGGTCAGTTCGCGGGCGATCTGCGGCGCTGTCAGATCGCCTTCATTCGGCTGGCCGCCGGTCATGGCGACGGCGTCGTTATACAGGATCTTGTAGGTGATATTCGTCTTGGCCGCGACCGCGGCGCGGATCGCCAAAGACCCAGAATGATTATAAGTTCCGTCGCCAAGGTTTTGAAAAACATGGTCTCTTGTGCTGAACGGAGCCTCGCCAACCCAGTTCGCGCCTTCGCCCCCCATATGGGTGAAGCCTTCGGTCTCGCGCCCCATCCACTGAACCATGTAGTGGCAGCCGATCCCGGCATAGGCACGGCTGCCCTCGGGCAGACGGGTCGAGCTGTTATGCGGGCATCCCGAACAGAACCACGGCGTCCGGGTCGCGATTTCGGGCGCGTTGTCGTTGCGGCGCACCTCGGTCAGGCGGGCAAGTCCCGCCTTGATATGTTCGGTGCCGCGCCCCTCTTCGATCAGGATGCCGCCGATCTTCTGGGCAATCATCACCGGATCCAGCGCATAGCGGGTCGGGAACAGTTCCTCGCCGGTGCGATCATGCTTCCAGCCGTGGATACGGCGACCGTGGCGATTGTCGAAGATCGCCTCTTTCAGCTGCACCTCGATAAGCTTGCGCTTTTCCTCGACGCAGATGATCAGGTCCAGATCTTCGGACCATTCCTGCATGGACTTCATGTCCAGGGGCCAGGTCTGGCCCACCTTGTAGGTGGTCAGGCCCAAACGCTCGGCTTCGGCTTCGTCGATGCCCAGCAGCGACAGCGCATGAACCAGATCCAGCCAGTTCTTGCCGGCGGCGACAAAGCCGATCTTGGCGCCCGGCTTGCCCCAATGCTTGCGGTCGATCCGGTTGGCGCGCGAGAACGCCTCGGCCGCCCACCGCTTGTAGTCGATCATCCGCGCTTCCTGCGCGACCGGGGTGTCGCCCAGACGAATGTTCAGCCCACCTTCGGGCATGGTGAAATCGGGAATGACGAATTTCAGCCGATTGGGATCGCCATCGACCACGGCGGTCGCCTCGACCGTATCCTTCATGGTCTTGAGCCCGGTCCAGACGCCCGCGAAACGCGACAGCGCAAAGCCGTAAAGACCGTAATCCAGAATTTCCTGCACACCGGCAGGCGACAGGACCGGAATATAGGCGTCGATCATCGCCCAATCGGACTGGTGCAGCACGGTCGAGCTTTCGCCCGTATGGTCATCGCCCATCGCCATGACGACGCCGCCATGTTTCGACGAGCCCGCCATATTGGCGTGGCGCATCACATCGCCCGTGCGGTCGACCCCCGGCCCCTTGCCGTACCACAGCGAATAAACGCCATCATATTTGCCTTCGCCGCGCAGTTCGGCCTGCTGACTGCCCCAGATGGCGGTTGCGGCAAGGTCTTCGTTCAGGCCAGGCTGGAACAGCACGTTCGATTCGGCCAGGCGCTTGCCCTCGCGCATCATCTGCAGATCGACACCCCCCAACGGCGATCCACGATATCCGGTGACATAACCGGCGGTATTCAGCCCTGCCGCTTTGTCGCGTGCCGCTTGCATAAGCATCAGGCGCACAAGGGCCTGGGTGCCGTTCAACAAAACGTGTGACTTCGACAGATCAAAGCGGTCGGCTAGCGAGAATTCCTGCTTGCTCATCCTGCGTCTCCTCCAAATGCCAGATGGCTTAGCTGCAAGTATAGGTCAGAATTGCTGACCGATAAAGACAAAACTCTTGTCTTGACCTCTGTGTGATGGACAGGCAGGGGAAAAGGAGATCTGCAAAAAATGCATGGCTGACCACGCAGGATTGTAATAGCTATGGACTGGGACAAGCTAAGAATATTTCACGCGGTTGCCGATGCAGGCAGCCTGACCCATGCTGGCGACACCTTGCATCTGTCACAATCGGCGGTCAGTCGGCAGGTCCGCGCCCTGGAAGAGGCTTTGGGCACGACGCTGTTTCACCGCCACGCACGCGGCCTGATTCTGACAGAACAGGGCGAATTGCTGTTTGATGCCACATCATCCATGGTGCGCAAGCTGGACAGCGCCTCGGCCCGGATCCGCGACAGCGAGGAACACGTCTTTGGAGAATTGAAGGTGACCACCGCCACGGGCTTCGGCACGCTGTGGCTGGCCCCGCGTCTTAGCAAGCTTTATCAGAAATATCCCGATCTGAAGATCGACCTGATGCTGGAAGAGCGTGTCCTGGACCTGCCCATGCGCGAGGCGGACGTCGCCATCCGTATGAAGGAACCCAGCCAGTCGGACCTGATCCGGCGGCGCCTGCTGAACATCCGCATGCGGCTTTATGCGACGCAGGATTATCTGGACAACGCCGGCACGCCGGTCGAACTGTCGGACCTGTCAAAGCACCGCCTGATCTGCCAGAAGACCGATCAGCCGCAGGTGACGGCCGGCCTGCTTCTGGTGCAAAAGCTGCTGTCGCAGAACGTCATGTCGACGTTGACGGTGAATAATTACTTCGGTGTCCTGCAAGGCGTGCTGAACCATGTCGGCATCGGGGTCCTGCCCGATTACCTGACCGCGGATTTTCCCGATCTGGTGCGCGTCTATCCCGACCTTGATTCGGATGAGGTGCCGGTCTTTCTGGCCTATCCCGAAGAACTGCGCCAAACGCGCCGCGTCGCGGCATTTCGCGACTTCATTCTTGAAGAAATTCAAGCCTATCGCCGCCATCAAAGCGAAACCCGTCTGGGCGACCGCGATTAGGCCACGCCTGCGCCCGGACGCCGCATCCATCAGCGACCGGGTGCAGCCATACCGTCACTGCATGGCCGCTATGTTGCAGATGCAGCAAGTTTTTCCTTGAAGCGTTCGCACACTGCCCATAAATCATGCTGCGAAGGCGATGGTCAGCCTAAGCGCGCATCACCTTCTACCTCCCTGTTGGACTTAGGCCGGGCCTCGTGCCCGGCTTTTTTTTATCCTCGCGGGCGGTTGTTCCATCCCGCACCCTTCCCATGTCAGCGCGTTCGTCCTAAAAGCCGCCTGACTCCACGGGCAGGAAGGGCCAGACATGCAGGAACCGTCGATCACCCCGGAACTGATCGCCGCGCACGGGCTGAAGCCCGACGAATATGACCGCATTCTGGACATCATCGGACGCGAGCCCAGTTTCACCGAATTGGGCATCTTCAGTGCCATGTGGAACGAACATTGTTCCTATAAATCGTCGAAGAAATGGCTTCGCACCCTGCCGACTGACGGCCCGCAGGTGATCTGCGGCCCCGGCGAGAATGCGGGCGTTGTCGATATCGGCGACGGTCAGGCCGTGGTCTTCAAGATGGAAAGCCACAACCATCCCAGCTATATCGAACCGCATCAGGGCGCGGCGACCGGCGTGGGCGGCATTCTGCGTGACGTCTTTACCATGGGCGCACGGCCCATCGCGGCGATGGACTCGCTGTCCTTCGGGCGTCCCGAACATCCCAAGACCGCGCATCTGGTCAAGGGCGTGGTCGAGGGGATCGGCGCCTATGGCAACGCCTTCGGCGTGCCCAATGTCGGCGGCGAAGTCCGCTTTCACCGCAGCTATGATGGCAACTGCCTTGTGAACGCCTTTGCGGCGGGCCTGGCCGATGCAGACAAGATCTTCTACTCGGCCGCGTCCGGGGTCGGCATGCCGGTCGTCTATCTGGGCGCCAAGACCGGGCGCGACGGCGTCGGCGGCGCGACCATGGCCAGCGCCGAATTCGACGACACGATCGAGGAAAAGCGCCCCACCGTTCAGGTCGGTGACCCGTTCACCGAAAAATGCCTGCTGGAAGCCTGTCTCGAACTGATGGCTTCGGGCTCGGTCATTTCGATCCAGGATATGGGCGCGGCGGGGCTGACCTGTTCCGCCGTCGAGATGGGCGACAAGGGCGGGCTGGGCATCAAGCTGCAACTGGACGCCGTGCCGCAGCGCGAAACCAACATGACCGCCTACGAGATGATGCTGTCGGAATCCCAAGAACGGATGCTGATGGTTCTGAAGCCCGAAAAAGAGGCCGAGGCCCGCGCGATCTTTGAAAAATGGGATCTGGATTTCGCCATCGTCGGCGAAACCATCGCCGAGGACCGTTTCCTGATCGTGCATGGAAATGATGTGAAGGCCGATCTGCCGCTGTCGAAACTGTCGTCCAGCGCGCCTGAATACGATCGCCCCTGGGTCGAAACCCCGGCCGCTACCGCAGCCGACCCCCTGCCCGCGATTCAGCCGATCGCCGCGCTGAAATCGCTGATCGGCAGCCCGAACCACGCCCGCAAGTCCTGGGTCTGGCATCAATATGACACGCAGGTCGGCGCCGACACGATCCGCCGCCCCGGCATGGGCGCTGGCGTCGTGCGCGTTCACGGCACCAACAAGGCGCTGGCATTCACCAGCGATGTGACGCCCCGCTATGTCCGCGCCAACCCGGTCGAGGGTGGCAAGCAGGCCGTGGCCGAGGCGTTCCGCAACCTTTGCGCCGTCGGCGCGACGCCGCTGGCGACGACCGACAACCTGAATTTCGGCAACCCCGAAAAGCCCGAGATCATGGGCCAATTCGTCGGCGCGATCAAAGGTATCGGCGAGGCCTGCCGCGCGCTGGACTTCCCGATCGTGTCGGGCAACGTGTCGCTGTATAACGAAACCGATGGCAAGGGCATCCTGCCCACCCCGACCATCGGCGGCGTCGGTCTGATCGACGATCTGTCGAACCTGATCGCGGGCCTTCCGGGCGAAGGCGATGTGGCCATCGTGATCGGCGCGACCAAGGGCCATCTGGAACAATCGGCGCTGGCCTATGAGGCGTTCGGCCTTGAAGCCGGCGATGCGCCCCATGTCGATCTGGCACAAGAACGCGCGCATGGCGAATTCCTGCGCACCCACCGCGAGCTTGTGAAATCCGCGACCGATCTGTCGGATGGCGGGCTGGCGCTGGCGGCCTTTGAAATGGCCGAAGAGGCCGGCATCGGCCTGCGCCTGATCAGCGACGATATCGGTCAGCTGTTCGGTGAGGATCAGGCCCGCTATCTTGTGGCCTGCGATGCGTCGGGCGCGGCTGCGCTGCTGGAACAGGCGGAAAAGGCCGGGATCCCGGCGGCTAGCGTGGGCAGTTTCGGCGGCAGCGCCGTGCAGCTGGGCGATGACGCGGCCGATTTGTCCGACCTGTCGTCGCTGTATCGCGGGGCCTTTGCCGCCGCGATCAAGGGCGACATGCCCGACCACGCATGAGCCTGACACCGCCCGAGGGCTTTGCCGCGATCATCGTCGCGGCAGGCCGCGGCAATCGCGCGGGCGGTGGACTGCCCAAGCAATGGCGCGATCTGGCTGGCCGCCCGGTTCTGGATCGTACGATTGCCGCCTTCCGTGGCTTCGGGCGCATCGTCGTCGTCTGTCACCCCGATGACATGGACCATGCGCAGGCGGTCCTTGACACGGCGGTCACTCTGGTGCCCGGCGGCGACAGCCGCTCGGCCAGTGTGCGCAACGCGCTGAACGCGCTGCCCGGCGATGACATCACCCATGTGCTGATCCATGACGGGGCAAGACCGCTGGTCAGCGCTTCGGTGATCGCGGGCGTTGTCGATGCCCTGATCGACGGCGCGGATGCCGCCGCCCCGGCCCTGCCCGTCAGCGATGCGCTGTGGCGCGGCACAGAAGGGCGCGTGACCGGCACCCAGCCGCGCGACGACCTGTTTCGCGCCCAGACGCCGCAGGGTTTTTCGCTATCCGCGATTCGTCAGGCCCATGATCGGGCCAGCGCAGACGCCGCCGACGATGTCGAACTGGCCCGCAATGCCGGGTTCGAGGTTGCGATCACCCCCGGCAGCGAAGACAATATCAAGATCACCTATCCCGCCGATTTTGCGCGCGCGGAACACCTATTGAGGCCCCGGATGGATATTCGTCTTGGCAATGGTTACGACGTACATGCCTTTGGTCCCGGCGATCACGTCTGGCTGTGCGGGATCCAGATCCCGCATGATGCGGGTCTGTCGGGCCATTCCGACGCCGATGTCGGCATGCACGCACTGACCGATGCGATCTATGGCGCGCTGGCCATGGGCGATATCGGGCGGCATTTCCCGCCTTCGGATCCGCAGTGGAAAGGTGCCGACAGCGCGATCTTTCTGCGCCACGCGGCCGAACTGGCACGCAGCCATGGCTACCGCTTTGGCAATGCGGATGTGACGCTGATCTGCGAGGCGCCGAAGATCGGGCCCCATGCGCAGGCCATGCAGGACCGTCTTGCCGATATCATGGGCCTCGACCCTACCCGCATCAGTGTCAAGGCGACCACATCCGAAAAGCTGGGCTTCACCGGCCGTCGCGAGGGCATTGCCGCCATCGCCACCGCAACCCTGATCAAGGACTAGGCCATGGAACGTCTGCTTTGCATCTGGTTCGGCGCAGGCCTGCTGCGCCCGGCACCCGGCACCTGGGGATCGGCGGTGGCGGTGTTGCTGGGCGTGTTGCTGCACCGCATCGGGCATTTCCCGCTGCTGGCGGTGGCGACCGTCGCGGTGACCGTGGCCGGGTTCTGGGCCGTTCCGCGCTATAGCAAGGGGATGTCCGATCCCGACCGCAGCGAGATCGTGATCGACGAGGTCGCGGGCCAATGGCTTGCCCTGTGCTTTCCCTCGGCGGCCTTCTATCTTGCCGGAATGTCCGCCGAGATCTTTCCCTATCCGGGCTGGCTGGCGGCCTTTCTGTTCTTTCGCCTGTTCGACATCTGGAAGCCCTGGCTGGTCGGCCGTGCCGATCGTGACGGCGGGGTGCGTGGGGTCATGCTGGATGATCTGTGGGCCGGGCTGTTCGCCGGGATCGCCACGATCATCGCCGCGGCCGTCGCGCATGGGGTGCTGATGTGAGCCTGGCCGCCGAGGTTCTGGACGCCGCCCGCGCACGCGGCATCACCATCGCCACCGCAGAAAGCTGCACCGGTGGGCTTATCATCGGCGCCCTGACCGAGGTGCCGGGATCGTCCGATGTCGTCGATCGCGGCTTTGTCACCTATTCCAACGCCGCCAAACAGCAGATGCTGGCGGTCCGCGCCCAGACCCTGCAGGCCCACGGCGCCGTCAGCGAGGAAACGGCCGCAGAGATGGCAAGCGGTGCCTTGTCGGCATCCGATGCCACGCTGACCGTCTCGGTGACGGGGATCGCGGGACCCGGCGGATCCGAACACAAGCCTGAAGGGCGCGTCTGCTTCGGTCTGGCGAATGCCTTTGGCGTCACCACCGAAACCGTCGAATTCGGCGCCATCGGACGTAGCAATGTGCGCGCCGCGACGGTCGAACATGCGCTGCGGCTGCTGTTGATCGCGCTGCGGCGCTAGGACTGGCCGATCAGCGCCTTGGCAAAATCCTGAATCGCCGCGTCAGGGGTGTCCCATGCGGTGACCAGCCGGATCGGCGCGGGATCCAGCCCTTCGGCGGATTTGTCGGGCCAGGAATAATAGGCCGCACCTGCCGCGCGCGCCCGCGCATCCGCAGCCGCCGGAATCGCGGCAAAGACCGCATTGCTTTCGACCGGGACCAGCAACTGACCGCCCGCCGCCAGAACGGCGTCGCCCAGCCGCTTGGCAAGCCCGTTCGCACGGCTCGCCAGATCCAGCCACAGACCATCACCGACAAGCGCCAGCATCTGCGCGGCCAGATAGCGCTGCTTGGAAAAGACATGGCCCGCCTGCTTGCGGCGATAATCGAACCCCTTCGCCAATTCGGGATCGAAGAACACAATCGCCTCGGCGGCCATGGCGCCGTTCTTCGTGCCGCCAAAGCACAGGACATCGACACTCGCACGCCAGGTCACATCGGCGGGCGCGCATCCCAGCGACGCGACAGCATTCGCGAAGCGCGCCCCGTCCATATGCAACGGCAACCCGCCCTGATGCGCGGCCCGGGCCAGGGCCGCAACCTGATCCGGTGTATAGACCGTGCCCCATTCCGTGGCATTGGTGATCGAGACCATCGCATTCGGCCCGCCATTCAGCCCACCGCCCGCGCCGATCCGGATCGCCTCGGCCAGAACATCCGGCGTCAGCTTGCCATCGGCGCCCGGCAGGGTCACCAGCTTGCCGCCCGTGGTATAGAATTCGGGCGCCGCGCATTCGCTTGTCTCGATATGGGCGTCGTCATGGCAATAGATCCGCCCGCCCGGCGGGGTCAGCTGTGCGCAGACCAGCGCATTGGCCGCCGTTCCCGTCGCGACAAAACGCACCACGGCGTCCGGGGCCTGAAACAGATCGCGGATCGCAGCCTCGGCCTGTTCGGTCACGGGGTCGGATCCATAGGCCCCGACCGCACCGCCATTGCAATCGACCATCGCCTTCAGAACGGCGGGATGCGCGCCATAGGTATTGTCAGAGGCAAAGTTCATGACAGATCCTCGATGATGTGATCTTCCCAATCCTCTTCACTGACCTCGGCCTCGCTGACCGTCCAGCCCCGCACGCTGACCCCGGCGCGATGAACCGCTTCGGGATCGCCCGAGATCAGGTGGTGCCAGCGAAACAGCGGACGCCCCTCGGCCCGAAGGCGATAGGCGCAGGTCGCGGGCAGCCAATAGTGGATTTCCTTCAGTTTCTTCGGCGTCAGAACCACGCATTCAGGTACGAAATCATGCCGGTTCTGATAGGATGAACAACGACAGGCATGCCCGTCCAGCAGCTTGCAGGCAACGCGGGTGAACAGCAGTTCCTCGCTGTCCTCATATTCGATCTTGTTCAGGCAACATTTGCCGCAGCCGTCGCACAGCGCCTCCCATTCATCGGGTGTCAGCTTTTCCAGCGGCAGGTCCCAGAATTTTTCGCGCATCACGTGCCGGCCAGAATCGCGCGTGCCTGATCGGCATCGGCCTGGATCTGGGCGATCAGCGTTTCGACGCTGTCGAATTTCTCTTCGTCGCGCAGGAATTCGACCAGGGCGACAGAGAGGTGCTGACCGTAAAGATCGCCCTGAAAATCAAACAGATGCACTTCCAGATTTGGCGCGTTGCGGCCGAACATGGGACGCACGCCAAGGCTGGCGACGCCGCGGCAGGACAGGCGGTTCGGGCCGGTCAGGACATCGACCAGAACGGCATAGACACCCAGACGCGGCAGATGCAGCCCCTCCATCCGCATATTCGCGGTGGGCCAGCCGAAATCGCGACCGCGCTTGTCGCCATGCACGACCTCGCCCTCGATGCGGTGCCAGTGACCCAACATGCGTTCGGCATCACGGGTCCGCCCCTCGGCCAATGCCGTGCGGATCGCGGTCGAGCTGTATTCCGCCTCGCCCGAACCAAGCAGCGGCACAGCGGTCACGCCAAAGCCCATCTGGTCGCCAAGCCGGGTCAGGGTCTGCACGTTCCCCGCGCGTTTCTTGCCAAAACAGAAATCGGCTCCGACCGTCACGTGGCGCACGCCCAGACCATCGACCAGCACATCGCGTGCGAAACATTCCGGTGTCAGACCTGACAGGACCGGGCCGAAGGGCAGTTCATACAGATGCTGCACGCCCAGACGCGCAAGCCTGTTTGCCCGCGCCTCGGCATTCATCAGGCGAAAGGGTGCAGCTTCGGGGCGAAAGACCTCGCGCGGATGCGGTTCGAAGGTGATGATCCCCAGCGGCGCATCGGCGGCGCGGGTCGCAGCCTCGATCACCGCGCGATGGCCCAGATGGACGCCGTCGAAATTTCCCATGGCGACCGTCGCGCCACGGGCAGTGACAGGCAGACCGGCCCAATCGCGATGGATGTGCAAAGCGCCCCCTTTGCGGGGCACCCTGCCCCGTCAGTCGAACTTGCGGCTTGGGGCCAGCACGACCGCCTCGCCTTTCAGCACGACCGTATCGCCCACCATGCAGCGGGTTGCAAGCGTCACACGGCGCTTGGCGTGGTCGATCGTCTCGACCGTGACTTCGGCGCGAACCATGTCACCGGGACGCACCGGGGCCATGAATTTCAGGGTCTGGCCCAGATAGACGGTGCCATGTCCGGGCAGCTGTTCGCCGATCACCGCGGAAATCAGCCCCGCGGTCAGCATACCATGGGCGATGCGCCCCTCGAAGATCGTGTCCTGTGCATATTCTTCGTCCAGATGCACCGGGTTCCGGTCGGTCGAGACCTGGGCAAACATCTCGATATCCTCGTCCGTCACCTGCTTTTGCAGATAGCGGGACATGCCGATTTCAAGATCCTCGATGACGATCGTGCCGCGGGGAAGATTATCAAACATGCTGTTATCCATCATCTAAGCCGGTTTCAGGACGGTTGATGCTGCATAGCAGCAATCACGTGGCATAGCAACAAGATTGCGCATGAGTGATACTTTAGGACATATTGTGACCATTCAGAACGCCGCGCGTCGCAACGAAAAAGGGCCCGCGCATCGCACGGGCCCCTGGTCCGGTCTATGTCGTTCAGCGCAGGCGCCCGATGGACAGTTCAGGGCTTGCGCCGTGGGTTGCCAGCCATTCGCGCAACAGATCCGCGTCAGGGCTTTCGACATCGGGACCGAACGCCTCGGCCGCAAGACCGCCGGTGACGAACAGACAGTCGATCCCTTCCTGCATCGCGCCCTTCACATCGGTGCGGATGCCGTCGCCGACGACCAGGATTCGCGCCTGATCGCCCAGGTTCATCAGGCGACGCGCACGCTGATAGATCGGGGCATGCGGTTTGCCGAAATAATACGAGGTGCCGCCCAGATCCTCATAGAATTCGGCCAGCGCACCGGCGCAGTAGATCCGCGTTTCGCCCATATCCACGACGATATCGGGATTCGCGCACAGCATCTTCAGCCCGCGCTGCTTTGCCAGCATCAGGCGCGCGCGGTAATCCTCGGGTGTTTCGCTGCGCTCATCAAAGGGGCCGGTGCAGACGATGCCTTCGGCCTCGTCCAGCGGAACCCGCGTGACCGCCGGCGCGTCGGCCCATTCCGCAGGCACATCGTTGAAAAAGCCGTCATCCTTGTCGGTGCCGATATGCCAGACCTTGCGCCCCACGGCACCGTCGAACATCGCGTCCTGCGCGGCATCACCCGAACTGACGACGATGTCCCACGCATCGCGCGGCACCCCCATGCGATCCAGCTGCGCAATGACATAGGGATTGGGTCGCGGCGCGTTGGTCATCAGGCAGACCTGACCGCCATTGCGCCGAAATTCCTGCAGCGCCGCGACGGCGGCGAGGTAAGGCTGCTGCCCGTTATGCAGACAGCCCCACAGGTCGCAGAACAGCACATCGTAATTCGTGCCGACCTGCGACAGGCTTTCAATGATCCGGGTCATCAGACTGCCAGCGCCGGAATGATCTGTTTCTTGCGGCTCATGATGCCGGGCAGAACGACCGTGTCACCCGATACCGAGGCCTGGAAGCTGGTTTCCGCAATCTGACGCACGAAATCGTTGGGAACCAGCAAGGTCGCCTCCTCGCGCAGGATGTCGATGACGAACAGCAGCACCTCGTCGGCGCCGTCGGCGGCAGCCACGCCCGGCATCGCCGCAACCAGCGCATCTTTGCGCGCCAACAGCGTCGCGGGTGCGGTGGTTTCCAGAACCGAGATCCGCAGCTTTTTTCCGCCCAGTTCGTATTCCTTGCTGTCCATGCGCAGCAGTGCTTCGTCGCTGAAGGCACTGACATCGGATTTCGCGGCAAACATCTGGGCGGCGTAATCGATGATGTTCACACCCAGATCGGCGGCCAGCTTTTCGGCAACGGCGCGATCATGCGGCGTGGTCGTCGGGCTGCGGAATTCCAGCGTATCGGACAGGATACAGGTCAGCATCGCCCCCTTCACCCCTTCCGGGGCGCGGGCCATGTCGTCGCCGATCAGGTCATGCATGATCGTTGCGGTACAGGCCAGCGGACGTATGGTGATATTGATGGGTGCCTTGGTCTTGATGCCGCCCGCCAGCATGTGATGGTCGATGATCTCGATCACATCGGCATCGTTGATCGCCGCGGGAAGTTCGGCGGGATTGTTCGTGTCGACGATGACGCATTGCTCGCCCTTCTCGACGCCGCCGATGATGTCCGGCTTGTCGAGATTCCAGCGGGTCAGCATCCAGGCGGCTTCGGTATTGGGTTCGCCTTGCAGCACGGCCTGTGCCGGCGTCTTGCGGACCTCGTTCAGATACCACGCCCAGATGATGGGCGAGCCGGTCGAGTCGGTGTCAGGGGAGGTGTGGCCGAAAACCTTGATCATGTTGAGCCTCTGCAGGATCATGAATTTGCGGCGGTTATAGGTGGCGTTCGACGCGATGTCCACGCGCCGCGCCACATGCGAAAGGGCGCCCGCATCCGGATGCCCCTTGCAAGAATGATCGGCAGGCGCGGATCAGGCCGCGCGGGTGACCAGAACCTCATCGACGCGCTTCTGCGCGGCACCTTCGTCCAGGCCGCCGACAGCCGCGACTTCGCGGGTCAGACGGTCCAGAGCGGCTTCGTAAAGCTGACGCTCGGAATAGGACTGCTCGCGCTGATCGTCGCTGCGATGCAGGTCGCGGACCACTTCCGCGATCGACATCAGATCGCCGGAATTGATCTTCTGTTCGTATTCCTGTGCACGACGCGACCACATGGCACGCTTGACGCGGGCCTTGCCTTTCAGCGTGTCCAGCGCACGTTCGACCAGATCGGGCGAGGACAGGCCACGCATCCCGATTTCCGAGGCGCGCGAGGTCGGAACGCGCAGCGTCATCTTGTCCTTGTCGAACGAGATCACGAACATTTCCAGCCGAAGCCCCGCGACTTCCTGCTCTTCGATCGAAACGATCCGGCCCACGCCATGGGCAGGATAGACGACGAAATCATCGGGGCGGAATTCGTTCTTCTTGGCTTTCGACATATGGCTTCCTCTAGGCAGCGCCCCTTCAAAGGGCACAAAAAACCGCAAGCGGCGAATGCCACCTTCGGTCCATTTTCATCGTTTTATTTGCCCGCGCCGGCAGAAGGCTCGGGTATTGGCAGCATTGGGCGCACATCCGATGGGCCTCTGACTTCCATCAGATGCGAATGATTGCCAACATAGCATAAATATGACGCCAAAAAAAGCCACGCCGCGCTGTCCTGAAACAACCCGGCCCGGCCTGTTTTTCAAAACGGTTTCAGCGCGTTACGAAAACAACCGATCAGATATCACGCTAATGTTCGCGCGAATCGCCCCGATTGGCCGCAGTCTTTCAAGCCCCTGCGACCAAAATGTGACAGCCCCGATCAGTCGCCCTCGCCGGGCGCTTCCGAGAAGTACTGGTCCAGTTTGCCGTCAACGCCGTCCATCTCGGCGGCAGAAGGCATGGGATCCTTCTTCTGCGTGATTACCGGCCATTTTTCGGAATATTTCCGATTGAACTCGACCCATTTTTCCATGTCCGGCTCGGTATCCGGGCGGATGGCGTCGGCGGGGCATTCGGGTTCACAGACACCGCAATCGATGCATTCATCGGGATGAATGACCAAGGTATTCTCGCCCTCGTAGAAACAGTCCACGGGGCAAACCTCGACGCAGTCGGTATATTTGCACATGATGCAATTATCGGTGACGACGTAGGTCATTGCGCACTCCAATTCGATATCGCGCGACAGTTACGCCCCACCATCAGATCATGCAAGTGCGGCCTTGGGGAAAAGACCGGGATTCGCCCGCGCGATGGCTGACCGAAACAATGTTCCCGGCCTGCGCCGATGTCGGGACAGGTGTCGCCCGGCAACGGCATCATGCGGTCCGCCATTCCTGCGCCAGCATCTGTACCAGCTTGCCTGCGGGCATCGGCCTGACCTGCGCGGCGCCGGTTCCGGCCCAAAATGCGCCAAACCCCGGCGCATCTGCCGCACGGGCCGCTGCGATCAGCCGTTTGCTGAGGTCATAGGCGTCGGGATAGGCCGGGATCCGGGTGGCACCCCTGCACCAATCGGTCAGCCGGTTTTCAAGGCAGCGTGCCGGCCGCCCCGAGATCGCCGAGGTCATCACCGTGCCGCCCCTGCCCAGTCGTTCACGATATTCCGCATCGGCCAGGCTTTCGGGGCAGGCGACGAACGCCGTTCCCAATTGTGCCGCCACAGCACCCCATGACAGCGCCCGCGCGATATCCGCTCCGTGCATAAGCCCGCCCGCCGCCACGACCGGCAGCGTCAATTCGGCACAAAGCTGACGGGTCAGATCCATGGTCGTCAGACGTTGATCCGGACCGTCAGGGTCAAATATGCCGCGATGACCGCCCGCCTGATAGCCCTGGGCGATCACGGCGTCACAGCCGGCTGCCTGTATCCGCCGCGCCTCGGCCAGGGACGTCGCGCTGGCCATGGTCAGAATGCCGGCCTGTTTCAGCGCAGCCATCTGGTCAGGGCGCGGCAGGCCGAAGTGAAAGCTGACGACGCGCGGGCGGGTCCGCAGAACCACGTTCAGCATCGCGTCCTCGTCGCGAAAGCTGGCATAGATCCGCCGAAGATGTTGGGGCGGGTCCGCCTTCAGGCTGTCGAAAAGCGGCTTGGCGCGCGCGATCCAGTCGTTTTCCCGCGTGGCATCGCGGACTTCGCTGCTGTGACAGAAGAAATTCGCGCAGAAGGGTCGGTCGGTGGCCTTTCCGGTTTGACGAATGCTGTCCTCTGCCAGGGTGGCGTCCATCGCGCCCAACCCAAGACCGCCCAAGCCACCGGCATTGCTGACCGCCGCGGCCATTTCCGGGGTCGCCACGCCGGCCATCGGGGCCTGAAAGATCGGCAGATCAACCGCTAGACGGGACAGAAAATCGCTGGACATGCCACAGGGAACCACAAATGCGCGGGCTGCGGCAAGGCTAGTCGGCAGATGTTTCGCGGTAAAGAAGCGCCGCCTCGGCGGCGGGGCCGCGACGTGTCCCAAGGTCCAGAACCTGAAACTGACGGACCTGCCCATAGGCCGACACGACCAGCAGATCGCCGGGGCGGATGGCCCGCCCGGGCTTGCGGCAGGGCTGTCCGTTCAGACGGACACCCCCACCCTCGATACGGTCCGCAGCCAGACCGCGCGACTTGAACAGACGCGCATGGAACAACCATTTGTCCAGCCGAAGGGTCGGTGACCCGTCGGTCACTTCTTGTCTTTAAGCGCTGCCAGAATGGCGAAGGGGCTGTCGGGATCGGCCTTCTTTTCAGGACGGGCGCTGTAGGTCTTGGGGCCCGATTGCGGCTTGCCGCCTTTTTTCGGACCGCCCTTGCCGCGCGGCTTGCCGCCGTCGCGACCGCCCTTGCCGCCCTCGCCACGGTTTTCACGCGCAGTGGCATCCTTGCGCGGACCGCCGCGACGGCCCTGACCTTCGCCGCCCTGCGGACGACGGTTGCGGGGCTTGGGCGCCCAACGGAAGGTATAGAACACCTCCAGCTCAGGGGCAGCTTCGGCCTCGGCGCTGGCCTCTTCGCCTGCGGCTTCGGCGGCGGCGCGGCGTTTCTCGGCCTGCTCGGCTTCCCATTTGGCGCGGGTTTCGGCGGCCAGAACGCTTTCTTCCTCGGTCATCGGCGCGTCAGAGCCGGTGGCCTCGGCGGCAGGTGCGGCAACCTCGGTGGCGCGGGCCTTTTCACGCTCGCCCTTTTCGGCGGCATAGCCCAGACCTTCCATCAGGTTGGCGAACTGTTCCAGCGTCATGCCGGTGATCGACAGCATGTCCGGATTGGCCTCGAAGCCGCCGCGCGTGTCCTGCGCACGCAGCAGATCGGCCAGACGTTCCAGCATGTCGATACGGATCGCGCGATCGCCCGCGGGACGATAGCCCGACAGCGTGTAGTATCCGTCGGGCACCGCATCCAGATGCGGAATGGTGACCAGACCGGGGGGCGGACTTTCGGGGAATTCGTCCAGCCCTTCGGCCAGCGACCACAGCACCAGACGCAGACGGGTCGGCGCGGGTTTCAGCAGCGCGGGCATGAAGATGGTGAACTGGCCAAAGCGCACGCCATGCTTGCGCAGCGCGCCGCGTGCGTCCTGATCAAGTTCCTTGACCTCGCCTGCCACGCCATCGCGCGGCAGGACGCCAAGCGCCTCGACCAGACGGAAGGCGAATCCCTTGGCCAGACCCGACAGCGCCTCGTCACGCTGCATGTTGGTCAGCGGCTCGAACAGCGCAGCGACCTTGCGGTCGATGAAATGCTGAAGGCGACGCTTTACCTTTTCGCCGATATCGGCCCCGGCCTCTTCGTCGACGAACACCTCGACGCCGGGATGCATCGCATCGCTGCCCTTGACCAGCTTGCCGACAGCGGCGTCGCCCCACATCAGGCCGCCCTGTTCGGTAAAGTCCAGTTCGGTATCGGGCGCATTGTAGAACCGATCCGCCCGCAGGTGGAATTCGGGGCGCAGCGCCTCGTAGCTGGCGCGGTTCAGCATCTTTGCCTCGTCCGCCGTCGCGGTCTGGTCAGGGCGAAACCGGAATCCCTCAAGACGGCCGGCGAATTCGCCCTCGACCGTCACTTCGCCCTTGTCGTTCACTTCGGCCACAAGGCTCTCCTTCTGCTTGAGCCGGCGCAGAAGCACAGATGTGCGCCGGTCCACAAATCGTTGGGTCAACGCTGCATGCAGCGCGTCTGACAGGCGGTCTTCTACAGCGCGAGTCTCGCCGCGCCAATGCTTTTCGTCCTGAACCCAGCCATTGCGTTGCGCCACATAGGTCCATGTGCGGATATATGCCAAACGCTTGGACAGCGCGTCGATATCGCCATGGGTGCGGTCAATGCGCTGCACCGCGCGAGCCAGCCAGTCGGTCGGGATCTGCCCGTCCTGCAGGAAACCGAAGATCCGCATCAGCATGCTGACATGTTCCGCGGGCGAAATGCCCCGGAAATCAGGCACACGGCAGACATCCCACAACAGCCGCACATCCTTGCCGGACTGCACGCGGTCGCGGATTTCGGGAATGTCGCGCAGAGATTTCAGCGCGGCGATATCGTCGGCCTCGCGCCCGCGCGACAGGATTTCATGATCCGGTGCGACTTCCAGGCTTTGGACCAACCGCTCCATCGTGCCGAATTCCAGCCGGGCATTGCGCCACATCAGGCGGCTGATCGGCTGAAAGCGGTGGTTCTCGATGGCATCGACCAGCCCGTCTTCCAGCGGCTGCGCCTCGCCGGTGACGCCGAAGGTGCCCGATTCGGTGTGCCGCCCCGCCCGGCCCGCGATCTGACCCAGCTCATGCGGAAACAGCGGGCGGACGCGGCGACCGTCGAATTTATGTGTCGCACTGAAGGCGACATGGCGGATGTCCAGGTTCAGCCCCATGCCGATCGCATCGGTGGCGACCAGATAATCGACCTCACCGGCCTGATACATCTCGACCTGGGCATTGCGGGTCCGGGGCGACAGCGCGCCCATCACGACCGCACAGCCCCCCTTCTGGCGGCGGATCAGTTCTGCCATGGCGTAGACATCATCGACGCTGAAGCCGACGATGGCGCTGCGGGCGGGCATCCGCGACAGTTTCTTCGACCCCGCCCAGCTAAGCGTGGAAAACCGCTCGCGGCGCTGAAACTGCACGCCGGGGACAAGGGCGGCAATCGCCGGGCGCATCGTGTCACTGCCCAGAAACAGGGTTTCCTGAAGGCCGCGCATGTTCAGCAACCGGTCGGTGAATACATGGCCGCGTTCGGGATCGGCGCAAAGCTGGATTTCATCGATGGCGACGAAATCGGCGCCGATCTCGGGCATGGCCTCGGTCGTGGCGACCCAGTATTGCACCCGGTCCGGCACGATCCGTTCCTCGCCCGTGACCAGCGCCACGACCGAGGGGCCGCGCGCCTTGACGATGCGGTCATAGACTTCGCGCGCCAGCAATCGCAGCGGCAGGCCGATCACCCCGGTGCGATGGGCCAGCATGCGTTCGATGGCGTAATGGGTTTTGCCGGTGTTGGTCGGGCCGAGAACGGCGGTGACCCGGCCCCTGTCAATCATGGTCATGGCGTCAGATATCGGTACCCGACTGCGTCTGTTCCAGACGGGCGACCGCGTCAATGGCCTCTTGTTGATGGGGATGGATGTCCAGACTGCGGCGATAGGCGTCCAGCGCGGCCTGTTCGCTGCCGATTTCCTCCAGCATGGCGCCCAGCTGAGTCAGGGCGGCGAATTGCCGCGGTTCCAGTTCCAGCGCGCGGGACAGATCGGCGATGGCCGGGCCGAAATACCCCTGGGCGGCATAGGCGACGGCACGGGTCTGATAGCCGGTCGCGAAATCCGGCGCATGGTCGGTCAGCGCGGTCAGATGCCCGATCGCGGCCTGCGGATCGCCCAGGTCCAGCGCCTCTTCGCCGCGTTTCAGCAGCAGGTCCATCGACGCGGACCCCGATTTCGACCATTCGCGCAGGATATCGGATTCGGCGACGCGCCAGCCATCGCCCTCGGGCTGGGCAAGCTGGCGAAACAGCGCGTCCATATCGGCGGCCTGGGCAAAGGCGGTTGCGGAAATAAATAGAATCGTCACTGTTGCGTGGCACAGTGCCGCGACGGCAGAGTAGAAAACGGAACGGACCGGGCGCATACCCGATCTGTAAACCACCCCACCCACCGGGTGAAAGAGAAAGCGCGAGGAGACGCGAGAAAATGAGCAAAGTTGTGAACGCAGCCGTCGAAGAGCTGAGCAAGAAGATCGACAGCTTCGGATCGACGGCGAAATTCGTCATCGAGGACGAAGGCGCGATCATGATCGACGGATCGGGCGTCCATGCCGGCGACGAAGAAGCCGATGTGACCCTGACCGCCAGCCGCGAAACCTTCGAAGGCATCCTGGATGGCAGCGTCGCCCCCGCCGCGGCCTTCATGACCGGCAAACTGAAGATCGACGGCGACATGGGCGTCGCGATGCAGCTGGGCTCGGCCCTGTCCTGATCCATGCAGCCCGCGCCTTTCCACCAGCTTCCCGGCGATACCCTGCCCCCGGCCGATGCCTTCTGGGTGCGGGCGGATGACGGGGTCCGCCTGCGGCTGGCGGTCTGGCGCGGCGCAGACAACGCGCCGCGGGGCAGCGTCCTGCTGTTCCCCGGCCGCACCGAATATATCGAGAAATATTCCCCCTTCGCCCACCGGCTGACGCAGGCGGGCTATCACGTCATATCCATCGACTGGCGTGGACAGGGTCTGTCAGACCGGTTGCAGGACGATCCCCGCCCCGGACATATCGGCGAATTCAGCGACTATCAGCGCGACGTGGTCGAGATGCTGGTAGCAGTGGGCGAACTTGACCTGCCACGACCGTGGCACCTGCTGGCCCATTCGATGGGCGGCTGCATCGGACTGGCCGCGCTGATCGACGATCTGCCTGTCGTCAGCGCCGCCTTCTCGGCGCCGATGTGGGGCATCAATCTTCGTCAGATGCCGCGCCGCATGGCCATGGCGATCACGGCCATCGCCGCCCGCGCGGGCTTTGGCGGCAGATCGACCCCCGGCACCGGCGCCGGTGGCACCTATTTCGTGGACGAGGCGTTCAGCACCAATCTGCTGACCTGCAATGTCGATGAATGGTCGCGCCTTCTGCGCGAGGCCGTGTCATGGCCCGATCTGACCATCGGGGGCGCCAGCTATGACTGGCTGCGCCACGCGCTGACCGAATGCCGGCGACTGTCCGACCTGCCCGGACCGGACATACCGATGCTGGTTTCGCTGGGAAGCGATGAGAAAATCGTGTCGGCCACGGCGATCCGGCAACGTGCCCAAGCCTGGCCCGGTGCGCAATTGCTGGACATCGACGGCGGGCGGCACGAGGTCATCGTGGAAACGCCCGCGCGTCAGCAATTGTTCTTCGATGCCGTTCTGGCGCAGTTCAACACCGCCAGCGCCGCCGATTACTGATCCGCGGGCGGGCCCTGTTCCAGCTGTTCGGCCGGCTTGCGGGCCGGCGTGACCGACACACCCGGCAGCCGCAGACGAATACGCTTGATCCGGCGCGGATCGGCATCGACCACCTCGAATTCGGCGCCCGATTCATGGGCGATCACCTCGCCGCGCAGCGGAACCCGCCCGGTCAGCATGAAGATCAGGCCGCCGAACGTGTCGATTTCCTCGTCCTCGTCGTCACGGGCAAGGCGCAGGCCGGTTTCGGCCTCGATCTCGTTCAGGGGCGTGCGGGCCTGAACAAGCCACTGGCCCGGCTTTTCCTTGACCCAGGCCTGTTCCTCGATCTCGTCATGCTCGTCCTCGATCTGGCCGATCACCTGTTCGATCAGATCCTCGATCGTGACCAGCCCATCGACGCCCCCATATTCGTCGATGACCAGCGCCATATGCGAGCGTTTCTGCTGCATCTGCTGCAACAACACCCCGATCGGCATCGAGGGCGGCACATACAGCAAGGGGCGCAGCATCGGCCGCAGCGTGAATTTTCCCGCCTGCCCGAACCCGTGCTTCAGTGCCAGATCCTTCAGGTGGATCAGGCCAAGCGGGCTGTCCAGCGTTCCGCGAAACACCGGAATGCGCGAAAATCCGTGTTCACGAAACAGCGCGACCAGATCGTCCAGCGTGATCGCCAGCGGTGCGGCGATGATCTCGACCTTGGGAATGGCCACATCCTCGACCCGCATGCGACGCAGATTGGCCAGACCCAGCGCGGGCCGGGCTTGCGGCGTGTCACTGTCCGGGCTGGCCTCGTCTTCGTCCTGCCCGGTCAGGGCGTCGAAGAACCGTCCGAAAAATCCGCGCGAGGCAGGCAGGTCGCGCCCCTCGCCCCCGACACCGTCGGCCTCGCAGGCCGGGGCGTCGTCAAGATGCTCTGCGGATAATCGAGACTCGGAGTTCATTGGACTTTCTCTTGATAAGGATCGGAAATATTCAGCGTCGACAGGATCGAACGCTCGGTCGCTTCCATGGTTTCGGCATCGGGATCGTTTTCATGATCATACCCCAAAAGATGCAGAACCGCGTGGATCAACAGGTGGGTGACGTGGTCGTCAATGCTTTTGCCCTGCGCCTCGGCCTCGGCCAGGCAGGTTTCATAGGCGATGGCGATGTCGCCCAGTTCTTCGGTATCGGGCAGATCGGGCCGCGCGCCCGGTTCACGCGGCGCATGTTCGACGGATGGCCAGGACAGCACATTCGTCGCGCGTGGCTTGCCCCGGAAATCGGCATTCAGCGCGGCGATGCGGGCATCGTCGCACCCCATCACCACGACCTCGCCGCCGATCCCGTGCCATGTCAGCGTCGCGTGAACGGCCCGTTCAGACAGCGCCTCTAACCCGGCGCTGTCCCATCGGTCATCCTCGATCACGCAATCTGCGGTGATTTCTTCAGCCATCGTTCCTCATCGCCCGGCGGGGGGCATATTGCCCCTGAGGGGTCGGCCCCTCGCCCCGCGCAATCGCGGCCGCATCCTCGGCGTCATAGGCGTCGATGATCCGCGCCACAAGCGGGTGCCGCACGACATCCTTGGCCGTGAAATAGCTGAAGCTGATACCCTTGACCCCGTCAAGGATGCGCTCGGCATCGACCAGACCCGACTGCATGCCACGCGGCAGGTCGATCTGGCTGCGGTCGCCCGTCACCACCATGCGCGAGCCTTCGCCCAGACGGGTCAGGAACATCTTCATCTGCATCTGCGTGGCATTCTGAGCTTCGTCCAGCACCACAAAGGCACTGGCCAGCGTCCGCCCGCGCATGAAGGCCAGGGGCGCGATCTCGATCCGCTTTTCTTCCATCAGCTTCTGCAGCTGCTTTCCCGGAAGAAAGTCGTTCAGCGCGTCGTAAAGCGGCTGCATGTAGGGATCGACCTTCTCCTTCATGTCGCCGGGAAGAAAGCCCAGACGCTCACCCGCCTCGACGGCGGGACGCGACAGGATGATCTTGTCGACCTGACCATTGATCAGCATGGTCACGCCCACCGCCACGGCCAGATAGGTCTTGCCCGTGCCCGCCGGACCGATGCCGAAGGCCAGTTCATGTTCGAACAGCGAGCGGACATAGGCCTTTTGCGCGTCGGTACGCGGCTCGACGGATTTCTTGCGGGTCCGCAATTCGTAATTTCCGGCGGCGAACATTTCCAACTGTTCGCTGGGGCTGGTCTCGGTCGCGGACTCCACGCCCATGCGCAGCGCGGCCTCGATCTCGGCCAGGCTGACGGGGCGGTTCTGTTCCAGACGGGCATACAGCCCCTGCAAAAGCTGCGCGGCCTCGGCCTGTGCTTCGGGTCCACCGACCACGGCCAGTTGATTGCCGCGTCGCAGGATATGCACGCCAAGTGCCTCTTCGATGCGTGCAAGATGCCGGTCATTGGCACCGCACAGATCGATCAGCAGCCGGTTATCGGGGAATTCCAGCAGAGTTTCGCCAGGATGTGTCGCAACGGGGGGCGTTGGGTTGAGGCCCAAATTTCTCTCCTGCTCAGGCATTATCATCAATGGTGGCGATCAACGGGGATTCGCACAAGACCATCGTGAACAATTCTGCGGCAGAATTGCGACAGATTGTGATCCGGGATGCGGATTTGGCCAGATGTTGCGCATGAAATCGGCAGGAGGGGCGCCGTCATTGCGGCGCATGGCCCAGAAATTCAGCCAGTTCAGGCGCGGCATCCATTCGCGAAACCGGTCCCTGCCAGGCGATCCGGCCCTGTTGCAGCAGGGCCACGCGATCCCCGATGCTGCGCACCGATTCCATGTCATGGGTGATCGTGATCGCGGTGGCCCCGGTGCTGCGCACGATGCCGCGGATCAGGTCGTTGATGCGCCGCGCGCGGATCGGGTCCAGCCCGGTCGTGGGCTCGTCGAAAAAGATCACCCTTGGATCGGCGGCAATCGCGCGGGCCAGCGCGACACGCTTTGCCATCCCGCCCGACAGCTGCGCGGGCATCAGATCTGCGGTCTCGGCGGCCAGACCCACGCGGGCCAGCTTGTCGATGGCGATACGGCGCGCCTGCTGATCCGGCATCTGCTGACGCAGGCGAAAGGCGACGTTCTGCCAGACCGACAGGCTGTCAAACAGCGCCCCGCCCTGAAACAGCATCCCGAATTGCTGCATGAATTCGGCACGACGCGCACCGTCCAGTGGGCGATCCTGCCACAGGATCTGCCCGGCATCCGGCGCGACCATGCCAAGAATGCATTTCAGCAGGACCGATTTGCCCATGCCGGACTGGCCGATCACGCACAGGCTTTCACCAGGGGCGACGGACAGGTCGATCCGGTCCAGCACGGTCTTGTCACCGAAGGATTTCGACAGGCCCTGAACAGCGATCATTCGAAGAACATCCCCGTCAGCACGAAATTCGCGGCCAGAATGCCGACGGCCGCGGCGACCACCGCGGATTTGGTGGCGCGGCCCACGCCCTCGGCCCCGCGGCCAGACCGCATCCCGAACCAGCAGCCGCTGACCGCGACCACCAGCCCGAAAACCGCGCCTTTGATCAGGCCCGACGCCACGTCCCAGCTTTCCAGATAGGCCCAGCTGTTCGACAGATAAGCGGTCGAATTGAACCCCAGCGAGTTGGTCCCGATCAGCCATCCCCCCATGATGCCGATGATATCGCCGATCCCCACCAGAAACGGCACCGTCAGCACCGCCGCCCACAGGCGCGGCGTCACCAGCCAGCGCATCGGATCGGTGGACAGGGTGACAAGCGCGTCGATCTGTTCGGTGACGCGCATGGTGCCGATCTCGGCCGCGATCGAGCTTGCGACCCGCGCGGCCACCATCAGGCCGCCCAGCACCGGCCCCAGTTCCCGCACCATGCCGATGGCCACGATCGCAGGTACGACATCGCTGGCCTGAAAGCGGGCGCCGCCGGAATGGATCTGCAGCGCCAGCGCCGCACCGGTGAACAGCGCCGTCAGGGCAACCACCGGCAGCGACAGCCAGCCGATCTGGATCAGTTGCGCAGCAAAGGCGCGCGGATAAAAGGGGCGCAGGCGAAACAGCCCCCGCCCGGTGAACAGCGCCACCGCGCCAAGCCCGCGCAAAAGCCCAAGCGCAGCGCGTCCGGTCGCGCGGATCGGGGTCACAGATAGGTCCGTTGGTATCGCTGGCGCAGGGCGGTCAGGATCTCATAGCCGATGGTGCCCGCATAGTCGGCAACGCGGTCGATGGGCTGTTCGGCGCAGATCAGGTCCAGATGCGCCGGGCTGCCCGCCAGATCCGTCACATCCGCCGTGATCAGGTCCATCGAGACACGCCCCACGATCGGACAGGCCACCCCATCGGCGTAAAGGCTTGCCCCGCTGGAGGACAGCGCCCGCAGGATGCCGTCGGCATAGCCCGCGGCAACCGTGGCGATCCGGCGCGGCGCATCCGCCGTCCAGGTCGCGCCATAGCCGACAAATTCGTCCGGCTGCACCAGCCGCGTCTGAATGACCGGCAGCGACAGCCGCACGACCTGCTGGGCATCGGCAAAGGGCATGCCGCCATAAAGCCCCACGCCCGGTCGCACCATGTCGAAATGGTAATCCGGGCCCAGAAGGATTCCCCCGGTCGCCGCCAGCGATCGCGGGACGTCGCAACCTTCGGTCATCGCGCGAAAGGCGGCCAGTTGCGCGGCATTGGCGGGGTGATCGGGCTCATCCGCGCAGGCCAGATGCGACATGATGAAATCGGGACGCGCGGCCAGCGCCTCGGCCCGGACCTGCGCCCATTCGGCGGCCTCCATGCCAAGACGGTTCATGCCGCTGTCAAGCTGGATCGCGAAGGGCTGGCCGGGACGCATGGCGCGGTCGCGGAAGAACTGTTCGGGGCTGTTCAGGACCGGAACCAGCCCGGTCAGGTCCTGCCCCTCCATATGACCGGACAGCACATTGATGCGGGCATCGTCAGGCAGATGCGGCCGCAGGGCACGCCCTTCCTTGGCCAGCGCGACGAAGAAATCACGCGCACCGGCCCGATACAGGGCGGGCGCGACACGATCCGCCCCTAGGCCATAGCCATCGGCCTTGACCACGGCGGCTGCGCGGGCGCCCGGCGCATTGGCCGCCAGCGCCTTCCAATTGGCCACGATGGCCCCGATATCGATCTGCAATCCCATGCACCCGATTTCCTTCAAGCCCCGCGCCGCGTCAAGCCCGCGCTTGCGGCCGGGATTAGCCGATTTGCATTTCGCACAGATCGTCGCGAGGGTATTTTGCAAATTTTCCGTTCTTTCCTTTTCCACAGACCAAAGCCGCGCTACCGTTCGCCAACCACGGAAGGGAGCCTGCGATGAAGGACATTCTGAATGAGCTGGAGCATCGCCGCGACGAAGCCCGGCTGGGCGGCGGCCAGCGGCGCATCGATGCCCAGCACGCCCGCGGCAAGCTGACCGCACGCGAACGAATCGAATTGCTGCTGGATGAAGGCAGCTTCGAGGAATTCGACATGTTTGTGGCCCATCGCAGCACCGATTTCGGGATGGAGGCCGACCGCCCCTATGGCGACGGCGTCGTGACCGGATGGGGCACGATCAATGGCCGCATGGTCTATGTCTTTTCGCAGGACTTCACCGTCTTCGGCGGCTCGCTGTCGGAAACCCATGCCCAGAAGATCTGCAAGATCATGGACATGGCAATGCAGAACGGCGCCCCCGTCATCGGCATCAACGATTCGGGCGGTGCGCGCATCCAGGAAGGCGTGGCCAGCCTTGCGGGCTATGCCGACGTGTTTCAGCGCAACATCATGGCGTCGGGCGTGATCCCGCAGATCAGCGTCATCATGGGCCCCTGCGCGGGCGGTGCCGTCTATTCACCCGCCATGACGGACTTCATCTTCATGGTCAGGGACACGTCCTACATGTTCGTGACCGGCCCCGATGTGGTCAAGACCGTCACCAACGAGGTCGTGACCGCCGAACAGCTGGGCGGCGCCAGCACGCATACAAAGAAAAGCAGCGTCGCAGATGGCGCCTTCGAAAATGACATCGAAGCCCTGTCAGAAATTCGCCGGCTGTTCGACTTTCTGCCGATGAACAACCGCGACACCGTGCCCGTGCGCCCCTTCTTCGACGATCCCGCCCGGATCGAGGAAAGCCTGGACACGCTGATTCCCGACAACCCGAACCAGCCCTATGACATGAAAGAGCTGATCGTGAAGGTCGCGGACGAAGGCGACTTCTACGAGATCCAGAAAGATTTCGCGGGCAATATCATCACCGGCTTCATCCGCCTTGAAGGGCGCACTGTCGGGGTCGTCGCCAACCAGCCGATGGTTCTGGCGGGCTGTCTGGATATCGACAGCAGCCGCAAGGCCGCGCGCTTTGTCCGGTTCTGCGACGCGTTCGAAATTCCGATCCTGACCTTCGTCGACGTGCCGGGCTTCCTGCCGGGCACCGGTCAGGAATATGGCGGCGTCATCAAGCATGGCGCAAAGCTGCTGTTCGCCTATGGCGAGGCGACCGTGCCGAAGGTCACCGTGATCACCCGCAAGGCCTATGGCGGGGCCTATGACGTCATGGCGTCGAAACATCTGCGCGGCGATTTCAACTATGCCTGGCCCACCGCCGAAATCGCGGTGATGGGCGCCAAGGGCGCGGTCGAGATCCTGTATCGCAGCGAGCTGGGCGATGCGGACAAGATCGCGGCGCGGACCAAGGATTACGAAGACCGTTTCGCGAACCCGTTCGTCGCCGCCGAAAAAGGTTTCATCGACGAGGTTATTCAACCGCGCTCAACCCGGCGCCGGGTGGCCCGCGCCTTTGCAAGCCTGCGCGGCAAGAAACTGTCGAACCCTTGGAAAAAGCACGACAATATCCCTCTGTGATGATGATGTTCGGCCCCCATTTGCACAACCTCGTGAATGATGCAGCACCGCCACAGGCCCATCGGCTTCTGCGCGGGGGGCATCACACGCGTTGTTCGGACATGGGGTCCGGCTGTATCATCCTGCCGTGCCCGGCCGCCAAGACGGTCGGCGCAGAACCGAGCAGTCGGGCCGAAACAGGCCCGCATTACAGGAGCGATAAGACATGTCGAAGAAACTCGTTCTCGGCTTCGTGCTGCTGTCGGCCTTTGCCGCTTGCCAGCGTCAACAGCCTGACGTCTATGTCCCGGCGAATGATCCCGTCACGACCGAGCCGGTCTATCAGGGCAAATTCTGACCCCTGCCTTGCAGACATCGTGCGCGGGCGGACGGCCCGCCCGCGCCACCCGCGCCCCGAACCCCTTAGAAAGGGCGCAACATGCTGAAGCATCGCGGCTTTCCCGGCCGCCTACCCGGCACCGATTTCCAGTTCACCATCCGCCGCGAAAATCGCAAGGCGGGCGCCACCGCCATCGCGCGCCGCGAACGTTTTCGCGACCGCAAGCCCGCCGACCGCAAGGCCGATGCCGGGTTTCTGGCCGCGCTGATCGAACATTTCGGCGAAGAACCCTTTGAACGCGGCAATCTGGATGCTGGACGCCTGTCCTGGCTGATCGGTCGCGAGGTTCTGGCCGTAGGCGAACTGGACCCGACCGATTACGAACAGTTGCTGCGCGTCGATCTGGCCCGCGCCGAAGCCTCTTTCCCCGAAATCTTTGCCAAGGCCCCGCCCCAGGACGACGATCACGAGGACGCCTGGGAAGAGGTCGATTGGGACGACGAGGACGACGACTGAGATGCGCGACTTGCTGCCGACTTGTTCCGGCTCACACCCATGTCAGTTTGACCTTTCCGTGAGTTCTGCAATAGTTGCGCGGCACACTTCACATGCGTCCATTCCGGGCGACGTAAATACAGGCAATATACCATGCAGAAATCCTCGCTTCTTCGCCTTGCTGGCTTCGCAATCATCGCAGCCGGTCTGTCGGCCTGCGCTCAGGGTGGCTACGGCACCGCGACCGGCCTGTCGCCGGACGCACAGCGCGCAGCTGGTGGTGCCGTTGCAGGCGCCGTCATCGCCAAGGCGCTTGACGAAGACATCGCAACCGGCGCGGCCCTGGGTGGCGCAGCCGGCGCCCTGTGCGACGACGCAGGCGTCTGCCAGCGCCGCTACTGATCGCGGCACGGACGTTGAACCAATCGTGCGTGACGGGCGTTCCCGTCACGCAACGAACGATACAGGTTTAAGCCCATGCAAAAGACACTCGCCACTTTCGCCCTGCTCTCGGCCGCTGCGGTCGCAGGCTGCACGCAGAACATCAACCCGACCGACACCGACCGCGCCCTTATCGGCGCAGGTGCAGGGGCGGTCATTGCTGATCTCGCCGGAGAAAGCGCAATTGGCGGGGCAGCCATCGGTGCTGCCGGGGGCGCGCTGTGCGACGACGTCCGACTGTGCGAATAAACGTCTGACGGCCTGTCCGGCACGGCCGGGCAAGCCGCCTTTCCCCTTTTCAGGAATAAACCCATGTTCAAGATCTTCGGCTTTGCCGCGCTGGTCGGCGCGACTGCTGTTGCTGGCTGCACGCAGAACATCAATCCGACCGATATCGACCGCGCGGCCATCGGCGCCGCTGCGGGCGCAACCATCGCTGCTGTCGGCGACCGCAAGGAAAGCGACATCTACAAGGCCGCTGCGATCGGCGCGGCCGGTGGTGCGCTGTGCGACGACGTTCGCCTGTGCCAGTGATCGACTGATCCGGTCGCGCGATCCGCGCGACCTCGTTTCCGAAACCGTCCGGGGCCTGTCGGCCTCGGGCGGTTTTTTCATGCCTGCCGGCCGGGAGGGCCCATGTTCAAGAAAATCCTGATCGCCAACCGGGGCGAGATCGCCTGCCGCGTCATCAAGACCGCCCGCAAGATGGGGATCCAGACGGTCGCGGTCTATTCCGACGCCGATCGCAACGCCTTGCATGTGAAGATGGCCGATGAGGCCGTTCACATCGGCCCGCCCCCGGCCAATCAATCCTATATCGTGATCGACAAGATCATGGAGGCAATCCGCCAGACCGGCGCCGAGGCCGTGCATCCCGGCTATGGCTTCCTGTCCGAGAACCGCAAATTCGCCGAAGCGCTGGAGGCTGCGGGCGTCGCCTTCATTGGCCCGCCCGCCTCGGCGATCGAGGCGATGGGCGACAAGATCACCTCGAAGAAACTGGCGCAGGAAGCCGGGGTCAGCACGGTGCCGGGCTATATGGGCCTGATCGCCGATGCCGATGAGGCGGTGAAGATCTCGGGCGAGATCGGCTATCCCGTGATGATCAAGGCCAGTGCCGGCGGCGGCGGCAAGGGCATGCGCATCGCCTGGAATGAGGAAGAGGCCCGCGAGGGTTTCGAATCCTCGAAGAACGAGGCCGCCAACAGCTTTGGCGACGACCGCATCTTCATCGAGAAATTCGTCACCCAGCCGCGCCATATCGAAATTCAGGTTCTGGCCGACCAGCATGGCAATGCGGTCTATCTGCATGAACGCGAATGCTCGATCCAGCGGCGGAACCAGAAGGTGATCGAGGAAGCCCCCTCGCCCTTCCTGGACGAAGCCACCCGCAAGGCCATGGGCGAACAGGCGGTGGCACTGGCCAAGGCGGTGAACTATACCAGCGCGGGCACCGTCGAATTCATCGTCGATGGCGACCGGAATTTCTATTTCCTCGAAATGAACACCCGCCTGCAGGTGGAACATCCGGTGACGGAACTGATCACCGGCGTCGATCTGGTCGAACAGATGATCCGCGTGGCCGATGGACAGAAGCTGCCCTTCGCGCAATCCGATCTGACGATCAATGGCTGGGCCATGGAAAGCCGTCTTTATGCCGAAGACCCCTATCGCGGCTTCCTGCCCTCAATCGGGCGGCTGACCCGCTATAGCCCGCCCGCTGAAATCGCCGCCGGCCCGCTGAAAGCCGCCGGCAATTGGGTGAATGACAGCGAGGATGGCGACAGCCCCGTCGCGGTGCGCAACGATACCGGCGTCTATGATGGCGGCGAAATCAGCATGTTCTACGACCCGATGATCGCCAAACTCTGCACCTGGGCGCCGTCGCGTGGCGAGGCGATCGAGGCGATGCGCGTCGCGCTGGATGAATTCGAGGTCGAGGGGATCGGCCATAACCTGCCCTTCCTGTCGGCGGTCATGGACCACCCGAAATTCGTGTCGGGCGACATGACCACTGCCTTCATCGCTGAGGAATATCCTGACGGTTTCACAGGCGTCACGCCTGACGAAACCGAACTGACCCGCATCGCCGCCGCCGCCGCCGCGATGCATCGCGTGGCCGAAATCCGGCGCAGTCGGATCAGCGGGCGACTGGACAATCACGAACGCCATGTCGGCGAGAACTGGGTCGTCTTCGCCGGCGATCACGAGGTTCCGGTGCGCATTCAGGCCGATCGCGAAGGCGCGACCGTTCACGCCGCAGGCCGCGATCTGCGCGTCGAAAGCGACTGGCGTCCCGGTCAGTCGCTGGCGCGGCTGACGGTCGATGGTGCCGGGCTGGTGATGAAGGTCGACAAGATCGCCGCCGGGTATCGCCTGCGGACCCGCGGCGCCGATCTGAAGGTGCATGTCCGCCGCCCCCGTGCTGCGGAGCTGTCGAAACTGATGCCCGTGAAAGAAGCCGCCGATACGTCCAAGCTGCTGCTGTGCCCGATGCCGGGCCTTGTCGTGAAGATCAACGTGGCCGTGGGCGATGAGGTGCAGGAAGGTCAGGCGCTGGCCACGGTCGAGGCGATGAAGATGGAAAACATCCTGCGGGCCGAAAAGAAGGGCAAGGTCAAGGCGGTCAATGCCGAGGCCGGTGAAAGCCTGAAGGTCGATGACGTGATCATGGAGTTCGAGTGAGCCCGCACCCTGCCCCTGCCGTCCTGCGCGACCTTGCGCGAGGTCAATCCTCGCGCGCTTCGCGCTGGCGCATGGGCATGGTGTCGATCAGCCCGATGATCTCATCGGGATCGACCGGGGTCTGGCGTTGCAGCTTGACCCCGCCATCCTTGCCGATCAGCAGAACCGCGAAACCGTCGCCCAGGGTGTCGCGCAAGGCCTTGGCACCCGGACCATCGGTCAGCAGAACCACGTCGCGCTCGGCCAGGTCATCCATCCGCCCCTGCAACGCGGTCAGTTGCGCCGCCGTGGCCGCCCCCTGCCCCAGAACCACGACCGGCCGCGCCTGCCAACGCAGCAAATCCAGCGTATCGCGCTGGATCGGTTGCGCATCGGTCGGAATCGGCGCACCTGCCCTGTCCGCATGGGCAAGGGCGGGGAACGCGGCGCAGATCATTGCGGTCAATCGGGTCAGCATCGTCACCTCCTGTCCTACAAGGCTACGCATGCGCAGGACTTTCGGTTCCATCACATCGGGAGGGCGCGCGTGACCGAGTGGCAGCTTCTGTTGTGGAACGAACGCGTCGCGGCGGCGCTTGTCACCGCGATTGTCGGGGGTGGGGTCGTGGCCGCCGGCTGGTTCTGGACCCATGCGCTGTCGCGGCGGCGTGACCGTATCCTGCGGCAAGAACAGGTCAACGACATCCAGCGCGCCCTGCTGGCCGAGATCCGTGCCCATGTCGCGGCCCTTGAACAGCAACGGTCCGAGGACAACACCGCCGCCAGCATCGCGCTGCGCCAGCGTCTGTTGGCGGAGCAGCACGTGCCGATCCTGCCCCATGATGCGAATGACCGGATTTTCCGCGCGGTGGTGGAACAGGTTCATATCCTGCCCCAGAACGTGATCGACCCGGTCGTGCGCTATTACCGGCTGATCGCGGTCCGGGTCGCGCTGGCGCAGGATATCCGCAGCAGCGCCAAGGATCATCCCAATCGCGCGGGCGACATGCTGGAGGATTATCTAAGCCTGACAGACGAAACCCGTCAGGCCGGAAATCTTGCCATGCTGGTTCTGGGGGCAAGCCTGACAGGCGGTCGCGCGGCGGTCGATGCCCTGTTCAAGGCCTTGGCGCGTCAGGACGCCGAAACCCCCGATGCCGCAACGCAGCAAGACGAGGATATGCGGATCGCGGATGCGTCCGGGTCGGTCAGTAAAACACCTTCGGACCGGAGATCCCCTTGATGGGCGGCAAACCGATCACGGCTGCGATCTCGTTGGAATTGCTGGCTTTCAGCAGGTCCCGGACCAATTCGTCGGTGGACAATTGCCGGGCATCGCGCGGCGTCGAAACATCGCCCTGCCCCGCTTCGGGCAGTTCGATCTGGCGCAGTGCGGACTGGTTGGCCATGTCATCACCTTTCATCGCTGCGGGCCGCGAAACCTGTGGCCCTGCACCAAAGATAGGGTCGCGCGGCCATTTTCGCAACAAAAACCGCGACCGGGCCGCCCGGTTCCCCCGCCCTTACCGGCCAAGCGAGGATCGCCCGATCTCTTGCCGCCGCAGCGGGAACTTGTCGATGGCACGGCTGATTTCGCGCACGTCCCAAGGGAAGGGCTTGCGCAGCTTGACCTGCCCGTCCTTGTCCAGAACCACCAGCGAAAACCCGCGCGGATGCAGCTGTTGTCGCCAGACGCTGTCGGCATCGGGATCGGCATCGGTGATCACGACGACATCGCGATCGGTCAACATGCGCGGCTGCGCCCGCAACGCCTGCAATTGTTCGCGAAATGCCGGATCCTCGGGCGTGTCGGAAAACACCACCACCGGTCGCGCGTTCCAGCGGAAATCCTGCGGCGCGACCTCATCCGCGGCATATTCCACCAGATCCGGCCGATCCCGTGTGGGGGCGGCTGGCTGGGCCAGTTCCTCGGGGCTGCGCGGCTGGGCGGCCTGCCGGGTTTCGGCATCCATATCGGGCACCGGCCCGTCGCGCGCAGGCCCCATCGCGGCCAGCGCCATCGCAAAGATCAGGAAATTCAACTTCATCGGCACCTCATCCTGTTCAGAATATAGGATCGGACAGCCTGCGGGAAAGGACGGATCATGACAAAACCGACATTGGAGGACTGGCGCGCACTGGCCGAGAAAGAGCTGAAGGGCCGCGATCCCGACAGCCTGACCTGGGACACGCTGGAGGGAATTCCGGTCAAGCCGCTTTACACGCAGGCCGATACCGACGGGCTGGATCACATGAACAGCCTGCCGGGCATCGCGCCCTTCACGCGGGGGCCGCGCGCCACGATGTATGCGGGCCGCCCCTGGACGATCCGGCAGTATGCGGGCTTTTCCACGGCCGAGGAATCGAACGCCTTCTATCGCCGCAACCTTGCTGCGGGTCAGCAGGGCGTGTCGGTGGCCTTCGACCTGGCCACCCATCGCGGCTATGACAGCGACCATCCGCGGGTCGAGGGCGATGTCGGCAAGGCGGGTGTCGCCATCGACAGCGTCGAGGACATGAAGATCCTGTTCGACGGCATCCCGCTGGACAAGGTCAGCGTCAGCATGACCATGAACGGCGCCGTCATCCCGATTCTTGCGAATTTCATCGTCGCGGGCGAGGAACAGGGCCACGACAAATCGGTCCTGTCCGGCACCATCCAGAACGACATCCTGAAAGAGTTCATGGTGCGGAACACCTATATCTATCCGCCAGAACCTTCGATGCGGATCATTTCCGACATCATCGAGTTCACCAGTTCCGAGATGCCGCGCTTCAACAGCATCTCGATTTCCGGCTATCACATGCAAGAGGCCGGGGCGAACCTGGTGCAGGAACTGGCCTATACGCTGGCCGACGGGCGCGAATACGTCCGCGCGGCCATCGCGGCGGGCATGGATGTCGATGCCTTTGCGGGACGGCTGTCCTTCTTCTTCGCCATCGGCATGAACTTCTTCATGGAGATCGCCAAGCTGCGCGCCGCGCGTCTGCTGTGGCACCGCATCATGGATGAATTCGGCGCGAAGAAGCCGGGGTCCAAGATGCTGCGCACCCACTGCCAGACCTCGGGTGTGTCGTTGCAGGAACAGGACCCCTACAACAACGTCATCCGCACGGCCTATGAGGCGATGTCGGCGGCCCTTGGCGGCACGCAGTCGCTGCACACCAACGCGCTGGACGAAGCCATCGCGCTGCCCACCGATTTCAGCGCCCGCATCGCGCGGAACACGCAGCTGATCCTGCAAGAGGAAACCGGCATCACCAATGTCGTCGATCCGCTGGCGGGCAGCTATTACATCGAAAGCCTGACCGCCGAGCTGGCCGAAAAGGCATGGGCCTTGATCGAAGAGGTCGAGGAGATGGGCGGCATGACCAAGGCCGTCGCCTCGGGCATGCCCAAGCTGCGGATCGAGGAGACGGCGGCCCGTCGTCAGGCCCTGATCGACCGGGGCGAGGATGTGATCGTCGGCGTCAACAAGTACCGCAAGGACAAGGAGGACCCGATCGACATTCTGGACGTGGACAACGTCAAGGTTCGCGCCAGCCAGATCGCGCGGCTTGAAAACATCCGCGCCACCCGCGACGAGGCCGCCTGTCAGGCGGCGCTGGACGAACTTGCCCGCCGCGCCACGCAGGGCGGCAACCTGCTGGCCGCCGCCGTCGAGGCCGCCCGCGCCCGCGCAACCGTAGGGGAGATCAGCATGGCGATGGAAAAGGAATTCGGGCGTCACCGCGCCGAGGTCAAGACGCTGGCCGGCGTCTATGGCGCGGCCTACGAAGGCGACGAGGGCTTTGCCCAGATCCAGAAGGATGTCGAAACCTTCGCCGAGGAGGAAGGCCGCCGTCCTCGGATGCTGGTCGTCAAGATGGGTCAGGACGGCCATGATCGCGGTGCCAAGGTGATCGCGACAGCCTTTGCCGATATCGGCTTCGACGTCGATGTCGGCCCGCTGTTCCAGACCCCGGAAGAGGCCGCGCAGGATGCCGTGGACAACGACGTGCATGTCGTGGGCATCAGCAGCCAGGCCGCCGGTCACAAAACCTTGGCGCCAAAGCTGATCGAGGCGCTGAAGGCGCAGGGCGCGGGCGACATTCTGGTGATCTGCGGCGGCGTCATCCCGCAACAGGATTACGAGTTCCTGCAGAAGGCCGGTGTCAAGGCGATCTTCGGGCCGGGCACCAACATCCCCTCGGCCGCAGCGGATATCCTGAAGCTGATCCGCGAGGCGCGTCAGGCCTGATCCCCCGCCGTCCGGGCCTTCGGTCCGGGCGGCGCTTGCGCTTGCCCTTGGCCGCCCGCTGTGGAACCTATCGGTCAGATCAGGAGGTCTCATGAGCGACGGACGCAACGGATCGGTCAAGCAGTTCATCTGCATCAAATGGGGTGCGAAATATGGCCCCGAATATGTCAATCGCCTGTATGCGATGATCGCGCGGAACGTCACCCCGCCCTTTCGCCTGTATTGCTTTACCGATGACGACAGCGCGTTGCATCCCGACATCGCGGCGCGGCCCCTGCCCGTTTTCGACTACGAACCGCCCAAGCGCACCTTCGGCAAATGGCCCAAATCGCGCCTGTGGGGCGATCTGGGGGATGTGACGGGCACCGTGCTGTTTCTGGATCTGGACGTCATCATCACCGGATCGCTGGACGAATTCTTCGACTATGGCGATCCCGAGGACACGATCCTTGGCCTGAACCCGAACACGCCGCTGGAAAAGATGGGTCAGACCTCGGTCTACCGGATGAAGGTGGGCAGGCTGGCCGCGCTGCAGGATATCTTCAAGGCCGATCCGCAGGCAGCGGCGGACAAATACCGCTTCGAGCAGCGCTTCGTGACCCGCAACGCCCCCGGCGGAGTCAAGTTCTGGCCACGCGCCTGGATGGCGCATTTCCGGATGCATTGCGTGCCGAATTTCCCGCTGAACTATTTCCGCGAACCACGCATTCCGCCAAAGGCGCGGATCGTGATCTTTGCGGGCGGGCTGAACCCGCCCGATGCGCTGGCCGGTCGCTGGGACGCGACGCTGACGCATCAAAGCCCGCTGGAACATCTGCGGGCCGGGCTTGCGGGGCGGCGCAAGGAAAGCTTCGTGAAGCACATGCGCCACTATTTGCGCCCGACGCCCTGGGTCAAGGATCTGTGGACCGAGTGATCATGCCCCTTCCCCGTGCCCCCGACCGCCTGTCTGATGAAATGGCCGCCGCGCTGGGCCATGCGGTGTCTGGCTTCGGCTTTCTGGAAGAGGCGCTGAAACGCGCGATCTTTTCGCTGACACGGCAGGGCCTGGGCGAAGATGCCGATGATGCCGCGCTGGAAAAATGGCTGCGGCGGATGGAAGACATCGCCGATGACAGTCTTGGGACGCTGATCGACAGTTTCGGCGCGGCGATGCGCCATGCCCGGATCGGGGACCGCGACGTGCTGTATGACATTCTGGGCGAGCTGCGGCTGAAACGAAACCTTCTGTGCCATGCCTCGTGGCGGCCGGGCGCGCAGCCGGGCTATTGGCACCCGACCTTCATCAACACCCGCGGCGAACGGTTTCCCGACGACCTGTCGGCCGAGGATGTGTTGCAGATCCATGCCGACACGCTGCGCATCGCGCGGCGCGTCGTGTCGATCATGCGGGCGACCGGGATCGACGGCGAATGGGCGGGCCATGATGATGACTAGGCGATGCGACTGACCGCCGATTATCCGCCGGTCTGGCTGATCGGGTTTCTGGGCATCGCCTGGGCGCTGGGGCGGATCTGGCCGCATGGGCCGACATGGCTGGCCCTGCCCGGCTGGCTGTCAATTGCGGCCGGGCTGGTCCTGATGCTGCTGGCCGCGCTGCGGATGTGGCGGCACCGCACCACGGTCGATCCGCATGGCCAGCCCCGCAGCCTTGTGACCGATGGCGTCTTTGCCCTGTCGCGCAACCCGATCTATCTGGGCGATGCGATGATCCTTCTGGGGGCGGCGCTGGTCTGGTCGACACCCCTGGGCCTGCTGCTGGTGCCGGTCTTTGCCGCCGTGATCCACCGCCGCTTTATCCGCAAGGAAGAGGCCGCGCTGCAGCGCCTGTTTCCCGTGCAGTTCGCGACCTATCGGTCACGCACGCGGCGCTGGATCTGACCTTGCGGCAGGTTCCGGGCGCTTGATCGTTGCATCACGGCGCATGGCGCGCTAACACCCGCGAACTTGAAAACAGGTAAGAGGCTATCATGTCGTCCCCCTTGCGCCTCGGCATCGCCGGGCTCGGCACCGTTGGGATCGGTGTCGTCAAGATCGTTCAGAAACATGCAGATCTTTTGGGCAAGCGTTCGGGACGTGAGATTACCATTACCGCCGTCAGCGCCCGCGATCAGCGAAAGAACCGCGACGCGGATCTGTCGTCCTATCGCTGGGAAAGCGATCCGATGGCCGTCGCCACCGCCGATGATGTCGATGTCTATGTCGAACTGATCGGCGGCGACAGCGGCATCGCGAAAGACAGCATCGAAGCCGCGCTGCGGTCCGGCAAGGATGTCATCACCGCCAACAAGGCGCTGCTGGCGACCCACGGCCAGGAACTGGCCGAACTGTCGGAATCGCTTGGCCGGCTGATCCGCTTCGAGGCCGCCGTGGCCGGGGGCATCCCGATCATCAAGGCCATGACCGAGGCGATGGCAGGCAATTCCGTCAACCGCGTCATGGGCGTGATGAACGGCACCTGCAACTATATCCTGACCCGCATGGAAAGCGCGGGCCTGCCCTACGAGGCCGTCTTCGAAGAGGCCCGCCAGCTGGGCTATCTGGAGGCCGATCCAACGCTTGACGTGGGCGGCATCGACGCCAGCCACAAGCTGGCGATCCTGTCCTCGATCGCCTTCGGCACGCAGGTCAATTTCAACGCGGTCGAGATCGAGGGGATCGAGCGTGTCAGCATCGACGATATCCGCCGCGCCGCCGATATGGGGTATCGCATCAAGCTGCTTGGCGTTGCCCAGATGACCGCGCGCGGTCTTGAACAGCGCATGTCGCCCTGTCTGGTCCCGGCCGACAGCCCGCTGGGTCAGTTGGCCGGCGGCACCAACATGGTGGTGGTCGAAGGCGACAGCGTCGGCCAGATCGTCCTGCGCGGTGCAGGCGCGGGTGAAGGCCCGACCGCCAGCGCCGTCATCTCGGATATCGTGGATGTCGCGCGTGGCGTGCGCCTGCCGATGTTCGGTCAGCCCGCAGGCACCCTGACCCCGGCAAAAGCCGCCCGCACCGCCGTTCCCGCCGCCTATTACATGCGTCTGGAACTGCAGGACAAACCGGGTGCGCTGGCCAAGGTCGCCTCGGTTCTGGGCGATGCCGGCATCTCGATCGACCGGATGCGCCAATATGGTCAGCACAGCGACACCAGCGTGCCGGTGCTGGTCGTGACCCACCGCACGACGCCAGATGCCATCGACTATGCCGTCGAGGCGCTGCCCAAGACCGGCGTTCTGGTCGGCGAGCCGGTCGAACTGCGCATCGAAGAGGTCTAGGCCCTTTCGCGGGCGCGGGGTTGCGATCCTGCGCCCACCCGCTAGGCTGATGGCGTTGCCTGATGAAAGGTCGCCATGTCGGATTTCCTGCTGCGTCTGGATTGGAAAACCGCCCGCAAACAGGCGGACCCTGACCTTCTGGAACAGGAAATTCAGGCCGAGCGAGCCTCGGCCCTTGGCGGGGCCGGACGCAAGCTGGAACGCGCCCTTGCTGATCTTTCGGCGTCAGATACCGAAAACCGCGCACAATCCCTGGACAGGGCCGCCCGCATTGCGTGGGAATTCATGGTGATGCGCGAAAGCAGCGGCCTGCGCGACTGGCCGCGCGTGATCCGGATCTATCAGATCCCGGCCGACGTGCAGAAAAGAATGGGCGTGGCGCAACCACGGCCCCACCCCGATTGATCAGCTGCCCGCGATGATCCGGACATAGTTGCGGGTTTCACGATAGGGCGGAATGCCCCCATATTTCGTGACCGCGCCCGGCCCGGCATTATAGGCGGCCAGTGCCAGCTTCCAGTTGCCGAACTGGTTATACATCATCCGCAGATAACGCGCCCCGCCGTTCAGATTGTCGATCGGGTCGTTCGGATTGACCCCCAGCTTGGCCGCCGTCCCCGGCATCAGCTGCGCCAGACCCATCGCGCCCTTGTGCGACTTCGCCCGCGGGTTCCAGCCGGATTCCTGCTGAACCAGCCGCAGAAACAGATCCTCGGGGATGCCATGTTTGCGCGCGGCGGCGCGGGCATGCGAAGTGTATTGACTGCTGCGCCCGCGATAGGCGGGGATATTCGGCGACAATTCGATATCGACGATGCTGCGATTGGCGCCGTTGGGCTGTAACCGTGCCGATTGCTGATACTGCGTCGCCAGTCGCGAATCCATCAGACGGGTCTGCCGTGCGAATTGCTCGGCCCGCGATTTCGATGAACTTCCCGACAGTCGCAGCCCCTGCGCCGAAACCGGCGCCGCCGTTGCGACGATGACCGCGCCACAAATCGCGACCTTCATGAGAGACATGACACTCATCACTCTGCCCTCGGATCCTGTCGTTTTTTTGCCACTATACAGAAAAAAACCCTTCCCGCCAGCAAAGCTGCCGCGACCCTGATCAAAGGATGAATGTCGTCGGCGGTTTCTTGCCCAATCCGCCCCCGACCGGGACCACGCGAATTGCTTGCAGCATCTGCCACGGCTGGGATAGACGGACGGGATCATACAAGGAACCGGGAAAGCATCATGGCAGGCAGCGTCAACAAGGTCATTCTGATCGGCAATCTGGGCCGCGACCCCGAGATCCGCACGTTCCAGAACGGCGGCAAGGTCGCCAACCTGCGCATCGCGACCTCTGAACAGTGGAAAGACCGCAACACGGGCGAGCGTCGCGAAAAGACCGAATGGCATTCGGTCGCGATCATGTCGGAAGGGCTGGTCAACGTGGTCGAGCGCTTCTTGAAAAAGGGCAGCAAGGTCTATGTCGAGGGTCAGCTGGAAACCCGTAAATGGCAGGATCAGTCCGGTCAGGACCGCTATAGCACCGAAGTCGTTCTGCGGGGCTTCGGCGGCACGCTGCAGATGCTGGATGGCCGCGGCGAAGGCGCGCCCGGCGGCGGTGGCGGTCGTGACAGCGGCGGCTATGGCGGCGGCTCGGGTGGCGGCTATGACGATTACCGCGGCGGCGGTTCGGGCGGCGGCGCCCCCTCGGGTGGCGGTCGCAGCGATTACGACGACGAAATCCCGTTCTGATCGCATCGGCACGGCGAATCACGAAGGGGCGGTCCGATGGGCCGCCCCTTTCGCATGACCATCCCCGCTTCAGAATATTGCGCGGGGCGTCGGTGTCGCGCATCGCAAATTCCGCCGGGGCGGTCGTCAGTTTGCGAAAAAACCTGCGCTTGCGTGACGGCGAAAGGCGGGGTTTCTGCATCCGGAATTCCGCGCCACAGCACGCGCATCACGATCCGGAGGAGCCTGCCATGACCCTGACCATCACCGATCTGACCCCGCCCGAAGGCTTCGAGCGACTGGTCCGCGCCGCAGATCCCGAACACGGGCTGATCGCGCTGATCTGCCTGCATTCGACGGTGCTGGGTCCGGCGGCGGGGGGCTGCCGCATGTGGGCCTATCCTGACGAGGATGCCGCCATCGCGGACGTGACCCGCCTTGCGCGCGGCATGACGTACAAGAATGCGATGGCCGGGCTGGGTCTTGGCGGCGGAAAATCGGTGATCATCGGTGATGCGCGTCGCGACAAGACGCCCGGGATGATGCGCGCCTTCGGTCGCGCCGTCGATGCGCTGAAGGGCAGCTATTACACCGCCGAGGATGTCGGCATCTCGCCGCAGGACATGGCCCATGCCGCGCAGGAAACGCGTTATGCGGTCGGGCTGTCGGAAGGCTCGGGCGATCCGTCGCCCTGGACGGCCGAAGGGGTGTTCCGCTGCCTGCGCGTGGGCGCCGGGCATGTGTTCGGCGACGCCGATCTGACCGGTCGCCGGGTTCTGGTGCAGGGGCTGGGTCACGTCGGCATGTCGCTGGCGCAGAAGCTGCATCAGGCAGGGGCGCAGTTGATCGTGTCGGACATCAATCAAGCCGCCGTTCAGCAGGCCTGCGACGAATTGCACGCTGCCGCCTGCCCCACGGATCAGATCTTCCAGCCGCAGATCGACATCTTCGCGCCATGTGCGCTGGGTGGCGTGCTGACGCAGGACAACGTCCCACATCTGTCGGCGCGACTGGTCTGCGGTGCGGCGAATAACCAGCTTGCGACGCCCGCGGTCGGCAGCCTGCTGCGGGAACGCGGCATCACCTACCTGCCGGACTACGTGGTCAATGCCGGCGGCATCATCAGCGTCGCCAGCGAAATCCACGGTCAGGACGACGCATGGCGGCGCACCCGGCTGGATCAGATCGCCGAACGCGTGGCGCAGATGCTGACCCAGGCCAGGCTGCGCGACACGACCCGGATCGCCGATGAGATGGTCGAACAGATGCTGGCACAGGCCGCCGCCTGATCGGCAATCCGACGGCACGGGCCGGGACCGGCTGGCACCGCCAGCCAGCCGCCCGGCCCCCTCGATGGGGGACGGGCGGCTTCCCCGCGCCGGGACGGAAAACCCCGCCCCGAAGATCCAGGCCGTCAGTCGCGGGCGTCGCGCAACACGGCCGCCAGAAGATCCGCGGGCACATCGTCACAGACAAAGGCCTCGCCAATATCGCGCGCCAGAACAAAGCGCAGGCGGCCGTCCACCACCTTCTTGTCCTGCCCCATCAGCGCGATCAGCGCCTGATCGTCAGGCAGATCGCCCGGTATGTCGCCAAGCCGCGCGGGCATGCCCATCGCCCGCAGATGCGCCAGAACACGGCTGGGCGTCTCTTGCGGACACAGCCCCATCCGCGCCGACAGATCGAAGGCCAGCGCACAGCCGATCGCCACGCCCTCGCCATGCAGAAGCCGGTCGGAATAGCCCGTCGCCGCCTCCAGCGCGTGGCCGAAGGTATGGCCCAGATTCAGCAACGCCCGCTCGCCCTGTTCCGTCTCATCTCGGGTGACGATCCCGGCCTTCATCGCAACCGAATGTGCGATTGCCTGCTGACGCAGCGCCAGATCGTCGCGCAGTTTCGGGGCATTGTCTTCAAGCCAGGCAAAGAACGCGCCATCACCCAGAAGCCCGTATTTCGCCACCTCGCCATATCCGGCAAGGAAATCGCGCGGGCCAAGGCTGTCCAACACGCCGATATCGGCCAAGACCAGCGACGGCTGATGAAACGCGCCGATCAGGTTCTTGCCATGGACCGAGTTGATCCCCGTCTTGCCGCCCACGCTACTGTCGACCTGCGCCAGCAGCGTCGTCGGGATCTGCACGAACCGCACGCCCCGGCGCAGGATCGCGGCGGCAAAGCCGACCAGATCGCCGATCACCCCGCCCCCGAAGGCCAGAACGACGTCGCGACGTTCGACCTTCTGTTCCAGAAGCCATTCGACCACCCGCGTCAGCTGCGGCCAGCTTTTCGTGGCCTCACCCGCCGGCAGTTGCAGCGCCGCGCTGTCGATTCCGGCGGCCCGCAACCCGTCCTGTAGCCGTTGCAGATGCAACCCGGCAACGGTGTCGTCGGTGACGATCGTCACCCGCCCGCGCGCCAGCAGCGGCGCGATCTCACCGCTTGCGGCGTCGATCAGACCCGGCCCGATCCGGACATCATAGGCGCGCGCCCCAAGCGGGACATGAACGGTCACGGCGTCGGTCATCAGGCCTCCAGAAGGTCGGGTCTTTGGGTGTGGATCAGATCAAGCAAGCGGCTTGTCGCGGCATCGACCGAATCTTCCGGGCGCGACTCCAGCACCAGATCGGCCATGCCATAGATCGGATAGCGTTCCTCGATCAGCCGGGCCAGCGTCCCTTTGGGATCGGGCGTCTTCAGCAGGGGCCGGGTATTGCGCTGACGGACACGGTGCCACAGCGTATCCAGATCGCAATTCAGCCAGACCGACACGCCATGCGTGGAAATCAACGAGCGATTCGCGGGCTGGATCCAGGCCCCGCCCCCCGTGGACAGCACGCCCGGCGGCCCCGACAGGATCCGCGACAGGATCTGGGTTTCGCGGTCCCGGAAAAACCCTTCGCCATCGCGGGCGAAGATTTCGGTGATCGACATGGCGGCCGCGGTCTCGATCTCGGCATCGGAATCGGTAAAGGGAACCCGCAGGCGACGGGCCAGTTCGGTTCCCAGCGCGGTCTTGCCCGCGCCCATCATGCCGATCAATACGATATGCCGCCTCATGGCCCCTCTGTCAGCTTCAACAAACGCGTTGCGGGATCACTGAATGGCGTGATCTTTCCGGAATTGCCATATATATTCGGGCCGAACCGGCAAAAGACCGGGAAAACACGCAGACAAGGCAAGGCAAGGGCAGAGATCGATGCGGCTTTTGAAGGTTTTGGTAGTGCTGATTCTGGCAGCCGTGATCGGTCTGGTCGGATATGCATATTTCGGGGACATGGACCCCAAACGGCAGGAAGTCCGCCAGCCCATCGCTGCGGAGGGCACGGGTGGCTGATCACCGAACAGGCGCAACCGGGGTTCTGTTCGCCGCGGCACTGGCCGTCGGCGCCGCGATCCCGGTCCGCGCCGAACCGCCCCTGTCGGCCAGCGACTGGCTGTCAGGCAGCGTCGGGCCCGCGCGCGAAAGCTCGGCATGGCGGCCCGGGGATCGTCCGCCGCCACGCTTTCCGGGCGGCGGAAATTCCCTGCCCGTCGCCAAAAGCGGCGATGTCGGCGAGGTCGAGGTCAGCCGTCTGGACGGCGGCAACCCGGACGCAACCGGCACCATCAGCGCCCGCAGCGCAGGCCTGCCCCGCGATCTGTGGGCCGGCAGCGATGCCCTGACGCTGGCGGCGCTGCTGACCGATACGCCCGCGCGCCTGCCGTCGATGAACGCCCTGCTGCGCCGGGTCGCGGTGGCGCAATTGTCGCCCCCCGCCGATGCAGGCAGCCATCAGGGCAAGCTGTTTCTGGCCCGTGCCGACCGGCTGCTGGACATGGGCGCACTGGAACAGGCGCAGGCGCTGCTGATCACGGCGGGCCCAGGCAATCCGGCCGTCTTTCGGCGACTGTTCGACATCGCGCTGTTGCAGGGCGACGAATCCCGCGCCTGCGGATTCATGGACAACACGCCCGGTATCGCGCCCAGCTTTTCGGCGCGGATCTTCTGCCTTGCGAAATCGGGCGATTGGGTCGCCGCCGCGATCAGCCTGCGCGGGGCCGAACAGCTTGCGCTGATCGATCAGGATCAGGCGCTGTTGCTGACGCATTTTCTGGACGACGCCTTTGTCGATCACAGCGACATTCTGGAACCCGCCGACCGCCTGACCCCGCTGGAATTTCGTATCCACGAGGCGATCGGACAGCCCTTGCCGACGCAGCCCCTGCCCGTCGCCTTTGCCAATTCCGACCTGCGCAGCAACAATGGCTGGAAGGCCCGGCTGGAGGCTGCCGAACGGCTGGCCCGCGCGGGCGCGATTGACCCGGCCCGCCTGCGCGAGGTGTATGGCGAACAGAAACCCGCGGCCTCGGGCGGGGTCTGGGAACGCGCGGGCGCGATGCGGATGCTGGAATCGGCCATCGAAGCGGGCGATATCGCGCAGGCCCTGCCCCGCGCCTTTGCCGAATTCAAACGCGCGAACATGGCCGATCTGCTGGCCGCGATGGTGGCGGGCGATCTGCCCGAAACCACCGATCAGGATGCCGCGCAGATCCGGTCCTGGCTGCGGCAATGGCGCGGCCTGGAACCCATCGGCCAGACCGATCCGGCGCTGATCGCCGGGGCCGCGGATGACATCACGCTGAAGGGCGAGGCGCTGTTGGCCGCCATGGCCGATGTGGATGCCGGGATCGATGGCGACCTTGCGCGGGCCGGGCGCGGCTTGGCCACCCTGCGGGCGCTGGGTCTGACCGACGACGCCGATCTGGCTGCCGCGCAGCTGACACTGCTGCCCGACATGGCCGAGTTTCCGGGATGAGCCACGCCGATCACCGCGCCATTCTGGCCTTTCTGGATGCCCAGGCCGCCGAATCCGGAGCGGCGCAGAACACCGTGCTGGCGTATGGCCGCGACCTGCGCGACCTATCGGAATGGCTGGCCGATCATGGGCTTACACTGCCCGATCTGACCCGCGAGATCATCGAGGATTATCTGGCCCATTGCGACGCGCTGGGATTGTCGCGGGCGACACGTGCCCGGCGCCTGTCGTCGGTCCGGCAATTCACCCGCTTTGCGCTGGAAGAGGGCTGGCGCGAGGATGATCCCGCCATCCGCATCGCCGGTCCGGGTCGCGCCAAGCGCCTGCCCAAGACCCTGTCGCGCGACGAGGTCGAGGCGATGCTGACCGCCGCCCCCGATCTGGGGCGCACCGAATCCGACCGCAAGCGCAATGCCTGCCTGATCGAACTGCTTTACGCTACCGGCATGCGGGTCAGCGAGCTGGTGTCGCTGCCGGTCGCAAGCTGCCGGGGCGATCCGCAGATGCTGTTGATCCGCGGCAAGGGCGGCAAGGAACGGATGGTTCCGCTGACCGATCCCGCGCGGCGGGCACTGTCGGACTGGCTGATCTGCCGCGACAATGCCCATGACAAAAGCCCGCTTGGCCGTCTGATCGCGGGCAGCGCCGGGCGTTGGCTGTTTCCGGCGCCGGGACGGGCGGGACATATGCCGCGCCAAAGCTTTGGCAGGTTGCTGAACGACATCGCCATCGCGGCGGGCGTCGATCCGTCGCGTGTGACGCCGCATGTGCTGCGCCATGCCTTCGCCACCCATCTGCTGGAGGGGGGCGCCGATCTGCGTGCCATTCAGACACTTCTGGGCCATGCGGATCTGGGAACCACCGAGATCTATACCCATGTGTTGGATCATCGCATGCGCGAGCTTGTGTTGAACCACCACCCCCTTGCGCGTCCCGAGGATGTGCAGCCACCCGAAACCAACCGATAAGGACCCATGGACGATCCTTCGAGTATGTTCGACGCCGCCTTCTGGATGACCAGCGCGGCCATTATTGTTCTTCTGATGATGTCAGGCTTCTTCTCTGGCTCCGAGACGGCGCTGACGGCCTCAAGCCGGGCCAAGCTGCGCTCTCGCTCGGACAAGGGGGATGCGGGGGCCGAGGCCGCATTGAAGGTCACCGAGGACAGCGAGCGTCTGATCGGCGCGATCCTTCTGGGCAACAACGTCGTGAACATCCTGTCGGCCAGTCTGGCGACGGCGCTGTTCACGCGCATCCTGGGATCCAGCGGTGTCGCGATGGCGACACTGGTGATGACGCTGCTGGTGCTGATCTTCGCCGAGGTGATGCCCAAGACCTACGCCATCTCGGCCCCGGAAACGGTGGCCAGCCGGGTCGCGCGCCCGATCCGGGCGCTGACGCTGTTGCTGTCGCCCATCGTGGCGGTGGTGCAGGTGATCGTGCGACTGATCCTGCGGGTCTTCGGCCTTCAGACCGACCCGGATTCGCATATGTTCTCGGTCCACGAGGAAATCGCCGGGGCGCTGTCGATCGGCCATGCCACGGGAACGGTCCAGAAAGAGGATCGCGACCGTCTGCTGGGTGCGCTGGATCTGGGCAACCGCACCGTTGAAGAAATCATGCGCCATCGCAGCGGCATCGAGATGCTGGACGCCGATCTGCCGCCCGATCAGATCCTGGATGTGGTGCTGTCCAGCCCGCATACCCGCCTGCCGGTCTACAAGGAAGAACGCGAGAATGTCGTGGGCGTGATCCATGCCAAGGATCTGCTGCGCGCCGTGAACAAGGCCGTGCGCGATGGCGGGGGCGCCGAGGCGCTGCGCAATTTCGACGTGATGGCCGTGGCGATGAAGCCCTATTTCGTTCCCGACACCACCGCGCTGGACGAACAGATGCGCGAATTCCTGAAGCGGCGGACGCATTTCGCGCTGGTCGTCGATGAATATGGCAGCCTGCGCGGCCTGATCACGCTGGAAGACATTCTGGAAGAGATCGTGGGCGAAATCGCCGATGAACATGACACCGAGGCCGATCAGACCCTGACCCCGAACGCGCAGGGCGATTACAATGTCGATGGCGGCATGACCATCCGCGACCTGAACCGGCAACTGGACTGGAACCTGCCCGATGACGAGGCCAACACGGTCGCCGGTCTGGTGATCCACATGGCCCAGTCGATCCCCGAACCCAAGCAGGTGTTTTCCTTCCACGGCTACCGCTTCGAGGTCGTCGCCCGGCGCGAAAACCGGATCACCAAGCTGCGCATCCGTCCCCTGGCCGCCAGCCCCGATCCCGAAGCCTAGGCCGCCAGTGCCTGCCGGACACGGCGCCCCTGCCGCTGCAACAGCCGGGGCGCCTGCAACAGGCCTGCCGCCTGTTCCAACCGGTCCAGTGCCTGCGCCGCGCGGCCTGCGACCGCCGCGCGGCGTGCCATCGACAGATGCAGCAGCACGTTGTCGGGCATCGCGTCCAGCGCCGCGCCCAGAAACTCGAACCCCAGATCGGCATTGCCCAGACGGAAACAGGTATCGGCAAGCCGCTTGTTGATCATCGCATCGCCGGGCTGCACCTCATCCAGCCAATGCAGCAACCGCAGCGCACGGGCATAGCGCCCATGCAGCGACAGGGCCGATGCCGCAAGCCCGATGCGGGCGGTGCCATAGGCATCACGGGGCGTGTCCGGCGCAGCCCCGGACGCGAACGCCTCGTCCGCGATCAGGCCGTCGCGCCCGGATTGCAGCATCTTGCGGTGCAGATCGGGCATCTCGCGCAGGGGTTGGCGGGCGGTCACATCGTCCAGCAGCTCTTCCCAGTCGCCCAGATAGGACCACAGCGGCGGCACGGCCGCCTCGGCACGCTCGGCCAGGTCCTGCGCCTGCCAGCCAGGCAGCATCAGCAGACGCAACGCGGTGGAACCGGGCTGGCCGAACAGCGCCGCGGCCATCATGTCGCGCACGGGCCGATGATGGGCCTTCTCGCCGAAGCACGCCAGAAGAAACGCGTCCAGCGAGGCAGGCGACTGCGGATCACCGATCACACCGACCGTGTCCTGCACCTGCTGACATTCGCGGGTGTCGCGTGGCACCAGATTCGGTGCCGCCAAGGCCCGAGCGGCCACGTCCCGCGCCGTGTCATGCCGCCCCGCATGCAGCGCCGAGACGGCGGCGATCCGATACAGGAACGGATGGCGCGCAGCCGCATCCGACATGGCGGCCAAGGCATCGGCCAGCGCCGCGCCCTGCCCGGTCGTGATGGCGTGATGCAGCGCATGTTGCGCCGATTGCGCCAGATCGCCGCTGCATAGAAAGCTGTCGGGCCGCGAGATAACGCGATCCAGCAACGCCTGATGCGCGTCCTGATTTTCCTGCGGTGGCAGGGACCGTGGCAGCGAATCCAGCTGCGCATGCCCGATGGTCAGCGCCGCGCGCGAAAATGCGCTGCCGCCCGGTGCCCCGATGCGGGTGGCACCCGCCATCACCAGAACCTCCAGCATGTCACGCTCGGCCGCGTTCAGCCCGTCAAGATCCAGCACCTGATCGACCGGAACGACCCGCGGATCCCCCTGCGCCAGATGCGCCGTCGCGGCGGGCGTGTCGGTAAAGACGACGACCGGACCCGGCTGTTGATCGATCCAGACGCGGCAGAACTCATCAGGAACATATTTCGCGGGCCACGAACTTAGCGACCAAGGGTCGCCGTCCAGCAGGTCGCCCCGCCGCAGATGCAGGGCGCGGATCGCACCCCGATCGCCCGCCCATTCCGCCAGCCGTCGACGCCCCTCGGCCAGCCGTTCGGCCAGACGGGGCGCAAGCGGCAGATCGGCGGCGATGCGAACAGCCTGCCTGTGCGCCTCATCGCGGGATTCACCCAACAGGCAGGTCATCTCGAACGCGGCATCGCTGTGAAACAGCTCGCCCCGCGCCAGCCGTTGCCGGAAACTCGCAGCATCCACCGTCATCGCCAGCGCGGACAGATTGCTGCGCCCCGTCAGATCCGGCATCCCGCCGACAATGCGGATGTGGCGGTCGATGAAATCGCCGCACAGGAAATCATGCGGGTCGGCCAGTTCGGGGTAATGCCCCGTGGGATCGGCCAGCCACAGATAGACCGCCTCGGCCTCGTAGATCTGGCCCAGACGCAACACATTCAGCAAGCCGATCAACCTTGCACCGATCCGGTCCCGGCGGAAGCCGACAATAGGGGCCTGCTGTGTCACACGCATATCCAAAGCTGCATTCCGCGAACGCTAAAGGCGGCCAAGGATGCTTGCAACCGCGTTGCATCGCCCCTAACAGGTCATTGACACAAACCAGCCTCGAAGGACCGCCATGGACATCGATGCCCGCCGCAAGGCCGACCCCGAACATTGGAAGCTGGCCAGCGCGATCCGCGTTCTGGCGATGGACGCGGTCGAATCCGCCAATTCCGGCCACCCCGGCATGCCGATGGGCATGGCCGATGTGGCGACCGTCCTGTTCCGCAACCACCTGAAATTCGACGCCTCGGCGCCGCATTGGTTCGACCGCGACCGGTTCGTTCTGTCGGCGGGTCACGGTTCGATGCTGATCTACGCGCTGCTGCACCTGACCGGCTATGAGCAGATGACGCTGGAACAGGTGAAGAATTTCCGTCAGCTTGGCGCGATCACCGCAGGCCACCCGGAATACGGCCATGTGGAAGGTGTCGAAACGACGACCGGTCCGCTGGGTCAGGGTATCGCCACCGCCGTTGGCATGGCCATGGCCGAAGAGGCCCTGCGCGCCGAATTCGGGGCCGAGCTGTGCGACCACCGCACCTGGGTCATCGCCGGTGACGGCTGCCTGATGGAAGGCATCAGCCAAGAGGCCATCGGCCTGGCGGGCGCCCAGAAGCTGGGCCGCCTGATCGTGCTGTGGGACAATAACGACATCACCATCGATGGCCGTGTCAGCATGTCGGACCGCACCGACCAGTTGGCGCGTTTCAAGGCCTCGGGCTGGCGCGTGCTGGAATGCGACGGCCACGACGCCGCCGATATCGACCGCGCCCTGACCGAAGCCAAGGCCGAGGATGACCGCCCGGTTCTGGTGTCGTGCAAGACCATCATCGGCTTCGGTTCGCCCAACAAATCGGACAGCGCCAAGGCACATGGCTCGCCCTTGGGTGCCGATGAAATCGCCGCCACCCGCGCCGCCTATGGCTGGGACGGCGAGGCCTTTGCGATCCCCGACGACATCGCGGCAAGCTGGCGCCAGATCGGGTCGCGCGGCGCCGAGGACCATAAGGCCTGGGCCGGCCGCCGCGACGCGCTGTCGACCGACAGCCGCGACGAGTTCACCCGCCGGATCGAGAACAAGCCGAACCCGCAGATGGTCTCGCAGATCGTGGCGCTGAAGGCTGAAACCGCCGAGGGCAAGCCCAAAGTCGCCACCCGCAAGGCCAGCGAAAACGTGCTGGAAGCCCTGAACGCCGTGATGCCCGAGAATTTCGGCGGCTCGGCTGACCTGACCGGGTCGAACAACACCAAGACCGGCCAGATGCAGGTGTTCAACGCCGAGAACCGTCTGGGCCGCTATGTCCATTACGGGATCCGCGAACATGGCATGGCTGCGGCGATGAACGGGATCTGGCTGCATGGCGGCTTCAACCCCTATGGCGGAACATTCCTGACCTTCACCGATTATGCCCGTGGCGCGATCCGCCTGTCGGCGCTGATGGGTCTGCCGGTCGTTTATGTCATGACCCATGACAGCATCGGTCTGGGCGAAGACGGCCCCACCCACCAGCCGGTCGAACATCTGGCAATCAGCCGGGCGACGCCGAACACGCTGACCCTGCGTCCCTGCGATCAGGTGGAAACCGCCGAAGCCTGGGAAATCGCGCTGTCGCAGACGACCAAGCCGTCGATCATGGCGCTGTCGCGTCAGAACCTGCCGACGCTGCGCACCACCCACAAGGACGAAAACCTGTCGGCCAAGGGCGCCTATGTCCTGCGCGACGCCTCGGGCGGCAAGCCCGCCGCCGTGCTGATGGCGACCGGTTCCGAGGTCGAGATCGCCATGGCCGCCCGCGATGCGCTGGAAGCCGATGGCACGCCGACGCGCGTGGTCTCGGTCCCGTCGATGGAACTGTTCCGCGACCAGCCCGCCGCCTATCGCGAAGAGGTTCTTCCCGCCGGAACCGTCCGCATCGCGATCGAGGCCGCCGTGCGCCAGCCCTGGGACTGGCTGCTGCTGGGCGAACGCGGCCGCGAGGAAAAATCGGCCTTCGTCGGCATGGAAGGCTTTGGTGCCTCGGCCCCGGCACCGGCGCTTTACAAGGCATTCGGCATCACCGCCGATGCCGTGGTCGAACGCGTGCGGAACATGCTGTGATCATCTTCGGGGCCCAGCTTTCCGGGCCCTGTCGCATACCGCATCCGGCCGGGCATCAGCCCGGCCGTTTGTCATGAAAGAGGTCCGATGCGTGCCCTGCCCCGCGCCTTTGCGCTGATGAAACGCCGCGGGTCGGATGCCGGCCGCGTGCGCAGCGAACAGACGACCGGCATCCTGCTGCTTTGCGCGGCGGTGCTGTGCTTCACGCTGATGGACGCTTCGGCCAAGCAGCTGACACAGACCTATTCGCCCTTGCAGGTCGTCTGGGCGCGGTTCATCGGCAATATCGCCATCGTGGCCCTGATCCTGCGCGGCGGCCTGCCCCGCATGGCGCGCAGCCGACAGCCGCGGCTGCAGTTCTTTCGCGCGCTGACGCAGCTGGCTTCGGTGCTGTTGTTCTTCACGTCGCTGCAATTCATCGGGCTGGCCGAGGCAACGGCCATCATGGATCTGAACCCGGTCCTGATCACGCTGGGTGCGGCCCTGTTTCTGGGCGAGCGGATCGGCATCCGCCGCATCCTTGGCATTCTGGCGGCGATGATCGGCGCGATGATCATTATCCGGCCCGGCGCGGGCGTGTTCGAACCCGGCGCATTGCTGCCGCTTGTCGGGGCCTTCACTTATGCCAGCGGCGCATTGCTGACACGCATGGTGCGCAGCGATTCCGCCGCGACATCAGTGCTTTGGTCGGCCATCATCGGCGGCATCCTGACCAGCCTGGTCGTGCCCTTCGTCTGGCAGCCCATTCAGGCGCAACATCTGTGGGCGTTCCTGTCGCTGGCCTTCTTCGGCACCATCAGCCAGTGGTTCCTGATCCGCGCCTTTGCCTGCGCCGAGGCCGGGGTGCTGGCGCCCTTCGGCTATAGCGGCCTGATCTGGGCAGGTCTGTGGGGCTGGCTGTTCTTCGGGCAATTGCCCGATCGCTGGACCATTCTTGGCGCGGCAATTATCGTCGGCGCAGGACTTTACGTCTGGTGGCGCGAGACGAGAACCGCACAGGATACCGCATGAGCAATGATGACAAACCCTCGCTGACCGACAGGCTGGCCAATGGCGCGTTCCTGATGGTTATGGGTCTGGCGCGGATGCTACCCTATGACCGGCGGATCCCGATGGTGGGCTGGCTTTTCGGGACTGTACTGGCGCCGCTGGCCGGGTGGCGGCGGCGGATTCGCGACAACCTTGCGCTGGCCCGGCCCGACCTGCCCGCCGACGAGGTGCGACGACTGACCCGCGCGGTGCCCAACAACGCCGGACGTTCCGTAGCCGAGATCTATTCCGGGCAGGAATTTTCGTCGCGCATCCATGCGGCCGATCCGCTTGAGGGGCCGGGTCTGCCCGCGTTGGAACAGGCCTTCGAATCCGGCCGTCCGGTCATTGTCGCCTGTGCGCATTTCGGCAATTACGACGCGATGCGTGCGGCGCTTGCGGGCCGGGGCTATCCGGTTGGTGGCCTGTATCGCCCGATGAACAACGAAGCGTTCAACCGCCACTACATCCCCGCGATCACCGCGATTGCGGAACCTCTGTTCCCGCGCGGGCGTGCGGGCCTGGCGGCGATGCTGCGCTTTCTGCGGGGCGGCGGATGGCTGGCGCTGGGGTTCGATCAGCATGATCGCCATTCACCCGAGCTGCGCTTTTTCGACCTGCCCTCGAAAACCGTCCTGACCCCGGCCGAGCTTGCCATCCGCTATGATGCGCTGCTGCTGCCGATTCACGGCATCCGCAGAAGCGATGGAATCAGCTTTCAGGTCCATGTTGGCGACCCTGTTCCACATGGCGAACCGAAAGAGATGATGCAGGCGCTGAACGACGATCTGGAAATGCTGGTCCGGCGGCATATGGACCAGTGGTTCTGGGTTCATCGCCGCTGGAAATAGGCCGACAGGAGGCTGAAACGACAACAGCCGCCCGATCCGGGCGGCTGTTTCGTTGGGAAAAGGCCCGCGGGTTCAGCCGGCCTTGACATCGCGCGCAGGCGCGGCAGCTTCGCGCCGATCGCGCAGTTCCTCGGCGACCAGGAAGGCCAGTTCCAGCGATTGGCTGGCATTCAGGCGCGGATCGCAGGCGGTGTGATAGCGGTCCGACAGATCCTCGTCGGTGACGGCGCGGACGCCGCCGGTGCATTCGGTCACGTCCTTGCCGGTCATCTCGAAATGGACGCCGCCGGGAATGGTGCCCTCGGCCTTGTGGATCTGGAAGAATTCGCGCACTTCACGCAGCACCGAATCGAAGGGACGGGTCTTGTAGCCAGACGCCGACTTGATCGTGTTCCCGTGCATCGGGTCGCAGGACCAGACGACATTCGCGCCCTCTTCCTGGACGGCCTTGATCAGACGCGGCAGGTGATCGCCGACCGAACCGGCACCGAAACGCGCAATCAGGGTCAGGCGGCCTGCCTCGTTTTCCGGATTCAGCTTGGCCATCAGGACCTTCAGATCATCGGCCGTGGTCGACGGGCCGGTTTTCAGGCCGATCGGGTTCTGGACGCCACGGGCGAATTCGACATGCGCGCCATCCGGCTGACGGGTGCGGTCGCCGATCCAGATCATGTGCCCCGAGCCCGCGACCGGCTTGCCGGTGGTCGTGTCGATCCGGGCCAGCGCCTCTTCGTATTCCAGAAGAAGCGCTTCGTGGCTGGTGTAGAAATCGACCTTGGACAGCTGATGCGCCGTGTCCGAATTCACACCGGCCGCCTGCATGAAGGCCATCGCGTCGCGGATCCGATCCGCGATGTCGCGATATTTCGCCGCCTCGGGACCGCCCACGAAATCCGCGATCCAGTTCTGGACGCGGTGCATGTCCGCGAAACCGCCGGTCGAGAAGGCGCGCAGCAGGTTCAGCGAGGCCGCCGCCTGCGTATAGGCCGCCAGCATCCGCTGCGGATCGGGGATACGGGCATCGGCGGTGAAGTCGAAGCCATTGATGATGTCGCCGCGATAGCTGGGCAGTTCGACGCCCCCGACGGTTTCGGTCGCCGCGCTGCGCGGTTTGGCGAACTGGCCGGCCATGCGCCCGACCTTGACCACGGGCAGCTGCGCGCCCCAAGTCAGCACGACCGCCATCTGCAGGATCACCTTGAAGGTGTCGCGGATATTGTCGGCGCTGAATTCGGCAAAGCTTTCGGCACAGTCGCCACCCTGCAACAGGAAGGCCTGACCGCTGGCCACATCGGCCAGCTGCGCCTTCAGGCGGCGGGCCTCGCCCGCAAAGACAAGCGGCGGGAACTTGGACAGTTGCGCCTCGACGGCGCCAAGCGCCGCCTTGTCTGTATAGTCCGGCATCTGGACGCGCGGATAGGCGCGCCAGCCGGCCTTGTCCCAGGTTTGGGTGGCGGCGGGGGTGCGGGTATCCTGCGTCATGGGACGGCTCCTTGAAAGAATGTCCGGACCATATAATGCGAAGCCGTGTTCAGGGAAAGGGCAAGGTCCGGTTTCGACCCGCCAATCGTCGCAGAGGGGCATGTTTTTTCCTTGCGGCGGCCGGAATTCCCTGTTGTGTGGATGAAACCTTGCCGCGAACAGACAGCACGATGCCATCAGACAAGCCGCGCCAATTCATTTTCCTGCTGCTGGAGCGGTTCACCATGCTGCCCTTCACCGCAGCGATCGAGCCCTTGCGGCTGGCGAATCGCGCGTCAGGGGAACAGTTGTACTCCTGGCGCCTGGTCGGCACGGCGGGCGAGGCCGCGACCTGTTCCAACGGGTCGCGCATCCTTGTCGATCATGGTCTGGAAGCGGATTTTCAGGCCGGGCGCGACGATGTGATCATCATCTGCGGCGGCACCGATGTCGCCCGCGAGGCGCGCCGCCCGGTGCTGAACTGGCTGCGGCGGCAGGCCCGCAGCGGCGCGGCGATGGGCGCGGTCTGCACCGGTGCCTGGGTGCTGGCCGAAGCCGGATTGCTGGATAACCGCAAGGCCACGATCCACTGGGAAAACCACGACGGCTTTGCCGAGGCATTTCCCGATATCGACCTGTTCCGCACGGTATTTGTGCAGGATGGCAATCGGCTGACGGCGGCCGGGGGGACATCCTCGATCGATCTGGTCCTGCATCTTGTGGCGTCGGCCCATGGCGATGCGCTTGCCGCCGAGGTCGCGGACCAGATGCTGCATACCGTGATCCGCACCGATCAGGACCGTCAGCGCCTGTCGATTCCCACCCGCATCGGCGTGCGTCACCCGCGCCTTGCGGCTGTCATCACGCGGATGGAAGCCAACCTGGAAGAGCCGATCAGCCCGGCACAGCTGGCCGCCGATGCCGGCATGTCCACACGGCAGCTGGAGCGGTTGTTCCGCCGCTATCTGAACCGCAGCCCAAAGCGTTACTACATGGAAACGCGGCTGGCACGCGCGCGCAACCTGTTGATGCAGACGGAGCTGTCAATCATCGAGATCGCGCTGGCGGCAGGCTTTTCCAGCCCGTCGCATTTTTCGAAATGCTACCGTGCGCAATATGGCAGCACCCCCTATCGCGAACGCGGGACGGGTGCCCCCTCGGCCGCCAAATCCGAACGGATCCCGGATCCCGACGCGGATTAACCATTCATTAACTCGCATTCGTTAAATCTTTCCGCACCGATCCGTTCAAGAGATCGGAGCGACCGATCACGCGCGGTCGCCGACGGGGTTGCGGGGCGGGACACGGGATGAACTACCTGATCACGATGCTGACCTTGTCCCAGCCGATCCCGGCGGGCACATCCGGCACCGAACGCTATATGCCATGGGTGCGCACCTCCGGCACGCTGAACCTGACGGGCGCGCAGCTTGGCACGGTGACCGTCAGCGACGATGATCCCGAACTGAACAGCGGATTTTACAGCGGCACCAGCGAAACCGATCAAAGCCTTGTTTCCGACACCGTGCTGTCGGCGGGCACCCCGGGCGAGGTCACCTTCACGGCGGGCACCCGGCTGTCGAATTTCATCGGCTCGATCATCCGACATGTGGATGCGGATGGAAACCGGTTCGACTATGCCGTCGTCTATCCGCGCAGCTATCAACCCGGCGAATTGGGGACTGAACTTGGCGGGCGCTATACCGTCATGGTTTTTCCCTACAGCGCGACGAATGCCGCCAATGACCCGATCCCCCATCAGGAATTCGACCCGACCCTATCCTTCCGCTTTCTGAGCCAGGCCCAACTGCGGGCGGATGACGACGGGCAGATGATGACGCCGCAGGATGTACAGTGCTTTGCGGAAGATACGATCATCGACACCCTGCTGGGGGCCCGCGCGATCCAGAACCTGCGTCCGGGCGATCTGATCCGCACCCGCGATAACGGCATGCGCTGGCTGCGCTGGATCGGGCGGACCGTGCTGTCACCGCGACGGCTGGCGGCGGCTCCGCATCTGCGCCCGATCCGCATTCGCGCCGGGGCATTGGGGCCGGGGATGCCTGCGTCCGATCTGACCGTCTCGCCCCAGCATCGCATTCTGGTAAAATCCGTGATCGCGCAGCGCATGTTCGGCGAAGATGAAATCCTTGTCGCGGCCAAGCACCTGCTGGACATGCCGGGCGTCGGGGTCGTCGACGGGCAGACGGGCGTGACCTATTACCACATGCTGTTTGACGACCACGAGATCCTGCGCTCGAACGGTGCATGGACCGAAAGCCTGTATGTCGGCCCCTATGCGATCAGCACGATGGGGGCACAGGCGCGGCGCGAAGTGACCGAACTGTTTCCACAGCTTGCCGATCCCGGATTTCAGCCGGTCGCGGCGCGGCGGTTGCTGTCCGGGCGCGAAGGCCGACAGCTTGCCAGACGGCATCACAAGAATGGCAAGCGCCTGATCGGACAGTGCTGACGGGGGCGCCTTGCGCACCCCCGACCGCGATCATTTCACGGTGATCCGGTTTTGCAGTTCCGGCTGATAGGGACCGTCCTGCGCCGCCATGTACCCGGCCAGAACCTCGGCCAGATCCGGACCGAAATCATAGGCATTCAAGGCGTTCGTTTCGAAGATGTCATAGCCGTCGCCACCGCCGCGCATGTAATTGTTCGACACGACGCCATAGGTCGCTGACATGTCGATGGGCGCCCAGTCATCGCCATCCCGGACCATCACATCGCTGATGCGCGCGCCGACTTCGGCCGCCGGATCGACAGTGTAGGTCAGGCCCGCAACCTGGGCAAAGCGCCCTGCCGCATCCTCATACTGGCTGGCGCCGTTTTCCAGCGCGGTGACGATATCGGCCCCCGACAGCTGAAAGGTCGCCAATGTATTCTGGAATGGCAGGACGGTGTAGATCTCACCCATGGTGACCTCGCCCGCGTCGATCGAGGCCCGCAGCCCGCCGCCATTGGTGATGGCGATGCTTACGCCCTGATCCTTGACCCGATCCAGCATCGCGTCAGTCACCAACACGCCCATTTCGCATTCGCGCTGACGACAGCTGGTTCTGTCACCATCGATCGCGGCGCCCGCTGAGGCAACGACCTTCTGGCGCAGTTCTTCGATGGGGGCGGCCATCTCTGCGACCCGTGCGGCGATCGCTTCGTCCTCGGGAACGCTGTTGTCCAGCAGGATCGGCTGCCCCTCGGCCTTGGTCAGATTGCCCGCGTCATCGAAGGTCAGCACCAGATGGCCCAGATATTTGGAATAGGCATAGGCGGTGACGACGGGCACCTCGGCGCCATCGGGACCCGCGACCATCGTCGGATACGGCCCCTCGGCCCCATCCATGTCGCCCAGCAAGCTATGCGAATGACCGCCGATCACCGCATCCAGCCCCGGAACCTCGGCGGCGATCTGCTGATCGCGGCGATAGCCCACATGGGTCAGGGCGATGATCTTGTCGATGCCCTGATCGCTCAGTTCCTGCACATCGGCGGTCAGGCTGTCGATATCGTCCTGGAAAATGACGTTCGGACCCGGGGACGAGGTTTCCGGCGTATCCGTGGCCAGCGCCGAGACGATCCCGATCTTCTGGTCCCCGACCTCCAATACGACCACATCCTGAACCTTGTCCTTCAACAGATTGGACTGGGACAGGTCCAGATTTCCCGACACGACCGGAAAAGAAACGCCATCGGTCAGAACCGTCAGCCCTTCGGGGCCATCATCGAATTCATGGTTGCCGACAGCCATGGCGTCATAGCCGATCGCGTTCATGAACTCGACGACGTCCTTGCCCTTGTAGGTCGTATAGAACAGGCTGCCCTGATACTGATCCCCAGCGTCAAGCACGACGACATCACCACCGTCAGCCGTGATCTGGTCGCGCAACTCGGCAATCTTTGCCGCGACGCGCGCGACCCCGCCAAAGCATTCGCCAGCCTCTAGGGTCTCGGCATCGCAGGTGCTGTCATACTTGTTGACGGCCTCGATCCTGCTGTGCAGGTCATTGGTGTGCAAGACATGCAGCACCGTGTCGGCATAAGCCCCGCTGGCACATAGACCAAGCACCGAGGCCCCCATCAGAAAACGTCGGGACATGTAAATTCCTTTCGACCGGGATCAATCATGCAGACATGTTTGATCAACTGGTCAGCCTCGGTCAAATACTACGCGACGGTATGGCGCGATACTTGACCAGATGCAGCCTTCGGCGGCAAATGCCCCCATGCTGATATACAAGATTCTTCGGGAAGATGAGTGGGCCACGCTGAAGGCCCAAGGTGAAACGGACGGCTCGCCCGCAGATGTCGCGGACGGCTACATCCATTTCTCGACCGCGACGCAGCTGCCCGGCACGCTGGCCAAGCATTACGCAGGCGAAACGCCGCTGCACATGCTGGCCTGTGATCCGGACACTCTGGGAGACAAGCTGATCTGGGAACCCGCACGCGGCGGCGATCTGTTCCCGCATCTTTATCGCAGGTTCACGCTTGCCGACATACAATGGTCCCGCGTGGTCGAGCTGACCGAAGACGGGCATCAGACAGGACCGCTGGAATGAACATGATCGAACGGCTGGGTCTGTCGGGCCTGCATCGTCTGGACCCGGAACGCGCCCATGACCTGTCGATCAGGGCCTTGGGCGCGGGACTTGTCCCCCTGCCCGGCGGGCCCGTGACATCCGAGCGGCTGGCAACGACGGTGGCGGGGCTGAACCTGCCGAACCCTGTCGGGCTAGCTGCCGGATATGACAAGAACGCCAAGGCCGTCACCGCGCTGATGCGCGCCGGTTTCGGCTTTCTGGAACTGGGCGCCGCAACACCCCGGCCACAACCCGGAAACCCCAAGCCACGGCTGTTCCGGCTGACCAAGGACCAGGCGGTCATCAACCGCTTTGGCTTCAACAACGAGGGCGCGACCGCCATCGCGGAACGCCTGGCCGCGCGCCCGAAGGGCATCCCGGTCGGACTGAACCTGGGCGCGAACAAGGACAGCGTCGATCGCGCCGCCGATTTCGCGGCGGTGGTCGAAATGGCCGGTGCCCATGCTGATTTCGTGACAGTTAACGTGTCTTCACCCAACACCGAAAAGCTGCGCGACCTGCAAGGGCCGACAGCCTTGGCGGCGCTTCTGGATCAGGTCATGAACGCCCGCGCATCGCTGCCCACGGCTATTCCCGTCTTTGTCAAGATCGCGCCCGACCTGGACAATACCGAGCTGGATCAAATCGCATCGGTCGCCTTGAATGCCGGGATCGACGGCATCATCGCGACCAACACCACCCTGTCGCGCGACGGTCTGCAAGGGGCCAATGCGAAGGAGGCCGGTGGCCTGTCCGGGCAGCCGCTTTTCAACAAATCGACCCATGTTCTTGCGAAACTTTACCAGGCCACAAACGGGAAAATCCCGTTGATCGGCGTGGGCGGCGTCGGATCTGTCGATCAGGCATGGGAAAAGCTGCGTGCCGGTGCCTCGGCAATACAGCTATATTCGGCGCTGATCTATCAGGGTTTCAGCCTGGCGACGCGGATCGCACAAGGGCTGGACGACCGTTTGGCCGTCGAAGGGCGCCAACTGCCCGAAGTAACGGGCAGCGGAGTCAAGGACTGGCTTTAATACAGTCCGTCGTTGCCAAGCAGCTGGTTCATGCTGTGCGAGGGTTCCGAACAGCCTGCATCGCCGATGACCCTTGCCGGAACCCCGGCAACGGTCTTGCAGGCCGGCACTTCGTGCAGCACGACAGAACCAGCCGCGATCCGTGAATGATGCCCGACGCGGATATTGCCCAGAACCTTGGCCCCTGCCCCGATCAGGACCCCATCGCCAATCTTCGGGTGCCGGTCGCCGTCTTCCTTGCCGGTGCCACCCAAGGTCACCGAATGCAGCATCGACACATCATTGCCGACGGTCGCGGTCTCACCGATCACGATGGAATGGGCATGGTCGATCATGACGCCGACGCCAATCCTGGCCGCCGGATGGATATCGACCCCAAAGCATTCCGAGCATCGCATCTGCACGAAATAGGCCATGTCGGCGCGCCCCCGCTGCCACAGCCAATGCGCGATGCGATAGGCTTGCAGCGCTTGAAACCCCTTGAAGAACAGGATCGGCTGGATCAGACGATGTGTCGCCGGATCACGGTCATAAACCGCAAGAAGATCGGCGCGCGAGGCGTCCGCAAGTTCGGGGCTGCTGGTATAGGCATCGTCCACGATCTCGCGCAGGATCTGCTCGTTCATCTCGCCCGATGCCAGCTTCTGCGAAAAGCGATAGGCCAAGGCCGCCTCAAGGCTTTCGTGATGCAGCAGCCCCGCATGGATCACCGAGCCAAGCAGCGGCTCGTCCTGGATCGCCTTGCGCGCCTCATCACGAACCTGCGCCCAAACCGCGTCGCGGTCCAGTTCCATGGTCCTGTTCATTCCATGCTGCATGTTCATCGAAGCCCGCCTGCGCCTTGTTGGGATCTTTATCACTATCGCAAATCAGAGATATGTGAAAGCGCAGGCGGAACAAGATCAGTCGGGCAAACGCAGTTCCCACCAATGCACGGCCAGTTTCACCTTTCCGCCCGTGAACTGCCCGCTTTCCGCAGTCATCATCAGATTGGCGTTCTGATAATAGGTCATCGGCGACCCAAGCATTCCGCGCGCCCAGGAATTCTTGGCTTTGCCGATCCCCTGGCCAAAACGGTTCTCGGCGCCCGCAGTTCCCAGCTTCCAGGTCGTCACCGTGCCCGTCAGCGCGACCGAGACCTTGGCGACTGCACCGATCACCATTGCGTTTGCCGGAATGGTGACGCCGGTGTCAAAGCTGGCGCCACTGCTCAGCTGCACCTCTTTTTCGGCCATGCCGATGATCATGCCCGATCCTTGTCGGCCCATGCTGGCGGCACCCACAATCCATTGCGTGCCGCTGTGAAATGCCTGCGTACCCTGATCCGCGACAAAAGCCGACATGCCCGCAGTTGGCGTGACGAACACCCAACCGCCGTTCGAACCAATCGCGATCCGGCCTGCCTCGCCTGACCACGTGCCGCTTGCACTGCCGGGGACCCCCCAACACTGACCGTCGATCACGGCGGCGGGCGGCTGGGCGGTGGTGACGCTTTGCAGGACCAGGTTGACCAGCCCGTCCAGCCGCATCAGCGACTCGTTCACGGTGACATGCTTTTGCGCCTGTGCCGACTGTACCAGCGGCATTCCGAAACGCTGCGTGTTAGACATTGATCGTCCTCCTGACAAAGGGGCCCGCGCCAAACTGATCGGACAGTTGTGCGACCTCGACTTGGAAACTTCCGCCCGCCCGTGCCGAAGCCCAGACATCTGCCGGAGCCGTATAGTCCGACGCGGAAAGTTGAACTTCATGCAGCGTCTTGCCGCCGCGGGTCAGTCGCAGCAAATACCGCTCGCGGGTTTCTCCCAGCGGCACATCAGCGCCATCCCAGGAATCGCCATCCAGCCGAGTCCTGCGGATCCAGCTGATCTGGGTGCCGTCAATCCGCAGATGACATGGCGCATAGGGACGCAGGCCAATCCCGCGAGCGTTCGTGACGCGCGCCCTGAAACTGCGATCATCGACGGTACGAGACGCCGGGCCGACGCGCCAGAACCGCTCTTGCCCGCGGGCGCTGGGGGACAGTTTGACCTGCTTGGGCGCACCGTTCAGCAACACCACGACACTGCCTGCGGGCCAGCCGGCAGACACCGCGTCCGTGCCGGCCTGGCCCCGCAATCGGTCGCCAAGCGCCCAGACATCCTTGGATACAGGCTCGGCCTTGCCGAACTGCACGATCTCCCAGTTCTCAAGCGATCCATCACCGATCGCAAGGCAGTTCGCGCCCGACAGCAAAGCCTTTTGCGTCACCGATTGCAGCCGCGCATTCTTGAACTGAACCCGTAACGCGGGTCCGCGATCCAGAACGCCGGCGCGCGCGACAGGCAGTGCGTCGAGCGTGCGGCCCATTACCGCCTTGCGATCCAGGGTCAGGTTCAGATCAAACCCACCTTCTTCCTCGATCGACATATAGGCGGCGACCGTCCCTGGCCAGGGATGCGCCGTCGCCGCAAGATAGGGCTGATGCGGTGCCTCATCCCCGCGCAGCAATGGCAAGTCCATGAAGAGGGGCCAGACAGGCATCGGCGGCGCGTATTTGCGGATCGGGTTGCGTTCATCGACCGCCAGCGCGGGCGTATAGACGCCATCCTCGACGCGCACGGCATCGACTGTCACCGCGCCGCCACGTTCGACCCGATCGACACGCCAGCACCGCGACGGGGCATCGGGCCGATTGACCCTGATCACGTCCCCGACGCTGATATCCGCCTTGGAAGGCGGCAATGCAAATCGTGCAGTATCGCGAGCCACCCGCGCCTCGGTCAGCCAGCGCTCGACGATCGCTCGCCCCTCGGAACGGGTCAGCAGCATCGGAAACTCGCTCTCTGACACCGCCTCCTGATCGTCTCCGGGCAGAATGCTTTCGGCTGTCGCTATCGCGTAATCGCCACCTGCCTCTGCAAAGTTCAGACGCACGCGCCCCGTCATGGCGGCGTCCGAGGACCGGACGGTTTCCATCCCTGCAACCTCGTCGGTCAATGCCAGGTCGTCCGGACCGATTTCGGCCACCGGAAGGCCATTGCGCGTGATGAAACACAGCTTGCCGGCCCGCTCGACCGCATCGAACCCATGCGCCAGCATCAGGGGCTGCATCGCCGCCCGACCACTTTCGCCACCTCCGATCTGAAAGCCCCGGACGACCCCGGACAATTGTGACGCATCGAAATGCGTGACGCCCGACATGCGGCAGATGTCACCGACGACAGCCGACAACTTAACCGCGCCGGCGCGGCCGTTCAACCAATGGCCGCGCTCCCATGCGGGACCATCGCTCCACAGATCTTCGCGCGCAGGGAACGCCGGGAACGGGCGGGCATCCCAGCACCAGACATGGGACCGCCCCACATCCAGCATCCGCATCCCGTCCTGATTGGTGGGGTTGTTCGCACCTTTCGACCAATAGCCCATGACCGCCTCGACATAAGCGGCCTGGATGGCATCGTCGCGCTGCGCGTTCGAGAAATGCGGAAGCACACTTTCCGAGCTGTAGGCATCCAGAAACTTGTTCGGCTGGTTGGTTGCCTTGTCCAGCGCGGCGCAACCAAGTTCAGTGAACCAGATCGGCTTTGACCCCGGCACCCATGCCGTCGCTTCGCGGGATCTGACACCTCCGGGCCGGTTGAAATGCAGGTTCTGCCACCAACTGGTCAGGTCTTTGTAGCGCCAGACCCAGGCCTCGTCATATTGGCCGTCGGTGATCGGCGTGCGGATCTGTGCATCGCGGTCCGCGTCCGAGGCATAGTACCAGTCGTATCCCTCGCCGCCTTGCACGTTGGATTTGAGATAGTCGATATTGTCGATCCGGCCCCATCCGACATCCAGATGATCTTCGCCTTCACGCCAATCCGACAACGGCATGTAATTGTCGATGCCGATGAAATCGATGTTCTCATCCGCCCATAGCGGATCCAGATGAAAGAACAGCTCGCCGTCGCCGGGGTGGTGTCCGAAATATTCCGACCAATCTGCCGCATAGCCGATCTTGACCGAAGGCCCCAGAATTGCCCGGCAATCTGCCGCCAGCTGACGCAGGCCAGCAACTGCGGGATAGCTGTTCTCGCGCCCGCGGATCTGGGTCATCGCGACCATTTCAGAACCGATCAGAAAGGAATCCACCCCGCCTGCAGCGGCGCACAGCATGGCGTAGTGCAGGATAAACCGGCGATACGACCATTCATCCGGGCCATGATAGGAAATGACACCATCGCTGACGCTGAAATCCGAAGCGTGCGCGGTTCCGAAAAAAGCGGCCACTTCGCTTTCCGCGGCGGCGGTGCCATCGGTCGTATTCGCACGCCCCGGTGCGACCGATGTCGTAATACGCCCACGCCAGGGCATGACCGGCTGTTCGCCACCGCCATAGGGGTTCGTCAGGCCGTTGCCCGCAAGCTGCTCCATCAGAATGAAGGGATAGAAGACCGCCTTGCGACCAGTCTGCGCAATCGCACGCAATGCCTCGATCACCGAGGCATCCGCTGGCGTCCCGCCATAGATGGGGCGGTTATCAAGGCGCGAAACCTCTTGCGCGTCGCCACGACCGATCCCGCCGGCGCGCCACGCCATCTCGCTGCCGTCCAGCGACTTGTCCTCGACCTTGGGTCGCAGCGTGCAGCGATCGACCCGCAGATCGTCGCCGAACCACGAAACCACCAGCGATACCGAGGAAACATTCGGCAATTCGCGCCCCATCACATCCATCGAGGCGCTGAAATCCGTTCCGCCCATCGGCGTATTCTGGTTGACCGCGCGCACCTCTCCCAGGCCCAGATCCTGCGTGACCGGCGTGGTCGCCAGCGAATATTCCCCCGTGCCCGGAATCATCGCCACAGCGTGCACGTCGCGGCAAAGTCCGGTCCCGTCCTGCGCCGCGCAGGTGACCTCGAATGTCAGTTGCGGCATGCGGTTGCCCCAACGTTCCAGAAGCAGATCCTCCAGCACGACATAGGCCAGACCGCGATAGGCGGGCGCGTCATCGCCCTCATGGGCCGCAATCGCCGGATCGGGACCCTGATCCTCATCGCCCTTGTAGACACGCAGGTTCAGATCCTCGGCCGCCACCTCCTCACCATCTGCCCAGACGCGGCCAACGCCCAGAATTTCACCTTCGCACAGGCCCAGCGCCACAGACAGACGATAGCTGATATTGGTGACGCTTTGCTTTGGCGCACCCTTGCCACCACCGACCGTTTCGGTGCTGCTCACCTCTTCAAGGGGGGACGCCCAGATGACATGCCCCGGCACCCGCATCTGCCCCCAGATGCGCGGGATCGACATGCCTTCCCCTGCCGTCTGCAGTCGCAGGCGGTCTATCCGCCCTGTTTCCACCGCCCTTGCGCCCGATCCCAGCAACCGCTGGTCGATGGCACGGCCGATCGTCGCACCGACCGCACGACCGATGACAGCGCCCGACAGCCCCAAGAAGGCACCGCCGAAACTTCCCCCGATCGAAGCACCTGCCGCAGACAGCACAATCGTGGCCATCCTGGCCTCCTTCCGTCAGACTTTTATGGAAATCTGAAACGCCCGGCGATGCGTCCCTGCCAGGGCGCACTTAGCGGGCTTTCAACCACGCCATGCCCCGAATAGGCATGAACAAATCTTCTGGTGGCACCAATCTCGGACAGCACGCCAAGATGCTTGGCAACGGCCATCGGCCGCATCCGGAACAGCAAGACATCGCCCGGCGCGAAAGCGCAGTCGGGCTTGCATCGAACCAGATTGCGACACGCGCCCTGCAACAGCAGCTCATGTGACGAACACTCGCCCCAATCGGCGGTATAGGCCGGCGCGGTTTCGGGTTCAGCGCCGTAGAGTTGACGCCATATCCCCCGGATCAGGCCCAAACAGTCTGCGCCAACCCCCTGCACGCTGGCCTGGTGCATATATGGTGTCCCGATCCACATGCGCGCAATCGCGACAACCCTGTCAGTCATTGCCCGATCCGACATGCGGGGCAAGCAACCAGTCTTCGCTTGGCAGATGCGGAAAGCCACGGAAGTTCTGATAGTTTCGGAACTTGGCCTTGCAGGTAAGACTGCGCTTGTCACAGCCCGCAACCAGACGAAGGCGATCACCGATGGCAGGCGTCATTCCAAGCTCTTGCCAAAGCTCGATCTCTCTGCCGCCATTGGGGCTGGCGATGTCGTTCTTGATCGTGGCGCTCAGTCCCTTGGCATCACCGCTCAGAACATGCAGCGTCCCTCGTTCGAACCATGTCGTGTCATAGGCAGGAAAGCTGGCGAACCGAAAGATCCGCCCATGTTCCAACGCCTCGATCTGGGTTTCATGGGTCCATTCAGGGCCGCCCAGACCAACACCGCATTTATCGTCGCCAAGACGCGCCGCGCATAGCGGATGATAGACCCGGCCCATGCTGGCGTTCAGTGGCTCTGACAGACCGCGCAATTCGGCCCGGAACGCACCAGAGCCGCGCGACACCTCGCCCAGTGTGCCACGGAATCTCAGCGTGCGTTTCGCGACATTCCGCCAGTCCACTTCCCACATCTCCAGCATGGCGCCGTCCCAACGACCCGCCAGCAAGTCGCGCTCGGTGATGGCGTCATCCGTCAACGCACCTTCCGCTTCCGAGTTATCGACGGACAGCCCCGTCCCCTGCACAAGTGCGCTGGCGGTCATTCCGCTATCGGGACGAAAGCTGATCCCCTGAAACTGCAACTCTCCGTCATGGTCGGTAAAGCCCAGCGTCAGCCCATCGCCCCTGGTAATCGCCCAGGCGCGCGCTGTTGTGGTCGTCGTCATACACGCACCTCAATGACCGGAATCTCAGGCATCTCGCCTGCTTGAAAGGACGCGACCGAAACGGCAATTCGATCCGTGTCAAAGCGGACCGGAACATCGAACTCAAATCCTGCGGTCACATCGGCGCCCGGTTCGGGCGGATCGGTGAACGTTATTACCCCGGTCCTGTTGTCCACCGTGTAATCGCTTCCGAAAAACCGCTCATCGCCACCGACGCCCGCGCGAACCGTCCCGTTGACAATCTTGGTCAGCGGGCGCTCATAACGCGCGGGGCCAGAGGTATAGGCCTTTATCAACTGGAACTTGCGGGTATTCCCATCCCCGGTGGCAATACGCTGATCCGCAAACGCCGGCTGCTTCGATGCCGCGCAGCTTTTGCAATCGGCCCAGTCCTTCCACCGGAACCCATGCAACTGCCCGGCACGCGCCTCGAAAAAGGCGACCAGATCCTCCAGATCATCCAAAGACCGCAGCCCCATCCCCGCGTCATAGCGACGACGCCCATGCGCCCATGGGGTGTTTCGCTCTTCAAAGCCGCTGGAAAGGGTTACGATCTCGGTCTTGCGTTCCGGGCCACCCACCGACCCGAAGGACAGGTTTGTCGGGAACCGGATTTCATGAAACGCCATGATCAAACCTCTCAGCTGTTTCGATCACCCTGGGACAGGGCACGGGCCATCTGCGCCGCGATCTGCGATCTGCTGCGCTTGAAGCCCGCCACATCCGGGGTTGTGACATTGAAGGTGACATTGACCGGGCGTCGGGACCCGCCTGCGCTTGCAACGCCCAGGCGCCCATCGGCTCCGCGCTGCAAAGGCATGATCGCTTCGGGGCCGGCCTCACCCATAAGGCCGGTCGCACCGCGCATGGGGAAATGGGTCGGACTTGAAACGATACCGCCCTTGGCGAACGGCATCACCCGTCCCTGGACGAATGCCCCACCATCCGCGAAGGGCATGACGGAACCCATGATGCCGCTGACACCCTGCGCCAGGGTCGAGGACAACGCCTGCTCGACCGGCTTCATGGCAATCGAAAACACCGTATCGGCAATTGACTGGCCAATTCCCTTCAGCGCATCCGACAGCTTCACCCCGTCAAAGGCCAGCCCGTCGATTGCACGCCGCAAGCCGCTTTCCAGACCGCTGCTCAGCGTACTGACTTCGCGGCTGGTAAACGCCATTGACTGACGCAGCCGCGCCAACTCTTTCTCGAACTCGGCGGTCATGCGACCAGCCTGCCCCATATTTTCGTCCAGCTGATCAAGGCCGCCGCTGAACCCGTCCTTGTTTGCCATGGCCAAGGCTCCTCATGATGTGTGCGCACCATCCGTTGCCGGCGGTGTATCGGGAAATCTGGCCGACAACTCGGCCAGACGGTTTCTGGTCATGGCAGAAGGCCCGGCCTCGACACCCAGCATCAGGGCAAGCTCGGCCGGGGTCAGCGCCCAGAACTGCTGGGGATGCAGGTGTAAACCACGCATCCCCGCACGCATCAGCCCGGGCCAGTCCAGCCCACGCGGTGTCAGCTCGGTCATGCGACCACCTGAAAGGCCCGGCTCAACAATTGCGCAGCACTGCGGGCACCCGCCGCAGGACCACCGTCGATATCGACGGTCAGCAGATCATCGCGCCCGCCAGCCCAGCCCCCGCCCCGCAATCCCGCGACCAGGATTGCAATGACATCGCGGCTGCCAAAGCGGCCCGCCTCGAACCGTTCGATCAACTCGACCAGGCTTTCCGCGCCCAGTTCGGTTTCCAGTTCAGCCAATGCACCAAGGGTCAGCTTGGCAACATGCGGCTGACCGTCCAGCGTGATCTGGACCTCGCCCGTGAACTGGTTCGCCATCATTGGGCCGTAAAGGTCAGCGCCCCTGCCGAGGCCAGCGTCAGTTCGTAAGTGGCCTCGCCATTGTAGCTGCCCGAATATTCCAGCGCGGTGATCTGGAACGGCCCTTCGACCGTGCCGAAATCGGGGATTACGACCTGAAAGCGCGGCACCTCTCCGTCGAAAAAGATTTGTCGCGCCCGCCCGTCGGTCGAGGCATCACGAAACACGCCAGACCCACTGATCGAGGCGCTGCGTATACCCGCGCCGCCAAGCAATTCTCGCCAACCACCCTGGCTTTCCATGCTGGTCACATCGACCGTTTCCGCATTGAACGACAGGCGCGTGGCACGAAGCCCGGCCACCGTCTCAAACGCGCCATTGCCGCTCATATCCATCTTGATCAGCAGATCACGTCCATTCTGTACCGCCATGGGTCAGTCTCCTCAGCCAAGATCAACGCGCGCGCGGAATGTCAGATCGACCCGCCGCGCCGCACCATTTTCAACCCGCCGCGCCTTGGCGCGCAGGAACCACAAACCGACCAACTCTCCGCGATCCATCTGGAAATCCGCGGCATCCAGCGCATCCGACACCGCAACGGCCGCGGCCTTCACGGCCGAAAAGCCCGCGGGACCATCGCTGCCCGACAGAACCGACACCACGAAATCGTGCTGCGATCCGGCGGCCGTCATGTCGCCCGCATCCCGCGTCTCTTCCGGGCCAAGCGAGACATAGACACCGCTTGGCGCCTCGGTCGGCATCGCGTCGAAGATCGCATCGCCAACCAACTGGGTCAGCGCCCCGTCGCCGCGCAGGCATTGATAGACGGCACCCTGCAACGCCGTGCTTGCCGCATAGCTCATCCCTGATCCTCCTCGCGGGCAAAACAGGTCAGCCAGCGCCCGCCACTGTCCTGCTCGGCCACGGCCTCAATCGCGAAAATCCGATCGCCCAGACGCAGCCGCTGGCCCGCACCGGGTCGGCGCGGATCGCCGGACCGCGCACCGCGCACCGTAATGCGCCAGGAAACGACACTTTCCGGGCCAACTTCGGCCTGACGCTCGCGGCCCGAACCGGCCTTCATCTCGGCCCACAGCGTCCCCAGAGGTACCCAGATCAACGCATAGCCACCCATTCCGTCACCCTGACGCTCGGGCGCTTCCAGCGTCATGCGAACCGACAACCGAGGCACGCCCATCAGCGCATCTCCCGGTTGCCACGACCGGCAAGCGTCCGCACCGCGCGCCATCGCTCGATCAATGCGCTGACACCGAAGGGCATCGCGCCCCGACCGCCGTCGAAGCTGCGGTCCTCGTAATACTGGCTGGCCAGCATGATCGCCGCATGGGCAAGATCGGCAGGAACCCGGTCCCATGTTTCCCCGAACCCGGCAGTGAAGGTCACCGTCACATGACCGCGGCGCGGCACATTGGGCAGGATCACCCCGGTCGGAAGGATCATCGGCCGCTGATCATCGGGCACCAGCCGCCAATTGTCGGGCGACAGCACCGTCTCGGTGCCCGCCCCGTCGTCGATCCGGATATCGTCAACCGAAATCACCGGCGCCAACGGCAATGGCTGACCCAGCCTGTCGCGCCAGTCTTCCAGCTGCATCCGGAAGCGGCGCGTCAGAAGAACCTTGCCCGTTCGCGCCTCGATCGCCGAAATCGCAGCCCGAAGGAACCCGACCAAAGCCGCCGTCTCATCCGCGTCGGCCGCAATGTCAAAGCCCGAACTCAGGCGCAAATGTCCGCGCAATACGGCAACGGGCAACGCCTCTGCTGCCGGCACCGTTTCATCTCTTAGCATCATCGTTGCGAACCTCCCGTCCTGCCGTCCGCCGACCCGTTCAAAAAGGGCAAGGCCCGCCAGGGCCTCGCCGGTATCCGCTGCGAAAAGGGGCCGGGCCCGCGCGCCAGCCGTCAGCGCGCGCGGACAGTTGCAAAGCCGGGTTGGCCAGCCGCACGCCCGGCCCCTCTTCTCGTCCGATCCGGGTGGATCAGACGAACTGCAGCAACTTCAGCGCATTAAAGTCGGTGACGCCGCCACCGACGCGCTTGGTCGCATAGAACAGGACATGCGGCTTGGCGCTGAACGGATCGCGCAGAACGCGCAGGTCGGGGCGTTCGACGATGGTATAGGCGGCGTGGAAATCACCAAAGGCGATGGCACAGCTTTCCATGTCGATATCGGGCATATCCTCGCTGATCATGACCGGATAGCCCAACAGCTGCGCCGCCTGACCAGCCGACAGCGCATCGCTCCACAGGAAGCGACCATCGGCATCCTTCATCTTGCGCACCCGCGCCGCCGTCTTCGAGTTCATCACGAAACAGGCATTGGCGCGGTATTCGGCGCCCAGCGCGTAGATCAGGTCGATCAGCGAATCCGCCGGCGAGGCGGTGTTGAAATCGCCCAGCGCCCCGGTACCGACAACGCCGATCTGGCCATCGCCTTCGGCACCTGCCGCGGCGGTCGGATAGGACATGATGCCGCGCGGCTTCGAGATACCATCACCGTTGATGAACGCCGCCGCTTCCGAGCGGGCGAACTTGTCGGCGATGCGTTCGGCAAGCCAGCCTTCGACATCGAAGGCCGCATCGTCCAGAAGGCGCTGGCTGGCCTTCGGCATCGCCGACAACTCATGCACCGGGATCGAGATACGCTCGACGCCGCCCGCACCGGTTTCAGTCGCATCGCTTTCATCGGCCCAGCCCGCGCCCATATCGGCCTTGTCGACCAGCACCTCGTAGGACGAGGATTCGACCGCCACGACATTGGCCAGCTTGCGCAGCGAGGCCCCGGCGCGCAGCACATTCTGCACGGTGTCGGCGACCTGCGGCGCGGCCAGGAAGCCACCATCGCTTGCGACGCTCAGGCCCTTTTCTTCGATGGCCAGACCGCGCAGGCCGTCATCGTCGCCGCTGCGCAGATAGGCGTTGAACGCCTTCTGATGCGGAACCTCGGTCTCGGCCACGGTCGACAGAGGCGCGCGGCCCCGCAGTGCAGTTTTGCGATCAAGCATGTTCATACGCTCTTCCTGTGCAGTAAGTTTGTTCTGGATGTCTTCGCGGAAGCCCTTGAGTTCGGTGACGAACCCCATCATGGCCCCTTTCAGATCGACGCCTCTGAAATCGGCAGGCACATCTTTCGCGCCCGCGGCTTTCACCTCGGTCATGGTCTTCTCCTCATCGCGACAATCGGGGCCGGCACGCCCCTGCTTTCAGGCCACGCCACACGTGACCCGAACCCTGCGGAACGCGCCGTTGCGGCGCCTTCCGGCAATCTTGTTGAAACGGTTCAGTCGTTGCGCAACGCATCCGCGGCAATGGCGAACAGATCGGCCATCTCGCGCAGATCCTCTGCCTCCTTGCGGCCGACCTTGGCCTCGGGCAGCATCGGAAAGGTTACCAAGGACACCTCCCACAGCTCGACCTCGGCCAGGGCGCGGCGCCCCTTCTGATCGCGCTCCGCGCGGATCGTGCGATAGCCGATCGACAGGCCGTCGATCGCACCAGCCTGGATCAGCGCCGCCGCTTCGCGGGCCTGGATCACATCCGGCAACAGTCGCCCCTTGACCCAAAGGCCCTTCTCATCCTCGCGGATCTCATCCCAGACGCCGATGGGCTTGGCCGGATCGTGCTGCCACAGCATCCGAACCTTGTCGCCCTTGGCGCTCAGCTTGGCCAGGCTGGCGGCAAAGGCACCGCGCATCACCGCATCGCCCCCCTGATCCGTCAGTCCGAACAGGCTTGCATATCCCTCGATCACATGCCCGTCGGACAGGATCGGAGCCCCACCCGCGAATTTCACCTCAAGTCCCGGAACCATCCATCAGCCTCCTTTCGGCGCATATTCCAAAATGCCCTGAACAGCCTGCGTCAGGATCACGGCGACAACGCCGTAGACCGTCATCCACAAGCGCCGTTCCAACCCCTCGATCAGGCGCTCGATGCTTTCCAACCGGCGTTCCACGGTGCCGAATTGCAGCGCCATGATCCGCTCCTGCGCCTCAAAGCGCTGATCGTGCCAACCGATGCCGTCCTTCACGAAACGTGACCCTTCCATCGCGCTATGCCTCGGCCTGCGGCGGCAACCCCAACAGGGCACGCTTTTCCGCATCACTCAGGAAACTGGCAGCCCCGATCCGGGCCCATTGCTGATCGCGCTCTTCGGCCAGGGCCGGAATACGATCGGGGTCGGGCCGCAGATCCACCTCGGCGCCCAGATGTTCCGACAGCCACCACGCGATCGAGGCAGCCACCCGCGTCGCCAAGGGCAGCACCGTCAGCCGATAGAAGGCACGATGCGCCTCGGCGTAATTGGCATAGGTTGCATCCCCCGGAATGCCCAACAGCATCGGCGGCACACCAAAGGCCAGCGCGATTTCGCGGGCCGCCGACAGCTTGGTCTCGTGAAACTCCATGTCGCTGGGGCTGAACCCCATCGGCTTCCAGTCAAGCCCACCTTCCAGAAGCATCGGGCGTCCGGCATTGCGCGCACCCTGATGATTCATCTCGATCTCACCGACCAGGCGGTCATATTGATCCGGGCTCAGAACACCCTGCCCGTCGGTCCCCTTGTAGATGATCGCCCCGCTGGGGCGGGCGGCATTGTCCAACAATGCCTTCGACCAGGCCGAGGCGCTGTTATGGACATCCATCGCCACCGCCGCCGCCTGCATCGGCGACAAACCATAGTGATCGTCCTGCGGGTGAAAGCTCTTGATGTGGCAGATGGGATCGGGGCTGCCGGTCATTCCGAACCGGTGCTTGCGTCCCCCCACCGCATATTCGAAGGCGACGGGCCAGCCGTCAGCCCCCGGCACGATGCTCATCCGGTCCGAACGCAGAACATGCAGCTCTTCCGGCAAGCCCCCTTCCGATAGGCCGACCGCTTCGACATACCCGTTGCCCGACAACAGCAGCTGCCCGAACAATGCCTCGAACAACTCGGCCCGGCCCTGCCCCGGATTCGGCCGGCGCAAAAGATCGATCACCGGATGCATGTCATAGCGCCGCTCGCGATCCTCGCAGACCAGCGGAACCGCGGCCGCAGCCTCGGCAATCAGCTTGACCGACCGGAATCCGATCGGATTACCCAGAAAACCGCCGCGGGTCAGCGATCCGGTATCGCGCGCCGACCAGACCGGTCGCCCCGTTCCCGCGGCCAGGGCCACGACCCGACCGGTCGCGCTGGCCTTCCTCTCCGGCGCGGGGGCGGATTTCTCCTCCCGCGAAAACAATCGAAATGCCATGCGTGCCTCCATCGTCCGCCCAATGAAAAAGCCGCCCTCGACGGGGCGGCTTCTTTGCCTTGGTTCAAATATCCTCAGGGGGTCCGGGGGCAGAATGCCCCCGGCTTTCCGTTCACAACCGCCGCATCTGCGGTCGGCGCCAGCCCGCTGCGGGCTCGATCATCAACTCATGAATCGCCCAGACCATCGCATCCACCCGGTCGGGGCTGCCGCGCCCCTCGAAGCCGTGAACCGTCATCTGGCACATCTGGTCCTCCAACGCGCCCAACTCGCCGCTGCGCAGATGCTTGATGCGTCCCTGCTCATACAGCGCGGCCACCGGCTCGGCGCGCAGACCCTTGCCACGCCCGGCCCGCAACGCCTTGAACGGCACCAGCGGATCGACCTGGCGCAAGACGCTTTCGACCAGATCGCCGCCCTGGTTCACCTCGGCCACCAGCTTTTCGGCACCGTGGCGATCCATCGCGGCAATCGCGGCGCGGGCCCAATCCGTCGGCCCGCCTCGGACGGTCGCATCTTCCAGCACATAGGCCCGCCAGTCGCGCGGATCACCCTCGGTGACGACACCCGCAACGATGATCCCGCATTCGTCACTGGCCTTGCCCGCGGTCACCGCCGGATCGACGGCCACAACCACGCGGCTCATGCGCGGTACCTTGTCTGTACGGGCCTCCTCCAGCATCGCCGTCGTCCATAGCGCGCCTTCGATATCATCCAGCAGAACACCGTCCAGTTCCTGCCGTCCCAGCCGCGTCCCCGCATAGCGCGCCTGAACCTCGGCCAGAAAGCTTTCCGCCAGATAGGCCCGGTTCGCATCGGTGGGCGCATGGGTCACCACGGTCGAGGCATTGCCCAAGATCCGCTTCAGAACACCCACATTGCGCGGCGTCGTCGTGATCACCTGCTGCGGATGCTCGCCCAGTCGCAGCGCGAATTGCAGCATGTCCCAGGTGTCCTCGGCCTTCTTCCACTTGGCCAGCTCGTCGACCCAGGCCGCATCGAATTGCGGACCGCGCAACGCCTCGGGCTCATGCGCCGAAAACACCTGAGCCGTCGCGCCATTGGCCCAGACCAAACGCTTGCGCCCGGCTTCCCAGACCGGCCTGCGGTCGGGGGGCGAACAGGCCAGAATGCCGCTTTCGCCGAACACCATCACCTCGCGGACCTGATCGAAGGTCTCTCCGATCAGCGCCATCCGATGACAGCGCCCGGGCGCGGCGGCGGTCGATCCCTCGACCATCCGCCGCACCCATTCGGACCCGGCACGGGTCTTTCCCGCGCCGCGCCCGCCCATGATCACCCAGCTTTTCCAATCCCCTTCGGGCGGCAACTGGTGCGGCAGGGCCCAGAACTCGAACAGCCAGGGCAATGCCATCAATGCGTTTTCACTCAGGCCTTCAAGAAAGGCGTCAACTTCCTGCGGCTCGGCGGAGGCAAGCCAGGCGGCGCCCGATCTCATCTCTTGCCTCGTCAAGGTCGAGACAGCCTCCTCCGACCCCGCCGGCGATATCCTTGCGAAGTTTGTCAACCCTGTTCCTTTCCGCCATCATCAGCCCGATCGCATCGCGAACGGCCTTGGCGCTGTGCAAAGCTTCCTTGATTTCGCCCGCGTCGACGCCCCCGCTTTCGCGGGCCTGCAACGCGGCCTCATGCCGTTTCAGATCCCTGATACAGGACCAGAAATGCCCCTCTGCGACGGCAAGCGCCTCTTCGGGGTTCACGCCACTGGCAGCAGCGTTGACCGAATCCGTCCGGGCATCGCCGCCCTTGGGTCCGGTGGCGAACGGGCCTTCGGGGTTACCGAAACCGCTCATTTCCATATCGTTCATGCAAACTGTCCCGCCTCGTGTCCTGTCCGCACGAGCCGAGAAATGAAAAAAGCGGCTTCGGGTCACCCCGGCCGCTTGCCCATTTCTCCCAGCATGTAAACTTTCTACTAAAGGCCGTTCGCCAAGTCAATTGCTAAACCTAAGCGTGCATTAAATCTCAGGAAGTTACTTCATTTTCAATTAGTTAAATACGCAACACCAGATGCGCGCGCACGCAACACTTTCATCAATGGCGCAACAGAAACGCATCCGCCCGCGATGCATCGCGGGCGAATCCCGTTGCAACGAGGATCAGGATTTCTTGCTCTTCGCATCCTTGGCACGGGCTTCGGTGGCCGCGGCCATCGCGTTCGATGCCTCATCCTGCATCTTTTGTGCAAAGGCGACCATCTGCGCGGCATAGGCTTCGGCCCAATCGGGGAAGTACCCGCCTTTCATGGCCGACTGTCGCATGTCCTCGCCCTTTTTCTGCATCTGCGCGAACTGATCCTCCCAGGCGCTTTGCATCGTCTGCCACTGGGTGCGAACCTGCTCGCCCGCGCCCTCGAAATAGCTGCGCATCTGCTGGTTCATCTCATCCTGCCGCTGCATCGCGGTTTCCTGCCACTTGCGCGCGCTGGCCATCATCTCGTCATTGCGGGAATTCATTTCATCCTGCCATTCGGATGCGCGCTTTTCAAAGCTGCGGGCATTCTCGGCAAGCTGGGCAAACATGTCAGACAGTTTCATCATGCGATCTCCTGCATCTGAAAGGCAGGCCCGGCGCGACAGGCGCCAATGAAAAATCCCGCCCCTTCGCGGTCAGCCTGTGACCTGGGGCGGGATTTGTCAAACCATCGACAGCTTTGGCCCGGACTATTCGCCGGTCTGCACCGGGCTGTCCGTTTCCTGCCCACGCTGCGCTTCGATCTCGCGCCAGCGGGCGACATTGGCGTTGTGTTCCTCCAGCGTACGGGCAAAGGCATGGCCGCCGGTCCCGTCAGCCACGAAGAATACATATTCCGTGGTATCGGGGTTCAGCGCCGCCTGAATCGCCGCGCGGCCCGGATTGGCGATGGGCGTCGGCGGCAACCCGTCGATCTGATAGGTGTTATAGGCGGTGCGGGCGTTCAGTTCCGACCGGCGGATGCCACGATCCAGAACCCCTTCGCCATTGGTGATGCCATAGATCACCGTCGGGTCGGTCTGCAGACGCATGCCACGCTCCAGCCGGTTCACGAAGACGCTGGCGACCTGCGGACGTTCCTCGGCCACGCCGGTTTCCTTTTCCACGATCGAGGCCATGATCAGCGCCTCTTGCGGCGTCTCATAGGGCAGACCGAAAGGACGGCTCTCCCATGCCGCAGTCAGGATCGCCTCTTGCCGACGCGCCATCTCGGCCAGGATCGCGGACCGATCCGCGCCCTTGTCCACCTCGTAGGTGTCGGGGGCAAGGCTGCCCTCGGGCGGCACGTCCGAAATCTCGCCCGCAAGGAAATCGGCTGCCTTCAGCGCCTCGACCACCTGCCAGCTGGTGACGCCTTCCGCCATCGTGATGCGCAGACGCACATCGCTTTGGTCCTCGGCGGCCGCGATCTCCTGGGGCTTGTCCTCGACGCCGGGGACATAGCGGGCCTGTTCCTCGTAGGTGCCGGTGCCCGGATCGACATCGCGCAGCAGCATGGTGTTTTCACGCACACCGATGCGCAGCGTGACCTCGGTCCCGCAGGTCGAAGGTCCGCCCGCCGTGATCACGCCGACGATATCTTCCATGCTGGCATTCGGCGACACCATATAGCTGCCGAATTTCAGATCGCGCGACTTGTCCAGATAATCGGTCCCGGCGCGGAAGATGTAGGAACTGGAAATCGCGCCCTGTTCCGCCAGCTGCTTGCTGACGGCGTTCAGACTGGCGCCGGGGGCCACCTGAACGCATTGCGCAACCGAACTGGGCCCCGGCCCGGAAAACTGATGCTTGGCCCAGGCCACGGCCGCAGCGGCCGCGATCAGGATCACGATCAGCAGCGTCAGGAAGTTCGAGGCGATATTGCGCCAGATCATCCCGCGACCTTCCCAAGGATCAGACAGGCATTCGTTCCGCCAAAGCCAAAGCTGTTGGACAGGGCCACATCCACCTTGCGCCGCACGGCGGCCTTGGCTGCCAGATCCAGCTTGGGCTGAACCGCCGGGTCATCCAGATTGATCGTCGGCGGGCAGATCTGATCGCGGATCGCCAGCGTGCAGAAGATCGCCTCGACCGCACCGGCCGCACCAAGAAGATGCCCGATGCTGGATTTGGTCGAGGACATCACCGCATCCTTCGCCGCATCGCCCAGCAGGCGCTCCACGGCACCCAGTTCGATCGTGTCCGCCATGGTCGAGGTGCCATGCGCGTTGATATAGTCGATCGCCGACGGGTCAAGCTTGGCCGAACGCAGCGCGGCCTGCATGGCGCGAAAGCCACCATCGCCATCCTCGGACGGCGCGGTGATGTGATAGGCGTCGCCCGACAGGCCATAGCCCAGCACCTCGGCATAGATCTTGGCACCGCGCGCCTTGGCGTGTTCGTATTCCTCCAGCACGACGACACCGGCCCCCTCGCCCATGACAAAGCCGTCACGGTCGTTGTCATAGGGGCGGCTGGCAGCCTTGGGATCATCCTCGCGCTTGGTCGACAGCGCCTTGCAGGCGTTGAACCCGGCAATCCCGATTTCGCTGATCGGGCTTTCGGCCCCGCCCGCGACCATCACATCGGCATCGCCCAGCATGATCAGGCGCGCCGCATCACCAATCGCATGCGCCCCGGTCGAACAGGCGGTCACAGGCGCGTGGTTCGGCCCCTTGAACCCATAGCGGATCGACACCTGGCCCGAGATCAGGTTGATCAGCGCCCCCGGAATGAAGAAGGGCGACACCCGCTTGGGGCCGCGTTCCTTGATCAGAACGGCGGTCTCGGCAATGCTGGTCAGACCGCCGATGCCCGACCCGATCATGACGCCGGTGCGCAGACGCTCTTCCTCGTCCTCGGGTTTCCAGCCGGCATCCGTGACGGCCTGCTCGGCCGCGGCCATGCCATACAGGATGAAATCATCGACCTTGCGACGATCCTTGGGGGCCATCCAGTCATCGGGATTGAAGGTGCCGTCGCTGCCGTCGCCCATCGGAATTTCGCAGGCATATTTGGTGGTGACGTCCTTGGGATCAAAGCGGGTGATCGGCCCTGCCCCGGATTCCCCGGCCAACAGCCGTTCCCACGTCGCCTCGACACCCGAAGCCAAAGGGGTGACCATTCCAAGCCCGGTAACAACAACCCTACGCATTTTCACGTCCTTGCCTGCATTGTTTCAGGCCGTGATACACGCGGGACCAGTGCCACGCAACGCAAAGGCGGGTGACTGGGCGGCCTGTTGCAGGGCCGCCGGGTGCAAGTTCAGTTGATCGAGACCAGCGGACGGTCGTTCGACAGATGCCGCTCGGCCAGCTTGCGGCCCAGACGTCCGGTAATCAGCGGACGCGCCGGACGCTGCGCCTCGACCGCGGCGCCCGTTTTGGCCAGCTGCGGAAAGATCGTTAGGATTTCCCGCCGCGCAGCCTCGGACACGCCTTTCAGTGCCTCGGGCCCGGTAAACAGCGACTCGGTCACCGCGCCATTCGACAGGACCAGCTGATGATCGTCGAACAGCAGGTGGCAATAGACCGGGTGGGCCACATCCTCGGCGATTTCGACCCCCGGCAAGGCCAGCAGATGCTTGGCGGCCACCAGAACCTCATCGGCCCCGAACATGCGCCGCGCGATCTTCGAGCGGACCAGAACACGATGCTGCTGCGACACCAGCAGATCCCGCGCAGGCAATCCGACACCCAACGCCCCGGCATGGATGCGCACGGGTTTCAGGTTGTCGGCCATCCGCTCGATGCGGCGCGACCCGGACCAGCGCACCACCTGCGGGCCATTGTCTTGGGTATTCACCAGATCCCCTGCGACGATCTCTTCGACCGGGCGCGGACCGTCCGGGGTCGCGATCATGGTGCCGGCCAGAAAGCAGGTGACAAAATTTCCTGCGCTACGGTCCGTCGACAGGTTTCCAAAATCCTGCACAAGCGAATCGACCGTCAGGGATTGGATCGGCTTTTGCGAATAGGCCTGCGACAGCGGACCTTCGGTGCGGGCCGGGGTAAAGAACAGATTGCCGCTCTCGTCCTGCACCAGCACCACGATCGAGGATGTCGACGTGCCGTCAGTGAAATTGATGGTGGCCTGATAGACTGCGCCGCCTTCGAAAGTGACCGCCTGGGGGCCGTTTCCGATATCGTAAAGCAGCTTGTCAGAATTGCCCGTGCCCCGGTTCGTATCCAGAACCCCGGCAAAGCCGCGATTGTCCTCGGTGCCGACCGACACGATATTGCGCAGCAACGGGTCACTGACCGATCCGAAGGTCTGCCCCACCAGTAGCGCGGCGTTCTCGCTGGTCTGGTTGCCTTCGGTAGGGTCGATGTCAAATCCGACCGTACCCAGATAGATTGCGTCCCAAGTCGTCGGCATCAAAACATCTCCACCAATAACAACAGCCTCGACGGCAGTGTGAAAAATGGGATGTTAGTAGAGGATTTTCCAATGCAGACTAGGCGCAAGTGCCTGTATAAAAGGATAGTTTTCGCAAAACCTGACCTTTTATACAGGCCGCGGGAACGGTCAGATCAACCCCTGCGCTTCAAACTCGCGACGGATTTCCCGCTGGGGGCGAGGGCCGACATGCCCGATCACCTCGGCCGCCGCGATGCAGCCCATGCGCCCCGCCGCCTCAAGCGATGCCCCCCGCGCCAGCCCGAAGATCAGGCCCGCGGCGAACTGGTCGCCCGCACCCGTCGCATCGACCGGCACGACCTTGTTTACCGGCACGGTCACCCGGGCGCCGTCGCGGATCAGGATCGCATCATCGCCCGAACGGGTGCAGATCACGGTGCCGCAATCCGCGCTGGCCTGCGCAAGCGCGGCTTCCAGATCCTCGGTCTGGTAAAGCGAGGTCCATTCATGGACATTGCCGATGACGTAATCCATCGGCCCGGCCACCAGCTTGCGGAAATCGGCGCGGTGACGGTCGACACAGAACGGATCGCTCAGCGCGATGCCGGCCTGACCGCCCGCCTCGTGACAGCATTTCGCGGCTTTCAGAAAGGCGTCCTTTCCCTTCGGCTTGTCGAACAGATAGCCTTCCAGAAACAGCCAGCCGGCCCCCTGGAACACCGAAGGGCTCACATCTTCGGGGCCCAGTTCGGCCGAGATGCCCAGATAGGTGTTCATCGACCGCTCGCCATCCGGCGTGACAAAGATGATGCTGCGCGAGGTCGGCAGTTGATCGCCCCCGACCGGCGGGTTCACGAAGACGGTGCCGCCGGCCTCGGTCTGTTCGGCATAGGACAGCCCCAGCGCATCATCGGCCACCCGACCGATGAACGCGGTCTTCAGCCCCATCGCCCCGATCCCCGCCAGCGTATTGGCAACCGACCCACCCGGCACCAGGCGCGCCTGCGCCCGGCCCGGCCCGTGATCGTCGGCCTGCGCGGCCATCAGGTATTCGGACCGCTCACGCTCGATCAGCTGCATGATGCCCTTCTGCACCCCAAGCGCATCCAGCCGCGCGTCATCCGTGGGCGAGATCACGTCCATCACGGCATTGCCGATACCGATCACATAGGGGGTGGTCATGCGGTCTTCTCCTCGAAGGGGCAAAGTTCATTGATCGGGCACACGCCGCAACGCGGGCGGCGGGCCTGACAGATATAGCGGCCATGCAGGATCAGCCAATGATGCGCGTCCTGCTGAAAACGCGCGGGCACATTGTCCTCGATCGCGCGCTCGACCTCGTCGACATCGCGCCCCGGCGCGACGCGGGTGCGGTTGCCGACGCGAAAGATATGGGTATCGACAGCCTGCGCCGGATAACCGAATGCCGAGTTCAGCACGACATTCGCCGTCTTGCGGCCGACGCCAGGCAACCGCATCAGCGCGGCGCGGCTGTCGGGCACCTCGCCGCCGAATTCCTCGACCAGCATTCTGGACAGGGCGATCACGTTCCTGGCCTTCTGCCGGAACAGCCCGATGGTCTTGATATGATCGGTGACCGCCTCAAGCCCCAGATCCAGCATCTTTTGCGGCGTGTCGGCCCTGGCGAACAGATCCTTCGTGGCCTTGTTCACCCCCACATCGGTCGCCTGCGCCGACAACGCGACGGCCACGACCAGCGTGTAGGGATTGGTAAAGTTTAGCTCGGTCTGCGGATGCGGCTCGGACGCCTGCAACCGCGAAAAGATCGCGACCTGCCGGGAATAGGGCAACGGGCTGGGCAGACGGGGTGACTTGACCATGACGGCTGCGTTGTGACCGTGACGGCGCAGCATTGCAAGACGTCTTGTGCCGCGCAGGGAACGGACGTCACCGGGATACGGCACGCCTGCCACACGCGAAAAGTTCACTTCCCTTTGGCGGGGAACTGCGACAGCTTGGCATACGTTGGCGGCCCGCAACGCCGACACCGGATAATGATGGAACGCGACGCAGGTCGCGGACCGAAGGACAGGAAAGGGAGACAGATGAAACTCCGCATGACCACAGTTTTCGCCGCCTCGGGGCTGATCGCGCTTGGCGCCTGCACCGACCCCTCGCTGAATGGCGGACAGACCGGCAATATCAGCCGCACCCAGCAGGGCGCGCTGGCCGGTGCCGCGATCGGCGCGCTCTATGGCGCAACCCGCGATGACGACAAGAATAATCAGGGCCGCGACGCCGCCCGCGGCGCCATCCTCGGCGCGGCCGCAGGCGCTGTTGCGGGCAACATCCTGGACCGCCAGGCCGCGGCGCTGGAACAGGCGGTGCAGAACCCGAATGTCCAGATCGTCAATCACGGCTCGTATCTGCAGGTGATCCTGCCCGAAGGCATCCTCTTCGCCACCGACAGCGCGGCCGTCTCGGGCGTTGCGCAGAACGACCTCTACGCCGTCGCACGCAACCTCAACCAGTATCCGAACAGCCGGATCGAGGTCATCGGCCATACCGACAACACCGGCAGCGCCGCCTATAATCAGGACCTGTCGCAGCGCCGCGCCCAATCGGTCGCTGGCATCCTGACGGCGGGCGGTGTGTCCTCCGCGCGTATCGTGGCCGTCGGCCGCGGCGAGGATCAGCCCACCGCGTCCAATGCGACCGATCAGGGCCGCGCCCAGAACCGTCGCGTCGAAATCCTGATCCGCCCGACCCAATAGTCCGGTTCGGCCCAAAACCTGAAAATGCCGGTCCCTGCGACCGGCATTTTTTTGCACCCGTCACAAGACAACCCGCACGGCGCCGATCAACCGCAGACACGCGCCGCCTTCTTCTTTGCGGCAAATACCCTGGGGGAGGCGCCGAAGGCGCCGGGGGCAAAGCCCCCTGACACCCGCAGCCACCGAAATCACGGTCGCCGGAACATTCAGCCTCGGCGCAATCTGCACAGCACGCAGTCATGATCGGACAATGGCGTGCCTTCCGCGTCCACCGCAGGCAGCAACGGCCCCGCCTGACCGGACATCCCGCGCGCCGCGAACCAGTCCAGCTTCATCCGACGCGTTTGATGCGGCGTGATCAGGCTGGCACGGGTCGTGATGCCATCAGGGGTCAATCCCCAGTCATAGCCGCGTGCGCGCGCGGCATCGAACAGCGTTTCCTGTCGCCAGTCGAAATCCGGCGGCAGGTGGTTGCCGGTGTTCAGATCGCCACCGATCACCACGGGCATGTCGGGCGCGAATGCCTCGACCGCATCCATCAGCAGGTCGAACTGCGCCCCGCGATGCGCCGCGTCGGCATTGCTTTCCAGATGGGTCGAAACCACGCAGATCGGCCCCGTGACGGTCTGAACCTGCGCCGCGATCGCCATCCGCCCCCCAAGCCTTGGCTGTTCGGGATCGGTCGCGTTCCGATCGGGCATGAACCAGTGACCGTGATCGTCCAACCGGATCAATATCGCCTTCAGAAACGGGGCCGAGGACAGGATCGCGTTGCCGTGAAAACCCTGCGCGTTGAAATCGTCGGCGCAGAACTTCCTCTCGGTCGGACCGCCAAGACCCAGTTCATGGAATTCGACACCATAAGCGTAATGCATCCCCATCGCCTGTGCCATCGCGGCGGTGGTGTTGCGCTGCGCGGTGCGCGACATCCCGTAATCGACCTCGCTCAGCAGCACGATGGCAGGGGCGTGCGGGGCCAGATGCCGCGCACAACCTTCGGGAAACAGGCAGCGCTCGACATTCCACGCGGCGATGGTGAATTCCTCCGGCAGGCGGTCGACCCCGCCCTGTCCGCCAATCTCCAGCGCGTTCATCGCGGGGGTATCGGCCAGCATCGCGCGATGCGCCTCGGGCGTCCGGGGGCCGTTCAGAATGCGGTCGCGAATGTCGTCGCCGATGATGGGCAGACGGTCAACAATGGCGGTCAAAGTCGGTGTCCTTTCTGGCCGCAGAACAGGCTTGCGGTATCTGGGGCAAAGGCCAGCCGGGCAATGCCGGGACCGGCCTGGGTTTCCTTGGAAACGGCAACGGTAAAGGGCTGCTCCGACAGCTGACCGTGCAGCAGACGGGTCGCACCCAGCTCCTCGACGATCTGGATGTCGAAGCGGATCGGACCATCGGGCGACAGGCGCATATCCTCGGGCCGCAGACCCAGCACCAGATCGCGCCCCGCGTCGGTCGGCATCGGCAGATCCAGTTGCAGCCCGCCCGACAGCATGACCGCCCCCGTCCCCGTGCCATGCCCCCGCAGCAGGTTCATCGGCGGCGCCCCCATGAAGGACGCCACGAAGGTCGAGGCCGGACGGTGGTAGATCTCGGCCGGGGTGCCGATCTGCTCGATCCGGCCTGCATTCATCACGAAGATGCGGTCGGCCATGGTCATCGCCTCGATCTGGTCATGCGTGACATAGACCGAGGTGACACCAAGGCGCTGTTGCAGGGCGCGGATCTCGATCCGCATCTGGTTGCGCAGCTTGGCATCAAGGTTGGACAGCGGTTCATCGAACAGGAAAAGCGCCGGGTCACGGACGATGGCACGCCCCATCGCCACGCGCTGACGCTGCCCGCCCGACAACTGCGCGGGGCGGCGGTCCAGATATTCCGTCAGGTTCAGCATCTGCGCCGCGTCACGCACCTTGCGGTCGATCTCGGCTGCCGGAACCCGGCGATTGCGGATCCCGTAGGCCATGTTGCGATAGACCGTCATGTGCGGATAAAGCGCATAGTTCTGAAACACCATCGCGATGTCGCGCTCGGCGGGCTCGACATGGTTCACGACCCGATCCTCGATCCGCATCTGACCGCTGGAAATGTCCTCGAGCCCCGCGATCATGCGCAGCAAGGTGGATTTACCGCAGCCCGAAGGCCCGACCAGCACCACGAATTCGCCCCGCTCGATCGCGAAATCGCATGGATGCAGCGCGGTGACCCCGTTGGGATAAGTCTTGGACAGATGTTCGACACTCAGTTGCGCCATTGGTTCAGCTTTCTACTTGTCCGATTCCGTCAGCCCCTTCACGAACCAGGACTGGCAGGTGATGACGATGACGACGGGGGGGATCATGGCGACGATGGCAAGGGCCATGGCGCGACCGTAATCGGGGATCTCGGACCCCTCGGCCATTGCCTGCACGATCTGACGGATACCACGGACCAGCGTGAACAGACCCTCTTCGGTCGTGATCAGCGTCGGCCACAGATACTGGTTCCAGCCATAGACATACATGATGATGAAGATCGCCGCGATCATGGTGCGTGACAGCGGCACGAGGATGTCGATGAAGAACTTGACCGGCCCTGCCCCGTCGATCCGCGCGGCATCCACCAGTTCCTCGGGGATCGACAGGAAGAACTGCCGAAAGAAGAAGGTCCCCGTGGCCGATGCCAGCAGCGGCACGATCAGCCCGGTATAGCTGTTGGCCAGGCCCAGCCCCTGGATCACCTCGTATGAAGGCACGATCCTGACCTCCAGCGGCAGCAGCAGCGTGGTAAAGATCACCCAGAAGGCCAGCGTCGCGAAACGCAGGCGGAAATAGACGATCGCATAGGCCGCCATCATCGACAGAACGATCTTGCCGATGGCAAAGCCGATGCCAAGGATGAAGGAATTCATCAGCATCGTGGCGCCGGTGATCTCGCCGGTGAAACCGCCGGACTGGAACAGCGCGGCGCTGAAATTCGCGCCCGCCTGATCGCCAAAGCCCCATTGCAGCCCTTCGCGCTGAATCAGCAGCTTGTCATGGGATGCGGTGGTCAGCGCCAGATAGACCGGGATCAGCATGAACAGCGCGCCGGCGATCAGCACCCCATGATCCAGGATCGCGGACCAGCGGAACGGGCGACGGGGCGTGGAAACGGGATCTGCCATCGTCTTGGCCCCCTCAGGTATAGTGGATGCGGCGTTCCAGCAGCCGGAACTGCACCACCGTCAGGATCAGGACCAGAACCATCAGCACCACGCTTTGGGCCGATGAACCGCCGATGTCATTGCCGCGAAACCCGTCGATGAACACCTTGTAGACCAGCGTCATCGGGTTCGATGCGGGGTTGTTCTTGACCAGGGTGTCGATGATGCCGAACGTGTCGAACAGCGCGTAGGTGATGTTGATGATCAGCAGGAAGAACGCGGTCGGCGCCAGCAGCGGAAAGGTTACCTCCCAGAACCGGCGAAGGCCCGACGGGTTGTCGATCAGCGCGGCCTCCTTGACGCCCTGCGGAATGGATTGCAGGCCCGACAGGAAGAAGATGAAATTCACCGGCGTCTGGATCCAGACCGATACGATCACCATCGCCGCAGCCGTGTCCAGATAATTGACGCCAAGCCGGAAATCATGGCCCAGCCCGGAAAACAGCCGGGTCATCGCGCCGATATTCTGATCGAACAGCGCCACACCGATCAGCCCCGCCACCGGCGGCGCGACGGCATAGACCCACATCAGCAGCGTGCGATAGGTCCGCGCCCCGCGGATCACCTTGTCGGCCTTGACCGCCAGAAGCAACGCCAGCCCCAGGGAAAACCCGGTCACAAGCAGGGTGAAGATCAACGTGAACCGCGCCACCTTCATGTATTCGGCGGATCTGAACAGCCGGGAATAATTGTCCAGCCCCACGAATTGCGAACCGAACCCGAAGGGATCCTGCAAGAAGAAGGACGACTGCACGGCATTCCACGCGGGCCAGTAGAAGAAGATGACGATGATCGTCAGCTGTGGCACCAGCAGCAGAACGGGCAGCAGGCGGTGATGGAAACGGGCGCGTTTCACGGGCGGACTCCGGTTCGGGACGGGAACGGGCGGCCACGAAGGATCGCGGCCGCCACGGGTCGGGCAGGATTACTGCTGCGTCTGGGCAAAGCGGGCCAACAATTCGTCAGCCTCGGATTTGATGGCCGCGAAAGCATCGTCCAGCGACGTCTCGCCGGTCAGATAGCGCGTGTATTCGCGGTTCATCACATCGCGGATCTGGACGTAGAACCCCATCCGGTAGCCCTTGGTGAACTCGCCCGCAGGCAGGGTCAGCTGCTGGATACCGATCTCAGCCGCCGGAAAGCGATCGTAATGCCCGTCCTCTTTGGCCAGCTCATAGGCGGCGGTGGTGATCGGCACATAGCCAGTCTCACGGTGCCACATATACTGCACCTCGGGCGAGGTGAGATACCGGAAGAACTCGGCCGTGGCCTTGTTTTCCTCATCCGAATGCCCGGTCATGGCAAAGTTCGCGGCCCCGCCGATGAAGGTCTGCTTCGGATCCGTCGTGATCCCTTCCCAATAGGGCAGATAGGTGGCCGAGAAATCGAACCCGGCCTTTTCCGACAGCCCGCCGAACGACCCCGAGGAACCCAGCCACATCGCGACCTCGCCCGCCTCGAAGGGCTTGGCGTTGTCATCCCATGCCGCGCCGTAGAATCCGGCAAGGCCGCCGTCGATCCACCCCTTGAACGCCTCGAAATGCGACTTGATCTCGGGGCTGTCCATGTTGATCGTGACCTCGTTCGAGTCGAACCCGTTATTGGCCGACGCGAAGGGCAGATTGTGACGCGAGAAGAAGTTCTCGGTAAAGATCCACGGCATATGCGACTGGGTCAGCGGAATGTAGCCCGCCTCTTTCAGCGCGGGGGCGGTGACGTCCTGGAACTCTTCCCAGGTCTTGGGTGCGGTGACTCCGGCCTTTTCCATCGCCTCGGTGTTGAAATACAGCACCGGCGTGGACGAGTTGAACGGCATGCCGATCATCTTGCCATCGCTGTCGGCAAAGAAATAGCGGACGCCCGCGATGTAATCCTCGATATCGAAGGGGATGCCGTTGTCCTTCATCAGATCCTCGACCGGCAGGACGGCACCCGGCGCGCCGATGACGGTGGCCGCGCCCGCATCGAAGACCTGCACGACATTGGGCTGTTCGCCCGCGCGGAAGGCCGCGATGGTCGCGGTCAGCGTTTCCTCGTAGGTGCCCTTGAACACCGGCACGATGCGGTAATCTTCCTGGCTGTCGTTGAAATCGGCGGCGATCTGGTTGACCACGTCGCCCAGCTGGCCGCCCATGCCGTGCCACCAGGTGATTTCAGTCTGGGCGAAGGCCGGGGCGGACAGGCCCAGGAACGTGCCCGCGGCAAGGATCGTCATGCGTTTCATTTCAGCTTCCCTCTGGCGACGCGGGTCTGTTCCGCTGTCGATTTCGCTTTCATTCCGAACGGATCGGGTGACTATGAACACGTGTGCAGATAGGGTTGGAATGTGACGCGCCCATGACGGAAGATGACGGTTCGATGAAATTCGCCCCTGCCGATGCCGCGCCGCGCCGCGCAACGGCAATGGATGTTGCAAGGGCGGCAGGCGTTTCCAGATCGGCGGTGTCGCGCGCCTTTTCCCAGACCGCCTATCTGGATACCGACAAGCGGGACCATATCCGCCGCATCGCCGCCGAGATGGGCTATCGGCCGAACGCGCTGGCGGCGGGGCTGAACCGGACACGGTCGAACCTGGTCGGGATCGTCGCCGGTGATGTGGGCAACCTGTACGATGCGCAACTGCTGTCCCGACTGGTGTCCGGCCTGACAGCGGCGGGGAAATGGCCGGTGGTTCTGGATGGATCGGTGGGCGCGGACCGGCTGGTCGCGACCGACATCTTCGCCTATCCGCTGGATGCGATGATCGTGCGGGGCGGCAGTGTCGATCCCGTCATGGTCGACACCTGCGCCAAACTGCATATCCCATTGGTTTTTCTGGGCTGCGTCGTCGACGCCCCGGCGGTCGACAGCATCGTCTGTCGCAACGCCGAAGGCATGGCCAGGATCGCCGATCTGTTGCTGAACCGGGGCCGCCGACGCTTTGCCTTTCTGGGTGGGCCCGCCCAATGGGCCTCGCAACAGCAGCGGCTGCAAGGGCTTTGCGATGCGCTGGCACAGGCGGGGTTGCAACTGATCGCGACGGAATCCGCCGATTTCAGTCACCAAGGCGGCGCCAAGGTGGCGCGCAGGCTTCTGCAAGATCACGATCTGGACGCGCTGGTCTGTGCCAATGACGCAATGGCCATCGGCGCCCTTGGCGTGGCGCGGCACGATCTTGGCCTGAACGTCCCGGCCGATCTGTCGATCACGGGTTTCGACGATGTGGACATGGCGTCATGGCCCTGTTTCGACCTGACGACGGCCTGCAATCCGGTCGAGGAAACCGTGGCGGGTGTAATCGAGTTGCTTGAGGCGCGACTGGCCACCCCATCCGCCCCGTCGCGCCGGATCCAGATCGACGCGCATCTGGTCAGGCGCGGCACCCACTGACGCGCGGCATTGGGACCGGACAGAAAAAACCCCCGCCCTTGCGGACGGGGGTTTCAGAACCTTGCCGGATCACGGTGATCAGTTCAGCCGCGTTTCCACGTCCGAAATGGCTTCGTCGATGCCGGCCGAGCGTTGACCGCCCTTGACCTGAGCGGCCAGAAGTTCGGTCGCAGCGGCAATCGCGGTCTGCACGGCGCGGTCGCGAACGGCGCGCACGGCATCCTTTTCGGCGCTGGCGATCTGATCCTCGGCGGCCTGAAGGCGACGCTCGATCGAGGTTTTCAGATCGTCCTGTGCCTTGGCGGCCTGGGCTTCGGCGTCACGCTTGGCATTGGCCACGATCTCATCAGCCTGGGTTTTCACCTCGCGCTGACGACGTTCATAGCTGGCATAGATTTCCTGCGCTTCTTCGCGCAGGCGCTTGGCTTCGTCCAGATCGCTGCGGATGCCTTCGGCGCGCTTGTCCAGCATGCCGCCGATCAGGGCCGGAACCTTGAAATAGACCAGCACGCCGATAAAGACGATGAACGCGATCAACACGATGAAATCGGTGTTGCCGAGCGAGAAGAACGGACCCGAGGCCGCGGCGGCAGGACCGGCCGCGCCCAGCAGGGTCAGTGCGATGGCAGCGATCCGGTTCATTGCAAAGCCCCCTTCATGCGGCTGTCGACAGCCTGATCCACGGCGGCCGCGTCGGCGTTGCCGCCAAAGCTGCTGACCAGTTCGGCGGTCACGTCGCGGGCGACCTCGCGGGCGTCCGATGCAGCGGATGCCCGGATTTCCGAGATGCGCTTTTCCGATTCCGCTGCGCGGGCAGCGATTTCGGCATCGGCCTTGGCGATGGCGGCATCCAGTTCTTTCTGGATCTCGGCGCGGTTCGCGGCCACGATCTTGTTCGCCTCGCTGCGGGCATCGGCCAGCGCCTTGTCATAGGCGGCCTCGGCCTCGCGGGCTTTTTGTTTGAATTCTTCTGCGGCCATCAGATCGCCGGAAATGGCACCCTGACGGTCCGAGATGACAGCGGCGATCCGGGGCAGCGCGACCTTGGACAACACCCAATACAGCACCAGCATGGTGACGACGAGCCAGAAGATCTGGTTCGCAAAGGTGGTGACGTCAAGCTGCGGCAAGCCCGCAGATTCCGCCGCGTGACCGGCCGCGTCCGCACCATGGGCGGCGGCCGCTTCGGTATGTTCGGCCACGCTGTGGGCGGCCTCTTGCAACAGGCTGATCATGTCCTACCCCATTGGCCTCTCAGGATACGAAGGGGCGGAGCGATATGCCCCACCCCGCCGCAAGGATGGCGTGGGATCAGACTGCGAACATCAGCAGAAGCGCGACGAGGAACGAGAAGATCCCCAGAGCTTCTGCGAAGGCCATGCCGATGAACAGCGTGGCGGTCTGACCAGCGGCGGCCGACGGGTTGCGCAGGGCGCCCGACAGGAAGTTGCCGGCAACGTTGCCCACACCGATAGCTGCCCCGCCCATGCCGATGGCGGTCAGGCCGACGCCGATGTACTGGCCCAGTTCTCCGATATTGCCTTCCATGATGATACTCCTTGCGGTTGGAAGTTTGGAATTCGGGTGAAGATGATCCTGACGCTGCGCCCGCTTAGTGCGAGGGATGCAGCGCGTCTTTCAGGTAGACGCAGGTCAGGATGGTAAACACATAGGCCTGGATGAAGGCCACGAGGATCTCGAAGGCATACATGCCGACGACAGCCAGGATCGAAACAGGAGCAACGGCGGCGATGGCGGCGAAGCCAGCGAACACCTTGATCACGGCGTGGCCGGCGATCATGTTGCCTGCAAGACGAATGGAATGGCTGACCGGGCGCACGAAATACGAGATGACCTCGATCACGGCCAGAACCGGGCGGATCGCCAGAGGGGCCGAGCGGACCCAGAACAGGTCAAGGAAATGCGCGCCGTTCTTGATGAAGCCGATCGCCGTCACGCTGATGAAGACCGCCAGCGCCAGAACGCCGGTCACCGCGATATGCGAGGTGACGGTGAACGCCTTGGGCAGCAGACCCGCAAAGTTCGAGAAGACGATGAACATGAACAGCGTCATGATATAGGGGAAGTATTTCAGACCTTCCTTGCCGGCGATGTCCTCGATCATCTTGTGGACCATGCCATAGGACAGCTCGGCAACCGACTGGGCGCGGTTCGGAACGATGGCGCGGCCACGGGTGCCCATGACCAGCAGCGCGATGATGGCCAGTGCCACGACAGCCATCCAAAGTGTCACGTTGGTCGGGGTGTACCAATGCACCTCACCCGCGCCGAACAGCGGCTTGACGATGAACTGATCCATCGGGTGGAAGGTCAGGCCGGTTGCTTGTTCCGCTTCGGTCGCCACGGTCAATCCCTCTCGTCGGTCTCCGGCTTGTCGCCGGGGGTGCTGCCCAGTTCGGCCGCGGTGCGCATCATCGTCTTGATGCCGGCCGCGAAGCCCACAAAAATAAACAGGATCATCAGGAACGGCTTCGTGCCGAACAGATAATCCAGGCCGTATCCGATCCCGCAGCCCAGCAGAATGCCTGCCACGATCTCGGTGACCATGCGCCAGGCGACATGCGCCTTGTCATAGCCCGCCATCGGTCCGCGAACCTCTGGCTTTGGGGTCATTTTCGACAGCCGGTCCTCCAGATCGCGCAAGCGGGCATCGTCTTGATGCCTGTCACTGCCGTTCCGGGGCCCCTCGGCCATCTGTCACGCCCCCGTTATCGCTCGGGGCGGTGTCTATGGTGGAACGCCCCGCAAGTCAAGCTTTGCCACACCGAACACAAGTCATTGTAAAGGCTTAATTTTCAAATCCACCCATCGCGTGCTATCAGGTTGCATTGCCCCGACGCCATCGGCATTATTCAACCTTCCAGTTGACCATTGCCCGACCTTCCGGCGTGAAAGAGGACCGATGCCTGCGCTGCCGCCCGACCGGCTTGACCTGATCTTTGCCGCGCTTGCCGATCCGACGCGGCGGCGGGTGCTGTCCATGCTGCTGGAAGACGACATGGCCGTCAGCGATGTCGCCGCGCCCTTCCAGATGAGCCTGGCCGCGATTTCGAAACATCTTTCGGTGCTTGCGGCGGCGGGCCTGATCCGTCAGGAACGGCGCGGCCGGATCACCTGGTGCATGCTGGACCCCGAGGGGATGCGCGCGGCCTCGGTCTGGATGCAGGGGTTCGGACAGTTCGACCCGGTCGACCTGGACGATTTCGAGCGTTTCCTGAACGCGCAGATGAAAGAATGGACTGACGAATGACCCAACGCCCCGACATTCTGTGCATCGGCGCCATGCTTTGGGACGTGATCGGCCGCGCCCCGCGCCGGATGGCGCCGGGTGCCGATGTACCGGGGCGCATCCGCCATATTCCGGGCGGCGTGGCGCTGAACGTGGCGATCGCGGCGGCCCGCTGGGGCCTGCGGCCCGCGGTGCTGTCAGCCGTCGGTCAGGATTCAGAGGGCGAGGCGCTGGTGGCCGAGGCTCAGCGTCTGGGCGTCGATTGCGAACATCTGACCCGCGACACCGGCCTGCCCACCGATTGCTACATGGGCATCGAGGACAGCGAAGGGCTGATCGCGGCCATCGCCGATGCACACAGCCTGGAGGACGCGGGCGACCGTATCCTTGCGCCCCTGTCCGCCGATCTGTCGGGCTGGACGGCGCCGGTCGTTCTGGACGGCAACCTGACCGAGGGACTTCTGGGCGTGATCGCCCGCGATCCCCGCCTTGCCCGCGCCGATCTGCGCGTCGTGCCCGCCAGCCCCGGCAAGGCCGAACGGCTGGAGCCGCTGATCGCCGCGCGGCGCGGCTGTTTCTACCTGAACCGCCTTGAGGCCGAGATCCTTGCCGGGCGCGCCTGCCCCGATGCCGCCAGCGCGGCCGAGGCCGTTGTGGCGCGCGGCGCTGCCCGCGTTCTGGTCACGGACGGGCCCCACCCCGCCGCCGATGCCAGCGTCGGCCAGCCCACCATCACCTTCGCCCCGCCCCCCGTGACCATCGCGCGGGTGACCGGTGCGGGCGATTGTTTCCTTGCCGCCCATCTGGCGGCTGAATTGCAGAACCAGCCGCGCGATGCGGCGTTGCGTCAGGCCGTGGAATCCTCGGCCGCGCATGTTTCCGGAAAGGATGTTCCATGACCGCCCCCCTGACCTATTCGCCCGAAGTCGCACAGGCACTGAAGGATGGTCAGCCCGTCGTCGCGCTGGAATCGACGATCATCACCCACGGGATGCCCTATCCCCAGAACCTTGAAATGGCCCGCGAGGTCGAGGACGTGATCCGCCGTGGCGGCGCAGTGCCCGCGACCATCGCCATCATGGGCGGCCAGATCCATGTCGGCCTGACGCCCGACACGCTGCAGGCGCTGGCGCAGACGCCGCCCGAACAGGCGATGAAGCTGAGCCGCGCCGATCTGGCCGTCTGTATCGCCAATGGCCGCACCGGCGCGACCACCGTGGCGGCGACCATGATCTGCGCCCATCTGGCCGGTATCCGCGTCTTTGCGACCGGCGGCATCGGCGGCGTTCATCGCGGTGCCGAAAACAGCTTTGACATCTCGGCCGATCTTCAGGAACTGGCACAGACGCCGGTGACGGTCGTCGCGGCGGGCGCAAAGGCGATCCTGGACCTGCCGAAAACCTGGGAGGTTCTGGAAACGCTGGGGGTTCCGGTCATCGCCTATGGGCAGGACGAATTGCCCGCCTTCTGGTCGCGCAGCAGCGGCATCAGCGCGCCCCTGCGCATGGACAGCCCCGACCAGATCGCCGCCGCCGCCGATATGCGTGCCGCACTTGGCCTGAAAGGTGGCCAGCTGATCGCGAACCCGATCCCGGTCGAGGCCGAAATCGCGCGGTCCGAGATCATGCCGGTGATCGAACAGGCCCTGGCCGAGGCCGAGGACCAGAAGATCGCCGCCAAATCGGTGACGCCTTTCCTGCTGCAGCGCATCTTCGAACTGACCGAAGGCCGGTCGCTGCAATCCAATATCGCGCTGGTGTTGAACAATGCGCGACTGGCGGCGGAAATCGCCGCGAAGATGGCAAAAGCCGCTTGACGAACATGGGGCGCGCGCTGTTCCAATCCGAACCATGCGCGCCCCGGACACAGACCCCAGCCCGATCCTGCCGCCCCGCCGTCCCGGCGCATTGGGGCTGCTGCGCTCGAACTTTCTGGCCGGGCTGGTGGTCATCGCGCCGATCGGCATCACCGTCTGGCTGATCTGGACGCTGACCGGCTGGATGGACAGCTGGGTCTTGCCCATCGTTCCCGCCCGCTGGCGACCCGAGCAATATATCGGCATCGACTTTCGCGGCATCGGGGTCGTCTTTTTCCTGATGTTCACGGTTCTGATCGGCTGGCTTGCCAAGGGCTGGTTCGGGCGGGCCATGCTGCGGGCGGGCGAACGCATCGTGGCGCGGATGCCGATCGTGCGGTCGGTCTATGGCGCGTTGAAACAGATCGCCGAAACCATCCTGTCGCAGGACGAGGCCCGTTTCGACCGCGCCTGCATGATCCAGTATCCGCGCCCCGGCCTGTGGGCGGTGGGGTTCGTCGCCGGCCCCGCCAAGGGCGAGGTGCTGGCCCGCAGCGCGCAGGATCTGATCGCGGTCTTCGTGCCGACGACGCCCAACCCGACCTCGGGCTTTCTGATCTACGCCCCGCGCGACGAGGTCACTTTTCTGGACATGAGCGTCGAGGATGCGGCCAAGCTGGTGATCTCGGCCGGGCTGGTCTATCCGACGATCCCCGAACCCACGAACAATTCGGCCAGATCGACCGTATCCTGACGGTTCAACGCATCGGCATGCTGTTCGATGAAACTGTCGGCGGCCACCTGCCCCGCCTCTTTCATGCGCTCCAGCAGACCGGGACCGGGCATGACCTTCGACCGCGCGCTAAGGTCGTTCATCAGCGTATCATCCAGGATCATGTGGATCAGCGGGTTCTTCATCGGGCGGTTCTGCATCCGACCCTCGGCGAACAGGCGCTTGACGAAATTGATCGCCCGCAATTCCGACATCAGGGTGCTGTTGAAGCTGATCTCGTTCACCCGGTCCGAAATCTCGACCGGCGTCTTGGGGATGCCGTCGCGCATCAGCGGGTTGATGTTCACGATCACGATGTCGCGGGGCAACGCCTTGTCATACAAGGGAAACAGCGCCGGGTTTCCGGTAAATCCGCCATCCCAATACGCCTCGCGGCGGCCGGTATCCGGATCATGTATCTCGACCGAGCGGAACAGGTTGGGCAGGCAGGCCGAGGCCAGAACCGCTTCGACACTTGCCTGATGATTGGTGAACACGCGAATGCGGCCCGTGCGCACATTCGTCGCCGACACGAACAGACGCGGCCCCTGCGTGTTGCTGAAATCCGGGTAAGGCAGCCCGCGCAGAACCGGCCCCAACGTGTTGGTGTAGAACGGCCCGTAATCATAGGGGCTGAAGACCCGCGTCAGCCCGTCCAGCCATGCAGCGGGCGAAAACATCTCGGCGACGCGGTGCAGGCTGCGGGGCATGGGCAACATCGAATGCATCCAGCGCACCACGCTGTTGTCGGATGCCTGCCCGACCTCGCGCCACAGGCAATCCAGATTGGTCTGCGCCGCGCGGCGTCCGCGCATCCCGGCATGGCGGGCCAGCCCGGCCTTGACTGCCGCGCCATTCAGCGCCCCGGCCGAGGTGCCGCTGATCGCCGCGATATGCAGCCATTTCTCATCCAGCAGCCGATGCAGCACGCCCCATGCAAAGGCGCCATGCGCGCCGCCCCCCTGAAGTGCAAGGTTGATGCTTTTATCCTGCATGGTCGGGTCCTGTCACATGACTGGCTGCACAAGACAGGTATGGGCATTGCCGCAGCGCAGCGCAACCCGTCCACAGGCTCAGCCGCCCTCGATCAGTGCCAAGGGAACCTCGTAGGCCGCGCGACCATCGATCACCACATGCCAGATATCGTCGGTCAACCGTCCCTCGGCCAGGCCAGATGTCGCGTTGACATAGAAGCTGTCATCCGTGGCATCGCGCATGAAATTCAGCGTGAACTGCGCCCCGTCAACGCCCCGAACCGTGACCGAGGCCTGACGGTCCTCCATCCGCATGGCACCGGCGGGGCAGGCATGTGCCGGTTCGGCCCCGACCGGCCCACAGCGCAGGGTCGCGGTGGCGTCGTAATCGTCGGTCGAAAACCCGTCTGGGTCGGCCAGACCGACATCGGCATCCCAATACAGAAAGATGCTTTCGGTCGGGCTGCGGAAAATCACCCCCGCATCGCCCAGCCCGCTGTTGCGATAGACCCGGTTGCCGTGCTGATCGCGGAAGTTGCCAACCGTATCGCCATCGGGCCGCAGGTCCATCGTGACCCCATCCTCGCGGGTGATGGTGATGTTGCCCTGCCTCTGGCCAAAGCTGCAGGGCAGCGACGCGGTGGCATGATCGGACCCGGCCGGATAGATATCGCATCGCGCCGCCGCCGTATCGGCCCGCGCCGCGCCCGCCCCCAGCAAGACGGGCACAATCAGGAACGCTGCGGAAAACTTCATCTTCCTGCCCTTTCCGTTTTCCACTCCGTTCCCATCCTGCGCCCCAGCGGACCGGTTTTCAACAATAGGCCTGCGGGCCGACCGACATTGCCGCACCATAGCGCGGACCATGTGCCCAACCGATCGGCAGCAGGGCCTCGATCTGGTCCAGATGCTGCGGGCTCAGGTCGATCATCGCGCCACGGGCATTGTCCTGCATATGCGCAATGCTGCGCGAACCGGGCAGCGCGATCACCTGCGGCCCACGCGACAGAAGCCATGCGATCGCCAGCGTGGCCGGGCTTTCGCCCAGATCGGCGGCAAAGCTGCGAAAGGCCTGTAGCCGTTTCAGGTTATGCGGCCAGTGTTCGGGCGAAAAACGGGGCATCCCCTGCCGCAGATCATTCTGCCCGAATGTCGCCGGATCGGGCAGTTCGCGCGCAAAGATCCCGCGACCGACCGGCGAGAAGCCGACCAGCGCCGTTCCACTGCGCCCGGTGGCCTGCAACATCCCCAGTTCGACCTGACGGGTCCAAAGCGAATATTCCGACTGAACCGCCGCGACCGGTCCGACCGCCTGCGCACGTTCAAACGTCGCGGGCGCCACTTCGGACAGGCCGATCGCGCCGATCTTGCCCTCGGCCCGGAAGGCCAGCAGCGTTTCCATCACCTCTTCGATCGGGCGCGCGACCTCGTGCCGGTGCAGGTAATACAGATGGATGTGATCCACGCCCAGACGCCGCAACGACCCTTCCAGCGCCTCGCGCATATGCGCGGCGGAATTGTCGAACGGCTGTTCGGCGCGACGGGTGATGCCGCATTTGCTGGCCAGAACAACGCGGTCGCCGTGATCCTTCAGAAAGCGGGACAACAGTTCCTCGGCCCGGCCGGCGCCATAGATGTTCGAGCTGTCGAAATGGTCCACGCCCATTTCCAGACAGGCGGACATGCAGCGCAGCGCGTCTTCGGGGGTGGTGTCGCCATAGGTGCCGACGAAGTTCATCGTTCCCAGCGCGACCGCGCCGACCATCGGGCCGTCCGGCCCCAATTGTCGTTTTTGCATGATACCCCCGTTCTTCGCGGGGGATATGTAACGCGATAAGCCGCCCTCGGCGCAACCGCCAATCGCGGCTTGGGATCAATCCTCGGCCTGCGCCTCGGCCCGGCTTTTGCCCGCCACGTCCAAGGCCAGCGTGGCCGCCATGAACGCATCCAGATCGCCGTCCAGCACGCCCTGGGTATCGCTGGTCTCGACGCTGGTGCGCAGGTCTTTGACCATCTGATAGGGATGCAGCACATAGGACCGGATCTGGTTGCCCCAGCCCGCTTCGCCCTTGGCGGCGTGCTGGGCGTTGATCTCGGCGTTGCGGCGGTCCAGTTCCATCTGATACAGGCGCGATTTCAGCGCGGCCATGGCGTTCGCACGGTTCTGGTGCTGCGACTTTTCGGAACTGGTGACGACGATGCCCGTCGGGATGTGCGTGATCCGCACGGCCGAGTCGGTCGTGTTGACGTGCTGACCGCCCGCCCCGGACGAGCGATAGGTGTCGATGCGGATTTCGTTGTCGGGAACCGTGATCTCGATATTCTCGTCGACCACCGGATAGACCCAGACGCTGCTGAAACTGGTATGGCGGCGCGCGGCGCTGTCATAGGGGCTGATGCGGACAAGGCGATGCACGCCCGATTCCGATTTCAGCCAGCCATAGGCATTATGCCCGGTGATCTTGTAGGCCGCGCTGCGAATACCTGCCTCGTCGCCGCCGGTTTCCGACAGCAGTTCAACGTCATAGCCCTTCTTTTCGGCCCAACGCACATACATCCGCGCCAGCATGGACGCCCAGTCGCAGCTTTCGGTGCCGCCCGCGCCCGCGTTGATTTCAAGGAAGGTGTCATTGCCGTCGGCCTCGCCGTTCAGCAGCGCCTCAAGCTCTTTTTGCGCGGCAAGCTGGGCCAGCGATTTCAGATTCGCCTCGGCCTCGGACACCAGATCGGCGTCGCCCTCTTCCTCGGCCAGTTCGACCATCTCGGCATTGGCGGTCAGATCGCCCTCGATCCGGCGATAGGTCTCGATCGCCTCGGACAGGGCCTGACGTTCGCGCATCAGCTTCTGCGCACGTGCCGGATCGGACCACAGATCGCCATCCTCGATCATGGCGTTCATCTCTTCCAGACGATGCGGCGCGGTCTGCCAATCCATCCGCTGCCCCAGAAGTTGCAGCGACTTGCGGATGTTTTCGATGGTGGACTGCGTCTCGGCGCGCATGGGGAACCCTTCTCGAATTTCAGGCGCGAGTGATAACCCGAGCCGGGTGCGGGAACAAGACCCCGCCCCGGAAACCGCATCGCGCCATCAGGCGTTTGCACCGGGCAGACCAGATCACGAACAGGACAGGCCCATGCAGGACGCGCTTGGCGATCTTTTCAGCCCGTTGCACTCGATGTCGCTGACGATGGCGGCAGGCCGGCTTGGTCTTGCACTGATCCTTGGTGCGCTGATCGGCTGGGAACGCGAATTGCGCGCCCGCGAGGCCGGGCTGCGGACACATATGCTGATTTCGCTGGCCGCCGCGATCTTTACCATCATCGCGATGGAACTGACCTTCTTTCCCGACGGATCCGAGGCCGAGTTGCGCATCGACCCGCTGCGCCTGATCGAGGCGGTGACTGCGGGCGTCGCCTTTCTGGCGGCGGGCTCGATCATCACCAGTGGCGGCAATGTGCGCGGCATCACCACCGGTGCCTCGATGTGGCTGGCAGGCGCGATCGGGCTGGCCTGCGGCACCGGAAGTGGGCAATTGGCGGCCCTGGGGACCGGGATGGCGCTGCTGATCCTGTGGCTGATCCGGCAGACGCTGAAACCGCTGATGGGCGGCGAACGGGACTAGACGCGCCGCATTTGGTGCTTTGCCAAACACGGGTTAGGCTGCACCCAGTTCAGCTTGCCGAAAGGTTCCCACGATGAAAACCACCCTGCTGCCCCTGTGCCTGTTCACGCTGGCCTGCACGCCGATGACTTCCACAGGATCGAATGGCAACGCGCCCGTCCCGTCCCTGTCCAGCGGCGCCTTTCTGACGCAGGATGTCAGCCTGCTGGACCTCAGCGGCGCCGAAACGCTGGACGAAGCCGCCGCCGCCGTTCAGCAAAGGTTCAGCAGCAACGAACCGGTCGAGGGCGGGTACAGCGAAACGCTGAACGCCTATCAGGCCGACAGCCGCGGCACGGTCGTGCTGACCCAGGACGGGCTGCCCGACGATTCCGTCAGCAGCGTGCAATATGTGGTCGAATTCGACCTGCGGCCCGACACGCAGGTCGAAGGGCGCGTCCTTGCCGTCGCGACCGGATATGGTACGCGGCAGAAATGCGCCCGCGCCGCCGATCCCCTGGCCTGGACCAACGCGCCCTGCCCCTGATCAGTAAAGACCACCCGAGGACAGCGTCCCGAAATCGGCTTTCTTCGGGATCACCTTGCGCTTGCCGGTCGAGGTCGTGACCGTCTTGGCCGCGGACGCCGCCGCCGTCCAGGGCAGCACCACGTTTTCATCCCCGAAGCCCGAAATGACCAGCGGCGAACCCCAGCTGGGATCGGTGCCGTCGCGGAAATATTCCGCGATCACATTCGGGCCGCTGGCGTCATCTGGCAGGCGCTGGCCGGTCACGCGGTCGATCTTGGCCCAATAGCCGCCGGGCGGCACGCGGAATTCGGTCCCGCCATATTCGCGCACGGCCTCGCGCATGAAGGCATTGAACACCGGCACGCACAGCGTCCCGCCATAGGCATTGGATCCCAGCGTGCGCGGCTGGTCGTAACCCAGATAGCAGCCCGCGACGATATTGCTGGAAAAGCCGATGAACCAGACATCCTTGGCATCATTGGTCGTGCCGGTCTTGCCCGCGATCGGGACCGGAAGGTTCACCCCCTTGCCCGAGCCGCGCTTGACCACGCCCTCCATCATCGAGGTCAGCTGATAGGCCGTGATCGGATCCATCACCCGCTCGCGGTCGCTGGTGATGACGGGGGCCTGACCTGCAGGCAGCGCCTGCTGTCCGCAGGTTTCACAGACCCGCTGATCATGACGATAGATGGTGCGCCCGCGCCGATCCTGCACGCGGTCAACCAGTGTCGGCTCGACCCGTTCGCCGCCATTGGCGAACATCGCATAGGCGGCCACCATGCGGAACAGCGTGGTTTCCTGCGCCCCCAGCGAGTTGGCCAGAAACGGTTTCAGCGTGTCATAGGCGCCGAATTTCTCGGCATATCGGGCGATGACATCCATGCCGATATCCTGCGCGATCCGAATGGTCATCAGGTTGCGCGACTGTTCGATGCCGGTGCGCAGCGGCGTCGGCCCGTAATGCCGGCCACCGGCGTTCTTCGGCTCCCACAGGCCATAGGGGGTGTTCAGGCTGATCGGTTCGTCCACGACGATGGTCGCGGGGGTGTAATTGTTGTCCAGCGCCGCGGCATAGACAAAGGGCTTGAAGCTGGACCCCGGCTGACGCATGGCCTGCGTCGCGCGGTTGAAGACCGAGGACTGATAGCTGAAGCCCCCCTGCATCGCCATCACGCGCCCGGTATTGACATCCATCGCCATGAAGCCGCCCTGCACCCGCGGCACCTGCCGCAGGGTCCAGCGGATAAAGCTGCCATCGCTGTCGCTGGTCATCGCGCGCACCAGAACGACATCCCCAACCGCCAGCAGGTCGCCCGCGACCTGGGCGCGACCACCTTCGGGGCGGCCCGTGTCGCGGTTCATCTTGCGGGCCCATTGCACATCCTTCGCCGGGATCCAGTGACCATCGGCATCCTCTTCGATGCCTTCGATGCCGATCCGTGCGTCATTCTGGCCGATCTGCAGCACGACCGCCGGATACCAGCCCGGTATGTCGCGCGGCACCCGCACCGAATACAGCGCCCCGCGCCACGCGGCCTCGTCGGTCAGCTGATCTTCGGCGATCGTCTCGCCAGTGCCGCGCCACAGGCCCAGACCCCGGTCGTATTGTTCCAGCGCGTCGCGCAGCGCGTCGGCCGCGGCGGATTGCAGGTCGGGTTCGACCGTGGCGCGAATGGTCAGGCCGCCGCCAAAGAACTCCTCATTGCCGAATTCCCGGCTAAGCTGACGGCGGATCTCGTCGGTGAAATAATCGCGCGACGGCATCTGGCTGCCCGCCGACGGGAAATCGCCATTCTGGACCGAGCGCAGCGGCAGCTTGGCCTCGGCCTCGTAGGTGGCTTCGTCGATATAGCCGTTCTGCCACATCTCGCGCAGGACATAGTTGCGCCGTTCGGTCACGCGTTCCTTGGCGCGGACCGGATGATAACGGCCCGGCGCCTGCGGCATCGCGGCCAGCATCGCGGCCTCGTGCGGGGCCAGTTCGGACAGCGACTTGTTGAAATAGGTCTGCGCGGCCGCCGCCACGCCAAAGCTGTTCTGACCCAGGAAAATCTCGTTCAGATACAATTCCAGGATCTGGTCCTTGCTTAGCGTGCGTTCCAGCCGCGAGGCCAGGATCAGTTCCTTGACCTTGCGTTCGACGCTGCGATCGCTGGACAGCAGAAAGTTCTTCATCACCTGCTGGGTGATGGTCGATGCGCCGCGCACATTGCTGCCGCCCGACTGGACCGCCTGCACCGCCGCGCCCAGAATGCCGCGCAGGTCATAGCCCGGATGCTGATAGAAATTCTTGTCCTCGGCGCTGACGAAAGCTTCCTTGACCAGATCGGGGACTTCCTCGATCGGCACGAAGATGCGGCGTTCCTCGGCGAATTCGTCGATCAGCATCCCCTCGCCCGAATAGATCCGGCTGATGGTCTTGGGGCTGTATTGCGCCAGCGCCTCGTGGCTGGGCAGATCGCGGGAATACATCCAGAAAATGCCGCCCACCGTCAGCGCGGCAAAAAAGGCGGCGGTCACGATCCAGGAAAAGATCGCACCGAAAAAGGAAAGAAGGGCGCGCAGCACGGGTAAAATGGCCTTTCGATGATCGGTGATATCTATAACCGGGGCGCCCATCGGGGTCAAAACAACACTGGGCGATCACGAAACCGTCAGCGGCGCAGCACCGATTTGCGGGCCTTTTCGTCACGCGCCCAGCCGACGATGGAATCGGCCAGCACCGTGACCATCCGCGACCGCCATGACGGATCCAGCAGATTGGCCCGGTCGACCGCATCCGAAATGAAGCCCAGTTCAAGAAGAACCGACGGGATATCGGGCGATTTCAGCACCGAGAACGCGGCCTTCTGCACCGGGCGGCCATGCAGACCGATTCCCATCAGCGCCATGCGCGAGGTGACGAATTTCGCGAAAACCTCGGATCTTGGCTGGGTGTCGGTGCGGGCGAAATCCATCAGAACGGTGGCCAGATCGTCGTCCTCGCCACCCAGATCGACGCCCCACATCAGATCGTCACGTTCGTGCCGCGAGGCCAGTTGCCGTGCCGCGCGCTCATCTGCCTTCGGATCCCAGGTATAGATCGTCGCGCCCGCCGCCTGCCCGCTTGGCAGCGCATCGGCATGCAGCGAAAGGAACAGATCGGCCCCGGCATCGCGGGCCATGGTCGTGCGACGTTCCAGGCTGACAAAGCTGTCATCCTCGCGCGTCATCACGACACCGATACCCCGCGCCTGCAATGCCGCCCGCAGTTCCAGCGCAAAGGTCAGAACCAGATTGGCCTCGGTCGCGCCGCCGCCCTCGGCGCCGGGGTCGAAGCCGCCGTGACCGGGATCCAGCGCGACGACCAGACCTTCCGACGGGGCTTCGGGTGTTTCGATCTCGGCGGGAACGGGCAGATTGCGCAACGCGGCAGTGGCGCTGGGACGTGGCTGGAAATCTTCGCGATCGACCGGCTCCAGCGCGATGTCCAGAACCGGCTCGGGGGCGCGGGTCGTCTGGCCTGCGCGGGTCACACGATAGGGGGCGGGCAGTTCAACCACGATCCGCGACCAGCCGCGGCGAAATTCGCCCCAGCGGATGGCGGGCACAAGATCGTGCCCGAACAGGTCCGAGGGCCGGATGCCGGTCAGATCAATCCCCTTCATGTCCACGATCAGGCGGACCGGATCGTCGACCAGAAAAACCCGGTAAGGCACCGCGCGATCCAGCACCAGCCGCAGGTCCATCGGGCGCGGCTTGCCCCGGTCGCGCCCCTCGGCGGTCAGGGACGAGGCGCCGATATTCAGGTCGGCCATGGCCTGCGCGACCGACAGCTGCGGAACGATCAGCCCCAGCAGCACCGCAAGAACCAGCGCCAGTCGCCTCATCGCGCCGCCATGAAGGCCGCCAGCCGCCGCAGCCCTTCGGCCACATCCTCGGTCGAGCGGGCATAGCTGAAACGCAGCGTCGTCGCGCCGCGATCGGGGTCGAAATCCAGACCCGGCGTCACCGCGACCCCGGCCTTGTCCAGAATCTCGGCGGCGAAGGCCAGCGAATCCTGCGTCAGATCGGACACATCGGCATAGACATAGAACGCCCCTTCCGGCGGGGCGATCTTCGTGAACCCGGCCTTGGGCAGTCCTTCCAGCATCAGCCGGCGGTTTTCGGCATAGACCGCCAGATTGGCCTCGGCCTCGTCGATACAGTCCAGCGCGGCCAATGCGGCGACCTGGCTGGCATGGGGCGGACAGATGAACATGTTCTGCGCCAGACGTTCAACGCTGCGCAGATGGCTATGCGGCACGACCATCCAGCCGACCCGCCATCCGGTCATGGAAAAGTATTTGCTGAAAGAGTTTACGACAAAAACCTCATCCGTCACTTCAAGCGCGGAATGGCAGGAACGACCATAAGACAGGCCATGATAGATCTCGTCGGAGATCAGTGCCATGCCCCTGTCCTGCGCCGCCTCGGCCAGCGCGGCCAGTCCGTCCTTGCGCAGCACCGTCCCCGAAGGATTGCCGGGCGAGGCCAGGATCAAACCCTGTACGTCGTCGGGCAACTGTTCGGGGCGCGGCTGATAGCGATCCTCGACCGTGGTGGGGATGCCGACAGGCTGCAACGACATCGCCTTCAGGATCTGCCGGTAACTGGGATAGCCCGGAAACCCCATCGCAACCTTGTCGCCCGCGTCGAACAGCGCCGAAAACGCCAGGACGAACGCCCCGCTGCTGCCCGAGGTGACGACGATGCGCGCGGGATCGATGTCCAGCCCGTACCAGCGTCGGTAAAGACCCGCGATCCCCTGCCGCAGCCGTGGCAGACCCAGCGCGACCGTATAGCCAAGCGGCTGTTCCAGCGCCTTCGCAAGCGCATCGCGCGCGCCCTGCGGGGCGGGTGTGCCGGGCTGGCCGACCTCCATGTGGATGATCCGGCGGCCCTCGGCCTCGGCCTTGGCGGCGGCCTGCATCACATCCATGACGATGAAGGGATCAACCTGTCCGCGGGCGGAATGTCGCATTGCTCGGGCCTCGTGTTTTTGTCGTTTTGCCTGTCATATCGCAGAGGCGCGGCAGGCTCTAGCCTTTCGACATGTTCACGCAGCTTTGTCGCCGCATTTCTTGCCTTCCCGGCCCCCGCGGGCCAAGCTGCGCCCAAGCCAAGCAGAGGAAATTCATGAAACGCCTGATCGCCGCCCTATTGCTGACCGCGACGCCCGCCATGTCCTTCGACATCCAGTCCATGTCCGACACGGAAAAAGCCGCCTTCGGCGAGGCCGTGCGCGAATATCTGATGGCCAATCCCGAGGTTCTGATCGAATCGATCAACGTGCTGGAAGAACGCCGCGCGGCGGATTCGGCTCAGAACGATCAGGCGCTGGTGGCCGCCAATCGCGACGCCATCTTCGATGACGGCCACAGCTGGATCGGCGGCAACCCTGATGGCGATCTGACCATCGTCGAATTCATCGATTATCGTTGTGGTGTCTGCCGCCGTTTCAATGACGAGGTTCACAAGGTCGTCGAGGAAGATGGCAATATCCGCTTGATCGTGAAAGAGTTTCCGATCCTTGGGCAAGACAGCGAAGCCTCGGCCCGCTTTGCCGTGGCAGTCAAGCAGATTGCCGGGGACGACGCCTACAGGAAGGCGCATGACGAACTGATCGCGCTGCGCAGCTCGGCCTCGATCGAGGCGCTGACCGGGGTGGCGGAAAAGATCGGCGTGGATGCCGATGAGGTCATCAACACGATGAATACCGAGGATGTGACCGCCGTTCTGCGTGAAAACCATCAGCTGGCCGAACGCATGGCGATCCAGGGCACGCCGACCTTCGTCATCGGTGACGAATTGCTGCGTGGCGTGCCGCAGGCTGGATTGACGAAAAGCGTCCAGCAGATCCGCGCCGACATGGCAGATCAGGGCTGACGGCAAGGGCCGCGCGGACACCCCCGCGCGGCCCTTTTTTGAAGGTCAGGGACGGCCTTTCAGCGCGTCCAGATCGGCCTTCAGCATGCTGCGCCCCAGAATATGATCGGCGGCTTTTTCACCGGTCATGATCGAGGGGCCGTTCAGGTTTCCATTGGTGATGCGCGGAAAGATCGAGCTGTCGGCCACCCGCAGACCCTCGACCCCGATCACGCGCAGTTCGGGATCAACCACGGCATCGGGATCATCCGCCGCACCGACGCGGGCCGTACCGCAGGGGTGATAGGCGCTTTCCGCATGTTCACGGATAAAGGCGTCGATCTGTTCGTCGCTTTGAACATCCGCGCCGGGCTGGATTTCGTCGCCGCAATACGCGCTGAAGGCGGGCTGGCCAAAGATCTTGCGGGTATGGCGGACGCAGGCGCGAAATTCTTCCCAATCCTCGTCATGGGACATGTAGTTGAAATGGATCTTTGGCGCGGTCAGCGGATCGTTCGAGGTCAGGCGCACCGTACCCCGCGATTTCGACCGCATCGGCCCCACATGCGCCTGGAATCCATGCCCCTTGGCCGCGGCCTTGCCGTCGTAACGCACCGCCAGAGGCAGGAAGTGATACTGGATATCGGGGTAATCGGCCTTGTCCGAGGACCGGATGAAGCCACAGCTTTCGAACTGGTTCGAGGCCCCAAGCCCGGTTTTCTGCAAGATCCATTCCACGCCCACCCGGCTTTTGCCCAGCAGGTTGTAATAGGTATACAGGCTGACCGGCTTCAGCGATTTATACTGCATGTAGACTTCAAGGTGATCCTGCAGGTTTGACCCGACGCCGGGCCGGTCCACACGCACCTCGATCCCGTTGTCGCGCAGATGCTGGGCCGGACCGATCCCCGACAGCATCAGCAGCTTGGGCGTGTTGATCGAACTGGCGGCCAGGATGACCTCGCGCCCGGCCTTGATCTGTTCGATCTGGCCCTTGCGGTCGATCTCGACCCCGACGGCACGCTTGCCCTCGAACAGGACGCGCCGTGCCAGGCCCCGGATCAGCGTCAGCTTGCCGGTCTTCTTGGCCGGACGCAGATAGGCGTTGGCGGCGGACCAGCGGCGACCCTTGTAGATCGTGGCCTCCATCGGGCCAAAGCCTTCCTGATGCTCGCCGTTATAGTCGTCGTTGCGGGGCCAGCCGGCCTGATGCCCGGCCTCGATAAAGGTGTTGAACAGGGGATTCTTGCGTTTGCCGCGGGTGATGTGCAGCGGACCGTCGCTGCCGCGCCATGCCGAAGTGCCGCCATGCCAGCTTTCCATCCGCTGGAAATAAGGCAGCACATCTGCATAGCCCCAGCCCGCCGCGCCGGAATCTTCCCAATGGTCGTAATCCTTGCGGTTGCCCCGCACGAAGACCATCCCGTTGATCGAGGACGACCCCCCGATCACCTTGCCGCGCGGCGTCACCAGCCTGCGCCCGCCCAGATGTTCTTCCGGCACGGTCGAAAAACCCCAGTCATAGCGGGGCATGTTCATCGGATAGGACAACGCGCCCGGCATCTGGATGAAGATGCCGATATCGCTGCCGCCATATTCGATCAGGGTCACGGTCTTGCCCGCCTCGGTCAGGCGATAGGCAAGGGCGCAACCGGCGCTGCCTGCGCCGACGATCACATAATCAGATTGGCTCATTTGGTCACAACCTTTCAGGTGCCAGCTGGGCCGGGATCAATAGGGGGCTTCGACGCCACCCATCCCGACATAGACGGATTTCAGCTGCGAATAATGTTCGATCGCGGCGGCCGAATTTTCACGGCCCAGCCCCGACATCTTGACCCCGCCAAAGGGCATCTCGACCGGCGTGAGGTTATAGGTATTGATCCAGCAGGTGCCGGCCTGCAACTTGCCGATCACGCGATGGGCGCGGGTCAGATCCTGCGTGAACACGCCCGCCGCCAGACCGAAGCCCGTGTCATTGGCGCGGCGGATCACTTCGTCTTCTTCGAAAAAGCTAAGCGTGGTCATCACCGGGCCGAAAATCTCGTCGCGGGCAATATCCATGTCATCGGTCGCATCGGTGAATACGGTGGGCGGGATGAACGCCCCCTCGCCCGCGCCGCCGCAGACCAGTTGGGCACCTGCGGCCTGACCCGATTCGATGAAGCCACGGATGATTTCGGCCTGCCGGGGGGTGATGATCGGGCCGTGATTGGTGTCAGGGTCCAGCGGATCGCCCATGCGGATATTGCGCACCCGTTCGGCCAGCCGATCCAGGAACGGCTGACGGATGCCTTCCTGCAGAAAGACCCGCGTGCCATTGGAACAGATCTGCCCCGAGGAATAGAAATTGGCATTGATGGCGGCGCTGACGGCGTCTTCCAGATTGGCGTCGTCAAAGACGATCAGCGGCGATTTGCCGCCCAGTTCCAAGGTGACATGGCGTATCCCCTCGGCGGCGGCGGCGTAGACGCGGCGCCCCGTCGGAACCGACCCCGTCAGCGAAATCTTGGCGACATTGCTGTCGCCAGTCAGCGCCGCGCCGACCTGGCCACGCCCCTGCACGACATTGAACACGCCTGCGGGCAGGCCCGCCTCGATCAGGATCTCGGCCAGTTTCAGCGCGCCAAGCGGCGTCACCTCGGAGGGTTTGAAGACCATCGCGTTGCCCATGACCAGCGCGGGCGCGGCCTTCCAGCATGCGATCTGGCTGGGGTAATTCCACGCGCCGATGCCCGCGCAGACGCCCAACGGCTCGCGCCGCGTATAGGCCCAGTCCTGACCAAGCGGAATCATCTGGCCGGTGACGGTGGCTGCAAGGCCGCCAAAGAATTCCAGCGCCTGCGCACCCGATTCCCAGTCGGCAACCAGCGTTTCCTGTAACGGCTTGCCCGTATCCAGCGTCTCCAGGCGCGACAGCTCATCGTTGCGCTCGCGGATGATGGCGGCCGCACGCAACAGCACGCGACCGCGCTCGACGGGTGCCAGCGCGGCCCAATCGGCCTGCGCGGCGGCGGCCACGCGACAGGCCTCGGCGACCTGATCGGTGCTTGCCTCATACAGCGTGGCGATCGTTTCCCCCGTATAGGGATAAATCACCGGCAGGGCATCGCCCTGCCCTTCGACATGCTGGCCGTTGATGAACAGGCTTGCGGTGGGTTGGGCAGCAAAGCTCATGCCAGAGCCTCCTCGATATATTCTCTCATGGTGGTCAGCGCGGTTTCGGCGTCGGTTTCGCCGGGTTTCAGGACCGCGCGAAGATAGACCCCGTCGATCAGCGCACCGATGGTTTCGGCAGTGCGGACGGGATGGCTGGTCAGTGGGCGCAGGGCGACGATCAGGTTCGAATGCAGCCTGCGGTGATAGACCCGCAACAAGCGTGCGGCCTCGGGGTTGGTCAGCGCCAGCACATAGAAGTTCAGCCAGGCACTGATCGTGTCGCGGCGAAAGTTCTGCGGGGCGAAGCTGGCTTCGATGATCGCGTCCAGCCGCCCGCGCGGGCCGCTGCCGGGCAACGCCCGCTTAACCGAATCACCATAGATTCGCAGAATGTACCGCATCGCCTGCAGAAACATCTGTTCCTTGGACCCGAAATAATGATGCGCCAATGCGGGCGACATGCCCGCGCGCCGCGCAATCTGTGCTACGGTCACATCGAGAGAGCCGGCATGGCCGATTTCATAGATGGCCGCATTGATCAGCGCGGCTTTCCGGATAGGCTCGGCCCCTAGTTTTGGCATCATCTCACCCGCAATCAGAGTTTTTGGTTGCTTTCCGAACCTAACCCATCTTTAATTGACTGGTCAATCAATAACAGGGAGTCGATCATGACCCTTCCCCGCATTGCTGCGGCCCTTGCACTGGGCACCGCACTGACAAGTCCCGCCTTCGCGGCAGAACCCGATCAATGCCACTCGGTCGTTTTCTCGGATGTCGGCTGGACCGACATCACCGCGACGACGGCGCTGGCCTCGACCGTTCTGCAGTCGCTGGGTTACGACACCGAAACCAAGATCCTGTCGGTTCCGGTGACCTATACTGCAATGTCCACCGATGACGTGGATGTATTCCTGGGCAACTGGATGCCCACGATGCAGGCCGATATTGCCCCCTACACCGAAGCAGGCACCGTGGACACGGTCCGCACCAACCTGACCGGCGCGAAATATACGCTGGCGACCAACAAGGCCGGCGCCGATCTGGGCATCGACGATTTCGCGAAGATCGCCGAAAACAAGGACGCGCTGGACGGCAAGATCTTCGGGATCGAGCCGGGCAATGACGGCAACCGCCTGCTGTTGGAAATGGTGGCTGGGGACCAGTTCGGTCTGGGCACGTTCGAAGTGGTCGAATCCAGCGAACAGGGCATGCTGGCGCAGGTCAGCCGCGCCTCGAATTCCGATTCGCCCATCGTGTTCCTGGGCTGGGAACCGCACCCGATGAACGCGCAGTTCGAAATGACCTACCTGACCGGCGGCGACGATGTCTTCGGCCCCGATCTGGGCGGCGCGGAAGTGCGCACCAACACCCGCGCAGGCTATATCAGCGAATGCACCAATGTCGGCAAATTCCTGCAAAATCTGGAATTCACGCTGGACATGGAAAACGAGGTGATGGGCAAGATCCTGAACGACGGCGAGGATCCGATGGATGCCGCCAAGGGCTGGCTGAAGGCCAATCCCGACGCCGCGACGCCCTGGCTGGACGGCGTGACCACCGTCGACGGCAACGACGCCCTGGCCGCCTTCAACGAGGCGATCAACGGCTGATACGACTGCCGCGTCCCGACACCGGGCGCGGCCTACGTCACCACCGAAAAGCGCGGGGGACGCCTTCAAGGCGACCCCGCGCAGCTAGTTACAGGGAATGACGCATGGAACAGCTTGCAACGCTGGTCACAGACAACAAGATCCCGGTCGGCAAGACCGCCAAGACCGTGTTCGACTGGCTGAACGCCAACGGGGCTTGGTTGTTCAACGGCATCTCGGATGTCATGGACGGATTGATCGGCGCGATTCTGGCCGGTCTGGAATACCCCCACCCTTTCATCTTCATCGCCATCGCCGTTGCCCTGACATGGGCGTTGCAGCGCAACTGGCGGCCCTGCCTGCTGATCGCGCTTGGGCTGCTGTTCGTGCTGAATCAGGGCTATTGGGATGAAACGCTGCAATCGCTGACGCTGGTTCTGGCGGCCTGCATCGTCTGTATGGCGATCGGCGTGCCCATCGGCATCGCCGCCGCCCACCGCCCGCGCCTTTATGCCTGGATGCGGCCGGTGCTGGACCTGATGCAGACCCTGCCGACCTTCGTCTATCTGATCCCGGCCATCGTGTTCTTCGGCATCGGCATGGTGCCCGGCCTGCTGGCGACCGTGATCTTCGTGCTGCCCGCGCCGATCCGCCTGACGCAGCTGGGCATCAGCTCGACCCCCGATGCGCTGGTCGAGGCCGCGCGCGCCTTCGGCGCCACCAATCGGCAATTGCTGTGGAAGGTGGAACTGCCAAGCGCCCTGCCCCAGATCATGGCGGGCCTGAACCAGACCATCATGCTGTCGCTGTCGATGGTGGTGATCGCCGCGCTTGTCGGCGCATCGGGCCTTGGCGTACCCGTCGTCCGGGCGCTGAACAGCGTGAATACCGCACTTGGATTTGAATCCGGCTTCGTGATCGTGATCGTGGCGATCATGCTGGACCGGATGCTGCGCATGGAGGGCCGGAAATGAGTGAACAGATCCCCAATGCTGTCGAATTCGACCGGGTCTGCATCGTCTTTGGCGATCAGCCCGAAACCGCGCTGCCGCTGATGGACGAAGGGCTGGAACGCGGCCCGATCAAGGAAGAAACCGGTCAGGTTCTGGGCGTCCACGACTGCAGCGTGAATGTCCGCCAGGGCGAGATCCTGGTGCTGATGGGGTTGTCCGGATCCGGCAAATCGACATTGCTGCGGTCGGTCAATGCGCTGAACGATGTCTGTCGGGGCGATGTCCGCGTCTGGGACGGCGACAAGATGATCTCGGTCACCGAGGCCAGGGGCCGCGCATTGCGCGATATCCGCCTGCGTCACGTCGCCATGGTGTTTCAGCAGTTCGGCCTGCTGCCCTGGCGCACCGTCCGTGAAAATGTCGGCCTTGGCCTGGAACTGGCAGGCCTGTCTGCCCGCCAGCGCAAGGACAAGGTCGATCAGCAACTGGAAACCGTCGGTCTGGCGGAATGGGCCGAACGCAAGGTCGGTGAATTGTCCGGCGGCATGCAGCAACGCGTCGGGCTTGCCCGCGCCTTTGCCACCGATGCGCCGATCCTGCTGATGGACGAACCGTTCAGCGCACTGGACCCGCTGATCCGCGCCCGTCTGCAGGACGAATTGCTGGAACTGCAGGAAAAGACCCGCCGCACGATCATCTTTGTCAGCCATGACCTTGATGAGGCGTTCAAGCTGGGTAATCGAATCGCCCTGATGGAAGGGGGACGCATCGTCCAGATCGGCACCGCGCGCGAGATCATCTCGAACCCGGTCAATGATTACGTGGCCGATTTCGTCGCTCATATGAACCCGCTTGGCGTGCTGACCGCCGCCGATGTCGCCCAGCCCGGCGAGGCGCAGGGCGATGCGGTCCCCGGCGACATGCCCGTGCGCGAGGTGATGGAGCTTCTGGCGGACCGCCCCGCCCTGCCGGTTCAGGGCGGCGGCGTGATCACCCGCGATGCGGTGTTGGCCCGTCTGATCGACCCGCGCGGCTAGGCCGTTTTCCGCCTGCCCGACCCCTGTCGGGCAGGCATTGCAACAGTTCCGTGTCACCGCGATTGCAGCGGTTGGCATCGCCCGGATTGCCGTTCTACAAATCGGTCGACAACGCACGACCTTACGAAGGCAATCTCATGAAGATCATCGTTCTGGGCGGAGACGGATTTTGCGGTTGGCCCACCGCGCTGCACCTTTCGGCGCGGGGCCATGACATCATCATCGTCGACAACCTGTCGCGCCGCAAGATCGACGTCGAGCTTGAGGTCGAAAGCCTCACTCCGATCCGCCCTCTGGGCGAACGGATCCGCGCCTGGCAGGAGGTGTCGGGCAGGACCATCCGGGTCGAGAATTTCACCGTAGGCGAACACTACCACCGCCTGCTGACGCTGCTGCAACAGGAACAGCCCGACGCGATCATCCATTTCGCCGAACAGCGCGCCGCGCCCTATTCGATGAAATCCAGCTGGCACAAACGCTATACCGTCAGCAACAACCTGAACGCCACCAATGACGTGCTGGCCGCCATCGTCGAAAGCGGTCAAGACATCCACCTGCTGCATCTGGGCACGATGGGCGTCTATGGCTATGGCACCGCCGGAATGAAGATCCCCGAAGGCTATCTGAACGTGCAGGTCGAAACCGAGAACGGCCCCCATCGACAGGACATCCTGTATCCGGCCAATCCCGGCAGCATCTACCACATGACCAAGACGCAGGATCAGCTGTTCTTCTTTTACTACAACAAGAATGATGGCGTCAGGATCACCGACCTGCATCAGGGCATCGTCTGGGGCACCCAGACCCAGGAAACCCGGCTGGATCCCCGCCTGATCAACCGCTTCGACTATGACGGCGATTACGGCACGGTGCTGAACCGGTTCCTGATGCAGGCGGCCATCGGCTATCCGATGACGGTGCATGGCACCGGCGGCCAGACCCGCGCCTTCATCCATATCCAGGACACCTGCCGCTGTATCGAACTGGCGCTGGCAAACCCGCCCGCACAGGGCGACCGGGTCAGCATCCTGAACCAGATGACGGAAACGCATCGCGTCCGCGATCTGGCAAAGATGATCGCCGACCAGACCGATGCAGAAATCGCGTTTCTTCAGAACCCGCGCAACGAGGCGGATGAAAACGACCTGCATGTCGCCAATGACCGTTTTCTGGGACTGGGACTGGAGCCGATCAAGCTGCAGGACGGGCTGTTGGCCGAGGTGCAGGACGTGGCACGCAAATATGCCGAACGCTGCGATCGCAGCAAGATCCCCTGCGTATCGCAGTGGCGGACATAGCAGGCAGGCGGGCCTTGACCGGCCCGCCCCCCTCGGATCAGTTGACCTTGACCCAGTTCTGACTTTTGCACAGCAAGCCGCCTGCGACACATCCCGACAGGCTCATCTGCTTGCCGGACACGCTGGCCTTGCCATTGTAGATCTTGTTGTTGGCCGGACGCAGAACCTTGCCCTGATAGGCCCCGCCCCCCTTCGGCGCCATGTCGATCACGATCTGACGCCCGACATTGGGCGATTGATATTCGCTGTTGCCCTTGAAGGTCCGCACGATGGTCCCGCAAAACGCGCCGCCGCAGGGCGCGATCTGGACATGGGCGAACGCCCCTTCATCGGGCTGGGTCTGCCACAGCCCCTCGATCGGGTCGGCGCTGGCGACGGTCGCGCCACCCAGCAGGAACAGGGCGGTGAAAATGGCCTTCCGCATGCTTTCTCCTCCACGCATGTGATGGGGAAATCCTGCGCTGCCGACGACCCGGCAGGCAAGAATGACGTGAGGTCCGCCCCTTCCCCTTGGCCCCACAACATGGCAATGGAGGCGAAATTTCGGCAAAACTGGGGCCACAGATGATCCTCTATCCCGCCATCGACCTGAAAGACGGCAATTGCGTGCGACTTCTGCGCGGCGACATGGAGGCGGCGACCGTCTTCGGCACCGACCCCGCGGCGCAGGCCCGCGCCTTTCAGGACGCCGGTGCCGAATGGCTGCACCTCGTGGACCTGAACGGCGCCTTCGCGGGCAGACCGGTCAATGCCGGCGCGGTCGAGGCGATCCTTGCCGCCACCGACATCCCCGCCCAGCTGGGCGGCGGCATCCGCGACATGGCCACCATCGAAAGCTGGATCGACCGCGGGCTCAGCCGCGTCATCCTGGGCACCGTCGCCGTGGAAAACCCCGATCTCGTCCGCGAGGCCGCGCAGGCGTTCCCCGGTCGCATCGCAGTGGGTATCGACGCGCGCAACGGCCTGGTCGCAACACGCGGCTGGGCCACCGAAACCGACGTGAACGCGACCGACCTCGCCCGTCGTTTCGAAGACGCCGGTGTCGCCGCGATCATCTACACCGATATCGACCGGGATGGCGCAATGCAGGGGCCCAATATCAGCGCCACGGAAAACCTTGCCCGCGCGGTCAACATTCCGGTCATCGCATCGGGCGGAGTCTCCTCGATGACGGACCTGCACGCTTTGGAACGCACCAAGATCATCGCCGGCGCCATCTCGGGCCGCGCCCTCTACGATGGGGCGCTGAACCTCTCGGAAGCGCTGGCGGCGCTGCGCTGAGTCCGCGGCCACGCCATCCCGCATCTTCTGTGTCGAAATATCCCGGGGGAAGCCCCTGCCGACCCCATTGAGGGGTCGGCAGGGGCTGGGGGCAGAGCCCCCTTCCCCGCCACCGAAAGCCGCGCTAAAAGCAGCCCATGCTAAAGACCCGGATCATCCCCTGTCTCGATGTCGCCGATGGCCGTGTGGTCAAGGGCGTCAACTTTGTCGACCTGATCGATGCCGGCGACCCGGTCGAGGCCGCCCGCGCCTATGACGCCGCCGGCGCGGACGAGATCTGCTTTCTCGACATCCACGCGACCCATGAAAATCGTGGCACCATGTTCGATCTGGTGACCCGCACTGCGGAACAATGCTTCGTGCCGCTGACGGTCGGCGGCGGTGTGCGCACGCATGAAGACGTGCGCGCATTGCTGTTGGCCGGGGCCGACAAGGTCAGCTTCAATTCCGCCGCCGTCGCCGATCCCGACGTCGTGGCCGCCGCCGCGGACCGCTTTGGCAGCCAGTGCATCGTGACCGCAATCGACGCCAAGACCGTGGCTGAGGGACGCTGGGAAATCTTCACCCATGGCGGGCGCAAGGCAACCGGCATCGACGCGGTGGAATTCGCACGCATCGTCGAAGCAAAGGGCGCGGGCGAGATCCTGTTGACCAGCATGGATCGCGACGGCACACGCGCCGGGTTCAACCTGCCCCTGACCCGCGCCATCGCGGATGCGGTCAATATCCCCGTCATCGCATCGGGCGGCGTCGGCAATCTGGACCACCTTGTCGAGGGCGTCACCCAGGGCCACGCAAGCGCCGTTCTGGCGGCCTCGATCTTCCATTTCGGCACCCACACCATCGCCGAGGCCAAGGCCCATATGGCCGCAGCCGGCATCCCCATGAGGCTGACATGAGCGCGCTGACCCGGCTGGCCGACACGATCGAGGCCCGCAAATCCGCCGATCCCGACAGCAGCTGGACCGCAAAGCTGCTGGCCAAGGGCCCCGAGAAATGCGCCGAGAAATTCGGCGAAGAAGCGATCGAGGCGATCATCGAGGCCGCCAAGGGCGATCGCGATCGCCTGACCAGCGAGGCCGCGGATGTGCTGTATCATCTGCTGGTCATGCTGGCAGCCCGCGATCTGACATTGGCCGATATCGAGGCGGAGCTGACCCGCCGCGAGGGCGTATCGGGCATCGCCGAGAAAACGGCGCGCAAGGGCTAGGCAGATCACGCAGAAATTTCCGCAGTTTCCCCCGTCGGAAAGGCGGGGGCTTTTCCTTGGTCCTTATCAAAGGCTATAAGCGGCGCAACCGCCGCATTTCCCGCAGGCAGACAGAAAACACGGCAGAGGACGGCATGAGCAACGCACCCAAGAACGACAAGCTACACGATGGCGACGTCTCTTTCATTCAGGCCTTGGCCGAATTGCTGAACGAAAGCGCGCTCAGCGAGATTTCGGTCAAGCGCGAATATGGCGAACATGACCGCCTGACCGTGAGCCTTTCGAAACACGGCAAGCAGATCGTGACCCACGCGGCACCGGCCCCTGCGGCCCTGCCCGCACCGGCGGCACCTGCCGCCGCACCGGCAGCCGCGGCTCCTGCGGCCCCGGCCGCGAATGAAGATCCGGCCAGCCTGCCCGGCGCGGTCACCTCGCCCATGGTCGGCACCGTCTATCTGGCCGCCGAACCCGGCGCGGCACCTTTCGTGCAGATCGGCCAGAAGGTCGCCGAGGGCGAGACACTGCTGATCGTCGAGGCCATGAAGACGATGAACCACATCCCCGCGCCCCGCGCAGGGACGGTCAAGCGCATTCTGGTCGATGACGGCAGCCCGGTCGAGTTCGGCGCCCCCCTGATGGTCGTCGAGTGAGGCGCCCATGTTCGACAAGATCCTGATCGCCAACCGGGGCGAGATCGCGCTGCGCGTGATCCGCGCCTGCCGGGAAATGGGCATCGCCTCGGTCGCGGTCCATTCCACCGCCGACGCGGATGCGATGCATGTCCGCATGGCCGATGAATCGGTCTGCATCGGGCCCGCGCCCTCGTCTGCCAGCTATCTGTCCATGCCCGCCATCATCTCGGCCTGCGAGATCACCGGCGCCCAGGCGATCCATCCGGGCTACGGCTTTCTGTCGGAAAACGCGGCCTTCGTGCAGATGGTCGAGGATCACGACCTGACCTTCATCGGCCCGCGTGCGGAACATATCCGCATCATGGGCGACAAGATCACCGCCAAGGACACGATGAAGAACCTTGGCGTGCCCTGCGTTCCGGGCAGCGATGGCGGCGTGAACGATGTCGATGAGGCCAAGCGCGTCGCGGGCCAGATCGGCTATCCCGTCATCATCAAGGCCACCGCAGGCGGCGGCGGGCGCGGCATGAAGGTCGCGCAGGACGAAAAGGGGCTGGAGGTCGCATTCCGCACCGCCCGCGCCGAGGCCAAGGCCGCGTTCGGCAATCCCGATGTCTATATCGAGAAATACCTGCAAAAGCCCCGCCATATCGAAATTCAGGTCTTTGGCGACGGCAAGGGCCGCGCCGTGCATCTGGGCGAACGCGACTGTTCGCTGCAGCGCCGTCATCAGAAGGTGCTGGAAGAGGCCCCCGGCCCCGCGATCAGCCCCGAGGAACGCGCCCGCATCGGCAAGACCTGCGCCGATGCCGTCGCCAAGATCGGCTATGCCGGTGCCGGCACGATCGAGTTCCTGTATGAGGATGGCGAGTTCTACTTCATCGAGATGAACACCCGTCTGCAGGTGGAACACCCCGTCACCGAAGCCATCTTCGGCGTCGATCTGGTGCGTCAGCAGATCCTTGTCGCGGCGGGCGAGGAAATGGAATTCCAGCAGGACAACCTGACGATCAGCGGCCACGCGATCGAGGTGCGGATCAATGCCGAGAAGGTGCCGAACTTCTCTCCCTGCCCCGGCAAGATCAGCCAGTATCACGCCCCCGGCGGTCTGGGTGTCCGGATCGATTCGGCGCTGTATCAGGGCTATTCGATCCCGCCCTATTATGACAGCCTGATCGGCAAGCTGATCGTCCATGGCCGCGACCGCCGCGAGGCGCTGGCCCGTCTGGACCGTGCCCTGGGCGAGATGATCGTGGACGGTGTGGACACGACCATGCCGCTGTTCCGCGCGCTTCTGGACGAACCCGACATCCAGTCGGGCAACTACTCGATCCACTGGCTGGAACGCTGGCTGGATCAGAAATTCGGCTGATCCAACGGGATGCTGACGCCCGCGCAACTGCTGTCCGGCTATGCGCAGGGCGTCTTTCCGATGGCCGAAAGCGCCGAGGATCCGAACCTTTACTGGTTCGATCCGCCGCTGCGCGGCGTGCTGCCGGTCGGGGGCGTCCATGCCTCGCGGTCGCTGCGACGCGAGTTGCGCCGCGGCGGCTGGAGCGCGCATCTGAACGACAATTTCGATGCCGTCGTGGCCGCCTGCGCCGCGCGGGCGACGACATGGATCAACGCACCGCTGCGTCAGCTTTACCGCGACCTTCATGCCTCCGGCCACGCCCATTCAATCGAGATCCGCTATGACGGACAGTTCGCCGGCGGGATCTTCGGCGTCACGATCGGGGGCGCTTTTTTCGGCGAATCAATGGTCTCGGCACGAACGAACGGGTCGAAAATGGCCCTGTTGTGGACCTCGCAGCAATTGCGCCATTGCGGGTTCAAGCTGTTCGACACGCAATTCCTGACCCCGCATCTGTCACGCATGGGCGGGCGCGAAATTCCCCGCGATCAATACCGGAGGCAGCTGGCACAGGCGATCAAGCGTGATTGCGACCTGACCGCACAGGCGATCCCCGGCGCGGATCAGCTTTTGCAGGAAATCACCCAGACATCATAGCGCGCATCGTCCAGCGCCGACAGCGCGGGCGAGCTGGCCACCATCCAGCCGCTGAACAGGGTCAGGTTCTGCGACAGGTCGCGGATCGTCAGCTGTGCATAGGCATCGGAACTGGGATCGGCGGCCGGATAGCGACATTCGCCCAGACGCACCTCCAGCCGGCCATAGCGCAGCGCCTCGCCAACGGCGATCTCCATATCCGTGGTCCGGCCCGATACCTTGTCCAGACCGCGCAACAGCGCACCACCCGACCGGGCCACCTGTTCCTGAGCAGCCACCGATGTCGCGCATAGCAGGGTCAGGACAGTCAGGGCGGCACGGATCATGGCTGCGTATCCTCGTCGGAAGATTGGCTGTCGACGAATTTCATCATCAACTGCAACAGGCTGACAGCGCCCTGCACATCTTCGATCTCATCGCCGGGCGCAAGATTGTCCAGACTGCCGCCGGGCTGCAACTGAATATAGGCACCGCCCAGCAGACCGTCCGACTGGATGATCGCGGCGCTGTCGGCGGGCAGCACGACCTCATCGGGAATGCGGATGCGGGCATCGGCCATATAGGTTTGCGGGTTCAGCGCGATTTCGGTGACGCGGCCCACCTTCACGCCCGCCAGTCGAACCTCGGTCCCGATCTCGACCCCATCGACATCGGGAAACGAGGCTGTCACCTCATAGCCCCGTCCCGGCAGAAGATCCTTGCCCAGGGCCCAGCCCAGAAACCCCAGCGCAACCGCCAAGACGACAAAACCGGCGATCAGCTCGGCCCGCTGTTCGCCACGGATTTCAGAGGTCAGGGACATTTATTCGGGTTGCCACGCATCATAATCGCGGCGCGGCTCGGGCTCGGCGCGATACAGCGACCCTGCGGGGTGATAGGCCCCCGAGGTGCCGGTCATATTGGCAAGATGCGGCTCTTCCCAGGGTTTATGCGGCAATGGCGCCTTGGTCGGGGGTTCCGCCCAGGTGTGATGCAGCCAGCCGTGCCATTCCGGGCTGACGCGGCTTGCCTCGGCCTCGCCCTTGTAGATCACCCAGCGACGCTTGCCGTCCTTGTTCTGGTAAAAGACATTGCCATCGGCGTCCTCACCCACCTTGACGCCATTGCGCCATGTCCAGAACTGGGTGTTCAGCGTCTGGCTGTTCCACCAGGTCAGGGCGCGAAGCAGTGTGGATTTCAAAGACATCGGCGCAAACCTCACTCTCTCGGTCTGGATGAGGTATGGCGCAATTGCGGGCCAAGGTCCAGCCTTTGCACATTGCCTGCTGGGCGGTTCGGCACGCCGGGCAAAGGCGCCGCGACGGCGGAATGCGGCGGTCAAATACGGACAGACCCAAGGCAATCCATCCCCGCAGGTCACCGCGCCCTGACCGGGTCTATTCGACCCGCCTGGCCAATTCGTCGGTCTGCCCCATGCGGTACAATCTGACCTCGCGCCACAGTTTCAGCGTCGGCTTCATCGCGAAGAACACCGATCCGACGGTGAAATACCAGGTCGCCGTATAGGTCCAAGCCTCGGAAAAGAACATCACCGAGCCGATGATGAAACACACCGCCGCAGAGAAATCGACAGCGGTGTGGGCCAGTTCGAACCGGGCATAAAGGCGACGGGATTCCGGTGTCGCCTCGCGGCGGTCGTGATGGAAGATCCCGCGCCAGAAGCTCATCTGTTCAGGCCACCCGCGACCGAGGGCACATCGCCCGGCATGAAGCCGAAATGCTTCAGCCAGCGCAGATCGCTTTCGAAAAAGGCGCGCAGGTCGGGGATGCCGTATTTCAGCATCGCCATCCGGTCGATCCCCATGCCGAAGGCAAAGCCCTGCCATTCGTTCGGGTCGATCCCGCCCGAGCGCAGGACATGCGGATGGACCATGCCCGAGCCCAGCACCTCCAGCCAGCCGTCGCCCTCGCCCACCTTCAGCGTGCCGCCTTCCCAGCTGCACTGGATATCGACCTCGGCCGAGGGTTCGGTGAAGGGGAAATGGCTGGCCCGGAAGCGGGTTTTCACCGGCTTGCCGAAATAGGCCGAAAAGAACTGTTCCAGCACCCATTTCAGCTGCGCCATCGAAATGACGCGGTCGATGGCCAGACCTTCGATCTGGTGGAACATCGGGGTGTGGGTCTGGTCCATGTCCATCCGGTAGACACGGCCCGGCGCGATCACGCGGATCGGTGCGCCCTGATCCTGCATGGCGCGGATCTGGACCGGGCTGGTATGCGTGCGCAGCACATGCGGCGGGCGGTCGTCGCCGGGCGCGCGATGCATGAAGAAGGTGTCATGTTCCTGACGCGCAGGATGTTCGGGGGCAATGTTCAGCGCGTCGAAATTATACCAGTCGGTTTCGACCTGCGGGCCTTCGGCCACGGCGAAACCCATATCGGCAAAGATCGCGCTGATCTCTTCGGTCACCTGGCTGATCGGGTGGATCGTGCCCTGACGGCGCGGCCGCCCCGGCAGCGTCACATCCAGCCATTCACCGGCCAGTCGCGCCTCAAGTGCGGCATCTTCCAGGCTGGCCTTGCGGGCGCGCAGGGCGGTGTCGATTTCGTCGCGCAGCTCGTTCAGGGCGCGGCCGGTGGTCTGGCGTTCCTCGGGCGTCATCTTGCCCAGTTCGCGCATCTTCAGACTGATTTCGCCTTTCTTGCCAAGGGCGGCAAGGCGCACATCCTCGATCGCAGAGGGGTCGGCGGCATCCTTGATGCGGTCAAGCCATTGCTGGCGAAGGGGGGTCAGATCGTCCATGTAAGCCTCGGGGTGCTGGTCGCGCATCGGTTAGCACTTGTCAGCGGTCGGGGAAAGGCTGCGCCCCGACAAAGCTGCGCCAAAGGCACATCGCGGCAAGGGAAAGGCCCCGTGCGGGGCCTTTCCGGGATATGTCAGATCACTTCCAGATCTCGCGATTGACGCCCGGCGCGATTTCCGGGTGGTCGGTGATGTGGAAGCGCGGCTCTTGCCCGGCGCGACGCTGTTTCAGGTAGTCGCGCGTCACATAGGCGATCGTCCCCGACAGCAGCACGATGGCCACAAGGTTGATCGTCGCCATCAGGCCCATGCTGGCATCGGCAAAATTGAACACGGTCGAGACCGCCTGCATCGCGCCCCAGACGACCATGCCCAGAACGGCGATCCGCATGACCAGAACCCCGGTCTTGCCGCCACCCAGATAGATCACCGCGTTTTCGGCATAGGAATAGTTGCCGATGATCGAGGTGAAGGCGAAGAAGAAGATCGCCACTGCCACGAAGATGCCGCCCATGCCGCCGAAATGATCGGTCAGCGCGGCCTGCGTCAGGTTCACGCCGGTCAGCTGTTCCGAGGGCATGACATCGGCCAGCAGGATCATCACCGCGGTCGCGGTGCAGATCAGCAGCGTGTCGATGAACACGCCAAGCGCCTGCACGAAGCCCTGCGAACTGGGATGATGCGGGGCGGGCACGGCAACCGCCGCGATATTGGGGGCGGACCCCATCCCGGCCTCGTTCGAGAACAGGCCCCGCTTGATGCCGTTCATCGCGGCCGCAATGACGCCGCCGGTCACGCCGCCGACAGCCTCTTGCAGACCGAAGGCCGATTTCACGATGCCGACCAGGATGCCCGGCACGGCGCCCGCATTCATCACCAGCACGATGATCGCCGCCAGCAGGTACAGGCCCGCCATGGCCGGGACCACCTTTTCGGCCACGCGCGCGATCTGCGGAATGCCGCCAAAGATGATGATCGCGGTCAGCGCGGCCAGTGCGACGCCGACCAGCGCCTTGTTCACGCCGAAGGACCGCTCGACCGCTTCGGCGATCGAGTTTGCCTGAACGGCGTTGAAGATCAGACCGAAAGACAGGATCAGCGCGATCGAGAACAGCGCCGCCAGCCAGGGCTGACGCAACCCCTGCGAGATGTAATAGGCAGGGCCGCCGCGATACATGCCGCCGGGACCATGCACCTTGTACAGCTGCGCCAGCGTCGATTCGGCATAGGCCGTGGCCATACCGACCAGCGCGACCATCCACATCCAGAAGATCGCCCCCGGCCCGCCATAGGTCAGCGCGACCGCGACCCCGGCGATGTTGCCGGTGCCGACGCGGCTGGCAAGGCTGACGGTCAGTGCCTGAAACGGCGAGATCCCGTCGCGGTCGGTCTCGCCCGACGCCGAGACACAGCGCCAAAGCTCGCCAAAGTTGCGAAACTGGATAAAGCCAAGGCGGATGGTGAAGTAGATCCCGACGGCCAGCAGACCGTAGATCAGGATATACCCCCAGAAAATCGTGTTCAGAAAGTCTATGATGGCATTCATCAGACTGGCCCTCGTTCTGGATCGTTTCGCTTGCCTTAACGCATGGGAAACCCACGCGCCACCGCTGCAACGCAGCCCCTAGCGTGCCGTGACCCGCAACCAGACACCACCATGGGGACGCAATGTCAGAATCATCCGCGGCGTCGGGTGCCGCCCCGGTACAAGGTCGAAACGCAGCCGCGACAGCAAGGTTGCCAGGATGATTACCGCCTCTTGCAGGGCAAAGCTTGCGCCGATGCAGATCCGCGGCCCGGCGCCAAAGGGCAGAAAGGCATAGCGGTCGGGCGTTTCCAGAAAGCGGTCCGGATCGAAATGATCGGGGCGATCCCACAGCAGGTGATGCCGGTGCAGCGCGTAGATCGGCAGCATGACCGTGTCGCCGGGGCGCACCTCGCGCCCGCACAGGGTATCGGGTGCCTGCGCGGTGCGCGACAGGAAGGCCGCGGGTGGATACAGGCGCAGCGCCTCGTTCACGACGCGCCCGATCAGGGGCAGCTGTCCGAAATCCTGCGCGGTCGCGGCGCGACCCTGCAGGACATCCGCGGCCTCGGCTGCGGCGCGGTCCTGCACCGCCGGATCGAAGGCCAGCAGATACAGCGACCATGCCAGCGTCAGCGCGGTGGTTTCGTGTCCGGCGACAATGAAGGTCAGCAGATTGTCACGCAGCTCATCCCGCGTCATGCGGCGATCGGTTTCGGGATCCTGCGCATCCAGCAGCAGATCCAGAAGGTCCGGCACCTCGCGCGGGCCACGCGATGCGCGACCGGCAATCGCGCGGTCGGCCAGCGCCTTCATCCGCTTCAACTCGCCCCCTGCGAACATGCGGCCCGGACGCGGCACCCAACCGGGCACGCCCAGCACATCCAGCAACGAGACCTTGGCCGTCTGGGCGATATACCCCTCGATCGCGTGGTGCACGACGCGGCGGTCAAAGCCCTGATCCCCTGACAGCGTCACATCCGAGATCACGTCGAAAGTCGCCGCGACGGTTTCGTCGAACACATCGACCGGCCCAGTGCTGTGCGCCAGCCGGGTCGCGCTGGCCTCGGCGGCCGCGGTCATCACCGGCCCCAGACCGACGACATTGCGATGCGCAAAGGCCGGGGCCAACGCCCGCCGTTGCCAGCGCCAATGCGCGCCCTCGGCCACGAACAGACTGTCGCCGACAGCCGGGTTCAGGATCAGCTTGGTCGCGACGGATTTCGGATAATCCTCGACCCGGTCCTTCAGCACATGCCGCAGCGAGGCCGGATCCATCACCATATGCCAGCGAATCCCGGTCTTTCCCGACACGATGGGCTGGCGCAGCGCCAGTTCGGGGATGATCTGCAAGACATTGCGCCGTGCCTGCATCACCGTTTGCAGGACACCCACCGGTTGCGTCGCCAAAGGCACGCGCGCCGGAATATCCTCGCGCGGGGCTGTCATCGGCTGCGTCGCTGTTGCGCCCTGCCCTGTCATGCGGAAACGATACCGCCCTTCCCAGCGCCGCACAATCGCGGCTTTGTCAGATCGGCCAGGCATCGCGGAAATTGACAAGCCCGCGCCAAGCCGTCACCGATCGGCGGGATGGGTTCAGATTTTTTCGCCGATGATTGTTCGCGCTGCGCAGATCTTTGCTGCGTTGCCTATGCCTTCGACAAGGGCGAGGCTTTTGGCCTCGACAAGCCGGCGGGCGCCCCCTGCCCGAACCTGCGATCCTGTGGCGGCTGCATCATTCACGACCAGCGCCTTGAACGTGGCTTTGCCGGCTGCATCAGCTATAGCTGCGCCGGCGCAGGTCAGCGCGTCACGCAACAGATGTTCGCGGGCGCAAGCTGGCGCGACGATCCGGCGCTGATCGCGCCGATGTCGGCCGCGCTGCGACAGACCCGCCGCCTGCATGACTGGCTGCAACTGCTGCAAGAGGCGCGGAAACTGCCGCTATCGCCCGATCAGTCCGCCACGGCCACGCGCCTGATCGGGCTGCTGACGCCCGGTGACGGTCTGACCGCAAAGTGGCTGGAACGCACGGTCACCGATGCGACGAAACAATCGGTCATGGCGTTTCTGGCCAGCCTGCGGCCCCTGATACAGCGCGCCCCGAAACAGTGATCTCCGGACATGAAAAAAGCCCGCGACAATCGCGGGCTTTTTCCGAAACCAGATCAGCCTGAAATCAGGCAGCGGCCTTGGCTTTTTCGACGATCGCGCCGAATGCTTCGGGCTCGTTCACGGCCAGGTCGGCCAGAACCTTGCGGTCCACCTCGATGCCGGCTTTCGACAGCAGGTTGATGAAACGCGAATAGGTCATCTCGGCGTCGATGGCGCGGACACCTGCGTTGATCCGCTGGATCCACAGGGCGCGGAAATTACGCTTGCGGTTCTTGCGGTCGCGGGTGGCGTACTGGTTCGCCTTGTCGACGGCCTGGGTGGCGGTGCGGAAGTTCCGCGAACGCGCGCCGTAATAGCCCTTGGCTTTATCAAGGACCTTCTTGTGGCGGGCGTGGGTAACCTTGCCGGATTTAACTCGTGCCATGTGTCAGTCCTCGGATCAGCGGTTGTAGGGCATGTATTTCTTGACGATCTTGGCATCCGCGTCACACAGGACGGTGGTGCCACGCGCGTCACGAATGAACTTCGTGGTGCGCTTGATCATGCCGTGGCGCTTGCCGGCCTGGGCGGATTTGACCTTGCCCGAAGCCGTGAACGAGAACCGCTTCTTGGCGGCCGCTTTGGTCTTCATCTTCGGCATTTTCGTCTCCTTGGTCAGAGTGAACGCGCGCCTCGGCAATGCCTTCAGGGGCCGGACGCACGGTTAGAAGCGCGCCGTATAAGGGCGCGCCGCGAATTTGGCAATAGCTTATTGCTGCGGCTGTGCCGCGCCGGACACCCGGTCCCACGCGCCCAGGATCGTCTGCGGCTGAAACGGCTCGGGGCTGGTGAACGCGCCGGCAAAGATCAGCACGATGCCCAGGATCAGCGTGATCACGGCACCGCGCGGCGCCTGCGTCTGAAGCAGCTGCACCACCGCAGCCACAACTGAGATCAGGCACAGCGCCACACCGGCCAGCAACAGATAATCGGACATGGAAAGCACCCGTCTTCGTTTTGATTAATCGGGTTTATTCCGGATCGGAGGCGTAAATCAAGCGCTCGTCACAGGGGGCGATGCGCAGGATGTTCGTCGTACCCGGCACGTTGAAGGGCACACCAGCCATAACCACGACCTGCCGCGTCTCATCGGCAAAACCGAAATCGCGTGCCGCGCGGGTGCCATTGACCACCGCCTCCTTGAAGCGGGTCAGGCGCGGGCTGATGATGCAATGCGTCCCCCAGGTCAGCGACAGACGACGCGCCACCCCGACCTCGGACGACAGCGCCAGGATCGGCACGCGCGGACGTTCGCGCGCGACCAGGCTGGCCGTCGTTCCCGATTGCGTAAAGGCGCAGATCGCGGCGATGTCCGTGGTTTCCGCGATCTCGCGGGCGGCGGTCACGATGGCGTCGGCGACGCTGTGCAGCTTGGCCTTGCGCGAGGCTTCGATGATGGCGCGATAATTCGCATCCGCCTCGACCGAGCGGGCGACGCTGTCCATCGTCGTCACCGCCTCGACGGGATAATCGCCTGCGGCGCTTTCGGCCGACAGCATGACGGCATCGGCGCCTTCATAGATGGCGTTGGCGACGTCGCTGACCTCGGCGCGGGTCGGCATCGGGCTTTCGATCATCGATTCCAGCATCTGCGTCGCGACGATCACCGGTTTGGCGGCGGCGCGGCATTGACGTACCAGACGTTTCTGGATCGGGGGCACCGAATGAACCGGCAGTTCAACACCCAGATCGCCCCGCGCGACCATGATCCCGTCCGAGGCGTGAAGGATCTCGTCAAAGGCCCGAACGGCGGCGGGTTTCTCGATCTTGGACAGCACGGCCGCCCGACCCTTGGCCAGCGCCTTGGCCTCTTCGACATCGGCGGCCCGCTGCACAAAGGACAGCGCCAGCCAGTCCACGCCCATCTCGCAGGCGAATTCCAGATCGCCGCGATCCTTGTCCGACAGCGCGGCCAGCGGCAGAACCACGTCAGGCACGTTCACGCCCTTGCGGTCGGAAATCGTGCCGCCGACGGTCACGGTGCAATCGGCGAAATCCTTGCCACAGCTATCGACGGTCAGGCGGATCTTGCCGTCATTCACCAGCAATTCGCTACCGGCTTCCAACGCGGCGAAAATTTCGGGATGCGGCAATTGCACGCGATTGGCGTCGCCCTTTGCATCGTCCAGATCAAAGCGGAACTTGTCGCCCGCCGTCAGATCATGCGCGCCATCGGCAAATGGCCCCACGCGCAGCTTCGGCCCTTGCAGGTCGGCCAGAATCGCGATCGGACGGCCGGTTTCGGCCTCGATCTCGCGGATGATGGCGTGGCGGGCGCGGTGATCGTCATGGCTGCCATGGCTCATGTTCAGGCGGAACACGTCGGCGCCCGCGTCAAACAGCTGGCGGATCATCTCCTTGGTGCTGGAGGCCGGTCCAAGCGTAGCCACGATCTTTACGTTGCGATGTCGTCTCATATTCGGCCCCTCATCCTGATTTAGCGCTATCAATAATGCAGATGTTCCGGCACGGCAACTGGCGCAAAGAAGGCAACTGCCCTATGCAGACTGCATTATGAAGGATGACGAAACCATGACTGAGCGCGCCTTCCGAACGGTGGGCGAAGATCGGCCCTCGCGCTGGCTGATCACCTGCGATCATGCGACGAATCGCGTGCCGGACTGGATCAATGGCGGCGATCTGGGCATTGCCGCGGCGGATATGGCGCGCCACATCGCCTATGACATCGGCGCGGCGGGTCTGGCCGGGCGGCTGGCCGACATCCTGGACGCCCCTGCGGTGTTTTCGGATTTCTCGCGGCTGGTGATCGACCCGAACAGGGGCGAGGATGACCCGACCCTGCTGATGCGGCTTTACGACGGCACCGTCATTCCCGCCAACAAACATGCCGACCTAGCCGAGCGTGAACGCAGGCTGGACCGCCTGCACCGCCCCTATCATCGCGCATTGGAAGATCTTGCAGGACGGCATCCGGCCCGTGCGATCTGCGCCATCCACAGCTTTACACCGCAGTTGCGGGGCCGCCCGCCGCGCCCGTGGCAGGTCGGGATCCTTTACTCCCATCGCGACACGCGGCTGGGTCCGGCACTGGTGCAGGCCTGTCGCGATCAGGGCTGGGTGACCGGCGAGAACCAGCCCTATACCGGCCATCTGGAGGGCGATTCGGTGGATCGGCACGCGTTGGCACAGGGTCGCCCGAATGTTCTGATCGAACTTCGCAACGATCTGATCCAAACGCCCGAGGGTCAGGCCGAGTGGGCCGCGCGCCTCGCGCCCGTGATCGAACAGGTGCTGTCGGACAGCGGCGCCTGAGACGGACGTCGGGGCATGCGCGACGCCGCGGGGGGTCCGGGGGGCAGCCAGCCCCCCGGCCGTCGCGGGACGCAATGCCCGATCGCGGGATCAGACCGCGGCCTTGCGGCTTTCCTCGATATAGATCTCGCGCAAACGTTGGGCGACCGGGCCGACCCGCCCCCCGCCCACGGCCTGGCCGTCGATCTCGACCACGGGCATCACGAAGGCCGAGGCCGAGGTGACGAAGGCCTCATCCGCCGCCTGCGCCTCGGCAATGGAAAAGCTGCGCTCTTCGACCTTCATCTGTGCCTCTGCGGCAAAACGCAGCACCGCGGCGCGGGTGATGCCGTGCAGGATGTCGGTGCTCAGCGCCCGTGTCACGATCACGCCGTCCTTCACGATATATGCGTTATTCGAGGTGCCTTCGGTCACCATCCCGTCCTCGACCAGCCAAGCATCATCGACGCCCTGCGCCTTTGCCGCCATCTTGGCCATCGACGGATACAGCAACTGCACGGTCTTGATGTCGCGGCGGCCCCAGCGCAGATCGTCGATGCTGACAATCTTCCAGCCGGTCTTTGCTGCGGGCGCATCGGCAAGCCCGGGCTTGGCCTGCGTGAACATGACCACGGTTGGCTGCACATCGGCGGCCGGATAGGCGAAATCGCGGTCGCCCGGATTGCCCCGGCTGACCTGCAGATAGATCAGGCCATCTTCGATCTCGTTCAGCCGGATCAACTCGTGATGCGCCTCAAGATAGGCCTCGGCATCCATCGGATTGCGCATCTCAAGCGCATCCAGCGACCGCGACAGCCGCGCCATATGCCCTGAGAAATCCAGCAGTTTTCCATTCAGGACGCTGACCACCTCATAGACCGCATCGGCCATCAGAAAGCCCCGGTCAAAAATTGAAACCGTGGCCTGTTCCTCGGGCAGGTAATCACCGTTTACAAATACCGTCCGCGACATGCGATCCATCCTTCCTTCGTGGCGCTTTGGCGCGGTCCTGCGCCCAAACGGACGCGTCGTCAAGAAAGATGACGCAGGGGCCCGCGATGCGGCGGTGCAGCATAAGGGTTGAAAGCAGGGCCGCGCCGCGCTATCGGTTGCGCAATATCCTTTCGTTAACAGCCAAGGATCAGCAATGAGCTTTCGCCTTCAACCACAACCCCCTGCCCGCCTGAACCGCTGTCAACTGTTCGGCCCGGGATCGCGCAGCGCGCTGTTCGAAAAGATGGCCAAGTCGGATGCCGATGTCATCAATATCGATCTGGAAGATTCCGTCGCGCCCGATGACAAGCCGACCGCGCTGAAACAGACGATCGAGGCCATCAGCGATATCGACTGGGGCAACAAGACGCTGTCGGTGCGGATCAATGGCCTGGACACGCCCTTCTGGTATCGCGACGTCGTCGATCTTCTGGAACAGGCGGGCGACCGGCTGGATCAGATCATGATCCCGAAGGTTGGCAATGCCGGTGACATCTATGCCGTGGATGCGCTGGTCACCGCCATCGAACGCGCCAAAGGCCGCAAGAAGCCCATCGCCTTCGAGGTCATCATCGAAAGCGCGGCGGGCATCTGCCATGTCGAGGAAATCGCCGCCGCATCGCCCCGGATGCAGGCGATCAGCCTTGGCGCGGCCGATTTCGCCGCCTCGATGGGCATGGCGACAACCGGGATCGGCGGGACGCAGGAAAACTACTACATGGTCCGCGACGGCCAGAAATACTGGCCCGATCCCTGGCATTGGGCGCAAACCGCGATCGTGGCGGCCTGCCGCACACATGGGCTGCTGCCCGTGGATGGCCCCTTTGGCGATTTCAGCGACAAGGACGGCTTCGTCGCGCAGGCACGCCGATCCGCAACCCTTGGCATGGTCGGCAAATGGGCAATTCACCCCAGCCAGATCGCACTAGCGAACGAGGTGTTCTCTCCCTCGGCCGATGCCGTCACCGAAGCGCGCGAAATTCTGGCCGCAATGGAAGAGGCGACGAAATCGGGCGCAGGCGCGACAGTTTACAAAGGCCGCCTTGTGGATATAGCTTCCATCAAACAAGCAGAAGTGATCGTTCGTCAGGCAGAACTGATCGCAGGCTGAAAAGATACCCAGCGGTCGTGATCAGTGGAGGGGTCACAACCGCGAACGGGAGGGCGCGGGCTCTGTGGCAACACGGGGCCCGCTGCATTTTCGGGCCATGCCCGCCCGGATCAGGCGCGGCGCAGCCTGCGGAACGCGGCAGAGGCGCCCCAACCCGCAGCGACAGCCACGGCCAGCGACATCAGCCCGTAGATCAATGGCTTATCGAATGCCAGACGGTATAGCCACCGCTCTAGCCCGACCTTCATCACCTCGATCGGGGCGCGATAGACATCGATCACCCGCCCCTCGCGCAGAAGGAAGATGCGGGTCTTGTACTCACCCTCGATCAGATTGGCGGGCAGGCTGATATCGGCCCTGAACAGCGTCTGATCGACCAGTTTCACGCTGCCTTCTTCCAGACGATACAGCCCGTTTTCCTCGCGCAGGCGAATCAGCGCCTCGGTAAATGGCACCGTGTCCCCGACCGAGATCCGCCCCGCAAAGGCCCGCAGCGCCAGTGGCAGCGAAATCCGGTAACGGCTGTCCCAGCCCGGTCGCAGGATCTGATCCAGCGGACCGGTGGTCGCGACCGCATAGAATCCCGGCGCGGCCCCGATCTCGACATGTTCGGAATTGATCCAGATCGCGGCCTTGCGTTCCTTTTTCCACACCGTCAGCGCCTGTGACGGACCTTCGATGGTGACGATGATCTGCAAGGGCGGTCCATCGGGGATCGGCGTTTCGCGCTTGATCGCGCCATAGATCAGGATCTCGGAGCCGTCGAAACTGGCCGTGATCGCGACCGAGTCGTTCGACAGTCCCGCAACCACCTGTTCAGCGGGGGCATCGGCATTTTCGGGCACGACGACGCGCGGGCGACCGGGATCGGAATAGATCGGGAACTGCGCATCGGCATCCTCGACGGGCACGGTCGACGGGCCGGTTTGTTGCGCGACCACCGGCCCGCACAGGCAGAACAGCAACGCGGCAGCGGCGTGACGCAGGCCCATCACCGCACCCCCGTGGTGATCGAGAACAGCTCATCGGGACGCAGGAACAGGTCCAGCGCCAGCTTGCCACAGACCAGCAGAACCAGCAGCGCCAGCAGGATCCGCAACTGTTCGGCCCGCAGCCGCGCCCCCAGCGTGGTGCCGATCTGCGCCCCCACAACCCCGCCGACGATCAGCAACACCGCCAGCATGATGTCGACCGTGTTATAGCTGACGGCATGCATCAGCGTGGTAAAGGCGGTCACGAAGGTGATCTGAAACAGCGAGGTGCCGACCACGACCTTGGTGGGCATCCCCAGCAGGTAGATCATCGCGGGCACCATGATGAACCCGCCGCCCACGCCCATGATCGCGGCCAGAATTCCGACCGCAACCCCAACCAGCAGCACCGGAATCGCACTGATATACAGACCCGAGGCGCGGAATTTCATCTTCAGCGGCCAGCGATGCACCCAGTTGTGCTGATGCAGACGCTTGCGATGAACAGGGTTGCGCGACCGCCTAAGCGCCCGGATGCTTTCCTGCAGCATCATCCCGCCGATCAGGCCCAGAAACACCACATAGCAAAGCTGCACGACCAGATCGACCTGACCAAGACTTTGCAGGATCGTGAAGACGAACACGCCCAGCCAGGACCCCACCAGCCCCCCGGCCAGCAGAACGCCACCCATGCGGAAATCGACGGTCTTGCGTTTGACATGGGCCAGAACGCCCGACACGGACGAGGCGACGACCTGATTGGCCCCGGTCGCCACGGCGATGGGGGGCGGAATGCCGATGAAGAACAGAAGCGGCGTGATCAGAAAACCACCCCCGACACCGAAAAGCCCGCTCATCAGCCCCACGATTCCGCCCAGACCGATCAGGGTAAAGGCATTCACAGAGACTTCGGCGATGGGGAGAAAGATCTGCATGTCGTCCGATCGCAAATTGCGGCCCCAGAATGCACGGCATGGGTCAAACCGTCAAACCGCTTTCGGCCATGGCCTCAACGGGTTGAAGCAATGTTGCCGCACGGCTAAGCATTTGACGGGCAAAACAGTCAAGGAACGGCATGATGCGTATTCTGATCACCAATGACGACGGCATCAACGCCCCCGGGCTTGAGGTCATGGAACAGATCGCCGCCGAACTTGCCGGCCCGGATGGCGAGGTCTGGACCGTCGCGCCCGCCTTTGAACAATCGGGCGTGGCACATTGCATCAGCTATTCGCACCCCACCATGGTCGCGAAACTGGGGCCGCGCCGCTATGCCGCCGAGGGCAGCCCCGCCGATTGCGTATTGGCCGCGATCAGCGACATCATGGCCGACAGCCCGCCCGATCTGGTGTTGTCGGGCGTCAATCGCGGCAACAACTCGGGCGAGAACGTGATGTATTCCGGCACCGTCGGCGGTGCGATGGAGGCCGCGTTGCAGGGCCTGCCCGCCGTTGCCCTGTCGCAATATATGGGCCCGAAAACGGCGGAGCTGGACGACATGTTTCAGGCCGCCCGCACTCACGGCGCCACGGTGATCCGCCGCATTCTGGATCACGGCGACTGGACCTCGGGCGAGGATTTCCGCCTGTTCTACAACGTGAATTTCCCCCCGACCTCGGCCGCCGATGTCGCGGGCCTGCGTGTCGCCCCGCAAGGCCGTCGTCGCGGCGCCGGTTTCGGGGTCGTGCCCTATACGGCGCCGAATGGCCGCCGGTTCATGTGGGTCGCCGGCGGTTCGCAGCAGGCACCGGCACGCGCGGGCAGCGATGTCGCGGTCAACATGGATGGCTATGTTTCGGTCACGCCGATGCGCGCCGACCTGACCTGCCATTTCTCACTTGATCGGCTGTCGCAGACGCTGGATCGTGATCTTGGCGATCATGCCCGCGAACAGACGGAGGCCAGGGACGGCAAATGACCCCCGAGGACGAACAGGACAGCCCGGCCGAGCGCAAGATGCGCTTCATGTACCAGCTTCGCTCGCGCGGGGTCACCGATCCGCGCGTTCTGAACTCGATGGAGCTGATCGACCGTGGCCTGTTCGTGCGCGGCCAGTTCGCCGATCGGGCCTATGAGGACACGCCCCTGCCCATCCCCTGCGGTCAGACCATCAGCCAGCCCTCGGTCGTGGGCCTGATGACGCAGGCGCTGAATCCGGGTCCGCGCGACACCGTGCTGGAGGTGGGCACGGGCTCGGGCTATCAGGCGGCGGTGCTGTCCGGGCTGTGCCGTCGGGTCTATACCGTCGACCGTCATCGCCGTCTGGTCCAAGAGGCCGAGGCAATCTTTGCCGAGATGGGCTTTTCCAACATCACCGCACAGATCGCAGATGGATCGCGCGGCCTGCCCGATCAGGCGCCCTTCGACCGCATACTTGTGACCGCCGCAGCCGAGGATCCGCCCGGCTCGCTGTTGGCGCAACTGAAGATCGGCGGTATCATGGTGGTGCCGGTCGGTCAGTCCGACGCGGTGCAGACGCTGATCCGGGTCACGCGCAGCGAGACCGGGTTCGACTATGACGAATTGCGGCAGGTGCGGTTTGTTCCGCTGGTCGAGGGGTTGGGTCAGACATGACCCCCGACCGGACAGTAGCAGGTTGAGGAACGGGATATGAGCAGGAATTTCAGGCTTTCGGCCAGCGCGGCAGCGGCGCTGGCTTTGTTGGCGTCATGCGGTCCGAACGGGTTCGATCCCGATTTGCGCGGCTGGGCGCCGGGCGGATTGGATACGGCACAGGCCGCCGCACAGGCGCAGCCACGGCCCGCCCCCGACAATCGCGGCATCATTTCCTATCCCGATTACCAGGTGGTCATTGCGCGGGCAGGCGAAACGCCGGCATCGATTGCGACCCGGCTTGGTCTGGGCGGCGACGAACTTGCCCGCCATAACGCGATCCCCGTGGGCGCCCAATTGCAGGAAGGCAGCCTGCTGGTATTGCCGCGCCGGGTGCAGGGCGGAACCCCCGCGACCACCACCACGGTCAGCAGCACGGGCCGCGTCACCGACCCCTTTGCCGGTCAGGGCATCAAACAGCCCGAGGTGCCGGGCAAAAGCGCCCCCGCCAGTCAGGAGCCCACACCGAAAGCCGCGCCGCAGCCGAAACAGCATCAGGTTGCCAGCGGCGAAACCGCTTGGTCCATCGCACGCAAATACGATGTCAGTGTCGATGATCTGGCCAAGTGGAACGGACTGCCCGCGAATATGTCGCTGCGCGTGGGTCAGCGACTGCTGATCCCGGTCGCGGGACAGAAGCCGCCGAATCCGACCGACGTCACGACGGCTCCCGGCAGCGGCAGCCCGACGCCGCGCCCGCCCTCTGCCGCAGCGCCGCTGCCCAAGGAGGATACGGTCGCCGCCGCGACCCCCGCGCCCAAGACCGACGCCCCGGATCTGGGCGCGACGCGCACAGAAGCCTCGGGCGGGCGCTTTGCGATGCCCGTCTCGGGCGCGATCATCCGCGTCTATGAAAAGGGCAAGAACGACGGCATCGACATCGCCGCCACCAGCGGCACGCCGGTGAAAGCCGCAGGGTCGGGCTCTGTCGCCGCCGTGACGCGCGATACGAATGGCGTGCCCATCGTCGTCCTGCGCCATAACGGCGGGCTGATGACCGTCTATACCGGGCTGAAGGATCTGTCGGTTGCCAAGGGTGACAATGTCAGCAGCGGCCAATCCATCGGTACGGCGGGGGATGCGGGCTTCGTCCATTTCGAGGTTCGCCGCGGCTATGACAGCGTCGATCCCGAGGATTTTCTGGGCTGATCGGCCCGGATGCTGCGCCGGGGCGACCCCGACGCAGCATCCGCATCAGAAGCGATCCAGCTGATCTTCGATCGCAGCCGCGACTTCACGCCGGATGACGGCCCGCAGATTGCGCGAGAAACGCTCGCCCAGTTCGCCGTGCAGTTCTTCCTGCACCATCTCGCGCAGGATCTCGCGGATCGATTTTTCTTCCTCTTCCGGCGACAGACCCGAAATGGTCGGGGCTACAGAAGCCGCTGCAGGCTGGTCGATCGGTGCGGCCTGCCCTGCCTCGTCCGGCTGTTCGGCATCCTCGACCGCCCAGACCGAGCGCGGGGGCGTCATGCGCGCGGGCTTGGCCAGCAGTTCGGCTTCTTCGACGGGCTCGACCACCACAGGGTCTGGTCGCATCCGGGCCTTCCAGTCGAAAGCCTCGGCAAAGCTGGCCTCATCTTCCGGCTCATCGACCATCGCGGCGAAATCACGGCCCGGGTCCGGCTGTTGCGGTTCTTCCGCCGGTTCGACAAAGCTGCGAAGGTTTTCTTCCAGACGCAGGGGCGGCAATTCGCCCTGCTCGGATGCGGGTTCTGTAATGGGTTCAGCGGTGGGTTCGGCGGCGAAATCATGTCGCAGGATCTGTCCCGACGGGCGCGCGGCATCCGGGGCATTGGCATGATCGCCAAGTGGCCAGCCCTCGTCGGCCTCGTCCTCGGTCACGACCCCGGCCAGCTTGCGGGCCAGGCTTGCATTGCCACCATAGCGGCGGGCCAGAAATTCGCCGCCATCTTCCTGAATGAACCGAGGCTCGGCCGCTTGGGTCATCCGCTCGCGGGCCGCCACAAGGGCCTCATCCTCGGCGATCAGACGGCGGATCGCCGTCAGCACGTCACCAATATCTTCAGAAAGGCGCGCTGCACTGCGCGGGGTAGGTTCAGCCATGGCGCATCTCCGTGGCTGAACCCGCAGGCTTAGTTGCTTTTGCCGATCGCCCGCAGAACGCGATCAAGGCTTTCGCCCTGTTTGCTGGTGCTGGGCGCGTTGCGCACGGCATTGTAATATTGCGATGGGTCATAGGTCTGAATCCCCAGTTTCAGGTGTTCTACCGTCAACAAACCCATAGCGGCCAAAAGTTGATAATGTGCTAATTGCAGATTGGACTCGGCCGTAATCTTGTCGGCCCGCGCCTCCAGCAGCGATTGTTCCGCATCCAGAACGTCCAGCGTGGTCCGGGCGCCCAGCTGCGCCTCTTCGCGGACGCCGTCATAAGCCTGCTGCGCAGCCGAGATCTGTTCATTGATCGACCCGATCTGCGCGCGTGCGACCTGAATATTCGCCCAAGCGGTGCCCACCTCCTGGCTGACCAGGCGCGATGTGTTCAACAGCGAGGACCGCGCCTCGTCGCGATTCGCCATGGCCTTGCGATGGGCGGACGACAGACGCCCCCCCGAATAGATGGTCTGGTTCATGGTCACGCCGACCGAAGCCTCGGCGCGGTTGTCATATTCCCCACCCAGGGACGACCGCGGCTGGCGGCCATAACCGACCGAAGCATCCGCCGACAACGAGGGGCGACGCTCGGCCGCGGCGGCGGCCACGCCCAGTTCGGCGGCGGCGGCGGCCCGCTGCGCCTGCAGGATCGACGGATGATTGCGCTGTCCGACGCTGCGGGCGGCATCGACATTCGCCGGCAGTTTCGGCAGCGGCGGCGGCGACGACAGGTTCGCAGGCTTGCGACCGGTCGCGGCCAGATAGTTTTCGCGCGCGACCTCCAGCTGCCCCTGTGCCGATGCCAGGGTGGCGCGGCTGGCAGCCAGCTGCGCATCCGCCAGCGCCACATCGGTCACGGTGATCTCGCCCACGTCGAAGCGATCCTTGGCCGCCTGACGTTCCTGCCCGACCAGGCGGACCGAATTCTGTTGCAGCGCGACCTGTTCCTGCGCCTCGCGCACCTGGAAATAGGCCGAGGCCGCATCATACAGAACCTGCTGTTCCACGCCGACCAGCGCCTGACGGGTCGCCAAGACCTGTTCCTTGGCCGCGTCGATCGCCAGCTGGGTCCGCCCCCAGTCATACAGCAGGAATTGCGCGCTCAGCGAAATCGACGAGCGGCGGCTGCGGGTCTCGCCACGGGACTTGCTGTCGGCATAGCTGGCGACCCATTGCAGGACCGGCCGCAGGGTCGCGACGGCACCGGCGACATCTTCGTCGGCGGCGCGCAGAACCGCGCGGTTCTGTTCGATCAGGGCGGAATGACGATAGGCGGCGACCATGGTGTCGGCCAGGGATTCAGCCTTGGCGGGGATTGCCGCGCTCAGGCTGACCATGACCGCAGCAACCAGGCCGCGCAATGGTTTGATCTGTTTCACAAGCTGAATCCCCGTTCTTTCGCAAAGCCCTGCAGCAAGGGTGCATGTGCGTTGAAGGCATAGCGCCAGTTCACGCGCCCATTCACGACATGGCCGATTCGGACCACACCCAGGCTGCCTTCCATGAAGAGCGCGGCGATTCGGCCACCCTCTTTCAACTGTTCCAGAATTGCCGGCGGCACCTCTTCGACGGCACCCTCGACCAGAATCGCGTCATAGGGGCCCTGTTTGGGGCAGCCCTGCGCAAGCTCGGCCTGAAGGACCGCGACGTTGAAGACGGCATTGTCGGCCAGCCGCTTTTCGGCCTCGGCCGCCATCTCGGCATCTTCTTCGATGGCCACGACGGCCTCGCTCATCCGGGCGATGACGGCGGCCCCGTAACCAAGACCGCAGGCCACATCCAGGACCAAGTCGGTCGGCTGGATGTTCAGACCGTCGATCATCTTTGAAATCGTCCGCGCCTCAAGCATCACGCGGCCATTGCCCAGATCGATGTTTTCGCCCGTATACGCGACCGCGCGGCGCGACGCGGGCACGAATTCTTCGCGCGGGATCGCCAGCATGGCCTCGATCACCGGAAATTTCGTGACATCGTTGGGACGAACCTGAGTATCTACCATCATGGTGCGACGCGCGGCGAAATCGGTCATGTCGGGAACCTCTGCTCGACCTGCATTTTTGTTCTTATTGCCATGATTTACGGGGGTGAGCAACGCCGCTCATTCCTGTCTTGCAAGCCGCGACGGGATCATTTAAGTCGATCCCACTCTCGACGGCGGTGGGTTGGCGGAGTGGTTACGCACCGGATTGCAAATCCGTGAAGACCGGTTCGATTCCGGTACCCACCTCCATATCAGACAGAGCGTTTCCAATGATCTATGCCGCAAGCACCGGACTGGCCGAAACCGTCCTGAGATTGCGCGCGCGATTGGGCGGGTCCGAAGCGCTGCGCGAACGGCTGGTTCGCGATCTTCCGCGAAAACCCGCAAGCATCTGGATTCACGGGGCATCGGTCGGTGAATTGACTTCGGCCCGCCCGATCATCGAGGCATTGGCCCGCGATTTCAGCCTGCAGATCACCGCCAACAGCGTCACGGGGCGCGACATGGTGATCGGCTGGGGCCTGCCTGCGCGGCTTGCGCCGCTGGACCTGCCGCGGGCGCTTGGCCGGTTTCTGGATGCCGTGCAGCCGCAGATGGCGCTGACCATCGAACAAGAGCTGTGGCCGCTGAAATCGCGCCTGCTTGAGGGCCGCGGAATTCGGCAGGCCGTGATCGGGGCGCGGATGTCGGAAGGCTCGTCCCGGAAATGGGCGCGGCTGCGCGGGGTGATTTCGCCGATGCTGGGCCGAATCGATGCCCTGTCCGCACAGGATGCGGCAAGCGAATCGCGCCTGCGCGATCTTGGGCTGCGCGAAAACGCGATCCTGCCGGTCATGGATCTGAAACTGCTGGCGCCGGCCTCGATCCAACCGCCTGCGCCCGATCCGGCGCGAAACCGGGTCATGCTGGCGGCGTCAACGCATGAGGGCGAGGATGGGCCGGTTCTGGACGGTTGGCTGAAGGCACGCCAGATCCATCCGGATCTGCGGCTGATCCTTGCGCCGCGCCACCCGCAAAGAGGCGATGCGATCGCCCAGATGATGCGTGATCGCGGCATCGCGTTTTCCCGCCGGTCCCAGGGGGCCGAGGATGCGCCCGTGCTGCTGGCAGATACCCTTGGGGAAATGGCGCTGTGGTATGGCCAGGCCGGGATCTGTCTGGTCGGCGGGTCGCTGATCGACAAGGGTGGTCATACGCCGTGGGAACCCGCGGCTTATCGCTGCGCGCTGCTGCATGGTCCCCATATCGCCAATCACGCGACCGGATTTGACCTGCTGACCCGTGCCGGGGCCGCACGAAAGGTCACCTCGGCGGATCTTGGCGCGAAGCTGATCGCGCTGGTGCAGGATCCGGCGCAGATTGCCGCGATGGGCCGGACCGCGCGCGACGTGCTGACGGCGCGCGTCGGCGATCCTCAGACGATGATCGCAAGGCTGGGCGATCTTGCACGCAGGCGCGACTGACCCGATATCTATGGCATGATCTGAAAAGGTGTCCGCATGATCCGTTATGCTTTGCGCTGTGACAAAGGCCATGATTTCGAAAGCTGGTTTCGCAATTCGACCGGATTCGAGGCGATGCGCGATGCGAATCAGATAGCCTGCGCCGAATGCGGATCGACCCGGGTGGACCGCGCGCTGATGGCCCCTGCGGTGCCTTCGGAAAAGGCGCGGCTGTCCGAACCGCAGAATTCCGCACTGGAAAAGCTGCGCCAGCATGTCGAAAAGAATTCGGACTATGTGGGCCTGTCCTTTGCCGAAGAAGCTCGCGCCATGCATGATGGCGACCGTCCCACGCGGGCCATTCATGGCGAGGCCCGCCCGGAAGACGCCCGCAAGCTGATTGAGGATGGCGTGCCCATCGCCCCCCTGCCCTTCATCCCGCGCCAAAAGTCGAACTAGACGAACTGCGCGTAACCTCTTGCGGTTTCGCCCCCCCGTCCCTAAAAGCCGCGCCGACGAATAGCGTAGAGTCTGGGGGCCCGACATGCCGCTTCTGGTGATGAAATTCGGCGGAACATCCGTGGCCGATCTGGACCGGATCAAGAATGCCGCCCAAAAGGTGCAGCGCGAGGTTGATCGCGGCTACGACGTCATCGTCATCGTCAGCGCAATGTCCGGCAAGACGAACGAACTGGTGGGCTGGGTCGAACAGACCTCGCCGCTGTTCGATGCGCGCGAATACGATGCCGTCGTCAGCTCGGGCGAGAATGTGACCGCCGGGCTGATGGCCCTGACCTTGCAGGAAATGGGCGTTCCGGCGCGCAGCTGGCAGGGCTGGCAGGTGCCGATCAACACCACGGCCGTCCACTCTGCGGCACGTTTCGTGGATATTCCGCGGGCCAATCTGGACCAGAAATTCGAAGAAGGCTTCAAGGTCGCCGTCGTAGCGGGCTTTCAAGGGCTGGGCCCCGATGGCCGGATCACGACGCTGGGTCGCGGCGGTTCGGACACGACCGCCGTTGCCTTTGCCGCCGCCTTCGACGCCGAACGCTGCGACATCTATACAGATGTGGACGGCGTCTACACGACCGATCCGCGCATCACCTCCAAGGCGCGCAAGCTGGACAAGATCGCCTTCGAGGAAATGCTTGAACTGGCCAGCCTTGGCGCGAAAGTGCTGCAAACGCGCTCGGTCGAGCTGGCAATGCGTTACAATGTGCGTCTGCGCGTGCTGTCCTCGTTCGAGGATACGGACGAAAATTCGGGCACGCTGGTCTGCGATGAGGATGAAATCATGGAATCGAAAGTCGTCAACGGGGTCGCCTATTCGCGCGAAGAGGCCAAGATCACCCTGGTCACCGTCGAGGACCGTCCGGGCATCTCGGCCGCGATCTTCGCGCCTCTGGCCGATGCCGGCGTGAACGTCGACATGATCGTTCAGAACATCTCGGAAAAGGACTATGACGACCATCCGGGGTCGGTGACGGACATGACCTTCTCGGTGCCGGTCAATCAGGTCGAGCGCGCGAAGAAAGCCATGGAACGGGCCAAGGCCGAGGGCACGATCGCCTATGACGAGCTGGTCGTCGACACCGAGGTCGCCAAGGTCAGCGTCGTCGGCATCGGCATGCGCAGCCATACCGGCGTCGCCGCGCGCATGTTCAAGGCGCTTGCCGATGAAAACATCAACATCAAGGTCATCGCGACAAGCGAAATCAAGATTTCGGTGCTGATCGACAGAAAATACATGGAACTGGCGGTGCAGGCACTGCATGATGCCTTTGGCCTCGAAGCGGCCTGAACCCAACAGCCGGGCACAGATTCGGCAGGGCGCGCTGAGGCCATCGCGACAGCAAAGGCAGGCACGCGATGCACGACAGGAAGGATAGTGATTCCCGCAAGCTTCTGCGGAGGTTGAAGGAAATTCTGGCGGCCGCCGGTGGCGGCCAGGATCGCCTTGACCAGATCACGCATCATATCGCGGATTCGATGGGCACGGATGTGTGCTCGATCTATCTGTTCCGCGACCCGCAGACGCTGGAACTTTGCGCCACCGAGGGTCTGCGCGCCGAGGCCGTGCACCAGACGCGCCTGCGGCTGGGCGAAGGTCTGGTCGGTCGCGTGGCCCGCGCCGGACGCAATATCAACACCGAAAACGCCCCCGCCGAACCGGGCTTTCGCTTCATGCCGGAAACCGGCGAAGAGGTGTTTCCCAGCTTTCTGGGCGTACCGATCCAGCGCGTCGGTGAAAAGCTGGGCGTCCTCGTCGTGCAGTGCCGCGAGGCGCGCCTGTTCAGCGATGACGAGATCTACGGCCTGGAGGTCGTGGCGATGGTGCTGGCCGAGATGACCGAACTGGGCGCCTTTCAGGGCAGCCAGTCCGACAGCATGCCGCAGGCCCACCGCTTTCCGCTGATGTTGCGCGGCACCACCGCGCAGGAAGGCGCCGCCGAGGGGCATGTCTGGCTGCACGAACCGCGTGTCGTGGTCGCAAATCCCGTTGGCGACGACCCGGAAAAGGAACGCGCGCGTCTTCATGAAGGCGTTGCGATGCTGCGCGAAAGCGTCGACCGGATGGTCGGCGCGGCCGATATGGGCGGCACCGGCGATCACACCGAGATCCTGGAAACCTATCGCATGTTCGCCCATTCGCGCAGTTGGCTGAAGCGGATGGAAGAGGATATCCGCCTTGGCCTTTCCGCCGAGGCGGCGGTCGAAAAGGAACAGTCATCGGCCCGTGCGCGGATGGAAATGTCCGCCGACCCCTATCTGCGCGACCGGCTGCACGATCTGGACGACCTGTCCAATCGCCTGCTGCGCATCCTGACCGGTCAGGGCCGCGACACCGGGGCCGAAATGCCCGAGCGTCCGATCCTGATCGCCCGCAATATCGGCCCGGCCGAGCTGTTGGAATATGGCCGCAAGCTGAAAGGCGTGGTTCTGGAAGAAGGCTCGGTCGGCAGTCACGCCGCGGTCGTTGCGCGTGCGCTGACCATCCCCTTGGTGATCCATGCCAGCCGCATCACCACCGAGGCGCTGAACGGCGACCCGATCCTGATCGACGGCGATCAGGGCATCGTCCATCTGCGGCCCGAGGAAACCGTGGCCACCGCCTTTCGCGACAAGATCGCGATGCAGGCCGAGGCGCAGAACCGATATGCCAGCCTGCGCAACCTGCCTGCCACCGCGACCTGCGGCACAACGGTGCAGTTGTACATGAACGCGGGCCTGATGGCCGATCTGCCCTCGCTGGAAGGGTCGGGGGCCGAAGGCGTCGGGCTTTTCCGCACGGAATTGCAATTCCTGATCCGCAACCACGTGCCCCGCCGCGGGGAACTGGCGCAGCTTTATCGCCGCGTCATCGACAATTCGCATGGCAAGCCGGTGATGTTCCGCACGCTGGATATCGGGTCGGACAAGGTTCTGCCCTATATGAAGCCGCAAGACGAACCGAATCCGGCGATGGGTTGGCGCGCGATCCGCGTGGGTCTGGACAAGCGGGGCGTGCTGCGGATGCAGTTGCAGGCGCTGATCCGGGCATCGGTCGGGCGGCCGCTGCATGTGATGTTCCCCTTCATCGCGGATATCAGCGAATACGAAGACGCCTATCGGATCCTGATGCAGGAAATGTCGCGCGAACAGCGGCTGGGCCACGAGATGCCGACCGATATCCGCGTCGGCGCGATGCTTGAAACCCCCTCGCTGGCCTTCGCGCCGCAACGGTTTTTCGAGATGTGCGATTTCGTCTCGATCGGCGGCAATGATCTGAAACAGTTCTTCTTCGCGGCCGACCGTGAAAACGAACGGGTCCGCCGCCGCTATGACACGTTGAACACCTCGTTTCTGGCGCTGCTGGAACAGATCATCGCCCGCTGCGAGGCGGCGCGCGTGCCGCTGTCCTTCTGCGGCGAGGATGCCGGGCGGCCGGTCGAGGCGCTGACCTTCGCTGCACTTGGCCTGCGCAGATTGTCGATGCGGCCCGCCTCGATCGGGCCGGTCAAGCACCTGATCCGCCGCGTGTCGATCGCCGAGCTGAGGCAGGTCATCGAGGACGGCAAGTCGCAGGGTCTGACCAATCTGCGCCGCCCCATCACCGAATGGCTGGCACGGCAGTGATCCGCCACAGATCGCGCGAATCGGCGCCGGGGTGAAACCGATCGTCTCGGTGGCGCGTTACCGCCGAGCAACCTTGCCCAGCCGGGGCAATATCCCTATGATGATCAAGTTTTTTTGGACCCTGACCTCCTCAGATGAAGCGTAGACAATTCCTGAACGCTGCCAGTGCACTGGCTATCGGCGGCTCGACCATCGCGACCCAAGCTCAGGCACAGGACAGCGATGTCAAACCGCAGATGCCGGACCCGGCGCCGAACAATTTCGGCTTTGAAGAGGTCGCCGAGCTTGCGTCACAGCGCGCCACCAAGGTGTATGAACAGCCCGTGGCGAAACAGGTCGGCAGCTTTGCCGATCTGAACTATGACAAGTACCGTGCGATCCGGTTCAATCGCGACCATGACCCACTGCGCGATCACCCGCGTTTCCGCATGGATCTGCTGCCGCCGGGTTCAATCTTCTACGAGCCGATCAATATCAGCATCGTCCGCAACGGACTGCCGATCCCCATCGTGTTCGACCCCAGGAAGCTGGAATTCGACCCCTCGCAGTTTCCCGACGGTGCCGATCTGGACACCAAGGGCGACATGGGGTGGTCCGGTTTCCGGCTGCGCACGCCGCTGAACCGTCCGGGCGTTATGGATGAATTCATCGTCTTTCAGGGTGCCAGCTATTTTCGCGCGGTCGCGCGCAACACGCTGTATGGCCTGTCTGCCCGTGGTCTTGCGATCAAGACCGGCAGCCCGGATGGCGAGGAATTTCCCTTGTTCACGGATTTCTGGATCCATGAACCCGAAGGCAATTCCGAATGGGTCCGCATCCATGCGATCCTTGACAGCAAGTCGCTGTCCGCCGCGTTCCAGTTCGACGTCAATCCGGGCGCGGTCACCATGGTCAGGACGCGCTGCGCGATCTTCCCCCGCGTCGATCTGCAACATACGGGCATCGCGCCGCTGACCTCGATGTTCTGGTTCGGGCCGGGCAGTCGCCGCAATGTCGATGACTATCGCCCAGCCGTCCATGACAGCGATGGCCTGCAGATGACCACCGGCGCCGGCCAGGGCCTGTGGCGCAGCCTTGCCTCGGCCAGAAACCTTCAGATTTCGTCCTTCGTGGACAAGGATCCTGTCGGGTTCGGCCTGATCCAGCGCAGTCGCCAGTTCGAGGATTATCAGGACGCCGAGGCGATGTATCACCTGCGTCCATCGACCTGGATCGAACCCGAGGGCGATTGGGGCGAGGGCGAGGTTCGTCTGATCGAGATCCCGGTTGAGAACGAATTCAACGACAATATCGTCAGCTATTGGCTGCCGAAGGATGTGCTGACCAAGGGCAAGCGCCACGAATTCCGCTATCGCATGTCCTTTGCCGCCTTGCCGCCCAACGACCTGCCATTGGCGCGGGTGCGTCAGGTGCGGGCGGGCCGGTCGATCAACACCGAAACGCAGCGCAGCTATATCATCGATTTCGACCTGTCGCTGTTCGGCGAAGAGATGCCGGAATCCAAGGTCTCGACCTCGAAGGGTGATATCGTTCATGCCTATCTGAAGCCGCTGCCCGCGCAGAACGTGCTGCGGCTGGCCTTTGAATTCGCTCCGGGCGATGCCGAACAGGCGGAACTGCAGGCGGTTCTGACCGACAAGGACGGCACCGCGCTTAGCGAAACCTGGATGACGCGCTGGAGCGCATGATCATGACCGCATCGCAAGACAAAGCCGGGCTGCCCCATATGCCGCCCGAGGCGCCTCTGGACATGCCCGTGCAGAACTTTCGCACGGCCCCTGCCCCCGGCCCGAAACGGCGATTCGAAGGCTGGCGGGTCTGGGCCGCGCGGCTGATCGCCTTTGGCGGCACGGCGGCCCTTGCGACCATCGGTTTCATGCAGATGCTGGCTGCCTTCGGGGACAAGCCGACACCGATGCAGATCGTGCTGTTGCTGCTGTTCGTGCCGACATTCGCCTGGGTGGGCTTTACCTTCTGTTCGGCGGTGGCGGGGCTGCTGGCCGCGCGGCCCGGCACGCCCGATCTGCCCGGCTCGGCGCGGGTGGCGGTGATCATGCCGGTCTATCACGAGGACGCCTCGATCAGTGTCGGGCTGCTGACCGCGCTTGGCCGCGATCTGGAACAGCAAGGGATGGCCGACCGCACCGAAATTTTCGTGCTGTCGGACACCCGCAATCCCGAAATCGCCGTGAACGAGACGCTGGCCGTCGCCGCGGCCCGCGACCTTTGCCCGATCCCGATCTATTATCGCCGCCGCGAGGTGAATACCGACCGCAAATCCGGCAATGTCGCCGATTTCGTGCGCAATTGGGGCGGCCGGTTCGACCAGATGGTCGTGCTGGACGCCGACAGCGTCATGTCGGGCGATACCATCCGTCAGCTTTCCCTGCGGATGGAGGCCGATGACGAACTGGCCCTGATCCAGACCATGCCGGTGCTGATCGGCGGCGAAACCATCTTCGCCCGCCTGACCCAGTTCGCGGGTCGGATCTACGGCCCGATGATCGCACGCGGCGTTTCGGCCTGGTCGGGCATGACGGGAAATTACTGGGGCCACAACGCCATCATTCGGGTCAGGGCCTTCGCCCAGACCTGCGGTCTGCCGACCCTGCCCGGCCGCCCGCCTTTCGGCGGCTCGATCCTCAGCCATGACTTCGTCGAGGCTGCGGCCCTGTGCCGCGCGGGCTGGAAGGTCCGGCTGGACCACGACCTGCGCGGCAGTTTCGAAGGCTGCCCTCCGACGCTTTTGGATATGGCGGCACGTGAACGCCGGTGGGCGCAGGGCAACCTGCAACATCTCAGCCTGATCGGCATGCGCCGCACCCGCGCGGTCAGCGGCGCGCATTTCGCCATCGGTGTCATGGGCTTTCTGATGAGCCCGATCTGGTTGGCGCTGATCCTGGTCGGTCTGATCCTGTCAGCCACGGTCCTGCTGTCCACGCCGCAATATTTCCCGAATGCCTATCAGCTGTTCCCCGACTGGCCCGTCTTTGACGCCCGCCGGATGCTGTGGCTGTTCGTGGCCGCGATGTGCCTTTTGCTGACGCCCAAGATCCTTGGGCTGATCCGGGCGCTGGGGCGCCCGCTGGCGCAGAATTCGGGCGGGCCGGGCCGCGTCTTTGCCAGCGCCATGTTCGAGATCCTTCTGTCGGCGCTGATCGCGCCGGTGCAGATGCTGATCCAGACGCGGCAGATCATGGACATTCTTCTGGGCCGTGACAGCGGATGGCAGGCGCAGGTTCGCGCCGGATCGATGCCCGGCTGGGGCGTGGTTCTGCGCAGCCATTGGGCGCATGTCGCGCTGGGACTGCTGACATTGATCGTGCTTGCCCGATTTTCGCCGCGGCAGCTGATCTGGCTGTCGCCGATCCTTGCCGGGCTGATCCTGTCGCCGCTGACCTCGCGCTATTCGGCCAGTCCCATCTTTGGCCGTTGGGCGCGGATGCGCGGCCTGCTGCTGACCCCCGAGGAACGTGACACCCCGGCGATCATTTCCGATGCACAGGCGATGACCCGCCGCCTGCCCCGGCCCTGCGACGGTCAGCAGTCGATCCTGCGTCTGGCCCAGGACCCGGCGCTGCTGGACAGCCATATCGCGATGCTGCCGCCCACACGCGACCGCGCTGCGGCTGATAACCTGGCCCGCATCACGGCCGAGGCGAAGATCGCGCATTCCCAAAGCCGTGCGCAGGCGCTTGGCTTTCTGGACCGCGCCGAAACCGATGCGTTGATCGGCGACGCCGCCCTGCTGCGCCGCTGGAGCGGGCTGCCCGCATGAAACGCCTGATCGCATTGGATATGCTGCGCGGTTACGCGCTGGTCTGCATCATGGTCGATCACATGCCGGTTTCGGTCCTGCGACAGGGCACGCTGGCCAATTTCTCGATCTTCGATGCCGCGGAACTGTTCGTCCTGCTGTCGGGCTTTCTGGTCGGCCTTGTGTGGCTGTCGGTGCAGCGCAGCGAAGGCACCCGCACGGCCCAATGGCGCTTTGCCCGCCGTTCCTTCGAGGTGTGGCGCGCGCTGGTCATCGGCGGCATCATCATGGCCCTGCTGTCGGCCGGATTGCTGGCCATCGACATGAACCATACCGCCGTGTGGCACAGATATGCCGAATGGGTCATCGACAACCCGCTTGGCTATCTGGGCACACTGGCGACGCTGTGGTTGCAGCCCAACCTTCTGGATGTACTGGCGGTCTATGTCGTCCTGATCGCCTCGGCCCCGCTTCTGGTGCCGGTGATGCAGCGCGTGCCCTTGTGCTTTGCTGCGGGGTCGCTGGTGATGTGGTGGTTCGCCCCGGTGCTGAACGCCTTCATCCCGAACCACCGCGACGGCGGCTTGCTGTTCAATCCGTTCGGCTGGCAGATGCTGTTCTATTCGGGCGTCGCGATGGGGCTTTACCGCCAACGCATCATCCCCGCATTGATGCCGCATGCCCGATTGCTGACCGTTCTGGCGACGGGGATGGTGATCTTCGGCTCGACCATCGTCATCGCCGCCAAATTCGGCGAGGATGCGCTGCTGCTGCGCAACGCGCTGAAACAGGTCTATGGCGTGATCGACAAATGGCCGCTGGATGGCACGCGCTATCTTGCGATCATGGCCGCAAGCTGGCTGATCGCGGTGCCCCTTGCCAATGTGATGGAGCGTCTGGCCGCCACCCGTGCGGGGGTCGCCTTGCAGGAAATCGGTCGCGGCGGGCTGTGGTCCTTCATCATCTGTGTTCTGCTGTCGGTTCTGGGCGACGCGTTCCAGATGAACCCCCAGGATCAGGGGGTCCTGCGCCGGTTGCTGGTCGATTTCTGGGCCATATTGGCACTTTGGTGGGCAGCCGCGATGTGGTTGCGTTTTGGTGCCCCCTGGCAAAAGGCACGAAAATCGCGCGCGTCGTAAATTTTGGGTGACCGGAGGGGTGCGATGGCCTATGCCTTCGCAACCCCGCAAGCACGGCGCGTCCCTCTCGCCCGGCCAGCGGGCAAGGAGGAGATGACGATGCTAGACATGACCACCATCCGCGCCGAGCTGAAGGCCTGCTATGATCTGGAGCCCTCGCTGGAACTGGCGCAGCAGATGTCGGATATCCATGCCCGCATGGACCGGGTCATGCCCCTGGTGGACTGGGCGATCCACGCGCCCTATGTCGCCGCGATCAACAAGCTGAAACAGGAACGCGGCGCGGTCGTTCTGGCGCATAACTATATGACGCCGGAAATCTATCACGGCATTTCCGATGTCGTCGGCGACAGCCTTGCCCTGGCGATCGAGGCGACAAAGGTTCAGGCCGATATCATCGTGCAATGCGGCGTGCATTTCATGGCCGAAACCTCGAAGATCCTGAACCCGTCAAAGACCGTCCTGATGCCGGATATGGAGGCGGGCTGTTCGTTGGCCGAAAGCATCACCGCCGAAGGGATCGCCCGGATGCGCGCGCAATATCCCGGCGCGCCGGTCGTCAGCTATGTCAACACCACCGCCGAGGTGAAGGCCGCGTCCGACATCTGCTGCACCTCGGCCAATGCAGCCCAGATCGTCGCCGCGATGGACAGCGACACCGTCATCATGACGCCCGACAAATGGCTGGCACAGAATGTCGCCAAGCAGGTGCCGCAGAAACGCATCGTCTGGTGGGATGGCGCCTGCATCGTGCACGAGAAATTTACCCCGCAGGATCTGCGCGATTTCCGCGAATGGCATCCGGGCATCCAGATCATCGCCCATCCCGAATGCCCGCCCGATGTCGTCGCCGAGGCCGATTTCGCCGGCTCGACCGCCGGGATCATCGACTGGGTGGGCAAGGAAAGACCCGCGCAGGCGATGCTGGTCACCGAATGCTCGATGGCGTCGAACATCTCGGACGCCCATCCCGAGGTCGAGTTTCTGGGTCCGTGCAACATGTGCCCCTATATGAAGAAGATCACCCTGGAAAAGGTGCTGTGGTCGCTGCACAGCATGACCGGCGCGGTCGAGGTCGACGAGGGTGTCGCCAAGGATGCCCGCCGCGCCGTGCAGCGGATGATCGACCTGTCGCGCAGCCTGTCTGCCTGATCCGACACCGATGCAGCAGCTTGCCACCGAACGCGTCGTTATCATCGGCGCAGGTCTGGCCGCGATCTATGCGGCGCTGAAACTTGCGCCGCACCCGGTGCTGATGATCTCGCCCGAGGATCTGGGCCATGGCGCAAGCTCGGCCTGGGCGCAGGGCGGGGTCGCCGCCGCGATGGCACCGGGCGACAGCGCCGCCGCCCATGCCGCCGATACCAACCGGGCCGGCGCCGGCACCGTCGATCCGCGTGTCGCGGAACTGGTCACGCAAGAGGCCCGCGACCACATTCTGGACCTGACCGGTCTGGGCACCCCCTTCGATCGCGATGCCAAGGGCGGTTATGTCCTGTCGCGCGAGGCCGCGCACAGCTTTGCCCGCGTGGTCCGGGTCAAGGGCGATCAGGCCGGGGCCGAGATCATGCGCGCCCTGACCGCCGAACTGCGCCGCACGCCATCGGTTCAGGTGCTGGAAGGCTGGCTGGCGACCGGATTGCAGATGCAGGACGGCGGCGTCGCCGGTGTCGATGTGGCCCGCGTCGAGGGTTCGGCCCCGCTTTCGATCATGGCGCCCGCGATCCTTCTTGCCGGTGGCGGCTCGGGCGGGCTGTACGCGATCACGACCAATCCGCCCCGGATTCGCGGGCAGGTGATCGGCATGGCAGCCCGCGCGGGGGCGGTCGTCGCGGATGCCGAATTCGTGCAGTTCCACCCCACCGCCATTGATGCGGGCGAAGATCCCGCCCCCCTTGCGACCGAGGCGCTGCGCGGTGAAGGCGCGTGGCTGATCAACCGCGATGGCACGCGCTTCATGACCGATCTGCACCCGGATGCCGAACTGGCCCCACGCGATATCGTGGCCCGCGCGATCTATGCCCAGACACGGGCGGGGCTGCGGCCGATGCTGGACACACGCGCCTGTCTTGGTGCGCGCGTCCTGACCGAATTTCCCGCCGTGGCCGGGGCCTGCGCCCGTGCAGGGATAGATCCGGTTGCAGACGCGATCCCGGTTGCGGCGGCCGCGCATTACCACATGGGCGGCATCGCGACCGATCTTGACGGGCGGGCCAGTCTGGCAAATCTGTGGGTCTGCGGCGAGGCCGCCTCGACGGGGCTGCATGGCGCGAACCGGCTGGCCTCGAACGGTCTGCTCGAGGCGCTGGTCTTTGCCCGCCGCGCCGCGCTGTCGATCAAGGATGCGCTGACGGATCCGGGCGATGCCGCCCCGCTGACCCTGCCCGACTGCCCGTCCGCCCCCCAGCCCGATCCAGAACTGGTCACCCGGCTGCGTCAGGCGATGACGGCGGGCGCGGGCGTCGTGCGCGATGCTGCGGGGCTGCGCCACTGCCTGCACCAGATCGCGACGATCGAGGCTGCGCAGCCCGATTGCCCCAGCCTTGCAAACATGACCGCAACCGCAACCCTGATTGCCGCGGCGGCGCTGATGCGTCGCGAAAGCCGCGGCGGCCATTACCGCAGCGATTTCCCCGACACGCTGCCCGATGCCCAAAGGTCTTATCTGACCCTGGATCAGGCGCTTGCGATCCGCACCGCTTCCGAACCGGAGAAGACATGACCAGCCCCGCAATGCCGCCCCTGCCCGATCTGATCCTGGAACCCCTGATCCGCATGGCCCTGGCCGAAGATCTGGGCAGCTATGGCGACATCACCACCCGGACGGTGATCCCTGCGGACATCACTTATCGCGCGGCGATCCGCGCAAGGCAGCCGGGCATCGCGTCGGGGATGCAGCTTGCCGCGATCGCGTTCCGGTTGGTGGATCCCGACCTGTCGATCACCACGCTTTGCGCCGATGGCACGCCGTTTCAGGCAGGCGAAGTGCTGATGCAGATCGAGGGGCCCGCTGCCTCTATCCTGTCAGCGGAACGTGTGGCGCTGAATTTCGCCGGGCGGCTTTGCGGGATCGCGACCATGACCGCCAGTTTCGTGGCCCGGACCACCGGCACCAACACCCGCATTACCTGCACCCGCAAGACGACGCCGGGCCTGCGGCTGGTCGAAAAGCAGGCGGTGCTGCATGGCGGCGGCTTCAATCACCGTTTTTCGCTGTCCGACGCGATCCTGATCAAGGACAACCACATCGCCGCCGCCGGCGGCGTGCGCCCGGTGCTGCAGGCGGTCAAGGCCCGCGCATCGCATATGATCCGCTGCGAGATCGAGGTCGACACGCTGGATCAACTGGCCGAAGTCCTGTCCGAAACCGGCGCCGATGTGGTCCTGCTGGACAATATGGACACGCCGACCCTGCAACAGGCGGTAAAGATGGCACAGGGACAGGTCGTGCTTGAGGCGTCGGGCAACATGCGTCTGGACCGAATCGCCGAGGTTGCGGCCACCGGGGTCGATTACATTTCGTCAGGCGCGCTGACGCATTCCGCGACGACGCTGGATCTGGGTCTGGATTTCTAGGGCCGATCAGCCGCAGACGACGCGCAGGATCCAGCCCTTCTCATCGACAAAGATATTCAACCGCCGCGCATCCCGCGGCGGTTTCAGGTCATCACCGGGGATGATGATGCGCTGCGGAAGTTCGGCAGGCAGGGTGACGGCACCGATATTCTGCCCGACAAGGGCCTGATACGCCGACGGTGAACATATCCGCGGGCCCGCCGGTTCCTCGGCCGCGCAGGCGGCTACCGCCAGCCCTATCCCCAGAATGCTCATACGCAGATACATGCATGTCCCCCTTGTCCGAACCAGTCTATTCGGCAGCCTCAAACACGCCGCAGGCAATCCGGTCGCCCGCATTGCCGGATGGCTGGCCGACATAATCATCCGGCTGATCGTGAATGATCAAGGCGGAACCGTCCTCATCGGCCATCGCCTGGGGCGTCAGGCCGGAGATGAAATATTCGACCTTCAGCGCACCGCTTTCGGGGACATGGATATTCGGCATGTCGCCGGGATGCGGGCCGTTGCCGGACATGACGCCATGATCGTGATCGCCGGCCAGATGACCGCCCGCGGATTTGAAGTCAGGCGGCGTGCACATGCCCGTTTCGTGGATATGGATGCCGTGAACGCCCGGCGGCACATCCATCAGGTCCAGCGTCACGACGGCCATGCCGGAATCCGCCCAGGTGACGGTCGCATTGCCACGACTGCCGCCATCGGCGTTCTTGATCTCGGCCATCATGGTGGCAGGGTCTTGGGCCAGCGCGGGTCCGGCGAAAACCATCGCGGCGGCGGCAAGGGTGCAAAGGCGCATGAAATCCTCCTGTCATTGTGGAAACCAACGCAACGCGCAGCGCAGGGGTCCATGCGCCGCGAAAGATTTCAGGCGATTGGCAGAACCGCGCCTAGACCGGCTTCATCGGTCGCCCGGCGACATAGGTTTGCGCCACCGCGCGGTCGTCGCCCATCACCTGAAGGATAAAAAGCTCTTCCGACAGGGTTTCGGCACGTTCGCTGCGCAGGGCCATCGCGGGCGTCGCCGCGCTGTTCAGAACGACAAGATCCGCGTCCGATCCGACATCCAGCGTGCCGATCCGGTCGGCCATTCCCAAGGCCATCGCGTTGCCGCGCGTAGCCCAGTGGAACCCGGCAAGTGGGTGCAGCTTCTGGCCCTGCAATTGCAGGATCTTGTAGCCCTCGGACAGGGTTTGCAGCATGGAATAGCTGGTGCCGCCACCCACATCGGTTGCGATGCCGCTGACGATTCCGGCCTTGCGCAAGCCCGCCTCGTCGAACAGGCCCGAGCCAAGGAACAGGTTCGAGGTCGGGCAGAAAACCGCGCGGCTGCCGGTTTCGGCCATGCGCGCGATCTCTCGCGGATGCAGATGGATGCAATGCCCCAGAAGCAGCCGATCCGACAGAAGGCCATGGCTTTCATAAATGTCCAGATAATCGCGCGCCTGCGGATAAAGGCTGAGCGTGAACGCGATCTCATCGAGGTTCTCGCTCATGTGGGTCTGGATGTGGCAATCGGGAAATTCGCGCGCCAGCGTGCCCGTCGCCTGCATCTGTTCAGGGGTCGAGGTGATCGCGAAACGCGGCGTGATCGCATAGCGTTGCCGCCCGCGCCCATGCCATTTTTCCAGCAGCCGCCTGCTGTCGTCATAGCCCTGCTGCGCCGTGTCCTGAACCGCCGGAATGGCATTGCGATCCATCATCACCTTGCCCGCGATCATCGCCATGTCGCGTGCCTCGGCGGCGGTGAACAGCGCCTCGGCGCTGGTAGCGTGGACGGAACAGAAGGCGACCGCACTTGTCGTGCCGTGGGCCGTCAGCTGATCCAGGAACAGCCCGGCCATGCGGGTCGCGTGGTCCTGATCGGCAAAGCGTGCCTCTTCGGGGAAGGTATAGGTGTTCAGCCAGTCCAGCAGTTGCGCACCCCAGCTGGCGATGACCTGCACCTGCGGAAAGTGGATATGCGGGTCGATGAAGCCCGGCATGATCAGATGCGGGCGGTGATCGAGAACCGGCAGGTCGGGCCGGGCAAGTCGGGCGTAGTCGTCGACGGCCAGAATGCGGCCGTTTTCAATCAGGATCGCGCCATCTTCGAAATAGCGGTGATTGTCGTCGGTTTCGGCGGGATCGGCATGAAAGCCAAGGACACGGCCGCGGATCAGCTGTTGCATGGGTATTTGTTCAAAGAAGAAGTTGAGGTCAGGCGCGAGATGAGTTCCGCCGCAGTCAGGGCAGCGATGATGGCGGGCCGTTTGTCGCGGGTCGTGCCGGCGCCGATGGGGCAGATCAGGGGCGCAGGGTCGATCCCGCGATGGCGGGCGAAACGGGCGAATTGCGCGCGCTTCGTGGCGCTGCCGATCATGCCGATATAGGGCAGGTCGGGGCGGGACAGAGCCTCGGCGGCAAGAAGGAAATCCAGCGCGTGGTCATGGGTCAGGACGATCACGGCGGTTCCCGGGCGGGCGGCACGGATCTGGGCCTCGGGCAGCGGGGTCAGGCGGGTGGTCAGGTCCGGGGCCGCGAGGGCCAGTTCCTCGGCGCGGCTGTCGATCAGCACCGCGTTCACCGGCAGGGGTTGCAGCGCCAGGGCCAGCGCGCGCCCGACATGGCCCGCGCCGAAGATCAGCGCGTCGGGATAGTCAGCCACCGTTGCCGGTTCGCGATCCAGTGTCAGGATGACGCGACCGCCGCAGCATTGACCGATTTCGGGGCCAAGCGGGATGTCCATTTCGGCGCGCGCCTCGTTCCTTGCCAGCATCTGACGGGCGCGGTCGATGGCCATGTATTCCAGCTGACCGCCGCCGATGGTGCCGCTAACGCCATCCGGGCCGACCATCATTTCGGCCCCTGCATCGCGCGGGGTCGAGCCCCGCGCCTGTGTGACGCGCACCCGGATCATGATGTCAGCCGCGCCACCGCCATCAGCACGCGTTCGGGCGTCGCCGGTGCATCCAGACGTGCGGGCTGTGCGTAATCGGCGACCGAGGCGACGGCCATGTTGATCGCCTCGAAGACGCTGATGCCCAGCATGAAGGGTGGTTCGCCCACGGCCTTTGATCGCTTGATCGTGCGTTCGGCGTTTTCGGACCAGTCGGCAAGGCGCACATTGAAGATGCGCGGCCGGTCCGAGGCCAGCGGGATCTTGTAGGTCGATGGGGCATGGGTGCGCAGTTGCCCCTTGTCGTCCCACCACAATTCCTCGCAGGTCAGCCAGCCGGTGCCTTGCACGAAGGCGCCCTCGACCTGGCCCTTGTCCAAGGCCGGGTTCAGCGAGCGACCGACATCATGCAGCACATCGGCGCGGTCAATCACATATTCGCCGGTCAGCGTATCGACCGAAACCTCGGCCACGGCGGCGCCATAGGCGAAATAGTAAAAGGGCCGCCCCTGCCCCGTCGCGCGGTCCCAGTGGATTTTCGGGGTCTTGTAGAACCCGGCCGCCGACAGGTGGATGCGGGCCATATAGGCCGCCTTGATCACCTGTGCCCAGGGGATCATGTGATCGCCCGCGCGGATATGGCCGGGCACGAAGGCGACCCGGTCGCGAGGTTCCTGCCAGCGTTCGGCGACAAAATCGATCAGGCGTGCCTTGATCTGTTCGGCCGCGTCCAGTGCCGCCATCCCGTTCAGGTCCGATCCCGAGGATGCCGCCGTGGCCGAGGTGTTCGGCACCTTTTCGGTCGTGGTGCGGGTGATCTTGATCTGGCCGATATCGCATTGGAACGCCTCGGCCACGACCTGCGCGACCTTGGTGTTCAGGCCCTGCCCCATTTCGGTGCCGCCATGGTTCAGCTGAATCGAGCCGTCGGAATAGACATGGATCAATGCGCCCGCCTGATTGAACCAGGTCGCGGTAAAGCTGATGCCGAATTTCACCGGGGTCAGCGCGATGCCTTTCCGGATCGTGCCCCCCTTGGCGTTCCAGTCCAGCACTGCCTGACGGCGGGACTGGTAATCGCTGCTGTGTTCCAGATCCTCGAAGATCCGGGGCAGGATCTGGTCGCTGACCTCTTGATGATAGGGGGTCAGCTGACCGTTGCGATACAGGTTCTTCTGGCGGATCTCATAGGGGTCGCGACCCAGCGCATAGGCGATCTCCTCAATCATGCGTTCGGCGACGATCACCCCCTGCGGGCCGCCAAAGCCGCGAAAGGCGGTGTTGCTGACGGTATTGGTCCGCATCGGGTGGCTGCTGACCCGGACATCGGGATAGAAATAGGCGTTGTCGGCATGAAACAGCGCGCGGTCGGTCACCGGGCCCGACAGATCGGCCGAAAACCCGCAGCGGGCGTACCAGTCGCCCTCGACCGCCAGTATATGGCCGTCATCGTCGAAGCCGACCTCGTAATCGACCACGAAGTCATGGCGCTTGCCGGTGGCGGTCATGTCATCGTCACGGTCGGGGCGGATCTTGACCGCCGCCCCCCATTTCCGCGCGGCGGTGGCGGCGACGCAGGCAAACAGGTTCATCTGCGTTTCCTTGCCGCCGAAGCCCCCGCCCATGCGGCGCACATTCACCACCACCGCGTTGCTGGGCACGCCCAGGACATGGGCGACCATGTGCTGCACCTCGGAGGGGTGCTGGGTCGAGACGTGGATGACCATGTCGTCATCCTCGCCCGGCACGGCCATGGCGATCTGACCTTCCAAATAGAAATGATCCTGACCGCCGATGCCAAAGCGGCCCTTGATCCGGCGCGGCGCGGCCTGCATCGCGGCACCGGCATCGCCCCTGCGCAGCGTCAGCGGATCGGTCACATAACCCATGCCGGCATCGCGCGCGGCAATCGGGTCCAGCGCATGGGGCAGTTCCTGATAGCTGATCCTGGCCTTTCTGGCGGCGCGGCGGGCCTGATCGCGGGTTTCGGCAATGACGGCAAAAACTGGCTGACCCCAGAACAGGACCCTGCCTTCGGCAAGGACCGGATCGTCATCCTTGCCATTGGGCGAGACATCGTTGACACCCGGAAGATCCTCGGCGGTCAGGACACCCCGGACACCGGGATGGGCCAGCGTGTCGGTGAAATCCATGCCGGTGATGGTGCCATGGGCGCAGTCCGACAGGCCCAGATAGGCATGCAGCAGCCCCGAGGGTTCGTTCAGGTCATCGGTGTATTCGGCGCGGCCCGTGACATGCTTGATCGCGCTGTCATGGATCGTGTCGCTATGGGCGTGGCCGCGAATTTCGGTCTGGTCCTTCATGCGTGTGCCCCCACGGCCTGGTTCAGCCGGACCGGCAGTCCGGGTTCGGATTGTTCAAGCCAGAAACGGCGGAACAGGTTGCCCGCCACCATGCGGCGATAGTCGGCGCTGGCACGCCAGTCGGACAGCGGCTGGAAATCATCGGCCACGGCGCGGGCGGCATCGGCAAAGCTGTCTTCGGTGAAGGGCTTGCCCTGCAACGCCGCCTCGGCGCGGGCGGCGCGTTTCGGCGTCGCCGCCATGCCGCCAAAGGCGATCCGCGCCTGCGTGATCGTACCATTTTCAACGATTACGCTAAAACCGGCGGCAACGGCGGTGATGTCACTGTCGCGGCGTTTGCTGATCTTGTAGGCAGCGATCCGCGTTTGCGGGCGGATCGGAATGATGATCCGTTCCACGAATTCGCCCGGAGCGCGGTCCTGCTTGCCGTAACCGACAAAGAAATCCTCAAGCGCGATCTGCCGCCGCTTGTCGCCCTTGCGCAGCACGATCTGCGCCCCCAGCGCGATCAGCAGGGGGGGCGTGTCCCCGATGGGCGAACCGTTGGCGATATTCGCGCCGATCGTGCCCATGTTGCGCACCTGCCAGCCGCCGATGCGCAGCCAGTAATCATGCGCGTCGGGCAGATGTTCGGCGATCAGGGGCGCGGCCTCGGAATAGGTCACGCCCGCGCCCAGATGCAGCGCGCCGTCCTTGACCTGAATGTCCTTCATCAGATGCCCGATGAACACCGCGGGCGAGATATCGCGCAGGAATTTCGTGACCCACAACCCGACATCGGTGGCCCCGGCGACCAGCGTGGCCTTGGGGTTTTCCGAAAGGATCTGCGCCAGATCGTCGGCATCGGCAGGAATGACCGCCTGTTCCTGCCCCTTGGTCAGGGTCACGCGACCCGATTGCATCGCACGCAGCCGGTCCGCGACAGCCTCGCGTTCCAGGATCAGCGCGTCATGCGCCTGACCGCCCGCCTGCCCTGCCGCCAATGCAGCCTTGATGATGGGTTCATAGCCGGTGCAGCGGCACAGATTGCCTTGCAGCGCGGTTTCGATATCGGTGACCGTGGCGTCGGGATTGGTCATCCACAGCCCATAAAGCGACATCACGATACCCGGCGTGCAAAAGCCGCATTGGCTGCCATGATGATCGACCATCGCCTGCTGGACCGGATGCAGCTTGCCCTCGGGGCCTTTCAGATGCTCGACCGTGACGATGTGGCAGGCGTGACAGGACGCCAGAAAGCGGATGCAGGCATTGATCGGTTCATAGATCAGGCCCCGATCGGTCAGCCGCCCCAGAAGCACGGTGCAGGCACCGCAATCGCCCTCGGCGCAGCCCTCTTTGGTGCCGGTCAGCCGCCGCGCGATGCGCAGATGATCCAGCAAGGTGTCGGCGGCCCCCACCTCGGTCAGGCAGACCTCTTGATCGTTCAGCAGAAATCTAAGACCGGGTGTCATGGCGTTCCTCGTGGCTGTGAAACCTGTCACCAGCCTAGGCCGGAAAAAAGGATTGCGAAATCGGTTCCGACGCGGAAGACTTTACACGAAACGTTGAAAGCGACCTACCGCCATGTCCTATCTGGAAAGCCTGCGCGTCTTTGTGCGCGTCGTCGAACTTGGCTCGATCACTGCGGGCGGCAGGGATTTGCGCCTGTCCCCGGCGGTGGCGTCCAATCGTATCAAGGATCTTGAAAATCGCTTTGGGGTGCGGCTGCTGAACCGGACCACGCGCAAGCTGACCCCGACCGAGATCGGGCGCGCCTTTTTCGACCATGCGCAACGCGTCATCGACACGCTGGACGAGGCCGAGGCCCTCGTCAGCAGCTTTTCCGGCAAGCCGCAGGGCGTGATCCGCCTGACCGCGCCGCTGGGTCTGGGGCGACGGCTGATCGCGCCGCTGGTGCCGACCTTCTGCGAACAGAACCCCGGCGTCGATGTGCGGCTGCGCCTGTCGGATCGCAATGTGAACATCGTCGAGGATGCGATAGATCTTGCGTTCTTTCTGGGCCAACCTGCCGATTCGACGCTGAAATGGCGCAAGATCGCGGATGCGCCGCGCAGCCTGGTCGCCGCGCCCGCCTATCTGGAACGCCACGGCATCCCCAAGCGCCCCGAGGATCTGGCCGAACATAACTGCCTGCTGCTGCGCTATCCCCGCAGCCCGGAATATTTCTGGCAGTTACAGACGCAAAGTGGCCCGCAAAAGATGATGGTGGGGGGCCGTTTTGACACCGATGACGGCGATGTGCTGCGGGCCTGGGCGCTTGGCGGGCACGGAATCGCGAACCGGCCGGATTACGAGGTGGCTGCCGATCTGGCGGCGGGCGATCTGGTGCGCGTGCTGCCGGATACACCGCCCCTGCCCGCGCAGTTCGGCTGCCTGACACCACATCGGCGCCTGCAGGACCCCAAGGTCCGCATCTTTGCCGATTTCGCGGTGCGGGAACTGAAGAAGATCTTCTAGGGGGCCGCGCTGACGGCCCCCACCCGAATGCCGATCAGCCGCGCAGCGTGCCGCCGGTCGCCTTCGTGACCTTGTCGATGATCTTCTGGCTGACGGCCTCGATCTCGGCATCGGTCAGGGTCTTGTCGCGCGGTTGCAGGCGCGCGGTGATGGCGATGGATTTGCGGCCATCCTCCAGCCCGGTGAACTGGTCAAAGACGCTGACACGTTCGATCAGGGCCTTGTCGGCACCCTGCGCGGCGTTGACCAGCGTCAGCGCCTCGATCTGAGGATCGACGACGAAGGCGAAATCGCGTTCGACGGCCTGAAGTTCCGAGATCTGCAGCGCAGGACGCGCCGCGCTTTGGGATTTCGGGAACGGCACCTTGGCGATGCGGACGGTGAAGGCGACGGCAGGCCCCTTGACATCCATGTCGCGCAGGACCTTGGGATGGATCTCGCCAAAGCTTGCCAGCACATTCGGCCCCAGCGCGACATTGCCGGCACGGCCCGGATGCCACCAGCCGTCCAGCTTGCGGTTGATCTGCGCCTTGGCGGGCGCGCCGATGGTGGCCAGAATCGCTTCGGCATCGGCCTTGGCGTCATACAGATCGACCTTGCGGCGGCTGCCGAACGGATCGCGATCCGACGTCGCCCCGACCAGCAGGCCCGACAGTTGGGTCGCCTGTTCGCCGGGCTCGCCGCCCGCGAAGACCGGCCCGATTTCGAACAGCGCCAGATCGGCGAAACCACGTGCCTGATTGCGTGCCGCCGCAGCCAGAAGGCCCGGCAGCAGATCGGGCCGCAGATGGGTCATTTCGCTGCTGATCGGGTTTTCGACCCGGACCCCATCGCTGCCGCCGCCGAACAGCATCGCCGACTTTTCATCGATGAAGCTGTAGGTGACGCATTCATTGTAACCCAGCGCCGCGGCCTGACGACGGGCCGCCGCCTCGCGGACCTGCAACGGCGTCATGATCGGCGCGGGGACACCGGCCTGCGGACGCGGCAGCGGCTTGCCCTCCAGTTTGGTCAGGCTGGCAATGCGGGCGATCTCTTCGACCAGATCGGCCTCGCCCAGGATGTCGGGGCGCCAGGACGGCACATGCGCCATATCCCCGTCCAGACGGAAGCCAAGGGCGGTCAGCGTAGCGCGCTGATCGGCCTCGGGGATGTCCAGTCCGACAAGGCTGCTGGTGCGGGCACTGTCCAGACGATAGGCGCGCGCGGTGTCGGGCAATGTGCCGGCGGTGACGACATGCGAGGGCTGACCACCGCAAAGTTCGATCACCATTTCCGTTGCCAGTTCAAGCCCTTGCAGCGTGAAGTTCGGGTCGATTCCACGTTCGAAACGATAGCGCGCATCCGAATTGATCTTGAGCGTGCGGCCAGTCGCGGCCGTGCTGATCGGGTCGAAATAGGCGGCTTCCAGAAAGACATCGGTGGTGCCTTCCTCGGCCCCCGATGCCGCGCCTCCCATCACCCCCGCAATGCTTTCGGGCCCGTTCGCGTCACAGATCACGACCGCATGTTCGGGCAGATCATAGGTCTTGTCATCCAGCGCGACGATCCGTTCGCCGGGCTGCGCGGCACGCAGATGCAGGTCGCCCTGAACCTTGGCGGCGTCAAAGACATGCAGCGGGCGGTTCAGATCGTAGGTGAAGAAATTGGTGATATCGACCAGCGCGTTGATCGGACGCAGGCCGATGGCCTTCAGCCGCTTCTGCAGCCAGACCGGGCTGGGCCCGTTCTTGACGCCACGCAGGACACGGCCGCTGAAGAACGGGGCCTTGGCGGCGATGTCGGGGGCGATGGTCACCTTGATCGGGCATTCGAACGCGCCCTCGACCCGGGCTTCGCGCACGGGCCGCAATGTCCCCAGACCGCGTGCCGCCAGATCACGGGCGATGCCGTGAACGCCAAGCGCATCGGGCCGGTTCGGCGTGATCTTGATATAGATCATCGGATCGATCTTTTCGGGCGCGTTCTGCGCCAGCCAGTCGACGAATTTCTGGCCGACCTCGCCCGAGGGCAGTTCGATGATGCCGTCATGTTCGTCGGACAGTTCCAGCTCGCGTTCCGAGGCCATCATGCCGTGGCTTTCGATTCCGCGGATCTTGCCGACGCCAAGCGTCACGTCGATGCCCGGCACGTAATCGCCGGGCTTGGCGAGAACGACGGTGATGCCTTCGCGGGCATTCGAGGCACCACAGACGATCTGCTTTTCCCCCTCATCCGTCATCACGCGGCACACGCGCAAGCGGTCGGCGTCGGGGTGCTGTTCGGCCTGCAGCACCTTCGCCAGCGTGAAGCCGCCAAGATGCGCCGCCGGATCGGTGACCTCTTCGACCTCGAGGCCCAGATCGGTCAGGGTCTCGGTGATCTGGTCCAGCGTGGCCGTGGTTTCGAGATGCTCTTTGAGCCAGGAAAGGGTGAATTTCATGTCTGAACCGTCCGTTCGGGCCCGCGCCCGTCATCGTTTGTCGGGTTCCTACCCCATGCGGGTCGGGAATGGTAGGGCGCGATTGGGGATTGCGTCCCGCGAATGCCGGGGGCGCTTCGCCCCCCGGACCCCCAGAGGATATTTGCCACAGGAGATGGGCTGGCTTGCAAAGCCGCGGACAGCACCTAGATCAAGGGTTGAAAACGAGGATCTGACGGATGAGCAGCACACGGGAACTGGTAATCGAGCAACGCGTGGCGAATGAGGCGAAATCGCCTTTCGTGGCCTATCTGCTGGCGATTCTTCTGTGGGGCTTTGGCGCGCATCGGCTGTATCTGGGCCGCTATATGAGCGGGTTGGTGATGCTGGCGATGTGGGGGCTCGGCTGGCTGACGGCGCCGATCCTGATCGGCTGGCTGCCCATCGCCCTTGTCGCGATGTGGATGGTGATCGATCTGTTCCTGATCCCCGGCATGATCCGCGAGGATCGCGCCGTGATCCGCCAGAAGCTGTTGAGCGAACTGGCCTGACAGCCGCCCATCGGCACCCCTTTCCGTCGGTTTCTGGTCCCGATCGTCTTTGCCCCTCACGCCTTTGGGGCGTAGACAGTCTTCGAGGGCAGCATCCAGCGAGGGAGAATCATGTTTCTGGGGATAGATCTGGGCACGTCGGGCGTGAAGGCTGTGCTGATCGACGCCGCGCATCGGGTTCTGGGCACGGGTCATGCAGGGTTGACCGTTCAATCGCCCGTTGCGGGGTGGTCCGAACAGGATCCCGCCGCCTGGATCCGCGCCACGAAGGCCGCGATCGGGGATCTGGATCACGGGCTTGATCAGGTGCAGGGGATCGGGCTGTCGGGGCAGATGCACGGTGCGGTATGTCTGGACCGTGACGATCAGCTGCTGCGCCCCGCCATCCTGTGGAATGACGGTCGGGCGCGTGACGAGGCCGCGCAACTGGACGCCGATCCGCAGTTTCACGCGATCACCGGCAATCTGGTCTTTGCGGGCTTCACCGCGCCCAAGCTGCTGTGGATGCGGCGGCACGAGCCGAACCTGTTCGAGCGCGTCGCACGGGTCCTGCTGCCCAAGGATTACCTTCGCCTTTGGCTGACGGGCGACGCGATCAGCGACATGTCCGACGCCTCGGGGACCGCCTGGTTCGATCCGGCGGCACGGGATTGGTCGGACCCGTTGCTGGCCGCCACCGGACTGTCGCGCAGCCACATGCCCGCCCTGGCCGAGGGCAGCGATGTTGCGGGACAATTGCGGGCAGATATCGCGCAGGAACTGGGGCTGCCTGCCGGGATCCCGGTCGCGGGCGGTGCGGGTGACAATGCCGCGACCGCAATCGGGGCGGGCATCACCGGACCGGGGCCCGGCCTTGTGTCCCTGGGAACCTCGGGGGTGATCTTTGCGGCGACCGACCGGTTTCTGCCCGCGCCTGAAACCGCGATCCATGCCTTCTGCCATGCCCTGCCCGGTTCCTGGCATCAGATGGGGGTGATTCTGTCCGCCGCGGCCTGTCTGGACTGGTGGGCCGGTATCAACGGACGCAGCGCGGGCGAGTTGGTGGCCGAACTGGACCCGGTGGCGACGGCCCCCGGCGCAGTCGCGTTCTGGCCCTATCTCAGCGGCGAGCGGACGCCCCTGAACGACCCGGCGCAGCGGGCTGGATTCACCGGGCTGTCCGGACAGGCGACCCGGCAAGACATGACGCGGGCCGTGATGGAAGGGGTTGCCCTGGCCTTGGCGGAAAACATGGCCGCGCTGCGCGAGGCAGGGGGCGGGGCGCAATCACTGATCGCGATGGGGGGCGGTGCTCGCTCGGATCTGTGGTTGTCGATGCTGGCGCAGGCGACGGGGGTGCCGGTGCTGCGCCCCGCCGGGGCAGAGACCGGGGCCGGATTCGGGGCCGCGCGGCTGGGCCTGATGGCCGCGACGGGTGCCGGGCCTGAAGAGATGGGTCAGCCCAGCATCGCGGCACGCTTTGACCCCGACACGACGCAGCAGGCGGCATGGTCGGACGCCCTGTCGCGGCTGCGGGAACAGCGCGCTTGACAACTGCGCTGCGCCCCTTATAAGCGCGGCCTTCATTGGTGTTGGTGGCCCCCGCGAGGGGATCCCTGTCAGGCCTCGGCCAGAGGACAACGCCCTTCGAAACACAAAGAAGGAGATCAGCCGTGAGCAAGCGCACGTCTGCCAAGTACAAAATCGACCGCCGCATGGGCGAAAACATCTGGGGCCGCGCCAAGTCGCCGGTCAACCGTCGCGAATACGGCCCCGGTCAGCACGGCCAGCGCCGCAAGCAGAAACTGTCGGATTTCGGCACCCAGCTGCGCGCCAAGCAGAAGCTGAAAGGCTATTACGGCGATCTGACCGAAAAGCAGTTCCGCCGCATCTATGCCGAAGCCGAGCGCGTCAAGGGCGACACCGGTGAAAACCTGATCGGCCTGCTGGAGCGTCGCCTGGACGCCGTGGTCTATCGCGCGAAATTCGTCGCGACCATCTTCGCCGCCCGTCAGTTCGTGAACCACGGCCATGTCGAAGTGAACGGTCAGCGCGTCAACATCCCCTCCTACCGCGTGAAGGAAGGCGACGTGATCTCGATCCGCGAGCGTTCGCGTCAGCTGGCCATCGTGCTGGAAGCCGTCGCCCTGCCCGAGCGCGACGTGCCGGATTATGTCGAAGCCGACCACAGCAAGATGACCGCGACCTTCGTTCGCACCCCGACCCTGGGCGACGTTCCCTACGCCGTCCAGATGGAACCGAACCTGGTCGTCGAATTCTACGCGAAGAACTGATCTTCGCCGGACCACGATCTTTCAAAGGCCGTCCTTCGGGGCGGCCTTTTTCTTTTGCCTAAACTTGTCCGTGTTATCGCGTTGTGGGAATCTGAAACTGCCCTAATCTGCACATAACGCAACAGTCTGGGCAAAATCCGAAAATGGCCACGATCCGCCTTTACGAATCCTTCGACATGACCGCCCGGACCGATCTGGACGGATTCCGCTGGGGCCCCGGCGAGGAATATATCACCTACAGCGACGGCTATCGCATCGATGTCGTCTCGAACGCCTATGATCGGCTGGATGGCGTAAGTCTAAGTCAGCATGGCGATACCATCGTGACCCTCTCGAACTTCCGCATAGCCACCAGCGAGCGCCTGGAATCGCATGTCACCCACGAGGGCAACCTGCTGCCGGTGTGGCAGCAAATCATGGCCCGGGCCGATACAATCCTGGGGTCGGCGAAGGCCGACCGGGTCAACGGGTTTTCCGGCAATGACGTCATGAAGGGCAATGGCGGCAGCGATCACCTTCTGGGCGGTGGCGGGGCCGACACGATATCGGGTGGGATCGGGGCCGATCGGCTGTTTGGCAACCTTGATCACGACACGCTGTTCGGCGGCGCGGGTGCCGACATCCTGTGGGGCGGGTCCGGATCCGATCAGCTTCACGGCGGGACGGGCAATGATCGCCTGCTGGGCGGGGTGGGCGCCGACACATTGCATGGCAATCAGGGCGCGGATGTCCTGATCGGACAGGGCGGGAACGACCTGCTGGTCGGGGGCCTGGGCGCGGATGTCTTTGTCTTCGGCGCGGGATCGGGACGCGACCGCATCCGCGATTTCGCCGACGGTCAGGATCTGATCCGCATGACTGGCCCTTTCGACGACTTCACCGATATCCGCGTCTCGTCCAGTGGCGACAACACGGTTCTGAACTTCGGCAAGAACAGCGTCACCCTTGTCGGGGTCGATGCAGGCCTGATCGACGCCGACGACTTTCACTTCGTCTAGGGCGCTGCCCCCTTCCCATGTCGCCCGCCGATGACTAAACGGGCGAACAAAGGAAGGTGGCAATGACGCAGATCGCACCCAAGCCGGGCATCATGGACATCGCATTATATGTCAGCGGTGAAAGCACGCTGTCGGGCCAGACCGATGTCCTGAAGCTGTCCTCGAACGAAAATCCGCTGGGATGCAGCCCTGCGGCGCAGGCGGCCTTCACCGCCGCCGCCACGCAGCTGCATCGCTATCCCGCGACCGATCACGCCCCGCTGCGGCGTGCCATCGGCGAGGTGCATGGCCTTGATCCCGAACGGATCATCTGTGGCGTCGGATCGGACGAGGTTCTGCAATTCATCGTGCAATCCTACGCGGCGGCGGGCGACGAGGTGATCACCACCGAGCACGGCTTTTCCATGTATCCGATCCTGGCCCGGATGGTCGGGGCCGTTCCCGTCACCGTGCCCGAGCGGGATCGCGTCGTCGATATCGACCAGATCCTGGGCGCCGTGACCCCGCGGACCCGCATCGTCTTTATCGCGAACCCGGCCAACCCCACCGGCACCATGCTACCCGCCGATCAGCTGCAGCGCCTTGCCAGCGACCTGCCCGATCATGTGCTGCTGGTCCATGACGGGGCCTATACCGAATTCGCCGAGGGGTTCGACGGCGGCGCGTCGCTGGTCGATCGCCACCCCAATGTGATCATGACCCGCACCTTCAGCAAGATCCACGGTCTGGGCGGGCTGCGCATCGGCTGGGGCTATGCCAGCCGCCAGATCATCGAGGTGCTGACCCGCATTCGCCAGCCCTTCAACCTGTCGAACGCACAGATGGAAGCCGCCGAAGCCGCCATCCGCGATGTGGACTTCACGCGCCATTGTGCCACCGAAAACGCCAGATGGCGCGACTGGATGCGCAACGCATTCGTTCAGATGGGCATTGCCTGCGATGAAAGCCACGCGAACTTTCTGCTGGCCCGTTTCGCCAGCCCAGCACAGGCCGAGGCTGCCGACAAGGCACTGCGCAATGCGGGCATCCTGGTGCGCCGGGTCGCGGGCTATGGCCTGCCCGACGGGCTGCGCATCACCGTCGGCGACGAAGCCGGCTGCCGCCGCGTGGTCGCATGCCTGTCCGATTTCATGGCCGGTGAAAGGGCGCGGGCATGAGCGTGATCTTCGACCGTGTCGCCCTGATCGGTCTGGGCCTGATCGCCGGGTCGATGGCCCATGCGATGCGCGAAGGCGGGCTTGCGCGCGAAATCACCGGCTTTGCCCGCAGCGCCGCCACCCGCGACACCGCGCGCGAGATCGGCCTGTGCGACCGTGTCTGCGACAGCGTGACGGATGCCGTCACCGATGCGGATCTGATCGTGCTGGCCGTCCCGGTCGGCGCGATGGGTGATGTTGCTGCCCGGATCGCCCCCCATCTGAAACCCGGCGCGATCATCACCGATGTCGGCTCGGTCAAGCAGGATGTGATCGACACGGTCGGGCCGCACCTGCCCGCACATGTCCATTTCATCCCCGGCCACCCTCTGGCCGGGACCGAACATTCCGGGCCCAAGGCCGGCTTTGCCAGCCTGTTCCGGAACCGCTGGTGGCTTCTGACCCCCCTGCCCGACACCGATCCGGACGCGCTTGACCGGCTGAACCGCCTGCTGGTCGCGATGGGTGCCAAGACCGACCGGATGGAGGCGGGCCATCACGATCTGGTGCTGGCCGTGACCAGCCACGCGCCGCATCTGATCGCCTATACGATGGTTGGCGTGGCCGACCATCTGCGGCGCGTCACCGATGAAGAGGTGATTCAGTATTCGGCCGCGGGCTTTCGCGATTTCACCCGTATCGCGGCCAGCGACCCGACGATGTGGCGCGACGTGTTCCTGCATAACCGAGAGGCGACACTGGATATTCTGGGCCGCTTCACCGAAGAGCTGTTCATGCTGCAACGGGCGATCCGCATGGGTGATGGCCAGCAATTGCACGATTATTTTACCCGCACCCGCGCGATCCGCCGGGGCATCATCGATGCCGGTCAGGACACCGATGCCCCCGATTTCGGCCGCACCCCCGGCGCAAGGGGCAGCTGACGCACCGTCGCGGCCCTTTCATCCCGCCCCGCCCTGCCCTAAATTTCAGGGACGGAAAGGATGGATGCATGACACAGCAGATGTGGGTTTTCGGCTATGGATCGCTGATGTGGGATCCCGGTTTCGTGCCGGTGGAATCCGTCAAGGCGCGGCTTGACGGCTATTCCCGCAGTTTCTGCCTGCTGTCGACCCATTACCGCGGCACCGAAGAGGTGCCGGGCCTTGTCCTGGGCCTGGACGAGGCGCCGGGAAGCCATTGCCAGGGTCTTGCCATGCGCGTCGCCGAGGATGAGGCCACGAAAGTGGCCGCCTATCTGCGGGCCCGCGAACTGATTACCCATGCCTATCGCGAAACGCATGTTCCCTTGCAGCTGGAAGACGGGCGCGAGGTGCAGGCCGTGACCTATGTGATGCGCCCCGATCATGACCAATATGCGGGCGGCCTGTGCGTGCGCGAACAGGCGCGGATCATCGCCCGTGCGCATGGCGGACGCGGCCCGAACGCGGAATATCTGTTCAACACGACGCAACATCTGACGCAGATCGGGCTGCCCGACGCGATGCTGGAGGATCTGGCCGCCGATGTGCGCCGTCTGATCGCGGGCAATCACGGGTTCGGAAATTAACGCGATCTTTCTGTTTGCTTGGCAAGTTGTTGGCGGCACCCTACACTTGGCCCCGACAGCGCAGCGCAACGGATTGGCATTGATTTGAGCGATCACAGCAACGGCCATGAGCCAGACGACCGCAACGACCGCCTGACCCTGCCCAGCCGCCGGATCAGGGCCATGCGCGCGACCGCGGTCGACATGCCCAGTCAGCCGCATTTCTCGCAGCCTGTCCGGCAGATCCTGATGATGGTCACGGTGCTTGGGCTGGTGCTGGCGGGGGCTTGGGTCACCTATGGCCGCATCCTGCCGATCTTCATGGCGAACATGTGGCTGAACGGGCTGATTCTGGCGGTCTTTGCGCTGGGTGTGCTGGCCTGTTTCTGGCAGGTCGGCCAGTTGATCCGCTCGGTCAGCTGGATCGAGCGTTTTGCCCGGCGCCGCCGCAGCGCGGTCGAAAAGGGCGTTGCGGCGCGCAGTGCCGATGACGGCGATGTGCCACCGCGCCTGCTGGCGCCGCTGGCGGCATTGCTGGGCACGCGCGGCCCGGTGGGGGGCGTCATCTCGACCGGGTCGGCACGTTCGATCCTCGACTCGGTCGCGACCCGCATCGACGAGCTGCGCGACATCACAAGATACCTGTCGAACCTGCTGATCTTCCTTGGACTTCTGGGAACCTTCTACGGGCTTGCAACCACAGTTCCGGCCGTTGTCGAAACCATCCGCGCGCTTGCCCCGCAAGAGGGCGAAACCGGTTTGCAGGTCTTTGACAAGCTGATGTCGGGTCTTGAGGCGCAGCTGGGCGGGATGGCGACGGCGTTTTCATCCTCGCTGCTGGGTCTGGCGGGGTCGCTGGTCGTGGGCCTGCTGGAACTGTTCGTCACCCACGGTCAGAACCGCTTTTACCGCGAGTTGGAGGAATGGCTGTCCGGCTTTACCCGCATCAGCCTTGCGGGTTCGGAAGGTGACGGCATCGATCAGGCCGCGATGTCCGGCTTCATGGAACAGATGGCCGCGCATATGGAACGTCTGCAACAGTTTCACGCCGAACGCGACGCCATGCGTGACGAGGCCGCGGCGATGGCCGATGAACGGACCGTCGTCATGGCCGAGGCGATCGAGGCGCTGGTCCATCGCAGCGAACAGGAACGTGAAGCCTCGCTGGGGCGATGGGCCACGCTGACGGATTCGCTGAACCGCATGGCCGAGGGGCAGGAACAATTGGTGCAGATGGCACAGGCGCGTGGCATGTCAGGCCCCGACCTGTCCGGTGTCGAACAGTCGATTGACCGGCTGGTCCATCGCCTGAACGAGGGCCGCGACGAAATGGTGGCCGAGCTGCGTTCGGACATCCTTGTGCTGACCCGCGCGGTGCGCGCCGCCCGTTTCAACGATCCGTTCCGCGACGATCTGCTGACCGATCCGCCCATCCCGCCGCGGCAGGACGGTTAGGATGGCCCTGAACCGCGCCTCGTCCAACCGGTTTTCCTCGACGATCTGGCCCGGTTTCGTCGATGCGATGACGGCACTGCTGATGGTGCTGATGTTCGTGCTGACGATCTTCATGGTCGTGCAATCGGTCCTGCGCGAACGGATCACCGATCAGGACGACACGATCCTGGACCAGGAACAGCGTCTTTCGCAGCAGGAAACGCGGCTGGATGCATTGGGCCAGCAGGTCGCGGCGCTGGGTCAGGCGCTGACCGCCGCCGAGGATCGCGAGGCTGATCTGCAAGGCGAATTGGGCAGGCAGGCGCAGGTTCAGGCCGGGCTGGAACAGGATCTGGCCGATGCGGACGCGCAGGCCCGCGACCGCGCCGCGCGGATCACGCGGCTGTCGAACCAGCTGGACAGCAGCCGCGACGATCTGGAACAGGCCCGCAGTCGGCTGACCGATTTCGAGGCCGAGGTTGCCGCCCTGATGGCCGCGCGGCAGGTCGATCTGGCGCAGGCGCAATCGCGGCAAGCCGCGCTTGAACAACAGCTTGATACCGAACGTGATCGCGCTTCCGCCGCCGAACTGGCGGTCGCGGCCGCACGACAGGAAACCGACGCGGCCGAGGAACAGGCCCGCCTTGCCGCCGCCCGCCGCGAGGCGCTTGAGGCGATGACCGCCGATCTGCGGCGACAGAATGCCGATCTGCAGACCCAGCTGACCGGAACCACGGCGCAATTGTCCGAAGCCGAAGCTGCCCAGCTTGCCGAGGCAGCCGCCGCAGAGGCGCTGCGCGACCGTCTGCAAAGCGCCGACAGCGAATTGACCGCCATGACGCTGTCCTTGGAGGAAAGTCGCAAACAGGCCGAGGAAACCCTGACCCTGCTGGCTGCCGCGCAATCGGCACAGGATCGCCTGTCACAAGAGGCGCAGGATCAGGCCAGCGACGCCGAACGCCAGGCCGCGTTGCTGGCGACGGCACGGCAGGAACTGGCCCAGCAGGAACAATTGTCTCAGGACAGTCAGCAGCGTGTCGCCCTGTTGAATGAACAGGTCGCCTCGCTGACCGCGCAACTGGGCTCGTTGCAGGCCTTGCTGGACGCCGCGGGCGACGAACAGGACGAGGCCGAATTGCGTGTCGCCGAACTGGGTCAGCAGTTGAACGCGGCCCTGCTGCGCGCAACCGAAGAAAAGGAACGGCGCCTGCAACTGGAAGCCGAGGCCCGCGCCAGGGCCGAAGAAGAGGCCCGCGATTTGGCCCGCTATCGGTCGGAATTCTTCGGTCGGCTGTCACAGATCCTTTCGGGGCGCGAAGGAGTGCGCGTCGTTGGTGACCGCTTTGTGTTTCAATCCGAAGTGCTGTTCGCCCCCGGCGAGGCGACGCTGTCCCCCGAGGGTCGCCAGCAGGTCGGAAACGTAGCCCGGATGTTGTCGGACATCTCTGCCGATATCCCGGATGAAATCGACTGGATTATCCGCGTCGACGGGCATACCGACAGCACCCCGCTATCGGGCACCGGCCGGTATCGCGACAATTGGGAACTAAGTCAGGCGCGCGCGCTGGCGGTGGTACGCTATATGACGCAGGATCTGGGCTTTCCGGCGCAGCGTCTGGCGCCGACGGGCTTTGCCGACACCCGCCCGGTGGCCCGTGGCGACAGCGCGGAAACGCGCGCCCAGAACCGCCGGATCGAGCTGAAGCTGACCGAGCGTTAATGCCCGACGCTGCGCGAGAACAGGTTGATGACGACGACCCCGGCGACGATCAGGATCAGCCCGATCACGGCGGGCAGATCCAGCTTCTGCCCAAAGACCACCAGGCCGATCGTCGCGACCAGGACGATGCCGAGCGCACTCCAGATCGCATAGGCGATGCCAAGGGGCAGGACGCGCAGGCTAAGCGACAACAGATAGAAACTGGCCAGATAGCACAGCGCCATGCCGACGGTCGGCAACAGGCGGGTGAACTGCTCTGACCGTTGCAGCAGCGAGGTGCCGACCACCTCCAGGCCGATGGCCCCGATCAGGGCCAGATAGGGTGCGGGTATCATGGGAATCCTCAGCTTTCGTCGGGCGCAGCCTGCCTGAATTTCAACCGACGTTCCAGTTCGGCGTTCAGTTCGGCCCCGATCAGAACGACAGTGGCATTGATCCATAGCCACATCATCAGCAGGACCACCGCCCCCAGCGAGCCATAGGTTTCGTTGTAATCCGCGAAATTCGCCGCATACCAAGAAAACAGGTAAGACGAGGCGACAAAGCCGACCGCAGCAAAGATCGCCCCCGGCGAAATCCAGCGCCAGCGTGTCATCCGCCGCGACGGACCCCAGCGATAGATCGCCGCAAGCGCCAGAACCAGCACGACGAAGACCGCAGGCCAGCGCAGCGCGGCGATAAGCTTCTCGCTGGTCTCGGCCATCGGCAGAAAGGCCAGAACCGCAGGGATCACCGCGATGACCCCCATCATCAGCGCGATCAACAGCAGGCCCGACACCGTAAACGCCATGGCGACCAGATTCAGCTTGATGAAGCCGCGGCTTTCATTTTCGAAAAAGGCGACGTTCAGCCCGCTCAGCAACGCCTTCATCCCGCCATTCGCGGAGTAGAAGGCGATCAGCAGACCGCCGATCCCGGCAACCGAAAGGGCGTTCGTGGGCGAAGCTGCAATCGCCTCGACCTGACCGCGAATGATGTCCAACGCCCCGGCGGGCATCAGGCTGGCCAGTATTTCCAGATGCCGCGCGATGGTGCCGGGATCGGCGACAAGGGCATACAGCGACACGAAGGCCGTGATCGCGGGAAACAGCGACAGCAGACCAAAGAAGGTCACACCCGCCGCCACGGCCGAAACGCGATCGGCGCCGACCTGCCGGGCCGTGCCCTTGGCCACACCAAGCCAATCGCGGGGGGTCAGGTCGCGCAGCGCCGTGGGGGCAGCTCTCGGTGCCCCCTGCCCCGGTTGCGACCCCGGCAGGCCGTAATCCCGCCGCGTCTTTTCATCCAGATCGCCAAACAAGGCCTGCGCAATTCCCGGTCGCTTTGTCTGTGTCACACGATCCTGCCGTTACTTCTGTTCATCTTGGTCGGAAGCGGCGCGGGGTCGTGCCGTTTCCCGGATCAGGTCGGCGGCTGCGCCGAACTCTGCAATGATCGCCGAACTTTGCGCCGCCACGCTGCGAAAGCTGCCGAATGCCCGATCCACCGCGGCGGCGACACTGTTCAGACTGCCCGACAGTTCGACCGCGCTTTCGGTGATATCACCGACAATATTGCGGCGCTCGGCCGCACGCACACGGGCTGCGCGATCGCGTTGCATCTGGGCGCGGGCGCGTTCGCGGGCCCGCCTGCGCACCGCTTCGCGCGCGTCCTCGTCAAGTTCGGCAAAGCGCGGGGCCAGTGTCGCCGGATCGCGCGGCGTCCTTGGATCGACACGCCGCGGGGCCGGATCATCCGCCGCCAGCGCATTGGCCGCCGCGCGGCCCAGGATCACCGCACCCGCCGTGGCCGCAGCCGTCGCGGCTGCTACGCCCCCCCAGACCACGATCCTTGCCGTCAGCGAGGGGCGCGGCCAGACCCGCCGTCCATCGGGCGACATCGGGCCCGAGGGCGGGATTCGGCTGGAAAAAGGGGCGTCTGGCCCGCCTGCGCGCTGCAATTCAGGATCGCGCTGCATGGTTCTGCCTCCGGCTGATCGTTTCTGTTGGCTTCACAACCCCGTAATCGCGGCGAATGTTCCACGTTGCCGCGCACCATGCCACCGAAAACTTGCCCCCGCGCCGCGCTGCGGCTATGCCCGCCGCAACGACAAGGAGCCTGCCATGATCCCTCGCTATGCCCGCCCCGAGATGACCGCGATCTGGTCGCCGGAAACGAAATTCCGCATCTGGTACGAAATCGAGGCGCATGCCTGCGACGCCCAGGCCGATCTGGGCGTGATTCCGCGCGAAAACGCGGATGCCGTCTGGAAGGCCAAGGATGTCGAGTTCGACGTCGCCCGGATTGATGAAATCGAGGCCGTCACCAAGCATGACGTGATCGCCTTCCTGACCCATCTGGCTGAACATGTCGGCAGCGACGAGGCCCGCTTCGTCCACCAGGGCATGACCAGCAGCGACGTGCTGGACACCACGCTGAACGTCCAGCTGGTCCGCGCCGCCGACATCCTGCTGGCCGACATGGACAAGGTTCTGGCCGCGCTGAAAAAGCGCGCCTATGAACACAAGGACACCGTCCGCATCGGCCGCAGCCACGGCATCCATGCCGAACCGACCACAATGGGACTGACCTTCGCGCGCTTTTACGCCGAAATGGCCCGCGGCAAGGCCCGGCTGCAGGCTGCACGGGCCGAAATCGCCACCGGCGCGATCTCGGGTGCGGTGGGCACCTTCGCCAATATCGACCCGGCGGTCGAAGAACATGTCTGCGCCAAGATGGGTCTGCGCCCCGAACCGATCAGCACGCAGGTCATTCCGCGCGACCGCCACGCGATGTTCTTTGCCACGCTTGGCGTCATTGCCTCGTCGATGGAAAACATCGCCATCGAGATCCGCCACATGCAGCGCACCGAGGTTCTGGAGGCGGAGGAATTCTTCAGCCCCGGCCAAAAAGGGTCCAGCGCGATGCCGCACAAGCGCAACCCGGTCCTGACCGAAAACCTGACCGGTCTGGCGCGCCTGGTCCGCATGACCGTAATTCCGGCGATGGAAAACGTGGCCCTGTGGCACGAACGCGACATCAGCCATTCCAGCGTCGAACGCGGCATCGCGCCTGACGCGACGATCACGCTGGATTTTGCGCTGAACCGTCTTGCGGGCGTCATCGACAAGCTGGTCGTCTATCCCGAAACCATGCTGGCCAACATGAACAAGTTCAAAGGCCTGGTCATGTCGCAGCGGGTGCTTCTGGCGCTGACGCAGGCCGGTGTATCGCGCGAGGATTCCTATCGCCTGGTTCAGCGCAACGCGATGAAAGTCTGGGAAGAGGGCAAGGATTTCAAAGAGGAATTGCTGGCCGATGCCGAAGTGACGGCCGCGCTGACCCCGGCGCAGATCGAAGAGAAATTCGACCTTGGCTATCACACCAAGCATGTCGACACGATCTTCCGCCGGGTTTTTGAATCAAATCCTCTGTAATTCCCGATGCGGGCGTAAACCCGCATTAAGGATGCTGTGCCAGATTGCCGGTGATCGAAGGAAAACGATGCGGGCATGACGATGGTGCAGATGGCTTTGACACAACGACAGAAGGCGGCCGTAATCGTCCGCCTTCTTCTGGATGACGAAGATGAGGTTCGGCTGAACCAGCTGGACAGCGCGACCCAGAACCTGCTGGCCGAAGAAATGGCCGGGATGGAACTGATCGACCGTCAGACACGCGATGCCGTCATCACCGAATTCTGCGACCGGCTGGAATCGGTCGGCGTCACATTCCCGGGAAATCTGGACGGGACGCTGGCCATGCTGGGCGGAAAACTGTCGGCTGACAGTACCGATCACCTGCGCCGCATCGCCGCCATGTCAGGCAAGGGCGATCCCTGGGCGCGCATTGCCGAACTTCCCCAGAAAAGCCTGCTGGCGCTGGCCAATTCCGAATCGGTCGAACTGATCGCGCTGATGCTGTCGAAACTGCCGGTCCCGGTCGCATCGGCGCTGTTCACGGAATTGTCGCGGGACCGGGCACGGACCGTCGCGCAGGCGATGTCGTTGACGGGAGAGGTCAGCCCCGCCGCGCTGCATCGGGTCGGGCTGGTCCTGTTGCAGGCTGCCGACGCGCTGCCCCGGCCCGGTCTTGCCACCCCGGCCAGCGACCGCATGGGGGCGATCCTGAACTTCGCCACGGCCGAGCTGCGCGACGACGTGCTGGATTCATTGGAACGTGAGGATGCAGGTTTCGCGGGCGGCGTCCGACGCGCGATCTTTATCTTTGCCCATATTCCCTCCCGCGTCGAACCCCGCGATGTGCCGCGCATCACCCGCGAGGTTGACCAGGCCGTCTTGATACGCGCCCTGTCCTCGACCTCGGGCCCCGAAGGCGAGGCCGCGAATTTCATCCTGTCGAATCTGTCGCAACGGATGGCCGACGGCCTGCGCGAAGAGATCGAGGGCCTTGGCAAGGTTGCCCTTCGCGACGTCGAGGCCGCCGGCAACGAACTGGTCGCGGCCATCCGCCGACTTGAATCGCAGGGCGATCTGACCCTTGTCCCGCTTGTCACGGATGACGAGCTGGGCTGACTTGCCGATCCCGCAGTGACCACGCTATTCAGGGGCAAAGGCCCAGCATGACCAACCAGATCGCCCTGACCCTTGCCCTTCTGATTGTCGCGATTTTCGCGGCGGACGCCCTGTGGTTGCATCTTGGGCTGCCGGTCATCCTGGGCAAGGCGATGGACGGGCTGATCGAACATGTCAGCTTCTGGCGCTGACGAATTCGTCACGCCTGGCGCCCCTGCCGCGCACCGATGGCAGAGGGCATTTGCATCAGCCGCCCCGCCACGCTAGAGCATTGCGCAACGTCATCTGGTCGGGAGAGAAGAACCATGGCAGTCAAAGTCGCCATCAACGGTTTTGGGCGTATCGGACGCAACGTGCTGCGCGCCATCGTCGAATCGGGTCGCACCGATATCGAGGTCGTGGCCATCAACGATCTGGGTCCGGTCGAAACCAACGCCCACCTGCTGCGCTATGACAGCGTGCATGGCCGTTTTCCGGCCACCGTCACCGTTTCGGGCGACACGATCGATGTGGGCCGCGGCCCCATCAAGGTCACCGCGATCCGCAATCCCGCCGACCTGCCCTGGGGCGATATCGACGTGATCATGGAATGCACCGGCATCTTCGCCTCGAAGGACAAATGCCAGCCGCATCTGTCGACCGGCGCCAAGCGCGTCCTGATCTCGGCCCCCGGCGAGAACGCCGACAAGACCATCGTGTTCGGCGTCAATGACGACACGCTGACCGCGGATGATCTGGTCGTGTCGAATGCAAGCTGCACCACCAACTGCCTGTCGCCGGTCGCCAAGGTCCTGAACGACGCCATCGGCATCAGCCGCGGCTTCATGACCACCATCCACAGCTATACCGGCGATCAGCCGACGCTGGATACGATGCACAAGGATCTGTATCGCGCCCGCGCCGCCGCGCTGTCGATGATCCCGACCTCGACCGGTGCCGCCAAGGCCGTCGGCCTGGTGCTGCCGGAACTGAAAGGCAAGCTGGACGGCGTCGCCATCCGCGTGCCGACGCCGAATGTCTCGGTCGTGGACCTGACCTTCGAAGCCGCCCGCGATACGTCGGTCGAGGAAATCAACGCCGCGATCAAGGCCGCGGCCGATGGTCCGCTGAAAGGCATCCTTGGCTATACCGAGGAATCGCTGGTTTCGACCGATTTCAACCACGATCCCCACAGCTCGATCTTCCACATGGATCAGACCAAGGTCATGGAGGGCCGCATGTGCCGCATCCTGACCTGGTACGACAACGAATGGGGTTTCTCGAACCGGATGTCGGATACGGCTGTCGCCATGGGCAAGCTGCTCTGATCGACCGATCAGGAACATGTAAGACGGCGAGGGGGCTCCCCTCGCCGTTTTTCATTCGGCATAGATCATCTTGCGGGTCATGCCGCCATCGACAACAAATTGCTGGCCGGTGATGAAACCCGCCTCGTCCGAGGCCAGATAGGCCACCAGCGCGGAAATATCGTCGGGGGTACCTACGCGCCCCACGGGATGCTGCGCATGGTCGGTATCAGAATGCCGGGGATCCTGTCGCGTTGCGCGTTTTTGCCAAGGGCCCGTCTCGATCCAGCCGGGCAGAATGCAATTGCTGCGGATGTCGGGACCAAGGCTGATCGCCAGCGCATGCGCCATCGCGGTCAGACCGCCTTTCGCGGCCGCATAAGCCTCGCAGTCGGGTTCGGATTGCAAGGCGCGGGTCGATGACATCAGAACGATGCTGCCGCGCGCCTCTCGCAACAGGGGCACCGCGCCCCGCACCATCAGGAACGCGCCTGTCAGATGCCCGTCCTGCCACCTGCGCCAATCTTGCAGGGACAGATCCTCGATCGGGCTACCGACCGGATTCGCGGGCCCCGCGTTCGACACAAGCAGGTTCAGCCCCGCGCCATCCAGCCAGTCGCGGATCCTGTCGAATGCGGCGCTGACCTGATCTTCGTTCCCGACATCGACCGTCATGCTTTGCAGTGCGGGATCCTCGGCCTGTTGTTCCTGCACCGCCTCGGCGTCCAGATCCAGCACCGCAACGCGCCAGCCATCGCCGCGCAACCGTTGCACGATGCCCTTGCCGATGCCCTGCGCACCGCCGGTCACAATCGCCGTCTTCACCGTCCTGTCCCCCGTGCTACCGTGACGAAGTAACCGGCCAGCATGGATCTTGTTCCCGGCCGATCAGCCCTTGCGGGTCAGGCGACGCGAATTCGCACGGGTGCGCTTGCTGTAGGGACGCAGGGCCGCCGACATGACGCGATCGGCGCTGTCACCGCGACTGGCGGCCTGGGCCATGGCAAAAAGCGACTCGGAGGCCGCGGCCTGTTTTTCGGCGACCATGCGAAACGGTTCGCCGGGGGACTGGGCGACCACGCCCATCATGCCAGCCATTCTCATTCCGATAACCAATTGGGAATCAATCGCAATTCTGGCCATCTGCGCCCAAATCCGCATAGGGTTCGGTGCCATCATTCTTAATATCCTGCTGCCGATCATCCTCGCCCACGGCAAGAACGAACAAAATGGCAGTGTGTTCCCCCTGACCCATCACTGCAAGTAGGACTTTCGCACAGCCCCCGTGATTTCACGCGCCGACCGCTTGGCAAGCACGGCGGGCCGTGTATTAAGGCGGGCATGACCGACATGCTTGACATCCGCCGCCCTGACGACTGGCACCTGCATCTGCGCGATGGCGCGATGCTGTCGGCCGTGGCCCCGCACTCTGCCGGTTTCGGCCGCGCGATCATCATGCCGAATCTGGTGCCGCCGGTGGTGACGGGCGCGCAGGCCGCCGCCTATCACGACCGGATCCTTGCCGCCCTGCCCAAGGGCGCGCCGCTGCAGCCACAGATGACGCTGTATCTGACCGATGGCACCGATCCCGCCGATGTGATCGCCGCGCATCGGGACGGCATCATCCGCGCGGTCAAGCTGTATCCGGCCGGTGCCACCACCAATTCCGCCAGCGGCGTGACCGATTTCGACCGCGTGCGCCCCGTGCTTGAGGCGATGGCCGAAGCGGGCGTGCCCCTGTGTGTGCATGGCGAAGTGACCGACCCATCGGTGGACATCTTCGACCGCGAGGCCGTGTTCATCGACCGCGTGCTGGACCCGATCCGCCGCGCGACGCCCGGCCTGCGGGTGGTGATGGAACATATCACCACCTCGGACGGGGTCGCCTATGCACGTTCGGGCGGCGACGATCTGGGCGCGACGATCACCACGCATCACCTGGTCATCAACCGCAACGCCATTCTGGCAGGCGGCATCCGGCCGCATTACTACTGCCTGCCGGTCGCCAAGCGCGAAAGCCACCGCCTTGCGCTGCGCGACGCCGCGACCAGTGGCGAGGCGCGGTTCTTTCTAGGCACCGACAGCGCGCCGCATACCGACGCGGCCAAGCTGCAACCCTGCGGTTGCGCGGGGTGCTTTACCGCGCCGAACACGATGTCGATTCTAGCCCATGTCTTTGAAGAGGACGGCGCGCTGGACCGGCTGGAAGCCTTTACCAGCCTGAATGGCGCGGCCTTCTACGGCCTGCCCGCCAATGCCGACCGCATCCGCCTGACCAAGCGCGATGTTCCCGCCCGATACCCGACCTCGATCACCGCCGGGGATGAGAGTGTCACCGTCTTCGACCCCGGCTTTCCCCTTTACTGGCATCTGGAGGACTGATGAGCCTGCCCTACCCCACGCGCGAGGAAATCGCCCGCCTGTCCGCCCGGATGCTGCTGGAAATCAAGGCGGTGGATTTCAACGCGGAAACGCCCTTTACCTATGCCTCGGGGCTGAAGGGGCCAACCTATGTCGACTGCCGCCGCATCATCAGCTTTCCACGCGTGCGCCAGACGCTGATGGATTTTCTGGCCGCGACCGTCATGCGCGATGCCGGGTTCGAGGCGTTCGACAATGTCGCCGGGGGCGAAACCGCGGGCATTCCCTTTGCCGCGATGGTGGCCGAACGTCTGGGCCTGCCGATGACCTATGTGCGCAAGAAGCCCAAGGGCTATGGCCGCAACGCCCGCATCGAAGGTGTCATGACCGAAGATCAGCGCGTGCTGCTGGTCGAGGATCTGACAACCGATGGCGGCAGCAAACTGTCCTTCGTGGATGCGATCCGCGACACCGGCGCCAGCTGTGGCCATACGGCTGTGATCTTCTATTACGGTATCTTCCCGGAAACCACGCAGCGCCTGGCCGATCATGGCGTCCGGCTGCATCATCTGTGCACCTGGTGGGATGTTCTGGCCGAGGCGCGCGAACAGAAGGCCTTTGACGAGGCCACCCTGAACGAGGTGCAGACCTTCCTGTCGAACCCGCGCGCATGGCAGGCGGCAAACAGCTGACGCTGCGTTTATCCACAGGCTATCCACAGCTTGATACACCGATTTCGGGCCGCGCGATATTTCGTGCGGCCCGTCTTTCCTGTAGACTGATCGAATAACCAAGAAACGAGGGATTGGGCAGATGAGCGGCTTGCGCGTGATCGTTCCGGGTCAGGACGGACAGGAAGACGACAGCCAGACGGTGCCCTATTCGCTTGAGGCTGAACAGCAATTGCTGGGCGCCCTGCTGACCAACAACGATGTGTTCGACCGCGTCAGCCAGGTGATCAAGCCGGAACATTTCTATCATCCGGTCCATGCCCGCATCTTCGAGATCTGCGCCGAACGCATCCGCAAGAACGCGCTGGCCAGCCCGGTGACCATCAAGGCCTTCATGGAAGGCGATGAGGGTCTGAAGGAACTGGGCGGTGCGCCCTATCTGGCGCGTCTCGCGGGGGCAGCGATCTCGGCCTATGCGGCACGCGATTATGCGCAGATGATCCGCGAATTCGCCCTGCGCCGCGAACTGATCCTGCTGGGTCAGGACATTTCCGCCCGCGCCGCGAAGGTCGAGGTCGGCGAAGATGCCGAGGAACAGATCAAGGCCGCGGAACAGACGCTGTACAAGCTGGGCGAACAGGGCGTGGCCGAGCGCGGCTTTCAGTCCTTCCTGAAGGCCGTGACCGGCGCGGTTCAGGCCGCCAATGCCGCCTATCAGCGCGATGGCAAGCTGTCGGGCATCTCGACCGGTTTGATCGATCTGGACGGCAAGATGGGCGGTTTGAACAACTCGGACCTGATCATTCTAGCCGGTCGCCCCTCGATGGGGAAAACCTCGCTGGCCACCAATATCGCCTTCAACATCGCCCGCGCCTTCAAGGAGGGCGAGCGTGCCGATGGCACGGTCGGCGCGATCGAAGGCGGCGTCGTCGGCTTTTTCAGCCTCGAGATGTCGGCCGAACAGCTGGCCGCCCGGATCCTGTCCGAGGCCGCCGAGGTTCCCAGCGAACGCATCCGGTCGGGCAATATGGACGAGGGCGAATTCCGCCGCTTTGTCGAGGCGGCGCATGCGCTGCAGAACTGCCCGCTTTACATCGACGACACCCCCGCCCTGCCGATCAACCAGCTGGCCGCCCGCGCGCGCAAGCTGAAGCGGACGCATGGTCTGGATGTTCTGATGGTCGACTATCTTCAGCTGCTGAAGGCCGCGACCGCCAAGGACAGCCGCGTCAACGAGGTCAGCGAGATCACGCAGGGCCTGAAGGCCATCGCCAAGGAACTGAACATCCCGGTCATCGCCCTGTCGCAGCTGTCGCGTCAGGTCGAGAACCGCGAGGACAAGCGTCCGCAGCTGTCGGACCTGCGCGAATCCGGCAGTATCGAACAGGACGCCGATATCGTGATGTTCGTCTTCCGCGAGGAATATTATCGCGAACGCGAAAAGCCTTCGGACAGCGATCTGGACGCAATGGCCAAATGGCAGCAGATCATGGAGCAGGTCCACGGCAAGGCCGAGGTCATTCTGGGCAAGCAGCGCCACGGCCCGATCGGAACGGTCGAACTTGCCTTCGAAGGGCAGTTCACCCGCTTTGGCAACCTGGCGAAGGACCGGCAATCCAGCTGGGACTGATCGCGCCCTCTGGACTTGCACAATCCGCAAGTTACTAATGCGGCATGGCGCCGTCGCGCCGATGGACCGTCATGCCGCGCACTGCCCCCCATATGATGACACTGGTCGCCCTGTCGGGCGTCTCGGCCCTGTCGATGAACGTGTTCCTGCCCTCGCTGCCCGGAATGGCGCGGGATTTCGGCGTGGATTACGCGGTGATGCAACTGTCCGTATCGGCCTATATCGGCGCCAGTGCGGTGTTGCAGCTGCTGGCCGGGCCGATCAGCGACCGCATCGGACGCAGGCCGGTCGTTCTTGGGTCGCTGGCGATCTTCCTGCTGGCGACGATCGGCGCATTGATGGCACCGACGGCGGGGATGTTTCTGCTGTTTCGCCTGATACAGGCGGCGGTCGCGGCCTGTATGCTGGTCTCGCGCGCGGTGGTTCGCGACATGTACGAAGGCGACCGCGCGGCCTCGATGATCGGCTATGTGACGATGGGAATGGCCGTTGTCCCGATGATGGCCCCGGTCATCGGCGGGGTGGTCGACGAGGCCTTCGGCTGGCGCGCCAATTTCGCGATCATGGGCCTTCTGGGCTTTGCGGTTCTTGTCGCGGCTGCGGGCGATATGGGCGAGACCGTGCGCGGCGGCGGTCTGAGCCTGCGCCAGCAGGTCGCCAACTATCCCGAACTGGGGCGCTCGGTCCGGTTCTGGGGATATTGCCTGGCGGCCACGCTGTCGTCGGGCTGTTTCTTCGCCTATCTGGGTGGCGCACCTTTCGTGGGCGAACATGTCTTCGGCATGACGCCGGCCGAGGTCGGCTATTACTTTGCCGCGCCCTCCATCGGCTATCTGCTGGGGAATTTCCTGTCTGGCCGCTTTGCCGCGTCCTGGGGCATGAACCGGATGATCCTGACCGGGTCGATCATCTGCTTTGTCGCGTTGATGCTGTCGCTGCTGATCTACATGGCCGGCGTGATCCACCCGCTGATCTTCTTTGGGGCGATTGCCTTCATGGGGCTGGGCAACGGCATGGTGCTGCCCAACGCGAATGCCGGGATGATGAGCGTGCGCCCCGAACTGGCAGGCACGGCCAGCGGCCTTGGCGGCGCGCTTGCCATCGCGGGGGGCGCGGCGCTGTCGGCCCTGGCGGGGGCATTGCTGCAACCGGGTTCGGGGGCGACGCCGCTGCTGGTGATCATGGTCGCTTCGGCTGCGGGCTCGGTTTTGGCCATACTGTGGGTTTTGCGCCGCGAATCCGCGCTGGGGCTGCGCCCGTAGGTCCGGCAACGGGATCTTAAGCAATTCGCGCCATGCTGGCCGAATGCTGCGAAAGCCGATCATATGGGTCGTCCTGATCACCGTCTTGGCGCTTGCCGGGATACCTTTGCAAAGGCTACAGGCTGCTTTGCAAAGCAAAGAGGTCATCATGGCGACGCAAAAGATCTATGCCGGAACATCCCTGCGTGAAACCCGTGCCCGGGTCGGGCTGAACCAGCGCCGCTTTGCCGAACGTCTGGGGGTTTCGCTGCCCTATCTGTCGCAGATGGAAAACAACCACCGGCCGATTTCGGCGGGGGTGCTGCTGAAGCTGGCGCAGGAGTTCGGCGTCGATCTGACGACGCTGTCGGCGGGCGATGCCGAACGCATGGTCATCGACATGCAAGAGGCGCTGGCCGATCCCGTCTTCGATGCGGCCCCGCCTCTGGCCGATCTGCGTCTGGCCGCAACCAATGCGCCGATCCTTGCCCGCGCCTTTCTGGATCTGTACCGCGCCCACCGCCAGGGACAGGAACGCCTTGCCGCGCTGGACGAAGCCATCGGCGCCGTCGGCCAAAACGCGATCTCGACCCCGTGGGAAGAGGTGCGCGACTTCTTCCACTATTGCGACAATTACATCGATGCGGTCGATCGGGCGGCCGAACGCTTTGCCTGCCCCGACGGGCTGCGCGGCGATCCGTGGGATCTGGCGGTCGAGGCCTTGGCCCGGCGCGACATCAAAGTGTCGCTGGTCGAACTGCCCGCCAATTCGGTCTTCCGCCATGACGGCGACATGCTGCTGGTGAATGCCGCCGCCGAACCCGCGACACGTGTCTTTCAGCTGCTGCATCTGGTCGCGCTGGAAACCCGCGCCGACCTGCTGGAGGCGACGCTGGACCTTGCCCGTTTCCGCAACCCCACCGCGCGCGAAATCGCCCGCGTCGGCATGGCGAACTATTTCGCGGGTGCGGCGCTGATGCCCTATCGCGCCTTTCTGGCCGCCGCACAGTCCGAACGCCACGATCTTGAACGCCTGTCGCATCTGTTCGGGGCCTCGCTGGAACAGGTCGCGCATCGCCTCTCGACCATGCAGCGTCCGGCGGCCAAGGGGGTGCCGTTCTTCTTTGTCCGGGTCGATCAGGCGGGGACGATCACCAAACGCCATTCGGCCACACGCCTGCAATTCGCCCGTTTCGGCGGGGCCTGTCCGCTGTGGAACGTGCATCAGGCCTTCGAACAGCCGGGCCGTTTCCTGCGCCAGCTGGCCGAAACGCCGGATGGCATGCGCTATCTGCTATTGTCGCGCGACGTGTCCAAACATGCCGGGGCCTATAACGCGCCGGTGCGCCGATTTGCCATCGGCCTTGGCTGCGAAATCGCGCATGCCGAGGGGTTGGTCTATGCCGATGGGCTGGATCTGACGAAACCCCGCGCATTCGAACCAATCGGAATCTCGTGCCGGATCTGCCCGCGCCCCGACTGTCATCAGCGTTCGGTCCCCCCGATCGACCGCCCGCTGCGCATCCCCGCTGACCGCGATGGACCTTTGCCCTATGAGATTGCATGAAAATTCTTTGAACGGCGACCGGATTTCGGCGGATTCCCGCCCGCAAAGGCATGTATCCGCCCATTTGGCACAGGCGAGGCGGCTGGCCTGTTGCCAAGAAGGCACAGGGTATTATTACCCATTGGCAAATGGAACCAGATCGAACCGCACCAACGCGGCACGAATCCTCGGGGGACAGACCTTGCCGAAACGCCTTGTGAACAGCCTGAACGCATCGCTTGAACGTTGGTTGCCTGAAAAACGGCTTTTTCTTCGTTCCGACGATGCGACGCGCTTTGTTCGCCTGCGCCCGGCCACACAGCTTCTTGCGTTGGGTGCGGTCACCACGGTATTCGGCTGGACCCTGGTCGCCAGTTCGATCCTTGCAATCGACGCGGTCAGTTCGGGCAATTCGCGCGATCAGGTGACGCGCGTGCAATCGGCGTTTGAACAGCGTCTTGCCGAGTTGTCGCAGGAACGCGATGCCCGCGCGTCCGAGGCGCTGGCCGCGCAGAACCGCTTTACCGTGGCGCTGGATCAGGTGTCGGAAATGCAGTCCAAACTGCTGGCATCCGAGGAAGAGCGGCGCGAGCTGGAACGGGGTCTGAAGGTCGTGCAATCGACCCTGCGTGACGCCATCGCCGAACGCGACACGGCAAAGCAGCAGACCGCCGAGGCGCAGGACAGTGATTCGACCGACCGTTCCGAAGAATTTGCCGTGGCGCTGGACATCCTGTCCGGCGAGCTGCGCAACACGGCGACCGACCGCAGTCAGGCCCGCAAGGAAGCCGAAGAGGCCAAGCTTGCGGCGCAGGAACTTCAGGTCGAGCGTGATCAGATCATCGCCCGCAACGACCAGATCCTGACCCAGCTGGAAGATGCCGTCAGCATCTCGATCGAGCCGCTGGACAAGGTCTTCCGTTCGGTCGGCATGGACCCGGACGATGTTCTGACCACGATCCGCAAGGGCTATTCAGGTCAGGGTGGCCCGCTAAACCCGATCAGCTATTCGACCCGTGGCGACGCCGCCCTCAGCCAAGGCGAAACCAAGGCCAACAAGGTCATCGTCACGCTGGACCAGATGAACACCTATCGCATCGCGATCGAGAAACTGCCGCTGGCGATGCCCGTGCTGGACAGTTTCCGCTGGACCTCGCCCTTCGGCCGCCGGTGGGGTCGCATGCATGAGGGCGTCGATATGGCGGGCCCTGTCGGCACGCCGATCTATGCGACGGGCGACGGCGTCATCACATTCGCCGGCCGTCAAAGCGGCTATGGCAACCTGATCAAGATCAAGCATGAGCTGGGCACCGAAACCCGCTATGGCCACCTGTCCCGCATTCGCGTGAAGGCCGGCCAAAGGGTGTCGCAAGGCGAGCGGATCGGTGATATGGGGAATACCGGACGCTCGACCGGGCCGCATCTTCATTACGAAGTTCGCATGAACGGCCGGGCCGTCGATCCGATGAGCTTCATCAAGGCAGCCAGCAATGTTCAGTAAGACCCGCGTGACCGAAAATCGTCCCCAGCAAGCCACTGCCGGCGGGGCGCAATCGGAAACCACCCCTGCACCCGAAACCACCCCCGAACGCAGCCATGACGCGCCCCCGGCGCCCGGCATGCCGCGCAAGCGCGCCGCGCCTTCGGTTCTGTCCTCGGACCTGACTGTGGTCGGCAACATCAAGACCGATGGCGACATCCAGATCGAAGGCACGGTCGAGGGCGATATCCGCGCCCATCAGCTGACCATCGGCGAAAGCGCGACGATCAAGGGCGAAATCATGGGCGACGATGTGATCGTCAATGGCCGCGTGGTCGGCCGCGTCCGTGGCCTGAAGGTACGCCTGACCGCAACCGCGCGGGTCGAGGGTGACATCATCCACAAGACCATCGCCATCGAATCCGGTGCCCATTTCGAGGGTTCGGTTCAGCGTCAGGAAGACCCGCTGGCCAATGGCGGCACGAAAAAGCTGGCCCCTCCGTCGGGCGAGTGACCTTCTGCCACCGTCTTGACAGGCCCGCCTTGCGCGGGCCTTTTTCATGTCTGCACGACAAAGGGTGGATCAATGAAAATGCTGCGTCATGGGCCGAAGGGGCAGGAAAGGCCCGAACTTCTGGATCGCGACGAACAGATGCGCGACCTGCCGGCCGGTATTCCCGACCTTGCAGGCGAAGCCCTACCCTTGGCCTTTCCCAAATGGACCAGCCACATCGCCAGCCATGATGATGACCTGAATCTGCCCAAGAAATCCACCGTGGCCGATTGGAAGGTTGACCTGGGCATCGACGGGCTGGGTCCGCAGATACAGCATGTTCGGGGCGCCACCGCATGAGCCAGACGATCCTGATCACCGGCGCAGGCAGCGGCATCGGTCGCGCGACCGCACGATTGTTCTTGCAACAGGGATGGCAGGTCGGGCTGTTGGGCCGCAATCGCGACAGCCTGCAAGACAGCGCGCAGGGTCACGCGAACGCGCTGGTCCTGCCTTGCGATGTGACCGACGCGACCGCCGTGGACGCGGCATTCGACAAGGCGATGCGGGAATGGGGTCGACTGGACATTCTGTTCAACAATGCCGGACGCGGGATGAATGCCGCGACGCCCGATCAGGTTGCGCCGGATGATTTTGCCCAAGTCATCGCGGTCAATGTGACGGGGATGTTTCACTGCGCCCGCGCGGCCTTCGCCGCGATGCGCGGGCAGACCCCGCAAGGCGGTCGGATCATCAACAACGGCTCGATTTCGGCCCATGCGCCGCGGGCCGGGTCCATCGCCTATACGGCCTCGAAACACGCGGTGACCGGCATGACACGCAGCCTGTCGCTGGACGGGCGGGCGTTCGACATTGCCTGCGGACAGATCGATATCGGCAATGCCGGAACGGACCTGCTGAAACAGGTCGCCGCCGGAAACCCCAAGGCCGAGCCGATGATCGAGGTCGAAACGGTGGCCGACTCGGTTCTGCACATGGCCCGCCTGCCCAAGGGTGCGAATGTGCAGTTCATGACCGTGATGGCCACGAAAATGCCCTTTATCGGGCGCGGCTAGGCATCGGGCAGCAACTGTCGATACATGTGCCAGCTGGCATGACCCAGCACCGGCAGCGCAACGAACAGTCCCAGAAATGCGGGCAGGATCGCCGCGAACAGCAGCCCCGCAATCAGCGCGGCCCAGACCAGCATCACCGCCGGATTGGCCGCCACCGCCTGAAACGAGGTGATGATGGCGGTGATGAAATCCACCTCGCGATCCATCAGCAACGGCAGGCCGACCACCGTGGCCGCGAACAGAAAGCCCGCGAAACCCGCGCCGATCACGCAGCCGACAGCCAGCATCAACACCCCCCTGCCCTGCAACAGCATCTTGGCCGAGCTTGTGATATTGGTCAGCGACGAAACCCCCATGAACAGCGCAAAGACGGTATGCGCGACAAAGACCCAGAACATGAACAGCAACAGGATCACCATGGCCATCGACGGCAATTGCCGGTCCTTCTGGGCAAAGACGACGCGGATCACATGTGGCCATGACAGGGGCTGCCCCGCCTCGATCCGGCGACTGACATCGTAAAGGCCGGTCGCCGCGAAGGGTGCGATCAGCGGAAAGCCCACGATGAAGGGCATCAGCCACCATTCCTGCCCCGAGGCCAGCGCGACCGCCGTCAGGACCAGCCCGCCGGCGACATAGAAGGCCGAAAACAGCAGTCCAAAGGCAGGCGCGCGACGAAAATCACGAAATCCGGCCTGCAAGGCCTGACGGATCTGGGCAAAGCCGATCCGCGCGACCGGCGGAATGTCGTCGGGCTGATCCGGCGCGGGGCCGGGCAAGGCGCTGCGGGGTGACTGCGGCGCAGCAGAAGACGGGGGTCGGGTCACGTGGCTCCTCCCTGACATGCGCGCTCGCAGATCAGGTTAGGGCGGTTTCGCGACCCGCGCAATCTTGCTGTCAGTTGTATTTGGCGATCAGCGCCGTGCGTACATCGGGGGTGACGAATTTCGACACGTCGCCGCCCAAGCGGGCGATTTCCTTGACCAGCTTCGAGGCGATGGCCTGCCGCCGCGCATCTGCCATCATGAACACGGTCTCGATGCTGGCATCCAGCGACCGGTTCATGCCGACCATCTGGAATTCATATTCGAAATCGGCCACGGCACGCAGGCCGCGCACGATGATCGTCGCGCCCACGTCACGGGCGCAATCGATCAGCAGGTTCTCGAACGGGTGAACCAGGATCTCGCCGCCGGTGCGGGCGGCGATCGCATCGCATTCGGCCTGAACCATGGCGACGCGATCTTCCAGATCGAACAGCGGCCCCTTGTCGCGATTGATCGCCACCCCGATCACAAGTCGATCCACCAGCGCCATTGCCCGCTGGATGATATCGATATGCCCAAGCGTGATCGGATCGAACGTGCCGGGATACAGGCCGATACGCATGGTCGATATTCCTTCTGCATGGTCGCAGCGGAAGGCAAAACCGATTTGCCCGTGAATTGCAAGACTTTGGGTCCGATCTGCCGACCGTCAATTCCCCATGATCATGCCGGTCAGCGCATCTTTTTCTGCCGACAGTTCCGACAGGCGCCCGCTGACCGCATCCCCGATCGAGATCACGCCCAGCATGTCGCCATTGTCATCGACCACCGGCAAATGGCGGAAACGGCCCTGTGTCATGCGTTCTAGAATGGTCAGTGCGTCCTCGCTGGTGTGGCAGGTCTGGACATTGGTGGTCATCACCTGGGAAATCGGGGTGGACAGGACATCAGCGCCCTTTTCACCCAGTTGGCGCACGACATCGCGTTCCGACAGGATGCCGTCGGGCTTTTTGCCATCAGTGGACACGACGATCGCGCCGATCCGTTTTTCCGCCAGCAGCGCCACGGCTTCGGCCAGCGTCGCATCGGGATTGATCGTGATGATGGTCTGCGATTCCACACCCGGCTTGCCAGAGTGACCCTTCATCGACAGCAATTGATTGACCAGCATGGCAAGACTCCTCTCCGGCTTGATTGGGTTCATCTTTTTCCCGATCCGCGGGCAGGTCAAGCCTGACGAAGGGCTGCGGCGGATTACAGCGCCTCAAGCCGGGCGACCTCGGCCCGAAGCCCCTGCGCCAGTTGGTCGGCCAGAAGGGTCAGGCGCCGCGACGCGCGGTCATCGGCGTGACGCAGCAGCCAGAAGCTGCGGGTCAGCGAAATCCGATCCGTCAGCACGCGCCGCACTCCCGCCGCGAAGGGGATCGCGAAATCATGCACGATGCCCAACCCCGCACCCGCCCGGATCGCCTGCATCTGCACCGATACGGAATTCGAGCTGATCTGCGCGGTCTCGATCCCGGTTTCGGACAGGTAATCCAGTTCGCGGTCATAGATCATGTCGGGGATATAACCGATCATCCGATGCCCGCGCAGATCGTCCAGTTCGGTGATCGGGGCGTGCCGGTCCAGATAGTCGCGATGCGCGGCCAGATGCAGGCGGTAATCGGTCAGGCGCTGCACTGTCAGCCGCCCGGTATCGGGGGGCGACACGGCGATGGCCATGTCGGCCTCGCGCTTGGACAGGTTCACGACCCGCGGCAGGGATACGATCTGCACCTCTAGCCGGGGATGGGTTTCGCACATTTTCTGCGCCACCTGCGGCAGCAGGTAATTGGCGCAGCCATCCGGCGCACCGATCCGCAACTGCCCGCTGATCCCCGCCTCTCGCCGCGTCGCCTCGGATGCGGCGGCGGCGGCCTTTTCGGCGGCCTCGGCGGGTGCGATCAGCCGCCCCCCCTCCGATGTCAGCGCATAGCCCTGTGGCGTCTTGGCAAACAGCGCCGCGCCGACCGCCGCCTCCAGTCGCGCGACCCTGCGCCCCACGGTCGAGGCGTCCATGTTCAGCCGCCGCCCCGCGCCTGACAGGCTTTCGGCCCGCGCGACCGCCAGAAAGATGCGCAGATCGTCCCAATCCATGCCGTCACCTTTGCATTTTTGCAAAACGCTTTTGTCATCCTTCCTCTTTCGGCGGCATTTCCGCAAGGCTATGTTCACCACAACCGCTGCAAGGAGGATGCAATGAAAGAGATTCACCACTGGATAGACGGCAAGGAAGTCGCCGGCAAATCGGGTCGCTATTCCGACATCTACAACCCCGCCACCGGCGAATTGCAGGCCCGCGTCGCTCTGGCCACCGCGGACGAACTGAACGCCGCCATCGACAGCGCCGCCCGCGCGCAGGTCGGCTGGGCTGCCACCAACCCGCAGCGCCGCGCCCGCGTGATGATGAAGCTGGGCCAGCTGATCAACGAGAACATGGACAAGCTGGCCGAGCTGGTCAGCCTTGAACATGGCAAGACCCTGCCCGACGCCCGCGGCGATGTGCAGCGCGGTCTGGAAGTGATCGAGGTCTGCATGGGCGCGCCCGCCATGCTGAAAGGTGAATTCACCGACAATGGCGGGCCGGGCATCGACCTTTATGCCATGCGTCAGCCGCTGGGTGTCGTTGCCGGCATCACGCCCTTCAACTTTCCCGCCATGATCCCGCTGTGGAAAATGGGTCCGGCGCTGGTGTCGGGCAACGCCATGATCCTGAAACCGTCCGAGCGTGTACCCTCGACCTCGCTGATGCTGGCCAAGCTGGCGCAAGAGGCCGGGTTGCCCGATGGCGTTCTGCAGGTCGTCAATGGCGACAAGGAAACCGTGGACGGGCTGCTGGATCATCCCGAAATCCAGGCCGTCGGTTTTGTCGGCTCGACCCCGATCGCGCAGTATATCTATGGTCGCGCGGCCACGAACGGCAAACGTGCGCAGTGCTTTGGCGGTGCCAAGAACCACATGCTGATCATGCCCGATGCCGATCTGGACAAGGCCGCCGACGCGCTGGTCGGTGCCGGTTTCGGTGCGGCGGGCGAACGCTGCATGGCGATCTCGGTCGCGGTGCCGGTCGGTCAGAAGACCGCCGATGCGCTGATCGAAAAGCTGGTTCCGCGGATCGAGGCGCTGAAGGTCGGGCCCTACACCTCGGGCGATGATGTCGATTTCGGCCCGGTCATCACCCAGGCCGCGAAGGACCGGATCGAGGGCTTGATCGAATCGGGCGTCGAAGAAGGCGCGAAGCTGGTCGTCGATGGCCGTGGCCTGAAGATCCAGGGCTATGAGAACGGCTTTTTCACCGGCCCCAGCCTGTTCGACAACGTGACCCGCGACATGCGGATCTATCAGGAAGAGATTTTCGGCCCGGTCCTGTCGACCGTCCGCACCGACAGCTATGACGAAGCCCTGCAGCTGGTCATGGATAACGACTATGGCAACGGCACCGCGATCTATACCGCAGATGGCGACACCGCCCGCGATTTCGCCAGCCGTGTGAATGTCGGTATGGTCGGCATCAACTTCCCGATCCCGGTTCCGCTCAGCTATTACAGCTTTGGCGGCTGGAAAAAGTCGGCCTTTGGCGACCTGAACCAATACGGCCCCGACGCCTTCCGGTTCTACACCAAGACGAAAACCGTGACCCAGCGCTGGTTCTCGGGGATCAAGGAAGGTGGCGAATTCAACTTCAAGGCCATGGACTGATCCGGGCCGGATGACTGCCCGGAAGGGGCCGCGGTCCATGCGATCGCGGCCCTTTTTTCATTGGCTAGACCAGCTTCGCGGGGATCAGCCCGCGCAGCGCGTTGCCCATCACCATCCCGCCTGCACGAAGATCGTCCAATGTGATCGCGGCTTCGACCGCCTGCCCGGTGTCGATCAGATGCCGCCGCAGGACGCCGGGCAACAGCCCCGCCGACAGGGGTGGCGTCAGCAGGCGTCCTTCGCGTCGCAGGAACAGATTGGTGATGCTGCCTTCGCATGGGGTGCCATCATCGTTCAGCAGCAGCACCTCTTCCACGCCGTCGGGCATGCGGGCGCGCGCCGCATCATAGACGGGGCGATGCGAGGACTTGATCCGCAGCCAGGGATCGTCGCGACGCAGGCGCAGCGGCGACAGCGCCACCCGCCATTCGGGCGGGTTCGGCGGCAAGGGATGGCAGGTCAGATCAGGCCGCCCCGTGGCATCGACCGTCAGACGCAGGCGGTGGGGCTGACCCGTCGGCAGGCCCCGCAACAGGGCCATCAGGCGCGTCTCATCCAGTGCAAAGCCGACGGCGATGCAGTCACGGCGCAGCCGGTCCAGATGCAGCGACCACAGATGGATGCTGCCATCCGCCGCGCCGCGCATGGTTTCGATGATGGTCAGCCCGTCGGGGACAGGCTGAGGAATGCGGATTTGCACAACGCCTCCTCCCATTCGCTGCCGGCGCGGCTGTCATGGGTGATGCCGCCCCCGACATTCAGGCGCAGCCGTCCGGGGGCTGTCACGACCGGGCTGCGAATGGCCACGCTGAACCGCATCGGCCCCGCCGGATCGACCCAGCCGATGGCGCCGCAATAGACGCCCCGGGGCTGTTCTTCCAGTTCGGCGATGATCTCCATCGCGCGGATCTTGGGGGCCCCGGTGATCGAGCCGCAGGGAAACAGCGCCTGCAGGATATCGGCCAGCGCGGCATCGCCCCTCAGTCGGCCCTCGACGGTCGAGGTCATCTGGTGGACGGTGGCATATCCCTCGATCTTGAACAGCTGAGGGACATGGACCGTGCCCGGCAGGCAGATGCGACTGATGTCGTTGCGCAGAAGATCGACGATCATCAGGTTTTCGGCGCGGTCCTTTTCGGACGCCAGCAGCGCCCGCGCTGCAGCCTGATCCTGCGCGGGGTCGGGGTGACGCGCCGCCGTACCCTTCATCGGCCGGGTCCGGATGCGGCGATCCGCGTCGACATCGAAAAACAGTTCCGGGCTGCGCGACAGAACGACCGGCCCGCCCAGATCGACAAAGGCCCCCTCGCCCACCGGCTGCCGCGCGGCCAGCGCCGCATACAGCGTCAGGGGATCGCCCTGAAATTCGGCCTCCATCGGGAAGGTCAGATTGATCTGATAGGTATCGCCCGCCTCGATATAGCGATGGACCGCCGCAATCGCCCGGTCATAGCGGTCGCGCGACCACAAGGGACGCGGTGCCGACAGGGCGACGCCCGCGGGCGCGGGCAGATCGGGTGCGGGTCGCGGGGCATCAAAGACCCCGAACAGGATCAGCGGCACATCCCGGTCCGGCGGCATCAGCCCGGCCAGACGCGGGGTCAGCGCATGACCCAGTTCGTAGGAGACATAGCCCGCAAGCCAGAACCCCTCGTCCCGCGCCTGCTGCAACGCCCGCATCGCGTCGGGCAGGTCCGCCGCATCATCGGCGCGGATCATCCGACGCGGCGCCTGAAACAGCGTGCCGGACCCCAGCGGGCCGCGATCGAACCGGATCTGCGGGGTCACGTCTTGACCTTTGCCTTGGCCGCCAGATCGCGGGCGATGGCGAAGCTGCCCTTGATCCGGTCGGCATCGGATGCCCAGTCACGCCGCAGCACGATCTTGTTGTCGGTGACTTTCGCCATGCCGTGCTGATCGGACAGGAATTCGACTAGCCCGGCGGGATTGGGGAACTTGTCGTTGTGGAACTGCACCGTCGCGCCTTTCGGCCCCGCATCCAGCCGCGAGATATTCGCCCGCTTCGCCATCGCCTTGATGCGTATGACCAGCAGCAGGGTGTTCACCTCGCGCGGCAAGGTGCCGAAACGGTCGATCAGTTCGGCGGCAAAGCCCTCTAGTTCGACCTTGGTGGTCAATTCGGCCAGACGGCGATACAGGCCCAGCCGCACATCCAGATCGGGGATATAGCTTTCGGGGATCGTCACCGGCACCCCAAGGTTCAGCTGCGGCGCCCATTCATCCTCGGGCGTGCCCTCGATCTCGCCGGATTTCAGCTTGGCGATCGTTTCTTCCAGCATCTGCTGATACAGTTCGAACCCGACCTCCTTGATATGGCCGGATTGTTCTTCGCCCAGCAGATTGCCGGCCCCACGCAGGTCCAGATCCTGCGAGGCAAGGTTGAAGCCCGCGCCAAGCCCGTCGATGCTGCCCAGGAATTTCAGCCGGCGCATCGCCTGCGGGGTCAGCGGCTGGCGCGGCTTGGTGGTCAGATAGCAATAGGCACGGGTCTTGGAGCGGCCCACCCGCCCACGGATCTGATACAGTTGCGACAGGCCGAACATATCGGCACGCCACACGATCATCGTGTTCGCCGTCGGAATATCCAGCCCCGATTCCACGATCGTCGTCGCCAGCAGAACATCATGGCTGCCGTCGTAGAACGCGTTCATCCGCTGATCCAGATCGCCCGCCGCCAATTGGCCATGCGCGGTGATGAAGCTGATTTCCGGCATGTTTTCGGTCAGCCAATGTTCGACATCGGGCAGATCGGACAGACGCGGCACCACGAAAAAGCTTTGCCCGCCGCGGTATTTCTCGCGCAGCAGCGCCTCTCGGATGGTGACGCTGTCGAATTCGCTGACATAGGTGCGGATCGCCAGACGGTCGACCGGCGGCGTGCCGATGACCGACAGATCGCGCACCCCGGTCAGCGACAATTGCAGCGTGCGCGGAATCGGCGTCGCGGTCAGGGTCAGCACATGGATGTCGCTGCGCAGCTCTTTCAGGCGTTCCTTGTGCGCCACGCCGAAATGCTGTTCCTCGTCGATGATCAGCAGGCCCAGATTCTTGAAGCGAACCTGCTTGGCCAGGACCGCATGGGTGCCGATGACGATATCGACACTGCCATCCGACAGACCGCTGCGGGTCTGGGTGGCATCCTTGGCGGTCACAAAACGCGACAGCGGGCGGACATTGATCGCGGTTCCGCGAAACCGTTCGGCGAAAGTCTTGAAATGCTGACGGGCCAGCAGCGTCGTCGGCGCGACAACGGCGACCTGCATCCCCTGACTGGCGGCGATGAAGGCCGCGCGCATCGCAACCTCGGTCTTGCCGAACCCCACATCGCCCACGACCAGACGATCCATCGGGCGACCCGCGGCCAGATCCTCGGCCACATCCTCGATCGCGGCCATCTGGTCGTCGGTTTCGCTATAGGGGAATCGCGCGGCAAATGCCTGCCAGTCGTGATCTTCAGGCTCCAGCACCGGGGCGGGCCGCAGCAGGCGTTCGGCCGCAATGCGCATCAGCTTGTCCGCGATCAGCTTGATGCGTTCCTTCAGCCGTGCCTTGCGGGCCTGCCATGCCCCGCCGCCCAGACGGTCCAGCATGCCCTCTTCATGGCCATAGCGCGACAGCAGTTCGATATTCTCGACCGGCAGGAACAGGCGATCGCCGCCCGCATATTCCAGCGCGACGCAATCATGCGGCACGCCGGCGGCGGTGATGGTTTCCAGCCCGGTATAGCGGCCGATCCCGTGTTCGACATGCACCACCAGATCGCCGGGGGTCAGGCTGGTCGTGTCCTGCAGGAAATTCTCGGCGCGGCGACGTTTCTTCGCGCCCCGGATCAACCGGTCGCCCAGCACATCCTGTTCCGAGACGACGGCAATGGCACCCATCGCCTGCCCTTGGGCGACGAAGCCTTCATCCAGCGGCCAGACCGCCAGACCGACCGTGCCCGGCTTGGGGGGCAGATCGCGGATATCGGTGATCGACTGCAGGCCGCCCAGACCCTCATCGATCAACAGCCCGGTCAGACGTTCGCGCGCCCCGTCCGAGAAACAGGCCAGCACCACCCGATGATCCTTGCCCAACGCCCGCACATGATCGGCAAGCGCCTTGAACAGGTTGATGGATTCCGCCTGACGTTCCGGTGCGAAATTGCGCCCCGGTCGCCCGCCCGCATCCAGAACACCCGGCCCCGGCGGCTGCGCCAATGCTGACAGACGCAGGACGCGATGCCCCGACAGCCAGCGATTCCATTCGTCCTCGGGCGGGAACATCAGATCGACGGGCACGGGCTTATAGACGGTGTCGCTGCGCCCCTTGGCGGCCAGGGCGGCGCGGCGGGCCTGAAACTGTTCGCCGATCATCTCGCGGCGGGCATCCGCGACCTGCCCGATATGATCGTCCAGAACGACCGATGCCGATGGCAGATAATCGAACAGGCTTTCCATCCGGTCGTGAAACCACGGCAGCCAATGTTCGGTGCCCGCCATCTTGCGTCCGGCGCTGACGCCTTCATACAGCGGATCATTGGTGCCGCCGCCATATTCGGTGCGATAGTTCTGGCGAAAGCGGGTGATCGCATCTTCGTCCAGAATGACTTCGGACATGGGGGCCAGTTCGACCCGGTCCAGTTTCTCGGTCGTGCGCTGGCTGACCGGATCGAAACGGCGCGCGCCGTCCAGAACGTCGCCGAACAGATCCAGCCGGACCGGCCCGCCCTCGCCCGGCGGAAAGATGTCGATGATGCCGCCGCGAATGGCGTAATCGCCCGGCTCGGTCACGGTGGGCGACTGCACAAAGCCCATGCGCACCAGAAATTCGCGCAGGCCCGCTTCGTCGATGCGATCACCGACCGCGGCGGCAAAGCTGGCCCGTGTCACGACATCACGCGCGGGCACCCGCTGCATCACCGCGTTCAGCGTGGTCAGCAGGACAAAGGGCCCCTTGATCGCCCCCTGCGCCAACCCGGCCAGCGTCGCCATGCGCGCGGCCTGCACCTCGGGCGCGGGCGAGACGCGGTCATAAGGCGTCGTGTCCCATGCCGCAAAGTCCAGCACGACCAGCCCCGGCGACAGGAATTCCAGCGCGGCGCGGGTCGCCACCATCCGGCGGTCGTCGCGGGCGACATGGATCACGGGCTGGCCCCGCGCGGCCTCGCGCGCGATCAGGGCGGCGTCATAGCCCTCGGGGGCACCGGAAAGGATCAGCTGTTCGGACATGATGCGTCAGGTAAAGCGCGAATGATCGGAGTCAAGGCTTACAGCCCATTGGGATGCATCAGGGCGTGGATCATGCCCCAGAACGCGGCAATCGCGACTGCCAGAACCGACAGCAGCGTCACGAAACGGCGATGCCAGACAAGGCGGCGCACGGCCTCGGCCCCCACCTGCCCGACCGGTTGCAGACCGGCCTGCCCGTCCTGCAACAACGGGATCAGCCGCCGCGCCAGACGCAGCCGCATCAGAAACAGGACCAGGAAGGGCAACAGCAGCAGGACCAGCGCCTGTGCCATTTCCAGATCATAGCCAAAGCCCAGCACCGCAAGCGATGTCAGGACAAAGGCGCAGATGCCCAGAAACACCGCCCCTTCGCGCGGCGCCACATGCCAGCGCGGCAGGCTCAGCGACAGCCAGTCCAGCAGCGTCAGCACGGGTTGCGATTCCGGCTGCCCGGCCCGTTGCGCGTGGCGGGCGCGGGCCAGCACCTCGGACGGGATGCCGATGACATTGCGCCCTGCGGTGGACCACATGCCCACCAGCACCAGCCAGAACCAGATCGACCCGAATGACCGGTTGTCGAGAAAGGCGATCACTCCGTCGAATTGCGGCACGCGGTGGCTTCCTTGTCCTTCGTCGCGCGCGACCTTAGAACGGGCGCAGGCAAAGGAAAAGCGCTGCGGCGTTTTTCGGTTCCGCCACAAAAGGATGCCCAGACATGACCAGCCCGATCATCGCCCCCTTTCCCGCCTCGCGCCTGCGCCGTCTGCGCCGCACCGAAAACCTGCGCGCGATGGTCAGCGAGGTGAACCTGACACCCGCAAACCTGATCTGGCCGATCTTCGTGACCGAGGTCGCGGGCGCCGAGGGCGAGATCGCGTCGATGCCGGGCGTCGATCGCCTGACGCTGGACGGGGCACGCCGCGCCGCCGAACGGGCCGCGCGGCTGGGCATTCCGGCGATCTGCATCTTTCCCCATTCCGATCAGGATCTGAAAACCGAAACCTGCGAACGCGCCTGGGACCCCGACAATATCGGCAATCAAGCGATCCGCGCGATCAAGGAAACCGTGCCCGAACTGGCTGTGATGACCGATATCGCGCTGGATCCCTATAACGCCAACGGCCATGACGGGATCGTCGTCGATGGCGAGATCCTGAACGATGAAACCGTCGAGGCGCTGGTCAGGATGGCGCTGGCGCAGGCCGAGGCCGGGGCCGATATCCTTGGCCCCTCGGACATGATGGACGGCCGGATCGGTGCGCTGCGCACCGCGCTTGAGGCGCATGGCCACAAACACACGGCGATCCTGTCCTACGCGGCGAAATTCGCCAGCGCCTTCTATGGTCCGTTCCGCGACGCGGTCGGCGCGTCGGGGCGGCTGGTCGGCGACAAGAAGACCTATCAGGTCAATCCCGCCAATCGCGGCGAGGCGCTGCGCTGTGTCGCGCGCGATCTGTCCGAAGGTGCGGATATGGTCATGGTCAAGCCGGGCATGCCCTATCTGGACATCTGCCGCGCGGTGAAGGACGAATTCGGCGCCCCGACCTTTGCCTATCAGGTCAGCGGCGAATACGCGATGCTGGAAGGTGCCATTCGCAATGGCTGGCTGTCGCGGGACGCGATGATGGAAAGCCTGCTGGGCTTCCGCCGCGCGGGCTGTGACGGGGTTCTCAGCTATTTCGCGCCCATGGCCGCCGAAATGCTGGCGTGACGGCGGCGTCTGACGTATCGTGACGCGCAACGGGCCAACCGAAGCCCCGACAAGCGCAAAGAGGCGACAAATGAGCAATTCCAATACCATGACCCGCCGTGGCCTGTTGGCAAGCGGTGGCGCGATGCTGGCACTTGCGGGTTGCAGCAACGCGGTCGGCACCAATGCGGCCTCGCAGCTGGACGCCCGTGTCGATCAGACCCACCAATATCTGATCCAGAATTACCCCTCGGCCCAGCCGCTGGTGCAGAACGCCCGTGGCGTGCTGTACATGCCCCTGATGACCGAGGCCGCCTTCGGCGTCGGCGGGGCCTATGGTCAGGGCGCGCTGCGCATCAACGGCGCAACGGTGGATTACTATTCCGCCGCACAGGCGACCTTCGGCTTTCAGGCAGGGGCACAGCAATACGCGCATGTGCTGATCTTCCAGACCGATGCCGCGCTGGCCGCGTTCCGCGCCGCGCCGGGCTGGGTTGCCGGGGCCGATGCCTATTACGCCATTCCGGCGCGCGGGATGTCGCTGGGGGCGGATACGATCACCGCACAGCATCCGGTCGTCGCGATGATCTTCGGCCAGTCCGGGCTGATCGCGGGCGCCGCGATCGAGGGGACGAAATACACCCGCGTGATCCCCTCGTCGCTGGGAATCTGATCGGGAAACCCGATCGCGTCAGGCGGATGTCAGATGGCGCAGCCCATGCGTCACATCCGCCCGCACCGCAAGGCGCAGGGCCGGTTCATCCCCGGCCCGCAGCGCCGCAAGAATCATCCGGTGATGGCGCGGCGGCTCGTTCCGGCGCACCCGCCCGTACAGCGCCCGCATCGTCGGGCCCAGCTGCAACCAGATGGTTTCCAGCATCGCCAGCATCAGGGGTGCCTGCGCCCGCAGATACAGCATGCGGTGGAAATCCAGATTGCAGCGGATATAGCCGACGGCGTCATGACGCTCGACCGCGTCCGCGATCTGGCCATTGACGCTGGCCAGCCGGTCGATCAGCGCGAAATGCGCCCGAGGCAGGGCGCGGGCGGCCAGTTCAGGTTCAATCAGGGCGCGCATCGCGGCCAGTTCCTCGATACGTTCATCCGACAGTTCCGGGGTCGCCATGCGCCCCGACCCCGACATCGCCAGCGCCCCTTCGGCGACCAGACGGCGGACCGCCTCGCGCGCGGGGGTCATCGACACATGATATTCCTGCGCCAGCCCGCGCAGGGTCAGCGCCTGTCCGGGCGGCACTTCGCCCAGCATGATGCGGCTGCGCAAACTGCGATACAATGCCTCGTGGGCGGCGGGGTCGGCGGGGCGAATGGCGGTCATGCACCGTCTGTGATCACAAACGGCCCGCGCGTCAATCGCGGAAACGCCATGCCTGCAATGCACTGCCATTCTGCCGCAGCCAGTCGCGCTGCGGGCGATAGTCGGGCATCAGCCGGCCGACCTGTGCCCAGAAGCGCGGCGAATGGTCCATATGGGCCAGATGCGCGACCTCATGCGCGGCGACATAGCGCAGCACCACGGGCGGAGCCATCGCCAGCCGCCAGGAAAACATCAGCCGCCCTTCGGAATTGCAACTGCCCCAGCGCGACCGCGTGTCACGCAGCGCCAGCACGGTATAGGGCCGCCCCAGCGCGGCGCTGTAATCATCGCAGGCGCGGCGCAGGCGGTCATGGGCCAGATGTTTCAGAAAGGCCTGCACCACGACCCCCACGGGTTTGGCGTGGGGGATCAGCAGCGATGGCCCCTGCACCGTCACCGCGCGAACCTGCGACGGCGTGATCGTCAGGCCCTGCCCCTCGATCGGGATCACCGCGCCCGGGATGACGGTCTGTGCCACCTGCTGACGCGATGTGGCCCGCAAAAGCCAGTCGCGCTGCCGTTCGGCAAAGGCGCGCCCTTCGGACAGGGTGACATGATGCGGCAGGGTCAGGACCGCGTCGCCACCCGCCCGCGGCACCCGCAACGTCATGCGCCGGGCCCGCGCCGACCGGCGCAGCGCGATGCGAATTCCGCCCTCAATCGTGATACTGTCCGACACCGCTCTTGCCTTGCTTGCGCTGGACTGCCAGATAAAGCCTTTGACACCTCCGGGCCGCTGTGGCAGGGGGTCGCCGGATTTCCTAAACGCGGCGGAAGGAGAATACCATGCCCAAAGAGGAATGGGGCACGAAACGCCTGTGCCCGCATTGCGCGACGCGCTTCTACGATTTGAACAACAACCCGATGACCTGCCCCGCCTGCGGACAGCAGATGACGCTGGAAAGCTTCAACGAAGGTCGCGGCAAAGCCCTGGTCAGCGAAAAGACCTCGTCGAAATCCAGCAAGGATAACGATGATCTGGTCGATGACGACGATGATCTGGACAACAACAGCAACGATCTGGACGATGATCTGCTGGATGATGACGACGATGACGACAACGTGTCGCTGGACGACATCGCGGATGTCTCGGACGACGACGAAGACTGATCACGACGCCGGCGCCCCCATCGGGCGCCGTTTGTCTTTGCGCACAAGGATATCGCGACAATGAGGCCATCGACCCTGAACCGGCTTGCGCCCAGCATGCGCAGCGTGTTGCGGATCGTCGCGGCGCTGATCTTCATGGCGCATGGCACGCAGAAGATCCTTGGCTATCCGGCCAGCGACATGAACCCGGCGATGTTCTCGCTGTCCTGGGTGGCCGGAATGATGGAACTGATCGGCGGCGCATTGCTGGTGGTCGGGCTGTTCTCGCGCCCGGTGGCCTTCCTGCTGTCGGGGCAGATGGCCGTGGCCTATTGGATCGCACATGCCCCGCAAGGCCCCTTCCCCGCGCTGAATGGCGGCGATGCGGCGATCCTTTACTGTTTCGTGTTCCTGTATCTGGTCTTTGCCGGACCCGGACCGATCAGCCTTGACGCAATCCTGCGGCGGGACCGCTAGCGACAGCGCGAATCACATGTGACATGAAACCGCCGCGCACCGATCGGGTACGCGGCGGTTTGCATATGGGCCGCGTCAGTCCACGACCTCGGGTTCGACTCCGATCGCGTTGCACAGCGACCGGAACCGCGACAGCGCGACCTCGCCCAGCAGGCGCCGCCCCATGCCGGTCAGCTTCAATTCCAGCACGCTGCGTTTCTTACGGAAGGTCAGTTCGCCTGCATCGGCGGGATCGTCGATGGCGAACATCGCGCCGAACCGCATCGCCTTGCCCAGAATCTCGGCCTCGCGGATCTGATCTTCGGACAGCAACGCGAACAGCGGCGCCATCGGCGATTTCGCGCGACTGTTCTTGTAGCGATGCAGCAGCGCCAGCCCCAGGAATACCCGTTCGGGGTGGCTAAGCGCGGCCATGTTGGCGCGGGTCACATTGTCGAAACAGGCCTCGGCCCGGTAATCGGGATGCGCGCGCCATGTCGTGTCATGCAGCAGACAGGCCGCCTGCACCAGTCGATCCTTTTCGGGCGGCAGATCGGGAAACAGCGGCAGCAGGAACTGATACAGCTTCTTGCCAAAGCCCGGTATCCGCGCCATCTGCCGTTCGGAAAACCGCGCCGCCTCGATCAGCGGGTCGCGTTTGCGCAGGCGATCCGACATATGTTCGTACAGCAACCCTTCGCGGATCCCATAGCTGGACACGTTCAGCTCTTCGGGTTTGAAGGTCGCGATCAGCTCGGCCAGAACCTGCGAGGCCAGGGGCACAAGCTCCATCCGCGATGAGGAAATGCCGACCCGGCCGCGCAGGTCGTTCAGATCGTTCGAGGCGATCCAGCCGATGGTGTCAGCCACGGCCTTCGGCGTCATCTGGTATTCGTGCAGCACCGTCATCGGGTAATCGCTGCGTTCCATGTCCAGACGCGCGATGGCCCGCCAGGACCCCCCGACCAGATAGATCCGCCTGTGATCGGTGCCGACTTTCTCGGCCAGTTCGGACATGATCCTTGCGATATGATCGCGCAGACCGGATTTGCCGCCCTGCACCTGCTGCAGACGGAACGGCCCCAGTTGCGAGGTCGCCCGCTTGCCGACCTTGCCGTTCGAGACGACCGCAAGCTCCATCGAGTTGCCGCCGATATCGCAGACCAGCCCCTCGGCTTCGGGCCAGCCCAGCAGCACGCCCTGCGCCGACAGTCGCGCCTCTTCCTCGCCATCGATGACCAGCATCTTGATGCCGGTTTCCCGTTCGACCCGTTTCTGAAATTCGGGACCGTCCTCGGCCTCGCGGACGGCGGCGGTCGCCACGCAGGTCAGCGGTTCGATATCCATGCCCTTGGCCAGCGCGGCAAAGCGGCGCATGGCGTCAAAGCCCCGTTCAACCCCCGCGGGGTTCAGGCGGCCGGTGGTGGCCATGTCCTGTCCCAGACCGGCCATGACCTTTTCATTATAGAAATACGCGGGCGATCGTGCGGCCCCGTCGAAGACCACAAGCCGGATCGAGTTCGACCCGACATCCACGATCCCGACGCGCGACAGGGCGCGTTTGGGAAGCTTTTCAAGAAAGCCGTCCTTCAAGGGCTCGACTGTCTTGCCGGTGGAGGTGCGGACACCGTTCATTCCTGAGCCTCCTGCTTTCGCATCGCGGGCGTCATGCGACAATCCACGCCTTGGGTCAATCCGCGGAATGCATCAGCGCCGGCACATCACGCGCCCCGGCGGTCCCGCGACCGGACAATGAAGGGTTCTCCATGAAGAACCGGTGACAGTTGAAAAGATCCTCTTGGCCATCGGGCAGATAGCGCACGAAACGCCCGTCGGGCTGCAACAACCAGCTTTGCGCCTCATCAGCCATATTGGCGGCCATGATCTGACTGGTGATCTGGGCTTTCACGGTTTCGTTCACGCATTCGACCAGCGTTTCCACCCGCCGGATCAGGTTGCGCCCCATCCAGTCGGCCGAGGAAAAGAACACCCGCGCCTTTTTCGACGGCAGGCCGTGACCGTTGCCGAAACAGACGATCCGCGAATGTTCCAGATAGCGCCCGACAATGGATTTTACTCGAATATTTTCAGACAAGCCCTTGATTCCTGGCCTGATTCCGCAAATTCCACGAATGACGAGGCTGATCTTCACCCCCGCCTGGCTGGCCGCATACAGCGCATCGATCACATCGCTGTCGATCAGCGAGTTCATCTTGGCCCAGATCGCACCGCCCCGGCCCTGACGGGCAAATTCGGCCTCGCGCGCGATCAGCGACAGCAGCGTATCCTTCAGATCGATGGGCGCGATCGCAAGGTTTTCAAGACCCTCGGGCTGCACATAGCCCGACAGGTAGTTGAACACCTTGGTGGCGTCGCGCCCCAGCGCGGGATCGCAGGTGAACATCGACAGATCGGTATAGATCCGCGCGGTGATCGGGTGGTAGTTGCCCGTGCCGTAATGGGTATAGGTCACCAGGCTGTCGCCTTCGCGGCGCACGACCGTGCTGATCTTTGCATGGGTCTTGTAATTGACGAATCCATAGACGACATGCGCCCCGGCCCGTTCCAGCCGACGCGACTGACGGATATTGGCAGCCTCGTCGAACCGCGCCTTCAGTTCGACCAGCGCGGTCACCGACTTGCCGGCCTCGGCCGCCTCGCACAGCGCTTCGACGATGGGGCTGTCGCGGCTGGTACGGTACAGTGTCTGCTTGATCGCCAGAACATCGGGATCGCGGGCCGCCTGCTGCAGAAAGCGCACGACCATGTCGAACGTTTCGTAGGGGTGATGCAGCAGCATGTCCTTTTGGCGGATCGCGGCGAACATGTCGCCGTGGTGATCCTGCACCCGTTCGGGCACGCGCGGGGTAAAGCCCGGCCACAGCAATTCGCGGCGATTGTCCAGAACCAGTTCGCGCAGATCGGCCATGCCCAGCAGGCCCTCGACCTCGATCACCTCATCGGGGGTGACTTCAAGTTCTTCCATGATCAGGCGGCGCAGACGTCCCGGTGCGCCGCTGGTGATCTTCAGCCGGATGACGCTGCCACGGCGGCGACGTTTCAACGCGGTCTCGAATTCGCGGACAAGATCCTCGGCCTCTTCCTCGACCTCAAGATCGCTGTCGCGCAGCACGCGGAACGCGCAATGGCCCGCATCGCGATAGCCCGGAAACAGGCTGGACAGATGCATCAGCAACAGTTCTTCCAGCCGCAGGAAACGCTGCCCGCCCGGCAGCGGCACGAATCGCGGCAATTGCGCCGGGATCGGCAGCAATGCCTGCATCTGCTTGCCATCCGTTTCCCGCGCCAGTTCCAGCGCAAGCGAAAAGCCCGCATTCGGGATGAAGGGAAACGGGTGCGCCGGGTCGATTGCCAGAGGCGACAGCACCGGCAGCACGTTATTGTCGAAATAGCCGTGCAGATAGGCCTCTTCGGCGCGTGTGATATTGCTGCGCGACAGGATCATGATGCCATGATCCTCCATCTCGCGGCGCAGGCGGTTCCAGACGCCCTGCTGGGCACCCATCAACCGCCGCGCGTCGGCGTTGATCAGGCTAAGCTGTTCGGCAGCGGTCAGCCCATCTGCCGAAGGGGTGGTGTTTCCCTCGCGGACCAGTTCACGCAGACCGGCGACGCGCACGGTGTAGAATTCGTCCAGATTGGTCGCGCTGATCGACACGAAGCGCAACCTTTCCATCAGGGGGACACGGGGGTTGCGCGCTTCGTCCAGCACCCGCCAGTTGAAGGACAGCCAGCTGAGTTCGCGATTGAAGAAACGTGCCGGGCCTTCGGGCACCCCCCCGGGCAGTTCGACGGGTTCGGGAAACGGGTTACGAAGAAAATCGGCTTTCGTCATCGTTCTGGATACTGGCTTTCACTAGGGCCGCAACAGCGGAAATCATGCGTCACTTTCGGACAGGCTGTCCAGAAGATCGGCGGCGATACGTCGGGTTATGGGGCTTTTGTCGGCCATCGCGGCACGGTCCATCGCGGCCACAAGCCTGCGCGCCAGCCCAAGGTCGCGATCCATGTGCAGCACCAGCCAGTCGATCAACCCGGCAGGCACCGAAATCTGGCGGTCTGCGAACAGCTTGACCAGCACCGCGGCCAGCAGCCCTTCGTCCGGCGGGCCAAGCCGCACCTGCGGCATCGCATCCATCCGCGACCGCAGATCGGGCAGCACAAGCCCCCAGTCGCGCGGCGGGGTCCGGGCGGTCAGCAGCAACAGGCAATCGCGCGCGCCGCACAGGTTCCACAGGTGAAACAGCGCCTGCTCCGCGCCTGCAGCGAAACCCGCGTGATCCGCATCCTCGATCACCAAAGCGCCGCCCTCGGCCACCAGCAGATCGGCGGCGTCGGGGCGCAGGCTGGCCGCGGACATCCGGCGCGCCCCGTTCTCGGCGGCCCAGAACGCGGCCAGATGGGTCTTGCCCGCGCCCTCGGGGCCGATCAGCAGCATCCGCCCCGAAGGCCAGACCTGCGGCTGATCCAGTGTCGACAGCGCGGCGGCATTGGCCGCGGCGGGCAGGAAATCGCCGCGCGAATGCGCGGGTGGCGTAGTCAGGTCAAGGGTCAGCTGACGAGACAGGATCACGCCGTCACGTCCTCCTTGGCGGTGCTGCGGGAATGGCGCCTTGCCCGGCAAGGTACTGCGATTGGTCGGCGACGCGGCGCGCCTCGTCCAGTTCCGCCTGCAAGGTGCCGCGCGGGGCCAGTTCCACCCGCAGCGGCAGCGGCGGGTCGGCGGGCATCGACTGGCCGGTGTAAAGCGCGCTGGCGCGATACCGCTCGATCAGGAAACGCGCCAGAACGCCAAGTGCCGCGGCCAGCGGCACGGCCATCACCATCCCCGCAAAACCGAACAATGCACCGAATACCGACAACGCAAGAAGCAGCCAGACAGGGTGCAGCCCGACATGGCCGCCGACGATCTTGGGTTGCAGATAGTTTCCCTCGACCACCTGTCCGGCGGCAAAGATCGCGACGACGGCGCCGATCCACAGCGGATCGCCCCAGAAGCTGAACAGCGCGACGCCGATCGCGGTCAGCCCGCCGATCAGCACGCCGACATAGGGAATGAAGGACAGCACCGCCGCCATGATGCCGATGAAGAACCCGAAGGGCAGCCCCACCAGCATCAGCGCGACCGAATACCAGGTGCCCAGAATCAGGATCACCAGCCCCTGCCCGCGCAGAAACCCCGACAGGGCCGAGTCGATCTCGGATGCCAGGCGGCGGACGGTCGGCGCGTGTTCGCGCGGCAGCAGGTCGTCGATCTGGGCGACCATGCGGTCCCAGTCCAGCAGAAGATAGAATGCGACGACCGGCACGATCACCAGAATCGCCACCGCGCTGATCACCCCCCCGACCGAGCTGAGGATGGTCTGCGCCACCCCCTGCCACTGATCGCCCATCGCCTTGCCCAGATCGGTCAGCGCGGCACCGACGGTGCCGCCCTCGGGCAGGAATTCGGGAAAGCGCGAGGTCGTGAAGGCCCGCGCCTGTTCCAGCATCTGGGGCGCGGTTTCGATCAGGGCGGCGGCCTGACGCACCAGCGTCGGCACCACCAGCAATGTCACGGCGGCAAAGATCAGCACCGTTCCGAAGGTGATCACCACGACCGACATCGTGCGCGACAGACCCGCGCGTTCCAGGCGGTCGGCCACAGGGTCCAGCAGATAGGCAACGCCCGCGCCAAGGATGAAGGGCAGGATCGCCTGCCCCAGCAGCCACATCGCAATCAGCAGCCCAAGGCCCCCGACACCCCACCAGATCAATTGCTTGCGCACCGGCATATGCATCGTGGACCGCCCCTGTCACCTGTTCTGACACTATGTGACGGCTTGGCCGTGCCGTTGCAAGAGTTGGCAAGGCCCGGCCACCGCCCCGCCGCGCGGCTTGCTTGCCGGGATGCGGTGGCCTACACGGGGCCAAACGCTTTGATGAGGCCCCCATGCGTCTGTCGCGCTATTTCCTTCCCGTCCTGAAAGAAGACCCCAAAGAGGCGCAGATCGTCAGCCACCGGCTGATGCTGCGCGCGGGGATGATCAAGCAACAGTCCGCAGGCATCTATTCCTGGCTTCCGCTAGGCTTCAAGGTGCTGCGCCGCATCGAGCAGATCGTCCACGAGGAACAGATCCGCGCCGGGCACATCCCGTTGCTGATGCCGACGCTGCAATCGGCCGACCTGTGGCGCGAAAGCGGTCGCTATGACGATTACGGCGAAGAGATGCTGCGCATCAAGGACCGCCACAAGCGCGACCTGCTTTACGGCCCCACCAATGAAGAGATGATCACCGACATCTTCCGCAGCCATGTGAACAGCTACAAGGATCTGCCCCTGACGCTGTACCACATCCAGTGGAAATTCCGCGACGAGATCCGCCCCCGTTTCGGCGTGATGCGTGGCCGCGAATTCCTGATGAAGGACGGGTACAATTTCGACCTGACCAAGGAGGACGCGCTGCACGCCTATAACCGGCATCTTGTCAGCTATCTGCGCAGCTACGAACGCATGGGCCTGCAGGCGATCCCGATGCGCGCCGATGGCGGCCCGATCGGCGGCGATTACACGCATGAATTCCTTGTGCTGGCCGAAACCGGCGAATCCGAGGTGTTCTATGACAGCCAGATCACCGATCTGACCTTCGGCGACCGGCAGATCGACTATGACGATCACGCCGAATGTCAGGCCGTGCTGGAAGAATTCACCAGCCGCTATGCCCGCACCGACGAAACCCATGACGAGGCGATCTTCGCTGACGTCCCCGAGGATCGCCGCCGCACGGCACGCGGCATCGAGGTCGGCCAGATCTTCTATTTCGGCACCAAGTATTCGGAACCGCTTGGCGCGACGGTCGTCGGTCCCGACGGGGCGCGCGTGCCCGTCCACATGGGCAGCCACGGCATCGGTGTCAGCCGCCTTCTGGGCGCGATCATCGAGGCGAACCACGACGACAAGGGCATCATCTGGCCCGAAGGCGTGACCCCGTTCCATGTCGGGATCGTCAATCTCAAGCAGGGCGACGCCTCGACCGACAGCGCCTGCACCGCGCTTTATGACGAGATGGTCAAGAACGGGTTGCAGCCGCTGTATGACGATCGCGACGAACGCGCGGGGGCGAAATTCGCCACGATGGATCTGATCGGCCTGCCCTGGCGCATCACCGTCGGGCCGCGCGGCCTGGCCAGCAACAAGGTCGAACTGACGAACCGCCGCAGCGGCGAAACCGTCGAGATGTCGCCCGCCGAGGCCGTTGTCCGTCTGGCCGACATCTATGCCCCGGTTCTTGCCGCGGCCCTGCCGACCGTATGATACGGGTGCTGCGACTGATCGCGGCGGTGGCCTGCGCCGCCGCCCTGTCGCAGTTCCCCGCCTTTACCGATCAATATGTCCAGCGGCTGGGCGGGCAGGTCGATGCGTTGACCCTGGTCGCCACGGAATTCGACGCCAGCGCGCGCGCCGCGGGACTGGACCGGGATCAGGCGCTGGCCGATCTGTCGGCCAGCCGCTTTCAACAGGCCCATCGCGCCGATCTGATCCGCGCGTTCCAGCGTCTGGACCATGCCCGCGCCGATCTTCAGATGCTGCGCATCGCCGGGCCGCTGGAACGGCTTTTGCTGCCTCACAGGATGCGCGACCTGCCCACGCTTGCGGCCACATGGGGCGATTTCAGCCCCGCGCTGCCGCTGACCGCATCCGGCCTGATCGCGGCGCTGATCGGCCTGGCGCTTGGCTGGGTGCTGACCGGATTGGCCGGCCTGCCCTTTCGGCGCCCGCAGGAACGGCTGGGTTGGCGTTAGGCGCATGCCTGAAACGCCGCATGTGCAGCCAAAACCTGTCCAGAAAGCCATAAAGACGTAACGATAAGCTGCTTTTCTTTTGAGCAGACCGCTTCTAACGTGCGCGCAGGACATTGTTCCAACTGGGAGACAAGATCATGAAAAAATTCCTTCTCGCTACCGCCGCCGGTGCCCTGCTGGCGGGCGCCGCCAGCGCCGAAGACATCAAGCTGGGCATCTCGCTTGGCTTTACCGGTCCGCTGGAATCCATGGCACCGGCCATGGCGAAGGGCGCCGAGATGGCGATGCAAGAAGTCAACGACTCGGGCCTGCTGATGGACGGCACGACCGTCGTTGCCGTGCAGGGCGATTCGACCTGCGCCGACGCCGCCGCCGCCACCGCCACGGTGGAACGCCTGATTACCGCCGAGGGCGTGAAGGGCATCGTCGGGGGCATGTGCTCGGGCGAGACGATCGCCTCGCTGGAAAACGTGGCGAAGGCCAATGGCATCGTGATGATCTCGCCCTCGGCGACGTCGCCCGCGCTGACCACGATCGAGGATAACGGCCTGTTCTTCCGCACCTCGCCTTCGGATGCGCGTCAGGGCGAAGTCATGGCCGATATCGTGCTGGAAAAAGGCATCAACTCGGTCGCCGTGACCTATACCAACAACGATTACGGCAAGGGTCTGGCCGACAGCTTCCAGGCCGCGTTCGAGGAAAAGGGCGGCAACGTCACCGTCAACAGCGCCCATGACGACGGCAAGGCCGACTATTCGGCCGAGGTCGCGGCACTGGCCGCCGCCGGGGGCGACGCGCTGGTCGTGGCCGGATATGTCGATCAGGGCGGTTCCGGCGTCGTGCGCGCCGCACTTGATACCGGCGCCTTCGAAACCTTCGTGTTCCCCGACGGCATGGTCGGCAATGCCGTGGTCGAAAACTTTGGCGACGAAATCGAAGGCAGCTTCGGTCAGAACCCCGCCGCCGAAGGCGAAGGCCGCGAAACCTATCTGAAGATGGCCGAAGAGGCCGGATTCGACGGTTCGGGCGCCTTCTCGGCCGAAGCCTATGACGCTGCCGCGCTGATCCTGCTGGCCATGGCGGCTGCGGATTCGTCGGATCCCGCCGTCTACAAGGACAAGGTGATGGATGTCGCCAACGAGCCGGGCGAAAAGATCATGCCGGGTCAGCTGGCCAAGGCGCTGGAAATCATCAATGGCGGTGGCGATGTCGATTATGTCGGCGCAGCCGCGGTCGAACTGGTCGAGCCGGGCGAAACCGCCGGCACCTTCCGCGAAGTCAGCTTCGAGGGCGGCGAAATGAAGGTCATCGGTTATCGTTGATTGACCTGACATGATCTCGGCCCGGCACCCGGATGTGGCGCCGGGCCATTTTTCAATCATAACAAGCCGCGACAGCGGCCACGTTTTGCCCGATACTGGGCCAAGACGGGGATGTAACGCATGATAAAGGTCGAAGACCTTCACCGACATTTCGGCGGGTTCCGCGCCGTTGACGGGGCCAGCCTGACGATCGAGACCGGCTCGATCACCGGGCTGATCGGCCCCAACGGCGCCGGAAAGTCCACGCTGTTCAACGTCATCGCGGGCGTGCTGCCCCCCACATCGGGGCGCGTCATCATGGACGGCCAGGACATCACCGGCCTGCCCCCGCATCAACTGTTCCACAAGGGCCTGCTGCGGACATTCCAGCTGGCCCATGAATTCGCCAGCATGACGGTTCGCGAAAACCTGATGATGGTGCCCGGCCAGCAGACCGGCGAGACGATCTGGAACACCTGGTTCCAGCGCGGCCGGATCGAACGCGAAGAGGCCGAACTGCGTCGCAAGGCCGACGAGGTTCTGGATTTTCTGACCATCAGCCATCTGACCCACGAAAAGGCCGGCAATCTTTCGGGCGGTCAGAAAAAGCTGCTGGAACTGGGCCGCACGATGATGGTCGATGCCAAGATCGTCTTTCTGGACGAGGTCGGCGCGGGCGTGAACCGCACGCTGCTGGGCACCATCGCGGACGCCATCCTGCGCCTGAACCGGGAACGCGGCTATACCTTCTGCGTGATCGAACATGACATGGATTTCATCGGCAAGCTGTGCGACCCGGTGATCGTCATGGCCGAGGGCAAGGTGCTGGCCAAGGGCAGCGCCGCCGACATCATGCAGAACGAAGAGGTGATCGAGGCCTATCTGGGCACCGGTCTGAAGAACAAGGACATGGTGGGCGCATGAGCGATCAGGATCAGGCCTTTGGCAATCGCGGCAACCGCGACGCCTCGGTCGTCAACCCGCATGGTCGGGGCACGATCGACGGCACCAGGCGTTCAGGCAGCACTGGTCCGGGCCGCGCGGGCGACCCGTTCCTGATCGGCGAGGCGATGTCGGGCGGCTATGGCCGTGGCCCCGACATTCTGCATGACTGCACCATCGCCGTCGAAAAGGGCCAAATCGCGGTCATCGTCGGGCCGAACGGCGCCGGCAAATCGACCGCGATGAAGGCCATCTTCGGGATGCTGAACCTGCGTCAGGGCAGTGTCCGCCTGAACGGGCGCGACATCACCGCGCTGAACCCGCAGGACCGGGTCAAGGCGGGCATGGGCTTCGTGCCACAGGTCCACAACATCTTCCCGTCGATGACGGTGGAAGAGAACCTTGAAATGGGCGCCTTCATCCGCAACGACGATATCCGCCAGACCCTGGAGCAGGTCTATGACCTATTCCCCGCCGTCGCCGAAAAGCGCCGTCAGGCGGCCGGCGAATTGTCGGGCGGCCAGCGTCAGCAGGTGGCCGTGGGCCGCGCGCTGATGACCCGGCCACAGGTGCTGATGCTGGACGAACCAACCGCGGGCGTCAGCCCCATCGTCATGGACGAGCTGTTCGACCGCATCATCGCCATCGCCCGCGGCGGATTGCCCGTGCTGATGGTGGAACAGAATGCCCAGCAGGCGATGATGATCGCCGACAAGGCCTATGTGCTGGTTCAGGGGGCCAATGCCCATACCGGTACCGGCAAGGAACTGATGGCCAATGACGAGGTGCGCCGCACCTTCCTGGGGGGCTGATCCATGGATATCCTGAACGCCCTTGTGGCCTTTCTGAATTTTGTCTTCATCCCCGCCGCCGCCTATGGTGCCCAGCTTGCGCTGGGAGCGCTGGGGGTCACGCTGATCTACGGGATCCTGCGTTTTTCGAACTTCGCCCATGGCGACACCATGGCCTTCGGCACCGCGATCACCATTCTGGTGACCTGGGGCTTGCAGGCGCTGGGAATATCGCTGGGGCCGCTGCCGACAGCGCTGCTGGCGTTGCCGGTGGGCATTGCCGCGACCGCGCTGCTGGTGCTGGCCACGGATCGCGCGGTCTATCGGTTCTACCGGGTCCAGAAGGCCGCGCCGATCATCCTTGTGATGGCATCGGTCGGGGTGATGTTCCTGATGAACGGTCTGACCCGCCTGCTGATCGGCGTCGACGAACAGCGCTTTGCCGATGGCGAGCGTTTCGTGATCAATGTCCGCGACTTCAAGGCCATGACCGGCCTGGCCGAGGGGCTGGCCCTGAAGACCACGCAGCTTCTGACGCTGGTGATCGCCATTCTTGTCGTCTGGGCGCTGTTCTGGTTCCTGAACCGCACCAAGTCGGGCAAGGCGATGCGCGCCTATTCCGACAACGAGGATCTGGCCCTGCTGTCGGGGATCGACCCCGAAAAGGTCGTGCGCCTGACCTGGATCATCGCGGCCGCGCTGGCGACGATCGCGGGCGTGCTGTATGGACTGGACAAGGCCTTCAAGCCCTTCAACTATTTCCAGATCCTGCTGCCGATCTTTGCCGCCGCCATCGTCGGCGGGCTGGGCAATCCGCTGGGGGCCATCGCCGGCGGTTTCGTCGTCGCCTTTTCCGAGGTGGCGATCACCTATCCCTGGCTGAAGATCGCGGGCTATCTGTTCCCCGGCTGGCAACCCGACGGGCTGCTGCAATTGCTGGGCACGGAATACAAGTTCGCCGTCAGCTTCGTCATTCTGATCGTTGTCCTGCTGTTCAAGCCCACCGGGCTGTTCCGCGGCAAATCGGTGTAAGGAGGTCTTGCCGATGTCAACCAATCGTCAAGCCACAGCCCATAGCCCTTGGCGCGCGCCGATCCTGTTCGCCGCGCTGGCCCTGTTGTTCGTGCTGGAAGGCACGGTGCGCAACTCGATGTTCTCGGGCAGCTGGAACACCTCGCTGGCCATTCTGAACATGGGGCTGATTTCCGCGATCACGGCCCTGGGCGTGAACATGCAATGGGGCTATGCGGGCCTGTTCAACGTGGGCGTCGTGGGCTTTCTGGCCCTTGGCGGCCTTGCGCCGGTATTGGTCGCCATGCCCCCCGTCGAAGGCGGTTGGAGCGCGGGCGGCCCGCGCGTTCTTCTGTCGCTGGCCGTGGGGCTGGGCACGCTGGCGCTGGCCACGCAATTGTGGCGCCGCATGGGCAAGGGTCGCCTGCGCGGTCTGGCGGTCACGGGCGTTCTGATCCTTGGCTTCTTCGTCTATCGAGGATTGTTCGACCCCGCCGTCACCGCGATCGAGGCGAACAACCCCGCCCGTCACGGCAATCTGGGCGGCCTCGGCATGCCGGTGATGCTGTCCTGGGTGGTCGGCGGGGCCTTTGCCGCCGCCGCCGCATGGGCCGTGGGCAAGGTCGCGCTGGGGCTGCGGTCGGATTATCTGGCCATTGCCACGCTTGGGATCGGGGAAATCATCGTTGCCGTTCTGAAGAACGAGGACTGGCTGGCGCGCGGCGTCAAGAACGTCGTGTCGATCCCCCGCCCCGTCCCCTACGAGATCGACCTGCAACAGAACCCTGCCTTTGTCGAATTTGCCACGCGCTGGGGCTTTTCCGCGACCGAGGCGTCGGGGATCTGGGTCAAGATCTGCTACATGTCGCTGTTCCTTGTCGTGCTGCTGGTGCTGATCCTGCTGGCCGAACTGGCGCTGAAATCGCCCTGGGGCCGGATGATGCGCGCGATCCGCGACAATGAAACCGCGGCCGAGGCGATGGGCAAGAACGTCACCGCCCGGCATCTGCAGGTCTTTGTCCTTGGCTCGGCCGTGATCGGCATGGCGGGGGCGATGATGATCACTCAGGACGGCCTGATGGCCCCGGTGGGCTATAACCCGCTGCGCTATACATTCCTGATCTGGGTGATGGTGATCGTGGGCGGGTCCGGCAACAACTGGGGCTCGGTTCTGGGGGCGGTGCTGATCTGGTTCCTGTGGATCAAGGCCGAGGTCTGGGGCCCTGCCCTGATCGGCGTGCTGACCGCGCCGCTGCCCGATGGTGGCCTGAAAGAGCATCTGTTGGACAGTTCCGCACATATGCGGTTCATCGCGATGGGGCTGGTGCTGCTGCTGGTGCTGCGATTTGCCCCCCGCGGGCTGGTGCCCGAGAAATAGGGGCCATCCCCCGCAAGACTGAAACGGCGCGGTCATCCCGCGCCGTTTTTCATGTCAGCGGCAGGTATCGCCGATCACAAGGCTGAACCATGCGCGACCGTTGGCATCGCGGGTCACGCCGACGCCGAAATCGCGTGCGCCCTGTTCCAGCAATTCGACCCGATGCTGATCCGAGGCCAGCCAGCCCGCCACCGTCCCTTCGGGCGTGCCGCCGACGGCGACAAGCTGCGCCACGCCGCATCTGTCATACTCGGCCCGCCGCGCCCGATCGACCACGTTCGATCCGTCCGACCCGGCCACCGTCGCGCGTCCCGTCGCCAGCATGTCGCAGGCATGGCTTTGCGCGATCAAAGCCAGCGTTTCATCCCCCTGCAACAGCGTTTTTCCCCGCTGTTGGCGCGCCTCGTTGACGGCAAAGGCCATACGCTCGGCCGCGGGGGCGTCGGCGGTGCAGGCGGCCAGCACCGTGTCCCGCGCCGCGCCGATCTGATCTGCCTGCCCCGGAAAGGTGATCGGTGCCTGACATGCGGCAAGCGCGGTCAGGGCAAACAGGGCGGGCGTAAGCTTGCGATGGGACATGGAAAATTCCTGCTGGCATGTCGTGTCTGTGGCGGTCATCGGGGCAACGGCACGCGCCTTTCCCCGGTTCCATGACCGACACTGCCCGGTTTGGCCTCTTGCGCCAACCGGGAACCGGTCTTAAAGCGCACCCATGACCCAGCATCAGCGCCTTCTCATCATCGATTTCGGCTCTCAGGTGACGCAGCTGATTGCGCGCCGCCTGCGCGAGCTGAATGTTTACTGCGAAATCCACCCGTTCAACGCCGTCAGCGATGACAGCCTGCGCCAGATGGCACCTCAGGCGGTGATCCTGTCCGGCGGTCCGGCCAGCGTCACCGAAGAGGGCAGCCCCCGCGCCCCGCAAGCGGTGTTCGATCTGGGCGTTCCGGTCTTCGGCATCTGTTATGGCCAGCAGGTCATGATGGAACAGCTGGGCGGCCGCGTCGAGGCGGGCCACCACGCCGAATACGGCCGCGCCTTCATCGCCCCCGCGCCGGGCCACAAGGGCGACGGCATCTTCGCCGGCCTCTTCGACGCGGGCCGCGAGGAAGTCTGGATGAGCCATGGCGACCGCGTGACCGAGATCGCGCCGGGCTTCGAGGTGATCGGCACCTCGCCCAACGCGCCCCTGGCGATGATCGCGGACGAGGCGCGTCGCTTCTATGCCGTGCAGTTCCACCCCGAGGTGCACCACACCCCGAACGGCCGCAAGATGCTGGAAAACTTCGTCAGGATGGCGGGCTTCACCGGCGACTGGACGATGGCCTCCTACAAGGACGAGGCGATCCGCAAGATCCGCGAGCAGGTGGGCGACCGCAAGGTCATCTGCGGCCTGTCGGGCGGCGTGGACAGCAGCGTTGCCGCCGTCCTGATCCACGAGGCGATCGGCGACCAGCTGACCTGCGTCTTTGTCGATCACGGCCTGCTGCGCCTGAACGAGGCTGACGAGGTCGTCGCCATGTTCCGCGACAACTACAACATCCCGCTGATCCACGCGGACGAGGCCGATCTGTTCCTTGGCGCGCTGGAAGGCGTTTCCGACCCCGAGGTCAAGCGCAAGACCATCGGTCGCCTGTTCATCGACGTGTTCCAGAAATACGCGGGCGAGATCGACGGCGCCGAGTTCCTGGCCCAGGGCACGCTCTATCCCGATGTCATCGAAAGCGTCAGCTTCTCGGGCGGGCCGTCGGTCACGATCAAGTCGCACCACAATGTCGGCGGCCTGCCCGAGAAGATGGGCCTGAAGCTGGTCGAGCCGCTGCGCGAGCTGTTCAAGGACGAGGTCCGCGCCCTTGGCCGCGAACTGGGCCTGCCCGACAAGTTCATCGGGCGTCACCCCTTCCCCGGCCCCGGCCTTGCCATCCGCTGCCCCGGCGAGATCACCCGCGACAAGCTGGAGATCCTGCGCAAGGCAGATGCGGTCTTCATCGACCAGATCCGCAAGCACAACCTGTATGACGAGATCTGGCAGGCCTTCGTCGCGATCCTTCCGGTCCGCACCGTGGGCGTGATGGGCGACGGTCGGACCTACGACTATGCCTGCGCGCTGCGTGCGGTGACCTCGGTCGACGGGATGACGGCGGATTACTATCCCTTCACCCACGAATTCCTGGGCGAGACCGCAACGCGGATCATCAACGAGGTCAAGGGCATCAACCGCTGCACCTATGACATCACCTCGAAGCCGCCGGGCACGATCGAGTGGGAATGACTTGAGAAGTTGGGGAACGCGCAGGGCAACTTGCGCGTCCCTTTCGTTCAAGGGGGTGCCATGACGCGATTGATACTGGTTCTGGGCGATCAGCTGTCCGACGATCTGTCCGCGCTGCGCGAGGCGAAGGACGGCGATGTCGTCGTCATGGCCGAGGTGATGGACGAGGCGTCCTATGTCCGCCACCACCCCAAGAAGATCGCGTTCCTGTTCGCGGCCATGCGCAAGTTTGCCGATCACCTGCGCGACAAGGGCTTCACCGTCGCCTATACGCGGCTGGACGACCCCGAGAACAGCCAGAAGATCGGCGGTGAATTGCTGCGCCGCGCATCGGAACACGACGCGTCCGAGGTGATCGCGACGGAACCCGGCGAATGGCGCCTGATCGACATCCTGACCTATCTGCCGATCACGGTGCGCCAGCTGCCCGACGACCGCTTCTATGCCAGCCACAAGGATTTCCAGGACTGGGCCGAGGGGCGCAAGGAATTGCGGATGGAGTGGTTCTATCGCGAGATGCGCCGCCGCACCGGCCTGCTGATGGAGGGCGACGAGCCTGCGGGCGGTCAGTGGAACTATGACCACGACAACCGCAAGCCCGCCGAGGCCGACCTGTTCCGCGAAGGCCCCCCGCGCTTCGAACCCGACCGGATCACCCGTGATGTGCTGGATCTGGTCGAGCAGCGTTTCCCCGACAATTTCGGCGATCTGCGCCCCTTCGACTATGCCACCGACCGCCAGGGCGCGCTGAAGGTGCTGCGGCATTTCATCGACAATTCGCTGGACGAATTCGGCCCCTATCAGGACGCGATGCTGCAGGACGATCCGCACCTGCATCACTCGATCCTGTCGCCCTATATCAATGCGGGCCTTCTGTCCCCGCGCGAGGTCTGCGACCGCGTCGCCAAGGCCTATGCCGAGGGCAAGGTGCGCCTGAATTCCGCCGAGGGCTTCATCCGCCAGATCCTTGGCTGGCGCGAATACATGCGCGGCATCTATTTCATGCAGGGGCCGGATTACACCGACCGGAACGAGCTGGGCCACGATTGCGATCTGCCGCCGCTGTACTGGGGTGCGGAAACGCGGATGAACTGCCTGTCGCAGGCGGTCGGCCAGACGCAGCGCCTTGCCTATGCCCATCACATCCAGCGCCTGATGGTCACCGGAAACTTTGCCCTGCTGGCCGGGATCGACCCGCACCAGGTCCATGAATGGTACCTTGAGGTCTATCTGGATGCCTATGAATGGGTCGAGGCCCCGAATGTCATCGGGATGAGCCAGTTCGCCGATGGCGGCATCGTCGGGTCGAAGCCCTATGTCAGTTCCGGCAACTATATCAGCAAGATGTCGGATTACTGCAAACATTGCGCCTACAAGGTGACGGCCAAGACCGGCAAGGACGCCTGCCCGTTCAACCTGCTGTACTGGGATTTCCTTGTCCGTCACCGTGAACGGTTCCAAAAGAACCCGCGCATCAGCCGCATCTATGGCACATGGGACCGGATGGATGCCGACAAGCGCAAGACGATCCGGTCCGAGGCTGCCGATTTCCTGACGCGCATGGATGCGGGCGAAACCGTCTGACACGGGTTTTCATCGCCGCGCTTTTTGGTCAGGTTGACGCCACAGCCTTGAAGGGATCCGACCATGACCTGTGCCTGCGGACATAATCACAATGCCGAACCGCATGAATGCGACAGCAGCGGCACCCCCATCGCCCTGCCCACGCCGATGATTGCGCTGACCGGGCGGCTGATCTGCAATGACACGGCACAGATGATGACGGCGCTTGGCCTGCTGCCCGACCACCGCGATCTTAGCCGCGCCGAGCCCGGAAACCTGCGGTTCGATCTGTGGCAGGACGAAGATCCGATGATCTGGCATCTGTCCGAACTGTTCCGCGACGACGCCGCCGTCGCCGCGCATCAGGCACGCACCGCCGACAGTCCCTGGGGCCGCGACAGCGCCGCCATTACCCGCGATGTCAGCCGGGCAAAGGTCACCCCCGCCCTGCGTCCCGAACAACGCGGCGATCACGATCCCATCGACCATCTGCTGCATATCGCCTTCGATGGCGGCGCCGAGGCCGGTCTGGTGCGCCGGTTGCGCGCCGATGACGATCTGTCGCTGTCGCTGGTCGCAGTGGCCGCCGGAACCATCGTCGGGCATCTGGCGCTGTCGCCATTGGGCGGCGATCGCCCCGCGCTGGCGCTTGCGCCGGTCGCGGTGCATCCCGCCGCGCAGGGGCTTGGGATCGGGTCGGCGCTGATCCGCGCCGCGCTGGATCATGCGGGTGCGGCGCCCGTCGTGGTGCTGGGCGATCCGGCCTATTATTCGCGCTTCGGGTTCCGGCCAGCCGATCTGACCTCGCCCTATGCGGGGCCCTATCTGCAGATGCGGGGCGATCTGCCGAAAGGCGCCGCCATTGCCCATGCCCCGGCCTTCGCGGCGCTGTGACCAAGGCTTGCGGTTCCCCGTCTCAGGGTCCACATCTGTTGCGACAGAAGAAAGGACCGACGCATGGCCGCCACACCGCTTTACGATGCCGCAGAACAGGTCAAGGGCACGCCCTTCGGGGATCTGCCGGAATGGGACCTCAGCGATCTTTATCCCGGCCCCGACAGCCCGGAACTGAAATCCGATATCGAGCGTCTGGAAGGTCTGGTCCGCGACTTTGCCCAGACCTATCAGGGCAAGCTGGCCGGTCTGGATGCCGCGGCGATGCTGGCCTGCATCGAGGCTTATGAACAGATCGACATCATCGCCGGTCGCATCATGTCCTATGCGGGGCTGCGGTACTACCAGAACACGACGGACCCGGCACGGGCCAAGATGATGGGCGACCTTCAGGCCCGCATCACCGACATGACCACGCCGCTGGTCTTCTTCAGCCTGGAATTCAACCGCATCCCGGATGAAACCTATGAGGCCGTGTTCACCGCCCCGAACGGTCCCGCGCGCTACAAGCCCGTTTTCGACCGGATGCGCGCCATGCGCCCCCACCAGCTGTCGGACGAGCTGGAGCAGTTCCTGCACGACAATTCGGTCGTGGGCGCCGCCGCGTGGAACCGCCTGTTCGACGAAACCACCGCCGCGCTGACCTTCGATGTCGATGGCGAGGAACTGGGTCTTGAAGCCACGCTGAACCTGCTGACCGATCACGACCGCACGCGGCGCGAGGCCGGCGCCCGCGCCTTGGCGCAGGTGTTCCAGAAGAATGTCGGCCTGTTCGCCCGCGTCCACAACACGCTGGCCAAGGAAAAGGCCATCGAGGACAAGTGGCGCAAGATGCCCACGCCCCAGCATGGCCGCCACCTGTCGAACCATGTCGAACCCGAGGTGGTCGAGGCGCTGCGCAATGCCGTCACCAAGGCCTATCCGCGCCTGTCGCACCGCTACTATGCGCTGAAGGCGAAATGGCTGGGTCTGGACAAGCTGCAGGTCTGGGACCGCAACGCGCCCCTGCCGACCGACGCGCCCAAGACCATCGACTGGACCGAGGCGCGCGCGACCGTGATGGACGCCTATGCGGGTTTCTCGCCCAGGCTGGCGGAACTGGCCGAGCCGTTCTTCGACAAGGGCTGGATCGATGCTGCCGTGAAGCCCGGCAAGGCGCCCGGCGCCTTCGCGCATCCGACGGTCACGACGGTGCACCCCTATGTCATGCTGAACTATCTGGGCAAGCCGCGCGACGTGATGACGCTGGCCCATGAACTGGGTCACGGCGTGCATCAGCGCCTTGCGGCAGATCAGGGCGAGCTGCTGTCCTCGACCCCGCTGACGCTGGCGGAAACGGCCTCGGTCTTTGGCGAGATGCTGACCTTCCGCGCGCTGCTGGCCAAGACGACCGACCCCGCGCAGCGCAAGGCGCTGCTGGCCGGCAAGGTCGAGGACATGATCAACACGGTGGTCCGCCAGATCGCCTTCTACGATTTCGAATGCCGCCTGCATGCCGCGCGTGCCGAAGGTGAACTGACCCCCGACGACATCAACGCCATCTGGATGGAGGTGCAGCACGAAAGCCTTGGCCCGGTCTTCGAGTTCATGCCCGGATATGAGACCTTCTGGACCTATGTGCCGCATTTCGTGCACTCGCCCTTTTACGTCTATGCCTATGCCTTCGGCGACGGGTTGGTGAACGCGCTTTATGCGGCCTACGAGGACGGGCTGCCGGACTTCCAGCAGAAGTATTTCGACCTGCTGGCTGCGGGCGGGTCCAAGCACCACAAGGAGCTGCTGGCCCCCTTCGGGCTGGATGCATCCGACCCCGCCTTCTGGGACAAGGGACTGTCGATGATCGAAGGCTTCATCGACGAGTTGGAAAAGCTGGAGGCGTAGCACGGCTTGCGAAGGTGGCTGGGGGCTGCCGCCCCCGGCCGCGCCTGACGTCGCGTCCTTCCCCCGCGGATATTTGAGCACAGAAGATGCGGGGCTTGTGCCCGGCGCGCATGCGGTCAATCCTGAGCCGGGCGGAATAGGGGGCTGCGATGCTGAAACGGATCTTGCTGGTGGCGCTCGTGTTGCTGATCGCGGGGGCGGTCGCGTTTTTCAGTCTTGCGCCGGCTTATGTCGAGCGCAGCCTGAACCCCCTTCGCATGCCCGAGGACGGTTGGCCGGTAAGTGCCGAGGCGCAGGTCCTGCATGACGGGTTGGTGATCGGCGATCTGCACGCGGACCCGTTGCTGTGGGATCGCGATCTGCTGCGACGTGCCGACCGCGGGCATACCGACATTCCGCGGCTGCTGGAGGGCAATGTCGCGGTACAGGTCTTTACCACCGTGACCAAAAGCCCGCGCGGACAGAATTACAGCGCCAACAGTGCCGAAGCGCCCGACAACATCACCCCGCTGTTCATGGGCCAGCTGCGCCCGATCAGGTCATGGACATCGCTGCGCGAGCGGGCGCTGGTTCAGGCCGAGGCGTTGCAGGACATGGCCAGACGCGCGCCCGAGCAATTGCGCATTCTGCGCACGCGGGGCGATCTGGCGGACCTGCTGGCCGATCGCGCATCGGGACAGCGGGTTCTGGGGGCCGTGCTTGGGTCGGAAGGCGGGCATCCGCTGGAAGGTGATCTGGCCAATCTGGATGTGCTGTACGACGCAGGCTTCAGGTTGATGGGGCTGACGCATTTCTTCGACAATGAACTGGGCGGCAGCCTGCATGGCGAAGGCGGCAGCGGAGCCGGGCTGTCCGAATTCGGGCGGCAGGTGGTCGCGCGGATGGTCGAGAAGGGAATGGTCATCGATCTGGCCCATGCCAGCCCGCAGATGGTTCAAGATGTGCTGGCGATGCCCGATACCCGTCCGATCCTGTCCCATACCGGTATTCACGGCCACTGCGCCAGCCACCGCAATCTGGAAGATGATCTGATGCGCCAGATCGCCGACAAGGGCGGGGTGATCGGGATCGGCTATTGGTCGGATGTTGTCTGCGGCGGCACACCTGCGGATATCGCGGGCGCCATCATCGCCGCGATCGATCTGCTGGGCGAGGATCACGTCGCGCTGGGATCGGATTACGACGGATCGGTTGACGCGCCCTTCGACGCCGCGCATTTGTCGGCCCTGACCCAGGCCTTGATCGATGCGGGTCTGGATCAGCGCCGCATCGCCAAGGTCATGGGCGGCAACATGATGCGGTATCTGGCAGAGACGCTGCCTGCGACGGGGGACACATGAAGGCCAAGGGTGTGTTGCATGCCGAATTGTCGGCGCTGATCGCGGCGATGGGCCATGGCGATCTGATCGTGATCGGGGATGCCGGGTTGCCTGTTCCGCCCGGTGTGCCCTGCATCGATCTGGCGGTCAGTCCGGGCGTGCCGCAGATGTTTCAGGTGCTGGATGCGGTCCTTCAGGACCTGGTCGTCGAACGCGCCACCATTGCCACCGAGGTCGGCGCCGATCTTGGCGCGGCTTTCCTGACCCGCCTGCCCAAGGCCGAGGCGGTCCCACACGAGGAATTCAAACGTCTCAGCCGCGACGCCCGCGCGGTGGTGCGCAGCGGCGAATTCACGCCCTATGCCAATATCGCGCTATGGGCGGGGGTGCCGTTCTAGGGCGATGCTGCACTTGCACTGTGGCGGGAATTGCGATCAATTCGCGCAGATGCGCCGGTTCGGGGATCGCCCGACCCGGCCCCAGGAACAAGAGGGCATATTCATGCAGCAGCTTACCACTTTCGACAATCGCGCAATGACCCGCAATGCTGGGCTGGTTCTGGCGGGGGTTGCCCTGCTGACGCTGTCGGCCAAGGTGCAGGTGCCGTTCTGGCCCGTGCCGATGACGCTGCAAACCATGGCGGTCATGCTGATCGCGACGGTGATGGGACCGCGTGTGGCGGTTGCATCCTTTCTGGCCTATCTGGGTGCGGGCATGACCGGGCTGCCGGTCTTTGCAGGCTCGCCCGAGCGGGGGATCGGTCTGGCCTATGCGATGGGTCCGACGGGCGGCTTTCTGATCGGCATGTTGCTGATGTCGGCCGTGACCGGGGTGCTTGCACATGGTCGTGGCCTGCTGGGCCGCGCCGGTGGGATGCTGGTCGGTATCGCCGTGGTCTATGCCGCCGGTCTGGCCTGGCTGTCGGCTTTCGTGCCCGCCGACAAGCTGATCGCGGTTGGCTTTGCGCCCTTCATTCTGGGCGATCTGGTCAAGGCCGCCGCCGCCACCCTGCTGATCGAGGCTGCGGGTCGCCTGCGCAAGACCAAGGGCTGAACCCGGACTACCGACCGAAACGCAAGGCGCGGGCCATCCGGTCCGCGCCTTTCTGTTTGTCCTGCGCCGCCTGCGACCACAGGATCGCCCAAATGACCCGGCGTCACGCTTGGGGCCAGGACCGATCGACCGCAGACTGTCCCTGGGAAACCAAGGGGGACGGACATGGAGATCGGTCGTGAACTGAATGCGGCAAGCCGCCAACGGATCGAGGCCAGCTTTGCCAGACAGGGCTTGATGGGGCTTCTGGGGGCCAGGCTGCTTCGGGTCGAAACCGGGCTGGTCACGATCGCCCTGCCCTTTCGGCCCGAGGTGACGCAGCAGCATGGCTATTTTCACGCGGGCGGCAGTTCGACAATCGCGGATACGGCGGGCGGCTATGCCGCGATGACGCTGTTTCCGCCGGACAGTTCCGTCCTGACTGTCGAGTTCAAACTGAACCTGATCCGCCCTGCCCAGGGCCAGCGGCTGGAGGCGACAGGCCGCGTCATCAAACCGGGCCGCACCCTGACAATCTGCCAGCTGGATGTCTGGGGCGTGACCGATGACGGCCGCACCCATTGCGCTACGGGGCTGCAAACGCTGATCCGGGTCGCGGGTGAAACGTGATCGTGTTAGCGCGTGACAGTCGCGCCCTGTCGGCATAGTCAGTGCGCAACTTGTCTTTCAGAAGGGCGCATGGACATGCAGCAAGCACAAATCGGGTTGATCGGGCTGGGAACAATGGGGTCGGCGCTGGCCCTGAACATCGCCGAGAAGGGCTTTCCCATTGCCGTCTACAACCGCACCACGCAGGTGACGCGCGACTTTCATCAGGAAGCCGGCGATCTGGCGGGCAATGTGGTTCCGACCGAAAGCCTGGAAGAGTTCGTCAACGCCATCGCCACGCCGCGCGCGATCATCCTGATGGTTCCGGCGGGCACGCCTGTCGATCAGCAGATCGAGGCCTTGGAGCCGCTTTTGTCACCCGAAGATCTGGTGATCGATGCCGGCAATGCCGATTTCCACGACACCAACCGCCGCGCGAATACCGGCTACAAGATGCAGTTCCTTGGGATGGGCGTTTCGGGCGGTGAAGAAGGCGCGCGGCACGGTCCCTCGATCATGGGGGGCGGTCGGCAGGCCGATTGGGACCGCGTGTCGGATGTGCTGAACGCCATCGCCGCCAAGGCCGAAGACGGCACCCCCTGCGCGACCCGCATGGGCGAAGAAGGCGCGGGGCATTTCGTGAAGGCCGTGCATAACGGCATCGAATATGCAGACATGCAGATGATCGCCGAAATCTATGGCGTGATGCGCGACGGCATGGGCCTGAGCGCCGCGCAGATCGGTGACACCTTCGCGACCTGGAACGAAGGGCCTCTGCAATCCTATCTGGTCGAAATTTCGGGCAAGGTCGCCAAGGCCACCGATCCGCATGGCGGCAAGCCGATGCTGGACGTCATTCTGGACAAGGCAGGACAGAAAGGCACCGGGCGCTGGACCGCGATCGAGGCACAGCATCTGGCCGCGCCGATCCCGGTGATCGAGGCCGCGGTCATGGCGCGCAACGTCTCGGCCCGGTTGGAAGAACGGCGCGTGATGCAGGATCGTTTCGGCGCCGCGCCGCAGGGCTTTGACATCGACAGCACGGTTCTGGAAAAGGCGATGATCGCGGGCAAGATCCTGTGCTACGCGCAGGGTTTCACGATGATCTCGGCCGCATCCGAGAAATTCGGCTGGTCGCTTCCCCTGCCCGAGATCGCGCGCGTCTGGCGTGCGGGCTGCATCATCCGGTCCTCCATGCTGAACGACATGGCAGAGGCCCTGACCGAGGACGCCGAACGCAACCTGATCCTGGCCCCCTTCTTCGCAAATCTGATCGAGGAAAACATCCCCGCCCTGCGTCAGGCCGTGGCCGAAGGGATCGCCAAGGGCCATCCCATGCCCGCATTGGCGTCGGGCCTGAACTGGTTCGACATGATGCGCACCGCGCGCGGTACGGCAAACATGATCCAGGGCCAGCGCGACTTTTTCGGGATGCACGGCTTTGAACGGCTGGACGGCATCGCGGACGCGCACGGCCCCTGGGGCGCGTGATATCCCGCGCCGCCCCCTGACCTGATCTAGGCGGGGGGCCGCGGCTTGCGGATATCGCCGATGGTCAGAACCGGCGAGGCGTCGATCTCGCCGGCGTTCAACATCCCGGCCACGCGGTCCAGAACCGCGATGGTCATCAGCTGTTCCCAGTTTTCCAGCTTCTGAAAGCTGCCGACGAAATTCTGCTGCAAGGCACTGGGCGCCGATTTCAGCGCCGCGCCGCCATCATCGGTCAGGGTCACGAAATTCTGCCGCCGGTCGGTGCTGGACCGTTCGCGACGCGCGAATCCTCGTTTTTCCAACTGATCGACCAGTGCCGTCACCGTGGCCTGGCTGACCCCCATCTGCTGCGCAAGCGCGGTCGGCGTGGCACTGCGCCCATCGCGACTGGCAAGGATCTGCAGGACCCGCAGCTTGGCCGGGGTCAGCTTGGCGGCCTGCGCCAGTTCCCGTTCGTATAATTCGGTCGCCCGCAGAATCCTGCGCAATGCGATCAAGGCGTTGTCGATGCGTTCGTCGGGCGTGTCACTCATGGATCTCACCATGCCACAGATCGGGCGAATACTTCAATTGGCTAAGCATCGGCACTTAAATATTTTGCTTGACTAAGCATATACAGCCAAGGCGCACCCTTGGCATGGGTATATTCCCCTATATTTTCATCTATTTAGCTGATTTTGCACAAATTTTGCCAGAAAGGTTGCAACCTTAGGGCGGCTTTACTAGTTTGATTGCCGAATGAAACGGGGATCAACCATGCCGAAAGATATGAACGATATCGAAGAACGTCGAAGTAAGACCCTCATCCTGCGCAAGCCGCGCAGCACCGACGGATCCGAGATCTGGGAACTGGTGCGCGCCTGCAAGCCGCTGGATGAGAACTCGATGTACTGCAATCTGGTTCAGGCCGAACATTTCAGCGACACCTGCGTCGTCGCAGAGCTGAACGGCCAGATCGTCGGCTGGATTTCGGGCCACATGATCCCGAACGAAGATGCCCTGTTCGTGTGGCAGGTTGCCGTCAGCCCCAAGGCCCGCGGTCTGGGTCTTGGCAAGAAGATGCTTGAACATCTGATCGGGCGCGATGCCTGCGCCGAGGCGACGCAACTGAACACGACCATCACCAAGGATAACGAAGCGTCCTGGGCGCTGTTCCGTAGTTTTGCCCGCGACCTTGGCGGCGAACTGTCGGACAAGGCGCATTACAAGAAAGAGCTTCATTTCGACGGGCACCACGCCACCGAGCATATGGTGACGATCACCCTGCCCGAAGAGGTCGAGGCCGACGCCAAAAGCGCCGCCTGAGATCCGCTTCCTGACATCAGAATTCAGCGCACCCCTTTGTGCGAAAGGACTTCCTATGCCCAAAGACATGACACATACCGCCACCGATATCTTTGAACGCCGCGAAAGCGCGGCCCGTTCGTATTGCCGCGGGATCCCGGCCGTTTTCGCATCGGCCAGCGGATCGATCCTGAAGGATGAAAGCGGCCGTGAATTCATCGACTTCCTGGCCGGCTGTTCGTCGCTGAACTATGGCCATAACGACGCCGACATGAAGGCGGCGCTGATTGACCATATCACCGCTGACGGTCTGGCGCATGGTCTTGACCTTCATACCGATACCAAGGCGGGTTTTCTTGACGCGTTCGAACGTCACATCCTGCAACCGCGCGGAATGGACCACCGCGTGATGTTCATGGGTCCGACCGGCGCCAATGCCGTCGAGGCCGCGATGAAGATCGCCCGCAAATCGACGGGTCGTACGAACATCATCGCCTTCACCAATGGCTTTCATGGCGTGACCATGGGTGCATTGGCGGCGACCGGCAACGGCTATCACCGTGGCGGCGCGGGTATGGATACGCAAGGCGTGACCCGCATGCCCTATGACGGATTTGCCAAGGGCGTCGATGGTGCCGCGCTGCTGGACCAGATGCTGTCCGACGCCTCGGGCGGGATCGATGCACCGGCCGCGATCATGCTGGAAACCGTTCAGGGCGAAGGCGGTCTGAACGCCGCATCGCCGGAATTCGTGCAGAAGGTCGCCAAGGTCGCCAAGAAGCACGGTGCCCTGCTGATCCTCGACGACATTCAGGCTGGTTGCGGTCGCACCGGCAAGTTCTTCTCGTTCGAGGACATGGGCGTGGTGCCCGATCTGGTGCCGATGGCCAAGTCGATCTCTGGCTTTGGCCTGCCACTGGCGATGGTTCTGGTGCGCCCGGAGCATGACGTGTTCGGCCCCGCCGAGCATAACGGCACCTTCCGCGGCAACACCCATGCCTTCGTGACCGCCCGCGTGGCCATTGAAAAGTTCTGGGCCGATGACGCGTTCGAAAATGAGCTGGCCCAGAAGGCCGCACTGATCGAACGTCGCCTGACCGAGCTGGCCGATATGGTCCCCGGCGCGTTCCTGAAGGGGCGCGGCCTGATGCGCGGCGTCGATGTCGGATCCGGCGAGCTGGCCGAGAAGATCTGCGGGCGCGCCTATGACAAGGGTCTGGTGATCGAAACCTCGGGCAGCGAGGACCAGGTCGTGAAGGTTCTGGCACCGCTGACCACCCCGGTCGACACCTTCAACAAGGGCTTCGACATCGTGATCGAAGCTGCCCGTGAAGTTCTGGAAACAACTAAAATCGCAGCGGAGTAACCGTTATGATCGTTCGTGATTTCAACAAGCTCAAAGACACCGACCGCGCCGTTTCGGATGCCAAGTGGACCTCGGTCCGGATGCTGCTGGCCGATGACGGGATGGGGTTTTCATTCCACATCACCACGCTGCAGGCGGGTTCGGAACACACGTTCCACTACAAGCACCATTTCGAAAGCGTCTATTGCATGTCCGGCCGTGGTTCGATCACCGATCTGGCGACCGGCCAGACGCACGAAATCAAGCCCGGCGTCATGTATGCGCTGAACGAAAACGACAAGCACACCCTGCGCGCCGAAGAAGAGCTGGTCATGGCCTGCTGCTTCAACCCCCCGGTGACCGGCAAGGAAGTGCATCGCGAAGACGGGTCCTACGCCCCCGTCGAGGAGTTTACCTGAACCATGGCAGACGCACCCAAACATCATACGGTCGAGAAAATTGGCGGCACGTCGATGTCGCGGGTGAACGAGCTGCGCGACAGCCTGATCATCGGTGACCGCAAGGGCGCGGATCTTTACGGTCGCATCTTTGTCGTTTCGGCCTTTGGTGGCATCACCAACCTGCTGCTGGAACACAAGAAATCCGGCGAGGCGGGGGTCTATGCCGCCTTTGCCGGCGGTGACGGCGACCACGAATGGCACGCCGCCCTGGACCGCGTTCAACACGAGATGATCGCGGCGCACGAGGCGGTTCTGGACCATCCCGGCGATATCGAGCGTGCGACCGAATTCGTGCGCGACCGCCTGATCGGTGCCCGCAACTGCCTGATCGACCTGCAACGTCTGTGCTCTTACGGCCATTTCCGGCTGTCGGAACACCTGTTGCAGATCCGCGAATTGCTGTCGGGTCTGGGCGAGGCGCATTCCGCCTTCGTCACCAGCCTGATGTTGCAGCGTGCAGGCGTCAACGCGCGTTTCGTCGATCTGTCGGGCTGGCGCGACGAAGGCAATGTGACGCTGGATCAGCGTATCACAGGTGCGATGGAAGCCGTCGATCCGATGAGCGAACTGCCCATCGTCACCGGCTATGCCCAATGCGCCGAAGGTCTGATGCGCGAATTCGACCGTGGCTATTCCGAAGTGACCTTTTCGCGTCTTGCCGCCCTGACGGGCGCGCGTGAGGCGATCATCCACAAGGAATTTCACCTGTCGTCGGCCGATCCGAACCTTGTCGGCGAGGATGCCGTGCGCAAGCTGGGCCGCACGAATTACGACGTGGCCGATCAGCTGTCGAATCTGGGCATGGAGGCGATCCACCCGAAAGCCGCCAAGACTCTGCGCCAGTCGGGCGTCCCCCTGCGCGTGACCAATGCGTTCGAACCGAAGGACCCCGGCACCCTGATCGACGATCAACCCGCTGCCGAACCCGCGGTCGAGATCGTGACTGGTCTGGATCTGTTCGCGCTGGAGGTGTTTGAACAGGATATGGTCGGCGTGAAGGGCTATGACGCCTCGATCATCGAGATCCTGACGCGGCATAATGTCCGTATCGTGTCGAAAGTCTCGAATGCGAACACGATCACGCACTATGTCGACAGCAGCATGAAGGTGCTGCGCCGCGTCGAAAAGGATCTGGCCGCGAAATACCCGGCTGCCGATATCACCTCGCGGGCGATTTCGATGGTGGCCGCGGTGGGCCGCGATCTGGACACGCTGGCCGTTCTCAGCCGCGGGCTGAACGCGTTGGCCGATAACGGGCTGGAGGCGATCGGCGCCACCCAGGGACCACGCCCGGTCGATGTGCAGTTCATCGTCGAACGCGACGTGATGAAACCCGCCATCAAGGCCCTTCACGGCGCATTGGTCGAGGGACAGGAACAGGCGATGCGTCAGGCGGCTTGATCCCCGTCCGCGCGCAACGCCTGAAGAACCGCGCCCCCGGAAACGGTGGGCGCGGTTTCTTTATGCGCGAACAGTGATTTCCCCGCGCCCCTGCCTTGCACCCGCCCCCTGTCGGACCTATGTTTGTCCTGTTCGGGGCAACCCGGACTATGGACATAAACGCGCTCGTAATAAGCGGATCGGACCCGGGGGCGGTACCCGGCGGCTCCACCAGATACCCTCGTTGGGGGACCATGGGGCCGAAACAGGATCGACGAACGTCTAAAGGGGTTTGCTTTGTCCCGGTGAGCTACCACCGTTATCGGTGCGAAATGTACAGTTGCCAACGACAACCGTGCTCCGGTCGCTCTGGCTGCGTAAGCAGCTCGGGTAACCGAAACCTAACTCCTTGCGCTTAGCCGCGTAAGGCGGGGCCCGCAGGAGCCTTGCAACAGAATCCTGCACCTTCCCCCCTCATTTCTGTCGTTCCGCGCATTCCCGCACAGAAACTGCGCGGCTGCGCCTCTCACACCCGGCGCCAAACGCGTCTATCTTCCGGCTGACATCGACCGGAGATCCCATGCGACAGAACACCCATGACCGTTACGGAAGCGTCGCCCGCAGCCTGCACTGGCTGACCGCGCTGATCATCCTGACAAATATCGGCCTTGGCCTTCTGGCGAATCGTCTGTCGATGGAGGCGCTGGAGACCAAGATCCTGCTGTTTTCGCTGCACAAGACGCTGGGGGTCATGGCATTCGCCGTCGCGCTGACCCGGATCCTGTGGGCGCTGACCCAGACGCGCCCGGCGCCGCTGCATCCCGAACGCCGGGCCGAAACCTTTCTGGCCGAGACCGTTCATTGGGTTCTTTATGCCGCGATGCTGATGGTGCCCCTGACGGGCTGGATCGAACATGCAGCAACCGAAGGTTTCGCGCCGATCCTGTGGCCCTTCGGGCAGAACCTGCCACTGGTCCCGAAATCCCCCGATTTCGCCGAAGCGATGGCCCAGGTGCATCACGTCTTTGCCTGGATGCTGATGGGCGCGGTGGCGCTGCATGTCGCCGGGGCGCTGAAACATGCGGTGATCGACCGCGACAGCGTTCTTGCGCGGATGCTGCGCGGGGCGCCTGCGGGCAAGCCCCTGCAACAGCGTCACCTGCGACCCGCGCTGGCCGCGGTGGCGGTCTTTGCGGCCGGAACCGCCTTTGCCATTGCCCCGCGCGATCACGATCCGCAACCGGCAGCCGCCTTGGAACAGGCGGCGTCCGGATGGCAGGTGCAGGACGGCACGCTTGGCTTTTCGGTCGTCCAGATGGGCGCAGCGGTCGAGGGCGGTTTTTCGGACTGGACCGCCGCCATCGAATTCGATCCCGACAGCGGCACCGGCCATGTCGATGTCACGATCAACATGGCTTCGGTGACCATCGGCACCGTCACCGATCAGGCGAAGGGTGCCGAATTCTTTGATGTGGCCCAGCACCCGACCGCGACCTATTCTGCCGATATTCGCCCAGAGGGGGACGGCTTTGTCGCCGAAGGACCGCTGGACCTGAAGGGGCAACAGGTGCCGGTCACCTTGTCCTTCACGCTGGATATCGCCCAGGGCACCGCCAGAATGTCGGGCCAGGCACAGATGGATCGCCGCGACTGGAATATCGGCCAGGGCTATGACAACGAATCCTCGGTCGGGTTTCCGGTGCAGTTGCAGGTCGATCTGACCGCGACACGCTGACGCGATTGTGCGCCTATACGCAGCCATTGTTCGCCGGTCGCCAATTGCAATCCCGCCCCCCTTCCCCGAACTATCCCCCTGCAACCACGGAGAATTCCATGTTCAAGACCGCAGCACTGACCACCGCCTTCGCCCTTGCCGCAAGCGCCGCACTGGCCGAACCGGTGACCTACGATTTTGACACGTCGCACAGCCAGATCGTGTTCGACTACAATCATCTGGGTTTCTCGACCACGACCGGCATGTTCAGCGGCATCACCGGCAAGATCGCCTTTGACGCCGAAGATCCGGCCAATTCCTCGGTCGAGGCAAGCTTTCCGATCGCCTCGCTGATGACGGGCGACGAGGGCCGCGACAAGCACTTCCTGTCGGCTGATTTCTTCGGCAGCGACGCCGCCGCCCCGGAAGTGACCTTCGTGTCGACCGGGATCGAGGTGACGGGCGACAACACCGCGCTGATCACCGGCGACCTGACGCTGAACGGCGTGACCAAGGAAACCGTGCTGGACACGACCCTGAACCAGCAAGGCAACCACCCGATGCAGAACAAGCCCTGGATGGGCTTTGACGCGACCACCACGCTGCTGCGCAGCGACTTCAACCTGGGCATGTTCGCACCCGCCGTCGGCGACGAGGTCGAGGTGAAGATCTCTGTCGAGGCGATGGCCAGCGACGAGTGATCGCGACCTGACTGCCGGAACCCGGAATGCCCGCGAGATGATCGCGGGCATTCTTCGTTCAGGCGGCCCGCAGCCGCAGGCGCGGCAGCGACAACAGCGCCGACACCCAGGCCAGCGCGGCACATAGCGCGATCGCCGCAACCATCGTGGCCGAACTGTTATCCATGAACGGCCCCGTCACCGCGATCATCAGCCCGCCGGTCAGCATCTGGATCGTGCCGCCAAGCGAGGATGCAAGCCCGGCAATATCGGGATGCGGGTCAAGGGCCATCACCATGGTCGTCGGCATGACCAGACCCAGACAGGCATTGGCCATGAAGATGCCCGCAATCACCACCGGCAGCGCATCAACCCCGGCCCAGACGACCAGCGTGGTCATCAATGCCAGCCCGGCAAAGCCCGTGATCGCCAGCGAGATCACCCGCTCCATCCCGAATTTCTCGGCCAGCGGACCGGCCAGTTGCGAGGCGGAAAAGAACCCGACCGCATTGATGGCGAAAGCGATGGAAAAGCCCGTGGGGCTAAGCCCGTACTGGCTGGTATAGACAAAGCTGGCGGTGGACAGGAACACGAAGAAACTGGCGATGCCAAAGCCGCCGATCATGGTCAGCCCCATGAACCGCCTGTCGGTCAGCAGCCTGCGCGCGCCGGCCGCCATCTCGGCCAGGCGCACCGGACGCCGACGATCGGGGTCCAGCGTTTCGGGCAGCACGAACAGGATCAGGCCAAGGCTGATCAGCGCGGCCACCCCCAGAACGGCAAAGATTTCGCGCCAGTTGCCCCAGGCCATCACGATCGAACCGGTCAACGGCGCCAGCATCGGGGATACCGAAATGACGATCATGATCGCGGCCATCATCTTGGCGGCGGCCGGTCCGGTGGCCACGTCGCGGATGACAGCGCGCGGCACCACCATCAGCGTGGCCGCGCCAAGGCCCTGCACCGCACGCGCGGCAATCAGCCAGCCGATCGTCGGGGCCAGCGCGGCGGCGATGGTCGCGACCAGAAACACCACCACACCAATGACAAGCGGACGCTTGCGCCCGACGGCATCGGCCATCGGCCCATAAACCATCTGCGCGATGCCGAAGGTGATGAAATAGGATGTCAGCGTCAGCGCGGCCCCGGCCTCGGTCGTGCGCAGATCGGCGGCGACCTGCGGCAGCGCCGGCAGATACATGTCGACCGCGAAGGGGCCGACGGCGGAAAGCAAGCCCAGCAACAGGGCCATGCGGAACATGGGGTCACGCATCAGGGAAACCGGATTTAGAAACAGAAAAAGGCAGCGCCGAAATCGCGCCAAGGGATCAGAACCGCCGCCGTTGGCAGAATATGCCACAAAACGCGCCGTGCCACAACCGACCCATGGGTGCTTGATGCCGGGCGGGGCTGCCGCTATCTGGCCGGGTCATGGCCAAGCTGTATTTCCACTATTCCACCATGAACGCGGGCAAAAGCACGCTGCTGCTGCAGGCGTCCTATAATTACCGCGAACGTGGCATGGGGACGCTGCTGCTGACCGCCTCGCTGGACAATCGCGCGGGCGCGGGCCGGATTGCCAGCCGCATCGGCATCGACGACGAGGCGCTGACCTTCGAGACCGCGACCGACCTGTTCGCGCTGATCCGCGATCACGGCGGCGACTGCGCCTGCATATTCATCGACGAGGCGCAGTTCCTGACCGCCGAACAGGTCTGGCAATTGGCCCGTGTCGCGGACGACCTGAACATTCCGGTCATGTGCTATGGCCTGCGCGTCGATTTCCGGGGCGAGCTGTTTCCCGGCTCGGCCGCGCTGCTGGCGTTGGCCGATGACATGCGCGAGGTCCGCACGATCTGTCATTGCGGTCGCAAGGCCACCATGGTCATTCGCCGCGACGAACAGGGCCGCGCCATCACCGAAGGGGCACAGGTTCAGGTCGGCGGCAATGAAACCTATGTGTCGCTGTGCCGCCGCCACTGGCGCGAGGCGACCGGCAACTGAGCCTTGCCGAAGCCCCCCTTCCCTGCCAAGCTGCTGGAAGGGAGAGGGAAATGGACGGGAACACGAAACCCCGCAAAAAGCTGGACGCGGCCGAGATGGGTGTCATCGCGCATCTGTACCGGGGCGAGGTCTATCGCTCGACCATCTGGCGGACGCGGCTGGACACGACGACGAACTGGTCGGTCGTGACCCTTGGCGTTGCGCTGTCGATCACCTTTTCCTCGCCCCAGGCATCGCCGCTGCCACTGGTGCTTGTGGGCATCCTGATCATCTTCTTCCTGATGCTGGAGGCGCGGCGCTATCGCTATTTCAACGTCTGGCGGGCGCGGTGCCGCTGGTTGGAACTGCATTTCATGGCGCCGATGCTGAAGGAGGGCGATCTGCATCTGGAAGAATGCTGGCAGGACACCCTGGCCGAGGATTACCTGCATCCCCGTTATCACGTCAGCCTGTGGACCGCGATCGGGCGGCGGATCCGGCGGAACTATTTCTGGATCCTGCTGATCCAGACGGTCGCCTATCTGGGCAAGCTGATCGTCCATCCCTACCCGATCCAGATCCCGGAACAATTGCTGCAACGTGCCTCGATCGGGCCGTTTCCGGGCTGGCTGGTCCTGACGGTCGGGCTGGTCTATTGCACCAGTTGGGGCATCATCGCCTATCTCAGCGGGCGTGCCGATGCGGCCCGCGCACGCCATCATGGCAGCCAGACGGGCATGGGCTGAAAAACCCGCCGCAATCCGATCAAATTCGCGATGACTGCCGCCGCTGTCGCGTTGCGGGAAAAACACCCTTGCTGTAACCATCGGGGCAAGAACAGGCAAAGGAACTCTCATGCGCGCTTTTCTGCTGCGGCTGGCCGCGATCATGTGTCTGACGACCCCGGCGGCGCAGGCATTCGACACCAATGCCCGGGCGGCATGGGTCTATGACGTGGCCACCGGCACCGTCCTGATGGAAAAGAACGCGGATGAGGCGCTGCCCCCCGCGTCGATGTCGAAACTGATGACCGTCTATATGTTGTTCGAGGCCCTGCATGAAGGGCGCGTCCAGATGGATACGCGCCTGCCCGTGTCCACGAAGGCACGGCAGATGGGCGGCTCGACCATGTTCCTGAACGAACAGGACCGCCCCACCGTCGAAGAACTGATCAAGGGCATCATCGTGCTGTCGGGCAATGACGCCTGCGTGGTCGTGGCCGAGGGGCTGTCGGGTACCGAAGATGCCTTTGCCCGCCAGATGACCGCCAAGGGCAAGGAACTGGGCCTGACCAATTCGACCTTCGCCAATGCCTCGGGCTGGCCCGACCCGCGCCACCGGATGAGCGCGCATGATCTGGGCGTCCTTGCCCGGCATCTGGTCGAGGATTTCCCCGAACTCTACAAGAATTTCGCGATCACCGAATTTCCCTTCGACAACCGTGCGCCCTCGAACCGGTTCAACCGCAACCCGTTGCTGGGGCTGGGGATCGGCGCCGATGGTCTGAAGACCGGCCACACCCAAGAGGCGGGCTACGGGCTGGTCGGGTCGGCCAAGCAGGACGACCGCCGCGTGATCTTCGTCATCACCGGCCTTGACAGCGAAACCGCCCGCGCCGAGGAATCGGAACGCATCGTCAACTGGGCCTTTCGGCAGTTCACCATGCAGACGCTTGTTCCCGCAGGGGAAACCGTGGTCGAGGCCCCCGTCTGGCTGGGCACGCAGCCGCGTGTCGGCCTGACCACGACCGAAGGCGCGAATGTCCTGATCCCCGCCGGTGCGCAGGATCAGGTCAAGGTCGAGGCCGTCTACGAATCGCCCCTGCCCGCGCCGATTGCCAAGGGCGACCGTGTGGGCCAACTGGTCGTGACCGTCCCCGGCGCCAAGGATGCCGTCACCCCGCTGATCGCCACCGAGGACGTCCCTGAGGCCGGTTTTGCCGGGCGCATGAAGGGCGCGGTCATGCGGCTGGGCCACAAGGCGGTCGAAGCCGCGGGTCTGTAAGCGGCATGTTCATCAGCTTCGAGGGGGTAGACGGCTGCGGCAAGTCCACGCAGGCCCGGACATTGGCACAGGCGCTGCGCGATCAGGGTCGGCAGGTCGTCCTGACCCGCGAACCCGGTGGCAGCCCCGGCGCCGAGGAAATCCGACGCCTGCTGGTCGAGGGGGCGGGCGAACGCTGGTCCGCCGAAACCGAATGCCTGCTGTTCACCGCGGCCCGCCGCGATCACCTTGAACGCACGATCCGCCCCGCGCTGGATGCCGGGCAGACCGTGATCACCGACCGCTTTGCCGACAGCACCCGCGTCTATCAGGGCGCGGCACGCGGCACGCTGCGCGAAATGGTCGACCGCCTGCACGAACTGATGATCGGGGTCGAACCCGACCTGACTTTCGTCATCGACATCGATCCGGCGACCGCGCTTGCGCGTGGGCAGGCACGGGGCGGCAACGAGGATCGGTTCGAAAGCCTGGGGCTGGGATTTCAGGAAAAGCTCGCGCTTGGCTTTCGGGCATTGGCCCAGGAATATCCCGACCGGGTGCGCCTGATCGACGGCAGCGGATCGGTGCAGGATATCGCGGCGCGGATCAGGGCTGTGCTGTGAAGACCGATCCCGACGATATTCCCGAACCCGACCGCGTTCCCGGCGCCCCGCATCCACGGATGACCGGCCGGGTAATCGGCCATGATCCGGCGATCCGCGATTTCATCGACGCGGCACGCGGCGGCAGGCTGCATCATGCCTGGCTGCTTACAGGGCCGCGTGGCGTGGGCAAGGCAACGCTGGCCTGGTCGATTGCGCGCTGGCTGCTGTCGGGGGCCGACAGCGACGATCTTTCGGTGGCGGCCGATGACCCAACCGCCCGCCGCATCGCTGCCCTGTCGGAACCGCGCCTGCAGCTGATCCGCCGCCCGTGGGATGACAAGGCCAGCCGTCTGCGCGCCGAGATTACCGTCGATGAGGTGCGCAAGCTTCTGTCCTTCTTTCACCTCTCGGCCGCCGAGGGTGGTCGCCGCGTCGCGATCATCGACGCCGCGGACGAAATGAACGTCTCGGCCGCGAATGCGCTGTTGAAGGTGCTGGAAGAACCGCCTGCCGAAACGCTGATCCTGATGATCGCGCATCAACCCGCGCGCCTTCTGCCGACGATCCGGTCGCGCTGTCGGACGCTGCGGCTGAACCCGCTGCCGCCTGCGATGATGACGCGCGTGCTGGCCGATCTTGGCATAAACGAAGAGGCCGAGCCCCTTGCCGCGCTGTCCGACGGTTCGGTCGGCGAGGCGCTGCGCCTTGCCGGTCAGGACGGGCTGGCCCGCTATCAGCAGATCATCGACCTGTTTGCCACCCTGCCCCGCATGGACCGTCTGGCGGCAGCGAAGCTGGCCGATGGGGCGGCCGGTCGCGCGAATGCCGACGGCGATCCGTTCGACCTGACAGCGACCCTGCTGGATCGGTTCCTGACCCGCACCGCCCGGGCCGGGCTGATGGGCGCGCCCTTGCCACAGGCCGCGCAGGGGGAAGGCGCGCTGCTGGCGCGGCTGTCGCCCGACGATCTGTCGGCGCGGGTCTGGGCCGATGCACAGGCCCGGCTGTCGGCCCGCGCCCGCGCCGGCCGGGCGGTCAACCTTGACCCTGCCGCGCTGGTGATGGATATGCTGACCGAACTGGCGCATCTGCCGCCGGCGCAATCCGCCCTGCCAGCCAAAGGTTGATCCATGACCCAAGCGGCCCTTCCGCCGATTGTCGACAGCCATTGCCATCTGGACTTTCCCGATTTCGATGGCGAACACGACACCCTGATCGCCCGTGCCGCCGAGGCCGGTGTGACCCGGATGGTCACCATCTGCACCAAGCTGCGGCTTGAACCGCAGGTCCGTGCCCTGGCCGAAACGCATGAGAACGTCTTTTACGCCGCCGGCACCCACCCGATGAGCGTGGCAGACGAACCGATGGCGACGGTTGATGAACTGGTCGCGCTGGCCGCACATCCCAAATTCGTGGGCATCGGCGAAACCGGTCTGGATTACCACTATACCGCCGAAAGCGCGGCGCAGCAGCAGGAAAGCCTGCGCTTGCATATCGAGGCCGCGCGTCAGACCCGATTGCCCCTGATCATCCATGCCCGCGACGCCGATCAGGACATGGCCCGCATCCTGACCGAAGAATTCCGCGCCGGGGCCTATAGCTGCGTGATGCACTGCTTCAGCTCGGGGGCCGAACTGGCCAAGGCTGCACTGGACCTGGGATTCTACCTGTCCATGTCGGGGATCGCGGCGTTTCCCCGGTCCAAGGATCTGCGTGATATCTTCGCGACGGCGCCCGTCGATCGGATCCTTGTCGAAACCGACAGCCCCTATCTGGCGCCGCCGCCCCATCGCGGCAAGCGCAACGAACCGGCCTATGTGGCGAAAACCGCCGCCGTCGGGGCCGAACTGTTCGGCATGGACTATGCCGATTTCGCACGTCAGACGACCGAGAACTTTGATCGGCTGTTCTGGAAAGCCGCCACGGGTGCCGCGTGATCCGGGCGACGATCCTTGGCTGCGGTTCCTCGGGAGGGGTGCCACGGTTGGGCGATCGCTGGGGCGACTGCGACCCGACCAATCCCAGAAACCGGCGTCGCCGCTGTTCGCTGCTGGTCGAACGTGACGGGGCCGAAGGGACCACGCAGGTGCTGATCGACACCGGTCCCGATATGGTGCCGCAGCTTCTGGATGCGGGGGTCGGCACGCTGGACGCGGTGATCTATACCCATGCCCATGCCGATCATGTCCACGGCATCGACGATATCCGTCAGTTGGTCTACAACGCCCGGCGCAAGATGCAGGTCTGGGCGGACGAACCGACATCGCAGGCGCTGTCCGAACGTTTCGGCTATATCTTCGAAACCCCGGAAGGCAGCTTTTACCCGCCCATCGCGGATCTGAACCTGCTGGATGGGCCCGTGATCATCGGCGGGCCGGGCGGCGACATCACCTTTCACCCGTTCCGCGTCCAGCATGGCGAGATCACGGCACTGGGCTTTCGCATCGGCGGGCTGGTCTATCTGCCCGACGTGTCCGAGATCCCCGAGGCCGCATGGCCGCTGATCCGCGGGGCCGAGCTGTTCATCTGCGACGCGCTGCGCCCCGAACCCCATCCCAGCCATGCGCATATGGCGCTGGCACTGGAATGGCTTGATCGTGCGGGGACGCCTCGCGGCGTGCTGACCAATATGCATATCGACATGGATTACGATCAGGTCATGGCGCAGACGCCCGACCATATCGTGCCGGCCCATGACGGCATGCAGGTGACGGTATCGGCCGATGCCGATCTGAATGTCATGGCCCGCCTGTGAGCGCGCTGTTCACGATCATCGTCCCGGTCTTTCTGGTCATCGGCTTTGGTTATCTGGTCAGCTGGCGGGGATGGTTTTCGGAAAGCGCCGTCGATGGGCTGATGCGCTTTGCCCAGAATTTCGCGGTGCCGACGCTGTTATTTGCCTCGATGGCCCGGCTGAACCTGGGCAATGAATTTCGGGGCGCCCTGCTGCTGCCCTTTTATGCGGGTGCCTTTGCCAGCTATCTGGCGGGTTGGGCCGGGGCGAAATACCTCTTTGGGCGCCAACCACAGGATTGCGTGGCCATCGGGTTTGTCTGCCTGTTTTCCAACAGTCTGTTGCTGGGCATCCCGATCATGGAACGCGCCTATGGCGCCGAGGCGCTGGCCGGGAACTGGGCCATTCTGGCGATCCATTCCCCGACGATGTACACCTTTGGCATTACCGCCATGGAATTCACCCGCGCGCGCGGCACCGGCCAGTCGATCGGCCGTATTGCCCTGCGGGCGCTGACCGGTGTGCTGCGGACCCCGCTGGTGATCGGCATCCTGTGCGGGCTGGGGATGAACCTGCTGACCCATGCCGGGCTGGTCATGCCCGAGGCGTTCTGGGCGGCGGTCGACATGATCACCCGCGCGGCCCTGCCCGCCGCGCTGTTCGGCCTGGGCGGCATCCTTTACCGCTATCGCCCCGAAGGCGACATGGCGGCGATCGCGATGTGCTGCATGTGTTCGCTGTTCCTGCATCCGGCGATCACCTTCGGCATGGGCCATGTGACCGGGCTGGATAGCGCGGGGATGCGCTCGGCCGTGTTGACGGCCTCGATGGCGCCGGGGGTGAATGCCTATCTGTTCGCCAATATCTATGGCGCGGCGCGGCGGGTCGCGGCCTCGACCGTGCTGATCGCGACGATGGGGTCCATCCTGTCGATCTGGATGTGGCTGGCGATACTGCCCTAGATCGGAATGGCGTGACGCCCCAAGGGTGTTTCCAGCTGCGTTTCCTCATAGCCGAAATGCGACCGGATCGCGCGATCCAGCCGTTCGAAATCCGCGGCGCATTCCGAAAAGGACAACGAATCGGGGTTGCGTGCCAGTTTGGTTGCCGTCTGGCGCAGGCACTCGATCAGGTCATGGATCACCCGATGTTCGGCAATCAGCCGGTCCAGAACCGCCTGCACGGCATCGCTGGCATGTTCCGCGATGGCCGGAAACATCCACCGTTCCTCGATGTCGTGGTGATGCTGCAAAAGCGCGCAGTCCCGGCCACAGACCGTCCCGAACAGCGCCAGATTGCGCGTCAGCTGCATCCCTTCGACCGCAGTGGCCAGCCGGTCGCCGCCGGTCCCATCCACGCGCAGTTCGGCCAGAAGCGCGGCGACAGCATCCAGTTCGCCGCGATACATGTCATGGATCTGCGCCAGACGCCGGCCATGTGCGCGCTGCTGCGGGCTGAGGCCGGGATCAGGCGGCAGCTTGGGGCGTGCCGCCTCATCCTCCAGATCCGCCGGGGTCATCAATGGGGCGTGATCCCGCGAATACGCTCGGACCGGCGGCGCAGCAGTTCGACCGTGGTCAGAAGCGCGATCGAGAACAGCACCAGGATCGTCGCCACCGCCAGAATCGCCGGGCTGATCTGTTCACGGATGCCGTTCCACATCTGCCGCGGGATGGTCTGCTGATCGGGACCGGCGATGAACAGCACGGCCACCACCTCGTCGAACGAGGTCACGAAGGCGAACAGCGCACCCGAGATCACGCCCGGCAGGATCAGCGGCATGGTGACCCGGAAGAAGGTCGTGCGCGGATTGGCCCCAAGACTGGCCGCGGCACGGTTCAGCGATTGGTCAAAGCCCACCAGCGTCGCCGTCACGGTGATGATGACAAAGGGTATCCCCAACGTGGCATGGGCCAGGATGACGCCCAGATAGGTTCCGGCCAAACGTCCGCAATTCGTCGGCAGACCGATCAGGCCCAACAGTTCGCAGGGATTCGAATAGAAGAAGAACATCCCCGTCGCGGTGATGATCAGCGGCACGATCATCGGCGAGATCAGCGTCGCCATGATCGCCCGGCGGAAGGGCATTTCCGGCCGCGACAACCCCAACGCGGCCAGCGTGCCCAGCACCGTCGCCAGCACGGTCGAAAAGAAGCCGACGATAATCGAATTCTTGGCCGCGTTCACCCATTTCGCATTGGCCCAGGCATCGGCCCACCAACTGGCGTCGCGCGGCCCGTCGGGCGCGACCATGCCGAAGGTCAGCAGACTGTCATACCAGCGCATGCTGTAACCTTCGGGATCGAAGCTCAGCATCTTGTCGGTGAAGGTGAAATAAGGCTCGACGTTGAAGGACAGCGGAATGATCACCACGATCGGCGCGATCAGGAAGAAGAAGATTAGCCCGCACAGCACCAGATAGGCGTAATGCCACACGCGTTCCAGCGGACTTGCATAGGACGGAACAGCCATCTGCGATTACCCCAGCTTCAGATTGTCGATGCCCACGAGCCGGTCGTAGAGCCAGTAAAGAACCAGAACCGAAGCCAGCAGCAGCGCGGCCAGCGCGGCGGCCATCGACCAGTTCAGCGTGTCGGTCATATGCATGGCGATCATGTTCGAGATCAGCTGACCCGACGATCCCCCCACCAGCGCGGGCGTGATGTAATAGCCGACCGCAAGGATGAAAACCAACAGCGCCCCTGCCCCAAGCCCAGGCAGCGTCTGCGGGAAATAGATCCGGCGAAAGGCGGTCCAGCTGGTCGCGCCAAGGCTGCGGGCGGCGCGGACATAGGAAGGGTTGATCGTGCGCATCACCGAATACAGAGGCAGGATCATGAAGGGCAGCAGGATATGCGTCATCGCGATGATCGTGCCGGTCTGGTTATAGATCATCTGCAACCGCTGCCCGTCGCCGATCACGCCCAGCCAGACAAGGATGTCGTTGATCACGCCCTGCTGCTGCAACAGCACCATCCAGCTGGTCGTGCGGACCAGAAGCGAGGTCCAGAACGGCAGCAGCACAAGGATCATCAGCAGATTCGATTTCCGCATCGGCAGCGTCGCCAGCAGATGCGCGACCGGAAAGCCCAGAACGAAGGTTAGTCCGGTGATCAGCAGCGACAGCCAGAACGTCCGCATGAACAGCATCTGATAGACCTGCTGGCGTTCGGGGACCATCTCGATGCTGCCATCCTCGGCCCGCGTGCGGTCCAGCGAGGCCAGATAGAAATTTCCGGTATAGGGCGTCGAGGCATCGCGCATCGCCCCCCACAGCACCGGGTCGCCCCAATCCTCGTCGATGTCCAGCAGGGTTTCGCGATAGGGCGGCTCGATCCCGCGGCGGACCTTGCGCCCGGTCGAGGTGAACAGCGACCGCGTGCCGGGCACGTCGTAATTGATCCGGGTGCCCACGACCCCGATGCTGCGTTCTTCCGCCGAGGCCTGAAGATCAAGGGCCAGCGCGGTCCATGCGGCCTCGTCGATATCGGTGCCGCGCGGGTTTTCGGCGAACCATTGCGAGATCTGCGGCATATTGGCCGAGAACCCGTCATTGTGGAACGAGCGTTGCAGCATCTGCCCGATCGGCACCACGAAGGTGATCAGGATGAAGGCCAGCAGCGGCAGCACCAGCAGAAAGGCCCGGCGGCGCGCGCGGCCCTGACTGCGCGCAAGCGCACGGGCCAGCGGCTTGCCATCGGCAGTGGTCAGCGTTCCGTCACCCGCGCCCGAGGCGGTGGTGACACTGGCGGCATGTGGATCGGTCGCGTTCGCCATGATGTCCCCGGCAGTCGATGCGCCGCCCCCGCCATCATGGCGCGGGCGGCAGGTTCAGATCACGAGCCGGCAAGCCAGCTGTTGAAACGCTCGGTCAGTTCGGCGTCGTGATCGGCCCAGAATTCCGGGTCATCCATGACGGCGGTGGTCAGGTGATCCGGGTTGGTGGGCATATGCGGCGCCATTTCGGTTTCGCCATCCTGATACATGCCGACCAGATCGGCCGAGGATTTGCGTGCCGGACCATAGGCGATGTATTTCGCCTGATCCGCCAGCCGCTGCGTGTCGGTGGCGAATTTCAGGTATTCCATCGCGGCTTCGGGATTGGGCGCATCCTTCGGGATCACGAACATGTCCATGTCCATGTACTGCCCGTCCCAGATGATCTCGAACGGTTTGCCCTCGCCGACCATCGCGTCGAAGAAGCGGCCGTTGTACCCGGTCGCCATGGTGACTTCGCCATCGGCCAGCAATTGCACCGGCTGCGCCCCGGCTTCCCACCAGACGACATCGTTCTTGATGGTGTCCAGCTTGGCAAAAGCCTGCTCGACACCCTCATCCGAACCCAGCTTGTCATAGATGTCATCGGCGGCGACACCATCGGCGATCAGCGCCAGATACAGGGTGCGCTTGGGGTTTTTGGGCAGGCCCCGCTTGCCGGGGAATTTCTCAAGGTCAAAGAAGTCGGCGGCGGTTGCCGGGGCATCGCCTTCGAACTTGCTGTTGTCAAAGGCGATGACCGTGCCCCAGAAGATATTCGCCACGGCGCAATCCAGCAGCGCCCCGTCGATAAAGTCATCCGCCGCAGCCGTGCCATCGGGCGCGGCGGGCAACGCGGCCGGGTCGATTTCCATCAACGCGCCCTCGTCGCACAGGCGGATCGCGTCGCTGACCTCGATGTCGAACACATCGCCGGTGACATTGCCCGCCTCGACCTGCGCCTTCAGCGGCGTGGCGGGGTTGTCGGCGGCGATCATGTTGACCTTGGTTCCGGTCATCTCGGCGAAGGGCTTGTTATAGGCTTCGACCTGCGACATCTCGTAGGCGCCGCCCCAGGACACGACATTCACTTCGCCTTCGGCCATCGCGGCGCTGGCAAAGCCGACCAGTGCGGTCGTCAAGGCTAGGGTCTTTTTCATGTTCTCTCCCGTTGGTTCATGCGGCCGTTTTCGACCGTCGTGATTGCCCCGTTTCGGGGCCGGCAGGCCAGGTTGTCCCGGCCCGCCGTCTTTCCATCAGCTGGCCAGCCAGCTGTTGAAACGCTCGTTCAGCTCGGCGTCGTGATCGACCCAGAAATCCAGATCCGAGCCAAGCGCATTCTGCATGTTCGCCTCGGTCGTGGGCAGGTTCGGACCCATCGGCTGATCGGTGCCCTCGATATTGCCGACCAGCGCGGCGGCCGATTTGCGCGGCGGGCCATAGCTGATGAATTCGGCGGCACGGGCCTGCGGCGCGGGCGAGGTGGAATAAGTCACAAATTCCAGCGCCTCTTCCAGATTCGGCGCGCCCTTCGGGATGACCCAGCCTTCCATCTCATAGATCTGACCGTCCCAGATGATCTTGAACGGCTTGCCCTCGCCCTGTGCGGCGTTGAAGATCCGGCCGTTGAAGGCATAGGCCATGCTGACTTCGCCATCGGCCAGCAGTTGCGGCGGCTGGGCGCCGGCCTCCCACCAGATCACGTCGTCCTTGATCTCTTCCAGCTTGGCAAATGCCTGATCGACGCCCTCGTCGGTGCCCAGCACCTCATAGACCTGATCGGCGGGCACGCCATCGGCCATCAGTGCCAGTTCAAGATTGAACTTGGCGCCCTTGCGCATGGTGCGCTTGCCCGGAAAGGCTTCCAGATCGAAGAAATCTGCCGGGCTGGCGGGTTTGGCATCCGAAAACTGGGCGTCGTCATAGGCCAGCACCATCGAATAGACATCGGTCCCGACAAAGCATTCGGTGATCGCACCGTCGATGAAATCCTCTTCGGCGGCCACACCATCCGCGGTCGGGGCCAGAATCGCCGGGTCGATCAGTTCCAGCAGGCCTTCGTCGCACAGCCGCACCGCGTCGGCATATTCGACCGAAGCCACATCGGCCGAGACATTGCCGGCCTCGACCATGGCCTTGATCGGGGTCGCCGGGTTGTCGGCATCGGCCATGACGACCTTGGTGCCGGTCTCGGCCTCGAAGGGCTTGGCATAGGCTTCCAGATGGCTGTTGCCATAGGCCCCGCCCCAGGACAGCAGATTCACATCCGCCAGCGCGGGCCCCGCGATCAGGGACATTGCGGTGGTCAGGAATAATGCGTTCTTCATGATGGCTCCGTTACAAGGATCATACGCGGCGCGATGGCCATGGTCTTTGGCCCTTCCGGGCCGGATCGGGCCACGCGCCGGGCGCGGCCCGGTATCGGATCAGATCGGGTCCAGCGCCCGCGCGTCCGCAGGGTGCCAGCCGACCTTGATCGTCTGCCCCGGTGTCAGCTGCGTCTGCCCGATCGTGTTGCGCATCTTCATGACGAAATCGTCCGAACCCGCGACCGACAGCCGCGCGCGCAGGATATCGCCCATATAGATGACCTCGATCACCCTGGCGTCGATCATATGGGCGCCGGGGGGCATCATCTCGGGCTTGAATTCAACGCGTTCGGGCCGGATCGAGACAAGCGTTGGCTGACCGGTCTGGGCGACATTCACCGGGGTCGCGTCGATCAGTTCGCCCGTATGCAGGCGCACCAGCGCCTTGTCGCCGTCCAATTGTTCGATCGTGCCGGGCAGTTTGTTGTTTTCGCCGATGAACTGCGCCACGAAGCTGTTTTCGGGCCGCTCATACAGATCGGCGGGTGCGGCCAGCTGCTGAATGCGGCCATCGTTGAACACGGCCACGCGATCCGACATGGTCAGCGCCTCGCCCTGATCATGGGTCACATAGACGACCGTGATCCCCAGCTTTTCATGCAGATGCTTGATTTCAAACTGCATATGTTCGCGAAGCTGCTTGTCCAGCGCACCAAGCGGTTCGTCCATCAGCACCAGTTGGGGATCAAACACCAATGCCCGCGCCAGGGCGATCCGCTGTTGCTGGCCGCCCGACAGCTGGGCGGGACGGCGGCTGGCAAAGGCGCCCATCTGCACCATGTCCAACGCCCGCTTGATCCGGCTTTCGCGTTCGGCCTTGTCCATGCCGCGCACTTCCAGCGGGAAGGACAGATTTTCGCCAACGGTCATATGCGGGAAAAGGGCATAGTTCTGAAACACCATGCCGATGCCGCGTTTATGAGGCGGGACCTGATTGATCGGGCGCCCGTCCAGACGGATTTCGCCGTGGGTCGCGGTTTCGAAACCGGCCAGCATCATCAGGCAGGTCGTCTTGCCGGACCCTGACGGGCCCAGCATCGTCAGGAACTCGCCCTTGCCGATAGAAAGATTCAGGTCTTTGACGACAAGCGTTTGTCCGTCATAGCTTTTTTGCACATGTTCAAAGGCGACAAAAGCGTCGCCTGTGCGTTGGTCCAGCAATGGGCGCTCTCCCTGATATGGTTTGTTTGTTCAGCGCAGGGCAACGTTAAGCGCCCAGGGAAAGACTTGGCAACACCGTTTGCGACATTTCTTGGTCGGGTTCTGGCAAGGCATGAAAACCCTGACAGCGCCCGCAGAAAGGCAGCCGCAAAGCGCTGACAGTGCTGGTTTTTTCAGCGCGCCCCGATTACGCGTCGGCGCAGATCAGGGCGGCAACGCCCGCCGCGACACGCCGGTCCTGCTGGCTTTCGGGACCAGTGGCCCAAGGCCGGAATCGCAGCCGGAAGGCCGCAAGCCGATCGGCGGCGGCGCAGTCTGGATAACCGATCCTGTCAAGACTGCCGCGAAAATCGGCATCCTCGGCACAGGCGGAAGGCAGCGCCAAACCCTGACGCGCCAGCCGTTCCCAGTCAAAGCGTGGGCCGGGGTCCGATTTGCGATCGGGCGCCATGTCGGAATGGCCGATGACGGCCTTTGCCGGGATCGACCAGCGGGCCATGATGTCGCCCAGCAGGGCGCATAGCGCATCCATCTGTGCCGCCGCGAAGGGCCTGTCGCCGGGATTGGCCAGTTCGATGCCGATGCTGCGGGAATTCACGTCGTCACGGCCCCGCCATGACCCGGCGCCTGCATGCCAGGCGCGACGATCTTCGGGGACAAGAGCCTCGGCCCTGCCCTGTTCGTCGATCAGCCAATGGGCGCTGACCTCGGCCTGCGGATCGCACAGGCGCGCCCGTGCCAGCGCGGCGCTGGCCATCGCGGTATAGTGGATCACGATCAGCTGTGGCCGCTGACCGCGCCGATCCCCGTGATTTGGGCTGACCGGCGGCTGGCTCAAAGCTGTGATTGACGGAACGGCGCAGGGTCCCAGCCGCAGACGAACCCATCGCCATCCGGGTCCATGCCGCGCGAATCGGTTTCGGGACCACCGGCGGCCAGAAAGGCGGTCTGCGCGGCGCTGGGGGTGGCGAATCCGGCGCAGACACGGGTGGCCGTGGCTGCGGATGCGCCGTTGCGGGCATAGATCTTGGTGCCCGGCGCATGCTGCGCGGCAAAGGCATAGCGAACCAGAACCGGGGTCGATCCCGGATAGGGGCCGCTTGTCGTGACCGGCGCGGCAATGGCCGCAGGCGCGGCAGCCGCCGCGGGGGCAGCAACCGCGGCCTTGCGGCGAACGCCCATGGTCGCGGGCACCGGCACCGGATCCTGCCCGGCGATCTGGGCCGGGGTCGGCGCCTCGGCAGGCAGGGCGATGGGGATGGTGGCGGGCGGTTCGTCCCCGGACACCAGGGCCGCCTCGCGGGCGACGCGATATTCACCATAGGCATTCGACCCGAACTGATAATTCGGGTTATAGCCCAGATGTTCGCCACAGCCGGCAAGTGCCAGCACCGAAATCACCACCCAGCTGCGCATCACGCCCTCGCCATCTGCATTCTTGTCTGGAACCCTACCACCAGCGTTCCGGCTTGGCTACAAAGCCCGCAGCCTTTTCAAGAACAAGCGCCTGATTCAGCAGATCGCCTTCCTCGAACGGGCGGCCAATCAGTTGCAGTCCCAGCGGCAGGCCGGACTTGTCCTGCCCTACGGGCACGGAAATCCCCGGCAGACCGGCAAGGTTCAGCGTCACGGTGAACACGTCCTGCAGATACATCTGTACCGGATCGGCCTGATCCATCGCCCCCAGCGCGAAGGCGGGCGACGGCGTGGTCGGCGCAAGGATCGCGTCGATGCCGTCGGCATAGGCGTTTTCGAAATCGCGCTTGATCAGGGTGCGGACCTTGCGGGCGCGGTTGTAATAGGCGTCGTAGAAGCCCGCCGACAGCACATAGGTGCCGATCATGATGCGGCGCTGCACCTCGGGGCCAAAGCCTTCGGCGCGGGTCTTTTCATACATCTCGACGATGCCGTCCCCCTGGCCCAACTTGGCGCGGCGGCCATAGCGCACCCCGTCATAGCGTGCCAGGTTCGACGAGGCCTCGGCCGGGGCGATCACGTAATAGGCGGGCAGCGCGTATTTCGTGTGCGGCAGGCTGATATCGACGATCTCGGCGCCCGCGTCGCGCAGCATGTCGGCACCCTTGTCCCACAACGCGGCAATATCGTCGGGCATGCCGTCGATGCGGTATTCGCGCGGTATGCCGATCTTCTTGCCGCGGATGTCACCGGTCAGCAGCGATTCGTAATCGGGCACGGGCAGGTCGGCACTGGTCGAATCCTGCGGATCGACAGAGGCCATCGCGCCCAGCATGATCGCGGCGTCGCGCACGGTCTTGGTCATCGGGCCCGCCTGATCCAGCGAGCTGGCATAGGCGATCACGCCCCAGCGGCTGACACGGCCATAGGTCGGACGCAGGCCGACGGTGCCGGTGAAGGCGGCAGGCTGACGGATCGAGCCGCCGGTATCGGTGCCGGTCGCCCCAAGGCAAAGATCGGCGGCGACGGCGGCAGCCGATCCGCCCGACGACCCGCCCGGCGTCAGCTTCTGACCATCCGCGCCCTGCCATGGGTTCACGGCCGGGCCATAGCAGCTGGCCTCGTTGGTCGAACCCATGGCGAACTCATCCTGGTTCAGCTTGCCCAGCATGACCGCACCCGCGTTCCACAGGTTCTGCGTGACCGTCGATTCATATTCCGGCACGAAACCGTCCAGGATCTTGCTGGCGGCCTGGCTGGGGACGCCCTGGACGCAGAACACATCCTTGATGCCCACCGGGATGCCGGTCATCGCGCTTGCCTGACCGTCCTTGATCCGCTGATCGGCGGCGGCGGCCATGGCACGTGCCTTGTCGGGGGTGCCATGCACGAAGGCATTCAGCGCCCCTGCCCCCTCGATCGCGCCCAGACAGGCCTCGGTCAGCTCGACCGAGGTTACATCGCCCTTGGCCAGCGCATCGCGGGCCTCGGTGATCGTCAGCTTGTTCAAATCGCTCATTCCACCACCTTCGGCACGGCAAAGAATCCCTCGCGCGCGTCGGGCGCGTTCGACAGGATCTTTTCGGGCATTCCGCCCGTGGTCACGGCATCCTCGCGCCGCTTCAGCCGCATCGGGATCACGCCCGTCATCGGTTCGACGCCCTCGACATCGACCTCGCCCAGCTGCTCCATGAATTGCAAGATGCCGCTCAGCTCGCGCGCCAGCGCGGGCAGCGCCTCATCTTCGACCGCGATCCGCGCGAGATGCGCGACCTTACGGGCCTCGTCTTCGGTGATCGACATGGCTTTTCCTTTCGTTCAGCGGCGGTTTACAAGTCTGTTCGCAAAGCCGCAAGAAGCCCGCCGATTTGGGCCGAAGGAGAGCAGAATGCAAGCCGCCCTTTCAATCCTGCCGATCATCGCGCTGGTGGCGCTGGGTCATGTCGCGCGGCGCTGGAACATCATCGCCGCCGCGAACTGGCGTGGGGTCGAGCAGCTGGGGTTTCGCCTGCTGTTTCCGGCGATCCTGCTGACCTCGATCTATCGGTCGGATCTGTCGCTGGGGGTGCTGGGCGGCTATATCCTTGCGCTGTCGGTGGCCTTTGCGGCAACCGGGCTTGCCGCCTTCATGATGCGCCGGCCCCTGCGCCTGACCAATCCGCGCCTGACCTCGATGTTTCAGGGATCCATGCGGTTCAATTCGCTTCTGGTGCTGGCGCTTGCGGCGCAGGCACTGGGCCCGCGTGCGCTTAGCGATCTGGCGGTGGCCATGGCCTTCATGGTGCCCGCGTTCAATATCTCGGCCATCGTGGCGCTGACGATCTTCCCGCCCGAGGACGGGCAGGACATCCTGCGCCCGACCCGCGCCCAAAGCATGACCAGAATCACCCGAGAGATCTGTCGCAATCCGATGGTGCTGGCCTGCGCGCTGGGACTGGCACTGAATCTGGGTCATGTGCCGCTGCCTGACCGGGTTCTGGTGCCGCTGGACTGGCTGGCGCAAGGGGCGCTGGCCGTGGGCCTGTTGTCGGTCGGCGCCGGGATCGAGATCCGCCGCCTGTGGCAAAGCGATGCCGCCATGTGGATCGGCGTGCTGATGCGGCTGGTCCTGTGCCCGATCCTGTTTCTGGCGCTGGCATTGCCATTGGGCGTCAGCGGGATCCAGCTGGCATCGGGTCTTGTCCTGACTGCGGCGCCGGGCGCGCCGGTCGGCTATATCCTGGCCCGCCAGATGGGCGGAGACGCGGATTTCTATGCCGATATGTTCACCTGGCAAACGGTCCTGTCGGCGGCAAGCATCCCCTGCTGGCTGATGCTGCTTTCGGCTTTTGTGGGCTAGCGCCCCATGCCCCGGCAAAGCGGTCGAAAAATTTGCCGGGACGCGATATTTTCCTCTTGCGACTTTCCGGGGGTTTGCCTAAACACCGCCCCACGCCGCCGGAAGGTTGGCGGATCAGTGAGAGTGGCCCGTTCGTCTATCGGTTAGGACGCCAGGTTTTCAACCTGGAAAGAGGGGTTCGATTCCCCTACGGGCTGCCACTTCCCTGATCAGACAGCGCCAAAGGCGCAAAGTGGCCCGTTCGTCTATCGGTTAGGACGCCAGGTTTTCAACCTGGAAAGAGGGGTTCGATTCCCCTACGGGCTGCCACTTTCCATCCCGATGATGTTTCTGTCGCCCGCATTGCTGCGGGTTTTTTCATGTCCTTCGCGAAGGCCGTCCCGCGCAAGGAAGGGGCACCCCGATCAGGATGCCCCGCGATGGTCCCTACGCGCGACCGGGCGTCAGGCGACGGCGCGCGGTCAGATACAGAATCACCTCGATCGCGACGATGACCAGCATGGTCAAGCCGACCAGCGGGAAGAACACGCCCGCCGTCACCGCGATCAGCAACAGACCACGCGGAATGCGCCAGTCCAGCGGCATCTGCGGCGCGCCGATTGCGCCCTGCGGACGACGTTTCCACCACATCACGGCGCCGGACACCGACAGCAGCACCATCGCAAGACAGGCCAGCGCCAGGACGATTTGGTTCGCCAGCCCCCATTCCTGCCCCATATGCACGCTGATGCCCCATTCGGCCCACCGACCCAGCGTGCCAAGATCCTGCAATCCGGCATCATACAGCACCTCGCCGCTGTATTGATCCAGATGGATGACGCGTTCGTCGCTGATGTCGTCGGGATAGACCGAGACGGTGAATACACCTTCGGGCGCTGCGGGAATTGTCAGCGCATAGCCGGGCACGATACCGCGCGATTCGACGGTCGTCACGACAGCGTCCAGCGCTGCGGGCGCCCCGGCATCGGTCAGCGATTGCGGCATGGGTTGATGTTCCATGATCCACGGGCTGCGGTCCAGCGCCTCGCCCACCGGCTGGGTCGAGCTTGGATATTTCGACCAGTAGCCATCCGGCATTCCCAGCCCCATCGAATAGGCGATGTCATAGAACTTGCCCCCCCAGACCGAGGACCAGGGCAGCCCCGTCATCGCGAGAAAGACGATGAAGAACGCCGTATAGATCCCCGTCACAGCGTGCAGATCCCGCCACCACGGGCGGCCCCTGGCGGCCTTGATGCGGAACGTGCCCTGCCTGCGACCACGCGGCCACCACAGATAGATACCGCTTGCGACCAGCAACACCATCCAGCCGGCGGCGGCCTCGATCATGCGATTGCCCAGCCAGCCGACATATTCCAGCGAATGCAGCTTGCGAACCACATACATGGTCGGGCTGCCCGCCGCACCGGCATCCCAGATGCTGCCCAGCACCTGCCCGTCATAGGGGTTCACATGGATGGTATCCTTGATCCCGTCGGCCCCCTTGATCTTGACCGCGGCGGACCGGTCGGGCGCGGCGGGCGGCAGATAGGTCATGGGCGTTCCGGGGTGGCTGTCGATGGCCGCCGACACGATCTGCGATGGTGCCAGCATCGGGGCCTGCACCGGCTGGACAAAGCGCAGCTGACGGTGCAGCGCGTCATTGGCCTCGTCCTTGAACAGATAGATGCCGCCAGTGATCGCAAGGATCAGCATGAAGGGCAGCACCAGCAGCCCCGCGATGAAATGCCATCGCCAGATGGCACGATACAGCGCGGACGCGGCCGCGCGATTGGTTTGTTCTTGCATGAAGTCGTCCCGTTCCAGCCCCGTCACGACGGACAGGGCGCAAAGCCATGCGCCGGGGCGGCCAGCCGACCGTCTCCGCGACGCGTTCACATCACAATTGGCTTAGGCGGGAACGGGTGGTGCCCTGACACCGGGCAGGTGATCGGCCCAGGCGCGGTCGCGCGTCAGATCGGTCAGGATCGCCCAGCTATTGCCGGGCAGGAATTGCGTCACGACTTGCGCCCGCTGCGCGACGGGCGCTTCGGGCAAGGCATGGCAGAAGGGGCAGTGGTGGTCATGGCCCGGCATCGTGCCGCACAATTCGCCCAGCTGGTCGCCAAAGACCATCTGGATGCTGTGAAGCTGTTGCCGGTCGGGGCTAGGCGCAATCATCGTGGCGGCACCCAGCCCGCCCAACAGCACGCAAAGCGCAAGGGCGATCCCCGCAATGCTGCGCAGCGCGTTACCCATCCAGCAGCGCCCGCGCGGCCTGCGTCGCCGCATCCGTGATCCGGTCCCCCGACAGCATCCGTGCGATTTCATCAACGCGCTGATCGCCCGGCAGCGCCGTCACGGTCGAGCTGGTCATCCCGTCCTCGACCCGCTTGGCCACGCGGAAATGCTGCGCCCCAAGCGCCGCGACCTGCGGCGAATGGGTGACGACCAGAACCTGCGCATCCTGGGCCAGACGTTTCAGGCGACGACCGACGGCATCGGCCGTCGCCCCGCCCACACCCCGGTCGATTTCGTCGAAGATCATCACCAGCGCATCATTCCCGCGCGCCAGACAGACCTTCAGCGCCAGAAGAAAGCGCGACAATTCCCCGCCCGAGGCGATCTTGTCCAAAGGCCCCGCAGGCGCACCGGGATTCGTCGCAACGGTAAAGGCCACGCTGTCGATGCCATCGGGCCCCGCATCGCCCCTGGTCACGCGGGTGGTAAAGACCGCACGCTCCATCTTCAGGGGGGCCAGTTCATCCATGACCGCGCGATCCAGCCGCTGCGCCGCCTGCCGACGTTGCTGCGACACGGCCTCGGCGGCGTCATGATAGGCGGCCTCGGCCTGTTCGGCCTGCCGTTGCAGCGCGATCAGGGTTTCCTCGCCAGCGTCCAGCCGGTGCAGGCGGTCGCGCAACTCATCGGCCAATCCGGCCAGATCATCGGGCAGAACATCATGTTTGCGCGCCAGCCCGCGCAACGCGAACAACCGCTCCTCGGCCGCATCCAGCGCGGCGGGGTCGAAGGACATCGCGGAAAGGGCATCCTCGACGCCGCTGGTCGCCTCACCCAGTTCGATCAGCGCACGCGACAGTGCGGCGATCGGCGCGTCCAACCGCCCCTCGGCGCGATCGGCAGCCCCTTCCAGCCAACGACTGGCATCCAGCATTGCCCCTTCGGCACCGGCACCGCCCAGCATCTGCAAGGCCTTGGCCACATCCTCGCGGATCCGTTCGGCCGCCTGCATTCCACGACGACGGATATCCAGTTCGGCCTCTTCGCCCGCGACGGGGGCCAGATCGTCCAGCTCGGCAACCGCGTGGCGCAGGAAATCCTCTTCCGCGCGGGCCTTGGCAAGCTGAGCCTCGGCTGCGGTCAGATCCTCGCGGGCCTTGCGGCGGGCCACCCATGCCGCCCGAATGCCCGACAGGTCCAGACCGGCGAAATCATCCAGCAACAGGCGATGCCCGCGCGGGTTCAGCAGGCCGCGATCATCATGCTGCCCGTGCAGTTCGACCAGAACCGCCGACAGATGGCGCAGCACCTCGCCGGACACGCGACGGTCATTCACAAAGCCGGTCTTGCGCCCGTCGCCGCCATTGATGCGCCGCAGGATCAGTTCGTCGTCATCAACCTCGATCCCGGCATCCTGCAGGATCGCCCGTGCAGGGTGGGCAGCGGGCAGATCGAACACCGCCGTCACCTCGCCCTGATCGGCGCCCTGACGGACCAGATCCGCGCGACCACGCCAGCCCAGAACAAAGCCAAGGCAGTCAAGAAGAATGGATTTGCCCGCCCCCGTTTCGCCGGTCAGCACGTTCAGTCCCGGCGCGAATTCCAGTTCGAGCCGGTCGATCAGAAGCATGTCGCGGATATCCAGCGATCGAAGCATGATGTATCGACCGCCCTGCCCTAACCCCGAAGGCTGGGGATCACAGCCATTTTCCCTGCACCATCTGGCGATAGACGTTGTTCAACCAATTGTCGCCCTTGGCCTCGGCCGACAGGCCACGGCCGCGAAGCTGCCGATAGGCATCATCATAGAAGGGCGAGGACTGGAAGTTGTAGCCAAGGATGGCGCCCGCCGTCTGCGCCTCATCGGTCAGGCCAAGCGCCAGATAGGCCTCGACCAGACGCAGCAGCGCCTCGGGGGTTTGCGAGGTGGTCTGGTAATCCTCGACCACGACCCGGAACCGGTTGATCGAAGCCGCGTAGTGACCCGATTTCAGGTAATACCGCCCGATCTCCATTTCCTTGCCGGCAAGGTGATCGAAGGCCAGATCGAATTTCAGGATCGCGCTGCGGGCGTATTCGCTGTCGGGATAGCGCTCGATCACTTCGCGCAGCGATTGCAGTGCCTGGAAGGTCAGGCCCTGATCGCGGCCCACTTCGTCGATCTGGTCGTAATAGGACAGCGCCAGAAGATATTGCGCATAGGCGGCATCGGCATCGCCGGGATAGGTGTCCAGGAACCGCTGCGCGGCGCCGCGCGCCTCTTCGTATTCCTGCGCACGGTGATAGCCATAGGCCTGCATGATCAACGCGCGCTTGGCCCATTCGGAATAGGGGTAAAGCCGCTCGACCTCGCCGAAATAGAAAACCGCGTCCTCGGGTTTCTTGCTGTTCTCAAGCTCGAACTCGCCGCGCTTGTAGATCTCTTCTGCGGTGAAACGCTCCAGATTGCGCTTTTCGGCGTCCGAGGGACCGCCGCCGCAGGCAGACAAGGTAAAACCAGCAAGCACAGCCGCCATGAAGGTAGCCGAGATTTTCGAGCGCGTCATCTTTACCCTGCCCTACGATTCTTCGGTGCGCCCGGCCCCTTCGGGCCGCATCGCCGCGTTCTCGTAGCACAGAACATCAGGGGGCGCAAAATGGCAATCCGTTGAAATCCGCTTACCATTTACAGGTTCGTGTCGGCAAGGCGGCAAAGTCGGCCGCGCTTACAGCGCGACCGCCTCGATTCCGGCCAGATCGCCATAGGCGGCGACGCCTGCGCCCGGCAGCCGGTTTTCCAGATCCGGCGTGCAGGTTTCCCACGTCCAGGCCGTCGGGTCGGCAAACAACGCGCGCAGCAGACGGTTGGTCATGGCGTGACCGGCACGATGCCCGGTATAGCGCCCCAGAATCGGCGCCCCGGCCAGCGCCAGATCGCCCATCGCGTCCAGCATCTTGTGGCGCACGGCCTCGTCCTGATGACGCAGACCACCCGGCGACAGCACCCGCGCGCCATCCACGACGACGGCGTTCAGATAGGTGCCGCCAAGCGCCAGCCCGTTCTTGCGCATCGCATCGACATCGGCCTGACGGCAGAACGTCCGGCTGTCGGCCAATTCGCGCAGGAAGGCACCATTGGCCATGTCCAGCCGCTTTTCCTGATGACCGATGGCTTCATCGACAAAGTCGATCTGGAAATCGATCTCCAGATGATCGGCCGGGGTCAGGCGGGCAAAGGCGTCCCCTTCGCGGACCTCGACCGGTTTCAGCACGCGGATCGCCTTCAGCGACACCGCCTGCAATGCGATCCCCGCAGACAGGATGCCCCGCACGAATTGTGCCGAAGAGCCGTCCAGAATCGGAACTTCGGGGCCGTCGACCTTGATCAGCGCATTGTGGATACCGGTGCCGGCCAGCGCCGCCATGATATGTTCGACCGTCGACAGGGTCGTTCCCTGCCCGTCATCCAGTAGCGTGCAAAGTTTGGACGGGGTCACATTGTCCCACCGCGCGGCGATCTCGACAGCAGGCGTCAGGTCCGTGCGGCGGAACACGATGCCATGACCTGCCGGAGCCGGGTTGATCTCAAGCGAAGCGGCCGCACCCGAGTGCAGGCCCACGCCCTGGAAACCAACCTTCTTCTTCACTGTCGCCTGCATGATCTGCCTGCCTTCTTTCATAACGTCCAGGGTCACGTCGCCCCGGTGCAAGATCAGCTAGGCCCACCCCGCCCAGCATTCAATTAACGAATTGTAACGGGGTGAAACATTCGCTGCGTCCGCTGACACATTCCGCAGGCGTCTTGGCACAAGTATCTGCATTTAAAAAGAAAAGGGCCGCGCATTGCGGCCCCTTCGCGTACTGGTTGTGACTTTTTCGTGAAGGCTCAGTTTGCCTGACGACGCAGGAAAGCCGGGATCTCGACATCCTTGTCGCCATTGTCCGGGCTGGCCAGATCGTCGAAATCAGTGTCCTGCTGACGGGCACGGGCGGCGACACGGTCGCTGACACGTTCCGCGATCGAAGAGGCTGCGGGCTTGCCACCGGCCGCCTGCTCGTTGTGACCGGCCATGCGTTCCAACATGCGGCCCAGACCGCTCATGCGGCTTTGGCTGCGTGCGGGCTCGGACGGCTGGGCGGGCTGTGGCTGGCGCGCGGCCTGACGTTCGCCGCTATGTTCCACGGCGCGGCGCAGGCGATCCATCACCTCGGGCGCGGGCTGGCCACGACCTGCCGGAGCCTTGGGCGCGACGAAATCCGAGGCGTCGTCATCGATGCGAACGGCGGTCGGGCGGGCCGGTTCCTTGGGCTGGTAGGCCGAGGGCGGCATGTCGTCTTCGATCCGCGCAGCCGGGGCCTTGGGCGCGGCACTGCGGGCTTCGGTCAGCGGGGCCACGCGACGCGGCGGGACCTGCATCTCGTCATCCTGTGCGGCAGGCTCTTCCTTGCGGGCGACCGGCGGGTTCTGGGTCAGCGGCTCGGCGATGCTGCGGCGGGCAGCGGGTGCCTCGGCGGCGGCGGCGGCGGCGGCGTCGATGCCGGTCGCCACGACCGACACGCGGATCGAGCCGTCCATATCCGGATCCAGGGTCGAGCCGACGATGATATTCGCGTCGCTGTCCACCTTGTCGCGGATGACATTGGCGGCCTCGTCCAGCTCGAACAGGGTCATGTCATAGCCGCCTGTGATGTTGATCAGCACACCCTTGGCGCCATGCAGGCTGACTTCGTCCAGCAGCGGGTTGGCGATCGCACGTTCGGCGGCTTCCTGGGCGCGGTTTTCGCCCGCGGCCTCGCCGGTGCCCATCATCGCCTTGCCCATCTCGTCCATCACGGCGCGGACATCGGCGAAGTCGAGGTTGATCAGACCCGGACGGACCATCAGGTCGGTCACGCCCTTCACGCCCTGATACAGCACGTCATCGGCCATGGCGAACGCTTCGGTGAAGGTGGTCTTTTCATTCGCCAGCCGGAACAGGTTCTGGTTGGGAATGATGATCAGCGTGTCCACGACCTTCTGCAGGGCTTCGACACCCTCTTCGGCCTGGCGCATCCGCTTGGTGCCTTCGAACTGGAAGGGCTTGGTCACGACGCCGACGGTCAGAATGCCCATCTCGCGCGCGGCCTGCGCGATGATCGGGGCGGCGCCGGTGCCGGTGCCGCCGCCCATGCCCGCGGTGATGAAGCACATATGCGCACCCATCAGGTGATCGACGATATCCTCGATCGTTTCCTCGGCGGCCTTGGCGCCGATGACAGGCTTGGCGCCCGCGCCAAGACCTTCGGTCACTTTCGGGCCCATCTGGACGCGGCTCATGGCGCGCGACCCGGCAAGGGCCTGCGCGTCGGTATTGGCGACCACGAACTCGACCCCGTCGAGTTGCTTCTCGATCATGTTGTTGACCGCGTTGCCGCCCGCCCCGCCGACACCGAACACGGTGATGCGCGGCTTCAGCTCTTCTTCGTCGTTCATCATCAGATTGAGGTTCATGGTTTCCGCCTGTTTATTCGCTGTTCGATTGGGACGCAGGACGCCCGTTCGAATCCCCCGTATTAGAAACAATCGTAGCGATTCAGCCTATCGGCGTCATCAGAAAAAACCCCAGCAAACACAAAATCTGGCGGTCACGACGCGGTGAATAGGCGGTATCTTGCCAAGGCACCTGAATATGGTGGCCGTGACAGGGCCACCACCGAATCAGGAGCAGGTTCAACTACCAGTTGTTCTTGAACCACCGATAGGCGCGCTTGAAACTGCGCGCGGGATAGCTGTCGGCAGGCATCTCGAAATCCCACCATTCGTCCTGCGGATGGGCCGCGAACAGGGCCAGCCCGACGGCGCTGGAAAAGCTTGGATCCGTCAACTGATGGGCGAGACCGTCGATCCGCAGCGGACGGCCACAGCGGATGTTCGGCCCCAGAATCCGCGCCGCCAGACCATCAAGTCCGGGGATCTGACTGCCGCCCCCGGTCAGGACGATCTGCTGGCTGGGCATATAATCGAAGCCCGCCGCATCCAGAACCTCGCGGACCTGCTCCAGGATCTCTTCGACGCGCGGGCGCATGACGCCGATGACATCGGCGCGGCTGACCTTGCGGCGATCGGCCTCCCAGTCGCCGGTGTCGCCACCCACATCGATCATGTCCCGATCATCGCGCCCGGTCGCCTCGACCCCGCCATTCAGGGTTTTCAGACGCTCTGCAACCGGCAGGGGTACACGCAAGCCCTGTGCAATATCCTGAGTAATAAGATTTCCGCCGATTTTAACATTATCGGCGAAGATCATGTGTTTCTTGATGAAAACAGAAACTCCGGTACCGCCGCCGCCAAAATCGATACAGGCGGCGCCCAATTCCTGCTCATCCTCGATCAGGCTGGCGCGGGCCGACGCATAAGAGGCCGAGGCGATCCCCGCCAGTTCCAGATCACAGCGCCGGATGCACTGGATCAGGTTGCCGATCATGTCACCGTCGATGGTCAGCACATGCATGTCACAGGCCAGACGATTGCCGGCATGATCGCGCGGATCGGCAAGGCCCGACCGGTTGTCGACGGCGAAATTCACCGGCTGCGCATGCAGAACTTCGCGCCCGCGTCCGAAATCGGGCGTGTCGCAGGCCGCAAGGACCGAGGCCACATCATGTTCGGTCACTGTGCCGGTATGCAGCGGCACCTCGCCATTCAGACCGTAAGAGGCAGGGTGCCCCCCCGACAGGCAGGCAATGACGTGATCGACACGCACCCCGGCCAGCTTCTGCGCGGCGGCGACCACGGTGCGGATCGCGCGTTCGGTTTCGGCCATGGTCTCGATCTCGCCGCGGCGGACGCCGCGCGACCGGGTCGTGGCCGCACCGATCACGCGGAAATTCGCCTGCCCGGCCATCGGCCCGATGCCGTCTGTTTCGCGGTCGGTGCCGGTGCCGTCGAATTTCAGCACGATACAGGCGATCTTCGAGGTGCCGATATCCAGCACGCCGATCACGCCCCGTTGCAGGGCCGCACGACGAATGTTCCGCATCGCCCGCTGAGTCTGATACAGTTCCACCATCACCTAGCCCCCCTTCTGTTCATCCAAGATCTGTCCGTCCGGCCCCAGCGCGGGCAGCCCCTGAGCCGCGCGGATGGTGTTGCGGGCATCGACGCCCAGCCGCAGCACCGGACGCGCCGGATCGCGCAGGTCGATCACGCTGATATCGCGGCCCAGCATGTCATCGGCACGGTTGCGTGCGATCACCGCCTCCAGCGCGATCACGGCCCCTTCCTCGGGCAGCATGATCCGCTGACCGTGATCCAGGATCATGTCCCAGCGCCGTTCGCCGCGACGGACCAGCCCGCGAAAACGCGGCAGGATCGGGCCGGCGGCATCGATCAGCGCCAGCGCCTCGTCGGTGTGCAGATCGGCCCCCTCGCCCGCGATCAGCGGCAGTTCCTTGCGCGTCGCGCGCGAGGTCACGCTGGCGACCCGGTGGCCATCCTTGTCCAGCATGTCGATGCCACGCGCGTTGCGCCACAACAGCGCGGGAACGCGTTCCTGCACCACCGCGGACAGGATGCCGCCCGGCTTGATGCGCAGATCGATCGATTCGACGGCGTCCAGCTGCATCACCTGCAACCGCAGCGCCGTCAGGTCGATTTCGAAACTGGAGGCTGGCAGATCCACCGGCAGCATGCCCCGCAACGCCTTGTCGACGGCGGGCGATGCGCCTTCGATGGTCATCATGCGGACCTGAAATTCCTCGCGGTTCTGGACCTTGTCCACGATGGCCGCGATGCCGTCATTCAGCCCCGCGCGGCGGGTTTCGTCCGACAGCCAGATGCCCGCGGTCATGGCCAGCAGAAATGCCGGCAGGCCGATGCGGACGACGCGGCGATACAGCGGCCGCAGCCACATCCGTTCCAACCGGTATTTCAGACGCGAGGGCGCGGGGTCGCGCCTGACCTTCGGCGCCTCGGCGGATTGCCGTTGCTGTTGCTGTCGTCCGGGGCGATGATCGATCACGACCGACACAGCGCGTCCTCCACCATCCAGCGCATCAGCTGCGGGAAATCCAGCCCCGCATGCTGTGCCTGTTCTGGGGCCAGCGAGGTCGGCGTCATGCCCGGCTGGGTGTTCACCTCCAACAGGATCAGCCCGTCCAGACCGCGCGTTTCGTCCCAGCGGAAATCGGTGCGGCTAAGCCCGCGACAGCCAAGCGCCTGATGCGCGCGGACGGCATAGGCCAGGCAGGCTTCGGTAATTTCCTGCGGCACTTCGGCGGGGATCACGTGGCGCGACCCGCCCGCCTTGTATTTCGCGTCGTAATCATACCAGCCATCGACGATGATCTCGGTCACGCCAAGCGGGCGATCGCCCAGTACGGCCGTGGTCAATTCGCGGCCCGGCGCATAGGTTTCGACCATGACGCGAGGGGGCATGGCATCGGACAATTGCGGCGGCTGGTTGGCCCCGTCATGGACGATATAGACGCCCACGGATGAGCCTTCGTCATTGGGCTTCACGACATAGGGCGCGGCCATCACGTGACGGCGGCGCACCTCGTCGGCATCGGCGATCAGGCTTTCGACGACCGGCAAGCCGGCCTCGCGGAAAGCCTGTTTCGCTACTGTCTTGTCCATCGCCATGGCCGAGGCAAGCACCCCGGAATGCGTATACGGCAGGCCCATCCATTCAAGGATGCCCTGCACGCAACCGTCTTCGCCCCAGCGGCCATGCAATGCGTTGAACACCACATCGGGCGCCACCGAACGCAAGCGAGAGACGATATCCTCGCCCCGCTGATCGCCCAGTTCGATTTCGACCACGTCATAGCCCGCCGACCGCAGCGCCTTTGCGCATTCGCGCCCTGACGACAGCGACACCTCGCGCTCGGCCGAGGGGCCACCCATCAGAACAGCAACGGTCTGGGCTGTCCTGCTCGACTTGCCCGCCACTTTATCGCCTCATGCGTCCGGTTTATCCGGACTTCTATCAATTCTGCGCGGACGGTTGATCCGTCTTTGCGCCCTATTTCAAAAGAATAGCCGCAAAGACCATTTCACAAAAGATGATTTTCGCTCTGTTAACCAAAAACTTGAGCGTCATGCGGATCTTCGCCGTCAGGCAGCGGATCACCGATGCGAATGACCTCCCATTGCAGGTCGTGACCGCTTTCCTCAAGCACGCGCCGACGGACCAATTCACCCAGCGCCTCAAGCTCGGCCGCGGTGGCGGCACCGGTGTTCAACAGGAAATTCGGGTGTTTTTCCGACATCTGCGCCCCACCCCAGCTGTGCCCGCGCAGGCCGGCCCGGTCGATCAGCGACCATGCCTTCAGATCGTGACTGTCATCGTCCCGGCCGGTCGAACTGAACCCGGCGGGATTGCGAAAGGTCGAACCGGCGCTGCGGTCGCGGGTCGGCTGGGTCGCGTCACGCTTGGCCAATTGGTCGGCCATCTTCTGATGCAGCGCGTCGGGGTCGCCCTTGCCGGCCTGAAACACCGCCTCGGTGATAACCGCGCCGTCGGGAATATCGGCGTGACGATAGGTGAAATTCAGATCCGCGGGGGTCAGGGTGATCTGTCGACCGTCGCGGGTCACGGCCCGCGCCTCGATCAGGTGATCGGCGATATAGGATCCATAGCAGCCCGCGTTCATCCGCACCGCGCCACCGATACTGCCTGGAATGGTGCGCAGGAAAGTCAGGTCCAGCCCCGCATCCGCCGCCCGCCGCGCGACATGCGCATCCAGCGCGGCCGCGCCCGCCGTCACCCGGTCATCCTCGATCGTGATGCCGTTGAAGCTGCGTCCCAGACGGATGACAAGGCCACGGATGCCGCCATCGCGCACGATCAGGTTGCTGCCGACCCCCATCGGAAAGACCGGCACCTGCGGGTCCAATGCGGCCAGAAAGGTCGCCAGATCCTGATCGTCGGCAGGCTGAAACAGCCAGTCGGCCGGCCCGCCCACGCGCAGCCATGTCAGGCTGTCCAGGGGTCGATCGGGGGTCAGGGTGCCGCGGGGGGTGGGAAGCTTGAATGTCATGGCCAAGCTGGTAGCCAGCCCCGCGCGGGCCGTCAACATTCAGCGCGGCGGAACGGCGCAGGCCGCGCGCACCCCTTCGGGCGCAAGCCGCGCATAGGCCGTATGCGCCTGCATCGTGCGGGTCAGCAGTTCGCCCACGATCCGACCTGGCGCCCCCCCGGACAGGGCCGCGACCCGGATCCGGTCCAGCAGATTGCCGACCATCTCGCCACCCCCGACCCCATAGGCCGTCAGCCCGTCATGCAGCGGCGGCGGTCCGGCCATGCTGCGATAATTTGCGGATTCATCGGAAATCCCCAACGCCTCGCGCTCGGTCTCGTACAGCTTGACCGTGTTGATCAGCACCGACCCCAGCAGCGCGGTGGTCCCTTCGCTGCTGCCGCGCGAGATGTCGGCAAAGGTATCGCAGGCCGACACAAGCCAGCGCGCATTCAGCCGCGCGCACAGAAAATCCGGCATCTCGGCCCAAAGCGCCCTGAACTTCGCAATGGCGGCGTCATCCTGGCCGCGGCGGATCAGGGTAATCAGCGCCGCGTGATAGAACAGCAGTTCGGGGCTGCCGCCGAATTCCTCGCGAAGGGTCGCAAGATGAACGGCCAGATCGGCAGCACGCGGACGGTGAGGCGCAGGCTGGCCCGGCACGATGCGGTCGCACATCACCTGAAGATCGGGTCCGCAGACGCGCAGGATGTCTTCCAGCGTCCGCATCTGCGCATCCTCGGATGGCGGGCGCGGCACGCGGGCATCGCGAAACAGGTCCAGCGGCAGGCGATAGATCGCCTCGCGCAGGGTCGGGCGAGCCCGTTCCGGCGCGCCGGGAAAGCTTTTCATCATCTGGATCAGGCTGCTGCGCGCGCCCTGATCGCCTGCCTGCAGATCGTCCAGCCGGGCCTCGAACAGATCGCGCGGCGCGGGCGCGCCCCCGACACCAGCCGCGCCGTGATAGCTGAACCCCTCGGCCCGCCGGATCGAGTTCGCGCGATAAACCGGCAGATGATCCGACGCGCTGATTGCCTGCCCCGGTGCGTGGCGCAAAAGATCGGGCGCTGCAACCGTTTCCCCCTGCTGCAGCTGCGCCAGATATTGCGCGGCGACCTGCAACCGGTCGTGCAAGGGGGCGACCGCCGCGCGAAGGCCGTCCCGCGCCCGATCCGGCGCCTCCATGATCGCCGCCGCATCGGCGGTGATCGCGGCGAGATCTTCTGGCTGACGCACGGGCATCAGCCCATCCAGCATCGCCGACAGCCCTTCGTTCTTGTAGGTGTTGCCCGGCAACTGGATCACCGGCGTCGCCATCGCCGCGGCCATGATCGCCATGTGATAGCGCCCGCCCAGCAGAAAACGACAGCGCTGCAACACCGAAGCGACCACGCTATGGGGCGCCTCGGTCGGCAGCGTGTCGAAACCGCCGTCGCCCCACAGCTGCCGCGCCTGATCGACCAGCGCCCGATCTTCGCTGGCCGATACCAGAACCAGGGGACGCAGGCCGGTTTCGCGGCGCAGGTGATCGGCGATCGCGATCAGGCGGGAATAAGTCTCGGCACCTTCATAGGCGGTCCCGCTGACAGCGAAATGCCCCGGCGTCGCAAGCCCCTGCCCGCCCGGTCGCGGGCGCACCAGAAACGCCGCATCGGGGATATGCAGCACATCACGGATCCCGGCCCGCCGCGCCGCGTCGAACGAGATGTTTTCGCGCACCGCAACCATGTCAAAGCTGTTATAGGCCGCCGCCAGAACGCGGGTGAAATCATCGTCGCAGGAATAGATGGTCTGGTTCATCGCGATGACCGGCTTCTTCCAGGCGTGCCGGGCCACGAAGGGCAGCAGCAACAGCCTTGCGCCCCGAACGATATCGGTTCCGGCCATCGTCCCTTCGGCCTGCAACACGACCAGATCGCTGTGACGCACCTGCTGGGCATAGCGGCCATATCGCTGGGTGCACAGCGTTTCCAGAAAGCGCAGCCCGGCATCGGCACCGGGGCGGGCATTGGCGACATCCTCGATCGCCTGATGGATCTGATCGCGCTGCTGCTCCATCGCAAGGTCGGCGGGATTGCGGCCCAGCAGGGGCACCGGCCGCAGATGCGGCAGGTCCGGCACCGGCATTGCGCCGTTCAGCAGATCGACCAGCCCCCAGCTTGTCGCCTGACAGCCCCAATTCGCCCGAAATCCGGTGAAATTCACCACAGAGATACAGCGCACGGGATAGCCGATCGAGATCATGGGGTTAGCTTTCGATCTGTAAGGTTTAGTTTGCATTTTATGCATATCGGTTGACTAGTACATACGTAAGATGCTTTTTTGCACATGCTAATCAACCTTAGCGATAGCATGAACGCAAGCTAGAACAGGAGTGTGCAATATGCTGGGATTTCTACTTTCGCCCGTCGGTGGCCTGCTTGGGTCAGTGGCCGATCTGGTTCAGGACACGGTTGAAACCGTCGCGCCGGGCTCGATGAACGGGACCACGCTGACCGGCAATCTGCTGGCTGACAACGGCCTGCTGGGCGATCTGGTGGACAATGTCTCCGAAGGCGACGTGTCGGGTGCAGTTCTTGACGGTTATGCCAATGTCATCGGTGGCGGTGGCGTTGTCGACAACCTCGGCAATGGCGGCGGCCTGGGCGTCGAAGGTCTGCTGGGCGGCACGCTGGGTCTGGCAGATGGTCTGCTGGGAACGGTTGACGGACTGGGCGGTGGCCTGGGCGATGCGGGCGGCCTGCTGGGCTGATCGCCGCAGGCATGACACCAAGGGTCCGGTCACCGGGCCCTTTTTCCAACGAGGCCTTGCCGCTTCGAAAACCTGACACCCCCAAGACCCTACACGCATGACACCCGAACGCCCCGATCCGTCAGGCGAAACACGCGAGGTCGCCGCCGGCGCCAGCGCAATCGGGATATCCTTGCGCCCGCTGCGCCCCTATTTCGCCATCGCGGGCTTCTTTTCGTTCCTGACGAACATGCTTTACCTGTCGTCGCCGCTTTACCTGCTGCAGATCTATAACCGCGTTCTGGTCAGCGAAAGCATCCCGACATTGCTGGCGCTGACCGTGATCCTGACCCTTGCGCTTGCCGTCATGGCCAGTCTTGAGGCATTTCGCGGCCATATCCTTGTCAGATGTTCCGTCATCATGGACATGCGTCTGGCGCAGGCGGTGCTGCAGGCCCTGCTGCGCAGATCCGCGCGCGCGGGGCAGAACCTGTCGGCGCAGACGCTGCGGGAACTGGATGAACTGCGGGCCTTCCTGACGGGGCCGGGCATCAATTTCCTGTTCGACCTGCCCTGGACACCGATCTATCTGGGCCTGCTGTTCCTGATCCATCCGGTGCTGGGCGTGGTCGCGACGCTTGGCGCGGCGGCGGTGCTTGGGCTGGCCGTGCTGAACGAATACCTGACGCGGCCCGCGTTGGAGCGGGCGCAGGGATCGTCCCGCCGGGCCTACACCTTTGCCGACAACCTGCTTCAGCATGCCGATGCGGTGCAGGCCATGTCGATGGGCGCCGCCGTCGGCCAGCACTGGCAGGCGACACGCGGCGCGATGATGGCCCAGCAGTCCCGCGCAAGCGAACGGAACGCCTCGGCCGTGGCGCTGACCCGGTTCCTGCGGCTGCTGCTGCAATCGCTGCTGCTGGGCACGGGGGCGTGGCTGGTCATCGACGACGCCATCCAGCCCGCCACGATCTTTGCCGCCAGCATCATCATGAGCCGCGCCCTGCTGCCCATAGAACAGGCTGTCGGCGCGTGGCGCCACGCCATCGCCGCACGCATCGCCTATCGCAAGGTCAATGCCCTGCTGGCCGAAACCCCGGCGCGGCCCGCCGGCACCACGCTGCACAGTGACCAGACCGAATTGCGGCTTGCGCATGTGGGCTTCCGTCAGGACGGCGCGCAACATGCGATCCTGGACGATGCCTCGCTGACGCTGAGCGGCGGTCAGGTGCTTGCCATCGTCGGGGACAGCGGCGCGGGCAAGACCTCGCTTGCGAAACTTCTGGTCGGCGCGTTGCAGCCTGACACCGGACAGTTGTGGCTGGGCGGCATCCGCTATGACCACTGGGACCCCGCCCTGCTGGGTGGAAGGATCGGCTATCTGCCGCAGGATGTCGGGCTGATCGCAGGCACCGTGCGCGACAATATCAGCCGTTTTCAGAAGGCCACGACCGAACAGGTGGTCGCCGCGGCCCGCCTTGCCGGGATTCACGACATGATCACCGGCCTTCCCCGGCAATATGACACCCTGCTGGGTCCGGGCGGCACCGGCCTGTCGGGCGGTCAGCGACAGCGACTGGGCCTTGCCCGCGCCCTGTTCGGCGATCCGCGTCTGATCATTCTGGACGAACCCAACGCACATCTGGATCAGGCGGGTCAGACCGCCCTGCAAAACGCCGTCGGCATCATGAGGGATCGCGGCGCCGCGATCATCATCGTCACCCATCTTTCACCGATCCTGCAACTGGCCGATCGGGTCCTGCAATTGCAGGACGCTCGCCTGCAACCGATCCACCGCGACATGCCCGCAACCAGGGCCGCCGAATGACTAGAACCGCGACCTCTCGGCAGTTGGACCGCCTGTATCATCCGGGCAGACCCGCGCTTGCCGGGTTGATCGTGACGGTGTTGCTGCTTCTGGTGTTTCTTATTTGGGCAAGCCTGACCACCATCGCCAGCAGCGCGATTGCCAGTGGCAGGTTGCAGGTCATCGGTCAGCGGCAAAGCGTCCAGCATCCTCATGGAGGTGTCGTGCAGCGCCTGCTTGTGGCTGAGGGCGATCATGTGACCCGCAATGACCTGCTGATCGAACTGGACCCCATACAGGCCCGCGCCAATCGCGATATCGCCGCCGCAAGGCTGACGGCGATGCAGACCCGCAAGCACAGGCTGGAATGCGAACGCGACAGCGACGATCCCGTCGCCTGCCTGCAACGCCTTGGCGATGATCAGGACGCCGCCGCGTCTCAGGCGCTGCGGAACGAACGCGCATTGGCCGCCGCCCAGCTGGCGACCCACCGGCTGGAATCGCAGGTGCTGGACAGCCGCGCAGAACAGTTACAACAGGAAATCGCGGGACTTCAGGCGCGTCTGGACAGCATGACCCGCCAGCGGACGATCCTGGAGGACGAATTGCAGACGGCACAGGATCTGCTGGCCTCGAAACTGGGGTCGCGGAGCCGCGTGATGGAGGTCGAGCGTCTGCTGGCCGGCACCATCGGCGATCAGGGCGGGCTGCGCGCCCAGATCGCCAGCGCCAATCAGCAGGTGCTGGAGGTCAAGCTTGAGGCTGCCCGCCTAGAGGCCGCGCGGACCAGCCGCATCACCGATGAATTGCGCAGTACCGATGACGCGCTGTCCGAGGCCCGCCCGCGCCTTGCCGCTGCGCGGCGGGTCAGCGAACAGACCGATATCCGCGCCCCCGTCAGCGGGCAGGTCGTCGGTCTGTCGGTCTTTACCGAAGGGGGCGTCGTCCAGCCGGGCGAAAAGCTGATGGATATTGTCCCCGACGGCGCGCCGATCATCGTCGAGGCAAAACTGTCCGTGGCCGATATCGACGGGATCGCGATCGGCGACACGACCGAGATCAAGCTGACCGGCCTGCCCCGCGCCACCCGTCCGCAGATCGCGGGACGGGTCACGGGGATCTCGGCCGACCGTCTGACCGACAGCGTGACCGGGCGGGCCTATTACGCGCTGCGCATCGCCCCCCTGCCCGATGATATGGCCCGCCATGACGCGATCCTGCGTCCGGGAATGCCTGCGGATGTGATCATCAACCGCCAGTCACGCACGGTCATGGGCTATCTTCTTGGCCCCCTGATGGACGAGATCTATTACGCTTTCCGCGAAGAATAGCCGGTGGCCTGCCCCGCGGGCGCGATGCGCGGGGATCAGGCCACGACCTCGCCGACCGCGTCCGATATCAGTGCAAGGCACGCATCCGTCGAAAACCGGTGATCGGCATCCTTGACCAGCGTCAGCCGGATGTCCTTGCCCGTGGCGTGGTTCAGCAGGTCCAGCGCCCATTGCACCGGCACATCCTCATCCGCCGTACCTTGCAACAGCCGCACCGGGAAGGGCAGCGGCAGCGCCTGCCCCATGACCAGATGGTCGCGGCCATCCTCGATCAGGCGGCGGGTGATGACATAGGGATCGGGTCCATATTCGCTTGGCAGTTCCAACCGGCCCTTGTCCAGCAACTCGGCCCGCGCGGTCGCGTCGAACCCCGCCCAGAAGCCCTGCTCGGTGAAATCGGGCGCCGCCGCGATGGTGACCAGTCCGGCGACCCGCTGCGGCATCGCGCGCGCCAGCAGCAGGCTGATCCATCCACCCATGCTGGACCCGACCAGAACCTGCGGCCCCTGCGTCAGCGTCGTCAGGACCGAGGCCGCATCCGCGAACCAGTCACCGATTGCGCCTTCCTCGAACAGGCCGCTGCTGTCGCCGTGACCGGAATAGTCAAAACGCAGGAAGGCCCGGCCCTGACGGCGGGCCCAGTCTTCCAGATACAGCGCCTTGGTGCCCTGCATGTCGGATTTGAACCCACCCAGAAACACGATGCCGGGGCCTTTGCCTTCGGTCCGGCGATAGGCGATGCGCCGACCCTGCGGCGTATCCAGATATTCGGTCATGCGCTTACCTCATCCAATCCATATGCAATCCATGCCCCCGCAAAAGAGGCCAGGGCGAATACCGCTATCACCCATAGCGGGCCAAGGGCAGCCAGCCCCGCCGACAGTGCCCCCGCGGCCAGCAACACAAGGCCGACGACAAGGTTCGACACCGCCGTATAGCTGGCGCGCTGATCTTCGGGGGCCATGTCCACCAGATAGGTCGACCGCCCTTGCCTGACCCCGTGATACGCGATCATCAGGCCGAACAGAACCGCCGGAATCGCCCAGATGCTGCCTGCAAGACCCATCCATGCCAGACCCAACGCGATGGCCAGCGCGACGCCCCCCGCCAGCCCCGCCCCGATCAGAACCTGCCGGGCCGATCTGTCCGACAGCCGTCCCCAGACATAGGACGACAGCAGCGACGCCAGCGCAGATGCCAGAACCAGCAGGCCCAATTGCCTCTCGTTGCCGTCCTGCCCCGCGCCGATCAGCAACAGATAGGGTGGCGCCAGCGCGGTCCCCACAAGGGCCGCCCGCGCCGCGACGAAACGGCCCAGTTGCGCATCCGAGCGCAACAGCGACAGTTGCGACAACGCCTGGCCGCCGGTCATCACGCCCTGACGCGGCTGCGCCTGTTCCCGCAGCGTGGCAAAGATCGCACCGCCCAGAACCCAGAACGCGCCCGCCAGCATGATCGCGGCGATCACCAGAACCTCGCGCGGCAATCCGCCCCACAGCAGCACGACCGCAAACAGGATCACCCCACCCGAGGCGATGCTGCTGGCCAGACCCGTGGCCGTGCCGCGCCGCGACTTGCCGACCGTCTTGCCCAGCACATCCTTGTAGGATGCCGAACAGGCCGACCGTGCCAGCGCCAGAACCGCCAGCAGGCCGACGATCACCGCACCCGCGACGACGCCTTGCAGGGTCAGCGCGACCAGACCGATGCCGATCGCGGCCAGCCCCTGCGCCACCGACCCGACCGCCCAGACCCATTTGCGGCGCGGAAAGGCACCGATGGCACCTGCGGTGAACAGTTGCGGCAACAGCGATCCGGCCTCGCGCACCGGCACCAGAAGCCCCGTCAAGGCAGCCCCCGCCCCCAGATGCGTCATCAGCCAGGTCAGCACAAGTTTCGGATCGATCAGCCCATCGGCCAGCTTCGATCCCGCAAGGCTGGCGACATGGCGCAGGAAATTTCCCGGTTCGGCCCTGCGGGCATCGGGGTCCAGACCGCCCGCCTGTTGCGGATCGTCGACCAGCTTTTCAAACAGTTCTTCCTCGATATCCATTCCGCCTCGCGCATGCTGGGTGTTGTTTATCTTGACAGTTTTTCCGCCGGGGTCCATCTGGTCCCCAACCATAACCCGCAGCCGGGCGTTCCGTGGGCGCCAAACCGACGAGGAGGACGTGATGTCCCAGATCTCTCTCACCTTTCCCGATGGCAATTCGCGCGACTACGACGCAGGCGTGACCGCCGCGCAGGTGGCCGAAAGCATCGCCCCCAGCCTGGCCAAGCGCGCGATCAGCGCCAGCCTCGATGGCAAGCATATCGACCTGGCCTGGCCGATCACCGCAAGCGGCGCGATCGCGATCCACACGCTCAAGGACGAGGAGCAGGCGCTGGAACTGATCCGCCACGATTTCGCCCATGTCATGGCCCGCGCCGTGCAGGAAATCTGGCCGGATGTGAAGGTCACCATCGGGCCGGTCCGCGACCACGGCTGGTTCTACGATTTCGACCGGGCCGAGCCCTTCACCCCCGAGGATCTGGGCCAGATCGAGGCGAAGATGAAACAGATCATCAACGCCCGCGAACCCGTCCGCACCGAGGTCTGGGACCGCGCCCGCGCCGTCGCGCATTACGAGGCCGCGAACGAGCCGTTCAAGGTGGAACTGATCGACCGCATCCCCGAAGGCGAGGATCTGCGGATGTACTGGCATGGCGACTGGCAGGACCTGTGCCGCGGTCCGCATCTGCAGAACACCGGCCAGCTGCCCGCCGATGCCTTCAAGCTGACCCATATCGCGGGCGCCTACTGGCTGGGCGATGCGACGCGCCCGATGCTGCAGCGCATCTATGGCGTGGCCTTCCGCAACAAGGACGACCTGAAGGCGCATCTGCACATGCTGGAAGAGGCCGCCAAGCGCGACCACCGCAAGCTGGGCCGCGAGATGGACCTGTTCCACATGCAGGAAGAGGCGCCGGGCCAGATCTTCTGGCATCCGAACGGCTGGAACATCTATACCACGCTGCAGGATTACATGCGCCGCAAGCAGCGCGCCGACGGCTATGTCGAGGTGAACACCCCGCAGGTCGTCAGCCGCAAGCTGTGGGAGGAATCCGGCCACTGGGAGAATTATCAGGAGAACATGTTCATCGTCGAGGTCGACGAGGATCACGCGCGGACCAAAACGATCAACGCGCTGAAGCCGATGAACTGCCCCTGCCACGTGCAGATCTTCAATCACGGCCTGAAATCCTATCGCGACCTGCCGCTGCGCATGGCCGAATTCGGGTCCTGCAACCGCTATGAACCCTCGGGCGCGTTGCACGGCATCATGCGCGTGCGCGGCTTCACGCAGGACGACGCGCATATCTTCTGCACCGAGGACCAGATCGAGGCCGAGACGAAGAAATTCATCGAGTTCCTGGCCGGCATCTATGCCGATCTGGGCTTCACGGGCTGGCGGATCAAGCTGTCCACGCGCCCCGAAAAGCGCATCGGCTCCGACGAAAGCTGGGACCGGGTCGAGGCGGCCCTGGGCAATGCGTGCCAGGCCGCGGGCTATGACTTCACGATCTTCCCGGGCGAAGGCGCGTTCTACGGGCCCAAGCTGGAATTCGTGCTGACCGACGCCATCGGCCGCGACTGGCAATGCGGCACGCTGCAGGTGGACCCGAACCTGCCCGAACGTCTGGACGCCGAATATGTCGGCCAGGACGGGCACAAGCACCGCCCGATCATGCTGCATCGCGCGGTTCTGGGCAGCTTTGAACGTTTCATCGGCATCCTGATCGAGAACAGCGCCGGTAAGCTGCCCTTCTGGCTGGCCCCGCGTCAGGTTGTGGTGGCATCCATCGTCTCGGACGCCGATGATTACGTACATGAGGTCGTTTCGGCGCTTCAGGCCGCCGGCATCCGCGCCGAGGCCGATACCCGGAACGAAAAGATCAATTACAAGGTCCGCGAGCATTCCGTCGCCAAGGTTCCGGCGATTCTGGCCATCGGCATGAAAGAGGTCGAAAGCCGCAGCGTCTCGATGCGGCGTCTGGATCAGCAGGGCAGCCGCACCCTGTCTCTGGACGAGGTGATCGCCCAACTCGCCGATGAGGCGACTGCCCCGGACCTGCGCTAGGGGTCGAATACGGCGGGATCTGGCCTGATGCCAGCCGCGAGGGGGTTTGTTCATACGATATTTGCAAGCGGGACTGCTTTCCCGCTTGCTTTTTCGCGCGATTCGTTCATCCTCCGAACCGCGTGAGCGACAAGAACTTTCCACCGCCTCCCTCGACGGGCAGCCGGCAAGACTGAAAGCGCTGCTGCACGGCCCGTGGCAATCTCGCTGCGGGAAATTATCGAAGGAGATACGGTTATGGCGACCGGAACGGTTAAATGGTTCAACGCCACCAAAGGTTTTGGTTTCATCGCACCCGATGAAGGCGGCAAGGATGTGTTCGTGCACATCTCGGCCGTGGAACGCGCCGGGCTGACCGGACTGCAGGACAATCAGAAGATTGCCTATGAACTGCAGTCGGGTCGCGACGGTCGTGCGTCGGCTGCCGATCTGAAGCTGCTCTGATAGCTTCACCCCAAGAAAGACAGGAACGGCCCGTTTGCGCGGGCCGTTTTTCTTTGCCTATACCCTTGGCAGCGACACCGACCCGAGGATGCGATGAACCTTGCCGAACATGTCCTGCGCGCGGGGGCCGGAACGCCTGACAAGCTGGCGCTGTCGGTCGTCGGGCTGGCCCGTGCCGAACGCTGGTCCTATGCCCGCCTGATCGCCGCGGTGCGTGGCACCGCGACCGGATTGCAGCAGGCAGGCCTGCGCCCGGGCGATCGTCTGTTGATGCGGTTGGGCAATACGCCGCAATTCCCCGTGGCCTATCTGGGGGCGATTGTGGCGGGCATCGTGCCGATTCCCACATCCGCGCAGCTGACCGGCCCGGAAATCACCCATATCGCGTCCCAGACCGACCCCGCGATGATCGTCGCGGGCCGGGATATCGCCCTGCCGGACCATCCCGCACCCGTGATCGCGGATACACAGCTTGCCGCCTTTGCTACGCTGCCAGCCGCGCCGTTTCAGGACGGCGATCCCGACCGGCTGGCCTATATCGTCTATACCTCGGGCAGTTCGGGCCAGCCCCGTGCCGTGATGCACGCCCACCGCACGATCCTGGCCCGGCAGATGATGTTCCAGGGCTGGTACGATCTGCGCCCGGGCGATCGGATGATGCATGCGGGCGCGTTCAACTGGACCTTCACGCTGGGAACCGGGCTGCTGGATCCCTGGACCCTGGGGGCGACGGCGCTGATCCCGTCGGCGGCGACCACGCTGGAACAGATCCCGCTGCTGGCGGGGCGGCATGGTGCGACGATTCTTGCCGGGGCACCCGGTGTCTTTCGCCGTATGCTGCGCGCCGACCGGGCGCCGATCCGCAGCCTGCGCCACGGCCTTGCGGCGGGCGAACGTCTGGACCCTGCCCTGCGCCGCGACTGGGCCACCCGCACCGGCACCGATCTGCACGAGGCGATGGGCGCATCGGAAATATCGACCTTCATTTCGGGCAGCCCGTCGCGCCCCGCACCCAAAGGCTGCGCAGGCTTTGCCCAACAGGGCCGCCGCGTGGCGATCCTGACGGATGACGGTCGGCACTGCGCCTGCGACATGCCCGGCGCGCTTGCCGTTCACCGCGACGATCCGGGGTTATTTCTTGGCTATCTGGATCAGCCGCAGGACACCGCCGCGCGTTTCCGCGGCGACTGGTTCCTGACCGGCGACATGGCCCGCATCGACGAACATGGCGCAATCACCGTGCTGGGGCGCGGCGACGATATCATGAATGCCGGTGGCTATCGGGTCGCCCCACCGGAGGTCGAGGAAACCTTGTCCCGCCACCCCGACGCGGGCGAGGTCGCGGTCACCGAACTGCCGCTTGGACAGGGGCGCAGCATCATCGCCGCCTTCTGGACGGGCACGGCGGAGGCGCAGGATTTGCGGGCGCTGGCCGAATCCGCGCTGGCCCGATACAAGCAGCCCCGCGACTATATCCCGCTTGCCAGCCTGCCCCGCACCGCGACCGGCAAGATCAACCGCCGCGCCCTGCGCGAAACCTACCGCAAGGACCTGCCATGACCCGCCTGGACATTTTCGCCGATCCCGTCTGCCCGTGGTGCCTGATCGGCAAGGTCGAACTGGATCGCGCACTTGAAAGCCGCCCCGACCATCCTTTCGCGATCACCTGGCACCCGTTTCGCCTGAACCCGCAGATGCCGCGCGACGGGATGCCACGCGTCGACTACCTGAAGGCCAAGTTCGGTGACCGCGCCGAAGAGGCCGCCCGCGGCGTCGCCCAACGCGCGGCCGAACTGGGGCTGGACCTGAATGTCAGCCCGACCCAGTCCGATACCACGGACGCCCATCGCCTGATGCATTGGGCGGGTCTGGAAGGCGCGCAGACCCGTGTGATGTCGGGCCTGCTGCGGGCCTTCTGGTACGATGCGCTGGATATCGGCAATCACCAGACACTGGTCAAGATCGCCGGCAATGCCGGACTGGACCGTGATATGATCGCGCGTCTGCTGGAAACCGACGCCGATCTGGATCAGGTCACCAGCCGCGAAATGCACGCCCGCGAACGTGGCATCAATGCGGTCCCGACCTTCATCATCGCCGATGCCCATGCCGTCAGCGGCGCCCAGCCCGCCGTGCTGTGGCAGAAGGTCATCGACGACCTTTCCGCGACGTCATGAACCATATCTTGCAATTTCTGCAAAATCCGGGCATGGCGTAACCCTGCCTCAAGGATCGCGCGATGTCCGAGACTGCCCTTCACGGCGCCCCGACCATGCGTCGGCTGCCGATGCCCGAATTCATTGCAATGCTGGCCTTTCTATTCGCCACCATTGCGTTTTCCATCGATGCGATGCTTCCCGCATTGCCGCAGATCGCGGCCGAACTGACCCCCGATGACATCAACCGCGCGCAACTGATCCTGACCGCCTTTGTCGGCGGCATGGGGCTGGGCACGCTGTTCGCGGGGCCGATCTCGGACGCAATCGGCCGCAAGCGCGCGATCACGCTTGGCTTTGCGATCTATTTCCTCGCCGCGCTCGCCGCCCTTTTCGCCCACTCGATCGAGATGCTGCTGATCGCCCGCTTCATCCAGGGCCTCGGCGCGGCCGGACCGCGCATCGCGGGACTGGCACTTGTCCGCGACCTCTATGCCGGACGCGAGATGGCCAGGATCACCAGCTTCGTGATGATGGTCTTCATCATCATCCCGGCGCTGGCCCCCTCCATCGGGGCAGGCATGATCTGGCTGGCCGGATGGCAGGGCGTTTTCATCGGATTTCTGGCCTTCGCCTGCATCGGCGCCGCCTGGCTGAACCTGCGCCAGGCCGAAACCCTGCCGCCCGAACGCCGCCGCCCGCTGCGCCTTTCCCCCCTGACCGAGGCCGCGCGCGAAGTGCTGACCAACCGCCATGTCATGCTGTGCACCTTGATCCTGACGCTTGGCTTCGGGCAGATGTTCGGCCTGCTGTCCTCGGCCCAGCAACTTTTCGGCGAAGCCTATGGCAAGGGCGAGGCCTTCCCGATCTGGTTCGCCGCCATGGCGCTTCTGTCAGGATCGGGGACGATCCTGAACGCGACCTTCGTGACCCGCTTTGGCATGCGGCGGATCGCGAAATGGGCCTATATCATGCAAAGCTGCGTCAGCGCGACGATGCTGATCCTGCTGACGACCGATCTGCTGCCTCCGGGCCTGCGTTTTCCGGCCTTTTTCGCCTGGTGTGTCAGCGTATTCTTCATGGCAGGCGTCACCTTCGGCAACCTGAACGCGCTGGCGCTACAGCGGGTCGGTCACATCGCGGGCATGGCCGCGTCGATCGTTTCGGCGATCTCGACGGTGCTGGCGGTGGCCATCGCGGCCCCGGTGGGACTGCTTTATAACGGCACGGCCATTCCGGTCGTCACGGCCACGCTGATCTGTTCAGCCATCGCCTGGTTCATGATGCGCTTCCTGACCGACTAGAACCACATCCGCCCCGCGCGACTGGCCCGCGACCAGTTCGGCATTGGCCAGATCGTTTTGCAGATGCGCCGCGATCTCGGCGTCGCTCTTGCCCAATCCCGCCCACCGCGCCGTCAGACGCCGCCGCAGCTCTGCCGGCGGAACGTCCAGAAACACACGCAGATCATATGACACCGCATTCCACGGCGCATGGTCCAGCAGCAGGTAATTCCCCTCGATCACGACGATCCGATCCTGCGGCAGAACCGCGCCCGCGCCCGCCAGGGATATCTCGCGCGACCGGTCGAATACCGGATAGAACACCTCTTGCGCCTCATCGGCCAGACGCGCCGCCAACGCGGCGAAACCCTGCGAATCGAATGTGTTGACCGCCCCCTTGCGCGCCCGCAACCCGCGCCCGTCCAGGATCCGGTCATCCAGATGAAACCCGTCCATCGGAACCACGACCGCGTCAGCCAAACGCGCCACCAAAGCCTCGGCCAGCGTCGACTTCCCCGATCCCGGCGCCCCCGCGACGGCAACCAGAACCCGCGCCCCCGGCAGCTCCTCGATCCGCCGGATCAGGGCTTGCCCTTCTTCTTTGTCGAAATACCCCGGGGGGAGTCCGCAGGACGGGGGGCAGCGCCCCCCTTCCCTCACGCTCATGCCGCGACGCCCTCGGGCAGTTTGGCGCCCGTCATATAGGCCACCGCATCCGACATGCTGTGTTCCTTGGGGTTGATGACGCATAGCCGCTTGCCAAGACGGTGGATATGGATGCGGTCGGCCACCTCGAACACATGCGGCATGTTGTGGCTGATCAGCACGATCGGAATACCGCGCGATCTGACGTCCAGGATCAGATCCAGCACGCGACGGCTTTCCTTCACCCCCAACGCTGCGGTGGGTTCGTCCAGAATGATCACCCGGCTGCCGAAGGCTGCGGCGCGGGCCACGGCCACGCCCTGACGCTGACCGCCCGACAAGGTTTCGACGGGCTGGCTGATATTCTGGATCGTCATCAGTCCTAGTTCCGTCAGCTTGTCGCGGGCGAACTTGTCCATCGCGGGCTTGTCCAGCATCCCGAACCACTTGCCCATGACACCGGGTTTGCGGATTTCGCGGCCCATGAACATATTGTCCGATATCGACAGGGCGGGCGACAGGGCAAGCGTCTGGTAGACCGTCTCGATCCCGGCCTTGCGTGCCTCAAGCGGGCTGGCAAAGCTGACGGGCTGGCCGTCCAGCCGAATCTCGCCCTCGTCGGGCTGAACGGCACCGGAAATCGCCTTGATCAGGCTGGACTTCCCGGCCCCGTTATCGCCGATCACGGCCAGGATCTCACCGGGGTAAAGGTCGAAATCCGCGTGATCCAGCGCCGTGACACGGCCATAACGCTTGACCAGATTGCGGGCAGTCAAAAGCGGCTGGGTCATGACGAAATCTTTCTGATCCATTGGTCCACGGCGACGGCGACGATGATCAGCCAGCCGGTCGCGAACAGTTGCCACAGGACATCCACACCGGCCAGGCGCAGACCCGAATTGAAGACGCCCACGATCAGCGCCCCGATCAGCGGCCCCAGAATAGAGCCGCGCCCCCCGAACAGGGATATCCCGCCGATCACCACGGCAGTGATGGATTCAAGGTTCGATTCAAAGAACGACGTCGGACTGACCGAACCGACACGCCCGATCGAGGACCAGGCCGCCAGCGCACAGATCACGCCTGCGATCATATAGACCGACATCAGAACGCGCTTGGTCTGGATCCCCGCCAGCGCCGCGGATTCGGGATCGTCACCCACGGCATAGACCCGACGCCCCCAGGCTGTCTTGTTCAGCGCATACCACAGCACCGCAAAGACCAGCAGCATCAGCACCACGCCCCAGGTCAGAACCGCACCGCCCAGATTGAACCGCTCGCCGAACAGCTTCAGCAGCGGCGCCTCGGCATCAAGCGTCTGGCTGCGGATCGTCTCGCGCCCCGACAGGTAGTAATTCAGCGCCAGAAAGATGTTCCAGGTCCCCAGCGTGGTGATGAAGGGCGGCAGCTTCAATCGCGTGACCAGCAGGCCGTTCAGCCCCCCCGTCAACGCCCCGCAGCCCAGGCCCAGCAGGATCGCGATCGGCACCGGAATACCGAAATTCACCGCCAGCTGCCCCATGATGACCGAAATCATCACCATCACCGCGCCGACGGACAGATCGATCCCGGCCGTCAGGATGACCAGCGACTGCGCCGCCGCCAGCGTGCCGACCACGGCAACCTGCTGCATGATCAGCGACAAGTTGAAGGCCGAGAAGAAATTGGGTGAGATCAGCCCGAAGGCGATCAGCGACAGCACCAGCACGATGACAGGCACCATCGTGGGAAAGCGATGCAGAAAATGCTGCAGCCGGGCCAATGCCCCGCGCGAGTGGTGCTCGAAACTGGCGACCGACTCGTTGGGATTGCGCTCGACCACGGGATCAGGGGCGTCCGACATGGGCCTCTTTGTCCTCGTGTTGAATTTGGAAAGGGTGTGGCGACGCGCCGGGGGACGCGCGTCGCCGATCTTGTTCGCCGATCAGGGGGAACAAGTGGGGGCGGGGATCACCCCCAGCATTGGTCCAGGCCGTCCTCGACGCTAATCGAGTCGACGCCCTCGACCGCTTCTCCGGCAACAAGATTGACGCCGGTATCGGTAAAGTTCAGGCCTTCGGTCGTTTCAGGCTTGGTGCCATCCTTGGCGAACGCGGCGATCGCCTCGATGCCCATCGACGCCATTTTCAGCGGATATTGCTGCGAGGTGGCCCCGATCACGCCTTCCTGGACGTTCTGGACGCCGGGGCAGCCGCCATCGACCGACACGATCAGCGCATCGTTCTCCTTGCCAAAGGATTTCAGCGCCTCATAGGCCCCGGCGGCAGCCGGTTCATTGATGGTGTAGACAAGATTGATGTTGGGGTCTTTCTGCATCAGGGCTTCCATCGCTTGACGCCCCCCCTCTTCATTGCCCGAGGTGACTTCGTGGCCGACGATGCGGGCATCGTCCTCGTCACCGATCACGGCGGCGTCCTTGGTGTCGATGCCGAAACCGTCCATGAACCCCTGATCGCGCAGCACATCGACCGATGGCGCGCTGGCCGAAAGGTCAAGGAAGGCGATCCGGGCATCGGCGGCACCATCGCCCATCTTGGCCTTGGCCCAAGCCCCGATCAGACGACCGGCTTCGAAATTGTCGGTGGCAAAGGTCGCATCCGCGGCGTCGATCGGGTCCAGCGGCGTATCCAGTGCGATCACCAGAATGCCCTGTTCCTGCGCCTGCTTGACGGAATCGACGATGGCCTTGGTGTCCGAGGCGGTGATGAGGATGCCCTTGGCCCCTGCGGCGATGCAGCTTTCGAATGCCTGCTGCTGGGTTTCGTGATCGCCGTCGATCTTGCCGGCAAAGGTCATCAGCTCGACGCCAAGCTCCTCGGCCTTGGCGGTCGCGCCCTCCTTCATCTTCACGAAGAACGGGTTGATATCCGTCTTGGTGATCAGACAGGCCTTGACCGGCTCTTGCGCCGAGGCAAATCCCGCACCAAGGGCCAGCACCGAGGCGGCCAATGACAGACGGACTGCGGACGTTGCTTTCATGTAATTCATCTCCTCCACCACAAGCGGGTTCCTCGGCCCGCCTTGTCTCAAGGAAGCCTCAGAAGTTTTCACTTGTCAATAACTCACTTTGATTGATTAATGTGAGCAGGAGGAACGTTTACATGGCGAAAGATCGGTTGACGGCAGAGTTGCTCAGTCAGAATGAACGGCAGATCCTTTCGCTGATCCGTCGCCAGGGCCCCTTGCCGCGCGCCGCCTTGGCACAGGCAACCGGGCTGTCGGCACAGGCCATAACGAATATCAGCAGGAAACTGATTGCAAACGGTTTTCTTGTAGAAGGCGATCTGGTTCGCGGGCGCGTCGGCCAGCCGACAACCCCGCTGACGCTGGCCCCGAATGGCGCGTTCTTCCTTGGGTTGAAACTGGGCCGTCGGCTGGTCGAACTGGCCCTGGTGGATTTTACCGGACAGGTCCGCCTGCACCGACAGGAAATTCACGCCTTTCCTCAACCGGATCGAATTTTGACCTTCGCACGGCATGGAATCGCCACATTCCTTGCCGCATTGCCCGCCGATCAACGGTCGCGAATCGCCGGTCTGGGCATCGCGACCCCGTTCAAGCTGTGGGATTGGGGTCAGGACATGGCCGATTGGCACGGGCGCGACCTGAAGCGGGATCTGGCCGCCGACCTGCCCTTTCCGGTCTTTCTGGAAAATGACGCGACCACAGCTTGCGGGGCGGAACTCGTGTTCGGCACGCTGAAGCTGCCGCGCGATTTCCTGCATATCTATGTCGCGCATTTCGCCGGGGGCGGCATCGTGCTGGACGGTCGTCTGCGGATGGGCCCACAACGCAACGCGGGTGCGCTGGGATCCATGCCGATACCCAGCGGCGGGCAGTTGCTGGATCAGGCCTCGGTATCGTCGCTGGAACACCGTCTGGGCCGCGACCTGCCCCCTGACGATATGGGCTGGGACGTGCCCGAGCAGATCGAACAGGAATGGGCGGAAGAGGCTGGCAGGGCGCTGGCTTTCGTTGCCATGTCGGCGGTCGCCCTGGTGGACCTGCCCTTGCTGGTGCTGGACGGTGCCGTTCCGCATGCCACGCGGGAACGGTTGATCCACGAAACGCGGCGGGCCATCGCCGCGATGCCCGCCGCCGGGATCGAGCGACCCGAGGTCGCCGCGGGCAGCATGGGCCGCACCGCACGCGTTCTGGGCGCGGCCACCCTGCCCCTGTCGCATTTCTTCCAACCCGGCGGGCAACTGGGCTAGGTCACGCGCACCATCCTGCCCCTTCGCGCCTCAAACGCCGCGCATGTGCCGATCCATCGCCTGACGCAATGCGCGCACCCGATCAGCCGAGGTCTGCGCCCGTTCGCCCGCGATCCGCAGCCTGCCGACCGGGGCGGGATCGGCCATGACCAGGCTACAGGACCCGTGCAGGTCCTGTGCCCCGGCGGTCAGCAGACGGGCGGCGTTCTCGGCCTCGACCCCGCCGCCAGCCATGATCTCGATACGCCCTGCGGCCCGCTGCACCATCCGTGTTATGTTCGCGGCGCCGTCAACGGCCGTCTCCGCGCCACCCGAGGTCAGCACCCGGCAGTATCCGCAATCGATTGCCGTCTGCAGCGCCTCGTCCTGATCCGGGGTCACGTCGATGGCACGGTGCAGGACCATCGGCAGATCACCGGCGGCCATGGCCACGCGCCCGATCGCCGCGACATCCAGCCGCCCGTCGGCACCGGTCGCGCCAAAGACGATCCCCGCCAAGCCAAAGCGCCGCACCGCCGCCACATCCTGCAGCGCGGCGGCCATTTCCCCGGCGTCATACAGGAAGCCACCGGGCCGCGGTCGGATCATCGCAAAGACCGGCAACCCGCAATCCGCCGCCGCCGCCATCAGACCCGGCGCAGGCGTCAGGCCACCAAGGGCCAGCGCGGCGCATAGCTCGATCCGGTCGGCCCCACCCTCGATGGCGGCCTGCAACCCCGCCGGATCATCGACACAGACTTCCAGAACTGGTGATTTGGCGACCATATCGGCAACAACCCTTGTTCGATATCCGCGGCAGTCAAGCGCGGCTGCCTTGTCTTGTCACAGATTTCCTTATCCAAACCAACAGGATGATGCAGCCTGTTTGGATTTGACAAGCCCCCCGCCGATCACAAGGATATGCCGCATTGCATTCACGCAGGATCGGTGATGCAACCCCACCGAACGATCAAGCTGCCCAGAACACCGACAGGCCATGACCACCGCAACCAGACCCGACATCGAACCCTCTGCCACGTCGCGGCCCGCCCGCAGTGCGTCCTTGGCCCGAGCGTGGGCATGATCTGCGGCGGGATCGACCTTGGCGGCACCAAGATCGAGGCGCGGCTGTTCGATGCCGCGATGGTGACCGTTCGGACGCGCCGCATCCCGACGCCCGGATCGGATTTCGACAGCTTTATCGCCGCATTGACGGATCAGATATTGTGGTTGCAGGGACAGGCAGATGACGCCGCCTTGCCGGTCGCCATTTCGATCGCGGGGGTGATCGATCCGCAGACAGGCCTTGCGACCGCCGCCAATATCCCTGTCAGCGGCCGGAATATCGGTGCCGCGCTGAAAGAAGGCCTGGGCCGCGATCTGCCCCTGATCAACGACTGCATGGCCTTCACCTATTCCGAGGCTTGTGGCGGGGCTGGCGACGGAGCGGAATCGGTCTTGGGCCTGATCCTGGGCACGGGGGTGGGTGCCGGTCTGGTCCAGAACGGCAGGTTCCCCCCACGCCATGCCGGCCTTGCGGTCGAGATCGGGCATCTGGGCGTGCCGGCCCGTGCATTGGCCCGTCACGACCTGCCCTTGTGGGATTGCGGCTGCGGGCGGACCGGCTGTTATGAAAACTATGTTTCCGGCACGGGACTGACGCGGCTTGCCGAATGGGCGGGATCCGCGGTGACCGACCCTGCTTCCATCGCCGCCTCGGACGACCCGAAAGCCCGGCGCGTCATGCAGATCTGGGCCGATCTGACCGGCGAGATGCTGTATACCGCACAGATCATGCTGGATCCGGCGGTGATCGTGCTGGGTGGCGGGCTGTCGAACATTCCCGATATCGACAGCAGGCTTTCTGCCGCGCTGAGCCGTCTGCGGCTGGCAGGCGCGCGCCTGCCCCAAATCCGTCCCGCCCGTCATGGCGACAGCGGTGGCGCACGCGGGGCCGCGCTGATGGCGCGGGCGGGGCTTGTATGACCTGCCCGTTCCGAACCATCTGGCGGCCTTGGGCACCCTGTTTCGAAAGCCTGCCATGCTGATTTCCGCAGACCGCATCTGGATCGACGGCCAATTGCAGACTGGCCTTGCCATCGAAACCGACGGGATCACCGTGACGGATCTGCGCCCGCGTGGCCGTGACCGGGCCGACCTGAACGTTCCGCTGCTGATGCCCGGCTGCACCGATTTGCAGGTGAATGGCGGCGGCGGTGTCCTGCTGAACACCGACCCGACGGTTGCGGGGATCGAGGCGATTGCCGCCGCCCATCGCCGGCTGGGCACCGTGTCGATCCTGCCCACGCTGATCACCGACGCGCCCGAGGTGATGGAGGCCGCCGCCAGCGCCGTCATCGCCGCGATGGGCCGTCCCGGCATCGCCGGCATCCATCTGGAAGGTCCGCATCTGGCCCCCGAAAAGCGCGGCACCCATGATGCGCGCCATATCCGCCCGCTGGACGGTCGCACGATGACGGTGCTGCAACGGCTTCGCGATGCGGATGTGCCGGTGCTGTTGACGCTTGCGCCGGAACTGGCTGCGCCCGACCTGCTGCGCAGGGCGGCGCGGATGGGGGTCGTGCTGTCGGCGGGTCACAGCATGGCCAACGCCGATCAGGCGCGGCAGGCCATGGCCGATGGGGTCACCATGTTCACCCATCTTTACAACGCCATGCCGCAGATGAACTCGCGCGATCCGGGCATGGTGGCCGCCGCAATCCTGTCCGATGCCTATTGCGGCATGATCACCGACGGCATCCATGTCAGCGCCGACATGCTGGCCCTGACGCTGGCTGCCCGGCCCCGCAAGGACCGCTGCTTCATCGTGTCCGACGCCATGCCCACCGTCGGCGGGCCGGATCGCTTTCAGCTTTACGGCCAACAGATCCGGGTTCGTGACGGCGCCCTGATCAATGCCGAAGGATCGCTGGCCGGGGCGCATATCGACATGCTGGAAAGCCTGCGCCGCCTGATCGCGATGACGCCCGCGACCTTGGAACAGGCCATCGCGATGGCAACCGACATTCCGCGTCAGGCGATGGGACTGCATCCGCTTCGGATCGCCATCGGCACGCCGCTTGCGGACCTGATCGCACTGGATCGGGATCTGCACCTGACGCCGCTGATCTAGGGCCACTCAGCCAGCCGGACAGCGGATGCCATGACAAAACCGCCTTGGCGGCACGCAGCGCGGCGGCAGACCCGCCGCGCTGCGCCGGCTCAGCCTCCGATGGCGATACCCTCGCGGCGCGGGTCGGCCCCGCCCTGCAACCCGTCGGGGGTGATCGCGATACCATGCAGGCCGGAATTCAGGTCACGCTCTTCGACCTCGAAGCCCAGATCCGTCAGCGGCTGCGTCAGGGCCGTCGCATCGCTGCCCGCTTCGACATCCATCGTGCCAAAGCGGTTCAGGATATTGGGCAGCGCGACGGCCTGCTGCACATCCAGTCCCCAGTCCAGATGCCCGATGATCGCCTTGGCGACATAGCCGATGATCCGGCTGCCACCGGGCGAACCGATGACCAGAACCGGCTTGTCGTCCTTCATCACGATGCTGGGCGCCATCGAGGACCGCGGCCGCTTGCCCGGCTCGATCCGGTTGGCAATGGGATAACCGGCCTCGTCATGGGTCTCGAAGCTGAAATCGGTCAGCTCGTTGTTCAGCAGGAACCCCTGCGTGAACAGGCGAGAGCCGAAGCCGTTTTCGATGGTCGTCGTCATCGACAGTGCATTGCCCTCGGCATCCACGATCGAGATATGCGAGGTCGAGGGGAACTCGATCGCGCTGTCCCGGCCCCACAGCATCGCATGGCTCCAGCCGGGGCTGCCTGCGCTGACTTCCGGCAAGGCGTCATCGCCCGACAACAGCTTGCCGCGCTCGGCCAGATAGGCGGGGTCGATCAGCCCGACGGTCGGCATCGGAACGAAATCGCTGTCGGCCATATAGCGGCCACGATCGGCAAAGGCCAAACGCGACGCATCGCCGATCAGTCGCCAGCTTTCGGGATTGTCGGCCCCCAGCGTCGCCAGATCGTAACCGCCCAGCATTCCAAGGATCTGCCCCACGGTCAGCCCCCCGGACGAGGGCGGGCCCATGCCGCAGATATCGTGATCGCGATATTCGGTGCAGACCGCCGGGCGTTCCACCACGCGATAGTCGGCCAGATCCTTGGCCGACAGCAGGCCGGGATTGCCCTCGGCCCCGCGCACGGTGGCAACGATGCCTTCGGCGATCTCACCGTGATAAAAGGCGCGGCTGCCCTCGCCCGCGATGCGCCGCAGGACATGGGCGTAATCGGCATTGGTCAGCATGTCGCCCGCGGCGATGGCCTGGCCACCCGGAAAGAAATAGTCGCGGGTGCTGTCGAAACGGCCCAGCCGTTCGCTGTCCTCGGCCACGGCCCCGGCAAGGCGGGGCGAGACGGGAAAACCATCCTCGGCCAGATCAATGGCGGCGTCGAACAGGCCCGACCAGTTGCTGCGTCCCCAGCGGCGATGCGCCTCTTCCAGCAGCGCGGGCGTTCCAGGCGTGCCGACCGAACGCCCCCCGACAACCGCATCATAGAAGGCAAGCGGTTCGCCGTTCTCGTCCTGGAAATAGGTCGGCGTCGCAGCCATGGGCGCGGTCTCGCGGCCATCCAGTGTGGTCAGCTTGCCCGAGGCCGCGTCGTACCAGACCAGAAACGCCCCGCCGCCCAGCCCCGAGCTTTGCGGTTCGACCAGCCCCAGAACGGTCTGCACCGCAACCATCGCATCCGCGGCCGTCCCCCCGTTTTCCAGCACATCGGCCCCGGCCTGCACCGCCAATGGATGCGCCGCAGTGACCATCCAGTCCTTGCCCATCACCGGCTGACCCGCGGTCCTTGCCTCCCAGGCGGCCTGCCCGGCCGCGTTCAAACCGCCAATGGCCTGGTCGGGCTCGGCGGTGGCCGCTTCGGGTGAAATGGCATCGGTGGCCTGTTGCGCCACCGCCGGCAAAGCCGCAATCGCCCCCAGCCAGACGGCCCCCATCACATGACCCAGTTTCATCTGCATCCCCCTGTTGCAAGAACGTCGCCCGCACCATGACCCGAACAACGCAGGGCCGCAACGGGGCGCGGGGTTTCAACTGGCGCGATGTCCGCCGCAACGCGGCGGACGGGGGCGGAAGCCCGGTCCCGACAGCCGTATATCGCCGGTCAGGGTGCCGCGGGCGTTGTCCCGCCGCCTGCCCCCGCCTGCGCGACAGCGCAGGCCGTCAGGGCTGGTCCGACAGGGCCTGTTCAAGCTGGGGCAGAAAGCGCTTGGTATAATCCTCGCGGATCAAGGGCCCGGCATGGCGATACAGAACCTTGCCCTCGCCATCGATGATGAAGGTCTCGGGCGGCGCCGTCACGCCCCACTCGATGGCACCGCGCCCCTTGGGATCGGTTGCCAGCGCATGAAACAGGTCGCCATGTTCGTCCAGAAACGTCAGGGCATTGGCTTCGGGATCCTTCAGATCGATCCCATAGACGGGAATATCCTTGGCCAGTTCGGTCAGTGTCGGATGCTCGGCCCGGCAGGGCGGGCACCAGCTGGCCCAGAAATTGACCAGTTTGACGCCCGGCTGGCGCAGCATCTCATCGGTCAGCTGGGTCTTGCCCGGCAAACCGGTCTGCGGCACGGCCGGGGCGTCGCGCCCGACCATCGTCGAGGGGATCGCATTCGGCTCATCGCGCCCCATCCCCCACAACATCAAGGCCGCCAGCCCCGCGAAAATCGCCGGGGGCAACACGACAAGCGGTGAAATCCTAGCCATGATCTTCCTGTTTCTTCAATTCGCGCCGCGCACGGGCATTGGCCGCAACCGTGTGCCAGATCAGACCGACCAGCAGGATGGCGGACACGCCATAGGCCATCCAGACCGTGACCGCGTATTTCCCCAACTCGATCATGTGCGCATCTCCCGTGCGATCAACGCGGCCAGACGACGTTTGCGGATCTCGGTTCTGGTGCGGATCAGCAACAGCGCCAGAAACAGCAAGAAGAAGCCCAGCATCGACAGATACAGCGGATAGCGATAGATCGCGCTCATCCGTTCGCCCGGCGCGACGGACAGGCTGGCCCCCTGATGCAGGCCCTGGTTCCAGAACAGCACCGCATAGCGCGACAGCAGGGCAAAGACCGACCCGACAAGGCACAGAACGCCGGTCAGATCGGCGGCACTGTCGGGATCCTCGACCGCCGACCACAGGGCGATATAGCCGACATAGAACAGAAACAGGATCAGAAAGCTGGTCAGGCGTGGGTCCCATTCCCACCAGCTGCCCCACATCGGCTGCCCCCAGATCGCGCCGGTCGCAAGGGCGATCAGCGTCATTACCGCGCCCACGGGCGCGGCGGCCTTGGCGGCCAGCGCGCTGACATGGTGGCGGCGGATCAGCCAGATCAACGACGCCACCAGCATCATTACCCAGATATTGATCGCCATCATCGCGGCGGGCACATGCAGGAACAGGATCTTGACCGTCGCACCCTGCTTGTAATCCAGCGGCGTCAGAAATCCCCAGACGACCCCGGCAACGCAACACAGCACGGCGGCCGCCACCGTCCAGGGCAGCATCGCACCCGAGACGCGCATGAATTTGACGGGGTTGGCATATTCCCAGATCGACATGCTGTCTTCCCTATTCCGGCGTCGTCCGACGCTCAAGTCACATCAGCGCAGGTTGATACGCAAGGCGGCCGCGGCTGCAAAGGGCACCAAGGCCAGGACCGCCGCGGAAATGCCCGCCAGCAGCATCAGCGCGACACCGGCCTGCCCGCCCTCAGCAGACCGGCGGATCGCCTCGGTCCCGAAGATCAGCGTGGGGATATAAAGGGGCAGAACCAAGAGCGACAAAAGTAGACCACCCCGACGCAGACCCACGGTCACCGCCGCCCCGAAAGCCCCCAGAACAGACAGCGCGGGTGTGCCGATCGCCAGCGACGCGACCAGCATCGGCATCGCCGCCGCGGGAAGCTGCAGAAGCACACCGAACAACGGCGCTGCGATGATCAGCGGCACCGCCGTCGTCAGCCAATGCGCCAGCGCCTTGATCGCAACCACGCCTTCCAGCGGGATCGGTGCGGTCGCCAGCAGATCGAGGCTGCCGTCCTCGTGATCCAGCGCAAAGATGCGGTCCAGCGACAGCAGGCAGGACAGCAAGGCCCCGACCCAAAGAATACCGGGGGCGACCGGGCGAAGGGTGGCACTTTGCGGGCCGACCCCAAACGGAACGAGGCTGCAGAGGATGAGGAAAAAGGCCACGGCCAGTCCAAACCCGCCCCCCGCGCGGGTCGCCAGAACCAGATCGCGCTTCAGAAGGGCGATCATCGCGCGAACCCGACTGCTGCCGGCGCTGCGCTGCCGGCGGGGGCGAAGCGCCCGATCCCGCGCGCGCGGAAAGCCGATCGCGCAACCTGCCGATCACGGTACCGGATTGCCGGGCGCTGCCCGCGAGAAACCCGCGGGCGGCGCGACATTGCAGCCGGGGCGATCATGCGAAAGCCTCGTTGAAACCAGCCGGGATCGACGGTTTCCCCGGCACGGCCCGAAACCGGGTCAGATCAAGGTGTCGCGCCTCGGACAGGGACAGGTCGATATGGGTGGCCATCACTGCGGCCCCACCCGAAGCCAGATGCGCACGGATCGCCGCCGCGAAAAGCGCGACCGACGCCTGATCCAGCGAAACCGTCGGCTCATCCAGAATCCACAGCGGGCGGCCGGTGACCAGCAACCGCGCCAGCCCCAGGCGACGTTTCTGCCCCGCCGACAGCGTACCTGCCGCGCGATCCGCCAAGGCCCGCAGGTCCATCGCTGCAAGCGCATCATCGACCCCGCCGCCGCCAAAGACCTGCGCCCAGAAGCCCAGATTTTCGGCCACCGTCAACGTCGTCTTGATCCCGTCGGCATGGGCGGCATAGGCCACGCAATCCTCGGGCATGTCGATCCGTCCGGCGACCGGCGGCTGCAACCCTGCGATCGTGCGCAGCAGGGTCGTCTTGCCAATGCCGTTCGGTCCGCGAAGGATCAGCGCCTGCCCGCGGTCCAGCGTGAAGGACAATCCCTCAACCGCACGCAGGCCGCCGCGCGCGACGGCCAGATCGTGAACGGCCAGCAAGGCGGGCGTCATACCGGGATCAGGGCGCAGGCGACCCGCCTGCCTTCGGACAGCGTCACATTATAGGTGCGCGCGGCAGTGGGCGATGCCATCGCCTCGACCATGATGTCCGCCTGTTCCAACGCCTCTACCAGCAGCTTGGGCGGATGCGCGATATCGGCCCCCATCCCCAGAAACAGCACGTCGATCTGCCCCGACAATGCGATCAGCGCGTCGCTGTCCTGTAGCCCGCCCCAGTCGCGACCGCCGCCCTGCGTGACCAGAACCGGCCCGTGAAAGACCTTGCCGCCAACCCGGAAAAAGCCGGGGCCATAGCCGTCAACCGGCACGGCCCCGTCGAATTCGGTGGGCTTCATCGCCATCAGGGGGCCTCGGCGCCCGAAAACGGCGAGGCGTCCTGTTTCGGGTCCTTCTTGGACCAATCGCGCTTCACGCCCAGCCACAGGACAAAGTTCTTGGCCACATAGACCGAAGAATAGGTCCCGATCAGGATACCGAAGGTGATCGCGAACACAAAGCCACGGATCACATCGCCGCCCAGAACCAGCAGCGCGATCAACGCCACCAGCGTCGTTCCCGAGGTCATCACCGTCCGCGACAGCGTTTCATTGACCGACAGGTTCATCAGCTCGCGCAGCGGCTTCTTCTTGTACTTCATCAGATTTTCACGAAGCCGGTCGAAAACGACCACGGTATCGTTGATCGAATAGCCCACAATGGTCAGAAGCGCCGCGATGGTCGTCAGGTCGAACTTGATCTGGAACAGCGCAAAGACGCCCATCGTGATCAACACGTCATGGGCCAGCGACACGATCGCGCCGATGGCGAACTGCCATTCGAATCGCAGCCAGATATAGATCGAGATCGCCACGAGCGAGGCCAGAACCGCGTAGATCGCCGTCTGGATCAACTCTCCGGACACTTTCGGCCCGACGGATTCGACCGACGGGAAGGTGATGTCCGGATCGACCTGCTGCAACGCCGCCTCGACCGCGTTGATCGTCGCGGGCGTCACCGATTCAGCGCCGTCCTGCGCGCTGATGCGAACCTGCGCCACGTGCTGATCCGCGTCGAAATTCGGATCGAATACCTGCGTGATCGCGACATCGCCCAGATCCAGCGTCTGAAGGGCATCGCGATAGGCCCCCACATCCACCGCCTGTGTCGATTCCGTGCGGATCGTCGTTCCGCCACGGAAATCGATCCCGAAATTCAGCCCGAACACCAGCAGACAGATGATCGAGCCGACCATCAGCACCGATGACAGGCCGAAGGTCAGGAACTGCCAGCGGAAAAAGTCGATCCGGGTTTCGCTGGGAACAAGTTTCAGACGAAAGGCCATGTTACACCTCGATCTTGCGCGGGCGGGCGCGTTCGAACCATGTGATCGTGATCAGGCGCGTCACCCACAGCGCCGTGAAGACCGAGGTCACGATGCCGATGGACAGCGTGACGGCAAAGCCCTTGACCGGGCCGGACCCCAGAACAAACAGGATCGCGGCGATGATCAGGGTGGTGATATTGGCGTCAACGATCGCCGACATGGCGCGTTCATAGCCCAGTTCGATTGCACGGGCAGGGCCGCGTGCGGTTTTCAGTTCCTCGCGGATCCGCTCGAACACCAGCACATTCGCATCGACGGCCATGCCGATGGTCAGCACGATCCCGGCAATGCCCGGCAGGGTCAGTGTGGCGCCGATGATCGACAGCACGCCAAAGATCAGCGCCATGTTCACCGCCAGCGCGACCGAGGCAAAGACCCCGAACATGCCATAGGACAGGACCATCAGCACGATCACCGCCACAAAGCCCACCATCGAGGCCAGCTTGCCGGCATCCACGCTGTCCTGGCCCAGCTCTGGTCCGATGGTGCGTTCTTCAAGGAAGGTCAGTTCGGCCGGCAGGGCGCCTGCACGCAGCAGAACGGCCAGACGGTTTGCCTCTTCGTAGTCCATCGAGCCGGAAATCTGCCCCGAGCCGGTGGTGATCGCCTGACGGATGACCGGGGCAGAAATCACCTCGTCATCCAGAACGATGGCGAAGGGCTGGCCGACATTGGCGCTGGTATAGGCGCCGAATTTGCGTGCGCCCGACGGGTTGAAGCGGAAATCGACCGAGGGCAGTCCGTTCTGATCGCTGGCGGGCAGCGCATCGGTCAGTTCCTCGCCGGTGACGACGGGGGTTTCCTCGATCGTGTAATAGACGCCGTCCTGATCGACGGATGGCAGCACGACCTGCCCCACGCCGACCCGCGCGTCGGGGTCGGAACCGGTCCCGACCACGGAATTGAAGGTCAGTTTCGCCGTCGTGCCGATCAACGCCTTCAGCTCCTCGGCCGAGCCGATGCCCGGCACCTGGATCAGAATGCGGTCGCTGCCCTGACGCATGATCGTCGGTTCGCGGGTGCCGACCTCGTCGACACGGCGGCGGATGATTTCCAGACTTTGCTGAATGGTGCGGTCATCGGTGGCCGATTTTTCGGCATCCGACAGCTGAATCGTCAGGGTACTGCCCTGCCCGCTGATCGCCAGACTGGACTGGCCGGCCCCGGACAGCGTGGTGATCGGATCGGAAAAGCCGCGCGCGATCTCGACCGCGCGGGCCATCTGATCGGGGGTGCCGATCTCGATCTTCAGGGTGCCTTCAGGGGCGTTGACGCGGCGGATCGCGCCGATGGTGCCGCGTTCCTCGGCCAGGGCGCGGCGCAGTTCCGGCCACAGCGCATCCATGCGCGACTTGTAGACATCGCCCACCTGCACCTCGGCCAGCAGATGCGCACCGCCGCGCAGGTCCAGACCCAGATTGACCAGCCCACTGGGCAGCCAATTGGGCCAGCCGGCGCGGGCCGCCTCATCCTCAGGCGTGGTGACGCCAGTCTTCTCGATCGACGCGATGGCGTCATTATGTGCCTCGACCCGTTTGTAGAACAGGTTGGGCATGGCATAGGCCAGCCCCAGCACGCAGATCCCGATGATCAGGATTCGTTTCCAACGGTCGATCTGAAGCATGTGGCGTCAGGCCTTTCAGCTATTGGCGGCAACGGGTGTCGTCGCGGTGACGACCTGAGAGATGGTGCCGCGCACGACGCGCACTTTGACGCCCGATGCGATTTCCACTTCCAGTTCGTCCTCGCGGGCGGCGGTGACCTTGCCGATCAGGCCACCCTGGGTGACGACCTGATCGCCTTTCTTCAGGTTTGCAACCATCTCGCGGTGCTGCTTCACGCGCTTTTGCTGAGGGCGGATCATCAGGAAGTACATGATCGCGAAGATCAAGATCAGGGGGATGAACTGCGCAAAGGCGCTGCCTGCACCAGCCGATCCGGCTGCCTGAGCGTAGGCGGGGGTCACGAACATGCGATTTCCTCTTCTGTTGGGCAAAGGGGCGGGTCAAGGCGACACGCCCGGTCCAATTTGGCGCGCAACCTATCTGCGGGGCCGAACATTGGCAAGAAACTGAGGGCGGCCCATTGCCGCAGGCCTGCCGATCACCCGGCGACGGGCTGTGCGCGTTCGACAAGGCGGGCGAAGAAACTGGCGCCCACCGGCGCGATCTCGTCGTTGAAATCGTAATGCGCGTTGTGGACGCTGGCGGTATCGCCCTGCCCGATGAACAGATAGCAGCCGGGCCGCGCCTGCAGTATATAACTGAAATCCTCGGCCCCCATCTCGCGGGCGTCATCCACGGTCACGCCCGCCTCGCCGGCAATATCGCGGGCCACATCGGCGGCAAAGTCGGTCTGCCGCGGATCGTTGACGGTGGCTGGGTAACCCTCTTGGTAGTCCAGCCGGATATCGACGTCATAGGCTGCGGCCTGCCCGTCGCAGATCTGCTGCATCCTGCGGCGGACCATCTGACGGACATGTGGTTCGAAGGTGCGGACGGTGCCGCAGATATAGGCGGTGTCGGGCACGATATTGTCGGCGGTGCCCGCGTGGATCTGCGTGACCGACAGCGCCAGATCGTCCAGGGCATAGTGATTGCGGCTGGAAATCGTCTGGATCGCGCCGACCACAGCCACGGCCGCGACGACCGGATCGGCGGTCAGATGCGGCATCGCGCCATGTCCGCCACGCCCGGTCACATGGATCTCGAAATTGTCGAAGGCGGCCATCATCGGGCCGGGCGTGGTGTGAAACGTCCCCGCCTCCTGGCCCGGATTGTTATGCATCGCAAAGACGCGGGCGATGTCGAACCGTTCCATGATGCCGTCCTGGACCATGACCCGGGCCCCGCCTGACGTTTCCTCGGCCGGCTGAAAGATCAGCGCGACCCGGCCCGCGAAATTGCGGGTCTCGGCCAGATAACGCGCCGCCCCCAACAGCATCGTCGTATGACCGTCATGGCCGCAGGCATGCATCCGTCCCGGCACGGTCGAAGCCCAGTCCGCCCCGGTCCTTTCCTGCATGGGCAGTGCATCCATGTCGGCCCTCAGCCCAATGGTCGGCCCTGTCCCCTGCCCGTTGATGATCGCCACCAGCCCCGATTCCGCGATGCCTTCATGGATTTCGTCAACGCCGAAATCGCGCAGCCTTTCGGCCACGAAGGCGGCGGTCCGGTGACAGTCGAAGCTAAGTTCGGGATGCTGATGCAGATGCCTGCGCCACGCGGTCAGATCCTCGGCGAAAGAGGCGATGCGGTTCAGAACAGGCATGTGGACACCGTTGTTGGGCTGTGGCAGTCGAAGCAAAGGACCCGAGGACAGGACGAATTGCAATGGCCGACGTGACCCTTTCCGCCAAGGACAGCCCCAAGGACGCAGCGTTTGAAATTCAGCGCCTGATCCGGATCATGGCCCAGTTGCGCGATCCCAGATCGGGCTGCCCCTGGGATATCGAACAGGATTTCGCCTCGATCGCGCCCTACACCATCGAAGAGGCGCATGAGGTCGCCGATGCGATCGACCGCAAGGCCTGGGACGAATTGCCGGGCGAGCTGGGCGATCTTCTGTTGCAGGTGGTGTTTCACGCGCAGATGGCCGCCGAGGACGGCATGTTCGATTTCGCCGATTGCGCCGCCGCCATCAGCGACAAGCTGATCTTCCGCCACCCGCATGTCTTCGGCGATGAAAGCCGCGACAAATCCGCCGAACAGCAGGTCAAGGACTGGGAGGCGATCAAGGCCGTCGAACGGGCGGGCAAGGCCGAACGGGGCACGCTGGACGGGGTCGCGCTGGGGCTGCCCGCGCTGACACGCGCGGTCAAGCTGCAAAACCGGGCCGCGCGTGTCGGATTTGACTGGCCGAACGCGACCGAGGTTCTGGACAAGATCACCGAGGAAACCGCCGAACTGGTCGAGGCGCGCGACAGCCTTGGTGCCGACGCGCTTGAGGAAGAGTTCGGCGACCTGATGTTTGTCATGGCCAATCTGGCGCGACATCTGAAGATCGACCCCGAACAGGCCCTGCGCCGCGCCAATACCAAATTCACCCGCCGCTTCGGTGCGATCGAATCCGCGCTGGCCGCCCAAGGGCGCCGCCCCGAGGACAGCGATCTGGCCGAAATGGATCGCCTGTGGGATCAGGCCAAGCTGGCCGAAAAGGCCCGCGCCTGACGCCCCTGCCCTGCCGCGATCGCCATATTCTGCGCAGGTCATCGCGCCGGTTGAATTGTTACCGCTAACAAGCTACAGTCGCCCCGAAGCCAGAGGAGGCCGACTGATGACCCTTCACGCCACCATCGACCGTGTCACCGACCGCATCCGCGAACGGTCGCTGAAAACCCGTGACGCCTATCTGCAAAAGATCGCCCGCGCCGCCGAAGACGGCCCGCGCCGTGCGCATCTGTCCTGCGGCAATCAGGCCCATGCCTATGCCGCGATGGACGACAAGGATGTGATGGCGACGACGAAAAAGCCCAATATCGGCATCGTCACCGCCTATAATGACATGCTGTCGGCGCATCAGCCCTTTGAACGCTATCCCGACATCATCCGCCGCGCGGGCCATGCCGCGGGTGCCACGGTTCAGGTCGCGGGCGGCGTGCCAGCCATGTGCGACGGTGTGACCCAGGGCCGTCCGGGGATGGAACTGTCGCTGTTCTCGCGCGATGTGATCGCGCTGGCTGCCGGGGTGGCGCTGTCGCATGACTGTTTCGATTCCTCGGTCTATCTGGGCGTTTGCGACAAGATCGTGCCGGGGCTGGTCATGGCGGCGGCGACCTTCGGCCATATTCCGGCGGTGTTCATCCCGGCCGGGCCGATGCCCTCGGGGTTGCCCAATGACGAAAAGTCCAGGGTGCGACAGCAATTCGCCGCAGGCGAAGTCGGCCGCGAGGAACTGATGGCGGCGGAAATGGCCAGCTATCACAGCGCCGGCACCTGCACCTTCTATGGCACCGCCAACAGCAACCAGATGCTGATGGAGTTCATGGGCCTGCATCTGCCCGGGTCCAGCTTCGTCAATCCCGGCACCCCCCTGCGAGAGGCGCTGACCGTTGCCGGGGTCGAACGCGCGGCGGCGATCACCAATCTGGGCAATGAATACCTGCCCGCCGGTCAGGTCATGGATGAAAAGGCCTTTGTGAACGGCATCGTCGGGCTGATGGCGACGGGCGGTTCGACCAATCTGGTCATGCATATCCCGGCCATGGCCAAGGCGGCGGGGATCCTGCTGGATATCGAGGATTTTCACGACATCTCGGAGTCGGTGCCGCTGATGGCGCGCGTCTATCCGAACGGTCTGGCCGATGTGAACCATTTCCACGCCGCCGGCGGGCTGGGCTATATGATCGGGCAGTTGCTGGAAACGGGCCTGCTGCATCCGGATGTGAAAACCATCAACGGCACCGGCCTTGACGGCTATACCGCCGAGCCGAAACTGGAGGGCGATCGCATCCGCTGGGACCACGGCGCGCGCCAGACCCTGAACGACAGGATCCTGCGCCCGGCGGCCGATCCCTTTGCCCGAACTGGCGGCCTGAAACAGCTGAACGGCAATCTGGGCCGCGGGGTGATCAAGGTCAGCGCCGTGGCCGAGAATCGTCGCGTGATCCGCGCCAAGGCCCGCGTCTTCAGCGATCAGGAACAGGTGAAAACCGCCTTCCGCGCGGGCGAGTTCACCGAAGACACGGTCGTTGTCGTCCGTTTTCAGGGACCGCGCGCCAACGGGATGCCGGAACTGCATTCGCTGACCCCGATTCTGGCCGTCTTGCAGGATCGCGGGCTGAAGGTGGCGCTGGTGACCGATGGGCGCATGTCGGGGGCGTCGGGCAAGGTGCCGGCCGCGATCCACATCTCGCCCGAGGCATCGGTCGGCGGACCGCTGGCGCGGGTTCAGGATGGCGACATCGTCACGCTGGACGCGGTCACCGGTACGCTGGACTGCGAAGCAGGGGATTTCGACAGCCGCAGCCCTGCCAGCTTTGACCCCGGCCCCAGCAGCGAAGGACTGGGCCGAGAGTTGTTCGCCCCCTTCCGCGCCGTGGCAGGTCCGGCCACCGAAGGCGCTGGCGTCGTGGTCTAGGCGGCGGCGGCCGCCGCAACCTCGCAGACCGCGCGGCGCAGATAGCCGGTGAAATCGGCGGCCAGCCGCCGCGCGGGCGTATCGGCCACATAGACGTTCAGCCAGGTCGGCGGCAGCGGCGGCAACGCGCCGCCGTGGTCGATCACCTCAAGCCCGGTCTGGGTGATGCCACGCGGCAGGATGGTGATCCCCAGATCCGCCGCCGCCAGCACGCGCCACGTTTCGGTTCCGCCATCCCCCGCGATCTGCTGCCAGTCGAAACCGGCCTTGTTCAGCGCGGCAACCCCGATCGGGTAATAGGCGCAGGACGGGGAATTCGCCAAGGGCAGCGGCCGTTCGGTCCAGGCATGTCCGGCAACCGCGCCGAACCAGGCCAGATCGGCCTTGGCCAGATGGATGGCACCGGGGGGCGCCTCGAATTCGGTGGTCAGGATGACGTCATGTTCGCCACGCTTCATCTGGGCGCGCAGATCGCGGCTGCGGGCGTCGTTGATCGTCAACTCGATCCGGGGATTGTCCTGCCGGAAATCGCGCACTGCCTGCGCCACCTTGTTGAACAGCCAGTCCGAGGTCAGCCCGACCCGCAGCCTGCCTTCGGGCCGCACCCCGGCAAAGCGCGACAGGATCGCATCGTTCAGCGCGACCAGCTTGCGCCCCTCGATCAGCAGTTCGGTGGCGAAATCGGACAGCACGACCCCCCGCCCCTGTTTCAGCAGGATCGGCTGACCGAAGGTGTCGTCCAGCCGCTTCATCTGCATCGACAGCGCGCTTTGCGTCATGTTCAGCGATTCTGCCGCGCGGGTGACGGCACCGTATTCCGCCACCGCCTGAAGCGAGCGGATCGTGGCGATATCGAGATTGCGGATCATTCAACCCTCGTGATGACTGATATCAAAATCATTCGTTATACGAATACGTCGCGGCGCCCTAAATATCAACATGCAAGATGATAGAAGAGCAAAACATCATCCTGCATGATGAAACAGATCACCGGAGATGAACTATGGCACAGAAATCAGCCGCCATGCTGCGCGTCGTCACCGGACACGGCATCGTTCCGCGCCCGGGTTGGATAGAGCGTATCCTGACACTTCTTGACGTGCGCAAAAGCCGTATCGATCTGGCCCGCCTGACCGATGAACAATTGTGCGATGTGGGCCTGACCCGCGCGGATGTGCAGCAGGAACTGGCCCGCACCACCTGGGATGTGCCGTCGAACTGGCGGCGCTAGGTCACTGCCGTCCCGGCCCCGCCCCGTCGACGGTGGCGGGGCCGAACCTTTCGATCATCTTGGACATGATCTGATCGCGAGTCTGGCGATAGGCGGCCAGTTTGGCCTCTCGGCCCTCGGCCAGACCGGACGGGTCCATGATCGGCCAGTATTCGATGTCCAGGTGAAACACCCGCGTCATTTCCAGCGCCAGCCGCTGACTGGCCGGTGACAGGGCGACGATCAGGTCGAAACCGCCAAGATCGTCGCCCCAGGCCTGCATTTCCTCGAAGCTGCGGCTGCGGTGATTCGACAGCGCCACACCGATTTCATCGCAGACGGCGATGGCAAAGCCGTCGATCTCCATGTCGCTTTTGACACCGGCGGACTGCACATAGGCCGACCGTCCGTAAAGGCGCTTCATGATCCCCTCGGCCATGGGCGAGCGGATGGCATTATGGTCGCAGCAGAACAGGATCGAATGCGGTATCTTGTCCTGCGGCATCTGTCAGGCCTGCTGCGGAATCAATGCGCAGATCAGGGTGAACAGACGCCGGGCCGTGTCGATATCCAGTTGCGCCTTGCCTTCCAGCCGTTCCTGCAAGGTGCGCGCGCCTTCGTTGTGGATGCCGCGACGGGCCATGTCGATCGCCTCGATCTGGGCGGGCGGCAGCTTCTTGACCGCATCGAAATAGCTTTGGCAGATCTGGAAATAGTCCTTGACCACCTGCCGGAACGGACCCAGCGACAGGTGGAATTCAGCCACCTTGTCGGCCTGTTCGGTGGTCACGTCAAAGACCAGCCGGCCTTCGCGGATGCACAGCTCCAGCGCGAATGGCCCGTCGGGGGCGGGCTGATCGTCGCGCCCCGGAACGGCAAAGCTGTTATCCTCGATCAGGTCGAAGATGGCGACCTTGCGTTCTTGCTCCATCTCGGGGGTTGCAGGGGCGATCGCGGAATCGTCGATCTCGATCCGGGTCAGTCTGCTCATTCGTGCCCCCTTTCATTCAGCACCGACAGACGCCCCTCGACCGAGGCGCCATGCGCCTGCAGCCCCTCGGACGCGGCCAGACGCATCGCCGCCGGCCCGATCGCCGCCAGCGCGCCGGGCGTCAGCCGCGCCATCGTGGTCCGTTTCAGGAAATCCATCACCGACAGCCCGGACGAAAATCGGGCCGAGCGCGCCGTCGGCAGGACATGGTTCGGGCCGCTGACGTAATCACCGACCGCCTCAGGCGTGTAGGCGCCCAGAAAGATCGCCCCGGCATGGGTGCATTTCGCGGCCAGCGCATCGGCATCCGCGACCATCAGTTCCAGATGTTCGGGTGCGATCCGGTTCGACAGGGCAGCCGCTTCGTCCAGATCGCGAGCGATGATGATCGTGCCGTAATCGCGCCAGCTTGCGCCCGCGATCTCGGCACGGGGCAATGTCGGCAGGATGCGATCCACCGCCCCGGCAACGGCATGACCCAACCCCTCATCCGTGGTGATCAGGATCGATTGCGCATCCGCGTCATGTTCGGCCTGCGCCAGCAGGTCCAGCGCGATCCAGTCGGGGTTCTGGTCGCCATCCGCGATCACCAGAACCTCGGACGGGCCGGCGATCATGTCGATGCCGACGCGACCAAAGACCTGACGCTTGGCCGCGGCGACATAGGCATTGCCCGGCCCGGTGATCTTGTCGACCGGCGCGATGGTTTCTGTGCCATAGGCAAGCGCTGCGATCGCCTGCGCCCCGCCGATGCGATAGATTTCGGACACGCCAGAAAGCTGTGCCGCCAGCAGGACCAGCGGGTTGATCACCCCATCCGGGGTCGGCACACAGATCACCAGACGATCGACCCCGGCGACACGCGCCGGGATCGCATTCATCAGAACCGACGAGGGATAGGCCGCGCTGCCGCCCGGCACATACAGACCCGCCGCCGATACCGCGGTCCAGCGCCAGCCCAAGGTCGCGCCCTCGGGGTCGGTCCAGCTGGCATCTTCGGGCATCTGACGGGCGTGATAGGCGCGGATCCGCTCGGCCGCCAGGGTCAGGGCGGCGCGATCCTCGGGCGTGACCTTCGCAACCTCGGCCTCGATTTCATCGGGGGTGAACCGCAGGCGGTCGGGCGTCAGGTCAAGCCGGTCAAAGCGCGATGTCAGCTTGCACAGGGTCGCATCGCCATGGTCGCGCACATCGCGAATGATCGCGGCGACGGTGTCGTTCACATCCGACGAATCCTCGCGCTTGGCAGACAGCATCGCGACAAAGCTGTCTTCGAAATCGGAGGCGGAAGTGTTCAACGTGACCGGCATGTAAATCCCCTGCAGATACGCCTTGTTATCGCCAAGACCCACCATGCTCAAGCGCCGCGGGCGGCCTATTCGGGATGGTGCGGCGCCTTGCCCGAAGGGGCCAGATAGGGCTGCGTGACATCGCGCAGATCAAGGTTGATGCATTCCACATCCGCCGCAACCGTGCCGTCACCCGCGAAATTCAGGACCAGACGGCCCATCCCATCCTCGCCCGGCTGCCATTCCATCGACAGAAGCGCCAGCACGGTATCGGCATCGCGATCGACCCCATCGCTTTGCAAGCGCATGACATCGTTGATGACCAACAGGCTGCGGACCCGTTCAAAGCCCCGCCCCTCGGCCCGCGCCTGATCGGCATCTTCCCAGCGGAACCGATTCAGCAACAGCGCAAGGCGCCGCGTTTTCGGGTCATGGCTGATTTCGGTGCCGGGCAGGATCGCGTCCTGCACCAGCGCCGACATGATCCGCAGATCGGCCTCATCCTCGGCCTTCAGCGCCATCGGACGCGGATCGGCATCGGCGAAACGGGCGTCTTGCGTCATGATTGCTCCTCTTTCACGCGTTCGATATGGGCCCCCACGCCGCGCAGCTTGCGCACGACATGCTCATAGCCGCGATCCAGGTGATAGACGCGGCTGACCGTGGTCTGACCTTCCGCCGCCATCCCCGCAAGGATCAGGCTGACCGAGGCGCGCAGATCCGTCGCCATGACCGGGGCACCGCGCAGCTTGTCGACGCCCTGAACGGTCGCGTGACCGCCATGCACCTCGATATTGGCGCCCATGCGGGTCAGTTCGGGCGCGTGCATGAAGCGATTCTCGAAGATGGTTTCTTCCAGAACGCTGGTGCCCTCGGCGGTGCACATCAGCGCCATGAACTGCGCCTGCAGGTCGGTCGGAAAGCCGGGGAACGGCGCGGTGGTCACGTCCACGGCCTTCACGCGGCCGTTGTGGTGGGACACCTTGATGCCGCGGGCGGTTTCTTCGACGGTGACGCCGGCCTCTTCCAGCTTTTCGCAGAAGGCCGACAGAAGCTCGATCCTGCCGCCGATGCATTCGACCTCGCCGCCGCAGATCGCGGGGGCCAGCATATAGGTGCCCAGCTCGATCCGGTCGGTCACGACGGGATAGGTCGCGCCGTGCAGCGATTCGACGCCCTGGATGGTGATGGTGCTGGTGCCCTCACCCTCCAGCTGCGCGCCCATCGCCCGCAGGCAGCGCGCAAGGTCCACGATTTCGGGTTCGCGGGCGACGTTCTTCAGGACCGTGGTTCCGCGTGCCAGCACGGCGGCCAGCAGCGCGTTCTCGGTCGCGCCGACCGAAACCAGCGGGAATTCATAGGTCGCGCCCTTCAGGCCGCCCTGCGGCGCCTTGGCAAAGACATAGCCGTCGCGCAGGTCCAACTGCGCGCCCATCGCCTCCAGGGCGCGCAGATGCAGGTCCACCGGGCGCGCGCCGATGCCGCAACCGCCGGGCAGCGACACCTCGGCCACGCCGTCGCGTGCCAGCATCGGCCCCAGCACAAGGATCGAGGCGCGCATCTTGCGCACGATGTCATATTCGGCGCGATGACTGGTCAGATCGTGGCTGGACATGGCCAGCACCTGCCCGTCCTGCAGCGCCGCGACCTCGGCGCCCAGGCTTTGCAGCAGGGTCGTCATGGTGTGGATGTCCGACAGGCGCGGCGCGTTCGTCAGCGTCAGCGGCTCGTCCGTCAGCAGCGTCGCGGGCATCAGGGTCAGGCAGGCGTTCTTCGCCCCCGCAATCGGAATCTCGCCCTTCAGCGGGCCGTTCCCGTGAACGATGATCTGATCCATCTAAATGTCGTCCTTGCCTGTATCGCTGCTTGTATCGGATTCGCCGTCCTGCGCCTTCTGGTCGCGGGCACGCGCCTGCGCCTTGCGGCGCGCAAGATTTGCACGCAATGCCGCGCGCAGCCGGTCTTCGCGGCTGTCACCATCACCCTTTGCCAGGGTGCGCTTGTTCTTCTGACGATCTTCCATCCGCAACTGTTAGCGCCCGCTGTAAGGACAGTCCAGCAAAGGCTATGCGCCCGGCAGGATGCCGCGACGACATTTTTTCACCAGCCCCCCTTGCGCCCCCCCGCAGCATTGGCTAAACGCCCCTCCACGGCGCTGCGGTAGCTCAGTGGTAGAGCACTCCCTTGGTAAGGGAGAGGTCGAGAGTTCAATCCTCTCTCGCAGCACCATCTCATCCTGTTGATTTGCAAGAACTTCCTGATTTATCAGGGCTATGGGCCGTCTCACTGGTACACAGGACGGGTACACATGGGCTTGAGAATGGCGACACCTTGGAAGCATCCCGAAACGGGTTCCTACTACCTGCGTGAGCGAGTTCCTGTAGCTGTCCAAGAAACGGCAGCAGGAAGAACCGTCGCAATTGTGATCGAGGGTCAGAGCCTTTCCGTGAAGATCGGTGGCTGGGTGAAGCTGTCCCTGCGGACCAAGGACGCGACCGTGGCCAAGGAACGCTACAGGGACGCCTCAGCAGCCCTTCAAGAACATTACAGGCTCATCCAGCAGGAAGCCGCGACAGGCCCTGTGCGGCTCACCCAGCGCCAGATTGAGGCCCTTGCGGGGGAATACTACCGAGCCGAGACCCAGCAGCATCAGGACAGCCCCGGTCAGCCTGATGAATGGGACGCGACAAGGTCCGCCCTGCAGGACATGGGCGAGACGGTGGCGGGGCTAGAGCGGCTGCACGGGGATAGCGCCAACCTGATGCTGCAACAGCGCGGCATGACCGTGGATGATGGCAGCCGCAAGGCCCTGATGGAAGCCATGCACCGGGCCTATGTGATGTTTGCGGAAGGTCAGGAAAGGCGGGCCGTGGGCGACTACGCAGCCGATCCGAGGACTGCCCGGTTCCCTGCCTTTGATGATGGGGCCATGGTGACAGAGACCACCAGAGCCAAGGCGGGGCAGCCGCAGACAGCGCCGAGGGTTTCCCTGTCCGACCTGTTCGACCTCTGGGCCAAGGAGCACCGTCTGGCCGGTGGATCGGAGAAAACCGCTAGGGACTTCGCCCACAAGCTGGACAGTCTTGGGGCATATCTGGGCTATGATGATGCGGCGGCGGTCACCCAGCGGCAAATCATCGACTGGTGCGACCACCTGCGGGCCGAGGCCAAGCTGTCAGCGAAGACTGTGGGCGACAAATACCTGACGGCAGTAAGAGCCGTCTACAGGATCGGCGTGGAAAAGGGGCGAATCACGGCGGCACCGACTGATGGGGTCCGGGTCAGAAAGCCCAAACAGATCAAGACGAGGCCCAGCGGGTTCACCGATGAAGAGGCCAGGGCGATCCTCTTGGCAGCCCTGCAAGACCCCTCGACGCTGGGCAACATGGCCGAGAAGAACAAGCTGGCAATCCGGTGGACGCCATGGCTGGGGGCCTATACCGGGGCGAGGATCAACGAACTGACCCAGCTACGGAAGCAGGACTTCATCACAGAGGCCGGGATACCGTGCGTCAGGATCACCCCGGACGCCGGGTCGGTGAAGACCGGGCATTATCGGGTTGTGCCGCTGCACCCTCACCTGATCGAGATGGGATTGCTTGAGTTCGTCGCAGCCCAGCGTGGGGAATACCTCTTCCTGACGCCTGCAGAGACCTTGGAAGCCACCAGCAGACGGGCCGAGAACGTGGGCAAGAAGGTCAGCGAGTGGGTCCGCACGGGCGCGGGGGTGACCGATATGGGGGTCCAGCCGACCCACGGATGGCGTCACCGGTTCAAGACGCTGGCCCGTGATGTGGACATGCCAGACAGGCTTATCGACGCAATCCAAGGACACAGCGATGGCAGCGCCGCAGCGGGCTATGGCGAGACCACGGCGAAGGCCATGTATCGGGAAATCCAGAAGCTGCCCCGGTATGAATGGTCGTGATCGAGACACCCATGCACGGGCTGCGGCTGCCGGGTTGAAGAAGTCGGGGATCGCCAAGGCACCCTTGGCCTTCTCTGCTTCCAGTGCCAGCCAGCGGTCGATGATCCGCTTGCGGAGAACCACGTTGTAGCCCGCAACCAGCGTCAGGGTCAGGTCTTTGGGGAGGTTGAAGCAGGACTGGCTGCGTCCATAGCTGTCTTGGAAGATCCCTCCAAACTTGGAGACATCTTCGCCAAGTTCTTCCAGCATCCGGCCAATGTCGCGACGGACATGGGCGTGCTGCTTCTCGACCAGTTCAGCGATCTCCTTGCTGGACATGGTGAGGGGTTCGGCGGGGCTGGTCGTGAGTGCGTTCATGGTGTCCCACCCATCACATAGGCACCATCCTTGCGGATCGCGGGGAGAACGTGGCGGGTCACCCAGTCCTGAAAGGCGCGGGCTTCGGGTTTGTCCGAGCGCATGACGAGGCGGTAGAAGCCGCTCTCGGAGATGATGTTAGGCCAGAGGCCACGCACCCCTAAGTCTGCCTTAGCCCTTTCGTCAGGGGTCAGGTGGTGGAGTGCGACAGTCGTGTTCGACAGGCCCAAAACCCGACAGACATCAGCTGCGACGAACCAAGGGTTCCCCTCGCGGTCGATCACGCGGATGTCGTGGGTGTTGAAGGTGAAGGTGGAGAGTGCCTCCATGGTGTCCTTGCCCACCCCAAAGATTTTTCCAGATGCAACATCTAGGGCTTGCCGGGGATCCACTCAGGAAATGCTAGAGATGCAGTAGACGGCGGCATGGCACAGTGGCAATGCTCCCACTAGTGACTTGATTATTATGGTTTTTTCTTCTTGATCGGGTGAGTCGGCAGGGATATGCGCAGACCATTCACTGAGCATAAGGAACCACCATGAACTTCCGTATCGGCGCTGGGCGCTATCGTATTGAACTGGATCTTTCCCGCCACTGGATCTGGTATCGCCTGCCCTTCATTGGGCAGGGCCACTGGACCCGGCAGACGGAGTGGGCCGTGGATGGCTGGGCAGCGGTCAGGGATGAATAAGGTGGCCGGGGGCTGACACCGGGATGGCTGACAAAAGACAGGCATGAGGGGCAAAGGGGGTCGCTACGGCGGTCCCTTCTGCATTTCCGGGGGATGGGGACCGAGGCGATTACCCCCCATATATGAGAGACCCCCGAATGTCCTAATGATTACCTGATGAGATCCTTATGACTCGTCCTAAGACAATCTTCACCATGATCTATACCTTATCCTTGCCTACTACCTGTTGAGGATGTTCTAAGGAGGCTCTTCCTGATCGACCTACAGATGGTCGAGGATGAAGACCACCTTGGCCAGAGCCTCTTGGCCTTTGGTCTTCCCTGCCTGCTGGCCCACACAGCAGCGCCCCTCGGTCTTCCCCGCTGAAAGCGGCCCTTCCGAGCCGGTGTTGCTGACCATCCAGCGTATCATCAAAGACATTGGGCAAGGATGCCCACCACCATGGCAGGCCCCAAGAACAGTTCCCCCCGCCCGACCTTGGAATGTAGGCCATGGCCAGCATGCCCTCAGAGGCTCTGAAAGGCCCCCTTCAGACTCGCTGGTGGTTTAGGCTGGGTGTGTCAGGCTTGACCCCCTTGAGGCCCCACAGGACGGCCCCCAGAGTCCCCACGGGTTCGCCCGAACAGTTCCCCCTCATTCCTTTGTCATGCCGCCCAGCGCACCCGATGGCAGCTTTCCGACTGTCATTGGTGGCGGTGACAGGCCCGTGCTGGACGGCATGACCGAGGAATGACCCTCGCTTTTCTCTGTCACAAGGAAACCAAGATGACGAACATCATCGCAGCAACCATCAGCGCCCTGCCGGAAGGCGGCACCCAAGGGGCGGCCCCGCCTGCCATGCGGATTGACCTGCCGGTTAAACCCGTCCTGTTGCCCTATTGCCGAAGGCTGGTCGCAGCCGGTGTGGCCCCCGAAACGGTCCTGCACATTTACCGAGGCGGCACCCTCTGTTTCGTTCCGACCGCGTTGGGCAAGTTCGCGGGGATGGCAACGACCGAAAGCGACACCCAGTCGATCCGCCTGACCAACTACCGCCAAATGCCTGACTTCGGGCAGACGGTATCGCCACAGAGCGGCCTTGGCGCTTCTGATGGCTCAGGACACCCGGCAGGGGTCTAGGGCCGTTCTACGGCTGACACGTCACGGGCCTAAGGACCTGTCCCGAACGACGCTCACCCAAAAGCTGCCTGTGGGGCGGCCTGAACATCCCACGCCGAGATAGCGCCAATCTGAGGCGAGACCAGATTACCCACCATACTGGACAGAAGACATCGAGGCCCCCCGAGCCTGAGTCAGACAGCATTAACACGACAAGAGGAAGAACCATGAATACTGATCTACCGACCACTCACCTCGACTTGACCAATGCCGAGGAAATGACGCGCTGCTCCCAAACGAAGGTCATGTCGGGTGACCGGGCGTGCGACCTTCTCAAGAAGGCGGCCAACTATCAAGACGCGGCGACTTTGCTGCGCACACATGCCGCAGACCTCTTGCATGAGGCCGATGATGCGATTGACCCCGAGAATTTGGCGGGTGTCGATAAATACGACAAACGGGAAGTCTTGGCCGCAGCCGCTGAGTGGCGGCGATTGGCAGGAGTCATGTTGGAGGTGGAGCATGAACTTCAAGCTACTGGCGAAGTGTTCCTGACTGTCGCAGCGCACAGGCCCGCATGACCCAATGGCGAGAAATGCCGGATCCCCTGCAAGTGTTACCGCCATAGAACGGTGCTGATGTCTCTGGTGAGGCCTTTCTACGCTCGACACGTCTGCAACCGGCACTCGCGGTCAGACAATCTTCAACACACCCACAAGGAAACCAGATGAACCAAGCAAGCAGCGGCGATGCTGAACCGGCTACCGGTGAAACTCGCCTTGAAATCTACACCGATGGATCTTCTCTCGGAAATCCCGGCCCGAGCGGCTGGGGCTTTGTCGCGGTGCTGCTGGACGAAGGCGGCAACGTAGTCGAAGAGGCCGAGCGGTCGGCTTCCGGGTCCAAGATCACCACGAACAACCGGGCTGAACTGGCAGCAGCCATTGCCGCCATGGGGTATGCAAACAAGGCCCACCCCGGCACACCCGTGACCATCCTAAGCGATAGCCAATATCTGGTCAAAGGCTTCACCGAATGGCTTCCCGGCTGGAAGGCCCGAGGATGGCGGAACAGCAGCGGCAAGGCGGTCGAGAACCAAGACCTGTGGGAAAGGCTGGAAAGTGCCGCAGAGGGGCAGGACGTCTCTTGGCGGTGGGTAGAGGCCCACAGGGGCCATGCCTACAACGAACGCGCGGATGCACTGGCGAGGACAGCAGCGGAACGGGCGAGGCCTAGCGGTTTTGCCAAGCGCTCCGCAGCCTGACCCGTGATGCCACCGGGGGAGGTCTTCGGAAGCCCCAAGATGTTTCTGCAGAAAATTGTGAGAGGCCGATCATATAGATGATCTTAGCCGGGTTCCCCCCGTGGCCCCGGCTAACCCTGCTTGGTCAGGGCCTTTTGCGCCTCGTCGGTGGGCATGGGACGCAACACCACCTCTAGCGGCGCTTCCCCTGAGAGAACCAAGGCCAACCTGTCCCGAAGGTCTCGCTGGGCCAGCGTCTCGTTTATCCAGCCAGTGGGCGCGTATCCCCCCTGCGCGATCACCGCATAATCGACTTCGGCCCCTACCGCCTTTGATAGTTCGTGGAGCAGGTTTGCAACATCGGAGTGTGATTTTTGGTGGATGCTGGGGATCGCGTCCGTCACATTCCAAGACGGATCGCTGAGAGTATCCATGAGACGACTATAGGCCGTGATTACTGCTTTTTTCTTTCGGAAGTGTATAGGGATCAGATTGAGGGCCGATACGAACTGGGGATTAAGAGTATCACGCCGCCACTGCATCATGTCGCAGAAGATACCCATCTGCACCTGCTTCAAAGCGTGTCGGCGCTGGTGAAACAAAGTCACGATCACAGCCAGAATTGGGCCAAGGAATGTCGCGGCAACTACTGCCCAGTCAATCTGCATGCGGCATCTCCGCTACCGTAGAAAGTATCGCCCGTAGGCTAATGCCCAACGGAAGCATTGGCCAGCGGAAGCATTGGCCAGCGCATCGAAGACATCCAGTCGAGGACATTGTTCTTTTGGGTATACCTTAACGGGACGCGCCGACAGGACAGTTTTCACGTCCCATTAGGGTTGACTTCGCACTTATCGGACGATACCGAGAAAGGGTCTTAGACCCAAAACGGACACTTCATCATGAAGACCTACGGCTATGCCCGCGTATCGACCACCGACCAAAACCTGACTATTCAGCGTGAAGCCTTGATGGCGGCGGGCTGCGACGTGATCCGAGAAGAAAAGCGCAGCGGCACGAAGTTGGCCGGGCGCGATGAACTGGCCACTCTGCTAGACTTCCTTCGGGAAGGTGACACCTTGGTCGTAACCAGACTGGACCGCCTTGCGCGGTCGATGGATGATCTGTCCGCCATTTCGCGACAACTGCAGGACAAGGGAGTGACGCTGAGGGCCACAGAGCAACCCGTGGACACAGGCACCGCAGCAGGCAAGGCGTTCTTCCAGATGCTTGGGGTCTTTGCCGAGTTCGAGACCAACCTTCGACGTGAAAGGCAAATGGAGGGCATCGCCAAGGCCAAAGCAGCGGGCGTCTACAAGGGCCGCAAGCCTTCAATCGACGCGGAAGAGGTCAAGCGGTTGCGTGACGTGGAAGGACTGGGGCCGACCGAGATTGCCAAGCGCTTGGGGTTGGCACGATCCTCTGTCTACCGTGTCCTTGAAGCGGATTGAGAAATACGCATGGCTCTGCCCTTCGAGGTGGATAATGCCTTTTGTGGGCGGGGCTTTACCATTGGCCACACGGCTGGTACACATAACGCACAACGGCCTCTAGAAAAGTCATTCAATATCAACAAGAAGGCCGCGATTTAGTCGAGTTCAATCCTCTCTCGCAGCACCATAAAAATCCATATCATCATCAGATGTCTGCGCCATTCGCCGATCTTTGTTGCGTTGAACCGTGCCATTTCGGAAGCGAAACCGTCTGGCCTTGCGTAAACGGCTGAACGCGGTCGACGGCGCGGTCATTTCCGTCAACCTATCGCCCGACCAAGCCAAGGGCGACGGAATATCGGCATGACCCGAATGACGCATGAAAATGGCCGCTCTTTTGCAAGAGCGGCCATCTGCGTCACGCTTGTTCACTCAGCTGCGCGATACCTGCGGCGTCGCCAAAACATGCGGCGTGTTATACGCCTCCAGATCCAGCTGACCTTCGGATTTCGCGATCAGCACGGTACAGGCCGCGTCGCCTGTCACGTTCAGCGACGTGCGGGCCATGTCAAGGATACGGTCGATGCCGGCGACGATCGCGACGCCTTCCAGCGGCAGACCGACCGACGTCAGAACCAGCGACAGCATGACCAGCCCTGCCCCCGGCACACCTGCCGTCCCGATCGAGGCCAGCGTCGCGGTCATCACGATCGTGACATATTCGGACATCCCCAGATCGACGCCGAATGCCTGCGCCACGAACAGTGCGGCCACGCCCTGATACATCGCGGTGCCGTCCATGTTGATCGTCGCACCCAAGGGCAGCGTAAAGCTGGCCACTGACCGGTCCACGCCCAGGTTCTTCTGCACCGCAGTCAGCGTGACCGGCAGCGTCCCCGAGGAAGAGGTGCTGGTGAAGGACACGATCATCGGCTCTAGCGCGCCCTGGAAGAAGCGCACGGGGTTCAGACGCGCGACCAGCGTGATCAGACCGCCATAGACCAGAAGCCCGTGCAGGATGCAGCCCAGGTAAAGCGCCGCGATCACGGTGCCCAACGGCAGCAGCAGATCCAGGCCATAGGTCCCCGCGACCCAGGCGATCAGCGCAAAGACGCCATAGGGCGCGAACGAGATCACGATCTCGGTCAGTTTCAGGATCACCGAGTTCAGCGATTCAAAGAAATCGCGAACCGGCTTGCCGGCGTCGCCCACAAGGTTGATCGCAAGACCGAACATCATCGCGAAGAAGATGATCTGCAACACGTTGCCATCTGCGGCGGCCGCGATCGGGTTGGTCGGCACGATCCCGATCAGCTGGTCGATAAAGGCAGGCGCGGCCTTGGGTTCCATCGCCGAGGCTGCGGCGATGTCGACGCCGACCCCCGGTTGGAAGATCGTGCCCAGCAACAAGCCAATGGTGATCGCAAAGGCGGTGGTGCCGATATAGAACAGGACGGCCTTCAGACCGATCCGGCCCATCCGCGCCATGTCGCTGACCGAGGTCATGCCGCAAACCAGCGACACGAAGATCAGCGGCACGATCAACATCTTGATCAGCGACAGGAACAGCGTGCCGATATTCTTGATCGATGCGGCAATACCCTGATTGCCGGTCATGTTCAGCACGATCCCCACCGCGACGCCCAGAACCAGCGCGATCACGATCTGTTTCCACAAAAGCATGTTGCGCCAGCCCGCAAGGAAGCCGGATTTCCGTGTTTCTGGTTGCATCTGGGGTAATCCCTCTCATCTGTTGGTTTTGGTTGGCTTAACGGGCGCGCCGCTTGCGAAGTCAATACGTAACAGACGCGGCGTGACGCGACCGATGCAAAGACGGCAAGCGGCTTGCGATCTTTGCAATGCCCCTTGCCCAGGATCAGCCTTGCGCAAGCTGCACGCATTTGCGCGCCAACACCTGCGTCGGATCGACCGGCAAAACACCCAATTGGTCGCGGCTTTCCTTCACGATCAGCGGCAGTTCGGTGCAGCCCAGGATCACCGCCTCGGCCCCGCAAGCGACCAGATGCGCGATGGCCTGATCGATCTGCGTCTTGCACAGCCCTTCGACATGGCCCGCCTTGACCCCGCGCGGGCCATAGATCGACTCCATCACCAGTGCCTGATGGGGGGCATCGGGCAGGATGTGATCCAGCCCAGCGGTTTGCAGCGCCTGCTGATACAGGCCGCTTCGGATCGTGCCATTGGTGGCCAGAACACCGACACGGCGGATATCGGGCGCAACCAGCCGGATATGGTCGGTCGCCGCCGTCAGGATCGAAATGATCGGAATGCCCAGATGTCGCTGGATTCGGTCCAGATAGGCATGTGCGGTATTGCAGGGAATGGCGATGATGTCGGCACCTCCGCGTTCCAGCTTCTTGCAGGTCGAATACAGGGCCACGGTCGGATCGACGCCGTCCCCCACCAGATTTTCGGTCCGGTCCGGGATCTGGGGGTTCTGCTCGACCAGGACCTTGATATGGTCCTGATCGCGCCGCGCCTCGGTCACGGCGACCAGCTTGGCCATGAAATCCACGGTCGCCGCGGGCCCGACACCGCCAACGACGCCGACCTTGAAACGTCTGCGCTGCTCGGCACCGGTCACCTTCAGGGCGTGGCGCGCATAGACCTCTGCGGTGTTCAGGACCGACATCCCCTGCGGCACGGTCAACTGATCCAGCAACAGCGGAATTTCGGTCATGCCCGGCACAAAGACCTGACAGCCGCGCCCATGCAATTCATCCAGGGCATCGTTCAATGGGGGCAGGATCGAAACGCCAAGATTTCCTGCCTTCAGCCCGTTTTCCCCATAGATCGCCTGCATCACCGCCGCCTCGGCCATGTCCGAAGGGTATTCGACCCGGATATCGTCGCCGAACAGCCCGTCGAACAGGCCGGTGCGGCGCACGAACGGCGTGGTCACGACGCCGATGCGACTGGGCCGCGGGGTCAGCCGTTGAACCGCCTCGCGGATCGCCTCGGTCATGCTGATCAGCCTGATGCCCAGTTCATCCGCAAGCTCACCCAGGAAGGTGTGGGTCACGAAACAGGGCAGCAGGGCGAGGTCGCAGCCCTCGCGCTCCATATGCGACAGGGTATCAAAGACATAGAACTTGCGGTGAACCGGGCTGTAGCCGGGATCTTTCGGAGAGGTCGGTTCGCGCATCGGCCTTTGTTCGAACACCAATTCGCGGTGATCGCCCTCGCCCCTGACCGGGGTTTCCTTGACGATGCGATACAGAAGATCGGCCCCGGCCAGCGCGCCCAGTCCGCCGACAATGCCCAAACGCAACGATTGCCCCCGGCTCATCGCGGCGTCCCCTTCGCAAGCCCGCCAGCCCGGCGCCGGAACGTATCCTGCGCGCAGCCGCCCAAGACTGGACAAGCCACCGGGCAACCAACGCCGTCGGCATCGTTCTGTACAATCGTCATGTCGTTTCATTCCTGAAGCCACTTGTCCGGCCCGCGTGGCAACGCGGCTGGCCGGATTTTCGGCGCAGTTATGCATGGCGCGGCGCGGTCATCCATTTCACAGCGCACAACGGCATTGTGAATTTTGCATCGCCCGTGCGACAATCGCGACAGGATGCGCGAAAGGATCTGCGATGGAAGTTGACTGGCTGGAGGATTTTCTGGCGCTGGCTTCCGCAGGGGTGTTTTCCAGGGCCGCCGAGGCACGAAACATCAGCCCCGCCGCCTTTACCCGACGCATCAAGAATCTGGAACATTGGGCGGGGGCGCCATTGTTCAATCGCAATGTCCATCCCGTCGAACTGACCGAGGCAGGCCGGGCATTCAGGCCCACCGCCATCGAGACGATCAACGCATTGAAAATGTGCCGGCACGATCTGCGCGATCTGTCGCGGCAGGGAACCGAGGTCGTCAACTTCATCGCCCTGCACACGTTGGCGATTTCCTTCTTTCCCGGCTGGCTGACCCGGATCACCGAAAGGCTTGGCCCGCTGAAGACGCGGGTGGTTGCCGAAAACTATTCAGGCTGCGCCGAAGCGATCCTAAGCGGCAGCGCCGATTTCATGCTGTGCTATGCCCATGCCTCGGTGCGGACCATCGCAGATGCAAACCGGCATCCTTCGATCACCGTCGCGCAGGATCGGCTGATCGCCGTCAGCGCCGCCGATGCGCATGGCGAAGCGCGGCACCGTCTGGACGGCGCCCGACAGACCCCCTTTCTGTGCTATTCGCCCGACAGTTTCCTTGGGCAGATGTCCGACCTTGCCGTCAGGCGCGGCGATCTGCGCGACAGGCTGAGCCCGGTTTACGAGAACTCGGTCGCCGAGGCGCTGAAGGCCGCCTGCCTGGAAGGCCACGGCATCGCATTCCTGCCTGCGGTCGCCGTCCAGAAGGAATTGAAAGCCCGCACCCTTGTCAAGATCAGCCAGCCCGCCTTCGAGCCGCAGATCACTGTCAAACTTTACCGTTCGGCAGAGCGGGCGCGCCCCGTGCTGGAACGGATCTGGCAATCCTGCCGCACCCAGCCCGACCAGCACGCCCCCGGCGCTGCCGACCCCAACGCATCAGGGCAACATTATATGCGGAACACGAAAACTGAACTCTGATCTGCGCCGATTTTACCGGCGGGTTCAGGTGCTATCTGACGGCAAAGACTTACCCTACCCGCCGAGGCACCCATGAACGCGATCACCGACATCACCAAAGACATTCAGGCGCAGATCATCGACGCCTTCAATTTCCGCCATGCGACCAAGGTCTTTGATGCCGACAGGAAGATCGACGAGCGCACCTTCGCAACCATTCTGGAGGCGGCGCGCCTGTCGCCTACGTCGTTCGGGCATGAACCCTTCAAGATCCTGATGGTCCAGTCGCAGGAAAAGCGGGAACTGTTCCGCGAGTTTTCCTGGGGTGCGAACGGCATGATGAGCGGAACCACCGGGCAACTGGGCACCGCCAGCCATTTCGGCATCATCCTGGCCAGCACGGGCAAGACGATGACCGCAGGCTCGGATTACCTGCAGGACCATTATCGCGACGTCAAACACCTGCCCGAAGAGGTGATCGAGATTTTCAACGGCGCTTATGGCAAGTTCCAGACCAGCGATCACGGCATCACCACCGACCGCCAGATCACCGACTGGTCGGGCAAGCAGGCCTATATCGTGCTGGCCAACATGATGACCGCAGGCGCGTTGCTGGGCATCGACAGCTGCCCGATCGAAGGCTTCGACATGGAACGGACCACCCAGACATTGCAAGATCATTTCCAGATCGACGGCACCGCATGGAAACCGGCAGTGATGTTTGCCTTCGGCTATCGCGCCAAGGACCCCGAATTTCCCAAGACCCGGCGCAGTATGGACGACACGGTCAGCTGGTTCTAGGCGGCGCCACCCATCCCGCAGATCTCACGACGCCCGGCGCCCCCGCACGGCTTGCCGGGCGTCAGCCCATCCGACAGCCACAGCAGCGCGCAACGCCGCCGCCCGTTTCGATCCGAATACCTGCCCCGGGCACAGCCTGCGGCTTATCCCGCCCGGTGCCCAACCCGCCTGTCCGGCCCATGTCGCCGGTTGCAATATCGCTGATCTGTGTGTATCTGCTGCGTTGTATACAATTGTACACCCAGCTTACCGCCGGTCGATCTGCCCCGATCGTCCTTGCCCAGATCCGTATCACAGCAACCGGGAAATTCCGATGAGCCAATATGCCAGCTATCTTGAAGAAATCGATACGCGCAAATTGCAGGGGCTTAGCCCCAAGCCGATCGACGATGGCGCGCTGACCGAAGAGATCATCGCCCAGATCAAGGTTCCCGGACACGAACATCGCGCCGACTCGCTGCATTTCTTCATCTACAACACCCTGCCCGGCACGACCAGCGCGGCGGGCGTGAAGGCGGCCTTCCTCAAGGAGATCATCCTTGGCGAGGCAGAGGTTCCCGAAATCACCCCTGCCTTCGCCTTTGAACTGCTGTCGCACATGAAGGGCGGCCCGTCGGTCAAGGTGCTGCTGGATCTGGCGCTTGGCGACGACAAGGCCATCGCCGCCGAGGCGGCCGAAGTCCTGAAAACGCAGGTCTTCCTGTACGAAGCCGACACCGACCGCCTGCAAGCCGCGCACAAGGCGGGCAACGCGGTCGCAACCGAAATCCTGCACAGCTATGCCAATGCGGAATTCTTCACCAAGCTGCCCGAGGTCGAGGAAGAAATCGACGTCGTCACCTTTGTTGCCGCCGAAGGCGACATCTCGACCGACCTGCTGTCGCCGGGCAATCAGGCGCATTCCCGCGCCGACCGCGAACTGCACGGCAAATGCATGTGCGACGAGGCCGCGCAGAAGCATATTCAGGACCTGAAGCTGCAACATCCCGACAAGCGCGTCATGCTGATCGCCGAAAAGGGCACGATGGGCGTCGGTTCGTCGCGGATGTCGGGCGTGAACAACGTCGCGCTGTGGACCGGCAAGCAGGCCTCGCCCTATGTCCCCTTCGTCAATTACGCCCCCGTCGTGGCCGGCACCAACGGCATCTCGCCCATCTTCTTGACCACCGTCGGCGTGACCGGCGGCATCGGGGTCGATCTGAAGAACTGGGTCAAGAAAATGGGCGAGGACGGCAAGCCGATCCTTGGCAATGACGGCAACCCGCTGCTGGAACAGAAATATTCGGTCGCGACCGGCACGGTTCTGAAGATCAACACCAAGAAGAAGAAGCTTTACAACGAAAACGGCGAAGAGCTGGTGGACATGTCGTCCTCGTTCACGCCGCAAAAGCTGGAATTCATGAAGGCGGGCAGCTCCTACGCCATCGTCTTTGGCAAAAAGCTGCAAACCACCGCCGCCGAGATTCTGGGCATCGAGCCGCCGGTCGTCTTCGCACCCTCGAAGGAAATCAGCCATGAAGGTCAGGGCCTGACCGCCGTCGAAAAGATCTTCAACGCCAACGCCGTCGGCGTTGCCGAAGGCAAGGTGCTGCATGCCGGATCCGATGTGCGCGTGCGCGTCAACATCGTCGGCAGCCAGGACACGACCGGCCCGATGACCGCCCAGGAACTGGAATCGATGGCCGCGACGGTCCTGTCGCCGGCGGTCGATGGTGCCTATCAGTCCGGCTGTCACACCGCCTCGGTCTGGGACAAGAAGGCACAGGCGAACACGCCCAAGCTGATGGCCTTCATGAACAAGTTCGGCCTTGTCACCGGCCGCGACCCCAAGGGCGTCTATCACGCCATGACGGACGTGATCCACAAGGTGCTGAACGACATCACCGTGGATGACCGCGCCATCATCATCGGCGGCGACAGCCACACCCGGATGTCGAAAGGCGTGGCCTTCGGCGCGGATTCGGGCACTGTGGCACTGGCCCTTGCCACGGGCGAGGCGTCGATGCCGATCCCGGAAAGCGTGAAGGTCACCTTCAAGGGCGAAATGGCCGATCACATGGATTTCCGCGACGTGGTTCACGCGACACAGGCGCAGATGCTGAAACAGCATGGCGACAACGTGTTCCAGGGCCGCATCATCGAGGTCCATATCGGCACGCTGCTGGCCGACCAGGCCTTCACCTTCACCGACTGGACGGCCGAAATGAAGGCCAAGGCATCGATCTGCATTTCCAATGACGAAACGCTGATCGAAAGCCTGGAAATCGCCAAAAGCCGCATCCAGATCATGATCGACAAGGGCATGGAGCAGGAAAGCGGCATGCTGGCAAAGCTGATCGGCATCGCCGACAAGCGCATCGCCGAAATCCGCTCGGGCGAGAAGCCGGCGCTGAAACCCGACGCGAATGCCCAGTATTTCGCCGAGGTGGTGGTCGATCTGGACGCCATCGACGAACCGATGATCGCCGATCCCGACGTCAACAACGCCGATGTGTCCAAGCGCTATACCCATGATACGATCCGCCCGATTTCCTACTACATGGCGGAAAAGAAGGTCGATCTGGGCTTTGTCGGGTCGTGCATGGTCCACAAGGGCGACATCAAGATCGTCGCCCAGATGCTGCGCAATCTGGAAAAGACCGCCGGCAAGGTCGAATTCAAGGCCCCGCTGGTGGTCGCCGCGCCGACCTACAACATCATCGACGAGTTGAAGGAAGAAGGCGACTGGGAGATTCTGCAGAAATATTCCGGCTTCGAATTCGATGACTTCAACCTGAAGACCACCGCCCGGACGGAATACGAGAACATCCTGTATCTGGAACGTCCCGGCTGCAACCTGTGCATGGGCAACCAGGAAAAGGCCGCGAACGGGGACACCGTTCTTGCGACCTCGACCCGTCTGTTCCAGGGCCGCGTCGTGGCGGATACCGAAACCAAGAAGGGTGAATCGCTTCTGGCATCAACCCCGGTCGTGGTCCTGTCCGCGATCCTGGGCCGCACCCCCACCCTGCCTGAATACAAAGAGGCCGTCACGGGCATCGACCTGACCAAGTTCGCGCCGCCGAAACAGGCACCGCTGGACACGCTGTCGGTTCACTTCTGAAAATGTGACATGCAATTCAAACGGCCCGCCCTCTGGCGGGCCGTTTTCTAAATAGTGGGGGTAATCTCCCCCGATCTTAAGGGGATGCGGAAGTAGAATTTTCTCGGCAGGATGAACGAGGAGATTCCGATGAAGAAGACACGATTCACCGAGGCCCGGATCATGGGCGTGCTGCGGCAGATGGAGGGCGGTGTGCCCGCCGCCGAGCTGTGCCGCGAGCACGGGATGAGCAGCGCCACGCTGTACAAGTGGCGGGCGAAGTATGGCGGCATGGACGCCAGCCTCATCAGCGAGATGAAGGCGATGGCCGAGGAGAACCGGCGGCTGAAGCGCATGTACGCCGACGTCAGCATGCAGAACGACCTGCTGAAGGAGGCGCTCGGAAAAAAATGATCCGGCCAGCTC
>NZ_FOHO01000002.1 GCF_900111675.1 Paracoccus homiensis | reverse complement strand
TTACTCACCCGTCCGCCGCTAGATCCGAAGATCTCGCTCGACTTGCATGTGTTAAGCCTGCCGCCAGCGTTCGTTCTGAGCCAGGATCAAACTCTCAAGTTGAAAGTTCCGAAGAACTATCCTTGACGTCGAACCTTGCACATCTGTCATCCAATCCAAAAGGACCGGATAATCATCTGTTCATCGTCCTCACTTGCGTGAGCCGACAAACAGTGAAGCTGACACTCTCATCATCGCCGAAGCTAGAGAGCCGATATGCAAGACCTTAGTCGATTACGACCAAACCGCCCGCATATCCCTTCATAATTCCATCAATGTCAAAAAGCAGAGGAAACAAAACAACCGGAGCGCCAATCTCTTAGCGCTAACCCAGCCGCTTAACTTCCTGAATTTCCCCGAAGTTTCAAGCTGTTGCCTTCCGCTTCGTCCCGTTCTTGCGTCCCCGCCGTCTCGGTGAAGCGGTGTTTACGGATAGACGGCGGGGGCTGCAAGCGGATTCGGACAAAAAAATCGGACTTTCCGTCATAAAACTGACAAGTTCCTGATTTTAAATATTTTATTTATGCGCGAGCCGGGCGCGAACGCTTCAGGGGGCGCGGAATCGCCACGCGAAGGCCCAAAAGCGCCAGAATCACGACCAGCCAGAAGCCCGGTGTTACAGGAAAGACCTTCAGCGCAAGGATCCAGTGCAGCGCCACCAGCGGCGCGGCCAGATAGACAAGCTTGTGCAGCTTGCGCCACGCCTGCCCGCCCATCCGCCGGATCGAGGCATTGTTCGAGGTGACGGCCAGCGCCAGCAGGATGACGAATCCGACCATTCCCAGCAGAAGATAGGGCCGCTTGATGATGTCGCGCCCCATCTGCGCCCACAGAAAGCCCATATCCATCGTCAGCCAGGACAGGACGTGCAGCCCCGCATAGGTGAAGGCCAGCAGCCCCAGCGCGCGGCGAAACTTCATCAGGCTGATCCCCGCCACGCGCAGCAGCGGCGTGACGCAAAGGCTGGCGATCAGGAAATACAGCGCCGTCCGGCCCAGCCGGTGTTCGATATCGCGGATCGGATCGATGCCCAGCCCACCCATGAAAGTATCCCAGACCAGCAGGGCCAGCGGGATCAGGCCCGCCGCCCAGACAGCCCAGACCGGCAGACGCCGGAACAGATCGTTCAGCTTGCGTTGCATCAGTAGTTCTTCGCCAGATCCATCCCCGCATAAAGCGAGGCGACCTGTTCGGCGTAACCATTGAACATCAGCGTTTCTTCGCGACCGCCGAACAGCCCCCCGCCGATCTTGCGTTCGGTGGCCTGGCTCCAGCGGGGATGGTCCACCTGCGGGTTCACATTGGCATAGAACCCGTATTCCGAGGGTTGCAGGGCATTCCAGGTCGCGACCGGCTGCGTGTCGGTCAGGGTGATCTTCACCACCGACTTGATCGACTTGAAGCCGTATTTCCACGGCACGACCAGACGGATCGGCGCCCCGTTCTGATTGGGCAGCGGATCGGAATAAAGGCCCGTCGCCAGAATCGCCAACGGGTTCATCGCCTCGTCCAGCCGCAGCCCCTCGCGATAGGGCCAGTCCAGGAAGGGGCGATTCTGGCCCGGCATCTCTTCGGGGCGATACAGCGTTTCAAACGCGACATATTTGGCCGAGGGCTGAACCCCGACCTTGTTCAGCACCGAGACCAGCGGCACCCCGATCCACGGCACCACCATCGACCACGCCTCGACACAGCGCAGGCGGTAGATCCGTTCCTCCAGTGCATTGTCGGGGGCCAGATCATCGACGCCATAGCTGCCGGGGCGATCGACCAGGCCGCCGATCTCGACCGACCAGGGATCGGTGGTCAGACTGTCGGCGTAGCGGGCCGGATCCTCTTTACCGGTCCCGAACTCGTAGAAATTGTTGTAGTTGGTGATCTCTTCGAAACTGTTCGGCTTTTCATCGGTCGAGAACTGCGAGGGCTTGCCCGTCAGCGCCAGCGCGGGCGAGGCGATCAGCGCCCCTGCCGAGGCGATAAAGCTTCGCCGGTTCAGGAACAGCGGTTTCGGCGTCACATCGGCCCAGGTCAGTTTCATACATACCTCCTATTCAATGGCCGCGACTCCGCAGCCCTGCGCACCATGCCCCAGACACGGCCCGAGATGGCAAAATTGCGCATCACGTTCCTATTACCCTTCGCCGGCAAGGGCCGGGGCGTTACAGGCGGGGCGATGACATCGCCGTGACCCAACACCGCAAGGGGCAGTCGGGTTCAGGCGGAACCTTCGCGCGGCGGGGGCTCAGGTGCGGGCGATCTCGTCCAGAAACGCCTGGCCGAAGCGGTCGATCCGGGGCTGATCCAGATGCCGCGCCAGATCGGCGTGGCTTGCGGCGCGGCTTTCGGCGACGCGGCGCAGTTGCGCGGTCGAACAGGACAGCGGCTTTTCGGTCCCATCCTCGCCACGCATCAATCGCGCCTGCACCTCGATCAGGCGATCGAACAGCGCGCCTTCGGGCCGCCCGGCAAGGGCGCGGCGATGGGGATGCATCTGCGGCTGATCACCCGCGATCACGCGCAGAAACTCGGCGCCATAGCTGTCCAGCTTCTTTGCCCCCACCCCGCCGATCCGCGCCATCTGGTCCAGATCCTGCGGACGGCGCTGCGCCATCTCGATCAGCGTCCGATCGGGAAAGATGACATAGGCGGGAACGCGGGCGGCCTCGGCCAGGGCGCGGCGCTTGGCCTTCAGCGCGGACAATAGCGGTTCGTCTTCTTCCGACACCTGCGTCCGGATCACATTGTCGCCCTTGGCGCGCAGGGTTGTGTCGTGGCGCAGGGTCACGCTTTCTTCGCCGCGCAGCACCGGATGGGCGGCATCGGTCAGATGCAGGGCGCCGTGGCGTTCCGGGTCGGGGCGGCACAGATCCAGCCCCATCATCTGCCGAAAGATCGCCTGCCACTGACCGCGGCTGTGGTCACGCCCCACACCGAAGGTCGGCAAGTGATCGTGGCCACGCTCGCGCGTCTTTTCGGTGGCGTTTCCGGTCAGCACGTCGATCAGATGCCCGGTGCCGAACCACTCACCCGTCCGCAGCATCGCCGACAGCGCCATCCGCACCGCGCGTGTTCCGTCGAACAGCTTGGGCGGGGTCTGGCACAGGTCGCAATTGCCGCAATCCCGATCCATATCCTCGCCGAAATAGGCCAGAAGGCGGCGACGGCGGCAGCCCGTCGCCTCGGCCAGACCCAGAAGCGCGTTCAGCCGTGCGTGATCCGCCCCCTTGCGCGCTGCCTCGGCCAGGCCCTCGTCGATCTGCGTGCGACGCAGGCGAATGTCGTCGGGGCCATATAATGTCAGTGTATCGGCGGGATCGCCGTCGCGGCCGGCGCGGCCGATCTCTTGGTAATAGGCCTCGATGGATTTCGGCAGATCGGCATGCAGAACCCAGCGGATATCGGGCTTGTCGATCCCCATGCCGAAGGCGACCGTCGCCACGACGATCAGCCCGTCCTCGCGCTGAAAGCGGCCCTCGACCTCGCGGCGCTGCTGCGCCTCCATGCCGCCGTGATAGGCAACGGCGCTGTGACCGGCCTCGTTCAAGGCGGCGGCCAACGTTTCGGTCCGCGCCCGCGCGCCGCAATAGACGATGCCCGACTGACCGCGCCGCGCGGCCACGAATTGCATCAACTGCTTGCGCGGGCTGTCCTTGGGCTGAAAGGCCAGCCGAATATTCGGGCGGTCAAAGCCGCGCAGAAAGGTCACCGGTTCGGCCCCGCCGAACAGGCGGGTGACGATCTCGGCGCGGGTTTCGGCATCGGCGGTGGCGGTAAACGCCGCAAGCGGCACGTCCAGCACCCGCTTCAATTCACCGATGCGAAGATAGTCGGGACGGAAATCATGGCCCCACTGGCTGACGCAATGCGCCTCGTCGACGGCAATCGCGGTGACACCGGCGCGGCGCAGCAAATTGATCGTCCCGCCCGAGGCCAGACGTTCGGGCGCCATGTACAACAGCTTCAACGCGCCCTGATCCAGCGCCTGAAACACCGCGTCGGTTTCATCCTGCGTATTGCCCGAAGTCAGCGCGCCCGCCGCGACCCCGGCCTCGCCCAGGGCGCGAACCTGATCGCGCATCAGGGCGATCAGTGGCGATATCACCACCGTCAGACCATCGCGCATCAGCGCGGGCAGCTGATAGCACAGCGACTTGCCGCCCCCGGTGGGCATGATCGCCAACACGTCGCGGCCCGTCGCCACGGCCTCGACGATCTCACCCTGACCGGGCCGGAAGCCGTCAAAGCCCCAGACCTGCCGCAGAAGATCGCCAGCCGCCAGATCCTTCGGCATCACATGCCGAAGAAGAAGCCAGCGTTGTTCGCCAGGGCGTTCTGAAGAATGATGATGATGATGAACACCACCAGCGGCGCCAGATCCAGCCCACCGGTATCGGGCAGGATATTGCGGATCGGGCGGTACAGCGGTTCCAGCAGCCGGTTCAGCCCGTCCCAGATCTGCGCGACCATCGGCTGACGCAGGTTCAGCACCTGGAAATTGATCAGCCACGACATGATGATGTGGACGATCATCACGAACCACACCACCTGCAGGATCAGTTGCAAGGCCTGATAAAGCGTTCCCATCTTGTCCCCATTGGCAGCAATCGGCCCCTGTATGGCCATCCCGCGCCCCGCGTGCAAGACGGTTGCCGCAGCGTCCGGGTTGACGATCCTGTGGGTAAAGGCCACCCCAAGGCCAATCAGACGCAAGGGGCGACATGTATCCGCTGATCCGATTTGCCAAGGAAATGATCAAGTTCCGCAACGCGCCAAGGCTGGGACCGCTGGATCCGCATATTTCGACGCATATGTGCTGGCCCTGGGATCTGGACCCGTGGATCGAACTGAATAACGGGCGCACGCTGACGCTGTTCGATCTGGGCCGCATCCCCCTGGCACAGCGGACCGGGCTGGTCCCGATCCTGCGCGACAAGGGCTGGGGCATCACCGTTGCCGGCAACTCGACCCGCTATCGCCGGCGCATCCGGGCCTTTGACCGTTTCACCATGGTGTCGCGGACGATCGGCTGGGACGATCGCTTTGTCTATATGGACCAGTCCATGTGGCGCGGGGACGAATGCTGCAACCAGGTGCTGATCCGGTCGGCGGTGACCTCGAAAGAGGGGATCGTTCCGCCCCGCAAGGTGATGGAGGCCCTGGGCCTGACCGATGAAAGCCCGGCCCTGCCAGAATGGGTGCAGGCCTGGATTCAGGCCGACGCGGCCCGGCCCTGGCCGCCCGAACGCACGCCGCAAGACCCGCCAAGCGTCAAACCGCTCTTGTCAGCCTAGCCCGGCTTGGGCCTTATGGGGCCCAAAGCGACGGCAGGGGGGACAGGGGATGAACCGCAGGCGGATCTGGGGCTGGTGGTTTTTCGACTGGGCCAGCCAGCCCTATCACACGCTGCTGATCACCTTCATCTTCTCGATTTATTTCGCCGAAGTGGCCCAGCACCATTTCATCACCCTGGGCGACAGCGTCACCCTTGCCGGGGCCCATGCCCAATCGCTTTGGGGCTACGGGCTGGCGATGTCAGGTGCGGTGATCGCGATTCTGGCACCGATCCTTGGCGCGGTGGCCGATACATCGGGTCGGCGGATGCCGTGGATCTGGCTGTTCTCGGCCTTCTACGTGACCGGCGCGGCGGGGCTGTGGTTCCTGATGCCCGATCAACCGGCGCTGATCCGCACCGTGACCCTGTTCGGCATCGGCCTGATCGGGGCCGAGTTCGCGGCCATCTTCACCAATGCCCTGCTGCCCGGACTGGCCCCGCGCGACGAGATCGGCCGCCTGTCCGGCACGGGCTTTGCCTTCGGCTATCTGGGGGGGGTGGTGTCGCTTGCGCTGATGCTGGCGCTGTTTGCCGAAACGCCGGGCGGGCGCACGCTGATCGGCCTGCCGCCCCTGTTCGGGCTGGACCCCGAACTGCGCGAGGGCACAAGATTCGTCGGGCCGTTCACCGCGATCTGGTATGCCCTTTTCATGATTCCGTTCTTCCTTTGGGTGAAGGAACCGCGCGGCCCGAAAAGCCCGATCCGCATCCGCGTGGCCCTGCGCGATCTGTGGGCGCTGATCCGCAGCCTGCGCCACCGCCACAGCCTTGCAAGCTGGTTGATATCCTCGATGCTGTCGCGCGATGCGCTGAACGCGCTTTACGGATTTGGCGGGGTCTATGCCGGTACGGTGCTGGGCTGGCCGGTGTTTCTGGCCGGCATCTTCGGGGTCATCAGCGCCATCTCGGCCAGCATCATCAGCTGGATCGGCGGGCGCGCGGACAGGCGCTTTGGGCCCAAACCCGTGATCATCGCCGCGACGCTGGTGCTGATCGCGGTCTGCGTCATCGTCGTCGGCATGAACCGGCAGACCCTGTTCGGCATGGCGGTCCCCGACGGGCCGGTCCTGGCCGGGCTGCGCCTGCCCGACGCAATCTTCTTTGCCTGCGGGGCGCTGATCGGCGGCGCGGGCGGGGCGCTGCAGGCCGCCAGCCGCACGATGATGGTGCGTCACACGACCGAGGAACGGGCGACCGAGGGCTTTGGCCTTTATGCGCTATCGGGCAAGGCCACGGCGTTTCTGGCGCCCTTCCTGATTGCCAGCGTCACCGCAATGACCGGAAATCAGCGCATCGGCATCTCGCCCCTGATCGTGATGTTTCTTCTGGCGCTGGTTCTGCTAGTCTGGGTCAAACCGGAAGGAGAGGCCCAGCAGTGATCCGCAAAATCCTGACCGCCGCCGCCCTGTGCGCAGGGCTGGCATCCCCCGCCATGTCCGATCCGCTTGCCAAGGATGTCTTCGGCGCGTTCCGATCCGCGTCGCAAGGCCCGGCGGTATCCCTGGGCTATTATTCCCAGGGCTGCGGACAGGGCTTTGTCCAGATGCCCGAAAGCGGCCCAAGCTGGCAGTCGATGCGCCTGTCGCGCAACCGCAACTGGGGCCACCCCGAGATGATCGGCTTTCTGCAGGGTCTGTCCCGCGCGGCCCAGCAGGCCGGATGGAAGGGGCTGTATATCGGCGATATCAGCCAGCCGCGCGGCGGGCCGATGACCTCGGGCCATGCCAGCCATCAGATGGGTCTGGATGCCGACATCTGGATGCTGCCACCCAGTTCGCTGACCCTCAGCCCGGCGCAGCGCGAAAGCATATCCTCGGTCTCGGTCGTGGACAGCCGCGGCACCGGCCTGACGAAATACTGGAACCCCGGCCATATGGCGATCCTGCGCGCCGCCGCCCGCGATCGCCGGGTGGAACGGATCTTCACCGATCCCGTGGTCAAGGTCGCCATGTGCCAGATGGAAAAGGGCGACCGCAGCTGGCTGCGCAAGATCCGCCCGCTGAACAATCACAATTATCATTTCCACGTGCGCCTCAGCTGTCCCAAGGGGTCAAGCTGTCGGGAACAGGAAGCCCCGCCGCGCGGCGATGGCTGCGCCGAGGCCGCCGAATGGATCAAGAACCGCATTGACCCCAGCCGCGTGAAACCCGCGCCGCCCAACCCGAATTACCGCCACCCGCGCACCTACCGACTGAGCGAGCTGCCATCCCAATGCCGAACCGTCGCTGCCGCCCCCTGATCGCGGCCCTGACGACAATCCTGATCGCGGCCGGTGCCAAGGCGCCGGCCGCAACTTTGGAATATGTCGGAACCTATGTCTGGCGCGACAACGACCCGCGCTTTGGCGGCTTTTCGGGCATCGAGATGTCCGATGACGGACTTGGCTTTCACGCGCTGTCCGACCGCTCGAACCTGTTCTGGGGCAGTATCGAACGCGACGCGTCGGGGCGAATCCGGCACATGAACGTGGCCGGCCGCGCGCAGTTGAAGGACAGCCGCAACCGCCCGCTGAAACCCGGCTATCTTGGGGACAGCGAAGGGCTGGCCATCGGCGCGGACGGCACCATCTGGGTCAGCTTCGAGGGGCTGGACCGCATCGTCGCCTATGACAGCCCCGATGCCCCTGCCCGTCCCCTGTCACGCCCGCCCAAGATCAAGGCGCTGCGCGTCAATTCGGGCTTCGAATCACTGGCGATCGACCCGGCGGGCACGTTGTACACACTGCCCGAACGCTCGGTCTCGCCGGACAGCCCGTTTCCGGTATTTACGGTCCGTGACGGCAAATGGCACCGCGCCTTCAGCATTTCGCGCAGCGGGCGCTGGCTGCCGGTCGGCGCGGATTTCGGACCGGATGGCTGGCTGTATCTGCTGGAACGAGATTTTCAGGGGCTTTTGGGATTTTCCTCTCGAATCAGGCGGTTTCAGCTGGGCAAGGACGGCGTTCGGGCCGAACAGACCCTGCTGGAAACCAATTCGCTGCAATATGACAATCTGGAAGGGTTGGCGGTCTGGGATGACGGTCAGGGCATTCGCCTGACCATGATTTCCGACGACAACTTCCTGTTCGTCCAGCGGACCGAGCTGGTGGAATATCGTCTGCGCGATTGACAGACGGGCCTGCGGCGTCCTATCCGCCCTTGTCCCGCAAGGCGCGGGGCCGAGTTGTTCCGCCACCTTGTAAAACGGAAACCCCAAGGATGACCCGTTACCTGCCCGGCATCATTGCCATGGCCGCGATTGTCGTGGCCTCGAATATCCTCGTTCAGTTCGTCGTCGGAGACTGGCTGACATGGGGGGCCTTCACCTATCCCTTCGCCTTTCTGGTGACCGACGTGATGAACCGCGTCTATGGCATCACCGCCGCGCGGCGCGTGGTTCTGGCGGGGTTTGCCGCCGGCGTGATCTGTTCACTGATCGCCGCGGGCATGGACAAGACCACCCTGCGCATCGCCATCGGATCGGGAACCGCCTTCCTGATCGCACAGCTTCTGGATGTGAAACTGTTTGACATGTTGCGCAAAGGTCGCTGGTGGGTTGCGCCGCTGGTGTCCAGCCTGATCGGATCGGCGACCGACACCGCGCTGTTCTTCGGAATCGCCTTCAGCGATCTTCTGCCCGCCGACGCTAATACAGGCTGGGCGAATGAGCAGGTTTCGCTGCTTGGTTACGGACCGGACACCGCGCTGTGGGTTTCTTTGGCAACTGCTGATTGGTTGGTCAAATTCGGTCTGGCGCTACTTGCACTTGTGCCTTTCCGCCTTGCCGTCCGCAATCTGTTGCGCAAACCACAAGAAATCTGATTGACAGATTTTCGATCTGTGTCACCCTTTCCCTATAACGGCAACTTAGTGAAAGGAGGTGGTCCAGTGTCGAGAGTGATGTTGGAGAGAGGTGTCGGAACAGTCAGGGGGGCCGTGGCCTGAAGGCAGCCCTTTAGGTCGTAAACCTTGATTGGGACCGGACGGATTTTCCATCCCTAACCGGGCCATCTCCATGGATCTCGCGGGTCGTCTGATCTGGACGACCCGTTTCCCATAGGGCCAGACAGGCGGCAGATGTCGCGGGCCCGACCCGCCCGAAATGGGGCAAGGAACAGGGCGCAGCCAGGATCGGCCGCGCCCTTTCCCTTTTCGGCCCGAAGGCTGATCAGATACGCTCGATCGCGATGGCGATGCCCTGACCGCCGCCGATGCACATGGTGATCAGACCCTTGCGGCCGCCGCTGCGTTCCAGCTCGTGAACAGCCTTGACGGTCAGGATCGCGCCGGTTGCGCCGACCGGATGGCCCAATGCGATCGCACCGCCATTCGGGTTCACCCGCGCCGGATCCAGCCCCAGCCCCTTGTTCACCGCAAGCGCCTGCGCGGCAAAGGCCTCGTTCGATTCGATGACATCGAAATCACCGGGCTGCAATCCGGTCTTGTCCAGCAGGGCCTGCACCGCAGGGATCGGCCCGATCCCCATCACTTCGGGGCGCACCCCCGCGATGGCATAGCCAAGGATCCGGGCGCGCGGCTTCAACCCCGCCGCATCCGCGGCGCTTGCCCGCGCCAGAACCAGCGCCGCTGCGCCGTCATTGATGCCGCTGGCATTGCCCGCCGTGACGCTGCCGCCCTTCTGAAAGACCGGCTTCAGCCCGGCCAACCTGTCAAGGCTGGTTTCCTTGGGATGTTCGTCCATATCGAACCCGACGACGCCCTTGCGGGTCTTGACCTCGATCGGGACGATTTGATCGGCAAAGCGCCCCGACGCGATCGCCGCCGCCGCGCGGCGCTGCGATTCCATCGCGAATTCGTCCTGCTGTTCACGGGTGATGTCATGTTCCGCCGCCACGTTTTCGGCGGTCACGCCCATATGGCCGGTGCCCATCGGACAGGTCAGCGCGCCGGTCATCATGTCCAGCATCACCTGATCGCCCATCTTTGCCCCGAAACGCGCCGAAGGCACGGCATAGGGCGAACGGCTCATGGATTCGGCACCGCCCGCGACGGCGAAATCCGCATCCCCCAACAGCAGAGACTGCGTGGCCGACACGATCGCCTGCGCCCCCGACCCGCACAGACGGTTCACGTTCATCGCGGGCACCGTGTGGGGAATGCCGGCGTTCAGCATGGCAACGCGGCTTAGATACATGTCGCGCGGCTCGGTATTGATGACATGGCCGAAAACGACATGGCCGATCTGGCCCGGCTCGATGCCTGCGCGGTCCAGCGCGGCCTTGGTGACGGTGGTGGCAAGGTCGATGGGCGGGATGGCCGCCAGACTGCCGCCGAAGGTGCCGATCGCGCTGCGCACGCCCGACAGGATGACGATTTCGTTTTCGGACATGATCCCCTCCTGAAATTCTGGCGACAGCTTAGGCCCGCGGGCCCGCATCGCAATCGCGAAACCCGGTCCTGGCGGGATTCCGTTGCGACAGTCCTTGCCAGCGACGACCCACCCCCGCACAAAGGGCCATGATCCAGCCCCCCGCACCCGCCCCCAGGATCAAACTGCGGCTGGAATATGACGCGCCGCTGGTTCTGGGACCGGGCAAGGCAAGATTGATGGAACTGGTGGACCGGCTGGGCTCGATCAGCGCGGCCGGTCGCGACATGGGCATGAGCTATAAACGCGCATGGTCGCTGGTCGAGGAAATGAACGGCGCCTTCGCCGGACCGGTGATCCAGTCCAGTCGCGGCGGCAGCAAGGGTGGCGGTGCCGAACTGACCGATCTGGGCCGCGAGGTGCTGCGCCATTACCGCAATCTGGAACAGCTGTTGCACCTGCAGGGGGCCGGAGATCTGGCCGCCCTGCAGGCCTTGATGCGACGGCCGGATTAGAAGTCGAAATCGCTGATCGACAGATCGTGCAGTCCCTTCAGGCGCAGCAGGGCATCGGTCGTCTGATCGCCATTGCCGTCGATATAGACGATGGTCCGGTCGGCCTGTGTGCCGTCGCGATCCAGATGACGATAGGTAATCTGCGCCCCGCGCCCGTCGGTCCAGCGCCCGGTCTCACTGAACCTTGCGCCGCTTAGCCACAGGTCGATCTTGTCCACGCCGGGACGGAAATCGGTGATGTAATCCGAACTTGCCAGACTGCGACCCGTCTGGGCGGCGGATTGGAACAGGAAATGATCCGCGCCAAAACCTCCGGTCAGGGTGTCTGCACCCAATCCGCCGATCAGCACGTCTTGCCCCATCCGCCCATGCAGAACATCGTCGCCCGCGCCGCCATCAAGACGATTGGCCGCCCGGTTCCCCAGAAGGCGATCATCGCCCACACCACTGATCACGTTTTCCATCGACAGGATCCGGTCCCGTCCCAGCCCGGTCGCCTGCGCGGTGGTCACGCCAAGATCGATGCGCAGATCCGCCCTGGTCCCGGCGCGCAGCGTGTCGATCTGGCTGCCACCGCGAATGACATCATTGCCGGGGTCCATCCAGATCACGTCGCGCCCGGCCTCGCCATGCAGCGTGTCATTGCCCAGCCCGCCCGACAACGTGTCGCCGCCCCCACGGCCATAGATCAGGTCGGCCCCGCCAAGCCCCTTGGCGAAATCGCCATACCCGCTGAGATAGAAGCGGTCATTGCCGGAAAATTCCGCATCCATCAGGCGACGGTCATCCGCCCAGCCCGCAGTCTGCAACACATCGACCAGCCGCGCGACATCGATGGAAAGACCGGTGATGGAATAGTAATCCAGATAGCTGCCACCGACCTTGACGGCATCGCCGATCAATTCGATCGTCCCGTCGGTCAGCCCGCCCCGGGAACTGCCTTCGAAACCCGACCCGGCCAGAAGATAATAGTGGTCGCCCAACTGCACGGGATCCCACTGAAACACGTAGGAATCGCGATAGACCGTACCCAGTACCTGACTATAGCTGTCGGGGGCAAAAATGTCGCCATAGCTGGTCGCGAAGATCAGTCCGGGGATCAGCTGACGCTGATCGAAACCTGCATTGACCGTGTCATAGGCTCTTATAACCGCCATCGCGCAAAACTCACTCTGTGACAAACGTCGCCGTCACCGCCGCGCAGACCCGCCGCGTTGTGACATATTCAAGAATGAATCGTCATAATTGACGTCAAAGTCACGCAGTTTCAGCGGCGCGGCGGTGCGACGATGACCTGCGTGCCCCATTCGACACATTGCCGCGCCAGATCCGGCGGCAGGGGGGCATCCACGAACACGCTGTCCACCTCGGACATGGGGATGATGCGCACGGGGGCCGAGCGTTCCAGCTTGCTGATGTCGGTAACCAGAAAGGTCCGCCGGGCCAGTCCGGCAATGGCACGGCTGACACGCACTTCGGCCATGTCGAAATCCAGAAGGTCACCATCCGCATCCAGCGCCGAGGCGCCGATGATCGCGAAATCGGGCTTGAACTGGGCCATGAACTCGGTCGTCAGATCACCGACCAGCCCGCCATCCGACCGGCGCAGCGCCCCGCCCGCGACCATGATCTCGCAGCTGTCATTGGCGACAAGGATATTGGCGACATTCATGTTGTTGGTGATGACGGTCAGGTTGCGATGGTTCAGCAATTCGCGTGCCACCGCCTCGGTCGTGGTGCCAAGGTTGATAATGACCGAGGAATTGTCCGGAATTTCGGCGGCACAGGCCCGCGCAATCGCGGATTTCGCCGCATCATTCATGCGCCGACGCTGTTCATAGCCGATATTGCTGACCCCCGACCGCAGAACCGCCCCGCCATGCACGCGGTCCAGTTCGCCCTGATCGGCCAGTTCACCCAGATCCCGGCGAATCGTCTGCAGCGTCACGTCAAAGCGTTCGGCCAGTTCCTCGACCGCGACGCGGCCAGTGGCGCGCGCAAGCTCCAGAATTTCCATCTGGCGAATGTTCAGGGCCATTTCCGGCCTCCCTCTTCCCGATTATCACGGAAGCGTCATGTGCGCTTCATGTCAATCCGAATATATACGCGCATCTGCGAAAATTTGAATTGACAGCCGTCACAGCGACGTGATCGGATAACCCCAGCTTTGGGAGGAGCTTATGTCGGAAACGACAGACCTGTTCATCATCGGCGGTGGCATCAATGGCTGCGGGATTGCCCGTGACGCCGTCGGGCGCGGCCTGACCGTGCGCCTTGCCGAAATGGGCGATCTCGCACAGGCAACCTCGTCGAAATCGACCAAGCTGTTTCATGGTGGCCTGCGCTATCTGGAATATCTGGAAGTGCGGCTGGTCCGCGAGGCGCTGAAGGAACGCGAGGTGCTGTTGCAGGCGATGCCGCATATCAGCTGGCCGATGCGCTTCGTGCTGCCCCTGGACCCCAAGATGACCTTCGAATCGGACACGCCCGTCAGCAAGGCGCTGGCGCTGGTGATGCCCTGGGCCAAGGGGCATCGCCCGAATTTCCTGATCCGCGCGGGTCTGTTCCTGTATGACAATCTGGGCGGTCGCAAGATCCTGCCCGGCACGCGGTCGCTGTCGCTTGGCGCAAGCCCGGAAGGTGCGCCGCTAAAGGATCGCCTGAAGAAAGCCTATGAATACAGCGATTGCTGGGTCGAGGATGCGCGACTGGTTTCGCTGAACGCCCGCGATGCGGCGATGAAGGGCGCGGATATCATCACCGGAACCGAGGTGACCGAGGCCGTGCGCGACAATGGCGTCTGGCGTGTCACGCTGGATGACGGGCGGGTGTTCCATGCCCGTGCGCTGGTCAATGCGGGCGGGCCGTGGGTCGGTCGGGTGATCCGCGACGTGGCCCATCTGGACAGCACCGAAACCGTGCGGCTTGTACGCGGCAGCCATATCGTCGTGAGGAAGCTGTACGATCACGACAAGGCCTATTTCTTCCAGGGCGCGGATGGGCGGATCATCTTCGCGATCCCCTATCAGGACGATTTCACCCTGATCGGCACCACCGACCGCGACCATCAGGGCAGCCCGCTGGATGCGGAATGCACAGCCGAGGAACAGGATTACCTGTGCCGTTTCGCGTCCGAATACTTCGCGACGCCGGTGACGCGCGACCAGATCGTCTGGACCTATTCCGGCGTACGTCCCCTGTACGATGACGGCGCGAAATCCGCGACGGCAGCCACTCGCGACTATGTCCTGTCGATGGACGAAAAGGGCGCGCCCTGCCTGAACGTCTTTGGCGGCAAGATCACCACCTATCGCCGTCTGGCCGAACATGCGCTGGAAAAGCTGGTGCCGCATTTCCCGCAGGCCCGCCCCGCCTGGACCGCCGGCGCCCCTTTGCCCGGCGGCGATTTTGCGGTCGATGGCGTCTCGGCGCTGATCGACGGGCTGATGGCCGACCACCCATTCCTTGACCGTCGTTGGGCGACGCGCCTGGTTCGCGCCTATGGCACCGATGCCCGGCGCCTGTTGAACGGGGCCGCTTCGGCGCAGGATCTGGGTCGCGATTTCGGTGCCAGCCTGACCGAAGCCGAGGTAGACTGGCTGATGACACATGAATTCGCCCGCCATGCAGACGATGTCGTCTGGCGGCGCAGCAAACTGGGCCTGCGCATGGATCAGGCCCAGATCGACGCGCTGGAGGCATGGATGACCAACGCAAGGAGTGCTGCATGACGCTGGAGCTGCGGGGGATCGAGAAACGGGTTGGCGGTCAGGTGCATATCCATCCGACCGACCTGACACTTAGCCCCGGCAGCATGAATGTCCTGCTTGGCCCGACACTGGCGGGCAAGACCACGCTGATGCGGCTGATGGCCGGGCTGGACAAACCCAGCACCGGCCGCGTCCTCTGGAATGGCGAGGATGTCACCGACCAGCGCGTGCAGGACCGCAAGGTCGCGATGGTCTATCAACAGTTCATCAACTACCCCTCGATGAGCGTCTACGACAATATCGCCTCGCCGCTGCGGCTGATGGGCGTGGCCCGCGACCAGATTGACGCCCGCGTCCGCGACACCGCCGAGATGATGCGCCTGACGCCGATGCTGGACCGCAAGCCGCTGGAACTGTCGGGCGGCCAGCAACAGCGATGCGCACTGGCGCGGGCGCTGGTCAAGGGGGCCGGACTGGTCCTGCTGGATGAACCCTTGGCCAATCTGGACTACAAGCTGCGCGAGGAACTGCGCGCCGAGATCCCCCGCATCTTCGAGGAATCGGGCGCGATCTTCGTCTATGCGACCACCGAACCCGAAGAGGCGCTGCTGTTGGGCGGCAATACCGCGACGCTGTGGGAAGGCAGGGTCACGCAGTTCGGCCCGACGCCGACGGTCTATCGCGCGCCCACGGACGCCACGACCGCCCGCGTGTTCAGCGATCCGCCGATGAACTTCAAGACCGTGACGGTCAGGAACGGCATCGCGGCCATTCACGCCGCAGAATGGCCTGCGGGCGATCTGGCCGATGGCGATTACCGCGCCGGTTTCCGCGCCGCGCATCTGTCGCTGCACGAACGCCCCGGTGCGGTACCGCTGGGGACAGTGCTGGAGACGACCGAAATCACCGGCGCCGTCACCTTCCTGCACCTGCGCCACGGCCCAGACAGCTGGGTCGGTCTGGTCGAGGGGGTCCACAAGCTGGATCACGGACAACAGCTGACCGTCTGGCTGGACCCTGCGCATGTCTACCTGTTCACCGAAGCGGGCCAGCTTGCCCGCGGCGCGCCCTACGCCTCTGCCGCCTGACGGGCAGCGGCGCATAAGGGAGGGAAAAGATGACACAAATCACACTGGAAAATCTGGCACACAGCTATCTGCCGAACCCGTCCTCGGACGCCGACTGGGCGCTGAAACCGATGACGATGACCTGGCAGGATGGCGGCGCCTATGCGCTGCTGGGCAGTTCGGGCTGTGGCAAATCGACCTTGTTGAACATCATCTCGGGGCTGTTGGTGCCGTCGCAGGGCCGCATCCTGTTCGGCGATCAGGACGTGACCGCCCTGCCGACGCTGGAACGCAATATCGCGCAGGTGTTCCAGTTCCCCGTGGTCTACGACACCATGAGCGTCCGCGACAATCTGGCCTTCCCGCTGAAGAATCGCGGCCTGCCCGCCGATCAGATCGCCGCCCGTGTCGCCGAAATCGCCGAGATGATCGGCATGACCGAGGTGCTGAACCGCCGCGCCCGGCGCCTGACCGCGGATGCCAAGCAAAAGATCAGCCTTGGCCGCGGCATGGTCCGCCAGGACGTGAACGCGATCCTGTTCGACGAACCGCTGACCGTGATTGACCCGCATATGAAGTGGGAATTGCGCACGCAGTTGAAGGAACTGCATCGCCGCTTTGGCCATACGATGATCTACGTGACCCATGACCAGACCGAGGCGCTGACCTTCGCCGATCAGGTCGTGGTCATGTATGACGGTCGTGTCGTGCAGGCAGGCACCCCGCAAGCCCTGTTCGACACGCCCGAACACACCTTTGTCGGCTATTTCATCGGCTCGCCCGGCATGAACCTGCTGGATGCCCAGATTCAGGGGACCGAGGCCCGCATCGCAGGCGCCACGATCCCGCTGGCCCACGGCTATGGCCCGCTGACCGGCAAGACCCAGATCGGCATCCGCCCCGAGTTTCTGACCCTCGGCACCGGCGATCAGGGCCTGCCCTTCACCATCCGCCGGATCGAGGATGTCGGCCATCACCGAATCGTCCGCGGTCAGGTCGCCGGCAGCGACGTCAATGTCATCGTCCCCGAGGATCAGCCGATCCCCGCGGATACGAACCGCGTCATCCCCGATGCCAGCCGCGCCCATGTCTATCGCGACGACTGGCGCGTCGATCCCCTTGCCAGTGAAAGGGCCGCCTGATGGATAAACCCGTCAACAACCGCGCCTGGTTTCTGGTGCTGCCGGTGCTGGCGCTGGTCGCCTTTTCGGCGGTGCTGCCGTTGATGACCGTGGTCAACTATTCGGTCCAGGATACGTTCGGAAACAACCAGTTCTTCTGGGCCGGGCTTGAATGGTTCGAAGAGGTCATCAGCTCGGATCGGATCCGCGCCGCACTTGGCCGTCAGATCCTGTTCTCGGCCATCATCCTCGCGATCGAGATCCCGCTTGGCATCTTCGTCGCGCTGAACATGCCCAAGAAGGGCGTCTGGGCGTCGTTTTGCCTGGTGCTGATGGCGCTGCCCCTGCTGATCCCGTGGAACGTGGTCGGCACGATCTGGCAGGTCTTTGGTCGCGTGGATATCGGGCTTCTGGGCTATACGCTGTCCAAGCTGGGCGTGGACTACAACTACGTCAATGACGCGGTGGATGCCTGGATCACGGTCGTCGTGATGGATGTCTGGCACTGGACCTCGCTGGTGGCGCTGCTGTGCTATGCCGGGCTGCAATCCATCCCCGACGCCTATTATCAGGCCGCCAAGATCGATCAGGCGTCGCGCTGGAAAGTGTTCCGTTATATCGAATTGCCCAAGATGCAGGGCGTGCTGCTGATCGCGGTGCTGCTGCGCTTCATGGACAGCTTCATGATCTATACCGAACCCTTCGTCGTCACCGGCGGCGGGCCGGGCAATGCCACCACCTTCCTGTCGATCGACCTTGTGAAAATGGCCATCGGCCAGTTCGATCTGGGCCCGGCGGCGGCGTTCAGCCTGATCTATTTCCTTGTGATCCTGCTGATTTCCTTTGTCTTCTACACGATCATGACCAAGGAAGGGGAAACGCTGTAATGGCCGCCGTCGCTGAATCCAAGGGCCGGGGCGCGGCCATCGTCATGGCAGCTTACCTGCTGTTTTTGATGCTGCCGATCTACTGGCTGCTGAACATGAGCCTGAAGACCAATGCCGAAATTCTCGGCGCCTTCAGCCTGTGGCCGCGAAACCCGACGCTGGACAATTACCGCACGATCCTGACCGATCCCAGCTGGTACATGGGCTATGTCAACAGCCTGATCTATGTGGTGATGAACACCGTCATCTCGATCACCGTGGCGCTGCCCGCGGCCTATGCCTTCAGCCGCTATCGGTTTCTGGGCGACAAGCATCTGTTCTTCTGGCTTCTGACCAATCGCATGGCCCCGGCGGCGGTCTTTGCCCTGCCCTTCTTTCAGCTCTATTCCTCGATCGGGCTGTTCGACACGCATATCGCGGTCGCACTGGCACATTGCCTGTTCAACGTGCCGCTTGCGGTCTGGATCCTCGAAGGTTTCATGTCCGGCGTCCCGCGCGAAATCGACGAAACCGCCTATATCGACGGCTATTCCTTCCCGCGCTTCTTCGTAAAGATCTTCATGCCGCTGATCGCATCGGGCATCGGCGTCGCGGCCTTCTTCTGCTTCATGTTCTCCTGGGTCGAACTTCTGCTGTCGCGCACCCTGACCTCGGTCAGCGCGAAACCCATCGCCGCCACTATGACCCGCACGGTCAGCGCCTCGGGGCTCGACTGGGGCGTGCTGGCCGCCGCCGGCATCCTGACCATCATCCCCGGCGCACTCGTTATCTGGTTCGTGCGCAACTACATCGCCAAGGGCTTTGCCCTGGGACGGGTGTGATGGACGGAGCTGGCGAGTCGCTGGCCCGCAGCGAAGAAATGGTGGCGAGAATTGTGGCACATCTGGCACCATATGGTGTCCAACGAACCACGTTCGGGAGCAAAGAGCTTGGCTACGAAAGCGGGAATGAAACGAGATTGCTATTCATTGATGCGATGAACTGGCTTCAGAATGAAGGCGTAGTTTTCTCGAGCGAAAAAATTAAGTTCATGAATGGTACTTCTGAAGGCGAGGTGTACGCTCTTCGGTTCGTACTTACGTCTAAGGGTTATAAGCTTCTCAGCTCGAGATTTAACGGTGATTTGACGCTCGGCCAAGCGATCACCAAAGTGAACGCAAGTGGAGAAGGATACGCCAATCTCGGCGACCTCGTTGGCGGGCTTTTGGGCGGCTTCACAAAATCTATGGGAAGTGGATGAAGGCGATGCGCAAATCCCTGAATACCGGTTTCGCGATCGCGGGCGTCTTGTGGATCGGCTTCCTGTTCTGGCTGTCCACGCAGGTGCCCCTGCGCGACGAGGCAAGGGACTGGACCGGCAGCCTCGATCCCGGCGGCTGGATGGCCTGGACCTTTCCGACCGCGCTGTTCTTCACCATCATCGCGGGCCTGCTGATCCTGTTCACCTGGCTTGCAATTCGCTTTCCGGAGACGCCGCGCAAAGGCATTCTGGGCATCACGACGACACGCGGCGACCGCCTGTTCATCAGCCTGCTCGGCAGCGCCTTCATCTGCCTGATCTGGCTGGGGCTGATCGGCATGCCGCTTTGGGGCGGCCTGGGCTGCGCCCTGATCTACGCCGCAGCGGTCTTTCGCTGGGTGTGAAAACCGCCGGGAAAACCCGGCATCACGTGGGAGGAGAGAATGAAACTACACCTGACAACGGCCATGGCGCTGGCGCTGGCGCTGATGGTCAGTTCCGCACAGGCCGGCATGGACGAGGCCAAGGCCTTTCTGGATGCCGAAATCGACAACTCGACCCTGACCCGAGAAGAGCAGGAAGCCGAGATGCAATGGTTCGTCGACGCCGCCCAGCCCTTCGCCGGGATGGAAATCAACGTCGTGTCGGAAACCATCACCACGCATGAATACGAAGCCAAGGTTCTGGCCCCGGCCTTCACCGCGATCACCGGCATCAAGATCACCCATGACCTGATCGGCGAGGGCGATGTGGTCGAAAAGCTGCAGACGCAGATGCAGTCGGGCGAAAACGTCTATGACGCCTATGTCAACGATTCCGATCTGATCGGCACCCATTGGCGCTATCAGCAGGCCCGCAACCTGACCGACTGGATGGCGAATGCGGGGGCGGATGTCACCAATCCCGGCCTGGATCTGGACGATTTCATCGGGAAATCCTTCACCACCGCGCCGGACGGAAACCTGTACCAGCTGCCCGACCAGCAATTCGCGAACCTCTACTGGTTCCGCTATGACTGGTTCAACGATGCCGACATCCAGGCCGAGTTCAAAGAGAAATACGGCTACGATCTGGGCGTGCCGGTCAACTGGTCGGCCTATCAGGACATCGCCGAGTTCTTCACCGGCCGCGAAATCGACGGCAAGCAGGTCTACGGCCATATGGATTATGGCAAGAAGGATCCCAGCCTCGGCTGGCGTTTCACCGATGCGTGGCTGTCGATGGCCGGAAACGGCGACAAGGGTATCCCGAACGGCGTCCCGGTCGATGAATGGGGCATCCGCGTCGACGAGAACAGCCGCCCCGTCGGCTCCTGCGTGGCCCGCGGCGGCGACACCAATGGCCCGGCTTCGGTCTATGCCATCCAGAAATACCTGGACTGGATGGAGGCTTATGCCCCGCCCGCGGCCCAGGGCATGACCTTCAGCGAATCCGGCCCGGTCCCGGCACAGGGCGAAATCGCCCAGCAGATGTTCTGGTATACGGCCTTCACCGCCGACATGGTCAAGGACGGCCTGCCGGTCGTGAACGAGGATGGCACGCCGAAATGGCGCATGGCCCCCTCGCCCCATGGTGCCTATTGGCAGGACGGCATGAAGCTGGGCTATCAGGACGCCGGATCCTGGACGCTGCTGAAATCGACCCCCGATGACCGCGCCAAGGCTGCATGGCTTTACGCACAATTCGTCACTTCGAAGACCGTGGACGTGAAGAAAAGCCATGTCGGCCTGACCTTCATCCGCGAATCGTCGATCCAACATGACAGCTTCACCGAACGCGCCCCGAAACTGGGCGGCCTGATCGAATTCTACCGCTCGCCCGCGCGGCTGAACTGGTCGCCCACAGGGACCAATGTTCCTGACTATCCGAAGCTTGCACAATTGTGGTGGCAGGCCATCGGCGACGCCTCGTCGGGCGCCAAGACCGCACAAGAGGCAATGGACAGCCTGTGCGCCGAACAGGAAAAGGTCATGGAGCGTCTTGAACGTGCCGGCATCCAGGGCGATATCGGACCGAAACTGGCGGAAGAGCATGATCTTGAATGGTGGAACAACTTCGCCAAGGAAAACGGCACCATCGCGCCCCAGCTGCAACTTGAAAACGAAAAGCCGCAACCCGAGACGATCAGCTATGACGAACTCGTCAAAAGCTGGCAGGAGTAATCTCGTCAGATAGTCTTGGAAGGGGCAGTCATCTGGCCGCCCCTTCTTCTTTGTCCAAATACCCAATGATCCCGGCGGTGATGTCGGGTGCCTCCGGCGGGGGTATTTGCGCAAAGAAGAAATGGAAGGAGAACAGCCGAAATGACCATTCTAGCCATGGATCAGGGGACAACGTCCTCGCGCGCGCTGGTTTTCGGTGACGACCTGCGGGTGCAGGCCAAGGCGCAGCAGGAGTTCACCCAACACTTCCCGCAATCGGGATGGGTCGAGCATGAGCCGGACGATATCTGGACCACCAGCGCTGCGACCGCGCGCGGGGCCATCGAGAAGGCGGGAAATCCGCGTATCGATGCTATCGGCATCACCAATCAGCGCGAGACCGTGATCATCTGGGACCGCAAGACTGGCGCGCCGATCCACAATGCCATTGTCTGGCAGGATCGCCGTACCGCCGATGTCATTGACCGGCTGAAGGCCCAAGGTGTCGAAGATCAGGTTACCGACACGACGGGGCTGCTGCTGGACCCGTATTTCAGCGCCACCAAGATTGCCTGGATCCTCGATCGGGTGGAGGGGGCCAGGGCCCGGGCCGAGGCGGGGGATCTGGCCTTTGGCACGGTTGACAGCTTTCTGATCTGGAAGCTGACCGGCGGTCGCTCGCATGTGACAGACGCGACCAATGCCAGCCGGACGATGCTGTATGACATCCACAAGGGCCGCTGGTCCGAAGATATGTGCAAGCTGTTTGGCGTGCCCATGGCCCTGCTGCCCGAGGTACGGGACAGTGCCTCGGAATTCGGGATCACCCGCGCGGACCTGTTCGGGCGCGAGATCCCCATCCTTGGTGTGGCGGGCGATCAGCAGGCCGCGACCGTGGGGCAGGCCTGTTTCCAGCCCGGCATGATGAAATCCACCTATGGCACCGGCTGCTTTGCGCTGCTGAATACCGGAACCGAAGCCGTGCGGTCGGAAAACCGGTTGCTGACCACGATCGCCTATCAGTTGAAGGGCAAGCCCGTCTACGCGCTGGAAGGCAGCATCTTCATCGCGGGCGCGGTGGTACAATGGCTGCGCGACGGGCTGAAGATGATCCGCGAGGCCGGAGAGACAGGCCCCCTGTCGCAAGAGGCCGACCGCAGCCAGCAGATCATTCTGGTGCCGGCCTTCACCGGGTTGGGGGCGCCGCATTGGGACCCTCAGGCGCGGGGCGCGATCTTCGGGCTGACGCGAAACACCGGCCCGGCGGAACTTGCGCTGGCCGCGTTGGAAAGTGTCGGCTTCCAGACGCGTGATCTGCTTGATTCGATGCGTGCCGATTGGTCGGCGGCCGGCGACGCGGTGCTGCGCGTGGATGGCGGGATGACGGCCAGCGGTCCGGCGATGCAGTTTCTGGCCGATATCATCGGCGCCCCGGTGGATCGTCCCGAGAACACGGAAACCACGGCGCAAGGCGCGGCCTGGCTGGCGGGCTATCAGGCCGGGCTGTGCCCCGCGCCCGAGGAATATGCCAAGGCATGGCGCCTGGACCGTCGGTTCGAACCGGGAATGGGACAATCGGACCGGGACGCCCGCTATGCCCGCTGGCAACGCGCGGTTCAGGCGGTGATGTCGATCTGACATCACCTGCCAGCGGCCAGCCGCCGATCCTGTAGGCTTTGTGATTTCACCTTGGCGTGTTTTCCCGTAATATTTCGGAAAAACGACAAGAGGGCAGGATGAACAGGTTTCTGAAACTCGCGATCGTCGGGCTGGTCGCATCATGCGGCGGCGGCAACTACAAGGCGCCGCGTAATCTGGACAATGCGTGCGCCATCGTGGCCGAGCGCCCCGCCTATCTGCGCGCCATGAAGAAAACCGAACGCCGCTGGGGCGTGCCGGTGCATGTGCAGATGGCCGCGATTCACCAGGAATCGAAATTCATCGGCGATGCCCGCACCCCGCATCAATATGCATTGGGGGTGATTCCCATCGGCCGCCAAAGCAGCGCCTATGGCTATAGCCAGGCGCTGGACGGCACCTGGGAGGAATATGTGAAGGAAACCGGCAATCGCCGAGCCCGCCGCGACAATATCAATGACGCGACCGATTTCATGGGCTGGTACATGGACGGATCATCCAAACGGCTGGGCCTGTCGAAATGGGACGCCACCTCGCAATATCTGGCCTATCACGAAGGCCGTGCGGGCTATGCGCGCAAATCCTATCTGTCCAAGGGCTGGCTTGTCGGCGTGGCCGGCAAGGTCGGTCAGCGCGCCAAGACCTATCGCACCCAGCTGATTTCCTGCGGAAAGGCCTGATCCCCCCTCTTGCCAAGCCCCCGTCCGCCGATTTTGATGGAAGCGAAGGGGGACAGCATGACCGAACAGCCCAATGCCCTGCAGGACCGCGCAGCCGCGCAGCCAGAGTTCGCCCGCCATCTTGGCGCGCGGCTGATCCACGCCTCGGCAGAGCGGGTCGAGATGGAGATGCCGGTCACGCCGCTTCTGGCCAATCGAAATGGCGTGCTGCACGGTGGCGCGATCATGGGGCTGGCCGATAACGCGGGCGGAACGGCGACCTTCATGAACCTGCCGCAGGGCATGACCACCACCACCCTGGAAAGCAAGACCAACTTCCTGCGCCCGATCCGGATCGGCGATACCGCGCATGCCGTCGCGACACCCCTGCATCGCGGCCGAACCACGCAGATCTGGCAGACCACGATCACCCGCGATGACGGCAAGACCGCCGCCATCGTCACGCAGACGCAACTGGTTCTGGAATGGAAGGAATAGCCCGATGTACACCGTGATCGGCACCGGCAAAAGCCGCACCTTCCGGGTCTTGTGGCTGCTGGAGGAACTGGGCCAGCCCTATCAGCATGTGCCCGCGAATCCGCGCAGCGACGGCGTCGTCGAGTTCAACCCTGCGGGCAAGGTGCCGGTACTGATCGATGACGGCACGCCGATCACCGATTCCACCGCGATTCTGACCTATCTGGCAGACCGTCATGGCGGGTTCACCTATCCCGCCGGGACGCTGGACCGGGCGCGGCAGGACAGCCTGACCCAGTTTCTGCTGGACGAATTCGATGCCGCATTGTGGCTGGCTGCGCGACACAGCTTTGTCCTGCCCGAGGAGATGCGCCTGAGCGCGATCAAGAACACGCTTCGCTGGGAATTCGAGCACAGCCAGAAAACCCTGATCCACCGGATCGGCGAGGGCCCCTATCTGATGGGGGCGCAACCGACGGTGCCGGATTTCATTCTGGCACATTGCCTGTCCTGGGCGCTGGCGGCGCGGTTTCCCATCGCCGAACAGCGCCTGTCGGATTATCTGGACCGGATGCGCGAACGGCCCGCATGGCAGCGGGCCGCGGAACGCTGATCAGACCCAGATCACGTCGCGAAAGACATGGGCGACGATCCTGTCGCGCGTCAGGCCCATCCGGGCCAGTTCCTCATCGGTTTTCGCCTCAAGCAGGTCGATCTGTCCGCGGCGCGACCGCGCATCCAGATAGGCCGCCATGCCGTCGCCGACGCGCGTGAAAAAGCCGTCGACGCGGCGACGCATTTCGGGGGTGAAGTCAGTGATCGTGTAAGCCATTGGAAACCCTTTGCCAAAGCCAGTCGGTTTCCTCCCATGACCGAATAATACGACAGGATTACTGTCCTATCAAGCCTTTCATGCGCCGCGCGGCCGCCATCCCCGCAGCCCGACCCTGCGACAGGCATCCGGTCAGCAGATAGCCCCCGGTCGGGGCTTCCCAGTCCAGCATCTCTCCGGCGACAAAAACACCCGGCAGATCGGTCAGTTGCAGATCGGGACCGATGCTGGCGGCCTGCACGCCGCCGGCGCTGGAAATCGCGCGGTCCAGATCCATCGATCCAAGATGCCGGATCGGCAGGGCCTTCGCACGATCGGCCCAGCCCGCCGCATCGGCAGGCCAAGGCCTGCCCCATTCCAGCAACAGCGCCACCTTGACCGGGTCGCCGATCACCTTGCGCAGCCAGTTCCCGACCGACAGCTTGCCCTTGGGCCGCTGAAAGCGCATCCGCATCGCGGCCAGATCGGTATCCGGCGCAAGGTCGATCCGGCCCGCAGCACCTTCGCGCAGCGCGGCGGCGATCTCATAAATGCCGCCCCCCTCGATCCCGTGGCGCGAGATGACCCATTCGCCGCGACTGCCATGATCGTCCGCGATCAGTTGCGTGCCCTTGACCGGCTGGCCGAAATGGCGGGACATGGCATCCGACCATTCGACCCGAAACCCCATATTCGCGGGCTGAAACGGCGCGATCTTCACGCCCGCGTCTTGCAGGATCGGCAGCCAGGCGGCATCCGATCCAAGCCGGGGCCAGCTTGCCCCGCCAAGCGCCAGCACCGTAACCTGCGGGCGCAGCAGCTGCACCCCTTGTGGCGTGTCGAACCGCATCCCGTCCTTGATACCGATCCAGCGCCAGCGCGTGCGCAGATCGACCCCCATCCCGCGCAGCCGTGCCAGCCATGCCCGCAACAGGGGCGAGGCTTTCATTCCGGTCGGAAAGACGCGCCCCGTCGAACCCGTGAACAGCTGAATGCCAAGCCCGCCCGCCCAGTCCATCACCTGTTCCGGCCCGAAATCCAGCGCCATCGCGGCAGCGCCGTCGAAATGGCCAAGAAACCGGTCGATGGGCTGATGCTTGGTCAGGTTCAGGCCCGACTTTCCGGCCATCAGGAATTTGCGCGCCGGCGTCGGCATGGCCTCGGCCACGATCACGGCCAGCCCCGCGCGCGCAAGGGTTTCCGCCGCCATCAGCCCCGCCGGACCGCCACCGATGACCAGGGCGAAGGGCGCGCTCACCTGCGGCCCTTGGCGATCATCGCCAGGCGGATCAGGGCACGTTCGATCAGGGCCATCTGCGGCGCACGGCTGGCGCTGCGCAGCGTCAGATCGGTATCGACCAATGTGTGCACGGCCTCTTCCAGCGGGCCGACGCCCCAGCTTTGTGCCTGCCGCGCCATCCGGTCGCGCCGGGGCCCGAACACGGGCGGACGCATCCGCGACAGACCGGCGACAGGGCCCTGCGGATCGGACGCCGCCAGATGCAGCGCGCGAAAATGGCGCAGCGCGGAAATCGCCAGCGCGACGGGCTGCGTGCCCTGCCCCTCGATTCGGCGCATCAACGGTCCGAATTCACCGGCCCGCCCCTCGGCGACGACATGCAGCAACTCGTCCAGATCGGCCTCGATCGTGGCCGGGGCAAGCAGCGCGATCTCGGCCGGGGTCAGCGGGGTGTCGTCACCGTATTTATACAGCCCGATCTTTTCGATGGTCTGGCGCAGATCGCCGGGATCCAGCGCACGGGCCAGCGTCGCCAGATCGCGCATGGCATCGCGCGGCACCTCGCGCAGGCCCGCAGCCTCCAGCCAGCGGCGGATCTCGTCCTCGCCGGGTGGATCGTCATAGATGGGCGCCGCGACGGCCTGCTTGTGCGGCTCGAACAGCTTTCGCAGCGCCGAGGATTTCGCCAGCCCGCCCGCCGTCACCACCATGACCGCATCGCCGGGCTGCCATGCCTCGATCGCGGCACGGATCGCGTCGGCGGCAGTGTCGGGTGTTTCCTCGACCAGAACGACGCGCGGGCCGGGGAAAAAGCCGACCTCCTTGATCGCGTCCATCAGCGCGGCGGGATCCTTGCGCAGGCCCGCCCCCGGCATCCGGTTCAGGCGCATTTCCTCTTCGGCATTCTCGCCGGTCAGGGCCTTCACCGCCTCGACCCGTTTCAGCGCCACGCGCATCGCGTCCTGACCATAGATCAGCAGCGCCGGGCGCGAGAGATCGGGCCGCGCCAGATAGCGGGCGATTTCACCGCCCTTCAGGTTCATGTCTGGGGCAGGTCCGGGCTGGCGGCCAGAAGCCGCGTAACCACCTGATCTGCCAGCATCCGCGCCAGACGCTTGCGGGCATCGCCCTCGGCGGTCAGGGTGGCGATGGTCGTGCCGGTCGTCGAATATGAGGTAAAGCCGCTGGCCCGTCCCTGCGCCCGAACCACGCCCGAGGCATCCTTCAGCGCGAAATCGACGGTGCCATTCAGCGAATAGCGCGTCGTGACCTCTTCGGGGGTGATCGCCTGCGGAACCACGCCGATGCTGATGACATAGTCCAGATCGAACGCGCCTTCCGCATCGGGGCCAAGACGTTCGGACAGGCGCTGATTGAAGGCAAAGTCCTGATAGGTCTGCGGATCGCGTGGCCGGATCTTGCCGAACAGCCGCTTGCCCGCCCCCCCGGTCCCGTAGACCGGGGTCAGCCCGCAGCCCGACAGGGCCAGTAGGCCCAGCAGGGCGACGCGGCGGCTTGGCCGATCAGGCGACGACATTGACGATCCGCCCCGGCACCACGATCAGCTTTTTCGGCTGGGCACCTTCCAGAAAACGCTGCACGGTTTCATCCGACATCACCAGCGCCTCGATCTGGTCCTTGGCCATGTCCTTGGGGACGGTGATCTCGGCCCGGCGCTTGCCGTTGATCTGGATGGGCAGCGTCACGCTGTCATCCTGCAGCAGCGCGGGGTCCGCCTTGGGCCAGGGCGCATCGACGACCAGCCCCTGCCCGCCTGCCAGCGACCAGACATCCTCGGCCAGGTGCGGGACCATCGGGGCCAGCAGCTGTGCGGTGATGCGCAGCACCTCGGCCCGCTGAGCGCCGCCGGCCTTGGACTTGCCGATGGCATTGGCCAGTTCATACAGCTTGGCGACCGCCTTGTTGAAGGCAAAGCCCTCGATCGCCTTGGTCACATCCGCGATGGCGCGGTGGGCGGCGCGAGCCAGGTCCAGATCCTCGGGGCCGTCGGCGGGCGCATCCTCGGCCAGGCGGTGGACGCGGCCCAGGAACTTGGCCGCAGCCTCGGCCCCTGCCGCTGTCCATTCGACGTCACGCTCGGGCGGGCTGTCGGACAGCATGAACCAGCGCGCTGTATCGGCACCGAAGCCCTGCACGATATTGACCGGATCGACGACGTTCTTCTTCGATTTCGACATCTTGGCCGAGGGGATGATCTCGACCTCGGTGCCGTCGGCCAGCCTGCCGTCGGTCACGTCCTCGGGCAGGTGATAGACCAGACGCCCCTTGGCATCGCGGGTCATGTAGATCTCGTGCGTGACCATGCCTTGGGTGAACAGCGCGTCGAAGGGTTCCTTCGCGGCCTCGGGCAGGTGGCCGGTCTTGACCATCGCGCGGGCGAAGAAGCGCGAATACAGCAGGTGCAGGATCGCGTGTTCGATGCCGCCGATATACTGGTCCACGTTCATCCAGTAATCCGCATCGGCGCGGTTCGTCGGCGTGTCGGCACCGGGGCTGGTAAAGCGGGCATAGTACCAGGACGAATCGACGAAAGTGTCCATCGTGTCGGTCTCGCGGCGCGCGGCACCACCGCATTTCGGGCAGGTCGCCTGACGCCAGGTCGGGTGACGGTCCAGCGGGTTGCCCGGCACGTCGAACGTCACATCCTGCGGCAGAAGGACCGGCAGGTTCTCCTTGGCCTCGGGGACGGTGCCGCAGCTGTCGCAATGCACGACCGGGATCGGGCAACCCCAGTAGCGCTGGCGCGAGATGCCCCAGTCGCGCAGGCGGAACTTGGTCACCCCCTCGCCATAGCCCTGCGCCTCGGCATGGGCGATGGCGGCATCCACCGCGGCCTCGCCGGTCTGGTCGGCATCGCCCGCGAAACCGCGGACATAGGTGACGGTCTCGGATTTCAGCGGCACGAAGGGCGCGGCGGCGACCAGCTCGTCCGCCTGTTCCAGCGTCATCCCCGGTTGCCCGAAGGTCGCGCGGATCGGCAGCCCGTATTTCGTGGCGAATTCGTGGTCGCGTTCGTCATGCGCCGGGCTGCCGAAGATCGCGCCTGTGCCGTAATCCATCAGCACGAAATTCGCGACCCAGATCGGCAGCTGCCAGTTTGGGTCCAGCGGATGGGTGACGGTCAGGCCGGTGTCGAAGCCCAGCTTGGGCGCGGTCTCGATCGCCTCTTCGGTGGTGCCGATGCGCTTGCATTCCTCGATGAAGGCGGCGACCTCGGGGCGGGTTTCGGCCAGCTTCTTCACCAGCGGGTGATCCGGCGACAGCGCGGCAAAGCTTGCGCCCATCAGCGTGTCGGGGCGCGTGGTATAGACCTCGATCGCGTCGAATCCCTCGGGCGCATCGACGGTGGCAAAGCGGAACTGCAGCCCGCGCGACTTGCCGATCCAGTTGGCCTGCATCAGGCGCACCTTTTCCGGCCAGCCCGACAGCCCGTCCAGCGCCGACAGCAGCTCGTCGCTGTAGTCGCTGATCTTGAAGAACCACTGGGTCAGCTCCTTGCGCTCGACCGTGGCGCCCGACCGCCAGCCCTTGCCGTCGATGACCTGTTCATTGGCCAGAACGGTCATGTCGACCGGGTCCCAGTTCACCTGCGCCGACTTGCGCGTGATCAGGCCCGCATCCAGCATGTCCAGGAACATCGCCTGCTGCTGATGGACGTAATCGTCGTCGCAGGTCGCGAATTCGCGGCTCCAGTCGATGGACAGGCCAAGCGGCTTCAGCTGGTCGCGCATCGTGGCGATATTGGCATAGGTCCAGTCGCGGGGATGGCCGCCCTGCTCCATCGCGGCATTCTCGGCGGGCATGCCGAAGGCGTCCCAGCCCATCGGGTGCAGCACGCTGAACCCCTGCGCGCGCTTGAACCGCGCCACCACGTCGCCCATCGTGTAGTTGCGCACATGGCCCATATGGATGCGCCCCGAGGGATAGGGGAACATCTCCAGCACGTAATATTTGGGGCGCTCGTCGCGGATGGCGGCAAAGCTGCCGGCATCGGCCCAGGCCTTCTGCCACCGGGCTTCGCTGCTGGACGGATCATAGGGCATATCGGACCTCGGGCATCATCTCTTGCCCGCAGGGTTTATACGCGCCGCCTGTTAGGGTCCAGTGGCAGGCGGGCCGCAAACGCCCGCAATGCCCTTACAGACCGCGATCGCGGATCCGCATCTGGCGGGCCCGGGTCATGATCGCATCCTCGACCGCGCGGACGGTGCCGGGTTCGACCGCGCTGCCGCCCGGACCCTGAAGGGCCAGCTTCAGGCTGCGGGCATCCATGGCCGGATCGCTGATCTTGACCGTCGCGCGATAGGAACGGCCACCCCCCGGGGGGGTGCCATAGCCGGTCACGATCACCCCGGTGAAGGGATCGACCGACTGGATCGGCAGGAAGTTCAGCACTTCCAGGCTGGCGTTCCAAAGGTATTTGTTGACCGAAACGGTGGCGTTCGGGTCCGTGCGATTGGCAAACAGATCCCAGATCGTCGAATCTTCCACCTTGCGAACGGCGGGGGCATCGGCATTGCCGCCACAGGCCGCAAGCCCGGCGGTCAGGCAGGCGGCAAGAATCAGGCGCGTTGCGGTCACGGTCTTCATGCGGTCCCCCGGTTCTTCGCAATTGCCGCAGCTTTAGCGCGGATCGCCCCACGGCCACAAGCATCTTGACCGCGACAGCGCCAAACCCCGTGAAACACGCAATATGGGGCCACAGTTCAGGTGTGGCCCATGTGCATCACAGAAAATCGCAAAGACCGTGATCAAGTCGTGATTCCGTTGCATCACAAAAGCGAAAAGAGGAAACACGATCCATACCCAAGACGGTCGAGCCGGTTTGGGCATCAGAGAGACAAGAGGGAACACGACCATGAAAAAGGTTCTTTTCGCGACGACCGCGCTGACCCTGTCGGCTGGCATCGCAGCCGCAGACGTGACCATCTCGGGTTATGGCCGCACCGCGATCGACTACCAGGAAGGCCGCGACCAGGAATCGCAGCTGGAAACCCGCCTGCGCATGAACATCGACGCGACCACGTCGAGCGATCAGGGCGTTGACTTCGGTGGCCGCATCCGCCTGCAGTACGACGATGGCGAAGGCAGCAGCAATGTTTCGCCCGCTTACCTGTATGTCACCGCTGGTGGCCTGACCGTCTCGGTCGGCAACGTCAACACCGCGTTCGACTCGGCCGGCCTGATCTACGAATCGGAAGTTGGTCTGATCAGCCGTTCGTTCGGTAACGCTCAGGGCGATTTCTACGCGTTCTCGACCTCGGGCTACGGCAATGACGAAGTTCGCATGAACGCCGACGGCACCGTCGAGATCGTCAACGAAACCGACAACCGCATGGGCGTTGCTGTCGAATACGAAATCGCCGGCGCCAGCGTCATGGCTTCGTATGTCGACCCCGACCAGACCACCGGTGGCGACGACGAAGAGTTCAGCCTGAAAGCTGACTACACCTGGAACCAGATCGCTCTGTCGGGTGCCTACGTCAACAACGCCGCTGGCGTTGACGGCGCAGAGAAGTACTTTGTCGGTGCTTACTACACCATGCCGGGCACCGAAAACGGCGTCGGCCTGAACTACATCGACGAAGATTCGGATGCCGACAACCAGGGCAAGACCATCGTCCTGTACGGCGACTACGCTGTTGCACCGCTGACCACCGTCAGCGCGTACATCGCGAACAACGATCGTGACTCGAACGAAACCGACAACGCTTTCGGTATCGGCGCCAAGTACGACCTGGGCGGCGCTTACCTGGCCGGCTCGATCGAGCGTGGCTACGACGAAAACGTCCGCGCCGACATGGGCGTTCGCTTCAACTTCTGATCCCTGGATCAAAAGTGAGTTTCGGAAAGAGCGGGCCTTGCGCCCGCTCTTTTCTTTCTGTTTTGTCCTTTCCATGGGACTGGATGAGATCAAGCGCCGCGTCGCCGCGGCAGAACAGGCCGCCGGACGGGCCGCGGGTGCCGTCACGCTGATCGCGGTCAGCAAGGTGCAGCCGGATGCGCGTGTGACCGCGGTTCTGGATGCCGGTCATCGGACCTTTGGCGAAAATTACGTTCAGGAAGCACAGGGCAAATGGCCCGGCTGGCGCGATGCCTATGACGGTGTTTCGGTCCATATGATCGGGCCGCTGCAATCCAACAAGGCCAAGCCCGCCGTCGCCTTGTTCGATGCGATCCATACGCTGGACCGGATGTCGCTTGCGCGCAAGCTGGCGCAGCAGGTGACGGAACAGGGGCGCAGCCCGCAATTGTTCGTTCAGGTGAATACCGGGGATGAGCCCCAGAAAGCCGGGATCCTGGCCGATGAGCTGCCCGGTTTCCTGACCTCATGCCGCGATCTGGGCCTGACCCCCGAGGGGCTGATGTGCATTCCGCCGGAAGGCGAAGACCCGGTGCCGCATTTCCGCCTGCTGCGGCGATTGGCCGAAGAGAATGGTCTGCCCAAGCTGTCGATGGGGATGAGCGCCGATTTTGAAGCCGCCATCGCCGAGGGCGCGACGCATATCCGCGTCGGCTCGGCCATTTTCGGCGCCCGCGATTACGGCTGAGCCGTCGCGTCAGGGGTATTTGGACAAAGAAGAAGCGACGATCAGGCGGGTTCCGGGTCGCGCCATGCGGACGATCGTGAACAGGTCGGCGCGGCTGAAGGCGATGCAGCCTTCGGTGCCGAACCGGGGCCGGCGCCATTGATGCAGGAAGATGGCCGAGCCGCGCCCCGGCAGGGCATCGGGCCAGTTCCAGTCGGTCGTCAGCACGAGATCGTAAACCGGATCGGCGCGGCGCAGGCGTTCGTGGCTGGCGACCAATGGCGCGCGGGCATGGTGATTATAGGACGGATGTGCGGGATCGTCGCACCACAGATCGCCCGGCCCGATGGCCCGCGCCCAGGGCGCCGGACGCGGCAGGCGGTCGGGGCGATACCACAGCCCGGTGATGTGGTGCCGACCCGCAGGCGTGGCGCCGTCGCCTTCGCGCTTGTCGGTCGTGACGCCGGTCTTGCCGATGCTGCAAGGATAGAGGCGGCCGCGAAAGCGCAGGCCCGATGGCGTCAGGATCATGTCCTGCGGGGTCATAGCAGGTGCCCCGATTTTTCGGCCTTGGTATCGAGGTAGTCGGTGTTGAAGCGGTTGCGCGGGGTGATCAGGGGCACGCGCTGGGTGACGCGGATGTCATGCCCCTCGAGCATCGCAACCTTGCGCGGGTTGTTGGTCATCAGGCGTGCGCTGGAAAAACCAAGCCGTTTCAGCAGCGCGGCCCCGATACGGAAATCGCGTTCGTCATCCTCGAATCCCAGACGGTGATTGGCCTCGACCGTGTCGAAGCCCTGATTCTGCAGGTCATAGGCGCGCATCTTGTTGGCCAGCCCGATGCCGCGCCCTTCCTGGTTCAGATACAGCAGCACGCCCGCCCCCGCCTGCCCCATGGCATTCAGCGCGGCGTGCAGCTGTGGTCCGCAGTCGCATTTCAGGCTGCCCAGCACATCGCCGGTGAAACAGGCCGAGTGCAGGCGGGTCAGGACGTCGCTGTCGCGCGGCGGGTCGCCGATCTCGATCGCGTAATGTTCGGCGCCGCCGTCATCGGGGCGGAAGATATGCAGACGCGAGCGTTCCGCCGACAACAGTGGCAGGCGCGCCGCGGCGACCGGGGCCATCGCGGCCTCTTGCGTCAACTGCGCCAGCAGGGGCTGATCGGGCAATTGCGTCAGGTCGGGCAACGGGGGTGCGGGCACCATCAGCGTCGCGGGCAGCAGCTGTGCCGATTTCGCCAGGGCCAGCGAGGCGCGATGCGCGGTCGTGTCGCCCTGACGCTGAGTGAACAGCGGGCCCTTCATCGGGTGGCGCAGATCGTTGGCGGGGTCGGCCAGATCGCGCAGCCAGGTCAGATCGGCGTCACCCGGCAGGTCGACCCGCGCCAATCCACCGTCATAGGCCCGCGCCTTCAGGGTCGAGGCCCGCCTTTCGGTCAGCACGATCACCGGTTGGCCAAGTGCGCGCATCGCCGCCAGCCGATCCGCCGTCAGCGTTTCGACCGCGGCCGTCAGATAGCCGCCGATCATCACGGGCAGCCCCATGCGCAGATCGGCACGGGCGCGGGACACCATCTCGGCAAGGGTTGGAAGCAGGCTCATATCAGGGTCACGGCCACGAATTTTTGAAACATTCTGAAACATAGTGCCGATTTCCGACAACTCCATGTGAGATTTTCGACATGTTGCTGGACGAAGAACCGGTCCCACCCCACTCATTTGCGCAATGACGCAAAGGAGGCAACATGCCCGGACTGAAAAAAATCTTGCTGGTCGATGACGAAGAGGACCTGCGCGAAGCCCTGGCCGAGCAGTTGGTCGCGACCGATGATTTCGATGTGATCGAAGCAGGCAGTGGCGCCGAGGCCGTCGAGGCCAGCAAGAACGCGATCTTCGATCTGGTGGTTCTGGATGTCGGCCTGCCCGACACCGATGGGCGCGAATTGTGCAAGAAGCTGCGCAAGCTGAACGTGAAATGCCCCATCGTGATGCTGACCGGTCATGACACCGATGCCGACACGATCCTGGGTCTGGACGCCGGCGCGAATGATTACGTGACCAAGCCGTTCAAGTTCCCGGTCCTGCTGGCCCGGCTGCGGGCGCAGCTGCGCACCCATGAACAGTCGGAGGACGCGATCTTCCAGCTTGGGCCGTATACGTTCAAGCCCGCGATGAAGATGCTGGTCGATCAGAAGGATCGCAAGATCCGCCTGACCGAGAAGGAAACCAATATCCTGAAATTCCTGTATCGCGCTCAGGATGGTGTGGTGCCGCGCGATGTGCTGCTGCACGAGGTTTGGGGCTATAATGCCGGCGTGACCACGCACACGCTGGAAACCCATATCTACCGTCTGCGCCAGAAGATCGAACCCGATCCCAGCAATGCGCGCCTGCTGGTCACGGAATCAGGTGGCTATCGCCTGGTGGCATAAGTCCTGCGAAACGCCCGGCCATCAGGTCGGGCGTTGTCATGTCGCCCCTTTCATCACTGCCTGCCGAAACCGTCGCAATGGGATGGAACCGCGTGACAGGCGCCGCGTTAATGACCCGAAGCCCAGTGGTCGGAGGATGCGGCCACAAACCCCTCCCTCTCTGATGCCCCGGTGCCTTGCGGCGCCGGGGTTTCTTTTTCGGCCGGGTCAGCCGCGTCCATGCGGTTCGGTCCAGTCCTCATCGGGGCCGGTCGGGATGATCCGGTTCGGGTTCACCATGTCGTGGCTGTAGTAATAGTGCCGCGTATAATGGTCGGGCCGGACGGTTTCCGCGATAGCGGGCCATTGATACAATTCGCGCGCCCAGCCCCACAGATTAGGGTAATCGACGATGCGGCGCCGATTGCATTTGAAATGCGTGTGATAGACCGCATCAAAACGGGCGATGGTGGTGAACAGCCGCCAGTCGGCCTCGGTCAGGGTTTCGCCGGTCAGGTATCGGTGGTCGGCCAGAAGCCCCTCGATCCAGTCCAGACTGTCGAACAGCGGCCCGACCGCCTTGTCATAGGCCGCCTGCGAGGTGGCGAAACCGGCCTTGTAGACGCCGTTGTTGACGCTGTCATAGATCCGGCTGTTCACGGTTTCGATCCGGCCGCGCAGATGTTCCGGCCAATAATCGTCTTCGTTGCCGGTCAGCGCGTTGAAGGCCGCGTTGAACATGCGGATGATATCGGCGCTTTCGTTCGACACGATGGTTTCGCGTTCGCGGTCCCACAGAACCGGCACCGTCACCCGCCCCGAGGCATTGGGATTGGCCTTCAGATAGATGTCGCGCAGGTAATCGCTGTCAAACAGCCGATCGCCGGTGGTGCCGGGAAAGTCCTGCCGAAATTCCCACCCCTCGCCCAGCATGTCGGGATGCACGACCGACACGCCGATATGATCCTGAAGGTCCTTCAGCTGACGAAAGATCAGCGCGCGATGCGCCCAGGGGCAGGCATAGGACACATAGAGGTGATAGCGCCCGCTGTCGGGCCTGAAACCGCCCTCGCCGCTGGGGCCGGGGGTGCCGTCCGCCGTGACCCAGTTGCGATACTTGGCATTGCTGCGCACGAATTCACCGCCATGTGCGTCGGTGTCGTACCATTCGTCCTTCCAGACGCCGTTGACCAGTTGGCCCATCGTTTCCTCCTATCCGTATCCGGGGCAACGGGCGGACCCGCAGGCCGGTTGCACCCTATCCGATGGCGCGGTCGCGGGTTTCGTCCCGCACCAGCAACAGCGCGACCGCCGCCAGCAGCAGCAGCACGGCGAACACGCCGATGGCAAAACCGAAGCCGCGGCTGAAGGCGATGGCCAGCAGGCTGGGCGCCAGAATGCCGCCCAGACGCGCGACCGCGCTTGCGGTGCCCATGCCGGTGCCACGCAGGTTGGTGGGGTAAAGTTCGGGGGTAAAGGCATAAAGCGCGCCCCATGTGCCCAGCAGTGCAAAGCTCATCAGGATCAGCGACCCCGCCACCAGCACGGCCGAGGAACCAGCGATGGTGAACAGGAAACAGCCCGCAGCCGACAGCAGCAGAAACCCCATCAGCGTGGCGCGGCGGCCCAGGGCCTCGACCCCCCAGGCGGCCAGCGCATATCCCGGCACCTGCGCCAGAGCGAGGATCACGACAAAGCCGAAGCCGCGCACAAAGCCAAATCCCTCGGTCGCCAATTGCCCCGGCACCCAGACGAAAACGCCGTAATAGGACAGCGACACCAGAAACCAGACCGCCATGACGCCAAGGCTGGCGCGGCGCAGCCCCGGCGACAGGATCGAGCGTTCGGCCGAAGCCGCGACCGGGGCGGGCACGATCTGCACCTCGTCCGCGATCGGGTCGACGCCATTGGCGCGCAACACGCGGTTCACGACCTGCCGCGCCTCGGCCTGACGACCGTTGCGGATCAGGAACATCGGCGATTCCGGGATCCACCAGCGCAGCCAGAACCCGATCAATGCGGGCAGTGCGGCCACGGCAAAGATCCAGCGCCAGGTATCGGCGATCCCCGCGCTGCTGGCGATCCAGGCGGTCAGCGCGATGATGATGGTGCCGATGGCCCAGAACCCTTCCAGCCAGACCAGCCAGCGCCCGCGATTCCGGGGTGGCAGGAATTCCGCCATCATCGCGTAATCGACGGGCAATGTTCCCCCGACCGCGATACCGGTCAGAAATCGCAAGATCAGCAACAGCGTGAAATCGCCCGCCAGAACCGAGGCCAGCCCGAAGACCGCGTCCATCGCCACCGTCAGCAGCAGGATGCCGCGCCGCCCCACGCGGTCGGCCAGCCGTCCGAACACAAAGGCGCCGACGAACATGCCCAGAAAGAACACCGTGCCGATCTGCAAGGCGGTGACACGGTCCAGTCCGAAACTGGCCGCGACCGAGGGCCAGGCAAAGCCGACCGCGATGACCTGCATCGCATCCGCCGCCCAGACCATCCCGAAAATCGCCAGCAACCGCCACTGAAACGCGCCGATGCCCCCTTTGGCCAGTGCCTCATCCACGGTCAGCTTCATCATGTGCCCCTGCTTGCCCTGCCCGATGCTTACCCGCCGGGGTCCCGATCACCAAGGGTCGATTGGCTGGCTCGACAGCGGGGGCCGTCGCCGCTAGGGTCCGCGCGGAAAAAGGAGCCGGCCCATGTTCACCCTCGCCACCTGGAACATTAATTCCGTCCGCCTGCGCGAAGAGCTGGTGCTCCGGCTTCTCCGCGAAGAGGCGCCCGATATCCTGTGCCTGCAGGAATGCAAATCGCCCGTCGAAAAGATCCCGACCGAGGCGTTCCGCGCGCTTGGCTATACCCACATGGTTGCGCGCGGGCAGAAGGGCTATAACGGCGTGGCGATCCTGTCGCGCCTGCCGATCACCGATGCGGGCGACCGCGACTATGCGAAACTGGGCCATGCCCGCCATGTGGCCGCGCGGCTGGACAACGGCGTGACCATCCACAACATGTATATCCCCGCGGGTGGCGATGTCCCCGACCGCGAGGTGAATGAGAAATTCGGGCAGAAACTGGATTTCGTGTCCGAGATGCGCGACGTCTTTCACGCCGACAAGCCGCAGAAATCGATCATGGTCGGCGATTTCAACATCGCCCCGCGCGAAGACGATGTCTGGTCGCACAAGCAGCTTCTGAAGGTTGTCAGCCACACCCCGATCGAGGTCGAGCACCTGCTGGCCGCACAGGATGCCGGCGGCTGGGTCGATGTGACCCGCAAGGACATCCCCGAAGGCCTGCTGTATTCGTGGTGGTCCTATCGCGCCCGCGACTGGGACGCCGCCGACAAGGGCCGCCGTCTGGACCATATCTGGGCCACGCCCGATATCGCCAATGCCGCCCATGGCAGCCGCATCCTGCGCCCGGTGCGCGGCTGGGAAAAGCCCAGTGACCACGCCCCGGTCTTTGCCAGCTTCGATCTGTAGACGCCGGACAAGAAAAATGCCCGCACGGGAAGTGCGGGCAGACTTGTTACGATACCGACGCGCCGATCAGGCCCTGACCGCCCTGTCCCGGTGCCGCGCGATCAGTGATCGGCACCACCCCTCACAGGCGCATGATCACATGCGGCTGCGATGGAACGGGTGCGGACACCCGGACCAGTGGGATCGCCATGGACGCGTGAAGACCATCCTTGATGCGCGGAAACTTGCGCATCAAGCAAAAAGTGCGACTTTTAGTCTCATTTCAATATTTCACATCCTGCAGCCGTATCTGCAAAAACGCTCTCGCCCGAAAGTTGTCGCCCGAACGCGGATTTCACCGCGTTCCAGCCGGGGATAACACCATCGCGAAGGGCGATCGAATCGCTTGGTGCAGGTCTGGGCTTTGACTCGGGCGCAGTTCATCCCATATTGCTCGAAACGACACCGAACCCGTTGGGAACAAGATGACTATGCTTCTGGATGGCGCACAGACCCCGCCGCAAACCGCTGATTTCATCAAGGACGTCACCGAGGCCGACTTCATGGCCGAAGTGGTCGAGGCCTCGATGCAGGTCCCGGTGATCGTTGATTTCTGGGCGCCGTGGTGCGGCCCCTGCAAGACCCTTGGCCCGCAACTGGAAGCCGAGGTTGCCCGCCACAAGGGCAAGGTCCGCATGGCCAAGGTCAATGTGGATGAAAACCAGATGATCGCCGGACAGTTGCGCGTGCAATCGATTCCAACCGTTTACGCGTTCTTCCAGGGCCAGCCCGTCGATGCCTTCCAGGGCGCGGTGCCGCAAAGCCAGATCAAGGAATTCGTGGACAAGCTGGCTGCGATGTCGGGCGATGACGGCGGGCTTGTAGAGGCCATCGCCGCCGCCGAAGCGATGCTGGAAGAGGGCGCGCATGGCGATGCCATCGAAACCTTTACCGCGATCATCGGCGAGGATCCCGACAGCGCCGAAGCCTGGGGCGGTCTGATCCGGGGCCATCTGGCCGCAGGCGACGCCGCGGCCGCGTCGTCGACCCTGCAACAGGTGCCGCCCAAGGCCGCAGGCTCGGCCCCGGTCGAAGCCGCCCGCGCCCAGCTGCAATTGGCACAACAGGCCGAAAGCGCGGGCCCCCTGGGTGAATTGCGCGCCGCCGTCGAGGCCGATCCCGACGATCAGCAGGCACGGCTGGAACTGGCAAAGGCCCTGCATGCCGCGGGCGAGGTCGAAGAGGCGGTCGATATGCTGCTGGACAGCTTCCGCCGCGACCGCGACTGGAACGAAGGCGCGGCCAAGGCGCAATTGCTGACCATCTTCGACAGCCTCAAACCGACGGACCCGATTGCGCAGAAGGGCCGCCGCCGCCTGTCCTCGATGATCTTCGCCTGATGCTGCGTTTTGACCTGCCCCAGCGGATCCCCCTGTTTCCGCTGACCGGCGCGGTTCTGATGCCGCGGACCAAGCTGCCGCTGCACATCTTCGAGCCGCGCTATCTGCAGATGCTGGAAGACGTGCTGAAGACCGAGCACCGCCTGATCGGCATGATTCAGCCCGAGGGTGACGGCCTGAGCGACATCGGCTGCGCCGGTCGCGTCGTCGCCTTTTCGGAAGGCGAGGACGGGCGAATGATGATTTCGCTTCGGGCGATCTCGCGTTTTCGGCTGGATCAGGTCGAGGAAGGCTTTGCCCCCTATATTCAGGGACAGATCGACTGGTCGGGCTTCAAGCGCGATCTGCGCGGCCCGGAAACCGACCCGGACCTGCAACGCCCCGGCTTTATCGACATGCTGCGCCGCTATATGGACATGCATGAACTGTCGACCGATTGGGACGCCGCCGAACAGGCCGAGGATGAGATGCTGATCAATTCCCTCGCTATGATGCTGCCCTTCGACGACGCCGAGAAACAGGCCCTGCTACAGGCGCAAACGCTTTGCGAGCGGCGCGCGCTGCTGGAAGGGCTGATCGAATATTCGCTGCGCAACGGCGAGAACGAGGACCGACTGCAATGAGTGATGCGCCCCACGCCTATGACCGCCACATGCTGGAGGCGCTGGTCTGTCCCGTGACCCATGCCACGCTGCGCTTTGATGCGGAACGGCAGGAACTGGTTTCCGAGGCGGCGGGGCTGGCCTTTCCGATCCGCGCGGGCATTCCCATCATGCTGATCGACGAGGCACGCCAGATCAAGGCGGATGGCTGAGATGACCGATCAGGCCTGGATGCCGCGCTCTCGCACCAGCCTGACGCTGCCGCGCTGGGTCATCGTGCTGATCGTCATCTGCTGCCTGATCGAAGGCACGCTGGCGCTGTGCGATCTGACCGGGACCGGCTTTCCCGTCCGGATGCAGGGCTTTGGCGGCCTGACCTATTACGTTACCCTGCCCGTCCGGCAGGCGGTCTTTGCGGTTCTGGGGTTCTGGTCGCCGCAATTCCACGCGCTGCACGGGGTCTATCCGGGCCAGCCCGCGCTGATGTTCTTCAGCTATGGCCTGCTGCATTCCGGGCTGGCGCATCTGGGCATGAACATGCTGTCGCTGGCCGCCGTCGGGCGCGAACTGCACCGCCTGATCGGTGCGCGGCGGATGGCGGTGGTCTATCTGGTCAGCCAGATCGCCGCCGCCCTTCTGTTCGCGGTGATGAAACCTGACGCAGGCCCGATGGTCGGGGCATCGGGCGCGATCTTCGGGCTGGCGGGCGCGCTGGTCGCCCATGCGGCGGTCGCGGGCTATCGCCGTCAGCGCCCCCTGGGTCAGCTGATCCGCGCGGTGACGATACTCGTGGTGCTGAACATCGTGCTGACCGTCGCCATGCCCGCCATCGCATGGGAGGCGCATCTGGGCGGCGCGCTGGCCGGTCTGCTGATGGGTGTCTTTACCGGCATCCGGGCCACGCCGCGCCGCTAATCGGTGGCGGGCGCGTCCTCGGACGGGTCCGATCCGGCCAGGTGCCGCATGGTCGAACGGAACTGATCGGCGGCCACGGTCGCCAGATCGGCGGCATTGCTGCCCGCATTCTGCGCCAGATAGTCGCCGACCAGCCGGTGACCCAGCCCATAGCCGGTCCATTTGCGCAGCCCGCCCTTGCCAAAGAACCATTCGGCATGGTCGTAATCCAGCCGTGACCATTCATTCATCGCCCGTCGCGGCGCCCCCGAGGCCGGTACCGTCGCGTCCCAGGGATCGGGCTTGCCGCCGAGAACCTGCAACACGAAGTGACCCGCCAGCCCTTCGCTGACCAGTGCCTCGCCCAGGGATCGGCCATAGCCCGGCCCGTCCCAGCGGATCAGGTGATGCATCTCGTGGACCAGCGTGCGCCGCAGCGGGGCCGGATCGAACCGTTCGGGGTTCAGCGTCACCTCGATCAGGCCCGGCGCAGGCGCATGGCCGCCGATGCCCCATTCAGGGATGCCGCCGCCGGCCTTGCCCTTGATGACCAGATCAAAGCGCGGCAGCTCGGCCTGTTCGGACACCTGCGCAAGAACCTGACGCGCGGTCGCGCGGATCTGGTCCATGATCGGGGTCAGGCCATTGCGCGCATTCAGAAAATGGATGTTCCAGACGGTCATGCGCGCAGATTGACAGGTTCCGCATAGCTGCGCCAGCGGCAAGATCGCAACCGCGACGCCGCCCTGCCCCTAGCTATGAAAAAACCCGACAGCAAAAGCTGCCGGGTTCGATAGGGCATCTGCGGCGCGGGCCTAGACTTCGGGCACCAGAACCTCGCGCTTGCCGACATGGTTCGCGGCGCTGACCACGCCCTGATCCTCCATCTGTTCGACCAGACGCGCGGCCTTGTTATAGCCGATGGCCAGTTTCCGCTGGATATAGCTGGTCGAGCATTTGCGGTCCTTGGCCACGATCATCACCGCCTGATCATAGAGCGCATCATCGCCGCCATCGCCGCCGCCAAGGCCCAGAACGGCGTCGATGCCATCGGCCTTGTCCTCGTCGGGGCCTTCGACCACGCCCGATTTATAGCTGGGCGGCCCGAAGGATTTCAGATGGGTGACCACCTCTTCGACCTCTTCATCGCTGCAGAAGGGGCCGTGAATACGGGTGATCCTTGCGCCATTGCCCATATACAGCATGTCGCCCTGACCGAGCAGCTGTTCGGCGCCCTGTTCGCCAAGGATGGTGCGGCTGTCGATCTTCGAGGTCACCTGGAAGCTGATCCGGGTCGGGAAGTTCGCCTTGATCGTGCCGGTGATGACATCGACCGAGGGACGCTGCGTGGCCATGATCAGGTGGATCCCCGAGGCCCGCGCCATCTGCGCAAGGCGCTGGATGCAGGCCTCGATTTCCTTGCCCGCGACCATCATCAGATCGGCCATCTCATCGACGATGACCACGATATAGGGGAAGGTTTCGGGCTGGAATTCCTCGGTCTCGAAGATGGGTTCGCCGGTGTCCTCGTCGAAACCGGTCTGGACGGTGCGCTTGAACATCTCGTTCTTGGACAGGGCCTCGCGGACGCGGCCGTTGTAACCTTCGATGTTGCGCACGCCCATCTTGGACATCTTGCGGTACCGGTCCTCCATCTCGCCCACGACCCATTTCAGCGCGACGACGGCCTTCTTGGGGTCGGTGACAACCGGCGACAACAGATGCGGGATGCCGTCATAGACCGACAGTTCCAGCATCTTTGGGTCGATCATGATCAGGCGGCATTCATCCGGCGTCAGCTTGTAAAGAAGCGACAGGATCATGGTGTTGATCGCGACCGACTTGCCCGAGCCCGTGGTCCCCGCGATCAGCAGGTGGGGCATCTTGGCCAGGTTCGCAACGATCGGGTCGCCGCCGATATCCTTGCCAAGCGCAAGGGGCAGCGGTTGCGTGCCATCGCCAAAGGCGCGGCTGGCCAGGATTTCGCGCAGCAGCACCTTTTCGCGGCGGCTGTTGGGCAGTTCGATGCCGATCACGCTGCGGCCCGGCACGGTGCTGACACGCGCCGACAGGGCCGACATCGACCGTGCGATGTCATCCGCCAGACCGATCACACGGCTGGCCTTCAGCCCCGGCGCGGGTTCCAGTTCATACAGCGTGACGACCGGGCCGGGGCGGACCTCGGTGATCTGGCCCTTCACGCCGTAATCGTCCAGCACCGCCTCCAGCATACGGGCGTTTTCCATCAGCGCCTCTTCCGAGATCTGCTGCTGATCGCTTTCTTTCGGCGCCGTCAGCAGGGACAGCGCGGGCTTTTCGTAATCGCTGTTGCTGTCGTCGAAATCGAAATCCGGCTCGGCCTCGGCGCGGGCCTGTCGCGATGTTGCGGCACCCGGTTTCTTCACCGGCGCAACGACCTTGCGTTCGGTGTCCTGACCGAAAGGCACCGGATCGGCGGGTTCAACTTGGAATTCCGGCTGATCGGCGGCGGGCTTTGCCTCGCCCTCGCGGACCAGACGGGCGGCCACGGCAGCCAGAACATTCGGACGGTCGCTGCGGCTGGTGATCGCGTCGCTGATGCGGTGCTTGACCTCGGCCTCGGACGGACCGGCGCCGTCGTAATCGCAATCACGCTCGATCAGTTCGGGCTCGGGCAGTTCCTCTTCCAGCTGGAAATCGGGCTGCGGCGGCACAGAGGCGCGGCGCATCTTCGGTTCGGCGCGGGCTGCGGGCGCGGGCTCTGTGCTGTCGCGGCCCTTGGCGCGCCGGGCCTTGATCCGGTCGCTGATCCCGACCGAGGCCACGGCCCCGCGACCCAGCAGCCGCATCGCGCCCCCATAGGCAACCATCAGCCCGGTCCTGAAGCGCCGCCACAGCGCCGTCAGTTCGGTCTTGTCAAAGCCAAGCGTGAAGGCCAGCAGCGCGACCGATCCCGCCGCCACCAACAGCGCCGCCAGCTTGATCCCGATCTGCGCCTTCAGCGGGATCAGGCTTAGCAGGGCGCCCATGATCATGTCGCCGAAATGCCCGCCCATGCCATAGCTTTGCTGCCATTGCGGACCCGGTGCGAGGCTGGAACAATAGACCGAGGCACTGGCCATCGCGATGGGCAGGAAGATTGCCCGCATGATGCGGTCCTCGCCCCGATGCAGCATCAGCCGGATGCCCCAGACAAAGGCACCGACCACCAGGATCCACGCGCCCTTGCCCGCGATCATCATCAATGGCGATGCGATATAGGCGCCGAAACTGCCCAGCATGTTCTGGGCCGGGGCATCGGTGGCCGACAGGAAACTGGGGTCATCGGCCGACCAGCTGCCCAGCATCATCGAAATCAGGATGCCGACGACGATCAAGCCCGCGCCCAGCAATTCCTTGCCGCGCCGTTCCAGCGCCGCCTGTGTGTTCTGGTCGAACAGCGGATCGCGGTGTTTTGCCTGCCAGCTTGCCATCGCCTTATCCTTCCCCCGTCGTCTCGTCATACAGCACGCCGCGCAGCCGGGTCAGCGCGGCCTCGGTTTCCTCGGGCGCCGCCACCAGCGCCACCCGGATGAATTCCTTGCCCGGATTGCCGCCATCGACCTCGCGCGACAGATAGGCGCCGGGCAGCACCTGAATGCCCGCCCGCGCCCACAGACGCCGCGCGGCCTCTTCGCCATCCGCGACCGGCAGCCACAGGAAAAAGCCGCCCTGAACGGGCCGATATCCGGGCACATTGCCAAGAACGCGGTCGGCGATGACATATTTCCGGCGATACAGGTCGCGACTGGCGATCACGTGATCCTCGTCGCGCCACGCGGCCTCGCTGACGGCTTGCAGCGGCAGGGGCAGCGGTGCGCCCGCATAGGACCGCAGGCGCCGGATCTGCACCAGATGTTCCGCGCTGCCCGCCACGAAGCCCGACCGCAGCCCCGGCAGGTTCGACCGTTTCGACAGCGAATTGAACATCACCACTCGGTCGGCCAGCCCCATCTGCGTCGCCACGGCCAACGCGCCCGGCGGCGGCGCGTCGCGATAGATCTCGCTATAGCATTCATCGGCGAAGATCAGGAAATCATGCCGCTCGGCCAGCCCGATCAACCGTTCCAGATAATCGCGATCCGCAATCGCGCCCTGCGGATTGGCGGGCGAACACAGATAGGCGATCGCGGTGCGGTCCAGCACCTCGGCGGGCAAGGCCGCGTAATCGGGCAGATTGCCGCTGGCCGGGGTCGCGGCCACAAAGACCGGATCGGCCTGCACGGCCGCCGCGGCGACGGCATAGACCTGATAGAAGGGGTTCGGAATCAGGATCGCGGGCCGCTGCCCGTTCTTCTGTTCCGGGCATAGCGCCATCGCCGCGTTGAACAGCCCCTCGCGGGTGCCGTTCAGCGCCATGATCCGTTCCGGCGCGACATCAAGGTCATAGCGCCGCCCCAGCCAGCCGCCGATCGCATCCAGCAGGGCAGGCATGCCCTCGTTGGTGGGATATTTGGCAAAACCGGCCAGATTCTCGGCCAGCACGCGGCCCAGAAAATCGGGCATCTGATGCCGTGGTTCGCCGATGGTCAGCACCATCGGGGATTCGCCCTGTTTCAGGCCGGGTTCAATACCCGACAACAGCGTCCGCAAGCGCGGGAACGCATATTCCGGCAGGTTCGAGAACCGCTCGGGGATTGCCATGTCTGCCTCGCTCCGGGGTCTTTGCCCCGATTAATTAGCTAAAACAGTAGCGTCATCACGGGGCTGCGTCCAGCAAAACGGGGCAGAACATGGCTTAATCGACCGCCAGTGCGGCCTCGATGCCCGCCCCCACGCGCAGCAGGTGCCGGTCGCCGCCGCGATGGCCCATCGCCATCAGCCCGCAGCCCGGATGCCCGGTCGGCAGGGACAGCGCGGGCAGGCCCAGCAGATTGCCGATCCGGGTATTGCGCAGCGTCAGCAGATTTGCGCGGGTAAAGTAATCCTCGTCTGCGGACAGCCGTTTGACATCCGGCGGCAGGATCGGCGCTGTCGGCAGCAGGATCGCATCGAAACCGGCCAGCTTGGCCGCCCATTCGCGGCGCAGGCGGTCCAGCACTTCCCAGCCGCTGACATAATCGGCGGCGCTGATATCGGCGCCGCCGCGGAAACGAGTCAGGATCGGCGGCCACATCAGTTCGGGCGCGTCCTCGATCTGGGCGCGCCAGATGCCATAGGCTTCGGGGGCGAACAGGCGGGGCGACAGGGCCATGGCCTTGTCGACGATGTCGAAGTCGCCATGCGTGATCTGCGCCCCGGCGCGGTCCAGCCGGCCAAGCGCATCGTGAAAGGCCGCGACGGGACCGTCCTCGGCCTCGGCGAAGGGCAGACCGTCCAGAACCATGATGCGCAGCCCGCGCGCGCTGGCGCCCTTCAGGTCGACGGCGGGCTTGCCGACCAGAACGGCCATGATCTCGGCGCAGTCCTCGACCTTGCGGGCAAGCGGTCCGACCACGTCAAAGCGGCGGCACAGCGGCACGACCCCGCGCGACGGCAGCGCGCCATGCGTCGGCTTGAAACCCACGATGTCGTTCCATGCCGCAGGCACCCGGATCGATCCGCCGGTATCGGACCCGATCGCCGCCGCCGCCAGCCCCAGCGCCACCGAGACCGCCGCCCCCGAGGACGATCCGCCCGGCGCCTTGTCGGCATCCAGCGCATTCGGCGGCGTCGCGGTCGAGGGGTTCAGCCCCAGCCCGGAAAAGGCCAGTTCGGTCATGTGGGTCTTGCCCAGGCAGATCAGCCCGTCGCGCGTGGCCTGCGACAGCAGATCGGCATCGCGGCGCGGCACCCGACCTTCCAGCAGGCGCGAACCGGCCTCGGTCCGGATGCCGCCGCTGTCGATATTGTCCTTCCAGCTGATCGCGACGCCGTCCAGCAGGCTGCGGCGCAGCTCGGCGCGGGCGCGGTCATGGGCAGCGATCGCCTCGGCGCGCGCGCGGTCCGGGGTCAGCCTGGCATAGATGCGCCGGCCATAGGGGTGGGACTGCACGGCCTCCAGATAGGCCTCGGTCTGGTCCAGCGGGTCCAGAAGCCCCGCCATGATCGCGCGGCCCTGTGCGACGGCCGAGGCACGCAGCCATTTCATTCCTAGAAATCCACCGCGATGCCGTTCTTTTCATAATCGCCGAAGCGGACCGGCTCGGGGCCGTCGCGGCCCCCATATTCGACCGGCAGCGGCTTGTCGGCGGCGGCAGCCTTGCGGCGGGCCTCGGCCTCGGCCAGGGCGCGTTGGGCGGCGGGGGGTAGATCGGGTCGATCACTCATGGAAACATCTCCCGATTGGACGTAAATGTCGCGGGTTGCATCTGGATACATCTAGGCGAAGGAAAGCGTTTTGGCAAAGCCGGGAACCGATCAGGCGCGGAAAGCCGCATGGCGACTGTTGCAGGGCGTCCGCGATGGGCGGTCACTGTCCGACCAGGCCGAGGGTCTGGCGATCCTGTCGGTCAGCGATCAGGCCCGCGCCGCGCGGCTGGCGGCGACCGCCCTGCGCCACCGCGCCAGGGCCGAGGCGGTGATCGCCGCCCATGTCAATCGCAAGCCCACGCCACAGGTCGCGGATGTGCTGATCCTGGCGACGGTCGAGCTGCTGGAACTGAAGGCCGCCGCCCATGGCGTCGTCGATGCGGCGGTGACGCTGACGCGGTCCCTGGGCAAGCGCGGCCAGGCGGCGGCAGGCATGGTCAATGCCGTGCTGCGGAAGGTATCGGCCCATCAGGACTGGGACCGGATGCCGCCGCAGCGCCTGCCCGACTGGCTGCGCCGACCGATCGCGGCGCAATGGGGCAAGGATGTCGCCAAGGCCATCGAGGCCGCGCATCAACGGCCCGCGCCGCTGGACCTGACGCCGAAACCCGCCGCAGAGGCGTTGCCCGAGGCCGAGACGCTGCCGACCGGGTCGCTGCGGATCGCGGGACCGGTTCAGGTGTCCGCCCTGCCGGGATTCGAGGCGGGCGCCTGGTGGGTGCAGGACGCCGCGGCCGCGCTGCCCGTGCGGCTGCTGAACCCGCAAAAGGGCCAGCGGATCGCCGATCTTTGCGCCGCGCCGGGCGGCAAGACGCTGCAACTGGCTGCGGCGGAGGCCGAAGTCACGGCCGTCGATATCAGCGCACCGCGGCTGAAACGCCTGTCCCAGAATCTGCGCCGCTGTGGCCTGACCGCCGAGATCGTCACCGCCGACGCCCTGAACTGGCGGCCCAAGGGCGGGCTGGATGCGATTCTGCTGGATGCGCCCTGTTCGGCCACGGGCACCATCCGCCGCCATCCCGACCTGCCCTTTCTGCGCGACGGATCGGGTATCGCGGATCTGGTGGCCTTGCAGGCGCAGCTGATCGATCACGCGCTGGACCTTCTGCCGGCGGGCGGGCGCATGGTCTATGCCGTCTGTTCGCTGCTGGTCGATGAGGGCGAGGAACAGATCCGCGCCGCCCTGACCCGCCACGAGGGGTTGCAGGTGCTGCACCCCGATCTGCCGGGCATCGACCCGGCATGGATCACCCCCGAGGGCGGTCTGCGGCTGCGCCCGGATTACTGGCCCGAGCGCGGCGGGATGGACGGGTTCTATCTGGCACATCTGCAAAAGCCGACATGAAGGGCGCGCCGCGGGAAACCCGCGGCGTTTTCTGCGTCCCGCGACCGCCGGGGGTGCTGCCGCCCCCCGGACCCCCTGCCCATCCCCTTCCCTCGCCCACGGCCCGCCCGGCGCAGCCGCGCCGGAAGCCGCCAAAACCGGGCTTGACCCACTGGGAAAGCTGGACCTTGGCCGGGTTGCACGATAGGTCACGCCCCAGATCCAGCTGCGAGGTTCCCCCATGTCCCATCCCGTCGCCCTGAAGCGCGCCCTGATTTCGGTGTCCGACAAGACCGGTCTGATCGAGTTTGCCCAGAAGCTTGCGGCACGCGGGGTCGAGATCCTGTCCACCGGCGGCAGTGCCAAGGCGATGCGCGAGGCGGGGCTGACCGTCAAGGACGTGGCCGATGTCACCGGCTTTCCCGAAATGATGGACGGTCGCGTCAAGACGCTGCATCCGGCGGTGCATGGCGGTCTTCTGGCGCTGCGCGACAATGACGAGCATCTGGCCGCGATGCAGGCGCATGGCATCGGCCCGATCGATCTGCTGGTCGTCAATCTGTACCCGTTCGAGGAAACCGTGGCGAAGGGCGCCGATTACGCCGATTGCATCGAAAACATCGATATCGGCGGCCCGGCGATGATCCGTGCGGCGGCCAAGAACCACGGCTTTGTCAGCGTCATCGTCGATGTTCAGGATTACGACGCCCTGCTGGCCGAGCTGGACGCCAATGACGATCACACCACCATGGGCTTCCGCCAGCGTCAGGCCCAGATCGCCTATGCCCGCACCGCCGCCTATGACGCCGCGGTCAGCACCTGGATGGCCGGCGCCATCGGCGAGGAAACGCCCCGCCGCCGCGCCTTTGCCGGCACGCTGGCGCAGGGGCTGCGCTATGGCGAGAACCCGCATCAGCAAGCCGCCTTCTATGTCACCGGCGACACCCGCCCCGGCGTCGCCAGCGCCCGGCAGTGGCAGGGCAAGGAACTGTCCTACAACAATATCAACGACACCGACGCCGCCTTTGAGCTGGTCGCCGAATTCGACCCGGCCAATGGCCCGGCCTGCGCGATCATCAAACACGCCAACCCTTGCGGCGTGGCCCAGGGCGCGACCGCGATCGAGGCCTACAAGCGGGCCTTCGACTGCGACACCACCTCGGCCTTTGGCGGGATCGTGGCGCTGAACCAGCCGCTGGACGGGGCGACCGCCGAAGAGATCGTGAAGATCTTCACCGAGGTCGTCATCGCCCCCGACGCGGACGAGGACGCCAAGCGCATCTTCGCCGCCAAGAAGAACCTGCGCCTGCTGACCACCGGCGGGCTGCCCGATCCGACTGCCGCCGGCATGACCTTCCGCCAGGTCGCGGGCGGGTTTCTGGCGCAGGGCCGCGACAACGGCCATGTCACCCGCGACGCGCTGAAGATCGTGACCGAACGCCAGCCCTCGGAACAGGAACTGAACGACCTGCTGTTCGCCTGGACGGTCGCCAAGCATGTGAAATCGAACGCCATCGTCTATGCCAGGGACGGTGCGACCGTCGGCATCGGCGCCGGCCAGATGAGCCGCGTCGACAGCACCCGCATCGGTCGCCGCAAATCCGAGGACATGGCCGAGACGCTTGGTCTTGCCCAGCCGCTGACCATCGGGTCCGCCGTGGCATCGGACGCGTTCTTCCCCTTTGCCGACGGCATCGAGGCACTGGCCGAGGCGGGCGCCAAGGCGGTGATCCAGCCCGGTGGATCGATGCGCGACGATGAGGTGATCGCCGCGGCCAACCGTCTGGGCCTGGCGATGGTCTTTACCGGTCAACGACATTTCCGGCACTGATGCAGCAGGAATTGCCCCTGGAGCCTGCAAAGGCCGACAGCAGCCCCAAACCGGCGCCCAAGCCTGCGCCGCGCCCCCGTGCGCCGCGCAAGCCCAAGCCGCCGGTCCGTGCCGATATGCGCCTGACCGGCTATATCACGGCACTGATCATCGCCTTGGATCAGGCGCTGAAATATTGGGTGATCCATGTCATGCAGCTGGATCGCGTGCGCGAGATCGATCTGCTGCCCCCGTGGCTGAACCTGCGCATGGCGTGGAATCAGGGCGTGAATTTCGGGCTGTTCGCATCGGGTCAGGATCAGATGCGCTGGGTTCTGATCGGGATCGCGCTGGTGATTTCGGGCTGGGTCTGGGTCTGGCTGTGGCGTTCGGCCGCAGGGCGGCTGGGCCGGATCGCGGGCGGACTGCTGATCGGTGGCGCGCTTGGGAATGTGATCGACCGGGTCGCCTATGGCGCGGTAGCCGATTTCCTGAACATGTCGCTGCCGGGCTGGCAGAACCCCTACAGCTTTAACGTCGCCGATATCGCGATCTTCATGGGCGCGTTCGGTCTGGTCCTGCTGCCACAGGGCGAGCCGAAGCCCGCCAAGGCAGCGCCGAAGAAAACCCAGCCCAAGCCCCCGGCCCGACCGCGCAGACCGGCCGCCGAGAAAGCTGCCGACAACACCCGTGACGAGGCCAACAAATAACGTTAGAACGGGGCCGAACGAAAGAAGAGGCAGGGGCAATGCGGGCAATCTGGCAGATGATGGGCGCAGTCGCGCTGTTCGGCGTCGCGGCCTGCGGCGGCGATCCGAAGCTGACCAATCTGGATCGCGGTGCGCGCAGCCCCGATGAGTTCTCGGTACTGCCGACCAAGCCCTTGTCGATGCCCCCCGATCTGGCCGTCCTGCCCGCACCGACGCCGGGTGGCGGTAATATCACCGACCCCACGCCGATGGCCGATGCGGTCGGCGCGCTTGGCGGCAACCCGGCGGCATTGTCGGATCGCGGGATCGGCGCCGCGGATCAGGCGCTTGTTGCCTATGCCGGGCGGAACGGGACCGATTCCGGGATCCGCGAAACGCTGGCCGCCGAAGATCTGAAATGGCGTCAGCGCAATGGCCCCCGCCCGCTGGAGCGGCTGGCGGGCAGCGACGTCTATCTGCGCGCCTATGAACGCATGGCGCTGGACCCCTATGCCGAGCAGCTGCGCTGGCAGCGGGCCGGGGCCCGGACGCCCAGTGGACCGCCCAGCTCTGCCGAAGACTGATGATCGCCGGTTTCGATCCGGCCTCGCCGGATTTCGCCGGCAATCCCTGGGCCGGCTATCAGGCCCTGCGCGCGCGGGACGATCTGCCCTTCTGGGACGATTTCGGCGGCTATCTAGTCGCACGCCATGACGATATCCGGCAGATCGCGCTGGACCGGCGGATGGTGCGCGGCACCCAGGCCTTTGCCAGCGCCGATCAGCGGCGCGCGATGCAGCGGGCCGCGAATTTCCACGACATGCCGTTTCACGAACGTTTCGTGCAGACCTCGATGCTGGAAATCGACGGGCCCGATCATGACCGGCTGCGCAAGGCGGTGTTCCCGTTCTTCACCAAGACCCGGCTGGAAGGGTTGCGGGGCTGGGTGTCGGACCATGTCACCGCGCAGCTTGACCGCGCGCTTGGCGCGGGGCGGATCGATTTCATTGCCGATCTGGCCGCCGATCTGCCTGCGCAGGTGATCGGGCGGCTGATCGGCACCCCGCCCGACATGGCGCGGATCATGGTTGGCTGGTCCGAAGATGTGGTCAGCTATTTCGACGTGGACCGCACGCCCGCCAAGAAAGCCCGCGCCGAAGAGGCGACCCGCCTGTTCCACGATCTGTTGCAGGATCTGTGCCGCGCCCGCCGCGCGAAACCGCAAGACGATCTGACCACTGCGCTGTTGCAGGTCCGGGCGGAAGGCCGGCTGACCGAGGATGAGCTGATCGCCACGTTGATGCAGCTGCTGCATGCGGGGCACGGCTCGACCGTGGATGCGATGGGCAACGCAATGAACGCGCTGCTGGATCACTCCGACCAGATGGCATTGCTGCGCGACGATCCGACCCTGATGCACGGCGCGGTTCAGGAAAGTTTCCGCTATGCCGCGCCGCTGCCGTTCTTTCACCGCTATGCCGCGAAGGATCTGACCATCCTTGGGCGCGACTGGCCGCAGGGCACCAAGTTCGGCCTGCTTTACGCCAGCGCCAATCGCGATCCGGCGGCCTTTGCCAACCCCGATCGGTTCGACATCACCCGCAGGCCGAACGTGCATCTGGCCTTTGGACAGGGCGCCCATGTCTGTCTGGGCAACAATCTGGCCCGGCTGAACATGGAAATCCTGTTCGGCCAGCTTCTGACCCGCACCCGCCAGATCGGGCGTTGCGGCCCGGTGCGCTGGAAACCGGGCTTGCAGGCACATGGTCCGGTCGCGTTGCCCGTCACGCTGATCCCGGCCTGATCGGGACATCCGGTCGCAGCCCACGATCACACAATGGCGCGAGGGCGGCTTGCGCGGGGCGCGTTCACCCGTCAGATTTCCGCGCAGGAAACAGGAGGTTCTGCCCAGATGCACCGCCGCCCCCCCGCTGCCCTGCTGCCCGCGGCCCTGGCCTTTGGCCTTTTCGCCGCAGCCGCCGGGGCCGAGGCGCCCGCCGACAAGCCCGTCCCGAAACCCGCCCCGGCCGCGACCCAGGCGGCCGATACGGCCCCGATGCCCGAAGGCATCAGCCATTTCACCCTGCCCAACGGTCTGGAGACCGTCGTGATCGAGGATCACCGCGCCCCGGTCGTCGTGCAGATGGTCTGGTACAAGATCGGTGCCGCCGATGAGATGCCGGGAAAATCGGGCATCGCGCATTATCTGGAACACCTGATGTTCAAGGGCACCGACAAGCTGGAACCCGGCGAGCTGTCCAAGACCGTGACCGCGAATGGCGGGCGCGACAATGCCTTCACCTCGTATGACTACACCGCCTATTTTCAGCGCATCGCCAGCGACCGCCTGCCCCTGATCATGGAGATGGAGGCCGACCGCATGGCCAATCTTCAGATCGGCGAGGATGACTGGCAGGCCGAACGGCAGGTCGTTCTGGAAGAACGCGCCCAACGCACCGACAGCGATCCGGGCGCCCTGTTCCGCGAGGAACGCAACGCGGTTCAGTTCTACAACCATCCCTATGGCCGTCCGATCATCGGCTGGCGTGACGAGATGATGGGCCTGACGCGCGAAGATGCGATCGCATGGTATGACGCGCATTATTCCCCGAACGAGGCGGTCCTGATCCTTGCGGGCGATGTCACTCCCGAACAGGCGCGCGAACTGGCTGAAACCTATTACGGCCCGATCCCCGCCAAGGGCGAGGCCGAACCGCGCCTGCGCCCGCAGGAACCTCCGCAGCGGTCCCCCCGCCGCATCCAGATGGAAGATCCGCGCGTGTCGCAGCCGACGCTGATCCGCAGCTATCTGACGACCGAACGCAACCCCGGCGACCAGACCCGCGCCGCCGCGCTGACGGTGCTGGCGGAATTGCTGGGCGGCTCGATGCAGACTTCGGTTCTGGGTCGGAAGCTGGCTTTGACGGGCGATGCGATCTGGGTGAATGCCTATTATGACGGGCTGTCGGTCGATCCGACGACCTTTTCGCTGTCGATGGTTCCCGCCGACGATCTGGACACCGACAAGGCCGAAGCCGCGCTGGACAAGGCGCTGGCGGAATTTCTGAAAACCGGCCCCGATGCCGCCGATCTGGAACGGGTCAAGACCCGCATCCGCGCCGCGCAGGTCTATGCCCGCGACAGCGCGCAGGGTCGCGCCTATGATTACGGGCAGGGTCTGGCGACGGGTCTTTCGGTTCAGGACGTGAATGACTGGCCCGAGATTCTGGCCGCCGTCACCGCCGAGGATGTCCATGCCGCCGCCCGCGACCTGCTGGACAGCAAGGCCACCGTGACCGGCTGGCTGCTGCCCCAGCCACCGCAGGAACAGGCCGGCGCGGGCAAGACCCCCGCAAAGGCCCCTGCCGACGCGGCCAGTGACGCCGCCGCCCCCGCCACAACCCCAGCCAGCAACGAGGTGAAAGGATGATCCGCGCCGCGATTGCCCTGGTTCTTGCGGTTCTTGCCGTTCCCGCCCATGCCATCGACATTCAGGAAGTGACCTCGCCCGGCGGGATCAAGGCCTGGCTGGTCGAGGATCCGACGATCCCGTTCACCGCGCTGTCCTTCGATTTCCGGGGTGGGGCCAGCTTGGATGCCGAAGGCAAGCGCGGCGCGATCAATCTGATGACCGCCACGCTGGAAGAAGGCGCGGGGCAGTTGGATGCCACCGGTTTCGCCCGCGCGGTCGAGGATCTGGGCGCGAATTTCAGCTTTGACGTCGGTGATGATTCACTGTCGGTCACCATGCGCGCATTGACCGAGAACCGTGACGAGGCCGCCGACCTTCTGGCCCGCGCCCTGACTCAACCGCGTTTCGACGAAGAGGCCGTGAACCGGGTCCGCGGGCAGGTGCAGGCGATCCTGCGATCCGAGGCGAATGATCCGCAATCGCTGGCTTCGAAGGAAATGGCGGCACAGGCCTGGGGCGACCATCCCTATGCGACCTCGATCAATGGCACGCCCGACTCGCTTGCCGCGCTGACACGCAAGGATCTGGTCGCGGCCAAGAACCGTGTCTTGGCGCGGGATCGCGTTGTCGTGGGGGCGGCGGGCGATATCTCGGCCGAGGAGCTTGGACCGCTTCTGGACAAGATCCTTGGCGGCTTGCCCGAAAAGGGCACCGCCCCGCTGCCCCGGCAGGCGGATCTGCAACTGACGGGGGGCGTGACGGTCATCGACTGGGACAGTCCGCAGACCGTCGTCAGCTTTGCCGGGCCGGGCCTGCCCATCGACGATCCGGATTACTTTGCCGCCTATGTCGCGAATCATATTCTGGGCGGCGGCGGGTTCAGCTCGCGCCTGATGGAAGAGATCCGCGAAAAGCGCGGGTTGACCTATGGCGTCGGCACCGGGCTGGCCACGGGGATCTATGGCCAGACATGGCAGGGCGGCATGGCCGGATCGAACGCCAATATCGCGCAGTCGATCGACCTGATCCGGCAGGAATGGGACCGCATGGGCGCCGAGGGCGTGACCGACCGGGAATTGCAGGATGCCAAGACCTATCTGACCGGCGAATACCCGCTGCGCTTTGACGGAAACGGCAAGATCGCGGGGATCCTGGCCGGGATGCAGTTGATCGGCTTTCCCATCGACTATGTGAACACCCGCAACGACCGGGTCGAGGCCGTCACCGCCGAGGATGTGCAGCGCGTCTCGCAAAGGCTGCTGAGGTCGGATGATCTGCGCTTCGTGCTGGTCGGACGCCCCGAAGGTATCGACAGCGATCCACCCGCCACCAACTGAACTGTCGACATGACAAGGCGCCCGCAGCTTCCTGCGGGCGCCTTGCGTTTCAGGCGGTGATCATTTGACCTGCACGGCGCCGCTGCCACCAAGGGCCGCACCGCCCACGGCACCGACCGGTCCGGCAATGACCGCCCCGGTTGCGGCACCGGTCGTGGCGCGGGTGGCGGTGTTGGGGCCGCAGGCGGCAACCGCCAGCGTCATCCCGCAGATCAGGGTCAGCGTGATCTTCTGCATCATGGCTTGCATCCTTCGTTGCATATGCCGACCCAACCCGATACCCGCCTGTCCGGTTTCCCGGCGACCGGATTCCGCCGCGATTTTCTTTCACCCGCCTCTTCACCCTGCTATATCTGGTAAGATGAACAGCCACGCACCCCATATCCGCCCGGTCATCCGGCAACTGGACGAAGCGACCGCCAACCGCATCGCCGCGGGCGAGGTGGTGGAACGCCCGGCCTCGGCGGTAAAGGAACTGGTCGAAAACGCGCTGGATGCCGGGGCCAGCCGCATCGACATCGCCATCGAGGCCGGAGGCAAGCGGCTGATCCGCGTCACCGATGACGGCTGCGGCATGAGCGATGAGGACCTGCCGCTGGCCCTGTCACGCCATGCGACCAGCAAGATCGACGGCAGTGACCTTCTGGCGATTCGCAGCTTTGGCTTTCGGGGCGAGGCGTTGCCATCGCTGGCGGCGGTCGGGCGGCTGACCATCACCAGCCGACCCGCCGGGGCCGAAGGTGCTCAGATCGTGGTCGCGGCCGGCCGAATGGAACCGGTGCGCCCCGCCGCCGCCAATCGCGGCACCGTGGTCGACCTGCGCGACCTGTTCTTCGCCACACCCGCCCGGCTAAAATTCATGCGCAGCGAGCGGGCCGAGACTCAGGCCGTGGCCGACACCATCCGGCGACTGGCCATGGCCGAACCCTATGTCGGCTTCACGCTGACCGCCGATGGCAGGGAACTGTTTCGCGCGGATGCCGAACAGGGCGAACTTTTCGGCGCGCTTCAGACCCGGCTGGCGCGGGTCATGGGGCGCGATTTCATCGACAACGCGATCGCTCTGGATGCCGAACGCGACGGGCTGACCCTGACCGGCTTCGCCGCCCTGCCCACCTATTCGCGGGGCGCGGCGGTGGCCCAGCATCTGTACGTCAATGGCCGCCCGGTCCGGGACAAGCTGCTGATCGGGGCCCTGCGCGCGGGCTATATGGATGTGCTGGCCTCGGGGCGGCATCCGGCGGCGGTGCTGTATCTGACCTGCGATCCGCAGCTTGTCGATGTGAATGTCCATCCCGCCAAGGCCGAGGTCCGGTTTCGCGATCCGCAATCGGCGCGCGGATTGCTGGTCAGCGCGCTGCGGCACGGCATGGCCAATGCCGGTCATCGCGCATCCTCGACGGTGGGCGATGCGACCCTTGCGGCCTTTCGCCCCGAACCGGACCAGACGCCGCCCGCCCGCAGCTATCAGATGGATTACCGCCCATCGCCGCAGGCCCTGCGCGCAAGTCTGGACCTGCAGGCGCCGCCACCGGTTCTGGACCCGGGTTTCTCTGATCTGCCCTCGGCCCGATACGAGGAACCGCAGGCTGCACCCTTTCCCGATGCGCCTCTGGGGGCGGCCCGCGCACAGGTACACGAAAATTACATCATCGCGCAAACCGCCGATGGCATGGTCATCGTCGATCAGCACGCGGCCCATGAACGTCTGGTCTATGAACGACTGAAGGCGCAGGCCGCCGAGCACGGCATTCCCAGCCAGGCGCTGCTGATCCCCGAGATCGTCGATCTGTCCGAATCTGATGCCAGCCGGATCCTGTCAATCGCCGGGGAACTGGCCGATCTTGGGCTGGTGATCGAACCCTTCGGCGGCGGCGCCATCGCCATACGAGAGGTGCCGGCGATGCTGGCCCGGCTGAATGCCGCGCCTCTGATCCGCGACATTCTGGACGATCTCGCCGATCAGGGCGCCTCTGACCGTCTGCGCGCGCGGATCGATGCGGTCCTGTCCTCGATGGCCTGCCACGGCTCGGTCCGTTCGGGACGGCGGATGAGCGCGGATGAAATGAACGCCCTCCTGCGCGAGATGGAGCGGACGCCAAAATCCGGTCAGTGCAATCACGGCCGCCCGACATGGGTCAAGCTGCGCCTGTCCGACATCGAACGCCTGTTCGGCCGCAAGGATTGACCGGGCCGGGCAACGGGTCCAGAATTTCGCCATCCGGATCAGGGGGGCCGCCATGCTGAACATCACCGCCGACAAGATCGCCCATGTGATCATCCGCGCCCGTGAATATGACAGCGGCGTCAACGCCTGGGCGCATCAGGGCGAACGCCGACAGCATGGCACCCGAACCGAGCTGCATGATTTCATCGCCGGTCTCAACGAGGACGAACAGGCCAGCCTTGTCGCCGTGATGTGGATAGGCCGCGACAGCTTCGATGCCGCAGATCTGTCCGAGGCCATCGCCACGGCCCGTACGGAACAGACGACCCCGACCGAAGACTATCTGATGGGCGAACCCCGCCTGGCCGATCTGCTCGAGGCGGGGATGGATGCGCTTGGCATTTCACCCGAAGAGGCTGAAGACGACCTGCAAAAACCCGTCTGACCGCGCCGAAGGCGCGCCCGGCCCAGCGGCAGCGACCGGAACGGGCCCTGCCCGTTCCGCCCCCCTTCCCCTACTTCGAAGGTGTCAGCCGGATCAGCGCCCCATTCGCCGCATCGGTCAGCACCATGATCGCGCCGTCATCCGCAACCGCGACATCGCGCACACGGCCGATCCCCTGAACATGCCGCGCCTCACCCGTGACGCGCCCATCCTGCATCTGCAGGCGCACGACGGCCCCGGCCCTCAGCCCCCCGATCAGCAGATCGCCCTGCCAATCGGAAAACATCTCTCCCTCATAGAAGGCCATGCCGCCGGGCGCGATCACCGGGTCCCAGTAATAGACCGGCTGCTCGGTCCCTTCCAATTGGGTGACGCCCTCACCCACCGGCTGTCCGCTGTATTCAACGCCATAGGTCACGCGGGGCCAGCCGTAATTGCGCCCTGCCTGCGGGCGGTTCAGCTCATCCCCGCCCTTCGGACCATGCTCGATCGTCCACAGTTCGCCCTGCGGGCCAAGCGCCGCACCCTGGATGTTCCGATGTCCCCAGGACCAGATCTCGGGCAGGGCTTCGGCCACGCCCGGATCGCCCATCGCGGCCCCGCTGATCGGGTCGATCCGTACCACCTTGCCCAAGGTCGCACGCACATTCTGCGCATAGACGCGCGGTTCGGGATCGGACCGTTCGCCGGTCGTCACGAACAGACCGCCCTCGCCATCAAGAACCAACCTCGATCCATAATGCTTTGTCGACTTCCATGCCGGCTGCTGTTGCCAGATGACGTTCATCTCTTGCAATTGCCGCCCATCCGCCGACAGGATCCCGGTTGCAACGGCAGTGGCGGTCTTGCCACCCTCGCGCGGCTGGGCAAAGCTGACCCAGACACGACGTGTCTCGGCAAAATCATTCGCGATCGCGACGTCCAGAAGCCCGCCCTGACCACGCGCATCGACTTTCGGCAGGCCGGCAATCGGCTCGCCCAAGGATCCGTCGGCGGCAATGATGCGCAACCGCCCGGGCTTTTCGGTGACCAGCCACGCCCCGTCCGGCATCTGTGCCATGCCCCAGGGGTGGTCCAGGCCATCCGCGATGACTTGCCGTGACAAGGGCGTGTCGGACAGCACCGGCGCGCGGGTCTGCCCGTCGAAGGCAGGTGTCTGGTCCGGCGCGTTCGGCGGCGCCTGGTTGAACCCCTGCGCGGCGGCGCCCCCTGCGGTCAGGATGGCCAGCGCCATGAATGCTGAACGATACATGATGTCTCTCCGGTGGTTGCGGCCTGATGGCCGAACGCCGCCTGTCGCCTGTCCGTTCCCCGGAACCCCGGTCACCGCCCCGACACGTGGCGGTCAAAGATCGCCCGTGCACCGCCCCAAGGCCCGGCCTCGATACGGTCCAACTGCGCCAGCACGGGCAGCAATTGCGCCGCATAATCCAGCGACGATTCGCGCGGCAGCATCGAGGGCAGGTTGTCGATCGCCATTACGTCCAGCAGCGGCGCCTCGGCGACGCGCAGCGCAGGCGCATCCCAGGTCGTACAGCGGTCGTAAACCTTGATCGGGGAAAACGCGCTGGTCGGATCACAGGCCACATCACCGATCACGCGCAAGGCACGCCCCGGACCGACCGCCTCGGCCGGAACAAAGACCGGCGCCCCCGGCTGCGCCAGGATGGCATTGATGAAGATGTCATGCGCGAGGATCTCGGGGAACGGACCTCCATGCGCGGTTTCCGCCATGTCCCAACGGGTCACCGCCACGCCCAGCTGCGACAACAGATCCGCAGCACCACGGCCCACGCGCCCCTTCGCACCCACCACGATCGCGCGCGGGCGTGTCAGGTTGGTCGCGTCCAGCCGGGCGCGCAGATCCTCGGTCAGACGATGCTGATCGGCATAGGCCTGCACCGGCGGGCAGATTTCGCCACGCTGCTGCGCAGCCCAGCATTTCAGCGACACCGCCGCCCCGGCAAACCCGGCCCAATAGCCAAAGGCTGCCAGCCTTCTTCCGTCCGCGTCCAGCAGATACTCAAGATCATACAGCGCCCCGCCACCTTCGCGGAACCGGCGCAGCAACACCTGACCATCCGGCTGCCCCTTGAACGCATGCCCGAACATGATGTGGCGATGATGCAGCGGCGTTCCATCCTGCGGCAATTCCTTCAGCCCGAAGATGATCGCATCGTCGGGCGCAGCAGGCCAGGTGCCCTCGACCGCGATATCGGCGCCGGCGCGCGCGTAATCCTCGGTCGAGATCACGCGGCGCGGGCTGTCCTCGACCGTCACCCTCATCCCCGCAGCCCGAAGCTTGGCCACACCTTCAGGGGTGATGCCCACACGTTCCTCGTTCGAACGACTTTCGGCCCGCACCCACAGATGTGTCATCCCGATCTCCCCTGCTGTTGGCGTCTTGCGCAATAGTTGTAGCAGCGCCGCGCCCCGCGACAAGCGAACCGACGCCGATATGAGGTCGCGGTCATCGCCCCGACAGCCAGGCTCACGATTCCCCTGGCAGTTCGCTGACCCAAGGGCGAACCACCCAGACCGACTCCGCGCCACGGAATGCCTTCGCCCGAATTTCCAATGAAACCGCATTTTTTGACTTGCACCTGACGGCGCACAAACTTATACGCCCCTCTACAGCAAGAACGACAGTTTCTGCTGGACCGTGGGGCCATAGCTCAGTTGGTAGAGCGCTTGCATGGCATGCAAGAGGTCAGGGGTTCGACTCCCCTTGGCTCCACCAAAGATCTTTTGAAAAGCACCAGATAGTTCTGCCTTTTTCGTCAGAGGATTTGCCTCTGCCACGCAGACGGGTGCTGTTTTCTCTACGAAAATCCATGCTGCCTTGATCGCCGCTCCTAGCGTGTCGATAGCTTCGCAGCGCTTTCCCCTGTCAAATCCGAGGGTGGCCCATGAGCGACCATTTCTTTGTCGTGACGGGCGGCCCTGGTGCGGGCAAGACCAGCCTGATCACCGAGCTCGCCCGCCGTGGCTTTCGCACGATCCCCGAATCCGGCCGCGCGGTCATTCGCGAGGAGATGGCAAGCGGCGGAGACGCTCTCCCGTGGGCGGATCGCATGCCCAGATTTTCGGTTGAAATGGGGGTCGGTTCAACGTGTCACATTCCCCCCGAAGGCCGCACAATCGCGTTCGACCTCGTCCAAGACCGCGTTGTCAGAATATTTCGGTCGCGCCGATCACGTGTTCCATGCGCCGGATGCGTTCGGCGCTGGCATCGGCGGCTTCGCGCTGGACCTGCGCCACGAAGGTCTCGACCAGGAAGTTCAGGGCCAGGGTCGAATCCCAGCTGGACGGGGCCTCGACCATGGCGCGAAAACAGTGATGGGCGATCTTTTCGATGGGCGAACCCCATTGATCGGTCAGCAAGATGATCTGCACCCCCTGCGAGACGGCGAATTCGGCCAACCGCTCCATCTTCTTTTCATAGCGGCGGATGTCGAAGATGATCAGCACCGTGCGATCGTCCAGGTCCATGACCGTCTGCGGCCATGCGCTGCGCGAGGAACTCATCAAGGTGACGCGCGGGCGTACATTCGCCAGCTGATTGGCGAAATAGGCGGCGACGGGCTGGGTGATGCGACCGCCGATCAGATAGACGGGCCTGTCGAAACTGCTGAGCAATGTCGCGGCGGCGGCGAAATCGGCAAGGTTCAGCTGCCCGATCGTCTGGCCAAGATTCTGCACGACCTTTTCGGCAAAGCGGTTGATCAGGTGATCGGCCCCGCTTTCGGCCATCGGTGCCTCTAGCTTGGCCAGAGGCTGCTTGATCCGTTCGGCAAGTTCGGCCCGGATCGCGCCCTGTAGCGCGGGGAAGCCGTCAAAGCCCAGTTTTCGGGCCAGTCTGATCACCGTCGGGGTCGATACCTCGGCCGCTTCGGCCAGTTTGGTGATGGATTGCAGCTCGATCACCAGCGAGTCGTCTTTCAGGAACGGAATCAGCCTGCGCTCGGCGGTGGTGAACTCGGCCCGGTGTTTTTCCACAAGATCTCTGACCAGCATGTCTCGCTACCTTAGTTCAGTATGCTACATCGTATAGCAGATTGTAGCTTCTGCTACATAATATAATTGACACAGAAAGCGGATGTGTAGCAGCCTCTACAAAATTCAGGTCCGAGGTGCATGTGGTGAATCAGCAATGGTCCCCGATATGGTTTCGCAAGACGAACGGTGCCGCGCCGATTGTCCTGATCTGTGAACATGCCGCGCATGTCATCCCCGAGGATTTCGGCGACATGGGGCTGGATGATGCGGCCCGCCTGTCCCATGCCGCCTGGGATATCGGGGCCGAGACTGTCGCCGCCGAGATGTCGCGCATCCTGGATGCGCCGCTGTTGTCCTGCGGGGTGTCGCGGCTGCTTTACGATTGCAACCGCCCGCCGACCGCGGCCGATTGCATCCCGCCACGCAGCGAGGTGTTCGACATACCCGGCAACCGCGACCTGTCCGAAACCGACATCGCGGGCCGCTGCATGCTGATCCACGATCCGTTTCATCATGCCGCGACACAGCTGATCGACCTGCAGATGCAGCGTGTGGGCGGGCCGGTCAGCATTGTCACCATCCACAGTTTTACCGCAGTCTATCACGGTCAGCCGCGCGACACCCAGCTTGGCTTTCTGTTTCGCGATCGGGCCGCGCTTAGCCAGGCCGCGTTGCGGGTCGAACGGGCCAAGGGCCGTTTCCGGGCCGAGCTGAACGCCCCCTACAGCGCGAAGGACGGCGTGACCTACAGCATCGTGCGCCATGCCGAAAACCGGGGCCTGCCGACCACGATGATCGAGATCCGCAACGACCTGATCGATAACGCGGGCGGCGCGAGGGACATGGCCGCGCATCTGGCCGATACCATCCTGCAGGCGACCCGCACGGGGGGCGGCATATGAGGCTGTTGCGCGCCTATGCCAATGCCATCGACCGGATCAGCAAGCTGATCGGCCTTGTCACCATGTATGGCCTGTTCGCGATGATCGGGGTGCTGCTGTGGTCCTCGGTTTCCAAGGCGTTCTTCCTGCCGTCGATCTGGACGCTGGAAATGGCGCAGTTCCTGATGGTCGGCTATTTCATGCTGGGCGGGCCCTATGCGATCCTGACCGGCGCCAATGTGCGGATGGACCTGTTCTATGGCGACTGGTCGGCGCGGCGGAAGGCGGCGGTCGATTGCGTCACCGTGATGTTCCTGATCTTCTATCTGGGCGTGCTTCTGTATGGCGCGCTGGGATCGACGGCCTATTCGCTTGGCTATTGGGGCGATCAGCCGCTGCGGTTCTTTGCGGGTCTGGTGACCGGGGCCGAGGAAATCGGCCGGCTGGAAAATTCCCCCACCGCATGGAAGCCGGTCATCTGGCCCATCAAGGCGGTCATGATCCTCGGGATCTTCCTGATGCTGCTGCAGGCCCTGTCGGAACTGGCCAAGGATATTCTGCTGCTGGGCGGCGACAAAACGCTTGAGGCGGATAAATGAGCCAGGAACATATCGCGATCTTCATGTTCAGCTCGATGATGCTGATGCTGTTCACCGGACAGCGCGTCTTCGGCGCGATCGGGGCCATCGCCGCCATCGCCGCGCTGGCGCTGTGGGGCACGGGCGGGCCGGACATTCCGTTCTCGGCGGCGATGAAGCTGATGAAATGGTATCCGCTGCTGACCCTGCCGATGTTCATCTTCATGGGCTATGTGCTGTCGGAAAGCCGGCTGGCCGACGATCTTTACCGCATGTTCCATGTCTGGTTCGGCAATGTCAGCGGCGGGCTGGCGATGGGCACGATCGGGCTGATGGTGCTGATCTCGGCGATGAACGGGCTCAGCGTCGCGGGCATGGCGATCGGCGCGACCATCGCGCTGCCGGAACTGCTGCGGCGCGGCTATGACAAGATCATGGTGACGGGCGTCATTCAGGCCGGGTCCAGCCTTGGCATCCTGGTGCCCCCCTCGGTCGTGCTGGTGCTTTACGCGATGATCGCGCGGCAGCCGGTCGGTCAGCTGTGGCTGGCGGGGGTGGTGCCGGGCCTGATGATGGCGGCGCTGTTCATCCTGTATATCTGGATCCGCTGCCGCCTGAACCCCGCGCTGGGTCCCGTGGCCGAGGATGCGGGCGATGTCACCCGCGCCGAAAAGATCCGCCTGCTGGGCGCGGGCGCGCTGCCGCTGATCATCTTCGCGGTGATGATGGTGCCCTTCGTGCGGGGCTGGACCTCGCTTGTCGAAAGCTCGGCCATCGGGGCTCTGGCGGCGCTGGCGGCCTCGGTGCTGAAACGGCGGATGACCTGGGCGCTGCTGCATCGCTGTGTCAAACAGACGCTGGCGATTTCCTGCATGTTCATGTGGATCATCCTTGCCGCGCTTGGCTTTGGCGCGGTCTTCGACGGGCTGGGCGCGGTCCGCGCGATCGAGAGCCTGTTCACCGAACAGCTGGGTCTGAGCCCCTGGGTGATCCTGATCCTGATGCAGCTAAGCTTCATCGTCATGGGCACGTTTCTGGACGATACCGCGATGCTGGTCATCGTCGCGCCGCTTTACGTGCCGCTGGTCGGCAGCCTTGGCTTTGACCTGATCTGGTATGGCGTCCTTTACACGATCACCACCCAGATCGCCTATATGACGCCGCCCTTCGGCTATAACCTGTTCCTGATGCGCGCCATGGCCCCGCCGGAAATCCGGCTGCGCGACATCTATGCCTCGATCGTGCCTTTCGTCGGCGTGATGGTGATCGCGCTGGCCATCATCATGGCCTTTCCGCAGATCGCGCTGTGGCTGCCGCAACTGGTCTACGGAAACTGAACAACAAGAACGCCGCAAGGCGCAGTCCTGAAGAATGGAACCCACCAACAGGAGATCGACGACATGAAGACGACAAGACGCAAGTTTCTGTCCACCGCCGCCGTCGGCGCGGCCGCCGCGCCGCTGGCCACGCCCGCCCTTGCCCAAGGCAAGATCACATGGCGGATGCAGACCTATGCCGGCGCCGCCCTGGCCGAACATGTGCTGGACCCGGCGATCAAGATGTTCAACACGATCGCGGGCGACCGCATGAATATCGAACTGTATTACGCCGATCAGCTGGTCCCCACGGGCGAACTGTTCCGCGCCCTGCAGCGCGGCACCATCGACGCCGTGCAGTCGGATGACGATTCCATGGCCTCGCCGACCGATGTGACGGTGTTCGGCGGCTATTTCCCCTTCGCCTCGCGCTATTCGCTGGATGTGCCGGTGCTGTTCAACCAATACGGCCTGAACGAAATCTGGGACGAGGAATATTCCGCCGTCGGCGTCAAGCATATCAGCGCCGGTGCATGGGACCCCTGCCATTTCGCAACCAAGGACCCGATCAACAGTCTGGAGGACCTGAAGGGCAAACGCGTCTTCACCTTCCCGACAGCCGGCCGCTTCATGAGCCAGTTCGGCGTCGTGCCCGTGACCCTGCCATGGGAAGATATCGAGGTTGCCGTTCAGACCGGCGAACTGGACGGGATCGCCTGGTCGGGCATCACCGAGGATTACACCGTCGGCTGGGCGGATGTGACCAATTACTTCCTGACCAACAACATCTCGGGCGCGTGGGCCGGGTCGTTCTTTGCCAATATGGATCGCTGGAACGAACTGCCCGAGGATCTGCAGACGCTGTTCCGGGTCTGCTGCGACCAGTCGCATTACTATCGCCAGTGGTGGTACTGGGGCGGCGAGGCATCGTTGCGCGTGAATGGCGACAAGATGAAGCTGACCACCATCCCCGACGCCGAATGGCAGCAGGTCGAGGATGCCGCCCTGACCTTCTGGGAGGAAATCGCCGCCGAAAGCCCGGTCAAGGCCAAGGTCGTCGAGATCCTGCGCAAATACAATGACGACATGAAAAAGGCCGGTCGTCCCTATCGCTACAGCTAAGGCGCCCCGGCCCGTCCCGGCTGTCGGGGCGGGCCATCCGCGACACGCGCATCCGTCCCGAGAACAGACATGACCATATCGTTTGACGACCTCAAGACCCGGATCCAGTCCGGCGCGATCGACACCGTGCTGACCTGCCTGATCGACATGCAGGGCCGCCTGATGGGCAAAAGATTCCACGCCGAAGCCTTTCTGCAGATGGCGGGCGACGAAACCCATTGCTGCAACTATCTTCTGGCCACCGATCTGGCGATGGCGACGCCCGACGGCTATGCCTCGACCTCGTGGCACAGCGGCTATGGCGATTACGCCCTGAAACCCGATCTGACGACGCTGCGGATCGTGCCCTGGCTGCCCGGCACCGCGATGTGCCTGTGCGATGTGCTGGATCATCACAGCCACGCGCCGGTGCCCTTTGCCCCGCGCCAGATGCTGAAGGATCAGATCGCGCAGGCGCAGGGGATGGGCCTGCAACCGATCACCGCGACCGAACTGGAATTCTTTCTGTTCCAAGGCACGCATGACGACATCGCGCGCGGCGGTTTCAGGCTTCAGCCGATCTCGACCTACAACGAGGATTACAACATCTTCCAGACCAGCAAGGAAGAATATGTCATGCGCCCGATCCGCAATCACCTGCGGGCGATGGGGCTGCCGATCGAAGGCTCGAAAGGCGAAGCCGAGGCCGGTCAGGAAGAGCTGAACATGACCTATGCCGACGCATTGGCGACGGCGGATCACCACACGCTGGCCAAGCATGGCGTCAAGGAAATCGCCCATCAGCACGGGCTGGCGGCCAGCTTTCTGCCGAAATGGCACAAGGATCGCGTCGGCAGTGCCAGCCATGTGCACCAATCGCTGTGGCAGGATGGACAGAACGCCTTCTTCGACGCGGACCGGCCCTTGGGCAAATCGGTCCTGATGGATCACTACATCGCGGGTCTGGTCGCCTATGCGGCGGAATACACCTATTTTCTGGCGCCCTATATCAACAGCTACAAACGCTTTGCCAAAGGCACGTTTGCGCCGACCCGCATCGTCTGGTCGGTCGACAACCGCACCGCGGCCTTTCGCCTGTGCGGCGCGGGAACCAAGGCGATCCGCATCGAGTGCCGCCTGCCGGGCGCCGACATGAACCCCTATCTGGCCAGCGCCGCCATGCTGGCCGCGGGGCTGCGCGGCATCCGCGAGGAACTGCCCCTGCCCAAGCCCTTCGCAGGAGACGCCTATGCCGATGATGCCTGCCAGCACGTCCCCCACAGCCTGCGCGAGGCACGCGAGGCGCTGATCGGATCGGACATGCTGGCACAGGCCTTCGGCGCAGACACCATTGCCCATTACGCCCGCGCCGCGGAATGGGAGATCGAGGAATTCAACCGCGTGGTCACCGACTACGAAATCGCAAGAGGACTGGAACAGGCATGACCGCATTGCGCTGTATATCGCCCATCGACGGGTCGGTTTACGCCACCCGAGAGACCGTCGATTTCGATGCCGCCCGCGACCGCATCAGGGCCGCCCGCAAGGCGCAGGCCGACTGGGCCGCGCGGCCGTTGCAGGACCGCATCGATCTGGTGCTGGCAGGGGTCGCGGCGGTCGGGGCGCTGAACGATCAGATCGTGCCCGAGCTGGCGCATATGATGGGCCGCCCGGTCCGCTATGGCGGCGAATTCGGCGGGTTCGAGGAACGCGCCAGCAAGATGGCCGAACTGGCGCAGGAAGGTCTGGCCCCGATCGAGGTCGGCGACGATGCCGGGTTTCGCCGCTTTATCCGCCGGGTTCCGCATGGCGTGGTCTTCGTCGTCGCGCCCTGGAACTATCCCTACATGACCGCGATCAACACCGTTGCACCCGCGCTGATCGCCGGCAATGCGGTGATCCTGAAACATGCCACGCAGACCCTTATTGTCGGCGAGCGGATGGCCGATGCGTTTCTGTCGGCGGGCCTGCCTGCCGATCTGTTCCAGAACATGTTTCTGGACCACGACACCACCGCCGATCTGATCGCGGCCAACAGCTTTGATTTCGTGAACTTCACCGGCTCAGTCGCGGGCGGCGCCGCGATGGAACAGGCGGCGGCGGGCACCTTCACCGGCGTCGGCACCGAACTGGGCGGCAAGGACCCCGGCTATGTCATGGAGGACGCCGATCTGGACGCCGCCGTTGCCACGCTGATCGACGGGGCGATGTTCAATTCCGGCCAGTGCTGCTGCGGGATCGAACGGATCTATGTCCATGAAAGCCTGTTCGACGACTTTCTTGCCAAGGCGATCGAGCTGGTGCGCGGCTACAAGCTGGGCAATCCGCTGGACCCCGACACCACCATCGGCCCGATGGCCAATACCCGCTTTGCCGCCGAGGTCCGCGCCCAGATCGACGAAGCCGTCGCCGACGGGGCCGTTGCCCATATCCCGGCCTTCCCCGAGGATGACGGCGCGGCCTATCTGACACCGCAGATCCTGACCAACGTCAGCCACGACATGCGGGTGATGCGCGACGAAAGCTTTGGCCCCGTCGTCGGCATCATGCCGGTCAGGGATGACGATCAGGCCGTGGCGCTGATGAATGACAGCCAGTTCGGCCTGACGGTCAGCCTGTGGACCCGCGATATCGACCGCGCCATCGCCCTGGGCGACCGGCTGGACACCGGCACCGTCTTCATGAACCGCGCGGATTACCTTGATCCCTCGCTGTGCTGGACCGGCTGCAAGAACACAGGTCGCGGCGGCGGGCTGTCGCTGATCGGCTATCACAACCTGACCCGGCCCAAATCCTATCACCTGAAGAAGGCAAGCTGATGACGTTAGTTGGCAACTGGTCCTATCCGACCGCGATCAAATTCGGACCCGGCCGTATCGCCGAACTGGCGCAGGCCTGCGCGCAGGCCGGGATCCGCAAACCGCTTCTGGTGACCGATCGCGGGCTGGCCGCGCTGCCGGTCACCCAATCGACGCTGGATGTGATGGAGGCCGCGGGCCTTGGCCGCGCGATCTTTGCCGAGGTCGATCCCAACCCGACCGAAGTCAATCTGGCGGCCGGGGTTCAGGCCTACAGGCAGGGCGGCCATGACGGGGTGATCGCCTTTGGCGGCGGCTCCGGGCTGGATCTGGGCAAGATGGTCGCCTTCATGGCCGGCCAGACCCGCCCACTGTGGGATTTCGAGGATATCGGCGATTGGTGGACCCGCGCCGACAGCGACGCGATCGCGCCCATCGTCGCCGTGCCGACCACCGCGGGCACCGGGTCCGAGGTCGGCCGCGCCTCGGTCATCACCAATTCGCAAAGCCACGAAAAGAAGATCATCTTCCATCCCAGGGTGCTGCCCTCGGTGGTGATCTGCGACCCGGAACTGACCGTGGGCATGCCCCGCGCCATCACGGCGGGCACCGGGCTGGACGCCTTTGCCCATTGCGTCGAGGCATTTTCCAGCCCGCATTACCACCCGATGAGTCAGGGCATCGCGCTGGAAGGAATGCGCCTGGTGATCGAGAACCTGCCCCGCGCCTATCACGATGGCGGCGATATCGACGCCCGCGCCCAGATGATGTCGGCCGCGATGATGGGGGCGGTCGCCTTCCAGAAGGGGCTGGGTGCGATCCACGCCCTCAGCCACCCGATCGGGGCGATCCACCACACCCATCATGGCACCACCAACGCGGTCTGCATGCCCGCCGTTCTGGCCCTGAACGCCCCGGTGATCCGCGACCGCTTTGACCGCGCGGCGCCCTATCTGGGGATCGAGGGCGGTTTCGACGGTTTCCGCGACTTCGTCGACGGGTTCAACGACAGCCTCGGCATCCCGAAACGGATGTCCGCGCTTGGCGTGACCGACCCCGACATGGACAAGCTGATCGAGGGCGCGCTGAAGGATCCCAGTTGCGGCGGCAACCCGGTCGAACTGACCGCCGCCAATATCCGCAGCCTGCTTGAGGCGGTGCTGTAATCCCCGCCGGGCGCGGGCTTTCCCCCGCGCCCGGCCTGTGCGCTGTGGCTTTCTTGCGTCTGTGGCCCGGAAAACGCGATGACATCGACGCGATTAACCTGCGATCAACCTTTCCCCGTGCTATGCTGTATCTGGTTTTCGTGTCGATTCCGTCGGCCCGTCTTGGTTCAGTAGGGAAGCAATAAAATGCGTTTCAAATCGTGCACAATCCCCGCAGTCGTTCTTGCAGCGGCCCTTCTGCCGGTCGCAGCACAGGCCGGCGGGTATGTTGCGCCGGTTGACACGACCCCGATCGCACCGGTCGAACCCGCCCCCGTCGGCACCTGGGGCGGCGCCTATGGCGGTGTTTCGCTGGGATATTCCTTCGGCGCCGATGATGAGGTCGGACTGGACTTCTTCGAGGGTGGCGAACGCGCCTTCCGCCGCACCGACCTGACCAATGTCGAGATTTCGGGCCCCACCGTCGATCTGCATGCCGGGTATCGCTGGCAGCGCAGCCAGTGGGTCTATGGCCCCGAGCTGGCCATCGAGGGCGGCAGCGTCGATGCCGATGAGGATTTCACCCTCGGCTTTGCCGATGGGTCCACCTCCGACGGCAATGTCGAATCCTCGGTCAACTACATCGCCTCGCTGGTCTTCAAGGCCGGCTATCTGGTGAACCCGCAGACCATGATCTACGGCGCAGCCGGTGTGACCCATGGTGATTTCGACTACAAGCTGTCGGGCAGCGATGGGTCGGCCACCGAAGGCTATACCGCGCAGGGTTACGTGCTGGGACTTGGGGTCGAACGTCAGGTCAACGACCGCATGTCGATCTTTGCCGAATACCAGTATCGCGATTTCGGCCGCGAGGATGTGACCTTCACCGACAGCGCGACGAACAGCTCTGCCGTGACGGTGGCCACGCCGAAGCATCAGAACGTCAAGATGGGTATCAACTTCAACTTCTGATCCCTGACACATGTCACGAAGGGCCGGTCGCAGCGATGCGCCGGCCTTTTTCATGCGCCTATGCCCGGCGCCCCCGCACCGCCCCCGAAACAGGCAGCGGCAGCGGGATGGCGCGATCGCCGCAGGCAACCGCCAACCCCGTCGGGATCAGCCGCGTCAACGCCGGATCATCCGCGATCAGCCCGCCGGTATAGGCCCCGAAGGCGGGCAGTATCAGGTGATCCCGCCCGATCAGAAAGGCACGGCGCCGCTGTCCGGCAAGCCGGATACAGGGATGATAATGACCCGACACATCCGGCCCCTGCCCGGCCTCGTGGCGAAACAGCAGGCCATCGCGCAGTTCGGCAAGCCCCGACCCCGGCAGCCTGCCGACCCGCAATGGGACCGGATCGTGATTGCCGGTGATCCAGTGCCAGACCCGCCCCCGCGCCATGTCGTGCAACTGCGCGCACAGCGCGTCGGGCAGCGCGGTCAGCGCCAGATCGTCATCGAACCCATCGCCCAGGCTGATCACGCAGGCCGGATCGGTCGCCGCGATCTCGGATTGCAGGCGATCCAGCGTCGCCTGCACCTCGTAGGGGGGTAATAGGGCGCCCCCGCGCCGGGCCATGCGTTCGGATTTTCCCAGATGCAGATCGGCCACGACCAGCCAGCGGCGCGCAGGCCAGTACAGCGCGCCGGATGCGCGGGCCTGAAGGCGCTGGCCGTCAAAGTCGAACTCATACCCGCTCATGTCAGGCCGGCCTCGGCCATCAGGGCGGCGGCCTCTTCTTCGGCCAGCCGTTCACGCCCCTGCCCCGCGATCGGCACGCGCCCCACCTCAAGCAGCAACGGCGCCGCAAGCGGACTGACGCGATCCAGCATTCGGTGATCGTGATGGGGCGAATGGCGCAGCATGTCCTCGATCCGGTCGAAATCCACCAATCCGCGCCGCGCCTCGCTGGCGGTGATCCGCAACAGCAGGTGATCGGGATCATAGCGGCGCAGGGTATCGTACAGGATATCGCTGGAAAAGGTTGCCTGCCGACCGGTCTTGCGCTGGCCGGGCAGGTTGCGCTGAATCAGGCCGGCAATGGTGGCGATGGTGCGAAAGCTGCGCTTCATGACCGCATTCCCGGCCAGCCAGTCGCCCAGGCCCTCGCGCAGCGCATCGCGGTTCAACAGCGCCGCGGGGTCGCGCACCGGGTCCATCGACCAGATCAGCAGCGCGTAATCGGTCGACAGAAACCCCAAGGGCCCAAGCCCCGCCTGTTCCATCACCCGTGTCATCAAAAGCCCAAGCGTTTGCAGCGCATTTCGCCCGGCAAACCCATACAGCGCGAGATGCCAGCGGCCCTGATGCGGAAAGCTTTCGCTGAGCAGGACGCCATCGCGCGGCAGGGCGCTGACCCGCGCCTGCAAGGAAAGCCAGTCGCGGGTTTCACCAGGCAGCAGGGCATGTTGCGACGGATCGCCGATCAGCGCCTGCACCCGATGCGACAGCTGCGTCGATGTCGCCAGCTTCAGGCCCGAAAACACCGCGATCCGGGGCTGTTTGGTGGGCTGTTTCGTCACCTCGACCACCAGTTCGCGCAGCCCTTCATAGCGCACCGTCTGCCCGCCGATCAGGAAGGTGTCACCGGGTTGCAGGGTCGCGGCAAAGCTTTCCTCGACCTCGCCCAGGGGCGCACCGCCGCGACCGCGCATCCGCACCTTCAGCATCTCGGCCTCGACGATGGTGCCGATATTCATTCGCAGATCGCGGGCCGCACGCGGATCGCGCAGACGCCACAGCCCGTCCCGCTGCATCAGCCGCTGCCAGCGATCATAGGCCCGCAGCGCGTAGCCGCCGGTCGCCGCGAAATCCAGGCAGGCATCGAAATCCGCGCGGGTCAGATCGCGATAGGGGCCGGCCTCGCGCAATTCGCGAAACAGGTCATCGGCATCGAACGGACCGGCGCAGGCGGTCAGCAGGATATGCTGACACAGCACGTCCAGCGGACCGGGGCCACGCGGGTCGCCATCCAGATCGCGTTCCCGCACCGCCTGCAACGCGGCGACGCATTCGATCACCTCAAAGCGGTTGGCGGGCACGATCCGCGCGCATGACGGCGCGTTGTAGCGGTGATTGGCGCGGCCGATACGCTGCACCAGTCGTTTGACATTTTTTGGGGCCCCGATCTGAATGACCAGGTCGACCGCCCCCCAGTCGATCCCCAGATCAAGGCTGCCGGTCGCCACCACGGCGCGCAACTGCCCCGCGGCCATGGCGGTTTCGACCTTCTGGCGGGCCTCGCGCGACAGGCTGCCGTGATGCAGCCCGATCGGCAGGTTTTCGTCATTCGCCGCCCAGAGCGCCTGAAAGAACAGCTCGGCCTGGGCGCGGGTGTTGATGAAGACGATGGTGGTCCGCGCCTGCCGGATCTGGTCCAGTACCTCGGGGATGGCATAGTGACCGCCACCGCCCGCCCAGGGCGCGGACTGCGTCGTTGCCAGCATCGCGATATCGGGATCGGGGCCGGGATCGGCATGGATGATATCCGCACCGCCCATGAACCGCGCCAATGCGCCAGGATCCTCGACTGTTGCCGACAGGCCCGTCACCTGCACCCCCGGCGCCAAGGACCTTAACCGCGCAAGACACAGCATCAGCTGATCGCCGCGCTTGCTTTCGGCCAGCGCGTGCAATTCGTCCAGAACCACGCGGCGCAGGCTGCCAAAGATGCGCGGCGCCTGTTCATAGGACAGCATCAGGGCCAGCGATTCCGGCGTCGTCAGCAGGATATCGGGCGGGTCCACACGCTGTCGCGCGCGCTGGCCGGGTCGGGTGTCGCCGGTGCGATCCTCGATCCGCAGATCCAGCCCAAGATCGGCCACGGGCCGCGCCAGATTGCGCGCGATATCCGCCGTCAGCGCCTTCAACGGCGACACATAAAGCGTGTGCAGCCCGCCCGGCGGATCGCGCAGATCGACAAGGCTGGGCAGGAACCCGGCCAGCGTCTTGCCACCGCCCGTCGGGGCGATCAGCAGGCTGTCGCCCTGCGCCTTCAGCAGCGCGATCTGATGCGGATGCGGCTGCCAGCCCTGCCGGGCGAACCAGTCCTGAAACGCGGTCGGCAGCGTCACGGCAGCATCCCGTGCAATGTGGTCAGGTGATCGGCCTCGGCGGCGGGCTTGTCCCAGCGGATGCGGCTGATCCGGGGAAAACGCATCGCGATGCCGGATTTGTGGCGACTGGATTCGTTCAGCCCCTCGAACGCGACCTCCAGCACCAGTTTGGGGGCAACGGCCCGAACCGGGCCAAAGCGATCCGTCGTGTTCGTCCGCACGAAACGGTCAAGCTGGCGCAGTTCCTCGTCGGTAAAGCCGAAATAGGCCTTGCCGACCGGCACCAGCTGATCGCCATCCCACAGACCAAAGGTGAAATCGCTGTAGAAACCGGATCGCTTGCCACGCCCGCGCTGCGCATACAGCATCACCGCATCCACCAGCATCGGATCGCGTTTCCATTTGAACCACGGCCCGCGCGGACGCCCGCCCAGATACAGGCTGTCGCGGCGTTTCAGCATCACCCCCTCGATCACGATGCTGGGCGGCGTGGCCCGCAGCGCCGCCAGATCGTCCCAGGTCGTGAAGGTCAGCAGGGGCGAGACATCAATCCGGTCGCTGCCGAAATTGGCTTCCTCAAGGATGGCGCGACGTTCCGACAGGGGCAGGTCACGCAGATCCCGGTCCTGCCAGATCATCAGATCATACAGGCGCAGCGCGGCCGGGTGGCTGTCCAGCATCGTCTTGCCGACGGTCTTGCGGTTCAGCCGCTTTTGCAGATCGCCGAAGGATGCGACCTCGGTCCCGCGCCGGACCAGCAATTCACCATCCGCGGCACCATTGAAATTCAGCGCATCCAGAATATCGGGAAAGGCCGCGCCGATATCCTCGCCGGTGCGGGAATACAGCCTGCGGGTGCCACCGTCATTCACCGCCTGAACGCGGATACCGTCCCATTTCCATTCGGCCATGTAATCCGCCGGATCGAAGGCGCGCAGCTGTTCCAGATCGACCGGCGTGGACAGCATCACCGGACGAAACGGCGCAAGCGCGGCATGGGCGGGGCGTTCACCGCCCGCGATCCAGTCGAACAGCGGTTGATAGGGCGGGGTCAGGCCGTGCCAGATCTCCTCGATATCGGCGACATCCGGCTGGCCCATATCTGCCAGCGCGATCCGGGCCATGCGGGCGGACAGGCCGACGCGCATATTGCCGGTTGCCAGCTTCAGGAAGGCCAGCCGCTGCGCGGGCGGCAGGCGGTCCAGCATGTCGGCAATGGCGGCGGGCAGGGCCGCCTTGCCGGTGTTGGACAGCAGGTCGACCGCATCGCGCAGGGGCACCTCTTGATCGCTATCGCCCTGCCACAGCAGCGCAATGGTTTCCGCCAGATCGCCGACGAAATCATAGGACAGGGCGAAAAGCTGTTCGTCGATCCGTTCCGCCATCAAGCCGCGCAGCAGGCTGGGCGTGACCGCTCGCAGTTTCAGATCTCCGGTCAGCGCTGCCAGGGCATAACCGCGATCCGGGTCCGGGGTCGTTTCCAGATAATGGCGCAGCAGCCGCAGCTTGGCATTGCGGGCCGGGGTGAAGGCCAACCGTTCCAGAAGATGCGAAAACGCCTTCATTCCGGTTCATCCTCATAGCCGACCAGGCGCAGGGGGCGGGCGGCAAAGCCGTTCAGCTCGCACCAGCGCATCAGCCCGTCCTCGGTTCCGTGGGTGATCCAGACCTGTTCGGGCGACAATTCGCGGATCGTGTCGGTGACCTGTGGCCAGTCGACATGGTCGCTGACGATCAGGGGCAGTTCGACACCGCGTTGACGGGCGCGTGCCCGGACCTGCATCCATCCCGACGCAAAGCCGATCACCGGGTCGCGGAACCGCTGCACCCATGGGCTGGCAAAGGCCGAGGGCGGGGCGATGACCAGCCCCGATGGCACGTCATCGGCCGTCGCGGGGACCAGCGGGCCCAGATCGACACCCTGCCCGATGTGATAATCCGACAGGCGCTGCAGGGCACCGTGGATGGCAATGGGCGCGTCGATCCCGGCCTGCCGGGCCAAGGCGATCAGACGTTGCGCCTTGCCAAGCGCATAGGCGCCGATCAGATGTGGACGGTCGGGAAATTCGGCCATGCTGGCCAGCAGGCGGGCCATTTCATCGACCGGATCGGGATGACGAAAGACCGGCAGGCCGAAGGTCGCCTCGGTCACGAAGATGTCGCAGGGCACCGGCTGAAACGGCGCGCAGACCGGATTGGCGCGACGGCAGTAATCGCCCGATACGACGATCCTGGGTCCGTGATCGGGCTGAACAAGGATCTGGGCCGAACCAAGGATATGTCCCGCCGGGTGAAAGCTGACCTGCGTATCGCCGATCCGGATGCACCCGTCGGCGACCTGCCGGAACGCGGTGAAATCCTCGCCATAGCGGATCGCCATGATGTCCAGCGTTTCGCGCGTGGCCAGGACCGCGCCGTGTCCCGCGCGGGCATGATCGCCATGGCCATGCGTAATCAGCGCACGGGGAACCGGGCGGATCGGGTCGATATGAAAATCACCGGGCGGGCAATACAGGCCGTGGTCGGTCGGATGCAGTATCTGATCGGCGCGCATGGGTCCAAGATGGCGAACATTTCGTGAAAATCAACGCGGCAGGCGCAGAGGCCGGGCCTCGAAGATCGTTTCCATCGAGAAAACGCCCGTCACGCGTTCCAGATCCATATCTGCGATCAAAGCCTTGTAGCAGCGGTCATAGCCCGCCATCGAGGTCGTCACCAGTTTCGCCATATAGTCCCATTCGCCCCCGATGCGGTGCAGTTCGGTGATCTCGGGGATGGAGTCGACGCGGGCGCGAAAATGCCGGGCCCAGGCATCGTCGTGGTGCCGGGTGCGGATCATCACGAACACCGTCAGATGCAGGCCCGCCCGATCCGCGTCGATCACCGCGCGATTGCCTTTGAGGATCCCCGCCTGCGTCAGTTTCTGAAGCCGTCGCCAGCAGGCGTTCTGGGACAGGTTCACCCGTTCGGCCAAGGCGCGTTGCGACAGGGTGCCATCCTGTTGCAGAGCCGCAAGGATCCGGTGGTCGATTTCGTCGATCTGATGCGTCTGTTCGTTCATTTGACCCGCAGGATAGGGGTATTTTGACAAAGAAGAAATCAAAACCTCGCTATACCTGTGTCACCTTGCGTCGAGATCAGGAGTGGCATGATGGATTTCTTTGACAGGTTTCGCGCGGGATTGGGGGATGTGGGAAGCATCCATGACGGGCTGATCGGGCGCGATGCGGTGATCGAGGGGCCATTCGGGCCGCGGCGGATGATCTATGCCGATTACGTGGCCTCGGGGCGGGCGCTGCGACAGGTCGAGGCCAGCATCATGGACGAAATTCTGCCCTGGTATGCCAACAGCCATACCGAGGCCAGCCATTGCGGCGGTGTGATGACGCGCCTGCGGCGGGCGGCACGGGCCGAGATCCTGCGCTGTGTGGGCGGCACGGGCGACCATGCGGTCGTGTTCACCGGGGCCGGGGCGACGGCGGGGCTGAACCGGCTGGTGCATCTGTTCGGGGTCGGGCCGGGCTGGACAGTGCTGATCGGACCCTATGAGCATCACTCGAACATTCTGCCATGGCGGGAATCCGGCGCCCGCGTGGTCGAGATCCCAGAAGGGCCTGCGGGCGGGCCCGATCTGGATATTCTGGCGCGGGAACTGACAACGGACGAGCCGGTTCTGGGGGCGTTTTCGGCGGCCTCGAACGTGACCGGCGTTCTGACCGATGTGGCCGCCGTCACCGGGGTGATGAAGCGTGCGAACGCGACGGTGGTCTGGGATTTTGCCGGGGGGGCGCCCTATCTGCCGATCGACATGGGACTTGGGATGGATGCGGTCGTCGCCTCGCCGCATAAATTCATCGGTGGTCCGGGGGCCAGCGGTGTGATGGTGCTGCGACGCGACGCGGTGGTGGCGCGGCGTCCGACCCTGCCGGGCGGCGGCACGGTGCGTTTCGTGAACGACCGGGCGCATGATTATGCGGATACGATCGAAGCGCGCGAGGAGGGCGGTACGCCGAATGTTCTGGGCGACATTCGCGCGGCCATGGTCTTTGCGCTGAAGGACCATGTCGGGCAGGCCGCGATCGACGCGATCCATCGGCGCTGGCTGTGCAAGGCCGACAGGTTGTGCGAGGTGTCCGGGCTTTGCCTGTTGGGGCAAGGCAGCGCCGCGCGGTTGCCGATCCTGTCGTTTCGCATCGGTGACGGGCGCGGCGGCTTCATTCATCAGCAGCTGGCGACGCGGATGTTGTCCGATCTGCATGGCGTGCAGGCGCGAGGGGGCTGCGCCTGCGCCGGGCCCTATGTGCATCGGCTGCTGGGCATCGGGGCGACCGAGTCACAGCGTATGCGCCAGGCCATTCTGAACGGTCACGAGATCGAAAAGCCCGGTTTCGTGCGCCTGAACCTGTGCTGGGCCGCGCCCGAGGCCGAGATCGACGCCATTCTGGACGCGATCGTCGATCTGGCCCGAAACGCGCAGGATCATCTGCACCGCTATCGCGTCGATCCCGCCACGGCGATCTTTACCCCGGTCGCGGCCTGACGCGCGGCCTTAGGCCGAAAGACCGGGCAGCACCTGCTTGCCGATCACGCGACCGCTTTCCTGCAATTCATGGGCGGCGGCCAGGGTCTGAAGGGTCAGGCTGTCGGCGCGCCGGGTCACGGTGGATTGCAGATCGCCCGCGTCCAGCATCGCCGACAACCGGTTCAGCAGATCACGCTGCGCCAGCATGTCAGCACCGAACATCGGGCGCGCGAACATGAATTCCCACGAGACGCTAAGCGCCTTGGGCTTGGCGGGCAGGATGTTCAGCGACGCCGGATCGTCGATCAGCGCCACATGACCGCGCGGGGCGATCAGTTCGATGATCGCGGGCCAGTGCTGTTCGGTGCCGGTCAGGCTTGCGACATATTGCGGTGCGATGTTCAGGTCGCGCATCTGCGCCACCAGATCCTGACGGTGATCGATCACGTGATCGGCGCCCATCTTGCGCACCCAGTCCTGGGTTTCGGGCCGCGACGCCGTGGCGATCACGGTCAGCCCGGTCAGCCTTTTGGCCAACTGGATCAGGATCGAACCGACCCCGCCCGCCCCGCCGATCACCAGCAGCGACTGCCCCGTGCCGTCCCCCTCGGTCAGGCGGAAGCTGTCGAACAGCATTTCCCATGCGGTGATCGTGGTCAGCGGCATGCCGGCGGCCTCGGTAAAGTCCATCGAGGCGGGTTTGCGGCCCACGATCCGTTCATCCACGGCCTGAAATTCGGCGTTCGAGCCCGCGCGCGTCACATCACCGGCATAGAACACCTCGTCCCCGGTGCGATAGCCGGTCACCTCGGCGCCGGCCTGGACCACGACACCGGCGGCATCGAAACCCAATGTGCCAAAGCCCTGCGGGTCACGGTTCGCGCGCAGCTTCACATCGACCGGGTTGACCGAGATGCCCTTGACCGCCACCAGAAGATCGCGGGGCCCGATTTCGGGTCGGTCGATATCCTGCTGAACCAGAACCTCGCCCGCTGCGCCCGTGCGCTCATAGCCAAGTGCCCTCATGTCGATCATCCTTCTGCCAAATCGCTTGCATCGGAAGATAGCGCTTTAAAAACGTGGGGTAACGCCGCATATCAGAGTTCAGTTTTCCGAATTTCAGGATAATCCCGTGGATATCGAAGCCCTGCGCCTGTTTGTCATTGCGGCCGAGCGGCTGAATATTTCTGCCGCGGGGCGCAGTCTTGGGCTGGCCCCGGCCATGGCCAGCGCGCGTCTGGCCAAGCTGGAACATGAGCTGGGGGCCGAGCTGCTGCACCGCACCACGCGCAAGGTGTCGCTGTCGCAGGACGGTGCGGCCTTTCTGCCCTATGCCCGCGACATCCTGGCCCAGTCCGAGGCCGCGCGCGCGGCGCTTGGCCTGAACGCCCAGCAGCCATCCGGCACGCTGCGGTTCACCGCGCCCAGCAGTTTCGCACAGCTGCATATCATGCCGCTGCTGCCGCAGTTCCACGAATTGTATCCGGATATCACGCTGGACCTGCGGCTGTCCGATACCCGGTTCGACCTGATCGAAGGCAGCTTTGACCTGGCCCTGCGCAACGGTCCGTTGCAGGACAGCAGTCTGCGCGGGCGCAAGCTGGGCGACGATACGCGGATCCTTTGCGCGTCGCCCGATTATCTGGACCGGCGCGGCACGCCATCGGTGCCGCAGGAACTGGGCGGGCATGATTTTCTGTCATGGGCCACCACGGCGGCCCGCGATCTGGTCGATGCGACGGGGCAGCGCTTTACCCTGGATCCGCGCAGCATGGTTTGCCGGACGATCCTGGATGACGGCACCTCGCAGCGGATCGCGACGCTGGCCGGGGCCGGGATCTCGATCAATTCGCATTGGAGCGTGGCACATGAAATCCGCGCGGGGCGGCTGATCCACCTGCTGCCCGACTGGCGGCTGGACGACGCCTCGGTCCTGTGGCTGATCTATCCGCGGTCGAATGTGCTGACGCCCAAGGTCCGCTGCTTCATGGATTTCCTGCTGCAATCGCTGCGCCCCGAGGCGTGGCGGGTGCAGTCCGTCACGCCGGGGGCGGGCGCCTGACCGGGGTCGGGGCGGGCTGCCGGGCCAACTGCACCGCAAGGATGCCCAGCATGATGATGCCGACGCCGATGGCATCCCCGATGCCCAGTTCCTCGCCCAGCAGCAGCGCGGCGATGGTCACGCCGAAGAACGGGCTGAGGAAATGGAAGGTCGCCGCCTTGACCGCACCGATACGCCCGACCAGCAGAAACCAGATCCAGGTCGCGGCCAGTCCGGGCACCAGCACGGTATAGCCAAAGGCCCAGAACAGGCGTGGGCCGGGGGTCAGGTGCCAATCCTCGAAGATCGGGCCGATGATGGCCAGCGACACCGCACCAACCAGCATCTGCAGGCCGACGACCATCATCACGTTCCCCCCGCCGCTGGCCCCGCGCACCGTCAGCGTCGCCACGGCCAGTGCCAGCGCCGCGACAAAGCCCATCGCGATGCCCACCGGGTCACTGCCGCCTTGCAGGCGCGACCCCATGATGATCGCCACCCCGATCAGGCCCAGAAACAGCCCGCCGACCCCCATGGGCCGCAGTCTTTCGCCAAGCACGATCCAGCCCAGCAGGGCCACCATCAAGGGCATCGTCGCCGCGATGATCGAGGCCAGCCCGGCCTCGATCCACTGCATCGCGACCCAGTTCAGGCCCAGATACAGGGCGTTCTGACACAGGCCCAGAATGACCACCGCCCGCCATTGCGCCCGCGTCAGCCGGCGCCAGCTTTCGCCCAGGGCCAGCGCAAGCCCGATACCGATGGCGCCGGAAATCGCGAAACGCGCGGCAAGGGCCAGAAGGGGCGGCATCTCGGTCACGATCATGCGCGTGGTGGTAAAGGCCGAGGCCCACATGATCGCGAAGGTCACCCCCATCAGAACCGCGCGTAAATCCATGACCTTCCCCCCATTGCAGATAATGAAGAATCGCTAGCAGAGCCGACGGCGCACAGAAAGCCCCCGCATCGCATGGCTGGGCAGGTCGGAATGCATGGGTCGGGCCATCGCGACGAAAAAGGGCCGCACAGCCCGTCCGGCTGCGCGGCCCCAATCCGTGGGGGGGAAATCCAGGGTCAGCGGATCACGAATTTCGAATCCGCGATGGACGCGCCTTTGCGCATCTCGCCAAGGATCACGGTCGTCTTCTGCCCGCTATCGTCGGTGACCACCCACTGACGCAGCTCGGTCGGGCTGGTAAAGACCATCTGGATATTGCCGTATTCGGGATGTTCGGGGTCCTGCGCCGTTACCACGGTCGAATTCTTGGCCTCGCTGTGGCCGGTGACCATATTGGCGCGGCCCAGATCGACATTTGCCGCCAGAATGATCGACAGCGGTGTTTTCGACAGCGGGTATTTCTGCGGCCCGCCATTCGATTTCGGGTCCACCACCGTCACCGTCCCGCCCGAGGCGACCATCAGCGTCTTGTCGTTGTTATACTCGAACCGGACACGGCCCGGACGGCGGATATAGACCGTCCCGGTCGAGATGCTGCCATCGGCGTTCACTTGGGTGAATTCCGATGAGACGGTCTTCAGGCTGTTGAGATAGCGCGAGATTTCTCCCAGCGGGATTTTCTCGGCCAGCGCCGGAAAGGCAAGGCCAAGGACAAGGGCGGGCGCAAGGGCGAGAGAGCGAATGTTCATGACCCCGATCATATCCGTTTCAATTCCATCTGCACATCACGTCTGACGGATGGCAATGGGCGCGAACGCTCGCGGGTTCGTTATGGTTCCTGACAACATAGATCATATTGAAAGGAACAAACAAGGAACGCATACTGCGCGCATGGCGATGAAATCGATTCAGCAGAAACTGGCAATCCTGTCGGACGCGGCGAAATACGATGCCTCTTGCGCCAGCAGCGGCACGACGCGGCGCGATTCGCGGTCCGGGGGCATCGGCTCGGCGGGGGGCAGCGGGATCTGTCACGCCTATACGCCCGACGGACGCTGCATCAGCCTGCTGAAGATCCTGATGACCAATTTCTGCATCTATGACTGCGCCTATTGCATCAACCGGGTCAGCAGCAATGTCGAACGCGCGCGGTTCTCGCCGGACGAAGTGGTAAAGCTGACGCTTGAATTCTATCGCCGCAACATGATCGAGGGGTTGTTCCTGTCCTCGGGCATCATCCGCAGCCCCGATCAGACCATGGGCGACATGGTCCGCATCGCGCGGATGCTGCGGGTGGATCACGGGTTCAAGGGCTATATCCACCTGAAGACCATCCCCGATTCCGCCCCCGACCTTGTGGCCGAAGCCGGGCTTTATGCCGACCGCCTGTCGGTGAATATCGAATTGCCGCAGGATGCCAGTATCCGCCGCCTTGCGCCCGAAAAACGGCCCGAAACAATCCGCGCGGCCATGGCCGATGTGCGTCTGGGTCGCGAAGCCGCGAAGGAAAGATCCTTCACCGGCAAGCGCCCGCCGCGCTTCGCGCCCGCGGGGCAATCGACGCAGATGATCGTGGGCGCGGATCAGACCACCGATCGGCAGATCCTGACCACCTCCGCCAATCTTTACACGGGTTATCGGTTGAAGCGGGTCTATTACTCGGCCTTTTCGCCCATTCCCGATGCCTCGGCCGCGCTGCCGCTGATCAAGCCGCCGCTGATGCGGGAACATCGTCTGTATCAGGCCGATTGGCTGATGCGCTTTTACGGGTTCGAGGCCGATGAGATCGGCGCCGCGCATCCTTCGGGCAACCTGGATCTGGCGATCGATCCGAAACTGGCCTGGGCGCTGGCCAATCGCGCGGCATTTCCGGTCGATGTGGCGCGGGCCAGCCGCGACATGCTGCTGCGCGTGCCGGGCTTTGGCACCAAGACGGTGGGCCGGATCCTTGCGGCGCGGCGGAACGGTGCGGTGCGCTATGGCGATCTGCTGCGCATGGGGGCGATCATGTCCAAGGCCCGGCCCTTCGTGACCCTGCCCGACTGGCATCCCGGCGCATTGACCGACAGCGACGGGCTGCGCGCGCGATTTGCCCCGCCGCCGGAACAGCTGGACCTGTTTTCGTGATCCGGATCGACCTGCCCCGGTTTCAACGGTTTCAGGCCTGGCGCGACGCCGCGCGGCAACTGGCCAGCGCCGGGATCCGCCCCGAAGATGTCACCTGGGCGCAACCGGGCGATGCGCCGGATCTGTTCGGCGCCGACCCCTTGCCCCCCGCAGGCGACCGGCCCGTCCGCGCCACCAGGGAATTTCTGGACCTTGCGCGGCAGGTCGTCAGCCATTCCGACCCCGAACGCTTTGCCCTGCTTTATGCCGCGCTGATCCGCGCGCAGATCGAACGCGGGTTTCTGGACAATCCCGCCGATGCGATGATCGACCGGCTGTCGCGCATGGCGAAATCGGTGCGGCGCGACATTCACAAGATGCACGCCTTTGTGCGGTTCCACGAATTGCCGGGCGGCGGGGCGCGACGCAGCTTTGGTGCGTGGTTCGAGCCCGAGCATCCGATTCTGGAAGCCGGCACCCCGTTCTTTGCCAAGCGTTTCGCAGACATGAACTGGCTGATCGCCACGCCCGAGGGGATCGCCCGCTTTGACGGCGGGCCAATCGCCTATGACCCGCCCGCACCGCGCCCCGACCTGCCGCAGGATGCAAGCCACGATCTGTGGGCCACCTATTTTGCCAATATCTTCAATCCCGCGCGCATCAAGATCGGTGCGATGCGATCCGAAATGCCGGTGAAATACTGGAAGAACCTGCCGGAAACGCGGCTGATCCCCGATATGCTGGCCGATGCGCCCCGGCGCGTGCAGGCCATGGCGCAGGCGGGTGCCTCGACCGCGCCCAGCCGGGCGGCGCGGGTTACGGCGCGGCTGCGGCAGGTGCCCGATGACGGCCCGCCCGTGACGCTGCATCAGGCCCGCGATCAGGCCGCGCGCTGCACCCGATGCGATCTGTGCCACGCGGCCACCCAGACCGTCTTTGGTCGCGGCGATCCCGCCGCAGGGCTGATGATCGTGGGCGAGGCCCCCGGCGACCATGAGGATCTGCAGGGCAGGCCCTTTGTCGGTCCCGCAGGGCAATTGCTGCACCGGGCCATGGCCGAAGCCGGGATCGATGCCGACCGCAGCTGGCTGACCAATGCGGTCAAGCATTTCAAATTCACCCCGCGTGGCAAACGACGCCTGCATCAGACCCCGACAGCGGGCGAGGTGCGGCATTGCCGCTGGTGGCTGGATCTGGAACGACAGATGCTGCGACCCGGCCTGACGGTGGCGCTTGGCGCAACCGCTGCCCATGCCCTGACCGGCAACCGCGATCCGCTGACACCGCGGCGCGGTCGGGTCGAAACCGCGCTGGATGGCGGGCCGGTGCTGATTACATGGCATCCCAGCCTGATCCTGCGGCAGGATGGTCCGACCGCGGAAACCGCGCGGGCGCAGCTTGTCGCCGATCTGTCTCAGGCGGCGCAGCTGCTGGGCCAATGGTCACAAAATCACTGCACTTCCGACACTTAACCGTCATGCAGCCGGACTAACCCTGCGCGCATCCCGCCAACAGGAGCCAGAAACATGTCCTTCCGCGCATCCCGCATGTCCCGCCGCAGCCTTCTGATGTCCGGCCTTGCCACCGGCTCGCTGCTGGCGATGCCCGCCATCAGCCGCGCCGGCAGCCGCCCGGTCTTTACCCATGGCGTGCAATCGGGCGACATCACCGCGCAGGGCGGCATGGTCTGGACCCGCGCCGACCGCCCCGCGCGGATCGCGCTGGAAGTCGCCACCAATGAAAGCTTTCAGAATGCACGTCAGGTCGCCGCGCTGAACGCGCTTCCCGAAAGCGATTATGCCGTCAAGGCGATGCTTCAGGGGATCGCGGGCGATCAGACCGTCTTCTACCGCATGACCGCCACCGACCTGTCCGACAGCAATGCCAGCAGCGAACCGGTCATCGGCCAGTTCCGCACCGCGCCGACCACCCGCCGCGACATCCGGTTCGTCTGGTCGGGCGATACCGCCGGTCAGGGCTGGGGCATCGATGACGAGGGCATGCGCACCTACGCCACCATGGCCGCGCATCAGCCCGATTTCTTCATCCATTCCGGCGACACCATCTATGCCGACGGCCCGATGCAGGACGAGGTCGAGATCGAGGGCGGCATCTGGCGCAACACGGTGCTGACCGATGAGGTCCGCAAGGTCGCCGAGACGCTGGACGAATTCCGCGGCCGCTGGAAATACAACCAGATGGATCAGCACGCGCAGGCCATGTCGGCCATGGTGCCGACGCTGTTTCAGTGGGACGACCACGAAGTCGTCAACAACTGGTCGCCCGGCAAGGACCTGACCGGCGATGACCGCTATACCGAAAAATCCGTCGCCCTGCTGACCGCCCGCGCCCAGCGCGCCTTCCATGAAATGACCCCGATCAGCTATACGCCCGCCGAACCCGGCCGTGTTTACCGCAAGATCGCCTATGGTCCGCTGCTGGACATCTTCTTCCTTGATCTGCGCAGCTATCGTGGCGCCAACAGCGAAGGGATGGAGGATGAGGTCACCGCCCAGTCGCAGGTTCTGGGCAAGGCGCAGCTGGATTGGCTGAAAGCCGCGCTGAAAGCCTCGGATGCGACGTGGAAGGTCATCGCCTGCGACATGCCGATCGGCGTCAATGTCTGGGACAAGGTGTCCGAGGATCAGAAATATGTCGAAGCCATCGCCAATGGCGATCCCGGCGCACCCAAGGGCCGCGAACTGGAATTCGCGCAGCTGCTGCGCTTTATCCGCGACGAAAAGATCCTGAACACCGTCTGGCTGACCGCCGATGTGCATTACACCGCTGCGCATGAATACCACCCCGACCGCGCCAGCTTCCAGGACTTCGAACCGTTCTGGGAATTCGTGTCCGGCCCGCTGCATGCCGGGACCTTCGGTCCGAACGACATGGACATGACCTTCGGCCCCGAGGTGAAATTCGTGAAGGCCCCGGCACCGGGTCAGGCCAACCTGCCGCCTTCGGCCGGGATGCAGTTCTTCGGCATGGTCGATATCGAAGGGGCCTCGGGCCAGATGACCGTGCGCCTGATGGACCGCGCCGATCAGGAATTGTGGTCGATCACGCTGGACCCCAAGACCGCGTGATTTGGTGACGGACGCCCCCGCCCGATGCGGCGGGGGCGTGTCACGGTCGCGTCAGGCGAAACGGTCGCGCTGCACGGCCAGCGGCTCGACCTTGCCGCGATGGGCCAGATAGGCCGGACGCGGCTTCGGTGCCGCGAATGGCGCCACCGCCGCATTCGACACCGCGTTATAGACAAAGAACGCGTTCGAGCGCGGGAACGGCGTTACATTCCCGTTAGAGGCATGCAGCGTGTTGCATTCAAAGAAGATCACCGTGCCCGCCGGTCCGGTCGCGGCATCCAGCCCCGCCTGAGAGGCCAGCCGTTCCAGCATGCGGGTCGAGGGCACGCCTATCTCTTGCTTTTTCAGGCTGGACTGGTGGTTGTCGTCCGGCGTTTCGCCCTGACATGCGACAAAGCGACGGTGCGAACCGGGGATCAGCATCAGGGGACCGTTCAGCGCCGAATTGTCGGTCAGCAGGACCGAGGCCGACACCGCCCGCATCCGCGGCATCCCGTCCTCGGCATGCCAGGTTTCGAAATCGGAATGCCAATAGAACTCTTTGCCGGTGAAGCCCGGCTTATAGTTCAACCGGCTCTGGTGCAGGTAAACCTCGTCGCCCAGCAGGAAGCGCGCGGTATCGGCCAGCCGGTGATCGCGGGCCAGCCGGGCGAACACGTCGCTGTGGTCATCCAGCCGAAAGATGGTGCGGACGGCATCCGTGCCCGGTTCGGTCACCAGATCCTCGGCCCGGATGGCCGAGGCATCGGCACGGATCTCGGCCGAAGCCTCGATCAGCTTCGTCACTTCGTCGGGGCTGAACAGGTCGCGTCGCACCAGATAGCCCTTGTCCTTGTAATGATCGGCCTCGTCACGGGTGATCGGCGCGTCTTCGGTCCAGTCCGACCACAGGACGGGGTCCTGCCTTTCGGTGATCCGCTCTTCATCGGGCAGGCGGGTCGGATAAAGGTCTTGCCCCGCGAATTGCTTCTGTGGGTGCATGACATTCATGACGTCTCTCCTCCTTTGAATCTGGGTTCTGCATCATGTCCGCAAGGCGGTCGCGAACACGATCAGCCAACGCGACGACAAGGGCCACGTTCCGGTCCGGGCGATTGATAAAGATCAGCGCTGCCGGCGCGGCCTGCCAGATCGCGTGACGGGCGCGAAGCTGTCAGTCGGGACGGCGCGGGTCAACCCGGTCGCGGATTACAGCGCCCGGCCCTGCAACAGCCGTGGCATCGGATCGACCGACAGGCCCGCGGCCTGACGCATGAACCCGCGCCGCAGCGACGGGATCGCGGTCACCGTCTGCATCCCCAGACCGCGCGCGGCGCGGATCAGCGGGTTGGTCTGACCGAACATGCGATTAACCGCATCCATGCCAAGGGCAAGGCTGGTTGCATCGAAACGCCGCCAGCCCTGATAGCGTTCAAGCACATTGATCGCGCCGATATCCTCGCCCCGGCGGGCTGCATCGACGATGGTTTCGGCCAGCGCCGCCACATCGCGCAGACCAAGGTTCAGCCCCTGCCCCGCGATCGGATGCACGCCATGCGCGGCATCGCCGACCAAGGCCACGCGCGGTGTCACATAGTCGCGCGCCAGGGACAGGCTCAGCGGATAGGAAAAACGCGGCCCGGCCAGCGAGATCGCGCCCAGGTAATCGCCAAAGCGCGGTTGCAGGACCTTCAGGAAATCCGCATCCGGCAGCGCGGCGATGGCCGTGGCGTTGTCGCGGGTCTCGGACCAGACGACACTGCTGCGGTGCCCGCCCGGCAGCGGCAGGATCGCCAGCGGCCCGGTCGCCATGAAATACTGATGCGCGATGCCCTGATGCGGCAGTTCATGGTCGATGGCGGCGACCAGCGCGGTCTGACCGTAATCCCATCCCTGCCGCTGGATACCCGCCCGCGTCGCAACCCCCGATCCGCGTCCATCGGCGCCGATCAGCACCCGCGCGGACAGGCAGGTCCCATCGGACAGATCAACCGCGACAGCGGCATCGCCCGCCCGTTGCCCCGCGACCGACAGGCCCGACAGATGGGTGACGCGCCCCTGCATCGCCGCCAGCAGGGCGCGATACAGAAAACGATCCTCCATCATGTAGCCGACGGGGCCTTCCTCGATCTCGGCGCTGTCGAAATGCAGAAAGAAGGGCGCGGCACCCTCGCCGGGGTCGCCCTGGGATGCCTTGACCTGAACGATCGGCTGGGCGCTGGCAGCCAGATCGCCCCACAGACCCAGCGCCTGCAACAACCGCTGCGAGGCGACCGCCAGCGCATAGGCACGCCCGTCGAATTCCTGCCCGGCGCGTGCATCTGCGGGGCGCGGATCGACCACCGCCACGCGCAAACCGGCCCCCGCCAAAGCCAGTGCCAAGGTCGGGCCGTTCAGCCCGCCGCCCGCGATCACGACATCGAAATCCGTCTTCATGACCGCGATCTTGCACGGGTCCGGCGCAAAGTCCATGCGACCCTTTTTCGCTATCCGTCCGCCTCGGCCTTCAGGATCGCCTGCAATGCGCTGCGAAAATCGGGATAGGTCAGCCTCACGCCCAGATCGCGCTTGATCCGGTCGTTCCGAACCCGCTTGCTGTCGGCATAGAAGGACCGCGCCATGGGGCTTAGATCGGCCTGGTCAAAGGTCACCTCGGGCGGGGGGGGCATGCCCAGCATGTCGGCCGCACAGGCGATGATATCCTGCGGCGGCGCGGGATCGTCGTCGCACAGGTTATAGACCGCCCCCGGATCCGGCCGCGCGATCGAGGCCATCAGCACCTGTGCGATGTCTTCGACATGAATGCGCGAAAAGACCTGCCCAGGTTTGATCACCCGCCGCGCCGTGCCGTTGCGCAGCTTGGAAAAGGGCCCCCTGCCCGGCCCATAGATCCCCGCCAGACGGAAGATATGCAGCGGCAGATCATGTCGCGCGGCCAGATCACGCCACGCGGCCTCGGCGGCAATCCTGGCCTGCCCGCGCGCGGTCGAGGCGTCCAGCTCGCTGTCCTCGTCGACCCAGCCGCCCTGGCGGTCGCCATAGACCCCGGTGGTCGACAGATAGCCCAACCAGCGCAGCCGCGACGCGGCGATCCGATCAGCCAGTTCCGCCAGAACCGGATCGCCATCCGGCCCCGGCGCGGCCGAAATCAGGACCGCATCCGCACGCCGGATCGCCGCCACGACGCCTGCCTGATCGCCGGGCCAGATCAGCGGCTGCGCCCCCGCCGCGCGGACCCGCGCGGGATCGTCGCGCGTCGTTCCCGTAACCGTCCAGCCCGCCTGCCGCAGCAGGGGGGTCAGATAACCCGCAGTGTAACCATGACCGAATATCAGCATTTCCATGACGGCAACGTAACGCCGGCGGCAAACGGGCGCCAGACGCTTGCCGTTCCCGCGCCCTGCTGGCAGGGTCGAACCAATCAGAAGGACTTTCCCGCATGGATATGGATTCCCGTTTTCTGCCCGTCGAAACCCCCGAAGCGCGCCCGCGCGAACAGTTCACCGATGCCGCCAGCGCGGTCGAGCGTCTGTGCCAGCTATATCAGGAAGCCACCGATTTCCTGACGCGGAACTTCTCGGCGCTGACCGATGGCAGCACGCCAAAGGCCCGGTTCCGGGCATTCTATCCCGAATTGCGGCTGACGGTCGCCAGTCACACCAAGGTCGATTCGCGCCTGTCCTTTGGCCATGTGACCGATCCGGGCAGCTATGCCGCGACGATCACCCGCCCCGACCTGTTCCGCAACTATCTGGAAGAACAGATCGCCCTGCTGATCCGCAATCATGGTGTGCCGGTGACGGTCGGGCTGTCGGAAACGCCGATGCCCGTGCATTTCGCCGTTGCCACCCGCCCCGATCTTGCGGTGCCGCAGGAGGGCGTTCTGGATTTTTCGCTGCGCGATGTCTTCGACGTGCCGGACCTGAACACGATGAATGATGACATCGTCAACGGCGTCGCCGGGCCACAGCCCGATGGCACGCAATATCTGTCGGCCTTCACCGCGCAGCGCATCGACTATTCGCTGGCCCGCCTGCAGCATTACACCGCCACCGCGGCCGAGCATTTCCAGAACTTCGTCCTGTTCACCAACTACCAGTTCTATGTCGATGAGTTCGAGGCCTTCGCCCGCAGCGTGCTTGCCGACCCGGACTCGGGCTATACCGCCTTCGTCGCACCGGGAAATCAGGAAATCACCGATGCCGATGCGCCGCTGACGACCCTGCCCAAGATGCCGCAGATGCCGACCTATCACCTGAAGCGCGAACACGGTCAGGGGATCACGCTGGTCAATATCGGGGTCGGTCCGTCGAACGCCAAGACCGCCACCGACCATATCGCCGTGCTGCGTCCCCATGCCTGGCTGATGGTCGGCCACTGCGCAGGGCTGCGCAACAGCCAGTCGCTTGGCGATTTCGTGCTGGCCCATGCCTATCTGCGCGAAGATCACGTGCTGGATGACGACCTGCCGGTCTGGGTGCCGATCCCGGCCCTGGCCGAGGTGCAGGTGGCCCTGCAGGAGGCCGTGGCCGAGGTGACGCGTCTGGAAGGTTACGAGCTGAAGCGCATCATGCGGACCGGCACCGTCGCCACCATCGACAACCGCAACTGGGAACTGCGCGACCAGTCGGGGCCGGTCCACCGCCTGTCGCTGTCGCGGGCCGTGGCGCTGGATATGGAAAGCGCGACGATCGCCGCCAACGGTTTCCGGTTCCGCGTGCCCTATGGCACCCTGCTATGCGTCAGCGACAAACCCCTGCACGGAGAGTTGAAGCTGCCCGGCATGGCCACCGATTTCTATCGCACCCAGGTCGCCAACCACCTGCTGATCGGGATCAGGGCGATGGAAAAACTGCGGGAAATGCCGTTGGAACGCATCCATTCCCGCAAATTGCGCTCGTTCAACGAGACCGCATTCCTGTGACCGCGCGTCAGATCGGGCCAAGGAATGCTGGTTTTCCCGTGTTTCGCGAAAAAGGCTTGATCTGCCCGTCAAAAGCGTGTGTAGCAGGCGATATGCCGCAAAAGGCGCTAATTATTGGCCCCCGATGAACCGGGCAAGAGGAGACAGAAGACATGGCTACGCCTTCCGCTAAACCGATGACCAAAACGCAACTGGTGGCGACGCTGGCCGAAGAAATGGGCTCGGACAAGAAATCGGCAACCGCGGCACTGGACGCGATTGCAGCCGTTGTGACCCGCGAAGTCGCAAATGGCGGCGCCGTGACCCTGCCCGGCATCGGCAAGATCGCTTGCCGCGCCCGCCCCGAGCGTCAGGTCCGCAACCCGCAGACCCAGGAAATGATGACCAAGCCGGCTGACAAGCAGGTCAAGGTCACCGTTGCCAAGGCCCTGAAGGACAGCGTCAACAGCTGATCTGCCCAAAGGCAAACGGATAGAAAGGGGGTCGGCCACGGGCTGACCCCCTTTTTTCATGCCCGTCAGACCGACAGGCGGCGATACCGGGCCGGGGTCATGCCGGTGCGGGCCTGAAAGACGCGGGTCATGTGGCTTTGGCTGGAAAAGCCGCAGGCCGCCGAGATCGCCGCGATCGGCGCATGTCCCGCCAGCAGCGTCTGTGCCCGCATCACCCGCCGATGCGTCACCCAGGCATGGGGCGCCATCCCGCGCGAGTGCTGGAACATGCGGTGAAAATGGAACGGCGACAGGTCGGTCAGCAGTGCCAGATCCGCAAGATGGATGGTCTGATCCAGATGCGCCTCGATCCATTCATCGACCCGGCGCAGCAGATAGGGCGCCATCCCGCCACGCAGCGGGACGCGCCGTGGCGACAGGCCGCGGATCAGATCGGATACCGCCGTGCCGCCCCGCAATGCGTCACCGTCCAGCGCCGCGGCGGACATCGCCCGCAGCGGTCCGGCCATCCGCGGGTTTTCGGCAAAGGTCGCCTCGGGCAGGTCGATCTGTCGCGCGTCGCAATCATGGATCCAGGCAAAGCCCGACCGCAGTCGCGCATCCGACAGATACAGATGCACGAAACGGAACCGCGCGGTGATGCGCCAGGCAGAGCCGCAGCCCTCGGGCATGACGCAGATGGCACCGGGTCGCCCCGCGATCCCACCCGCATCCAGACGCTGCGTACCGGTGCCGCCTTGCAGATACAGGCTGAACGTGTGGTCGCGGGGTGCGTCGTAATGGCGTTCGTCATCCTGGTTCTCCCAGATCGCCACGCCACAGCCATCGCCCAGATCCAGCTGTGCGATCTGGCGTGCGACGGGCGAAGCCCGCATATATCCCCGAACCGTGTCCTTCATCAGATGACAGCTAACCCCGCCCCCTGCCCCGCAAAAGCCCGCACGGGCAGTTCAGCGCAAGAATCTGCAAAACATTCGCCGCGATCCCGGCTATGCCGCCCGATATGAACACGATCTTTCTTTTTGTCGCCACCGTCCTGATCTGGGGCACCACATGGATCGGCATCTCGGCCCAGATCGGCGAGGTGCCCCTGATTCAGTCGATCTTCCTGCGTTTCGCGCTGGCGGGCATCGTCATGCTGGCGGGTCTGGCCGCCATCGGGCGTATGCGCCTGCCCCATCGCTGGCGCTTTGTTCTGGTGCAGGCGCTGTGCCTGTTCAGCTTCAATTTCGTCGCGATCTACAATGCCTCGGCGCTGATCCCCTCGGGGCTGGTGTCGGTGGTGTTTTCGCTGGCGTCGATCTTCAACGCGATCAATGCGCGCCTGCTTTTCGGCGACAGGATCACGGCGCGGGTCGTACTGGCCGGAGTGATCGGCGCCACCGGACTGTTCCTGCTGTTTCAGGCCGAGCTTTCGGGCACGGACGCCACCCGGACCTTGCAGGGCATCGGCTGGGCCGGCCTTGGAACGATGATCTTTTCGCTTGGCAACATGGCGTCGCGCAGAAACAGCCAGATGGGGATCTCGCCCGTTGTGGCCAACAGCTGGGGCATGGGCATCGGGGCGCTGGTGCTGCTGGGGGTGATCGGGCTGACCGGCACGCCGATGGTGATGCCCACCGGGCTGACCTACTGGACCGCGCTGGTCTACCTGTCGGTGATCGGCTCGGTCATCGGGTTCACGACCTATCTGATGCTGGTCGCGCGGATCGGATCGGCGCGCGCGGGCTATGCCACGGTGATCTTTCCGGTGGTCGCGCTGCTGATTTCGACCCTGTTCGAGGGGTTCCGCTGGACGCCCGGCGCGGTCGCCGGTCTGGGGCTGGTTCTGCTGGGCAATATCGTGATGTTCAGCCGCATCACGTGGCTGACCCGCCGGATCGCGACCCGGCAGGTCAAAGCGGGCTAGACGCTTATGACCCGAAGATCGGGTCCAGCGCAAAGGGATCGGCCGGGGTGCGCGTCGTGATCGCGCGCCCCGGTCCCGACAGCGTCGCGATCTGTTGGGCCAGTTGACTGATCGCCTGCGACAGCGCCGGCGCGACGGCGGCGGGCTGATCGCTGGCAAGCGGCACCGAAATGTCAAAGCTGCGCGCGTGGTTCACGCCGCCCGATCCTTCATCCGAAACGAAATACCGCCCCGTCAGACGATAGACGCCGTTCGATTGCGCCAGCGCCTTTTCCACCCGCACCTGAACACGGCGCTGCGGCGGTTCCGCCAGGGGCCAGGGCTCTTCGATCACGGTCGCGCCCGACACGGTCGAGATCTCGCGCGCGAGGGCCGTGGTAAAGCCGCGCTGCGGGCTGTCGGCCCACAGGTTGTCCGGGTTCGACCTGACGGCACCATCGGCGCTTTGCCACATCACCTCTTGGTCGGCGGCATATTCCGGCAGCGACACATCCAGAAGCTCGGCGGTGCCGATGCGATTGGGCACCTGCGCGCCGGTGGCGGGCGGATCGATCAGGTAACGGCCCGTCGCCTCGGGGTCGGAACAGGCCGCAAGGCCCAGTGCGGCAAAGCCCATCGCCAGCAGAAGTCGTGTGTTCATGATCTTACCGTCCCAAGATAAAGGCGCGTGGATTGCGTTCGATCATCCGGGCCAGTGACCCGAAGCTTTCGGTCGCACGCCGCAATTCGCGCAGCATGTTGATCGTTTCATTGTTGAAGGCCGACCGATCGCCATAGGCGGCCATGACCGCATCGGCACGCGCGGCGGTGGCTTGCAGGCGCTGGATCAGCGCGGGCAATTGCTGCACCGATTTCGCGACCTCGTCGGCGGCGACGCTGGCCGAATCCAGCGCATTGTTCAGGCTGCCGGCGGCATTGCCGTCACGCAGATCGTTCAGCAGCCCCGAGGCCGCCTCCAGCGTGTTCGACAGGTTGCGCGGCAACTGCTCGGCATCTTCACTGCCCAGCATGGCGCGCAGATCGGCCAGGATACCTTCGACCTGGGTGCTGATCGCGGCGAAATCGAACTGTTCGACTTCGGCAGCGGCGGCATCGATCTGATCGACCATTTCGGGCACATCGGCGGCAGCATCCTGAACCGACCGGAAGGCCGAGGTGGCCTCGTCGACCATCCGGCCCAGGTTCTGACCGGCGCCCGATGCCTGGATCTCGCTGGCAAGCGTGTCGATCTGGGCGGCGGTGCTGTTCAGCGTCTCGACCAGCGTCGCGACCTTTTCGGGCAGCGCCTCGGCCTCGGGCGTGCTGACGATGTCGCGGACATCCTGCAAGGTCGCGTCGATCTGCGCCCCGATCGAGGCGAAATCGACATCCTCGACCGAGGTCGAGGCCTTCTGGATCGACTGCATGATCGCCGGCAGGTTTTCCAGCGCGGCGTTCAGCTTGTCGGCAACCTCGCGGGCGGTGCCAAGCGCCTCACCGGCGTTGTCGGCCGCGCCGCTGTCGCGGAATTCGCCGACCATGCCGCGAATGTCGGACAGGGTGACCTGCGCATCCTCAATGGCGGCCCGCAGATCCTGCGGAATGGCGCGGGTATCCTGCGATGTGGCCAGCGCGGTCACGCTGTCCATCATGTCGGTCGCGGATTTCAGCACCTCTTCGATGGGCAGGTTGCCCACCCGCGTCAGCAGCCCTTCGGCGGTCTGGCTGAAATCGGACAATTCGGCATCGACGCTGGGGATCCGCGGAAGCGGTGTCGCCTCGGTATCGATGCGGGCGGGTTCGGCATCCGGGATATCGACCAGTTCGACCATCAGTGTGGTGCCGAACAGGCCGCTGCTGGTCACGCGGGCGCGCAGCCCGGCTTCGACCTGCTCCTGCAGGAAGTCCAGCGCCTCATCGGGGCTGGCGTCCAGATCCAGACCCAGTTTCAGGGGCGAGATGTCCAGCGTGACGGTCTGCCGGACCTCGGCCCCGTCGCCATCGGGATCGATGGCCGATTTCAGGGACGAGACATTGCCGACGCGAACGCCCTTGAACAGAACCTCGGCACCCTTTTCCAGACCCTGCACCGCACCGTCCAGCGTCATCGACAGCTGCAACTGACCCTGACGGTCATTCACAAAGACATTGGCGCGGGCGGTATCCTCATCGGGTTGCAGAACGAAGGTCTGGCCACGCTGGATCGGATCGCCACCCGACACGAAGGTGTCAAAGGACACGCCCCCCTGCAACAGCGACGACAGCGAGTTGACGTTCAGCGACACGCCCCGCGCCCCCAGCGAGACCGAAAAACCCGACGTGTCCCAGAACACGGTCGCGGTGGTCAGGCGCTGATCATGCGGCGCCTCGATGAAGGCGTCGACGACCACGCCGTCATCCTCATCCGACAGGCGCAGGTTTTCCAACCGACCGACCTGAACGCCGTGGAACATGACCGGCGCGCCGGGGCTGATGCCCTCGGCCTCTTGCATGGTCAGGCGGACCCAGCTGCCTTTCGCGTCCTCGCGGATCAGTGGCGGGCGTTCCAGCCCGGCAAACTGCGTCGCGTCATCCTTGACCTCGGCATCCCAGTACCCCTCGATGAACGAGCCGGTCAGCACCGTGTCCAGACGGGTCACGCCCTGCGCGCTGACCTGCGGACGGACGATCCAGAACTGCGCGTCGCTGTCGATATATTTGGCGACATCCTTGTCCACCCGGATCTCGACCACGACCCGCGACAGATCGCTGGTAAAACGGACGGCCTCGACCTGACCCACGGTGATCTCGCGAAAACGCAGCGCGGTTTCACCCGGCGAAATGCCGGTGGCGTCGGCAAATTCGACCTCGATCACCTTGCCCCTCTCGGCGAAGGAATTCCACGCCACCCCAAGCGTCACGACCAGCGCAAGGATCGGCACCAGCCAGACGACATTCACCCCGGCCCGCGCCGCGCGGGCCGCTGTCTTGCGTACCGGGCTGGCAGGCTTGAGCGAAGTGCTGTTATCGGTCATGTGTTATATCTGTCCCTGACCCGATGTTTTCAGGTCTCGTTGTTGTGTCGCAAGGGCAATCCGCGCCAGATCAGCCTTGGATCAAAGCTTTGCGCGGACAGCATCGTGAAGGCAACCGACAGCGCGAAGGACACCGCCGCCGGCCCCGGATGGATCGAGGCGACAAAGCCCAGCTGCACAAGCGCCGACAGGATCGCCACGACAAAGACGTCGATCATCGACCAACGCCCGATGAATTCGACGACCTCGTAGATCTTCAGCCGGGTATGCGCCTGATCGGCAGTGGCCGGACGCCCGGCAGCAAGCGCTAGCCACGCGATCGCGATGAATTTCGCCATCGGCACCACGACCGAGGCGATGAACACGATCGCGGCGATGTCGTAATTGCCGTAATGGATCAACTCGACCACGCCCTCGACGATGGTCGCCTCGGAACTGCCATGCAGCCCGGCAAGGGTCTGCGTGCGCATCATCGGAAAGACATTGGCCGGGATATACATGATCAGCCCGGCGCACCACCACGCCCAGACGCGTTGCAGGCAGCGGCGGTCCGGGGGCGCAAGATGTTCGCCGCAGCGGTCGCAGCGCGGCTGCGCCTGCGGCCAGACGCGACCGCAGCTGCGGCAGCCGACCAGACCCGCGTGATGGGCGGTCATCACCGGACCGCTGTGTTCCTGGGGCTGATCGCTCATGTCCGGCTTGCCTGTGCGTTCGGATCGACCAGTTCGCGGCCGTCGGTGGCAAGGCCGCTATCCTCGATCGCATCCCAGATCGTCGTCTGGCACATGAAGCTGCGCGAGGCGACATTGACAAGGATAAGCCCGCAAAAGGCCCAGAAGGCCGGGCCCAGATGGACCGAGGCCAGGCCCGCGACCTTTACCAATGCGACGGCGGTGCCGATGATGAAAATCTCGGCCATGGACCAGGGCCGCAGGGTTTCAGACCAGCGAAACGCCCGCGCGGCATGGCTGTAGGGCGCCCTGCCCTGCGCCAGCGGCACCAGCACATAGACCATCAGGAAGGCCCGCAGCACCGGAAGGCCCGCCACCACCACCAGCATCAACAGCACCAGCGGCAGCAGAACCCCGTCGGCAAAAGCCAGAACCACGCCGAACAGCGAGGTCGCATTTCCGAAACCCATCCGCGAAATTTCCAGAAAAGGAAAGAAGATCGCGCCCATCATCAGCACCATCGTGGTGAAGGACAGTGCGATCAGCCGCACGAAGGCACCGCCACGCGGGCTGGCCAGAACGGTTTCACAACGAATGCAGCGGGCGGTTTCGCCGTCCTGCAATTCCTCTTCGACATGCAGCGCGTCGCAGCGCGGACAGGCGATAAGCCCCGCGCCGGTCTTCAGATCGAAGGTGCCTTGCTTCAACATATATTCAAGATAGGCGACCGCAGGGCGGACGCAACCTCATGTTGGCTCAATGCCGCGCGCCGTCGCGGGCGGCTGACGTCAAAACCACATTTCGCGGCATGTTCGACGAACTGCCCGTGGGTTTCTGGATGCGGAACGGCAGGCGCATATGGAACATGTTGTCCTGAACGCCCAGTTCGACCTCGCCCTCAAGCTGGATCGAGAAGGCATCGATCAGCTGGCTGCCCAATCCGGTTCCCTCTTGCGAGGCATCGACCCGACTGCCGACCGAGTTGACGATTTCCAGCAGCCCCTGCCCCGGTTCGGTTTCCTTCAGCGTGATGCGGATCCACGGCGCGGCATCATCCGGCCCCTTGCCCGCATATTTCAGCGCATTGGTGAACGCTTCGGTCGCCAGCAGGGACAGCGGCACAGCCTGATCGGGCAGCAGGGTCATCTGGCTAAGCCGCGTGTCGATGCGGATCGGGGCCGAACCGCCAAGTGCTGCGCGGGCCATCTGGTTGATGATATCCTCGATCAGGCGTCCGGCCTCGACCGCGTCAAGATGTTCGGCCTGATACAGATTGCGATAGATCGTCGCCAGCGCGGCCACCCGGTCCTGAACCGAACGCAGGACCTGCTTGGCATCGTCATCGTCGATCATGCGGCTTTGCATGTTGATGATCGAGGCGATCAGCTGAAGGTTGTTCTTCACCCTGTGGTGGACCTCTTTCAGCAACACGGTCTTTTCCTGAACGGCCGCCTCCATCGCCTCTTCGTCGCGGATCAGGATGCGGGCCATGTTGTGAAAGGTCTGGCTGACATCGGCGATTTCGGTCGGCGCATCCTTCAGAACCGGTGGCGGGGCCGTCCGGTCGCCAATGGCAAAGCGGCGCATCTGTCCGCGCAATTCACCGATATGGCGCAGAACCAGCCGAAAGACCGCGAAATAGGCCACCGCCAGCGACACCAGCCACAGGGCGATGGGAAACAGGATCGCGCCAAATCGGGACAGTTCGAACAGGCCGATGCCGGCGATGGTCGGCGACCAGCTGCCAAGCGCATAGACCAGACCCGGCACCACCGGCACAACGGTAAAGACGCGCATCTCACCGGCATTGGACAGGCTGCGGAAGGTGGTTTCGGTGCGCGACAGCAGACTGACCAGTTCGGTATCGCGCGGCAGATCCGCCATCGGATCTTCGGGATCGCTGTCCGAGGTCAGCAGATCGCCGTGATGGTTGAAGGTCACGATGCGTGCGCCATCGGTCCCGAAATTGATCGCGTGGGTCGATCGCAACAGCTCATGCGTCAGCGATAGCCCGATATAGCCCAAAAGCTGCCGGTCGCGATAAAGCGGCTGCATCACCAGAACGACGGAACGGCCGCTGACCACCCCACGGTCGATCGACCGCACCATCGTTCCGGGCGTCTCGACGAATGTCTGAAATGCCGACGAGTCCCGCATATCCGCGGTGGCACCGACATTTTCGTTGGAATTGCAGGTGCTTAGACCACTCAGGGGCACAAAGCCCGCATAGACATAGGTTGCGCTGCGTTCGATGAAATTGCGCATCAGGCTGGCGCATTGCGCCGGATCGTCCATCGCGCTGAGAACCGCGGGCCCCAGCGCATCGGCCGATCCCAGCGCGCTTTGCAACAGGGCGCGTTCCCCCGCGGCGGCCGAGGCTGTCCGCCCGAGGATCGCGATATCGGCGCCGCGCATCGCCTCGCGCGACAGATGCAGGTTCTGAACCAGCGAGATCAGGCCGATCGGCAGAATGGCAACGGACAGCAGGGCCCCCAGACGAAAGCCCAGCCGCCGTGTAAAACCCAAACGTTCGCCCAGCCGTCGTAGCACACCAAGTCTCCGTCTGCGCGTCAGCGCCTTACGGGTTGATTTGCCGCCATGACCGCCAGGGTTGCCTGATCCGTCATGTCCAGCTCTTCATCTTCGGCCATATGCAGCAGTTCCGCCAGCTTGCGACGCCCGCGATTGGCGCGCGACTTGACGGTTCCGATGGCAACGCCGGTCATGTCCGCAGCCTCTTCGTAGGAAAAGCCCGACGCGCCCACAAGGATCAGCGCCTCGCGCTGTTCATCGGGCAATTGTTCGAACGCCGCACGAAAATCCTTCAGCGCAAGGCGGCCGTCATGTTCCGGGCGGGTCGCCTGACGCGCGGCGTGGATGCCGTCGGTATCGCTGACCTCGCGCTTGGTCTTGCGACGGGCGGAATAGAAGGTGTTGCGAAGGATGGTGAACAGCCATGCACGCAGGTTGGTGCCTGCCTGAAACTTGTCCATGTTCGTCCAGGCCTTGACGATGGTATCCTGAACCAGATCGTCTGCCGCCGCACCCTCGCGGGTCAGGGACAGGGCAAAGGCCCGAAGAGCCGTCAGATGCGTGACCAGTTCGTCACGCGGGTCGCCCGCCGAAGCAGGATTGCGGTCACTGTTCCGCTTGTTGGCATCAGCCATGAATCACTCCTGCTCTCGCAGTTTTTCCAGCAAACTGAGAAAGCGTTCGGGAATTTCTTCCTGCTTGTCCTGCTCGTACACGCGGCGAAGGTTTTCGTCGATCTGCCTTTGAATCGCGTCACTTCGCTGGCTATCTCTCTTTGGGGTCATACTTTTGTTAGCCTCGGAAAACTTGTGCGCACCTTGCCTAACCTGTAGGTGAAGGACAAAGTTCCGCGCAATATGCGAAATTCAAGGACTACTGTCATGTCTTCTGCAGATCTAGCACAGGCGATCGGACGCGAACTTCCGTTTCTGCGTCGCTATGCACGTGCCCTGACCGGCAGCCAGACCGCCGGCGACAACTACGCCGCCGCGACTCTGGAAGCCATTCTTTCCGACCGTTCCATTCTTGACGGCGAGGACGATGTCCGCATCGCCCTGTTCCGGGCGTTCCATGCCATCTGGCAAAGCTCGGGTCAGCCGGTCGAGGACAGCGAACTCAGCACCCGCGAACAGCGTGCACAGGATCACCTGCGCAATCTGACCCCGAATTCGCGCGAAGCCCTGTTGCTGCGCACGATCGAGGAGCTGCGCTTTGACCAGATCGGTCGCGTCATGCAGATCGACCAGACCGAAGCCGAGGAACTTGTCACCATCGCGATGACCGAAATGAGCAACGCGATCAGCGGCAAGGCCATGGTGATCGAGGATGAGACCATCATCGCGATGGACCTGAAAGGCATCGTTCAGGCGATGGGCCACAGCGTCACCGGCATCGCACGCACCCACAGCGCGGCGGTCGAGCTGGCCGGCAAACAGCGCCCCGACCTGATCCTGGCCGATATCCAGCTGGCCGACGGATCCTCGGGGATCGACGCGGTCAATGAATTGCTGGCCGATATGGGCGATATCCCGGTGATCTTCATCACCGCCTTCCCGGAACGGCTGCTGACCGGCGATCGCCCGGAACCCGCCTTCCTGATCTCGAAGCCCTATAGCGAAGAACAGGTTCGTTCGGCGGTCAGTCAGGCCATGTTCTTTGCCTCGACCGAAGGGCTTGAGGCGTAAGCCTTTCTGACAAGCCGGAACTTCGCGGGGCGCCTTGTGGCGCCCCTTTTCATGTCCGGGCCACGGCTTCGCGGGCCTCGCGCACCGCGCGGATACGGCGTCGGCGCGCCAGTTCGACATTCATCAACGCCCCCAGCATCACTGAAAACCCGGCCAGATAGAACCACATCAGCAATGCGACCACCGTCCCGATGGACCCATAGATGCGGTTATAGCTGTTGAAGCTGCCCAGATAGGCGGAAAACGCGACCGAGGCCGCAGCCCAAAGCAGCGCCGCGAACAGGCCGCCCCAGGTGAAGATCGGCGTGCGCGGTGCCTTCACATTCGGACCATAGCGATACAGGATCCCGATCCCCAGAATGACGATGACGAACATCCCGGCCCAGGGCAGCGCGGTGACCAGCGTGGTCCGAAACGGTGCAAAGACCATGAAATTCAGGATCACCGGCACCACGACGATGGTCGCCAGCCCAGCCAGCGAAATGCCCATGATCGCCAGCGTCAGAAGATAGGCCAGAAGAAAGCCGAAAATCGTCGAATGCGCCCGGACCCCATAGGCGGCGTTCAGCCCGCGCACCAATGCATCGACCCCGGCGCGGGCGGCGATGGTCGCGATCATGAAGGACAGAAACGAGGTCCACCCGATCGAAGTCCGCCCGCTGGCCGTCAGCGACATGACCTGCTGATCGATGATCTCGGCCGCGCCATCGGGCAGGAATTCGTGCGCGACATCGACATAGGCCATGATGACATTCGGATCGAACCACAGGCTCCACAGGGCCAGAATGGCTGCAAGGCCGGGAAAAACCGCGAACATCGCATAGAAGGCCACGCCCGCCGCGATCAGACCCATGTGGATCTTGTCCATCCGTTCGAAGACCGCCTGCCAGAACGACCAGAAATCGCGTAGAAAACTCAGCATCAGGCCCCGCGCATTGGTTGACCCAAGCTTACGCGGGAAACCTGCCGAGGCAACAAGGGGATGTTACTGATAGCGCGCCCAGACCGCCCCATCGCCCAGCTTGGCGATGAAATCCCGATGGGCGGTGGCTTCCTGGTCGGTCAGCCGCGGCGGCAGGGGCGTCGGGCGCGGGGCGCGGCGCACGGTGCTGCGGTCGGTGGCGGCCACATCCTGTTCCTGACCGGGACGGTCCAGAACCAGATCCGGCTGGCGGCCGCCGATCAGCTCCAGATACACTTCGGCCAGAATCTCGCTGTCCAGAAGCGCGCCGTGCAGTTCCCGGTTCGAGTTGTCGACCCCAAAGCGACGACACAGCGCATCCAGCGAGGCCGGCGAGCCGGGGAACCGTTCCCGCGCAATCGCCAGCGTATCCAGCGCCCGCGTCCAGGGCAGGGTCGGATGCCCGGCGCGGCGCAGTTCGGCATTCAGGAATTTCATGTCGAAGGCCGCGTTGTGGATCACCAGCTTTGCGTCATCGGCCACGAAATCCAGAAAATCCTGCGCGATCTCGGCAAATTTCGGTTTGTCGCGCAGAAAGTCATCGCCCAGACCATGCACCTCGAACGCCTCGTTGGGCATGCTGCGTTCGGGATTGATATAGACGTGGAAGGTCCGGCCCGTCGGCAAATGATTCAACAGCTCGACCGCGCCGATTTCGACGATCCTGTCATCTTTTTCCGCGTCAAAGCCGGTGGTTTCGGTATCGAGAACGATTTCACGCATCGGTTTTCACCTTGTCCAGAATCTGCCGCACCGCAGCGCGGGCACCGTCCAACGTATCGGTCGGGATGATCCAATCGGCGCGGGCGCGCTTGTCGGCATCCGGCATCTGCCGCGACAGGATCATCTGCAGGGTATCGGGGGTCATGCCGCCACGGGCCAGGACGCGGGCGCGTTGGGTGTCCGCATCGGTGGACACCACGGCGACGCCGTCCATCTGGTCGCGATAGCCAGCCTCGAACAGCAATGGAATATCCAGAATGACGACCGGATCGGCAGCATGCCGGGCCAGAAATTCGGCACGGTCGGCGGCCACCAGCGGATGAACGATCGCCTCAAGCCGCGACAATGCGGCGGGATCATCGGCCAGAAGGTGTTTCAGCGCGGTCCGGTCCACCGCATCGGCGGCAATTGCCGTTGGGAAGGCCCGCGCGACCGGCGCGACGGCCGCACCGCCCGCCGAATACAGCCGATGCACGGCCTCATCCGCGTCCCAGACGGGACAGCCCATGTCGCGAAACATCTGCGCGGTGGTCGTCTTGCCCATGCCGATGCTGCCGGTCAGGCCCAGTTTGTAGCTCATTCCAGAACGACCCGCCGGACTTCGTCGTCAACCTCGGGGCGCTGACCGAACCAGCGTTCAAAACCGGGTGCGGCCTGATGCAGCAGCATCCCAAGACCGTCGACGATCTGGCACCCCCGCGCCTCTGCCTCGGCAAGGAAAGGGGTTTTCAGCGGCGTATAAACCAGATCGGTGACCAACGCGTCGGGCGACAGCGCGTCCAGCGGGACGCGCAGCGGCTGTTTCCCGGTCATCCCAAGCGCGGTCGCATTCACGACCGTTCCGGCGCCTTCCAGCATGTTCCCCGCCTGGGCCCAGTCATAGACGACGACACGGGCACCGAATTCGGCCCGGATCTGTTCGGAACGGACCCGCGTGCGGTTGGTGATGCGGATTTCCGTCACGCCACTATCCAGCAACGAGGCCACGACCGCCCGCGCGGCACCGCCCGCACCGATCACCGCCGCTGGTCCCCAGGCCGGCACCCAGTCCGGCGCATGCTGGCGCAGATTGGCGATAAAGCCATAGCCGTCGGTATTGTCGGCATGGATCTTGCCGTCGGGGCGGAAGATCAGCGTATTCGCCGCCCCGATCAGCGCCGCACGGTCGGTCACCACATCTGCCAGCGTCAATGCCGCCTCTTTATGAGGAATGGTGACATTCACCCCGACGAAACCCGCGCGGGGCAGGCTGCGCAGCACCTCGGCCAGATGTTCGGGCATGACGGGCAGGGGAATGTAGTGGCCGTTGATGCCATAGCGGCGCAACCAATGGCCATGCAGGCGCGGCGAACGGGAATGCGCAATCGGCATCCCGATCACCCCCGCAAGGGGCGCATGCGTAATCTGTTCCTGCGGCAGGTCGTCAGACATCGGGGTCACGGCAAGTTTGTTCCTGTGGCGGGCAGAGTAGGGCCCAAGCCGCGCGGAAAAAAGTCCCTTTCGCATAGAATGCAAGACAGCCCCGGAAGGCCTGTGGACAGAATCCGTGGGTAAGAGTCCGGGAATCATGTTTGCGAATCATCACTTTGCAAAATCGGGGGTGATTCCATCACAGAACAGAGTCCGAACGCCCGCAATCTACCCACAGGTGGATAAGTTTCGACCTGAACTGCGCAGTTTTGGGGATAAGTTTGGTCGACCAATTTGATCCCCGAACTTATCCACATGTGATCTGATTGGATTCATTGCCGGAAAGGGATCTGCGATGAGGTAATCACAGCTTTATCCACAGGCCTTGATTCTGAGGATGAGCCTGTGTCGAACCCGGTCATCCCCTTATCCTCAGGGCCTACTACAACATCATCCTTTTCTTTCTCTCTTTTTATTTGGATAGGGAGCGGGCAGAACGATCCGCATGATCGACCTGCTGCTAGAATTTTTTCCCTACGTGAAAGCGTTTCACGTGATGGCCGTCATCTCGTGGATGGCAGGATTGTTCTATCTGCCCAGATTGTTCGTCTATCACGCCGAACGCGGCATGGATTCGGCCGAGCCGAAGGGCAGTTTCGTCGTCATGGAAGACAAATTGCTGCGTCTGATCATGAAACCGGCGATGATTGCGACCTGGATCAGTGGAATCTGCCTGGTTCTGACACCGGGAATCGTTGATTGGACGATGATCTGGCCCTGGACCAAGGCGATTTCGGTGATTGCGATGACAGGATTCCACCACTGGTGCGCCGCGGAAACGCGTCGTCTGGGCGACGAAGTTGCGCTTTCGGGCAAAAAATACCGTTTGATGAACGAGATTCCGACCCTTCTGATGGTCGTCATCGTGGCGTCGGTGATCGTGAAATTCTGACGAAAAGATTGACTCGTCGCTCTGTCGCGCTTATTTCGCGGCAAACCCGGCCGTCCGGTGCGGGATTCTCCATGACATAGAACGCGTCGGCAATTCCTGTGCTTTTGCCATGCGGAAGGTGATGAAATGAGCGAAGAACGCCTCAATCTTTCCGATCTGAAGGCAAAAAGTCCCGCCGATCTGCTATCCATGGCCGAGGAATGGGAAGTCGAGAACGCATCGACCATGCGCAAGGGCGAGATGATGTTCTCGATCCTGAAAGAGCATGCCGAAGAGGGCTGGGATATCGGCGGCGAGGGCGTTCTTGAGGTTGTCCAGGACGGTTTCGGCTTTCTGCGCTCGACCGAGGCGAACTATCTGCCCGGTCCCGACGACATCTATGTCAGCCCGGACATGATCCGTCAGCACGCGCTGCGCACCGGCGACACGGTCGAGGGTGTCATCCGCGCACCTGGGGAAAACGAACGTTATTTCGCCTTGACCAAGGTCGAGCGGATCAATTTCGAAGACCCTGACAAGGCCCGCCACAAGGTCGCGTTCGACAACCTGACCCCGCTTTATCCCAATGATCGCCTGAACATGGAGATCGAGGATCCAACGATCAAAGATCGCAGCGCACGGATCATCGATCTGGTCGCGCCGATCGGCAAGGGGCAGCGTTCGTTGATCGTGGCGCCGCCGCGCACGGGTAAAACCGTTCTGCTGCAGAATATCGCGCATTCGATCGCCCGGAATCACCCGGAATGCTATCTGATCGTCCTTCTGATCGACGAACGCCCGGAGGAAGTGACCGACATGCAGCGTTCGGTGAAAGGCGAGGTAATTTCCTCGACCTTCGACGAACCTGCCAGCCGTCACGTCGCGGTCAGCGAAATGGTGATCGAAAAAGCCAAACGACTGGTCGAGCATAAACGAGATGTTGTGATCTTGCTGGATTCGATCACAAGACTTGGCCGCGCCTATAACACGACCGTGCCCAGCTCGGGCAAGGTTCTGACGGGCGGTGTCGATGCGAATGCGCTGCAGCGGCCCAAGCGCTTCTTTGGTGCGGCACGGAACATCGAAGAGGGTGGTTCGCTGACGATCATCGCAACCGCGCTGATCGACACCGGTTCGCGTATGGACGAGGTGATCTTCGAGGAATTCAAGGGCACCGGTAACAGCGAGATCGTCCTGGACCGCAAGGTGGCCGACAAGCGCGTCTTCCCGGCCATGGACATCCTGAAATCCGGCACCCGGAAAGAGGATCTTCTGGTCGAGGCGAAGGATCTGCAAAAGACCTATCTGCTGCGCCGGATCCTGAACCCGATGGGTACCACCGACGCGATCGAGTTCCTGATCTCGAAGCTGAAACAGACCAAAACCAATTCCGAGTTCTTCGATTCAATGAACGCCTGACGGGGCTGCGATGGACCTGATTTTTGCAGAAGCCACTCCGCCGGGGCGGGGTGGCGTTTCCGTCGTCCGGATCAGTGGATCCGGGGCGCGTGCGGCTGCGGAAATGATGGCAGGTCCGTTGCCAAGTCCGCGCCAGACCTATCTGCGTTCGCTACGCGATGGTGACGAGGTTCTGGACCAGGCATTGGTGATCTGGTTCGCTGCGGGTGAAAGCTTTACCGGTGAAGAGGTCGCCGAGCTGCATCTGCATGGCGCGCCGGTGATCGTGCGTCGTGTGGCAGAGCTTCTGCGGGGCAGGGGCCTGCGGGCCGCCGAGGCCGGCGAGTTTACCCGAAGGGCGTTCCTGAACGGACGCATGGACCTGGCCGAGATAGAGGGTCTGGGTGATCTTCTGGACGCCGAGACAGAGGCGCAGCGGCAACTGGCCATCCGCTCGGCCGGTGGCGAATTGGCACGCAAGACGGAAGAGTGGCGCGCGTTGCTGATCCGGGCTGGCGCCTTGGTGGAATCCAGTGTCGATTTCGCGGATGAAGAGGTACCGGATGATGTGCCGGATGAAGTCTTTGTCCTTCTGAATCAACTGGTTGAGGGCCTTGATCAAGAGATTGGCGGCTTTCCGGCGGCCGAACGGATCCGAAAAGGGTTCGAAGTGGCCGTGATCGGCCCGCCGAATGCCGGTAAATCAAGTCTTATCAATCGTATAGCGAAAAGGGATGTCGCGCTGGTGTCGGAAATCGCCGGCACGACACGCGATATCATCGAGTTGCGCCTGGATCTGAAGGGATTGGCGGTCACCTTGCTGGATACAGCAGGATTGCGCGATACCGGTGATGTGGTAGAGCAGCTGGGCGTTGAACGTGCGAAACAGCGCGCCTTGGCGGCAGATCTTCGGCTGCATCTTTCGGATGATGGGTCAATCTACCAAGATAGTTTTATTGACGGCGATCTGATCATCCGCGGCAAAGCTGATCAAGCGGCCGAGGGTAAGGGATTGGCGATTTCATCGGTGACCGGCCAAGGCATCGATCAGTTGCTGGCCGAGATTTTCGACCGTCTGTCCGATCGGATATCTGGGGCGGGTGTTACTAGCCACGAACGACAGTTGAACGCGCTTGTTGATGCGCGTCAGGCCCTTGTTGGTTTGGAGGACCTTCCGCCAGAACTTTTGGCCGAGCAGATACGCCAAGCGGCCGTATCCTTGGATCGCCTGCTTGGCAGAATCGGTGCGGAAGAGTATCTAGATGTCATCTTCAGCTCGTTCTGCATTGGAAAATAGAGGGTGTTTCACGTGAAACATTTCGATGTCATCGTGATCGGGGGCGGGCATGCCGGCGTCGAAGCTGCTGCCGCCAGTGCGCGTATGGGTGCCAGAACGGCGCTTGTTACTATGCAGGAAGCTGATATCGGCACGTTGTCCTGTAATCCGGCGATAGGCGGCCTTGGTAAGGGCCATCTGGTGCGTGAAGTTGACGCAATGGACGGTTTGATGGGGCGCATCGCTGATCAGGCGGGAATTCAGTTCCGACTGTTGAACCGTCGTAAAGGCCCCGCGGTTCAGGGACCACGCGCCCAGATGGACCGCGCGATCTATCGAAAGACAGCAAACCGGTATCTGCGAGAGATCCAGAACCTAGAATTGTTCTTCGATGAGGTTATCCGCCTCTCCAACGATGATAGTGTGATGACCGGCGTTGAACTTAAGGCCAGCGGCGCGTTGACAGCTGACGCCGTTGTTTTGACAACCGGCACCTTTCTCAACGGCGTTATCCATATCGGCGACGTGTCGCGTGCCGCAGGTCGTTGGGGCGACAGTGCATCCAATGAACTGGCCGCGTCTTTGTTGCAATTTGATCTTCCGATTGGTCGTTTGAAAACCGGGACGCCGCCGCGTCTTGACGGAAAGACCATCAATTGGGAAATACTGGAGGCGCAACCCGCAGACGCTGATCCGGTCATGTTCTCTTATGTGAATAATACACCGGCACAGAAGCAGATCTCCTGCGGGATAACGCATACAAACGAACAGACGCACGCAATTATACGCGATAACATTGAGCGGTCCGCAATGTATGGCGGTCACATATCCGGGCGCGGTCCCAGGTATTGCCCTTCGATCGAAGATAAGGTTGTTCGCTTCGCGGATAAGACCGCGCATCAGATCTTCTTGGAGCCGGAGGGGCTGGCGGACGATACCGTGTATCCCAATGGCATCTCGACCTCGCTGCCAGCCGATGTCCAAGAGGCCTATGTTCGGTCGATACATGGCCTTGAAAATGCGGTTATTTTGCAACCCGGATATGCCGTCGAGTATGACTATATCGACCCTCGGGCGCTGACCGAGACGTTGCAGGTGAAATCTGTCTCTGGCCTTTACCTCGCGGGTCAGATCAATGGCACGACCGGCTATGAAGAGGCCGCAGCGCAGGGCTTGGTCGCAGGGCTCAACGCAGCGTTGCAAGTCCAAGGGCGGGATCGCGCTGTTTTCAGCCGTACTAACAGCTATATCGGCGTCATGGTCGATGATCTGACATCGCGTGGCGTGACCGAGCCCTACCGGATGTTCACATCGCGCGCCGAGTTTCGTTTGACATTGCGGGCCGATAACGCGGATCAGCGCCTGACACCGTTTGGCATCGAACTTGGTTGCGTCGGGGAAATACGGAGAATAAGCTATGAGGCTCGGCAGGCTGCGTATCGGTCTGCGGTCGTCCGGGCCAAAGAGGTTACATTCTCCCCAAATGAGCTATCGAAACAGGGTTTTCAGACCCGGCAGGATGGCGTTCGCCGCTCTGTTTTCACTCTGTTGGGCGTCTCCGACATCGCGGCTGAGGATCTGTTTCTTGTGGCACCGTTCCTGGCGGAGCTGTCAGCAGAAACGCTTCAGCAGGTCAAAAATGACGCACTTTACGCCCAATACGCCGATCGTCAATCGCGGGATGCAGCTGCGATCCAGGGTGATGAAGAGATCTCGTTGCCGGCTGATTTGGATTTTCTTGCCATTGAAGGCTTGTCTGGCGAGTTGCGTTCCAAACTTGATGCGGCAAGGCCTCGGAACCTCGCCGCGGCCGCGCGGATTGAAGGGATGACGCCAGCAGCCTTGACACTGCTGGTCGCGATTTCCCGGGGGGCGAAACGGCGTCGCGCATGAGAATGCATGTTTCACGTGAAACAACGGCCAGGCTTGACGCTTATCAAGACCTGATCAGGAAGTGGAACCCCCGGATAAATCTGGTGGCCCCGTCGACGCTTGATGACTTGAAGGGGCGTCATATCGACGACTGTTTGCAGCTTGCCGCACAGGTTTCGGCGGTATCGGGTTCGTGGGTCGATATCGGAAGTGGAGGGGGATTTCCGGGTATCGTGCTTGCTATCGCTCTGGCCGATCAGGATCTGTTGATCACTTTGATTGAAAGCGATCAGCGAAAATCGACGTTCCTTCGCACCGCCATCCGCGAACTTGATCTGAAAAATGCGCAAGTCCTGACGGCAAGAATTGAACAGGCGACGCGGCAAAATGCGGACTATCTAAGCGCCCGCGCCCTTGCCCCTTTGCCTCGCCTCATGCCATATTTGACGCGTCATCTGGGCGCAAATGGGCAGGCTTGGTTGATGAAGGGGCAGCGATGGCAGGACGAGGTTGACGAAGCGCGACAAGCTTGGGCATTTGATGTCGAAAGCTATGAAAGCGTGACGCAGCCTGGTGCGGCTATTTTGAAGATCAGCGGAGTGACGCATGAATAACCACTATATCGTCGCGATTGCGAACCAGAAGGGTGGGGTTGGCAAGACGACGACTGCGGTGAATTTGGGTGCGGCGCTGGCACAGGCCGGGCATCCGACGATTTTGGTGGATCTGGATCCCCAGGGAAATGCGTCGACTGGATTGGGTATTGAGGCCGATCAGCGCGATCTGACGGTTTACGATCTGCTTTCCGGGTCTGAGACGCTGGCAAGTACAGCCATACCCACCGATATCGAAAATCTTCTGATCGTTCCCGCCACCTCGGATCTGGCCTCTGCTGATGTCGATCTGTCTCAGATGCCGGACCGGACCCGGCTGCTGCGCAATAAGTTGTCCGAGGCGCTGCCCGGTACGATCATCCTGATCGACTGTCCGCCCGCACTTGGCCTGCTGACTGTCAATGCGATGGTGGCTGCCGATAGCGTTCTGGTCCCACTTCAGGCCGAATTCTATGCCTTGGAAGGGTTGTCGCAGCTTTTGTCGACGGTCAAGCAGGTTCGGCAGACCGCGAACCCGGAACTTCGCATCAATGGGATCCTGTTGACGATGTCCGATTATCGCAACAACCTGTCGCAGCAGGTCGAAGCAGACGCCCGCGCAACCTTGGGCGATCTTGTCTATCCCACCGTGATCCCGCGGAATGTGCGCGTGTCCGAGGCGCCGTCGCATGCCCAACCGGTGTTGGAATATGACCCGGGTTCGAAAGGCAGTGCGGCATATCGCCAATTCGCGGCAGAGTTCGCCGCAAGATTGAAGCTGGCAGAGGAGGCCGCGTGATGTCCGAACAAAAAGCTGCCAAGCGCGGTCTGGGTCGCGGGCTTTCGGCCCTGATGGCGGATGTCGATCTTGCCGGTCCCGGTGTCGCCCCGACGCGTGACCGGACGATGGTCCCGATCGAGCAGATCATGGCCAACCCTGATCAGCCGCGCCGGCAATTCGAACCTGCGGCATTGCAGGAACTGGCCGAGTCGTTGAAGAACCGCGGTGTTCTTCAGCCGCTGATCGTCCGCCCGCATCCGGGCGACGCAGAGATGTATCAGATCGTAGCCGGCGAGCGTCGCTGGCGTGCCGCGCAGATGGCGCAGCTGCACGAACTGCCGGTGATCGTTCGAGATCTCAGCGATACCGAGGTTCTGGAAGTCGCGATCATCGAGAATATTCAGCGTGCGGATCTGAACGCAATCGAAGAGGCCGCATCATTCCGTCAGTTGATGGACCGTTTCGGGCATACTCAGGAACGGCTGGCCGAGGCGTTGAACAAAAGCCGCAGCCATATCGCGAACCTGCTGCGCCTGTTGAACCTGCCAGAGATCGTGCAGGATTTTGTCAAGGACGGTAAGCTTAGCGCGGGGCACGCGCGGGCGCTGATCACGGCTGAAAATCCCGCGCAGCTTGCCCGCAAGGTTATCGAAAAGGGGCTGTCGGTACGCGAAACCGAGGATCTGGTTCGCAAACAGTCGGAACCGCAGAACGGACAGGCCCGGTCGCAGCGTGGCGCCGACAAGGATGCCGACACCCGCGCCTTGGAAACCGATCTTGCGGTGCACCTGCGCATGAAAGTCGCGATCAAGCATTCAGCCACAAGTGGTGGTGGTCAGCTGACGGTGAAATACAAGGACTTGGATCAGCTGGATCAGCTGTGCCAAATTCTTGGACGCTCGGGCTGAACCATTACAAGATCTGCTTCATGCCTCGGGTCGGCTGGCAACATACGCGCCGACACCAGCACAAATTGCGGCTTGGGTGGCAACCACCCATAGGGGCATGCCCAGCACGAAGGACAGCGTCACTCCTGCGGTCATCGCCCCCACTGCCCAGATCTTGGCGACGCGGCCAATCGCGCCCCGTTCCTGCCAGGCGCGGACCGGTGGGCCGTAGGTCGGGTGGCTTAGGATCTTGTGCTGCAGCCGGGGCGATGATTTCGCAAAAGCCCACGCGGCGACCAGAAGAAATGGAACGGTTGGCACGACCGGCAGGGCGATGCCGATAATGCCACAGGCCAGCGCAACGCATCCTAGCAGATACCAGAACACGCGCATTCTAGGCAGCCAATTCGCGCAGGATGGCGTTCAGGACCGGTCGCCCCTTGGTCGTGGCCTGCAGGTAACCGTCGCGACGCTGAACCATGCCCAGATCCATCAGGTCGGTCACTGCCCGTTCTTCCAAGGGTTGGCCCGCCAGCGTCGCATAACGCGCCTCGTTCATGCCTTCGCGCAGCCGCATCGACATCAGCAGATATTCCGTCGCCTGTTCGTCCAATGGCAGAAACGCACGATCGGATTCCCCGGTTCCCTTGGTTTCCACGGCATCCAGCCAGGCACCGGGCTGGCGATGCGCTTCGGTTGCGAAGCGTCCGTGGGGCAGGGTGATGCGCCCATGTGCGCCTGGGCCGACGGCAGCCCAGTCGCCCTGTCGCCAATAGATCAGATTGTGCCGGCTTTCCGCGCCGGACAGCGCATGGTTCGAGGTTTCATAGCCCGAAAGCCCGGCGACCTCGCAAATATCCTGTGTTTCCAGATACATGTCGGCTGCGATATCGTCATCGGGAAGATCGCGCAGCTTGCCCGCCGCGGCACGGGCGCCAAAGGCGGTGCCCGGTTCGATCGTCAGTTGATACAGCGACAGGTGGTCAACGGCCATGGACAGGGCTTCCTGCAATTCCGCCCGCCAGGCGTCGCGCGATTGGCCCTGACGCGCGTAGATCAGGTCAAAGCTGACGCGCGTGAAACAGTCGCGCGCGACGTCGAATGCGGCCCGCGCCTCGGCGACGGAATGCATCCGGCCAAGGCGGCGCAGATCGTCGTCATTCAGCGCCTGAATGCCCATCGACAGTCGATTGACACCGGCCTCGGCAAAGCCCGCGAAGCGGGTCTTTTCGACGCTGGTGGGATTGGCCTCAAGCGTGATCTCGATGTCATTGGCAAAACCCCAGGCGGCGCGGGCGGCGCGGATCACCTGATCCACGGTGTCGGGCGCCATCAGCGACGGGGTGCCGCCACCAAAGAAGATGCTGTTCAGGTGCCGCCCCGGCAGTTCCTGTGCCAGACGTGCGATTTCGGCGGCAAGGGCGCGGCCCCAGCGGGTCTGATCGACCTGCGCGGTCACATGGCTGTTGAAGTCGCAATAGGGGCATTTGGCGGCGCAGAACGGCCAGTGGACATACAGCCCGAAGCCGCCATTGCGCCAATCATCCTGCGGGATCTGTGTGGTCATTCCTGCATCGCCGTTACTTCGATCTCGACCTTCATTTCGGGTCGGATCAGCCCGGCGACAACCATCGTCGCGGCAGGGCAGATATGCGCCAGATAGTCGCGCAGCACCGGGGCAAGCGCGTCGACATGGTCGGGATCGGTGACGGTATACTGCACCCGTACGATATCGGCCATCTGGAACCCGGCCTGGTCCAGGACATCGGCGATTGTGGCAAAGCAGTTCCGCGCCTGTTGGGCCACGTCCTCGGGCATGACCATCCGGCGATAGTCATAGCCGGTCACGCCCGAGACAAAGCACCAGCCGCCCTTCACCACGGCCCGGCTATAGGCCATCCTTTCCTCGAAGGGCGATCCGGTGGTGATCTTACGCAAAGCTGCCCTCGATCAGCTTCGCCACGGCCAATGCGCGATGGCTGAGGCTGTTCTTCTGCTGGGCGCTCATTTCGCCAAGGGTGATATCGTGACCGTCGGGCACGAAGATCGGGTCATAGCCGTGGCCCTCGGCGCCGCGCGGGGGCCAGGTGACGCGTCCGGGCAGAACCCCTTCGAACACCTCGTCATGGCCGTCGGGCCACATCAGCACCAGCGTGCAGCGGAACTGGGCGCTGCGAGGTTCAGGGGCGTTCACGGCCTCCAGCTCGGACCAGGTGCGCTCCATCGCCATCGCGAAGTCGCGCCCGTTCGGAGTCTCGGCCCAATCGGCGGTATAGACGCCGGGCGCGCCACCAAGCGCATCGACGCTGATGCCGCTGTCATCGGACAGGGCAGGCAGGCCGGTCGCCTGAACGGCGGCGCGGGCCTTGATGCGGGCATTTCCGACGAAATTGTCCTCGGTCTCGACCGGCTCGGCCAGTTCGGCCTCGGCGGCGCCGATCACCTCGACGCCGTAAGGGGCCAGCAGGGCGCGCATCTCGGCGAGTTTTCCGGCGTTATGCGTCGCCATCAGCAGGCGCTTGTCCTGAAATTTCCTCATGCCAGGGCGGCCTTTTGCGCGGCGACCAGTTCGGCGATGCCGCCTTCGGCCAGATCCAGCAGCTTGGACATCTCATCGCGGCTGAAGGTGGCGCCCTCGGCCGACATCTGTACCTCGATCAGCCGGTTCGAGCCGGTCAGGACGAAATTGCCGTCGGTGCCGGCCTCGCTGTCCTCGGGATAGTCCAGATCGACGATCGGCTGACCGGCATAGATGCCGCAGCTGACGGCGGCGACGTGATCCACGATCGGATCGGTGGTCAGCGCGCCCGATGCCAGCAGCTTGTTCACCGCCAGACGCAGCGCGACCCAGCCGCCCGTGATCGAGGCGCAGCGCGTGCCGCCATCGGCCTGGATGACATCGCAATCGATGGTGATCTGCCGTTCACCCAGCGCGACGCGGTCCACGCCGGCGCGCAGGCTGCGGCCGATCAGGCGCTGAATTTCCTGCGTGCGGCCCGATTGCTTGCCCTGTGCGGCTTCGCGGCGGTTGCGGGTATTGGTGGCGCGGGGCAGCATGCCGTATTCGGCGGTGACCCAGCCCAGGCCCGTTCCTTTCAGAAAACGGGGCGGATTGTCCTCGATCGAGGCGCTGCACAGCACATGGGTATCGCCACAGCGGATCAGGCACGACCCCTCGGCGTGCCGCATCACCCCGGTTTCGATTGAAATCGGGCGCATTTGGCTTAGATTCCGGCCTGAAGGGCGCATGGCTTTTCCTTTCCGATGAAGATTGGCTGCCCAATACAGGGGCCGCCCCCCGCGACGCAAGACCGAGAGGCATATGAGCCAGGAATCGCTGCTGTCAGAGCTGAATGACCGGTCCCGCGAAGTGTTCCGCCGGGTGGTCGAGACCTATCTGCAAACCGGTGAGCCTGTCGGCTCGCGCACATTGACGCGTGCGCTGTCGGAAAGGCTGAGCGCCGCGACCGTCCGCAATGTGATGCAGGACCTGGAATTCATGGGGCTTCTGGACAGTCCGCATATCTCGGCGGGGCGGTTGCCGTCGCAGATGGGGCTGCGGCTGTTCGTCGATGGCATGATGGAAATCGACGCCGTCGCGCCGACCGACCGCGCCGCGATAGAACAGACGCTTGGCAATGACGATCCCGATACCGGGCTGCTGCTGGATCGGGTCAGCACGGCGCTGAGTTCGATCACCCATGGTGCGTCGCTGGTTCTGATGCCGAAACACGAGGCCCCGATTCGCCATATCGAGTTTGTCAGCCTTGCCCCCGACCGGGCGCTGGTCGTGCTGGTCTTTGCCGATGGCCATGTCGAGAACCGCATCTTTACCCCGCCGCCGGGTCAGACACCTTCGTCGATGCGCGAGGCCGGAAATTTCCTGAACGCCATGGCCGAGGGCCGGACCCTGGCCGAGCTGCGCAGCAACCTGTCCCGCCAGATCACAGAGCGGCGGCGCGAACTGGACGTGCTGGCCGCCGAACTGGTCGAATCGGGGCTGGCGCTGTGGAACGGTGAAACCACCGACCCGCGGCTGATCGTGCGCGGGCGGGCCAACCTGCTGGACAGCGAAGCCGCCGATCTGGACCGCATCCGGGTGCTGTTCGACGATCTGGAACGCAAGCGCGACATCGTCGAGTTTCTGGAACTGACCGAAAAAGGCGAGGGGGTGCGCATTTTCATCGGCTCCGAGAACAAGCTTTTTTCACTTTCGGGTTCCGCTCTGGTGGTTTCACCCTATATGAATGCCGACCGAAAGATTGTAGGCGCGGTGGGCGTCATCGGACCGACCCGGCTGAACTATGGCCGGATCGTTCCGATCGTTGATTACACCGCCCAGCTGGTTGGACGCGTCCTGTCCGGCCGGAAAGGATGAGTTGGAAGATGACCGAGCAGAACGAACAGCCGATCGACGACATCATGGCAGACCCGCTGGCCGAAACCGAAGCCGAAGACGAGGTTGCGCGCCTCACGGCCGAGCGTGAAGAGTTTCGCGACAAATGGATGCGTGCGCTTGCCGATGCGGAAAATGCCCGCAAGCGCGCCGACAAGGAACGTCGCGACGCCGAAAACTATGGCGGCTCGCGTCTGGCGCGTGATCTGCTGCCGGTCCATGACGCGCTGAACCGCGCGCTTGAGGCCGCGACCGACGAACAGCGCGCGGCGGCCTCGGCCCTGATCGAGGGGGTCGAACTGACGCTGCGCGAATTGTCGAACGTCTTTGCCAAGCATGGCATCAAGGTGATCACCCCCGCCAATGGCGAAAAGTTCGACCCGACCTGGCACGAAGCCATGTTCGAGGCACCCGTCCCCGGCACCACCGCGGGCGAGATCATTCAGGTCATGGAAAACGGCTTTGCGCTGCATGACCGTCTGCTGCGCCCCGCCAAGGTCGGAGTCAGTTCGACACCGGCAAGCTGATTTGGGGCTGCCGCGCGGAGATTGCCTGTCCGCGCGGCGCTACAACCTTCCGCCGACTTGCCGATTGTTCCCGGGCGCGCGACGCTTGGGGACGTTAGGTCATCGGAGGAGGGGACCATGACTAACCCCGAGGGTATCCGCATCCACCCTGCGGTGGATCATGGGGTCAAACCGGGAACCCCCAGCTTTTCGGGCGGCGTGCTGTGCTGTCATTGCGCCGCGGATCCGGTCAAGGTCAGGATCGGCGCGCAGACATCCCACAACCATGTCTGCGGGTGCAGCAAATGCTGGAAGCCCGATGGCGCCATCTTCAGCCATGTCGCGGTCGTGTCGCGCAACGCGGTCGAAATCCTGCAGAACGGCGACAGGCTGGAAATCGTCGATGGCAATGCCGCGATCCAGCGCTATCGCTGTTGCGGCTGCGGGGTGCACATGTTCGGCCGCATCGAGAACAAGGATCATCCTTTTTATGGACTGGACTTTGTCCACACGGAATTGTCTGACGCGGAGGGCTGGTCCGCGCCCGAATTCGCCGCCTATGTCAGTTCGGTGATCGAATGCGGTGTCGATCCGTCGCGGATGGACGGGATTCGGTCGCGACTGCGCGAGCTTGGGTTGGAACCCTATGACGTGCTGTCGCCAGCATTGATGGATGCAATCGCGACGCATGCGGCCAAGCGCAGCGGCGCGTTGCCCGCGTGACACAGGCCCCGGCGCCTGACGACAAATCCAGGGGGGCCGCAGCCACGGCCCCTTCGGCCAGAAGATAACGCCCGATCGAAAGGACAGGAGTCGATTATGAGAACCCGTGCCGCCGTGGCCCTAGAGGCCGGTAAACCGCTAGAAGTGATGGAAGTGAACCTTGAAGGCCCGAAGGCCGGCGAGGTTCTGGTCGAAATCAAGGCGACCGGCATCTGCCATACCGACGAATTCACCCGGTCGGGCGCGGATCCCGAAGGCATCTTCCCCGCGATCCTGGGCCATGAAGGCGCCGGTGTCGTGGTCGAGGTCGGCGCGGGCGTGACCTCGTTGAAGCCGGGCGATCACGTCATTCCGCTATACACCCCGGAATGCCGCGAATGTGCGTCCTGCCTGTCGGGCAAGACCAACCTGTGCACGCGGATCCGCGCGACGCAGGGTCAGGGCCTGATGCCCGATGGCACCACCCGCTTTTCGATGCTGGATGGCACGCCGATCTATCACTACATGGGCTGCTCGACCTTCGCCAATCACACCGTCCTGCCCGAAATCGCGCTTGCCAAGGTCCGCGAGGACGCGCCCTTCGACAAGATCTGTTATATCGGCTGTGGCGTGACCACCGGGATCGGCGCCGTCATCAACACCGCCAAGGTCGAGATCGGCGCCAAGGCCGTTGTCTTCGGTCTGGGCGGGATCGGCCTGAATGTCATTCAGGGCCTGCGCATGGCCGGTGCCGACATGATCATCGGTGTCGATCTGAACGACGACAAGAAGGAAATGGCCGAGCGTTTCGGCATGACCCATTTCGTCAACCCGAAGAATGTCGAGAATGTCGTTCAGGAAATCGTCGAGCTGACCAAGACCCCCTTCGACCAGATCGGCGGCGCGGATTACAGCTTTGACGCGACCGGCAACGTCAAGGTCATGCGCGACGCGCTGGAGTGCACGCATCGCGGCTGGGGTCAGTCGGTGATCATCGGTGTGGCGCCCGCAGGGGCCGAAATCAGCACCCGTCCGTTCCAGCTGGTCACCGGCCGGGTCTGGAAGGGCACCGCCTTCGGCGGCGCGCGCGGGCGCACCGATGTGCCGAAAATCGTCGATTGGTACATGGACGGCAAGATCGAGATCGACCCGATGATCACCCACACCATGCCGTTGGATGACATCAACAAGGGCTTTGACCTGATGCATCACGGGGAATCCATCCGCTCGGTCGTGCTTTACTGATCCTTCACGGCTGCTTAGGTAAAAGAACGGCGGGGCTCCGGTCCCGCCGTTGCCATGAGGAACACGAAGGAGCAGGCCCATGCGCCATCAATGGCTGGACGATGACGACAACGATGATGACGACGACCACCCGGTCAAGGGCGACAAGGACGGCGAGCTGGGCCTGCCCGAAGGCGACAAGATCGGCAAGCTGTACTTCAAATCGCGCACGGTGATTGTCGCCGGCCCTATCAATGACAAACTGGCACAGCGCACCGTGGCCCATCTTCTGGCCCTGGCCGAGGACAGCGACGAGCCGATCAACATGCTGATTTCCTCGCCCGGCGGGCATGTGGAATCGGGCGACATGATCCATGACGTGATCAAGTTCATCCGCCCGACCGTTCGCACGATCGGATCTGGCTGGGTGGCCAGCGCGGGCGCGCTGATCTTTGTGGGTGCGGAAAAGGAAAACCGCTACTGCCTGCCGAACACGCGGTTTCTGATCCACCAGCCCTCGGGCGGGATCGGGGGCACGTCCTCGGACATGATGATCCAGGCCGAACAGGTCCGCCTGATGCGCGATCGCCTGAACCAGATCTTTGCGGACGCCACCGGCCAGACGCTGGAACGGATCGAGAAGGACACGCATCGCGACTTCTGGCTGAACACCCAAGAGGCGCTGGATTACGGCCTTCTGGGCAAGGTCATCCGCAGCGTGGATGAACTGAAATGACGATCCGGGGCGGGGGAAACCCTGCCCCGCTTCCTTTGTGACCGGGCGTGGCCCGCAGATGTTTCTTGCGAAAATCCACAACGACCTTCTGCACCATTCGTGGCGCAAGGGACGTTTTTGCATTGCGGTTCGCGGCAAGGCTGGCTTTCCTGCGCCCGACTGATCCTCACCCTGAAAGGAGCGTGCCGTGACCCTGGAAACGATCTCGGAAAATCGCAGCTTTGCCGGAACGCAGGGCGTTTATCGCCACAGATCGCAATCGACCGGCACCGACATGACCTTTGGTTTGTACCTGCCCGAGGCCGCGCAATTCGGGCGGGTGCCGGTCCTGTGGTATCTGTCGGGCCTGACCTGCACCCATGAAAACGCCATGACCAAGGCCGCCGCCCAGCAATGGTGCGACGAAGCCGGGATCGCGATCATCTTTCCCGATACCTCGCCACGCGGCGAGGATGTGGCCGATGACGAGGCCTACGATCTGGGCAAGGGCGCGGGCTTCTATGTCAATGCGACGCAAGTCCCGTGGAAGCCGAATTTCCAGATGTGGCAGTATATCGTGCATGAGCTGCCCGAACTGGTCAGCGACAATTTCGCCATCGACCGCGACGCCATGGGCATCACCGGCCATTCGATGGGCGGGCATGGTGCGCTGACCATCGCGATGACCCATCCCGACCGCTACAGGTCGGTGTCGGCCTTTGCCCCCATTGCCAACCCGACCCAATCCGATTGGGGCCGCAAACAGCTATCGGCCTATCTGGGCGATGACGAGGCCGCGTGGCGTGCCCATGACGCGACCCTGCTGATGACCGAACATGGCTATCCCGGCGAGGTTCTGATCGATCAGGGCAGCAGCGATCAGTTTCTGGACCTGCTGAAGCCCGAGGCGCTGGCCCATGCGATGATGGCGCGCCGTCAACCCGGCCAGTTCCGGATGCAGCCGGGCTATGATCACAGTTATTTCTTCGTGCAAAGCTTCATGGCCGACCACGTCATGTGGCATGCCGAACGTCTGCTGTGATCCTTTGCCACTAGTTCCCGACCGCCCTGCCAATTCCTCATAAGACTTTAGGGGTAACTGGCAGGGCGGCTGATTGACGCAACGGGATATGCGCCCAACACTGATGAAGGTCCGCTGCGGGGGGAGGAAACGCCGCGACGCCGGACCAACAGCGGAGGAGCACATCCATGAAACATCTACTGAACAGTGCGGCAGCCGCGCTGATTCTGTCGGGCGTCGGCGCCCATGCCAATGAAAGCGTGACCGAGGCCATCTCGAACCCGCAGCAATGGGCGATCCAGACCGGCGATTATGCCAATACCCGTTATTCGCAGCTTGACCAGATCAACAAGGAAAATGTCGGCGATCTGCGCGTGTCCTGGTCATTCTCGACCGGGGTTCTGCGCGGCCACGAGGGCAGCCCGCTTGTCATCGACAACGTGATGTATGTTCACACGCCGTTCCCCAACAAGGTCTTTGCGCTGGATCTGGCCAATGACGGCAAGATCATGTGGCGCTATGAGCCGCAGCAGAACCCCGATGTAATCGCGGTCATGTGCTGCGACACGGTCAACCGCGGTGTGGCCTATGCCGACGGCATGATCCTGCTGCATCAGGCCGATACGACGCTGGTGGCGCTGGACGCCAAGACCGGCGAGGAAAAATGGAAGGTCGTGACCGGCGACCCGGCGATCGGTGAAACCAACACCGCCACGGTTCTGCCGGTCAAGGACAAGGTGATCGTCGGCGTATCGGGTGGTGAATACGGCGTACGTGGCCGGGTGACCGCCTATAACCTGTCCGACGGCAGCGAAGCCTGGAAAGCCTATTCGACCGGCCCCGACGAAGAGATGCTGGTCGATCCCGAAAACACCATGCATCTGGGCAAGCCCATCGGCGCCGACAGCAGCCTGAACAGTTGGGAAGGCGATCAGTGGAAGATCGGCGGCGGCACGACCTGGGGCTGGTATTCCTATGATCCGGACCTGAACCTGGTCTATTATGGCACCGGCAACCCCTCGACCTGGAACCCGTCGCAGCGTCCGGGCGACAACCGCTGGTCGATGACCATCATGGCCCGCGATGCCGATACCGGCATGGCGAAGTGGTTCTACCAGATGACGCCGCATGACGAATGGGACTATGACGGCGTCAACGAAATGATCCTGACCGATCAAGAGGTCGATGGCGAACAGCGCAAGCTGCTGACCCATTTCGACCGCAACGGCTTTGGCTATACGCTGGACCGCGAAACCGGCGAGTTGCTGGTGGCTGAAAAGTTCGATCCGGCGGTCAACTGGGCGACTGAAGTCGTCATGGATCCCGAATCCGACCAATATGGGCGCCCGCAGGTCGTGGCCGATTACTCGACCGAACAGAACGGCGAGGATGTGAACTCGACCGGGATCTGTCCGGCGGCCCTTGGCTCGAAGGACCAGCAGCCGGCGGCCTATTCGCCCGATACCGGTCTGTTCTACGTGCCGACCAACCATGTCTGCATGGATTACGAACCGTTCCGCGTGGCCTATACCGCCGGTCAGCCCTATGTCGGCGCGACGCTGGCCATGTATCCGGCCCCCGACAGTCATGGCGGCATGGGCAACTTCATCGCCTGGGACAATGTCGCGGGCGAGATCAAGTGGTCGCTGCCTGAACAGTTCTCGGTCTGGTCCGGCGCCCTGGCGACCAAGGGCGGCATCGTGTTCTACGGCACGCTGGAAGGCTATCTGAAGGCGGTGGATGCCGAAACCGGGGACGAGCTTTACAGCTTCAAGACCCCCTCGGGGATCATCGGCAATGTCATGACCTACGAGGCCAACGGCAAGCAGTATATCGGCGTGCTGTCGGGCGTCGGAGGCTGGGCCGGGATCGGTCTGGCGGCGGGTCTGACCAATCCCAATGACGGTCTGGGTGCCGTGGGCGGCTATGCCGCACTAAGCGACTATACCGAACTTGGCGGTCAGCTGACGGTGTTCGAACTTCCCGGCGATATGGCCGCCGCGCCGGCCGAAGCCGCCGAAGGTGAAGGCACCAGCGGCTAATACTTTGGTTTCGCACAACTCAAGTTGATCTGTGAAAGGGCCGCCCCAGCACTAGACTGGGGCGGTTCTGTCTGAGGAGAGCAGGCAGTTTCCAACAGGAGGAGATTTGGAATGAAAGCCATTACCAGCCTCACGGCGCTGGTCCTTGGCGCGTCGCTGGCCGTTCCGGCCTTCGCGCAGTCCGAGACACCCCCCGCCGAGGCAGGCGCAGGCGCCGCGGCTGCCGTATCCGGTGGTGGCGACAGTGCCCCCGCCGACACCCAGGAAGGTGGAAATGACGCGCCGGTCGACATGGCCGAGGGGCAGACCACCTTGCCCAACGGTATGGATATCACCCCCGATTATACCGAGAATGGTCGCTGGTATAACGCCGACGACATCCCCACCTTCAAGATCGAAGAGGACGGCACCGTCGATTTCGCGACCTTCAACGGGTTCCGCCGCTATTCGGCGGAATGCCATGTCTGTCACGGCCCCGATGGCGAGGGGTCGACCTATGCCCCCGCGCTGAAGGATTCGGTTCTGCGGATGGATTATTACGATTTCATGCAGGTCGTCGCCTCGGGCAAGCAAGAGGTCAACTCGGCCCAGAATCAGGTGATGCCCGCCTTCGGCACCAACAAGAATGTCTGGTGCTATATCGACGACATCTATGCCTATCTGCTGGCTCGTGGGGTCGATGAATTGCCGCGCGGTCGCCCGGCGAAGAAGGGTCCGAAAACCGACGAATTCGCCGCGCAGGAAGATTCCTGCATGTCGATGTGACATGCGCGGGCTTGTTCTGACAGCGATGCTTCTGGGGGCCGGTGCGGCACAGGCGCAGGTCGCGGATCTGCGTTCCACGACGCAGTTCCGCGTCTGCGCCGACCCGGCCAATCTGCCCATGTCCTCCGATGACGGCAGCGGATTTGAGAACCTGCTAGCGCAGCAATTCGGGGAATGGCTTGATCTGCCGGTCAGCTATAGCTGGTTTCCGTCGGGAATGGGGTTCATTACCAAGACCTTGCGGGCAGGCACCTGCGATGTGGTGATGGGTTATGCTCAGGGGGACGAGTTGGTGCAGAACACCAACCACTACTACACCTCGGTCTATGGACTCGTGACCCGCCGCGACGGGCCCCTGGCGGGGGTAGACCATCTGGCCGACCCGGCGTTGCGGGGCCATCCCGTCGGGGTCGTGGCCGGAACGCCGCCCGCGACTGTGATGGCGCGGGCCGGGCTGGCCAAGGACATGCGCGGCGCCGATCTGTTCGTCGACCGGCGGGTCAAGGATCCGCTGGGCGGGTTTCTGGCCGGGTTGCGCGACGGGTCGCTGGATGCGGCGGTGCTGTGGGGCCCGCTGATCGGGCCGCGCATCAAGGATGATCCGGATCTGCAGTTCACGCCGCTACTGAAGGAAACGTCCGGGCCCAGGATGTTCTACCGCATCACCATGGGCGTCCGGCCTGGCGAACAGGAATGGAAGCGGCAGCTGAACAGCCTGATCCGCCGCCATCAGGACGAAATCCACGCCACGTTGCGACAGGCGGGTGTGCCCCTTGTCGATGATTACGGGAAGGAGATGTTGCCATGATCCGCTTTGCCGCCGCCATCTGGCTGGCCTGTGCCGGGGGTGTCGCCGCCCAGGTCGCCGAGCCTGAAGGTTTCCGGGGTGAACCATACCGCGCCCCCGTTCCCGACACGCTGGCCGGTGCGCAGGTCGTCAGCCCTGAGCAGGCGCTTGCCCTGCATGATCAGGGCGCGGCTTTTCTTGATGTGCTGCCGCGCAAGCGCCGCCCCGATGATCTGCCCAAGGACACGGTCTGGCGCGAACCGCAGCACATGACCATTCCGGGCGCCCTATGGCTGTGGGATACCGGCTATCAGGACCTTGCCCCGGCCGAACAGAGCCGTCTGGAAAACGGACTATCCAAGGCGACCGGCAACGACAAATCCGCGCCGCTGGTGATTTTCTGCCGTGCCGATTGCTGGATGAGCTGGAACGCCGCCAAGCGCGCGGTCGGGCTGGGATATCAGGCGGTGCACTGGTATCCGCAGGGCACCGATGGCTGGGAAACCGCGTTGGGCCGGGATCTGGTCACGGCCCAGCCTGTCGACCCGTAAACATACCGAAGGCGCGCGGGCCGGGCGGCAGGTCGATCTGCGCGCGGATGGACAGGCTGCCTGCGTCCAGAATGACGGCAGTATCGGAATCCCAGTTCGCCACGATCACGCCGCTGCCGTCGGGCAGGGGGGCGATGCCCTCGGGATAATCGCCGACCGGACGTTCTGTCAGGACGGTCCGCGTGGCCGGATCGAAGATCGTCACGCTGCCGGCATATTGGTTGGTGACAAAGCCGCGCCCGCCCGCGAAGGCGATGCCGTAAGGATGGCTGCCCGTGGCGATCTGCGCGATCAGTCGCCCGGCAACCGGATCGATCACCGACAACAGGTCGCTTTGAACATCGGCGCTGTACAGAACGCCTGCGTGAAAGGTGACCGCGAAGGGATGGTCACCCGCGGTGGCCACGCGATGCAACAGCTGGCCGTCAACGGCGCGAAAAATGGCGATGCTGTTGTCGTCGCGTTCGGCCACGGCGATCAGATCGCCAGCCTGATCGACGGCGACGCCTGCGGGCGCGGCTCCGGTATCGGATTGCCAGACCGGTTGCAGATCCGGCCCAAGCCGTGACAGGCGCCCCCTGAACCAGTCGGCCACATAGACCGCGCCCTGCGGCCCCGTTGCCAGCCCGAAGGCGCCCTGACCCAGGTCGCGCTGCTTCAGGATCTGCCCGGCACTGTCCAGGACCCAGAGACGGCCAGTATCGGCGGCAATCACATAGGCACGATCCGCTGCCGCGTCATAGGCGACGGGCGCGGGCGCGCCGGGCAGGGGGACCGTCGCCATGATGCCCGCCGTTTCAAGGTCGATGACGCTGACCGCATTCCCGTTCTGCGAGGTGACAAAGCCCAGATCCCGTGCCGGGGCCGCACCGGGCAGAAGCCCGGCGATCAGCGCCAGAACGGTCAGGCGCATCCGAGCTATTCGGCCTTGCCGAACTGCTGAACCAGACCCTGAAACCCGGCCTCGTAGACGGCGGTGACGGCGGCGATGGCAGCCTCGTCATTCAGGTTTTCCGGTGGATCGTTGTTTGGAAAGCCGCGATAGAAGCCCGCCTTCCAGATCACCTCGGCCTTGCCGTCCTTGTCGCGCACCTGCAAGGTCGAGGAATAATTGGTCACCGGCAGAACCTCGACCGCGACATCGGTGATCATGTATTTATACATCATCTTGTCGGGATTAAGGCCGATCAGCTGTTCGGTGATGGTCGGATCGCCCGATTCCGCCTTCAGATGCAGAATGCGCGTGGATTCGTCAGGCACGTCGGCAGGGGCGCCTTCGGGCGTGATCTCGGTCCGCGCGACGGCGGGGTGCCAGCCCATGTCGTCGAAATTACCGATGGCTTGCCAGACCTCTTCGGGGGTGGCGTCCAGAACCGCGCTTATCTGGACCTTCTGGCGCGACGGTCCATGCGCATGGGCCGCCCCCGCCAGGATCATGCCAAGACCCAGAACCCCACCGATCAAAGCTGATTTCATCATTCCCCCCGCGCAAAAGCCTTTGCCACCACCATGCCCGCGCCGGGCCGCCCGCGTCCATAAGACCTAGGGATTAGCCAAAAGTTCCCACGAAAACCGGGAAGAATAAACGGGTTGTCGGAATCGAATTGCGCGGTGAACATATCCGGGGGAGTTCGGAAATGTTCAAGGGAATCATGACATCCATGGTCGGCCTTGTTGCGCTGACCAGCCCGATTGTCGCACAGACCGCCGCCGATCCGGTTCTGATACCGGCGGCGGTGCTGCGGGTCGACCGGGAAGGTTTGCCACCGATCTCGCGGCTGGATCTGCCGCCCGACGATCTGGGTTTCGCGGGCGCGCGGCTGGCGATCGAGGATAACGACACCACCGGCCGCTTCATGGGCCAGGATTTCGACGCGACCGAGGTTGCGACCACGCCTGACGCTGCGATGGCCGATCTGGATCGGCTGCTGTCCGACGGGATCGCCTTTGTCGTGGTTCTGGCCGACGATCAGATGACGCTGGATCTGGCTGATCGGGCGGGCGATCGCGCATTGATCCTGAATGCCCTGGCACGCGGCGACCGGTTGCGCGGTGCCGATTGCCGGCTGAACACGATCCATGTCGCGCCCAGCCATGCGATGATGGCTGACGGGCTGACGCAATTCCTGATGTGGAAGAACTGGCCGCGCTGGTTCCTGATCGAAGGCAGTCACGGCGTCGATACCGATTTCGCCGACGCGCTGCGCCGCTCGGCCGTGAAATTCGGCGCCAAGATCGTCGAAGAGCGCGTCTATGAGGATACGGGCGGCGCAAGGCGCACGGATTCGGGCCATGTCCAAGTGCAAAAGCAGATGCCGGTTTTCACCCAGCGGGCGGCCGAACACGACGTGGTGGTCGCTGCCGATGAAACCGACGTCTTCGCCGCCTATCTGCCCTATCAGACATGGGAACCGCGGCCGGTTGCAGGCTCGGCCGGGCTGGTGCCGCGCAGCTGGCATCCCGCGATGGAGGCCTGGGGCGCAAGCCAGTTTCAGAACCGGTTCGAGGCGTTGGCCAACCGCCCCATGCGCGAAGAGGATTATCAGACCTGGCTAGCACTGCGCCTGATCGGCGAGGCAGCGACGCGCACCGGGTCCGGCGACGTGCAGACGCTGAAGGATTTCATGCTGTCGCAGGATTTCGAGGTCGCCGGTTTCAAGGGACAGAAGCTGACCATGCGCGACTGGGATCATCAGTTGCGCCAGCCGATCCTTTTGACCACCGGGCAGCTGATGATCTCGGTCAGTCCGCAGGAACAATATCTGCATCAGACCAGCCAGCTGGACACGCTGGGAACCGACCGCCCTGAAACGGAATGCGAGTTTGAAACGCCATGATGAAGCCGATCCTGACCTGCGCCCTGTGCCTGGCCGCCGCGCCCGCGATGGCGAACCGCGTGTTCGTCACCAATGAAAAGGGCAATGATGTCACCGTGCTGGACAGCGAAACCCTGGAGGTGATCGGCACCTATCCCGCCGGAAACCGTCCGCGCGGCATCACCATCAGTCCGGACGGGTCCGAACTGTATGTCTGCGCCTCGGATGATGATCTGGTGCGGGTGTTCGATCCCCAGACGATGGAGGAAACCCACACCCTGCCGTCGGGGCCGGACCCCGAGCTGTTCGTGCTGCATCCGTCGGGGAACCCGCTGTACATCGCGAATGAGGACGACAACCTTGTCACCGTTGTCGACACCGAAACCCACAAGGTTCTGGCCGAGATTCCGGTCGGTGTCGAACCCGAGGGGATGGGCGTCAGCCCGGATGGCAAGACCGTCATCAACACCTCGGAAACGACGAATATGGCGCATTTCATCGACAGCGAAAGCTTTGAAATCTATGCGAATGTCCTGGTCGATTCGCGCCCGCGTTTTGCCGAATACAACCATGACGGATCAAAGCTGTATGTCAGTTCGGAAATCGGCGGCACGGTCAGCGTAATCGACCCCGCCAGCCAGCAGATCACCCACAAGATCGAATTCGAGATCCCCGGCGTTCTGCCCGAGGCGATCCAGCCCGTCGGCGTGCGCGTTACCGCGGATGGCAAGAAGGTGTTCGTCGCGCTGGGGCCGGCGAACCGGGTGGCCGTTGTTGATGGCGAAACCGATGAGGTTCGCGATTACCTGCTGGTCGGACAGCGTGTCTGGCAGATGGGCTTCACGCCGGATGAATCCATGCTGTTCACCACCAACGGCAATTCGAACGACGTCTCGGTCATCGATGTCGAGGCGGAAAAGGTGATCAAATCGGTGCAGGTCGGCCAACAGCCCTGGGGCGTGGTCGTGGCGCCGGACTGATCGAAACTTTGGGAGGGATGAATATGACGCGATTTCTGGCGATACTGATGATGCTGGCGGGACTTGGCGGTCCGGCCATGGCACAGGACAGCGCAAATGACGACACCGCATCCGAGGCGCAGGCCGATATGGCCGCCCAAGAGGATGACGACGATGATGATGATGACGAAGAAGAGGCGGACGGCGAGGCCAGCACGACCTATGACGCCAAGGGCAAGTTCGATTACGGCTTCTCGGGCTTGCTGGCGCGCGACAATCGCAGCGATCTGGCACCGCTGACCCTTGCCGCCGGACAGCCGGTTGCGGGCGGGGAATACACGCTGAAATCAGGTGGCTACTACCGGATCGACATCAATGCCGACGGCAGTCAGGAACTGGCTTTGTCGGGGGGCGATTTCTTCCGCGCCGTCTGGGTCAATGAAATCGTGATCAACGATATTGAGATCCGGCCCATGGGCGTCCACAGCTTTGAGTTCGACGATGCGGGCACCGCCACCATGAGCTTTATCGCCGTTGTTCCGGGGCGCCATACCCTGTCGATCCCGGGATCGTCGGGGGAAACGCAACAGGCCGTGTTCAATATTCAGTAATGTCATCTGCCGCGCTGGACATCACCGATCTCAGTCATCAGTTCGGGCGCAGACGCGCCTTGGATCAGGTGTCGCTGGTGGTTCCGCGCGGCAATTTCACCGCGCTTCTTGGGGTCAATGGCGCGGGCAAGACCACGCTGTTTTCCCTGATCACGCGGCTTTACGACAACCGTTCCGGCAGGATCCGGGTCGCCGGTCACGATCTGCGCCAGAACCCGGCGCAGGCGCTGGCGCGGTTGGGCGTCGTCTTTCAAAGCCGCGCGCTGGACGCCGATCTGACGGTGCGGCAGAACCTGTCCTATCACGCCAGCCTTCACGGCATCGGACGGCATCAGGCCAAGGGGCGCATCGCCCAGGTTCTGGATCAGGTCGGCCTGTCGCAACGTGCAGGCGACAGGATCACCGCGCTGTCCGGCGGTCAGCAGCGGCGTGCGGAAATCGCCCGCGCCCTGATCCATCGTCCCGACATCCTGCTGCTGGACGAGGCGACCGTCGGTCTGGATGTGAAATCGCGGGCCGAGGTGCTGGCCCTGACCCGTGCGCTGATTGCCGATCACGGGGTATCGGTCCTGTGGGCGACGCATATCATGGATGAGATCCATCCGTCCGACGATCTGGTGATCCTGCACGAGGGTCGCGTGCTGCGGCAGGGGCGGGCGGGCGATATCGCGGGGCAGGCCGGGCTGACCCGGACCTTCCTGGACCTGACCGGGGTTTCGGCATGACCGATCGCGCCTTTCCGCCGCGCGCCTGGCTGACGGCGTTTCTGGGGATCGCGCGGCGCGAGACATTGCGCTTTGTCAACCAAAGGGGTCGGTTTCTGGCGGCGCTGGTCCGGCCCCTGGTGTGGCTGTTCATCTTTGCCGCCGGGTTTCGGGCGGTTCTGGGCCTGTCGATCACGCCGCCCTATCAGACCTATGTTCTCTACGAGGTCTATGTCACACCCGGCCTGTGCGCGATGATTCAGCTGTTCAACGGCATGCAATCCTCGCTGTCGATGGTCCATGACCGCGAAACCGGGGCGATGCGGACATTGCTGGTCAGCCCGTTCCCGCGCTGGTTCCTGTTGGCCAGCAAGCTTGTCGCAGGCGTTCTGGTGTCGATCATTCAGGTTTACACCTTCCTTGCGATCGCGTGGTTCTGGGATGTGCAGCCGCCGATCTGGGGCTATCTGGCGGTGCTGCCGGCGCTGATCCTGTCGGGGATGATGCTGGGGGCGATGGGGCTTTTCCTGTCATCGGCCATTCGCCAGCTGGAGAATTTTGCCGGGGTGATGAACTTTGTGATCTTCCCGATGTTCTTTGCCTCATCGGCGCTGTACCCGCTGTGGCGGATGCGTGAAAGTTCGACCCTGCTGCACGATATCTGCGCGGTGAACCCCTTTACCCATGCGGTCGAACTGATCCGCTTTGCCCTGTATCTTCAGGTGAACTGGCTGTCGCTTGGGGTGGTCCTGGGCTGTCTGGCGCTGTTTTTCGGCGGCGCGGTCTTCATGTATGATCCGTCAAAGGGCCTGCTGGCCCGCAGAAGGGGAAAGCCGTGATGCGTTACCTGATCCTGCTTGCGATGCTGGGCATCGGCCCGGCCCATGCCGCCGAGGGCACCGATCCGACATGGCCCTGCATCCAGCGCAAACAGCCGCATCTGTCGCTGGGACAGATGTGGGCCGGGCCGGTGCCGGATCAGGCGATCCGCGATCTGTCGCGTCAGCCGCGGATCGCGGAACTGGCCGCGCGCCTGGAACAGCGCCGCCTGCCGATCGAGCAGGCCGAGCAGGACATCGCGGCCTTTGCCGATGACGCCGACGCGCCGGATCTGACGGCGCTGATGGTCGCGGTGTTCGACCGCATCGAACCGGATCGCAGCGCCTTGATCGACGGGATTGCACGCTATGGCCAGCAGCAGGTGCGATTGTCACGGACGATTCAGGACCGCCGCGACAGGATGGCGCAGATGCAGCAGGCGGAGGAACCCGATTTCGATGCGATCGACGCCGAGGAAAAGGCACTGGACTGGGATCAGCGCATCTTCACCGAACGCCAGCAATCCTTGACCTATGTTTGCGAAACGCCCGTCATTCTGGAACAGCGGGCCTTTGCCCTGGCCCGCGCGATTTCCAGCCATCTGCCGTAAGGGCGGCGTCATGTGTGCCATTTACGTTCAATAACACTGCCCAAAAGAACAGGTTGGAACAGGTGTGTTCAGGGCGTAGATCACCCGTGTAGCGAGTTGTTTTGTAATATTGTCCGATGGCCGTTTTGCACCGATCCCAAGGTGCGGGGCTGCTTGCCGGGATGCCTTGCCCTTGCGGGGAACGGGCATCCCGGTTTGTTCACGGCCGCGATGCCGGACCTGTCACCGATCCGACCGGGTTCCGGGGTCAGCGTGGCGATTTGACGAAGGCCGGAATCGCCGTGCCGCTGGTCACGCCCGACAGGAACACATCCGCCGTGTCCAGCGCTTCGCGGATGGTGACGTCCATATCCAGATAGCGATAGGTGCCCAGACGCCCGACGAAGGTCACGCCCGGCGTCGCTTCGGCCTTGGCGATATAGTCTTCCAGCAGGGCTTTTTCCTCGACCAGTCGGATCGGGTAATAGGGGATGTCGTCGGGCCCGCATTCGCGGCTGTATTCGCGATAACAGACACTGCCCTCGTGGCTTTCCCAGGGGCTGAAATGCTTGTGCTCGGTGATGCGGGTATAGGGAACGTCGCGGTCGCCATAATTCATCACCGCACAGCCCTGGTAATCGCCCTGATGGGTGAACCGTTCGAAATCCAGCGTGCGATAGCCCAGACGGCCCAGTTCATAGCCGAAATAGCCATCCAGGGGGCCAGACCAGAACACATGGTCCACATCGGCGGCCATGTCGGGACTGTAGGTCGTGTTCAACTCGACGGTGATGCCGGGGTGGTCCAGAATCGCCTGGATCATCGGGGTGTAGCCGTCCTTGGGCATGCCCTGGAAACGGTGGAAGAAGTAGTTGTCGTCATAGTTGAAGCGCACAGGCAACCGCTTCAGGATCGAGGCGGGCAGCGCGGTCGGCGAACAGCCCCATTGCTTTTCGGTATAGCCCTTGAAGAAGGCCTCGTAGAGGTCGCGACCGACAAAGCGCATCGCCTGTTCTTCGAAGTTCTGCGGGTCCTCGATGGTCAGATCCGCCTGTTCGGCGATGAAGTCGCGGGCCTCGTCGGGACGCATCGTCTTGCCGAAGAACTGGTTGATGGTCAGCAGGTTCACCGGCAGTGAATAGACAGCCCCCTGAGTCGTCGATTTGACCCGGTTCTGGAACGGCATGAATTCGGTGAAGCCGTTCACATAGGTCCAGACCTCTTCGTCGTCGGTGTGAAAGATATGCGGCCCGTAGACATGCATCATCACATCGGTTTCGGGGTCGCGGCGGGTATAGCAGTTGCCCCCGATATGATCGCGGGCGTCGATGATCCGGCATTCATGCCCGGCCTCGGCCAGCTTGCGTCCGATTACCGCGCCCGAAAGCCCCGCACCAACCAATAGAATCTTCATCTTCGGCCTGTCCCTTGTCACCGCGGCCTGCGCCGCCTTTTCTGGCGCTGCTTACTTTCTGGCGGTTGGGGGGAACAAGGAAAACTTGGTCGATTCGTCTGGTTTCAGGGCATTTCCGCCGATTTTACCACCTGATCATGCGCCCGTGCCACCCGACCGCGCAATCCGTCGCGCAGGGCAAGGTTCAGCATGCGGCGAAAGACCGGGGCGTCATCACCGTAATCGCGCGCCTTGCGCCGCCATTTGACCACCAGCAGCGGCACCAGCGGCCAGAACCACGGTCCCGCAGCCACGCGATAGGCGATCAGCGCGTTGCGATACATGTAATAGACCTTCCACAGCGGGCGCAGCACCACGCCGCCCGCAGCCTGCCGCGCCTCGGTGTCATGTTCAAAGCGGATCGCCGGGGCAAAGCCGATGCGCAGACCCTTGCGGCGCATCTGAAGGGTGTAAAGCTGATCGTCGCCATAGACGAACAGCCGCCCGTCGGGATAGCCCGCCACCTGAACCGCGCGGCGCGACAGGAACAGCCCGACAAAGGACGACATGTCGACTTCGATCATCGGTGCGTCGGGTGCGTAGGCCGGGTCTTGCAGGTGAAATCCGTGCCGCCCCTTGCCGGAAAGGGTGCGCAGAAACTCGGCCCCGCGCCAGAACGGGTTGCGATAGGGGCGGTTCATCTCGCAGATTTCGCCCGCCGGGGTCAGCACCGCCGCGCCGACCGCGTCCCAGCCGGACCAGTCCCGGCTGCGAAAGGCCGCGATCGTGCCCGTCGCCGGACGCCCGTCATCATCCATCAGGATCACCCAATCGGGGTCCAGATCCTGCATGACCCGCCGCAACCCCAGATCGAATCCCCCCGCGCCGCCACTATTCGTCCCGTGCCGATGATGGATCAGGCGCGGGTCGTCCTGTGCCGCCAGCCAAGCGTCGGTGCCGTCGGTTGAGGCATTGTTGAAGACCAGCACATGATCGACCGGTTCCGACAGCAGGCGTTGCACCGTCTGTTGCAGCTTTTCCAGACGGTTGTAGGTCACGACCAGCGCCGCGATGCGAAGACCGGGGACAGGGGGGGCAGAAGGGTTTTCCATGACGTTCTCTTGGGCAATCCGCGGGCGACAGGCAAGGGGCCGGGACGGGACGGCAGACCTTTGCGTTCAAATACTGGTCACGCGGGGATGACGCTGCTAGGACTCGCGCCGATGCTCATTTGCAACGAGGGCCAATCCAATGGCTTATGAAACGATCATGGTGGAAGTCGAAGACGAGGTCGCTTTGATCCGTCTGAACCGCCCCGAGGCGCTGAATGCGCTGAATTCCACCCTTCTGACCGAATTGGGCGAGGCCCTGACCGAAGCCGACCGCAACGACAAGATTCGCTGCATCGTGCTGACCGGCAGTGAAAAGGCCTTTGCCGCCGGTGCCGACATCAAGGAGATGGCCGAGAAAAGCTATGTCGATGTCTATACCGAAGACCTGTTCGGTGCCTCGATCGAGCCGATGATGCGTCTGCGCAAGCCGATCATCGCCGCCGTCAGCGGCTATGCCCTGGGCGGCGGTTGCGAACTGGCGATGATGTGCGACTTCATCATCTGCGCCGAGAACGCCAAGTTCGGCCAGCCCGAAATCAATCTGGGCGTCGTTGCCGGGATCGGCGGCACCCAGCGTCTGACCCGCTTTGTCGGCAAGGCCAAGGCGATGGACATGAACCTGACCGGCCGTTTCATGGATGCCGCCGAGGCCGAACGCTCGGGTCTGGTCAGCCGCGTCGTGCCGACCCCGAAACTGATCCCCGAGGCGCTGTCGGCCGCCCGCAAGATCGCCGAGAAATCGACCGTTGCCACCCGCACGGTCAAGGAATCGGTCAACCGTGCCTATGAAACGACCCTGCGCGAAGGCCTGTTGTTCGAGCGCCGCGCGTTCCATGCGCTGTTCGCGACCGAGGACCAGAAGGAAGGCATGGCCGCGTTCCTTGAAAAACGCGAAGCCCAGTTCCGCGATCGCTGATAAGGGGTTTCCTTTTTCGGAATGATCCCGTATAGGCCCACGCTTACATGCGCGTGGGCCCGCTTTGGCAAGAATCATGATCGTCTTTTTCGAAAGGCGTGGGTGGGTCTTTTGCGCGATTGAAACGCTTGAAAGACCGTAAGGACCCAAGATCATGGCAAATACGCCCCAGTCCAAGAAACGCGCCCGTCAGGTTCTGCGTCGTACCGACGTGAACAAGGCCCGCCGCTCGCGCATCCGCACCTATCTGCGCAAAGTCGAAGAAGCCATTGCATCGGGCAACGCCGATGCGGCCCGCGACGCGCTGAAATCGGCTCAGCCCGAACTGATGCGTGGCGTCACCAAGGGTGTCTACCACAAGAATACTGCAGCGCGGAAAATCTCGCGCCTGTCGTCGCGCGTGAAGGCGCTGACGGCGAAGTGATTCCACACCCCTTCGGGGGGCGGAAATTCCAATGATACGGCCCGCTAAGGGCAGGTATTGAACAGGCGGGTGCGGGCTGCGGCCCTGCACCCGTCTGTCATTTGTGCGTGTGCAGAATTTCTTAAGAAATCGTTTGATTTGAACGCGTTCAGGAAATTCGCTTATGAGTCAAAGGCCTCGCAGATTCGTTCGATGCCTTTGCCTGTCAAGCGCATAGTTCGGTTGCGCGAAACTCGCGGCTGTTGCTAGTTTCAGCCTTGCGATTCACGTCGCTCTCTTGGGGGACAGGACGCGCCAGGGGCCGGTCATTTTCAGACCTGTCGTAAGCAAGCGTCCGGGTGATGTTGGGGGTTTCTCTTCCACCCTTGGGTTCATGGCCGCCGGCTGCCACCGGTTGTCAGCTGGGCCCGTGTCTTGAATTTTCTGCGGGCTGGCGCCCAGACATGCGATTCCCTGCGGGAGTCGCAGGGCATGCCTGTTGACGATCGCCAAGAGGGACGCGTCGCGCAAAAAGCTTGTCGGGGTCACCGGCAGGGATTGGGGACAGTATGAAAGTCGGGGCGACATGACGATGGAAGATATTTGGGGACAGGCATGCACGAAGCTGGAACAGGCGGTCGGTCCGAATAACTTCAACCACTGGATCAAACCTCTGCGCCTGACCGCGCTGGAGGATGGCGTGGCACGCTTTGCCAGCCCGACGCGGTTCATCTCGGATTGGGTGAATCGCCACTTTGCCAATGAAATCATGGTCGAGCTGTCGCGCCTTGGGCCGCAGGTCGATCGTCTGCGCTTCGAGATCGCGCCGAAGGGCGGCGTCGCCCCCGTGGCGGCCGAAGGTGACGCGGTTGCCACGACCGCGCCCGCAGCCTCGCAGCCCGCGGCCCGTCCCGTCAGCGCCGCGAAATCGGATCTGGGTGCCCCGCTGGATCCGCGCTTCACCTTCAGCAATTTCGTCGTCGGCAAGCCGAACGAACTGGCCCATGCCGCCGCCCGTCGCGTCGCCGAGGGCGGGCCCGTCGGTTTCAACCCGCTGTTTCTTTACGGCGGCGTCGGTCTGGGCAAGACCCACCTGATGCACGCCATCGCCCATGATTATCAGACCCGTCACCCGATGGCGCAGGTTCTGTATCTGTCAGCGGAACAGTTCATGTACCGTTTCGTCCAGGCGCTGCGCGAAAGCACCATCATGGATTTCAAGGGCATGTTCCGGAACGTGAACATGCTGATGGTCGATGACGTGCAGTTCATCGCCGGCAAGGACAGCACGCAGGAAGAATTCTTCCACACGTTCAATGCCCTGGTCGATCAGGGCAAGCAGATCGTCATTTCCGCCGACCGGGCCCCCGCCGAGATCAAGGGTCTTGAGGAGCGCATCAAGTCGCGCCTGTCCTGCGGCCTGATCGTCGATCTGCACCCGACCACCTATGAGCTGCGCCTTGGGATCCTGCAGTCCAAGACCGAATCCTTCCGCCGCCAGCAGCCCGACCTGGAAATCGGCCACGGCGTTCTGGAATTTCTGGCCCATCGCATCACCACGAACGTCCGCGTTCTGGAAGGTGCGTTGCAGCGCCTGTTTGCCCATGCCAGCCTGCTGCGCCGCGAAATCACGCTGGAGGTCGCGCAGGAATGCCTGGCCGACATCCTGCGCACCAATGATCGCAAGATCAGCATCGACGATATCCAGCGCAAGGTCGCCGAGCATTACAACATCCGTCTGGCCGACATGATGGGCCCCAAGCGTGCGCGCAATGTCGCCCGCCCGCGCCAGATCGCGATGTATCTGTCGAAACAGCTGACCAGCCGCTCGCTGCCCGAGATCGGCCGCCGCTTTGGCGGGCGCGATCACACCACCATCATGCATGGCGTTCGCAAGATCGAGGAACTGTCGACCGAGGATACCAGCCTGGCCGAGGATATCGCCATGTTGAAGCGTCTTCTGGAAGCCTGATCAGGCGGTTGAACGAAAACCTTGTGACTGCCTGATCGCGCGGTTACTAATCGGGTCCGACGGACGGGCCCGAGCGGCCATAGGGACAGGGAAAAGCGATGAAATTCTCGATCGAGCGTGCCGTTCTGGTCAAAGCCGTATCGCAGGCCCAATCGGTGGTCGAACGCCGCAACACCATTCCGATTCTGGCCAATGTGCTGATCGAAGCCACGCCGGATGGCGTCAGCTTCCGCGCGACTGATCTGGATACCGAGGTTGTGGACCGCGCCCCCGCGCAGGTGGAACGGCCCGGCGCGACCACGGTCAGCGCGGTGATGCTGAACGAAATCGCGCGCAAGCTGCCCGATGGCGCGCTGGTGCAGATCACCTCGGACGATGCATCGGGGCGGCTGAACGTGCAGGCCGGACGCTCGAACTTTAATCTGGCGACCTTGCCGCGCGAAGATTTCCCGGTCATGGCCTCGACCGAATACAGCGCGAATTTCAGCGCACCCGCCAAGGTTTTGCGCCGCCTGTTCGACAAGTCGAAATTCGCCATTTCGACCGAAGAGACGCGCTATTACCTGAATGGCGTCTATATGCATGTCGCCAGTTCCGAGGATGGGCCGGTCCTGCGCTGCGTGGCGACCGACGGACACCGGTTGGCGCGGATCGACGCGCCCCTGCCAGGTGGCGCCGATGACATGCCGGGCGTGATCGTGCCGCGCAAGACCGTGGCCGAGCTGCGCAAGCTCCTGGATGATGACGAAGCCGATATCGCGGTGTCCGTCAGCGAGACGAAGATCCGCTTTGCGACGCCGACGATCACGCTGACATCGAAGGTCATCGACGGCACCTTCCCGGATTATTCGCGGGTGATCCCCGCCAACAACACCCGGCAGCTGGAGGTCGACGCGACCGATTTCGCCCGCGCGGTGGACCGCGTGGCCACGGTCAGCAGCGAACGGTCGCGCGCGGTCAAGCTGGCGCTGGATGCCGATCGCCTGATCCTGTCGGTGAATGCCCCCGATGCCGGCGCCGCCGAGGAAGAATTGATCGTTGCCTATGCCGATGAGGCGCTGGAGATCGGTTTCAACGCGAAATACCTTCAGGAAATCGCCAGCCAGGTTGACCGCGACAACGCGGTGTTCCTGTTCAACGGGTCGGGCGATGCGGCGCTGATCCGCGAAGGCAGCGATACCAGCGCCGTCTATGTCGTCATGCCGATGCGCGTGTGACGCTGCACCGGCTGTCGCTGGCGCAGTTTCGGTCATGGCCGCGTCTGGATCTGCGGCTGGATGATCGCCCGCTTGCCATTTTCGGGCCGAACGGGTCGGGCAAGACGAATATTCTGGAAGCCGTCTCGATGCTGGCGCCGGGTCGCGGATTGCGTGCGGCCGCGGCACCGGATCAGGCGCGGCAGGGTCCCGATGCGGGCTGGCGTATCCGCGCCGAGATCGGTGAGTCCGGCGTCGAAACCACGGCCGCGCCGGGTCAGACCCGCATCGTGCAGATCGATGACAAGCAGGTGCCACAGACCGCGTTGGCGCGGCTGTTGCGCGTGATCTGGCTGGTGCCCTCGATGGATCGGCTTTGGTCCGATCCGCCCGAGACCCGCCGCCGTTTTCTGGATCGCCTGACGCTGAGCCTGTTTCCCGACCATGCCGATCTGTCGCTTGGCTATGAAAAGGCGATGCGCGAACGCAACCGGCTGCTGAAGGATCAGGTGGCTGATCCGGGCTGGTATCGGGCGCTGGAATCGCGAATGGCGCAGGCGGGCGCGGCGCTGACCGCGAACCGCTTGCAGGCCATTGATCGGATCCAGACGGCGCAGGGCGGGGATTTCCCTGCCGCGCGGCTTTCGCTGTTGGCTGGCGAAGGCCATGCCGATGACGCAGAGGCCGACAGCATTGCCGCGCGCCTTGCCCGGATGCGTCCGCGCGACCTGGCGGCGGGGCGCAGCCTGACCGGCCCGCATCGCGCCGATCTGGGCGCAAGCTGGGGCCCGCAGGACATGCCCGCGGCGCTGTCGTCGACCGGTGAACAAAAGGCGCTGTTGCTGTCGTTGATCCTTGCCAATGCGCGCGCCCTGTCGTCCGAGCATGTCGTCCTGCTGATGGATGAGGTGGCGGCCCATCTGGACGCCGACCGCCGCGCGGCGCTGTATGACCAGATCGTCGCGCTGCCCGCCCAGACGCTGCTGACCGGCACCGGGGCCGAGCTGTTCGACGCCTTCGGAACGCGGTCGCGCAGGCTGGTCGTGGCCAAGGAAGACGGGCGTTCCACCGCCCGGGAACGGGACTAGGCCGGACCCGGGCGCGGCTGGTGGCAAAACATGGCGAAAGGCGTGAAAAATCGTGGCTTTGCCGTGACTTTGCCGCGCGAAACGGCTATATCCACAGGATATTGACAGGAACGCTGACGCATGACCAATACCGCCCCGCAGCCCGCAGAATATGGCGCCGATTCAATCAAGGTTCTCAAAGGGTTGGAGGCTGTCCGCAAACGTCCCGGCATGTATATCGGCGACACGGATGACGGCAGTGGTCTGCATCACATGGTCTATGAGGTCGTCGATAACGGCATCGACGAGGCACTGGCCGGTCATGCCGATTATGTGAAGGTCAAGATTCACGCCGATAGCAGCGTCAGCGTCCGCGATAACGGGCGCGGGATTCCGGTGGACATGCACCCGACCGAAGGCGTCAGCGCGGCCGAGGTCATCATGACCCAGCTGCATGCGGGCGGCAAATTCGACCAGAACAGCTACAAGGTGTCGGGCGGTCTGCACGGTGTGGGCGTTTCGGTGGTGAACGCGCTGTCGGATTGGCTGGAACTGCGCATCTGGCGCAATGGCAAGGAACATTACGCGCGGTTCGAAAAAGGCGAAACGGCCGAGCATCTGCGCGTCGTCGGCGATGCCCCCGGCGAATCCGGATCCGAGGTGCGTTTCCTTGCCTCGTCCAAGATCAGCGATCCGAACGGCACGTTCAGCAATCTGGAATACAATTACAAGACGCTGGAAAACCGCCTGCGGGAACTGGCCTTCCTGAACAGCGGTGTCCGCATCATCCTGGAAGATGAGCGCCCCGCCGAACCCCTGCGCACAGAACTGTATTACGACGGCGGCGTGCGTGAATTCGTCAAGTTCCTTGACCGGTCCAAGACCTCGGTCATGCCCGAGCCGATCTTCATGACCGGCGAAAAGAACGGCATCGGGGTCGAGGTCGCGATGTGGTGGAATGACAGCTACCATGAAACCGTGCTGCCCTTTACCAACAACATTCCGCAGCGCGATGGCGGCACCCATATGGCGGGCTTCCGCGGCGCGTTGACCCGCGTGATCACGAAATACGCGCAGGAAAGCGGCATTGCCCGCAAGGAAAAGGTCGATTTTACCGGTGACGACGCCCGCGAGGGGCTGACCTGCGTTCTGTCGGTGAAAGTGCCCGATCCGAAATTTTCCAGCCAGACCAAGGACAAGCTGGTCTCGTCCGAGGTGCGTCCCGCTGTCGAGGGGCTGGTCGGTGAAAAACTGTCCGAGTGGTTCGAGGAAAATCCGACCGAAGCCAGGCAGATCGTCGGCAAGATCATCGAGGCCGCCCTTGCCCGCGAGGCTGCCCGCAAGGCGCGCGAACTGACCCGCCGCAAGACCGCGATGGATGTCGCCTCGCTGCCCGGCAAGCTGGCCGATTGCCAGGAAAAGGATCCCTCGCTGTCCGAATTGTTCATCGTCGAGGGTGACTCGGCAGGCGGGTCGGCCAAACAGGGCCGGTCGCGGAAAAATCAGGCCGTGCTGCCCCTGCGCGGCAAGATCCTGAACGTTGAGCGCGCGCGCTTTGACCGGATGCTGTCATCGGAAACGGTCGGCACGCTGATCACCGCGCTTGGCACCGGGATCGGGCGCGACGAATTCGACCTGAAGAAGCTGCGCTACCACAAGATCGTCATCATGACCGATGCCGATGTGGACGGCGCGCATATCCGGACGCTGCTTCTGACCTTCTTCTTCCGCCAGATGCCGGAACTGATCGAAGCGGGGCATCTCTATATCGCGCAGCCACCGCTTTACAAGGTCGGTCGCGGCCGGTCCGAGGTCTATCTGAAGAACGAAGCCGCGCTAGAGGATTACCTGATCCAGCAGGGCGTCGATGGTGCCAGCCTGCGCCTTGCCGACGGGCAGCATATCACCGGCAACGATCTGGCCCGCGTCGTCGAAGAGGCCCGGACAGCCCGCCGCGTTCTGCGCGCCTATCCCACGCATTACCCGCCCCATATCACCGAACAGGCCGCGATCGCGGGGGCGTTGGTTCCGGGCCGCGTCGACAGCGATGCCCAGGGTGTCGCCGATGCCGTTGCCGCGCGTCTGGACATGATCGCCGAGGAATATGAACGCGGCTGGACCGGTCGCCCGACGCAGGATGCCGGCATCCGTCTGACCCGCGTGCTGCGCGGGGTCGAGGAAAACCGCACGCTGGACGGTCAGATGCTGCGCAGCGGGGAAAGCCGCCGTCTGGGCGACATGACGCAGGCGTTGCAGGACGTCTATGCGCGTCCGGCCCGTCTGGTGCGCAAGGATCGCGAGATTCCGATCTTCGGTCCCCTGGGTCTGTTGCAGGCGATCTTCCTTGAAGGCGAAAAGGGCTTGTCGCTGCAGCGCTACAAGGGGCTGGGCGAGATGAATCCCGAGCAGCTGTGGGAAACCACGCTGGACCCGGTGGCCCGCACCATGCTGCAGGTCCGCATCGAGGACGTTGCCGAGGCCGAAGACCTGTTCACCAAGCTGATGGGCGATGTCGTCGAGCCGCGCCGCGAGTTCATTCAGCAAAACGCCCTGAGCGTCGAGAATCTGGATATCTAGATCCGCGACAGCCCCGGTCTTGTGGCAACCGGACCCTGCATCGCAGCAGGGTTCGGTGACCGCCGGGTCAGGGATTGCCGACCGGACCCGGCCGGGTTTCTGCTGTCAGGCCGTCGGTTCGATAAAAGGCAAGAAACATCTGGACGCAGTCGCCGATCACGGCGTCAGCGTCCAGATCGGGCTTGGCACCGGTAAGGAAAACCGGCCAGACCAGAAAATGCTTCACCATCGACAGAAGCTGACCTGTCGCAATTCCGGGATCGGCGCGACGCAATGCCCCCGACGTCATGGCGTCGCCAATGAGGGATGAAATCGGGCCATCCTGCAACGCTGCCTTGGTCAGGAATGCCTGGGCCAGTTTCTGATCTCGCAGCAATTCGGACATGACCAGACGGTTCAGGCCCATGTAATGATCGCCGGTCAGGTGGGTGACATAGTCCCTGACCGCCGCGACAAGCTGATCGCGCAGCGGTTCATCCGGTGCATAGCGCAGCTTTGGCGCGGCGGCGATTTCGTCCAGCAGGATGTCGGTGATGGCCTGGAACAGCAACTCCTTGCTTTCGAAATGCTTGTAGAGCGTGCGCTTGGACACCTCGGCCAATTCGGCGATCCGGTTGACCCTCGCCGCCGGAAAGCCCTGTTCGCGGAACTCAAGGATCGCGGCATCAAGAATATCTTTTCGTTTCTTATCAGTCAGTTTCATCTGTCCAGCCGTGTTCCACGAAGAATTTGTAAACCTGTGTGTTTACACTCATCTCCTGCCGTCATATGTAAACATCCGGGTTTACAAATGCAAGCGCCCACCGCGCGCTGACCGCAGGAGAACAGGATGGCAGATCTGACTTTCGGACCGAAGGGCTGGACGCCCGAACGCCTTGGTGATCTTTCAGGCAAGACATTCATCATCACCGGCGCGAACGCAGGCGCGGGTTTTCAGGCTGTGCGCATCCTGCTGGGCAGGGGCGCAGAGGTCGTGATGCTGAATCGCAGCGCCGAAAAGTCGACCGCCGCCGTCGCGGCATTGCAGGACGAGTTCGGTCCCGACGCGGCGGTGCGCTTTATCCTGATGGACCTTGCCAAGCAGGCATCGGTTCGCGCCGCAGCGCAAGAGGTGCTGCGCACCGTTCCGCGCATCGACGCGCTGATCTGCAACGCCGCCATCGCCCAGGTGCCGACGCGCAGGCTGACCGCCGACGGATTCGAAAGCCAGCTTGGCACCAACCATTACGGACATTTCACCCTGTGCGGGATGCTGTTCGACCGCATCGATACGAACCGGGGCAGGATCGTGGTCGTCGCCAGCCTTGGCTATAACATGGGAACGAAGACGATCCGCTTCGACGACATGAATTGGGACAGGGGCTATGGCGCGAACGCCGCCTATTCCCAAAGCAAGCTTGCGCAGATGATGTTCGCCTATGAGCTTCAGGACCGGGTCAAGGCGGCCCGGCGCAATGTCGCGGTCTATGTGTGCCATCCCGGTTCGTCCGCGACCTCGCTGATCTCGACCAGCGGCAGCCGGGCGATGCGCCTTGTCTGGTGGCTGATGACCAAGACGCCGATGGTCCAGACCGCATGGCAGGGGGCCTATCCCGAAGTCATGTGCGCCACGGAAGAGGCGCTGCCCCAGCAACGCGCATTGTACGGTCCGACCGGGGTCCGGGAATTCGTCGGCCCGGTTGGCCGCGGCACCCTGAACGCCCATGCCCATGACAAGCCGGTCATGGTCAGGCTGTGGCAGCGGTCTGAAAAGGACACCGGCCATATCTGGAGCTTGTGACCGGCCATCGCCGCGGCAACACGTCGGGAATATGTCAGGCATGGTCATGGATGGGGGGCCGTTCATCAGGCCTCGTGATGAATTTCATCAAAAGGTCAGGCTTGAGATTCCGGCGGCAAGGCTTCAAGCCTGTGGCAGTTTGTCGCGATGAAAGCCTGCCATGACCGCCTCTGCCCGTTTGTTCACCCCCGTTCTGATCGGTGGATCGCTGATCCTGCTGATCAACTTTGCGATGCGCGCCAGTTTCGGCGTGTTCCAGATCCCGATCGGCGAGGAATTCGGCTGGCCGCGGGCCGAATTCAGCCTGGCCATCGCGATCCAGAACCTTGCCTGGGGCATCGGTCAGCCGATTTTCGGAGCGCTGGCGGAACGCTGGGGGGATCGCTGGTCGATCATTCTGGGCGCGATGCTGTATTCACTGGGGCTGATCCTGTCGGCCTATGCCACGACACCCGCTTCGATGCAGATGCTGGAGGTGATGGTGGGATTTGGCATCGCGGGCACAGGCTTTGGGGTCATTCTGGCGGTGGTCGGCCGCGCGGCCAGTGACGAAAACCGCAGCCTTGCCCTGGGCATCGCCACCGCGGCGGGGTCGGCGGGGCAGGTCTTTGGCGCGCCCCTGGCCGAAATCCTGCTGGCCTATTACACATGGCAATCCGTCTTCATCATCTTCGGTGTCATGGTGCTGGCCTGTCTGGTCTTTCTGCCGATGCTGGGCGGCGGCCGCCCGGCGACACGCACCGAACTGGACGACAGCATGGGCACGGTCCTGCGCCGCGCCTTTCGCGACCCGTCCTATCTGATGATCTTTATCGGCTTCTTTTCCTGCGGCTATCAGTTGGGTTTCATCACCGCGCATTTTCCGGCCATGATTACCGAGATGTGCGGCCCCATCAGCCCCCTGGGCACGCTTGCCAGCATCGGGATCACCAGCACCTCGGCCCTGGGCGCGGCGGCGATCAGCCTGATCGGACTGGCCAATATCGTCGGCTCGATCTACGCGGGGTGGCTGGGCAAGCGGTTTACCAAGAAATACCTGCTGGCCGGGATCTATACCATGCGGACCATCGCGGCGGCGGCCTTTATCTTGATGCCGATCACGCCGACCAGCGTCATCGTCTTTTCGCTGGTCATGGGCGCATTGTGGCTGGCGACGGTGCCGCTGACCTCGGGTCTGGTCGCGCATATCTATGGGCTGCGTTACATGGGGACGCTGTATGGGTTCGTGTTTCTCAGCCATCAGATCGGGTCGTTCCTTGGGGTCTGGCTGGGTGGCGCGCTGTATGATGCCTATGGCGATTACACGCTGGTTTGGTGGGTCGGCGTGGGCGTCGGCGCGATCAGCGCGCTGATCCACCTGCCCATCCGCGAGGCCCCGGCACGTCTGCCGACAGCCGCCGCGGTTTGACCTTTCCGCGCGGCGGGCCTAGCGTCTGCCGCGCCCGGAAAGGATGCCAGAATGACCCAGACGACCAGACGCCACCCCCGCGAACACGCCATCGCCGTTCGCTATCAACAGCGCTCGGCCGAGGTTCGGGCCCTGCAACGGCAATGCTATGTGCTGGCCACGCTGCGCCTGCAGGCGGCGGTTGCCGGGAATGGCGGTCAGGGCGCGGGTCTGGCCGTGGTCAGCGATATCGACGAAACCATTCTGGACAACAGCGCCGTCATGGCCCACGCGATGGACAATGGCGGGCATGACAATCTGGACACCTGGAAGCTGTGGGAACGCGAAGGCGACCCGCATCTGATCCCCGGCGCGGCCGAATTCTTTGCGCTGGCCGACCGTCTGGGCGTGACCATTTTCTATGTCTCCGACCGGTTCGATGAAAACAAGCTGGCGACCATTGCAACCCTGTCGAAGCTGGGTCTGCCGCAGGTTCGCGCCGAACAGGTTCAGCTGTTCGGCCCCCCCAAGGCCGAGCGTCGCGCCGCGATCGAGGCAGCGCACCGCATCATCTTGCAGCTGGGCGACACGCTGCATGACTTCCACGGGGCCTTTGCCGGTGTCGATCTGGATGACCAGCACCGCCTGACCGAAACACATGCGGACCGTTTCGGCGAAGACTGGATCGTTTTTCCCAATGCCGCCCATGGCACCTGGATGGAGGCCGATCTGCGCCCCTGGATCGCGCCGGTTCTGGACAAGGTCTGATCGCTGCTGCTGAAATGGGGCAGGTGATCCGGGGACGATTTGGATGTTGACGGAACTGCTGCTGGGCAGCGCGCTGATTGTGACAAGCGCGGTCATCGCCGCGGCGGGCTGGTGGGGGTTGTCCTATCTGCTGGGACATTGGCGCGACTGGCTGTCACGGCCGCCACATGGCCCAAAGCTGATGGGGACATTGGTCGTCGCGATGCTGTGGACGATGGTCATGATGACCATATCGGTCTGGATCTGGGCGCTGGCCTTCGTGGCGCTGGATGTATTTCCGACCCTGGAAAGCAGCGTCTATTTTTCGCTTGTGGCCTTTACCACATTGGGGCTGGGCGATCTGGTGCCGCCGCCGGGGTGGCGAATTCTGGGCGGTCTGGCGGCGGCGAACGGGCTGCTGTTGATGGGGCTTTTGTCGGCCACGCTGATCGAAACCCTGCGCCGCATTCACCAGAAACAGCGCGACTGGCGGGACCGAGCTTCCTAACGCTGACAGGTCGGGCAGTAAAAGCTGGACCGCCCCGATTGCACCACGCGACGGACCGTACCGGGGCAATCCGCCTTGCCGCATGGCTGGCCCTCGCGGTCATAGACGGCAAAGCTGTGCTGGAAATAACCCAGCTCGCCCGAGGCCTGCCGGTGATCGCGCAGCGATGAACCGCCCGCCGCGATCGCCTCGTCCAGCACATCCCGGATGTGGCCGACCAGCGTGGTCAGCCGCGCCATTCCGATCCGGCCCGCCGCGCGGCGCGGGTCGATGCCGGCCCGCCACAGCGCCTCGTTCACATAGATATTGCCCAGCCCGGCCACGATGCGCTGATCCAGCAGCGCCTGTTTCACCGGTGCCCGGCGTCCATCGAACCGCGCCGCCAGATAGGCGGGCGAAAAGGCGGCATCCATCGGTTCCGGCCCCAGATGATCCAGCAACGGGTGGCTGTCGCCCTCGCGGATCAGGTCGACCATGCCAAAGCGGCGTGCGTCGTTGAAGGTGATCGTGGTCCCGGCCTCGGTCGTCAGGACGACGTGATCGTGCCGGGCGATGATGCCGGGATCGCGGTGAAAGCCCGCCAGCCCCGCCCCCTCGACCAGCATCCGGCCCGACATGCCCAGATGCATCAGCAGGATCCCGCCCCGGTCCAGATCGGCCAGCAGGTATTTGGACCGCCGCCGCAGCGCGGTGACGGTGGCCCCGGTCAGCACCTGTACCAGATCCACGGGCATGGGCCAGCGCAGATCGGGCCTGCGCATTTCGGCGCGGGCGATGCGGTGGCCTTCCAGATGCGGCTGAAGGCCGCGCCTGACTGTTTCGACTTCCGGCAGTTCTGGCAATCCTGGTCCTTTCGCTGCATTGTGCGCGCGATGCGTCAGGCTTATCTGGCGACTAGGCGGATAAACGGCAAGCGTGATGAGCGACAAGAAACAAACCCATTTCGGTTTTCAGACGGTGGACGAAGACGCCAAGGCGGGCATGGTTCACGGCGTCTTTTCGCGTGTCGCCTCGCGTTACGACCTGATGAACGACCTGATGAGCGCGGGAATCCACCGCGTCTGGAAGAACGCGATGATGGACTGGCTGGCCCCGCGGGCCGGTCAGCATCTGCTGGACGTGGCGGGCGGCACCGGCGATATCGCCTTTCGGTTTCTGGATCGCGCCCCCGAGGCCCGCGTTACCGTCTGCGACATGACCGAATCCATGCTGGTCGAGGGGCGCAAGCGTGCCGAGGCCGTGGAACTGGACGACAGGCTTGCCTGGGTCACGGGCGACGCGATGCGGCTGCCCTTCGCCGATAACAGCTTTGACCGCTATACGATCAGCTTCGGCATCCGCAACGTGACCCGCATCCCCGACGCCCTGGCCGAGGCCTATCGCGTGCTGCGCCCCGGCGGGCGGCTGATGGTTCTGGAATTCAACCAGATCCCGGTTCCCGCAATGCAATGGGCCTATGACCGCTACAGCTTTAACGTCATCCCGGCGATGGGGCAGGCCGTGACCGGCGACCGCGACAGCTATCAATATCTCGTCGAATCGATCCGCCGCTTTCCCGATCAGGACAGGTTTGCCGACATGATCCGCCATGCGGGCTTTGGCCGGGTACAGTGGCGCAACCTGTCGATGGGCATTGCCGCCCTGCATTCGGGTTGGAAGCTTTAATGCGCGGACCGCACAACATCCTGCGGCTGATCCGCACAGGCGCCACCTTCGAACGCACCGGCGCGATGGGTGTCGCGCTGGATGCCGTCGATGCGCCGCCGCGCCTGCGGGTGGCGGCGCGGGTGATGGGCTGGCCGTTTCGCTGGCTGGGCTACAAGGGCGATCCGAACCTGCCGCCGGTGACCCGCGCGATCACCGCGCTGGGTCCGGCCTATATCAAGTTCGGCCAGATCCTTTCGACCCGCGCCGATGTGGTCGGCCCGGAACTGGCGGGCCATTTGCGGATGTTGCAGGATCGGCTGCCACCGTTTCCGACCGATCAGGCCAAGGCCATCATCGAGGCCGAACTGCGTCAGCCCGTCGATGCGCTGTTCTCGGAATTTTCCGAGCCCGTGGCGGCGGCCTCGATCGCGCAGGTTCACCGCGCCCGCGTTCGCGAAACCGGCCGCGAGGTCGCGGTCAAGGTGCTGCGTCCGGGCATCGCTGCCGCCTTCCGCCGCGATATCGATGCCTTCCATTTCGCCGCCGGCATCATCGAGACGCTGTCACCCGGCAGCCGCCGCCTGCGCCCGCGCGATGTGGTCAGCCATTTCCAAAGCGTGGTGACCGGCGAACAGGACATGCGCCTGGAAGCCGCCGCCGCGTCGGAATTTGCAGAAAACACCCGCAACGACGACAATTTCCAGATCCCCGAACCGCATTGGATCCTGTCGGGGCGGCGGGTGCTGACCTCGGACTGGGCCGAGGGTCTGCCGATGGGCGACCGCGAGGCGCTGATCGCGGCGGGCCATGATGTCAGCCAGATCGCAAAGCGCGTGATCCAGCTGTTTCTGCAGCACGCGCTGCGCGACGGGTTCTTTCACGCCGACATGCATCACGGCAACCTGAAGGTCGCGGCGAATGGCGATGTGATCGCCTATGATTTCGGCATCATGGGCGAGATCGACGAATATACCCGCCGCGTCTATGCCGAAATCCTGTACGGCTTTATCCAGCGCGATTACCGCCGCGTGGCCCGCGTCCATTTCGAGGCGGGCTATGTGCCGCGCGACCGTGACGAAACCCAGTTCGCCCGCGCCCTGCGCGCGGTGGGCGAGCCGATCTTCGGCGCCGATGCCAGCCGCATCTCGATGGCCAGCCTGCTGGCCTATCTGTTCGAAGTGACCGAGCGGTTCGGCATGCCCACGCGGACCGAACTGATCCTGCTGCAACGCACCATGGTCGTGGTCGAGGGCGTGGCCCGGTCGCTGGATCCGCAGCTGAATATCTGGGACGCGGCCAAGCCTGTCGTGTCGGATTACATCAAGGAAAATCTGGGTCCGCGGGCAATTGCCAAGGACACGGCCAAGGTGGTGCAGACGCTGGGGCGGTATGGTCCGCTGCTGCCCAATCTGGTCGATCAGATCCTGTGGGAACGCGCCCATGCCCGGCCCGCGCCGGCGGTGCCGTCGCGCAAACCCTGGGTCGCGATGGCGGCGGGTGCCGCGACGCTGGTCGTCGGGCTGGGTCTGGGGATGATGCTGGCCTGACGGATCAGAAACACAGGATCTCGGCCTCGGCCTCGGCGCGGCGCAGTCTGGCGACGATTTCGGTCATCTGCGCCATGCCCTTGAACATCGAAGCGCGTTCGCCGCTGACCTGCCGCATCCGCAGCACGGTTTCGGCCTGCACGTAATCCTTGTAGGTCAGGACCGAGGCGATCTGGTCGATGGCACAGGAACACCGATCCAGCATGTCGCGCGTCTGGCCATTGGTCGCCATGCAGGCAAAGACATATTCGGCCCGCGCATTGGTCGGATAATCGTTCACCGCCTGCGCCATGCCCGGCGTCGCGGGCAGGATCATCGCAAGCACCAGAACCGCCGCCCTCATTTCAGAACCATGTGACGGTCATAGCCCGGCGTCTCGCCCTGCGTGCGGGCGCGCATTTCCCGGATGGGCCGGGCGGGATCGTCGTCCAGATGAAACGTCAGGGTCAGCGTCTGAAAGCCGTGCATCCTTTCGGCGTTCGGGTCATCGGCAAAGGGCTGGAACCGCGCGGTCCGGCCGTTCTGATCGGGGGTGATGTCGCCGCCCCGGAAGACCGCATCCTTGATCCGGTTGCGGATATAGAACGGGCTGCCCCCGGTCAGCGCCGCCATGTCGCGGGTGGTCTGTTCCAGAAAGAAGGTCAGCACCGGATCACCGCCTGAAACCGGGAACGGCCCGATCTTGCGACTGCGATCGTCGGTCTTCTGGACGACCTGCAACACCGGCTGATTGTCCGAAGGGTCGATGGTTTCCGCAAGTTGCAGGCTGCCATCGGCGACGGGCAGAAACCCGTCGACCTGCGGTCCCTGCACCTGCATCCGGTAGGTCAGCACCTGATCGCCAAGCGCCCAGGGACCGCGTTCGGCAAAGACCGCATCGCCCGCCTCGCCGGCCCATGCGGGGGCGGACAGGACCAGGCCAAGGATCAGCGCGGCCAGATCATGGGGGCGTCTCATCGGTGGGCCTTTCGGTGGTTTCGGTTGAGCCGAGTTTGCGCCGGGGCCGGGACGCGACAAAGCGCTGTGACGGCGTTCTCATCCCTTGGTCGCAGCCCCGTCATCGCAGCAGATCGACCAGCGCCTCGCCCAGTTCCGAGGGGCGGACGGGTTTTTCCAGCAGGGGCACGCCGCGCGCGGCGCAGGCGCGGGCGATGTCGGGGTCGCGATGGGCGGTCACGACGACGGCCGGAACCGGACGTGCCGCCGCCGCCCGCAACGCATCAATGGCCGCAATTCCGGTATCGCCGCCCTCAAGGCTGTAATCGGCGATGATCGCGTCGGGCGGTTCGTCGCCCATGGCCGCCAGCGCCTCGGCGGTGCCGCCGGTGACGCGCGGGATCATGCCCAGCCGTTCCGCCAGAATCATCTCGTAGCCGCGGCGCATGGCATCGTCGTTTTCCACGACCAGCGCGACGCGCCCACGCAGGCGCCGGATCGCGGCATCCTGCGGCGTGCTGCGGCGTGGCGCATCGCCGTCGATCAGGGGCAGTCCGACGCGGAACAGCGTGCCGCGCATCGCCTCGGAGCTTAGGCTGATCGGATGGCCCAGCTTGGCGCAGGCGCGGCGCACGATCGACAGGCCCAGCCCCATTCCCGGCGTGCCTGAATCATGCCCAAGCCGCTGAAATTCATCGAAGATCCGGTTGCGATCGACGGCGGGGATGCCCATGCCGCTGTCAAAGACGCAAAGCCAGCCGACCGCGCCGCGCCGCCGCACGCCGACGACGACACCGCCTGTATGGGTATACTTGATCGCGTTCGAAACCAGGTTCTGCGCGATCCGCCGCAGGAAGATCGGATCGCTTTCGACCACGACATCGGTCGGCACGAAACCAAGTCGCAGCCCCTTGGCCTGCGCCATCGGCGCGAATTCGGCCGCCAGCCTGCGAAACAGATCGCCAAGCGCGACGGGTTGGCGGTTGAACTCGATCCGCTGACTGTCCAGCCGCGAAATGTCCAAGACGGCATGCATCAGCTGTTCGACCGATTCGAAGGCGCCGGACAGCCGCTGGGTCAGTTCTTTCTGCTGATCGTCCATCGGCGTGTCGGTCAGCGCCGACAAGAACAGCCGCGCGGCTGACAGCGGCTGCACCAGATCATGACTGGCCGCGCGCAGGAAACGTGTCTTGGATCGGTTCGCCTCTTCGGCGGCGGCGCGTGCGACGGCCAGTTCGCGGTTGCGTTGCGACAGATCGGCCATCGCCTGTTCCAGTTCGCGCGTTCGGGCCATCACCTCTTGTTCCAGGGCGACGGCGGCCTGAAACATCGACCATGCCGACCCACGCGACGCTTCCAGCCGGTCGATCCTGTCGATCAGCACATCCGAAATGCGCCGCAGCTTGGCCACCTGCCGTTCGGGCGGATCGTCGTCACGCAGCATCTATGGGTCGGTCCGATGGAGGCGGCATGAAGGCCAGCCCGACAAATGTCTGGTTCACATGCATCCCGCTGTGTTGTTCGCCATAGGTGTTGAAACCGATCACGCGAAAGCGCGAAAAGATCCCCGACATATCGGCGACCCGACCCGCGCGTTCCAGCGCAAGCCGGCGCAGGATGCAGTCGAAGCCAAGGATCATCAGCGGCGGACGCGGCAGCGATTCCAGCGCCTCGGTAAAGCCTTGGGTCAGATCCTCGCTGCGGCCAAGGGTCAGGACGGTGCCGGTATCGATGGCCGACATCAGGGCCAGACCGCCATCCGGGGTGGCTTCGCTGATGGCGCGGACATGATGGCGCTGCCCCGTACGCAAAAGCAGCGGGCTGCGGGCAAAATCCGTTGGCGTCAACCGGTCGCGCGGGATGCCGGTCAGGCGGGCATATTCCTCGGCGGCGGGTTCGGCGTTCAGTTCAAGGATCTGCCGCCGATCCGGGCTGGCGGCGGTGACGACGGCGCGGGTGGTGGTGGGGCTGAAATGCGAAAACGTGACCTCGCTGACCGACAGATCGGTTTCGATCAGCAGAAAAATCGCCACGTCCTGATGCAGTTCGCCGTTCAGAAACAGGGTGGTGCTGCGAAATTCCAGCCCGTCGCCGGCCGAGCCTCCGATAACGGGCAGCGCGGGCAGGGCGGCCTCGACCGTGGCGACCAGCGCATCTTCCTGCCCGGTCACGCCGTCGACCAGAAGGATGCCAAAGCTGGATCGCGATGGATCGGCGGCAAAGCCCGCATTCATCTGCCGCAGCGATGCCATCCAGTTCGACACCGGAAGCGACGAAAGATTTTTCAGGATCAGTGCATTGGCGCGAAAGCTGTCACGCGGAAAGCCGATCGCGACCACGCTGTCGCTGCTATAGCCGTCAGGCCCGATTTCCCCCGCCGAGGAACAGCCCGCCACCATGCAGTCATCGGGCAGTCCATCGCGCAGGCTGTCGCCCAGCTCGGCAAGCTGCTGTCCCGCCGCGCCGAACAGCAACACGAAGGCGGGATTTGCGGCGCGCAGACCGGCCCCAAGGCGCGCAGCCAGATTGGGGGCCTTGCGGTCGGCCTGCACGACCACCGGCCCGGCCGGACCCTCCTTCACGGCCGGGGCGGTATTCATCAATTGGCCTCGAACAACCGGATGGTATTGGCCAACAGCACCGCCTGCGTTCGCCTGCGGGCATTGATCTTGGACATGATCGCCGTGATGTGGGTCTTTACGGTCGCTTCGGCGATGGACAGTTCATAGCTGATTTCCTTGTTGGCCTTGCCTTGGCAGATCAGTCGCAGAATGCGCATCTGCTGGGGCGTCAGCGTGGCAAAACGGCGCGCCAGTTCGGCGCGGGCCTCATCCTCGGCATTGGCCTGATCGGGCTGATAGCCTTCCGGGGTGACGAACTCGCCGTCCCACATGCGGCGCAGGCTGTCGACCAGCGCCTCGCGGCTTAGCGATTTGCTGATATAGCCCTGCGCCCCCGCCGCCATCGCGGCCGAGATCATCGCCGTTTCCAGATCGGCCGAAATCATCGTGATCGGGACATCGGGCAATTGCCGGCGCAGCGTCACCAACCCTTCGGCCCCGCGGGCGTCGGGCAGGTTCAGATCAAGGATCACGGCATCGGGTTCGCCCTGATCGCGAATCTGTTCCACGGCGGCGGCGAGGCTGCGCGCGGTGCGCACATTGCGCAGGCCAAAGCTGATCTTCAGCGTCAGCGCCAGCGCGTCGCACATCAGCGGATGGTCGTCGACGATCAGAATTTCGCGGACCTGATCCGCATTTGGCCGTGGCGCCTGCGGCCCCTTGGGCTGCATTGCTGCGGCAGTCATCGCGGCTCCTCCCAAACCTTTGAAAGACGGCACCGCCCCTCCCCGGCGGGACCGTCTGATACATCAATTCTAGGCGGGGTCTGTCACAAAGCAAGCCCGATCTACGACTTCGGTGTGATCAGACACCGCCACCGGCCGCCGTTTCCGATGGGTTTCCCCGCGCCGGGCTAGGACCGCGCAGCCGCAACAGAGATCGCGGCGACTGGAAAGGACCAGATGATGACAAAAGCACTTATTCTTGCCCTGACGGGGCTGTCGGTTTTGATCGCGGGCGCCGCGTCGGCGCATGAGACGCGGCCGGATCCCGCCGCGATGATGCAGCGGCTTGACCTGAACAAGGATGGCAAGGTGACCAAGGCCGAATTCATCAGGGCGGCTGCGCAGCGTCCGCAGCACGATCATGACGACAGGCGCGACGATGCCAGGCGCGGCAACCCCGAACGGATGTTCCAGCGTCTGGACCGCAACAATGACGGCGTGCTGACCAAGGCCGAACTGTCGCAGGCGAAGCCGCGCAAGAAGGGCTGACGCCCACCAACGGGGTCGCGCAGCCGCGGCCCCGACCGCCTAGCTGTTCGCAGCGAAGGTCCGATCCCAGACATGGCCATCCAGATCCTCGGCATGGACGGTGATCGGCTGGCCATTGGGGTCAAAGGCAAAGCGAAAAACCGGATCCTCGCTGACGGAAATCCCGGCCTGCATGGAAAACAGCAGCTCATCGCCCTGACGGACCTGTAGCTTGTCGATGAAATTCGCCGGAATGTTCAACAGCGTGACCTGATCGCGCTGCAGTCCCGAAAACATCGGGTGGCGGATCATCAGCGTGCCGATGGTGCGGCCATCGGCCGTGGCGGTTTTCCAGCGCATCTGCCCCATGCTGGATTCGACCGCGGCCATGTCCTTGCCCGCCGGGGCCGAACAGCCGCCCGATGCCTTCACGAAGCGCCCCGCCATGACCTTGGACCCATCCGCCCGGTCGCCAATCGCGCGGATATCGGAATAGGCATCGACGCGGACCCGGATCTCGAAGTCCAGGGGCATCAGGGCGGGGCCGAAGGAATATTCCGCCGCGACGGGGGCGGGATTCTCGTCGATCACCAAGGTCAGTCCGGTCAGTGGCGCGGCATCGCTGGGCTGCGTCAGCCGGATCGGAACGATGGCCGCATCATGGGCGCGGGTCGGCGCGTCCAGATCAAGTGTCGCGGGGTCCAAAGGCGGTTCGGCGGACAGACCCACGACGCTTTCGCGCAGGTCGTTCCATGTCTGGGATGGCTGCAACGGGTTTTCCTGCGCCAAGACGGGCGAGGCCAGAAAAAGCCCGGCCAGAAGCCATGCTTTCATCGTCTCATCCTCCCTTTTTCATGCGCCGATAGACGAATTCCGTCCTGTCTGCGCCCGCATCCTGTTCGGCGCGTGCGACGACCTGCGCATGCAGCGGGGATTTGGAACAGACCGGATCGGTGGCCCGTGCATCCCCGGCCAATGCCATAGCTTGGCACCGGCAGCCGCCAAAATCCACGGTTTTCCGCTCACATGATCGGCATGGTTCGGCCATCCATTCGGTGCCGCGAAAGGCGTTGAACGCGTCCGAATGGTGCCAGATCTCGCCAAGGCTGCGGTCGCGGACATTGTCGAACCGCATCCAGCCGATGGATTGCGCCGCGTGGCAGGGCAGGACCGATCCGTCCGGCGCGACATTCAGCCCGGTGCTGCCCCAGCCGCCCATGCAGGCCTTGGGATAGACGGCATGGTGATCGGCGGGAACATAGTCGATGACCATGCGCCCGCGCAGCCGCAAGCGGGCGTCATTGACCACCTGACGCGCAAAGCCCGCCTGATCGCGCGTCGGCATCAGCGCGGCGCGGTTCAGGTCGGCCCAGCCGTGGAACTGGACGGTCGCGACCTCGATCCGGCGCGCGCCCAGCCGTTCGGCCAGCGCGATCATGTCGGGCAGGCGTTCCATGTTCTGGCGGTGGACGACGGCGTTGATCGTCAGGGGAAAGCCGATCTGGGTGACCCAATCGGCGAAGCCCATCTTCTTGTCCCATGATCCGGGATGACCGCTGATCCGGTCGGCCATGTCGGGGCGGATGCCCTGCAGCGACAATTGCACATGATCGACGCCTGCGCGGTCCAGTTCCTGAAGCCGGTCGCGGGTGATCCCGATGCCCGAGGTGATCAGGTTCACGTAAAGCCCCGCATCGCGGGCATGGCCGACGATCTGCGCCAGATCGCGCCGCGCCCCCGGTTCCCCGCCCGAGATATGGACCTGTAGCACGCCCAGTTCGGCGGCCTCGCGGAAAACCCGGCCCCAATCCTCGGCCGGCAGTTCCTGTGCCGCGCGGGTCAGTTCGACCGGGTTGCTGCAATAGGGGCAGGCCAGCGGGCAGCGATGGGTGATTTCGGCCAGCATCGCCATCGGCAGGCCCGGCGTGACGGGGTTGCCGTCCAGATCATGTGGCGCGGGCTGGTCCTTCATGGCGCGTCCTTCACGAAGACCATGCGTCTTTCGATCAGGCCGGTCAGAAAGTCGCGGATGTCGCCGGCGATCTGTTCGACAGGGGCGTGATAGCGGGCGGCAAGCGCGGCGGCGATGCTGTCCAGACTGCGTTTTCCGTCCAGCTCCGACAGGATCGCATCGCCGATCGCATCCAGTTGCATCGCCCGTTCCGGGGCCTGCAGCACCCGGATGCCGCGCACGCGATCATCCTGCAGCCGCACGCCGCGCGGCAGATAGGGCACGTCTTCGGGCGCGATCAGCGGGGCGGCGGTCATCGGGCCATCCCTTCGCCGGGGCGCCAGGCGCCGGGGGGAATATTGCGCTCGACATAGCCGTGCCACAGCGCGTCCAGCTGGGCCCACAGGACATCGGTCTTGAAGATCAGCGCCGCCGCCGCCGCATCCTGTTTTTCGCGGGTATCGGCATGGGTCAGCACGTAATCCAGACCGAATTTCACATCCTCGGGGGCCTCGGTCAGGCGTTTTTTGAAATAGGCGAGGCTGCTGTCATCGGCGAAATCGTAATGCGCCAGCAGGCCTTCGATCCGCTGGGCATGGATCCGGGGGGCGAACAATTCGGTCAGGCTGGCGGCCACCGCATCCAACAGCGGCATATCGCGGACAAAGCGCACATAGGCGTCCACGGCGAAGCGGGTGGCGGGCATGATGCCCGCGCCGCTGGCGACGTAATCGGGGTCCAGCCCGACCGCCTGCGCCAGCGCCAGCCAGCGCCGGATGCCGCCGCCTTCGGTCACGCCGCCATCGTGATCCTCGATCCGTTTGCGCCAGGCGCGGCGCAGGGCGGGATCCTCGACCCGTGACATGAAGGCGGCGTCCTTCATAGGGATGCGCGACTGGTACATCCAGCGGTTGATGACCCAGGCGCGGACCTGATCCGGGGTGCAGTCGCCGCCATGCAGCCGGGCGTGGAACGGGTGCCGGTCGTGATAGCGTTCGGCCCCGATGGCCCGCAGACGGGCTTCAAAATCGTCGCGGCCTTGCGGTCCCTGCGGCAGGTCTTTCATGGCGCGATCTCCATTCCGTCGCGGGCGATCCGCCAGCCGGCCGCACGCGCTTCGGCGGTTTGCGGGCTGTCGGGATCGGTCAGCGGGTTCGAGTTGTTCAGATGCACGAAGATGCGTTGTCCGATGGTCAGGTCCGCAAGGCTGCGGATGCTGTCCTGCGCCGACATATGCCCCATGCGGCGACCGGTTTTCTGGCCCAGCCCCATGCGGATCATCTCGTCATCTTCCCAAAGGGTGCCGTCGAACAGCAGCGCGTCCGCGCCGCTGATGCGGTCGGCCAGCCAGTCGGGCATATCGGCGCAACCGGGAATATACAGCGCGCGGCGATCCTTGCTGCGCAGTTCGACCCCGACGGTGGTTTCGCCGACCAGCCCGGTTTCGACCACGGCGCCTTCCTGATACAGCGGCACCTTGCCGGGCACCGCAAACAGCGTCGCGGTCAGGCCCGGCAGAAGGTCGATGGTCTGATCCAGCGCGACCGTCCGGCGCGGCACCAGATCGTCGCGCAGCGCGGTCAGCATCGGGTTCTGCGCCAGCGCGTCGTGAATCGCGGCGGTCGCGAACAGATCGAAGGGCTGGCTTTCGCGCAGGGTCAGCAGACCCGCGACATGGTCGATATCACCATTGGTCACAAGAACCGAACGCAGCGGCATCTGTCGCGGCCCCGACGGATGCAGCGCCGGTGTCGCGGCCAGTTGCATCCGGATATCGGGCGAGGCGTTCAGGATCGCCCATTCACCCCCATCCGCGCTGACCGCGATGGAACTTTGGGTCAGCGACGGGATCCGCCCATGCCGCGCCGCGGCACAATTTGCGCAGCCGCAATTCCACTGCGGCAGCCCACCGCCCGCAGCCGCGCCCAGAATGATGATCTTCATGCGCCCTCACATGCGAACGGCCCTGCCCGAGCGGTTCGGACAGGGCCGTGTCCTGAATGCCCTGTCCGGATCAGAACAGGACGGGCTCGTCCTCGGCCGGGGCATACATGTTGATTTCCATGCCGCAGGCGATTTCCTTCAGGGTCGGTTTGGTCCAGGCCATCGGTTTCCTCCTCCTAGATCAGCTGCCGTGACAGATCACGACTGGATTTTATGGTAGTTGGGATGCAGGGTGGGTCAACAAGACCAAGGTCGCATGTTGGATTTATTAACCCGATGCGGCCCTGAAACGGGAAGGTTCGGCAATGATCCATCTCATTTTGACCGCCTGTCTTGTCACCCAACCCGGTGCCTGCGGCCCGATCCTGTTGCCGCAGGGGCAGGCCGACGACATGAAATCCTGCCAGAACGGCGCAGACCGAATCAGCCGGAACTGGCTGTCGGACCATCCCGAACTTGCGGGGCAGGCGACGACATGCCTGCCCGCCGACAAGCTGCCCACGCTGAAACTGGACCAGATCGCGCCGGGGGTTTTCGTTCACCTGGGCGAAACACGGCAGCTTGAGGACAGCGACAGCGGACAGATCGCGAATCTGGGCGTCGTGGTTGGTGATCTGTCGGTCGCGGTGATTGATGCGGGTGTGTCGCGGATACAGGGGCAGATGCTTTATGCTGCGCTGCGGCAGATCACCGACAAGCCGATCAGTCATCTGATCCTGACGCATATGCATCCCGATCACGTTCTGGGTGCCTCGGTCTTTGCCGAGGCGGGCGCGCAGATCTGGGGGCATCATGCGCTGCCCAATTCGCTGACTTTCCGGCAGGATCGTTATCTGGAAAATCTGGCGCGGCTGTATTCGCCGCAAGCCATGATCGGGACGCGGGTCGTGCTGCCCGATCATGCGGTCCGTGACGTGGCGCAGATCGATCTGGGCGGGCGTGTGCTAAGCCTGATTCCGGCCCGGACCGCGCATACCGACAATGACCTGATGGTGCGCGACGACCGCGAACAGGTGTTGTTTGCCGGTGATCTGGTCTTTCGCGACCTGACCCCGGTGGTCGATGGATCGCTGACCGGATGGCTGGACTGGCACAGGCTGCCGCCCAGCCCGATGCCGCGCCTGATCGTGCCGGGTCATGGGCCTGTGGCGCAGGATTGGGAAAGCGCCATCGGTCCGCAACGCGCGTTTCTGGTCGCGCTGGCCGATGCGACGCGGGCGCAGATCGCGGCGGGCAAGCCGATGTCAGCCGCCGTGCCACAGATCGCGCAGGATCTTGCGCCGTTTGAACCCGGCTGGAACGCCTTTGCCCCGACGGTCGCGCGCGACGCCACCGCAGCCTTCAAGGAACTGGAATGGGAATGACGGCGCTGTACCACTGAAACTTGTCTGGGTGATAGCGATAACTTGACGTGCGGGGATTTGGCGCAGAAGCTTCAGGAAAAATCAGGGAGGACGATGTGAAGACTTTCTACACAAGCGTGGCGGTGCTGGCGCTGACGGCGGGTCTGGCGCAGGCGCAGATGGTGATCGAGCCGGGCAGCGACGACCGCATCAATTGGCAAAGCCTTGAGGATTTCAAAGCCGCGCATGGCGATCTTGAAGGCCAGTCCTTTACCGTGCTGGGCCCTTGGCTTGGCCCGGATCAGGAATTGTTCAGCTCGATCTTTCCCTATTTCGAGGATGCGACCGGGGCGACGGTCAACTATTCCGGGTCGGACAGTTTCGAGCAGCAGATCGTCATCGACAGCGAGGCAGGCTCGCCCCCCGATGTCGCGGTGTTTCCGCAACCCGGCCTGGCCGCCGATCTGGCCAGAAAGGGTTATCTGACCGATCTGGGCGACGAGACCGGCCAGTGGATCAGGGACAATTACGCCGCCGGCGAAAGCTGGGCCGCGCTGTCGACCTATGAAGGTGCGGACGGGGCCGAACATACCTATGCCTTTCCCTACAAGGCGGATGTGAAATCGCTGGTCTGGTATGTCCCCGAGAATTTCGAGGACATGGGCTATGAGGTTCCCGAAACCTACGAGGATCTGAAGGCGCTGACCGAACAGATCGTGGCGGATGGCGAAACGCCCTGGTGTATCGGGCTGGGCTCGGGTGGGGCGACCGGCTGGCCCGCGACCGACTGGGTCGAGGATATCATGCTGCGCATGAACAGCCCCGAGGATTACGACGCCTGGACCACCAACGACCTGCCCTTCAACGATCCCAAGGTCGTCGCCGCGATCGAGGAATTCGGCTGGTTCGCCAAGAACGAAGATCATGTCGCGGGCGGGTCCGGGGCCGTGGCCTCGACCGATTTCCGCGACAGCCCGAAAGGTCTGTTCGACAGCCCGCCCGCCTGTTTCATGCATCGTCAGGCCAGTTTCATCCCGTCCTTCTTCCCGGAAGGGGTCGAGATCGGGTTGGATGCCGATTTCTTCTATTTCCCGGCCCCCGCCGAGGGTGATCTGGGGCAACCGGTTCTGGGCGGCGGCACGCTGTTTTCGGCGCTGTCCGACAATCCGGCCGCGCTGGCCTTCATCCATTTCCTGAAAACGCCCGCCGCGCATGAGATCTGGATGGCGCAAAGGGGCTTCCTGACGCCTCATACCGGCGTCAACACCGACGCCTATGGCGATGAGACGCTGCAAAAGATGGGTCAGATCCTGCAGGATGCGACGACCTTCCGCTTTGACGGGTCGGACCTGATGCCGGGGGCCATCGGCGCGGGCGCCTTCTGGACCGGCATGGTCGATTTCACCGGCGGCAAATCCGCGCAAGAGGTCGGCGACCAGATCCAGCAGACCTGGGACACGATCAAGTAGCACCACCCAAGATAGGGCGCGGCGCGGGCAGACCCCGCGCCGCGCCATAGCAAAGCGGGGGTAACGGGATGGAACTGTTCTGGCTGGCCATCAGCACCATCGCCATCGGCGTCTTCGGATGCGTGGCGTGGTTCTGGGGATCGAATATGGTCCTTGATACGATCTACCCGCCCAAGGGGCCGAATGCGGGCGACAATATCCGCAAGGCCAACCAGATACGGCCCTGGCTGTTTCTGGGCCCGGCAATCCTGTTTCTGACCATGTATCTGGTCTATCCGGTCATCGACAGCCTGTGGCGGTCGCTGCACAACTCCACCGGCAGCCGTTTCGTCGGTGTCGACAACTATACCTGGCTGCTGGGCGACGGGAAATTCCGCGAATCCATGCGCAACAACATGCTGTGGCTGCTGGTCGTGCCGGCGCTGTCCACGCTGTTCGGGCTGATCGCGGCGCAGCTGACCGACCGGATCAGATGGGGCAATATCGGCAAGTCGCTGATCTTCATGCCGATGGCGATCAGCTTTGTCGGCGCGGGCGTGATCTGGAAGTTCATATACGAATTCCGCGCCGAGGGCGAAACCCAGATCGGGCTGCTGAACTGGATCGTGACGCGGCTGGGCGGCGATCCGCAGATCTGGCTGACGCTGATCCCGTGGAACAATTTCTTCCTGATGATCGTGCTGGTCTGGATCCAGACCGGCTTTGCGATGGTGATCCTGTCGGCGGCCCTGCGCGGCATCCCCGAGGAAACCATCGAGGCCGCGATTCTGGACGGCGCCAGCCCGCTGCAGGTTTTCATGAAGATCAAGGTGCCGCAGATCATGGGCACGATCGCCGTGGTCTGGACCACCATCACCATCGTCGTGCTGAAGGTCTTTGACATCGTCTTTGTCATGACCAACGGCCAATGGGGCACGCAGGTTCTGGCGAACCTGATGTATGACTGGATGTTCCGTGGCAGCCCCGATTACGGGCGCGGCTCGGCCATTGCCATCGTACTGATGATTCTGGTGACGCCGATCATGGTCTGGAACATCCGCAACGCCCGCAAGGAGGTCCGCTGATGGACGGGATGGCCGGACAGAAATCCACGCTGGTATGGGTCGTCAATATCTGTGCCTTCCTTCTGGTTCTGCTGTGGACGATTCCCACGCTGGGCCTGTTCGTGTCGTCGTTCCGCGATCGCGACCAGATCGCCAACAGCGGCTGGTGGCAGTCGTTTTCCGCGGCCGAACAGACCGGTTTTGTGCGCACCGGCACCGATGACGATGCGGTGCAGGAGGGTGGGTTGTACGTCATCGAGGGGAACGTGACCGAGGGCGATCAGACGCTGGTCGCCTGGGGCACCGGCGCGCGCGACCCGGCCCGGTTTCAGCCCGGCGACACGACCGAGATCGAGGATGGCTGGCAACTGACCGTCAATGCCGATGGCAGCTATCGCCTGACCTCGCCCGAACCGTTCGAGATGCGGCGCGGCGAGCGAATCTTTACCACCACCGAGGTGCCGCCGAAATTCACCACAGGCAATTATCAGCGCGTCCTGACCGCCGAGGGGCTGGGCCGCGCCTTCATGAACACGCTGACGGTGACGATCCCGGCGACGGTGATCCCGATCCTGATCGCGGCCTTTGCGGCCTATGCGCTGGCCTGGATGGAATTTCCCGGCCGCGCGATCCTGACCGCCGCCGTGGTGGGCCTGCTGGTGGTGCCGTTGCAGGTGTCGCTGATCCCGCTGCTGAGGCTGCATAATGAGATCGGCATCGGCAAGGGCTATCTGGGGATATGGCTGGCCCATACCGGATTTGGCCTGCCACTCGCGGTCTATCTGCTGCGCAACTACATGGTCGGCTTGCCGCGCGAGGTGATCGAAAGCGCCCGCGTCGATGGCGCGACCGAGTTCCAGATTTTCCGCCGGATCATCCTGCCGCTGTCCTTCCCGGCGCTGGCCAGTTTCGCGATCTTCCAGTTCCTGTGGGTGTGGAACGATCTGCTGGTTGCGACCGTGTTTCTGGGCAACACGCGGGAACAGTTGGTGATGACCGGCGTTCTGCGCGAATTGATGGGCTCGAAAGGCGGGGAATGGGAAATTCTGGCGACCTCGGCCTTCATCTCGATCGCGGTGCCGCTGATCGTGTTCTTTGCAATGCAGAAATATCTGGTCCGCGGGCTGCTGGCCGGATCCGTGAAAGGTGGATGATTTGACGGAAAACAAGACGGAATGGTGGAAGGGCGGGATCATCTATCAGATCTATCCCCGCAGTTTTCAGGACACGACCGGCGATGGCGTTGGCGATCTGGCAGGCATCGCGCAGCGCCTGCCCTATGTCGCCTCGCTGGGGGTGGATGCGGTCTGGATATCGCCTTTCTTCACCTCTCCGATGAAGGATTTCGGCTATGATGTCAGCGATTATCGCGGCATCGACCCGCTGTTCGGCACGATGGAGGATTTCGACTGGCTGATCGAGCGGGCCCATGATCTGGGCCTGAAGGTGATGATCGATCTGGTGATGTCGCATACCTCGGACCAGCATCCGTGGTTCAAGGAAAGCCGCGCCAGCCGCGACAACCCGAAATCCGACTGGTATGTCTGGGCCGACCCCAAGCCCGACGGCACGGTGCCGACGAACTGGCTGTCGATCTTTGGCGGCAGCGCGTGGCAATGGGATGCGCGGCGCGAACAATACTACCTGCACAACTTTCTAAGCCAGCAGCCGGATCTGAATTTCCACAATGCCGAGGTGCAGGACGCGCTGTTGCAGATGGCCGAATTCTGGCTGGACAAAGGCGTCGACGGCTTTCGTCTGGATACGATCAATTTCTATTTCCACGATGCCCAGCTGCGCGACAACCCGCCGCTGGCCCCGGAACTGCGCAAGGCCGACACCGCGCCCGCAGTGAACCCCTATAACCATCAAAGCCACAAATACGACAAGTCGCAGCCCGAAAATCTGGCCTTTCTGGAACGCTTTGCCGCCAAGCTTGCGCCGCGCGGCGCGGTCGTGGTGGGCGAGATCGGCGACAGCGAACGCGGGCTGGAACTTCTGGAGGAATATACCGGCGTGCCGGGCCGGGTGCAGATGTCCTATGTGTTCGACTTCCTGTCGGGCGAGGATCTGCCCGCCGCGCGGATCGTGCAGGTCTTTGACCAGTTGCAGGCGACGGCGCCGAACAGCTGGCCCTGCTGGGCGATGTCGAACCATGATGTCGCACGCCATATCAGCCGCTGGAATCTGAGCGATCAGGCGGCCAAGGCCTATGCGACGGTGCTGATGTGCCTGCGCGGTTCCGTCTGCCTGTATCAGGGCGAGGAACTGGGCCTGCCCGAGGCCGAATTGCAGTTCGAGGATCTGCGCGACCCGTATGGCATCGAGTTCTGGCCTGAATACAAGGGCCGCGACGGGTGCCGGACGCCGATGGTCTGGGACATGGGCGTGAATGGCGGCTTTTCGACCAGCCAGCCATGGCTGCCGGTGCCCCATGCCCATCTGCAACGCACCGTCGTCGGGCAAGAGGCCGACGCCCAGTCCGTCCTGCATCATTATCGGTGGGCGATCGGGCTGCGCAACAAGCACAGCGCGCTGCGATTGGGAAGCATGTCGGACATGTCGGCCCAGGGGCCGGTCCTGTCCTTCATCCGCGCAGACAGCGAGCAGACCCTTCGGATCAGGGCCAACCTGTCGGATGACGAGGCCGCCGGCCTTGCGCCCTGGCAGGTCCAGATCATCGAAGGCTAGGGCAGGTTCAGGGGAGGAAACCGGATGGCCGATCTGAAACTGGAAGGCGTCGCCAAATCCTATGGCGACGTTCAGGTCCTCAGCGATATCGACCTGACCATCGCATCGGGCGAATTCATCGTTTTCGTCGGCCCCTCGGGCTGTGGGAAATCGACGCTGTTGCGGATGATCGCGGGGCTGGAACGGATCAGCGGCGGCACGCTGCAGATCGACGGCCAGCGGATGAACGACATCCCGCCCAGCCAGCGCGGCATCGCGATGGTGTTTCAGTCCTATGCCCTTTATCCGCATATGACGGTGCGCGACAACATGGCCTTCGCGCTGAAGATCGCGGGGCAGTCCAGGGACCAGATCCGCGAGGCGACCGACCGCGCGGGCAAGATGCTGCAACTGACGCCCTATCTGGATCGCCTGCCCAAGGCGCTGTCGGGTGGCCAGCGACAGCGCGTGGCCATCGGCCGGGCTATCGTGCGCGACCCCAAGGTCTATCTGTTCGACGAACCGCTTTCCAATCTGGACGCGGCGCTGCGCGTCGCCACCCGGATCGAGATCGCGCAGCTGAAGGCATCCATGCCCGACCGGACCATGATCTATGTCACCCATGACCAGACCGAGGCGATGACGCTGGCCGATCGGATCGTGGTTCTGGCGGGGGGCGGCATCGCGCAGGTCGGCGCGCCGCTGGAACTGTATGAACGGCCGGTGAATGAATTCGTCGCCCAGTTCATCGGCAGCCCGGCGATGAACCTGTTGCCCGGCAAGGTCACAGCGGTGGGCGACATGACGACCGTCGCGCTGGATGGCGGCGGCGTGGCGCAGGTTGCGATCCCGACCCGCGAGGGCGATCAGGGCATGGCCGTCAATCTGGGCGTCCGCCCCGAGGATATGCGCGAAACCGACGGCGATGCGATCTTTGAAGGGCAGGTCGATCTGACCGAAGCCCTGGGCGAGGTGACGCTTTTGTATTTCGGCACCAATCAGGACAGCGTGCCGGTGATCGCCAAGCTGCCGGGCATCCATACCGGGCTGAATGGCAAGACGGTGCGCCTGACCGCCGATCCCCACGCGCTGCACCTGTTCCATGACGGGCAATCGCTGCTGTATCGTGATGGCGCGGACCTGCCGCCGTACCGGCCCAGAACCACCGCCGCGGCGGGCAGCGTGGGGGGCGCGGACGGCGCGGCCTCCATGCCCGGAAGGTCCGATACGGGCGATGACCGGATCGAGGGTGGCACGATCAAACCCGAAGGCCCGGCCCGCTAGGCAACCGTCGGCCTATTCGACCAAAGTCGCAGCCTGCCGCGCCGCGCATCTGCTATAATCTTCCCAAGCTGGGAGGAATCATGACGCAACGCAGCCACGCAGATATCGTGGCCGAGCGGTCGCAATCCGCATCCGCGAGCTCGGCCCTGACGGCGTCCTGGCGCCGGTCGCTGATGCGCTATGGGCTGGATCCGGGCGCGGGACGCCGCCCCGACCGCCTGAGCCATGCTGAACTGGCCGAGCGGCGCCTGCTGATGGAACAGTTCCTGACCTGCGCCGCCCCGCAACTGGATCAGCTGTATACGCTGGTCGGGTTGTCGGGCTGCAATGTGCTGCTGACCGACGCGACCGGCGTGGTGCTGGATCAACGGGTCAGCGACGCGGATGCGGCGCAATTTCGCGATTGGGGTCTGTGGCAGGGCGCCGACTGGTCCGAGGCCGCGCAAGGCACCAATGGTATCGGCACCTGTCTGGCCGAGGGGCGCCAGATCACCATTCATCGCGACGAACATTTCCACACTCGCAACACCGGCATGTCCTGCATGGACGCGCCGATCTGGGGGCCGGACGGGCGGTTGCTTGCGGCGCTGGATGTCAGTTCGGCGCGGGCCGATCAGACCGAACGCTATAACCGGCTGATCGGTGCGCAGGTCGCCCAGACCGCCCGCGCCATCGAGGCGGTCTATTTTCGCGCCAGCTTTCCCAAAGCACGGATCGTCCTGGCCTCGGACGATCCAGCCGAGGCGGCGACGCTGCTGGCGGTGGACAAGGACGATCTGGCCATTGGCGCGACGCGGGCCGCCCGCCGCGCGCTGGGGCTGGAACGCGAAGGCGATTTCCGGCCACGACCAGCGGCCGATCTGCTGGGCCGTGATGACAGTCTCAGCGGGTTCGACAAGGCCGAACGCGCCGCCGTTGCCCGCGCGCTGGCCCGGGCCGAGGGCAATGTCTCGGCGGCGGCGCGGGCCTTGGGGATCGGACGCGCGACCCTGTACCGGCGCATGGCGCGGCTGGGTCTGGGCGAAAGATGACGGCACTGTCTCACCGGTGAGACAGTTGCCCGCGACCGCGACCTTGGTCCTGTTGAAACGAATCCGCTGACGGCCAAGGTTGAAGTCATATCCAGGGACGGGAGCCCTGGCACATCAGAGGAGGAAGCCAACCATGCCGAACGATCAGGCACATGAATTCAAGGGTGTCGGCGTCATGCCCTTCGCCAAGCGCTATGACAATTTCATCGGCGGGCAATGGGTCGCGCCCAAGACCGGACGCTATTTCGTCAACACCACCCCGATCACCGGCGGCGAAATCGGCGAGATTGCCCGTTCCGGCGCCGAGGATATCGAGGCCGCGCTGGATGCCGCCCATGCCGCCAAGGACAAATGGGGCCAGACATCGGCCGCCGAACGCGCCAATATCCTGAACAGGATCGCGGACCGGATCGAAACCAACCTGGAACTGCTGGCCACCGCCGAGACCTGGGACAATGGCAAGCCGATCCGGGAAACCATGGCCGCCGACCTGCCGCTGGCGGTCGATCACTTCCGCTATTTCGCCGGGGTCCTGCGTGCGCAGGAAGGCGGAATCTCCGAGATCGATCACGACACCATTGCCTATCACTTCCACGAACCGCTTGGCGTGGTGGGACAGATCATCCCGTGGAACTTCCCGATCCTGATGGCGACCTGGAAGCTGGCCCCGGCACTGGCCGCCGGCAACTGCGTGGTGCTGAAACCCGCCGAACAGACCCCGGCCGGGATCATGGTGCTGATCGACCTGATCGGGGATCTGCTGCCGCCGGGCGTTCTGAACATCGTGAACGGTTTCGGCCTGGAGGCCGGCAAGCCGCTGGCCAGCAATCCGCGCATCGCCAAGATCGCCTTTACCGGGGAAACCACCACCGGTCGACTGATCATGCAATACGCGTCGGAAAACCTGATCCCGGTGACGCTGGAACTGGGGGGCAAATCGCCCAACATCTTCTTCCAGGATGTCGCCCGCGAGGATGACGACTATTTCGACAAGGCGATCGAGGGCTTTGTGATGTTCGCGCTGAACCAGGGCGAGGTCTGCACCTGCCCGTCGCGCGCGCTGATCCACGAATCGATCTATGACAGGTTCATGGACCGTGCCCTGCAACGGGTGAAGGACATCGTGCAGGGTGACCCGCGCGACAGTGCCACGATGATCGGCGCGCAGGCCAGCAGCGAGCAGAAGGAAAAGATCCTGTCCTATTTCGACATCGGTCGCAAAGAGGGCGCCGAGGTTCTGACCGGCGGCGAGGCGGCCGATCTGGGCGGCGAATTGTCCAGCGGCCATTACATCAAGCCGACGATCCTTAAGGGCCACAACAAGATGCGGGTCTTCCAGGAGGAAATCTTTGGTCCCGTGGTATCTGTGACCACCTTCAAGGACAATGACGAGGCCCTGTCGATCGCCAATGACACGCTTTACGGGCTTGGCGCGGGCGTCTGGTCGCGCGAGGCGAATACCTGCTATCGCTTTGGCCGCGCGATCAAGGCGGGCCGGGTCTGGACCAACTGCTATCACGCCTATCCGGCCCATGCGGCCTTCGGCGGCTACAAGCAGTCGGGCATTGGGCGTGAAAACCACCGCATGATGCTGGATCATTATCAGCAGACCAAGAACATGCTGGTCAGCTATAGCCCCAAGAAGCTGGGCTTCTTCTGATCATGCTGCAATCGGGTCGGGCCTTCGGGCCCGGCGCGTTCCCGCAACCCGCGGGGGACTTGAGGCGTTGGGGCGGAACGCGTTCTCCCTGCCGGATTGCCCCGATGCCCAAGGACAGCCCCATCATCGACCCCAAGGATGCCGCCCGCAGCGCCGGGCTGTTCCATGTGGGCGACGACATGCCGGGCCTGACCCGCGTGCGGGCGGGCAAAGGGTTCAGTTTTCGCGATGAACAGGGCCGCACGATCCGCGATGCACGCACCCGCAAGCGGCTGCTGTCCCTGGCCATTCCGCCGGCATGGACGGATGTCTGGATCTGTCCCGATCCCGACGGGCATATCCTTGCGACCGGGCGCGACGCCAAGGGGCGCAAGCAATATATCTATCACCCAGATTTCCGGGCGTTGCGCGACAGCGCCAAATACGACCACATGCTGGAATTCGCAGCCGCGCTGCCGGTCATTCGCGACCGTGTGGATCAGGACATGCGCCGCCACGGCACCCCCTTCGACAAGATCGTGGCAACCATCGTCTACCTGCTGGAACACAGCCTGATCCGGGTCGGAAATTCCAGCTATGCGCGGAAGAACCGGTCCCACGGGCTGACGACGTTGCGCGAACGCCATGTCGACCTGCAAGGCAGTCGCGTCCGGTTCCGTTTTCGGGGCAAGTCGGGCAAGGAATGGGATCTGGGTCTGACCGACCGGCGCGTGGCGCGGGTGATCCGGTCATTGCAGGACATCCCCGGCCAGCATCTGTTCCAGTATCTGGACGATGATGGCGACAGGCGGCGCGTGACCTCGGGCGATGTGAACGACTATCTGCGCGATGTCACGGGACGCGAGGTGACGGCCAAGGATTTCCGCACCTGGACCGGCACCGTGCTGGCCGCGATCGCGCTGCACGAATGCGAACGCGCCGACAGCAAGGCCGCCGCCAAGGCCAATCTGCGCATGGCCATCGAACAGGTCGCCGCGCGGTTGGGAAACACGCCGACGATCTGTCGCAAATGCTATGTCCATCCGCAGATCATAGATGCCTATCTGGCGGATGAACTGAAACTGGAACTGCAAGATGAAATCGCGGAGAATCTGTCCCGCGCGGATCTGCGCCCCGAGGAAGCGCAGGTCCTGAAATTCCTGAGGAGGAGGTTGAAGACATGAGCACCGTCACCGCCACGCCAGAGGCGCTGGACCTGATCGCCGACATCACCGCCGATCACGGGCCGGTCCTGTTTCACCAGTCGGGGGGCTGCTGCGACGGGTCCAGTCCGATGTGCTATCCGCAAGGCGACTTCAAGGTCAGCGACCGTGACGTGATGATCGGCGAGATCGGCGGCGCGCCCTTCTACATCTCGGCCAGTCAATACGAGACGTGGAAACATACCGATCTGGTCATCGATGTGGTGCCGGGGCGCGGCGGGATGTTCAGCCTGGACAACGGGCGCGAAAAGCGGTTCCTGACCCGGTCCGAGGTTTGCGGCATCTGAACGGCCTGCGCGATTGTCGGCAGGGCGGGCTTGTCCTATAACCCCCTTGACCAAATGGGGGTTCGATCATGGCATACAGCATCTTCATCGACGGCGAGGCAGGAACGACGGGTCTTCAGATCCGCGAACGTCTGACCCGGCGCGATGATATCCGCCTGATCCAGATCGACCACGAACGCCGCAAGGATGCCGCCGCCCGGCGCGACGCCTTTGCCGAGGCGGATATCGCCATCCTGTGCCTGCCCGACGATGCCGCCCGCGAGGCGGTCGATCTGTCGCGCGATCTGGATGTGCGTCTGATCGACGCCTCGACCGCGCATCGGGTGCATGACGACTGGGTCTTTGGCTTTCCCGAACTGAACGGCGACAACCGCGACCTGATCGCCGAGGCGCGGCTGGTCAGCAACCCCGGCTGCTATTCGACCGGCGCGATCGCCATGCTGGCCCCGCTGGTCGCGGCCGGCCTTGTCGATCCTGATGAACTGCTGTCGATCAACGCGGTCAGCGGCTATACCGGTGGCGGCAAGGCGCTGGTGGCGGAATACGAGGATGGCGACGCGCCCGCGCATTTCGTCTATGGCCTGACCCAAAGACACAAGCATATTCCCGAAATCATGGTGCATGGCGGGCTGAACCTTCAGCCGGTCTTTGCACCCTCGGTCGGGAATTTCGCGCAGGGCATGGCGGTGCAGCTGCCGCTGCATCTGGGCGAGGGGCGCAGCATGGCCGATCTGCAACAGGCGCTGGCCGCGCATTACGAGGGTCAGAACTTTGTCCGCGTGCTGGATCTGGATCAGGTCGGCGCCCGCATCGTCCCGACCGTGCTGAACGGCAGCAACATGCTGGAAATCAGCGTGCAGGGCGACGAGGATAACGGCTGTGCCACCATCGTCGCGGTGCTGGACAATCTGGGCAAGGGCGCGTCCGGGGCGGCGGTGCAGAACATGAACATCATGCTTGGACTGGACGAAACCACCGGCTTGTAAGGGGGATCAGGGATGAGCGCAGCGATCACCCCGGAAGAGGCCGCGCGCCACAGCGCCAAGATGGCCAAAATCAAGGCCGCCCGCGACCGGATGATGGCCACCAAGACGGGCGAAAAGGGCCTGATCATCGTCCATACCGGTCCGGGCAAGGGCAAATCCAGCAGCGGCTTTGGCATGATCATGCGCTGCATCGGTCACGACATGCCCTGCGCCGTGGTGCAGTTCATCAAGGGCACATGGGATACCGGCGAAAGGCGCATCCTGACCCGGCATTTCGCCGATCTGTGCCAGTTTCACATGATGGGCGAAGGCTTTACCTGGGAAACGCAGGACCGGGAACGCGATCTGGCGGCGGCGGCGGCGGGCTGGGCAAAGGCCCGCGACTTGATCCGCGACGACCGCAACCGCATGGTCCTGCTGGATGAAATCAACATCGCCTTCCGCCTTGGCCTTCTGGATCCGATCGAGGTTCTGGAGTTTCTGGCCGAGGAAAAGCCCGCCATGACCCATGTCGTCCTGACCGGCCGCAACGCGCCCGATGCGTTGATCGAGGCGGCTGATCTGGTGACCGAAATGGGCGCGGTGAAACATCCGTTCCGCGACGGGGTGAAGGCGCAACCGGGCGTCGAATTCTGACGTCGCCCGCTTTCCCGGCAGTTTATGAAATCGTGATCGGGCGTGAACGAAAATCGCCTTTGCGTGTTGTCTTGGCGGGCGGCGGCACGCAGCATGGTGGCGCGGCCTGAACCCTGGCCATGCAACCGCAAGAAAGTCGATGACCCCGCCTGACCTGCCCGAAGATGCCGCCCTGTTTCTTGATTTCGACGGCTGCCTTGTCGAAATTGCCCCGACCCCGGATTCGATCACTGTTCCCGACGCCTTGCCCGACCTGCTGGCGCAGCTGCATCGGCGGTTGCAGGGGGCGGTCGCGTTGATATCAGGGCGCAATGTCGATGATCTGCGCCGTTACCTGCCCGAATTTCCGGGGGCCATCGCCGGCAGCCACGGGGCCGAGCTTGCCCTGCCGGGGCAGCCGATCCAACCGCCCGCGGGCGAGGGCATCGATATCCCCGCGCTGCATCAGCAGGCGCAGGACATCGCCGCGGCGCATGATGGCGTGCTGATCGAACCAAAGCCGCATGGCGTGGTGCTGCATTACCGGGCGCGCCCCGATCTGGCAGAATGGGCGCAGGCTGCGATGGATGAACTGGCGGCGGGCTATCCGATGTTGGCGATCCAGCCTGCAAAGATGGCGTTTGAACTGCGCCCGAAGGATGCGGGCAAGGATCGTGCCTTGCTGCGCCTGCTGGCGTCCGAGCCCTTTCTGGGGCGGGTGCCGGTCTATGCCGGCGACGACCTGACCGATGAGGTCGCGATGGCGGCGGCGCAATCGCGCGGCGGCTTTGGCATCAAGATCGGCGACGGTGACAGTGTCGCGCGCTATCGCCTGCCGGATCCGGCGGCATTGGCACAGTGGCTGGCAAGGTAACAGGGGGGAACATGTCCAGATTGGTTGCCGTTTCGAACCGATTGCCCTTGGGCGACAACCCGTCGGGCGGGCTGGTTGTCGCGCTTGCGGATGCGCTGCGCAGCTCGGGCGGGCTGTGGGTCGGCTTTTCCGGCGAACAGGCCGAGGAACCGGCCGATCGGCTGGTCTTTCACGATGGTGCGCCCTTCGAACGCGCCTCGTTCGATCTGACGCCGACCGATTACGAGGCCTATTATCTGGGCTATTCCAATTCGGTCCTGTGGCCGGTCTGTCATGGCCGGCCCGACCTGATGCATATCCACCCCGAGGAACTGGAGGGTTATCGCCGCGTCAATGCCCGCATCGCCGATCTGCTGGTGCCGCATCTGCGCCCCGACGACCGCATCTGGGTGCAGGATTACCACCTGTTTCCGCTGGCCGCCGAATTGCGCAGCCGGGGTGTGACGGCGCGGATCGGGCATTTCCTGCATATTCCCTTTCCCGGCCCGTCGGATATGGCGACGCTGCCCAACCCGGATGAGATGTTCGACTGGCTGTCGCATTACGATCTGCTGGGCTTTCAGGCCGAACGCGATCTGTCGAATTTCGTTGAAAGCGCGCGGCAACTGGCCCGGATCGAACCCCTGGCCGAAGGGGGCTATTGCCTGAACGGGCAGGAAACCCGTGCCGGTGTCTTTCCCATCGGGATTGATACCGCCGCCTTCATCGAAGAGGCCCGCCATGCGCAGGTCGAGGATCGGATGCGCAGCCTGACCGGGTCCGAGATCATGATCGGTGTCGATCGTCTGGATTATTCCAAGGGCATCCCGCACCGATTTCGCGCCTTTCAACTGCTGCTGGAAAACAACCCCGATCTGCATGAATGCATTTCGTTTTTGCAGATCGCGCCGCCGACACGCGAAGAGGTCGAGGCCTATCGCGATATCCGCGAGGAAACCGAACATCTGGCGGGCCGCATCAATGGCCAGTTCGCCACGGTGAACTGGACGCCGATCCGCTTTATCCACCGACCGCTGCCGCGCAAGGTTCTGGCGGGGCTGTATCGTCAGGCGCGGATCGGACTGGTCACGCCGCTGGCCGACGGGATGAACCTTGTCGCCAAGGAATTCGTCGCCGCGCAGGACGTGTCTGATCCCGGCGTGCTGATCCTGTCGCGTTTCGCCGGGGCGGCCGAGACGATGGAGGATGCCCTGATCATCAACCCCCATGACACATGGGAACTGGCCGAGGCGATGGCCTGCGCGATCCGCATGACCCCGAATGAACGCAGGCGACGCCATTCGGCGCTGCTGCAAGGGGTGATCGAAAACGATATCGGCTGGTGGTCCGCGACCTATCTGGATGCGCTGAACTGATCGCGCCGGCGCAAGCGTGACGGGCAGGGCGGGACCGATCTGCGCAAAAAACGGGCAATGTGACGCAGTCGGTCGCCCGATTGTCGCAAAGGCTGCCAGGAGATCGCCTTTGCCGGGTAAGCTGATCTCATGCGATGGCACGGCTGTCGCACCATTTCCTCCCAGCCCGGGACACCGGGTGTCCTGGAAAAGCCGCCCGTTTCTTGGCCGACCTCTCCCTCCGTCGGCCGGGAAGGGCGGCTTCTTTTTGCGATCAGAACGGGACCGGTGCGTTGAAGCTTTGCTGAATGCCGGTTTCGGGATGTTTCACCCGCAGGCTTTCGGCATGCAGCATCAGGCGCGGATGGTCTGCCGCCCAGCCCGTCGCGTATAACGGGTCGCCAAGGATCGGATGGCCGCTTTCGGCCATGTGCACACGCAGCTGGTGGCTGCGCCCGGTCACCGGCGACAGGCGGACGCGGGTTTCGTGATCTTCTGCCTTCATCACTCGCCAATCGGTCACGGCGGGCTTGCCCGCTTCGTGATCGACCTTCTGGCGCGGCCGGTTCGGCCAATCGACGATCAGTGGCAGATCGACCCGCCCGGTCTTGGGCTGCAACCGACCTGCGACGCGCGCGACATAGGCTTTCTTGGTGCGCCGTTCCTCGAACTGCTTGGACAGGCTGCGCTGTGCATGCGGCGTCAGGCCGAAGATCATCACGCCAGAGGTGTCCTGATCCAGCCGATGTACCAGGAGGATCGTCGGAAAGGCCCCGCGCAGGCGTTCGATCAGGCAATCGGCCTTGTCTGGGCCGCGCCCCGGCACCGACAGCAACCCCGAAGGTTTGTTGACCACCAGAATCTCGTGGTCGGCATGGATGACCCGGGGCGCGTCCTGTGGCGGGTCGTAGACAAAGCTCATTTCGCGACAAGGCGGATCGCAAGCCCTGCGAACATCACCGCCGCGATCCGGTTGACCAGACCCAGACGCTTGCCGATGACCTGACCGGCCAGTCCGCCGACGATGCCATAGCCCATCGTGACCAGCGTGCCGGTGAAGGCGAAAATCAGGCCAAGGCCAAGGATCTGCTGCCAGATCGGTCCCCAGGCGGCATTGGTGAACTGCGGCAGGAAGGCCAGCAGGAACAACACCGGCTTGGGGTTAAGCGCATTCGACATGAAGCCGCGGCGGATGATGTTCCAGGGCCGCACGCTGCCGCGCGCACTTGGGTCGACGGGGCCTGCGGTCCAGCTTTTATAGGCCAGCCACAGCAGATAGGCCGCGCCGACATATTTGATCGCACGCAGCGCCTCGGGGTGGGCGGCGACGACGGCGCCAAGGCCGACGGTGGCCATGGTCAGATGCATCAGCACCCCCAGACCCACGCCCAGGCCGGCCAGGATACCGGCGCGCGTGCCGCCCTGAATGCCGCAGGCACTGGCGAAGAACACATCCTGTCCGGGTGCGAAGTTCAGCACCAGCCCGCCCGCAAGGAAGGCCAGCAACTGCGCCGAGGGAATATTGGCGATGGTGTCCCAGATCATCGGGTCCTACTGCTCCTGTGAAGGCAGATCATCGGTCAGCGCGTAATAGTCGCCCTTGTCCGCCGTGAAGATATGGCTACGAAGCCGCAGTTGCGTCGGATTGTCCAGCGCCCCGGGCGATACCGAAAGCGTGCGCCGCCCCTTGGGCCGCCAGAACAGCGAGCTGCCGCAGGTCGCGCAAAAGCCCCGCTCGGCCTGATCGGACGAGGCATACCAGCGTAGGCTGTCGCCGGAAACCTGCGGCTCTTCCAGGTGGAACGAGGCCCAGACATGCCCCGACCAGCGGCGGCACTGGCCGCAATGACAGGCGGTCACCGCGTCACCCGGGATGCGCCCGGTAAAGGTCACGCCGCCACACAGGCAGGTGCCCGTTGCCTCAAAGCTGTCCGAATGCGTCATCCAGAATATCCTTCAATGCGGCCGCGTCGGCCTCATTGAAAGCATCGGGGCGGTCGCTGTCGATGTCCAGTACGCCGATCAAACGGCCGCCCTTGCCAAATACAGGCAGCACGATTTCCGACCGGGTCGAGCTGGCGCAGGCGATATGGCCGGGAAAGGCATCGACATCGGCAACCAGCTGCACCTGACCGGTCCGCGCCGCGGCCCCACAGACGCCGCGCGAGAACGGGATCACCAGACAGCCATGCCCGCCCTGATAGGGCCCGATCTTCAACAGCTCGGGGGCGGTCACGCGGTAAAAGCCGGTCCAGTCGAACCTGTCGTCCGAATGGTGCAGTTCGCAGGCGATGGTCGCCATCAGCGCAACCTCGTCGGTTTCGCCTTCGGTCAGGGCGCGGATGCGCGCAGCGATATCGGTATAATCGGTCATGCCGATCTATCTATGTCAGGCCACGCGCGGCGAAAAGGGGCCAGATCGCGCGGTCTAGCCGTTCCCCGCATCCTCGAATCGCAGGCGGATGGCGAAGGGCTCTGGCTGTGCCGCGCGCATCAGCTGCCCGACGCTGATTTTCAGCCGACCGGGAAGATCGCCGACAAAGATCCGGTCGCTGCGCGCGTCCCAGCCGGGGCCGGTGAAGATGATGTTGCGCCCGCTGGCGACCTCGATGCTGATATTCTGTCCGCGCGGCAGCTTGATGTCGTAACAGACCATCCCGTCGGCCGGGGCGGTACCCTTGATGTCGCCGGTGGTGAAGTTCGCGGGCAGGGTGACGGATTGGCACCCTTGCGCGGCGGCGGGCAGGGCCGGAAGGCCGCACAGCACGGCCAGAACTGCGGTCGTTCGAAGCATGACATATCCCCTTGAAACCAGATCACACCACAAGCTTGCGGGCCAAACCGATTCGTTTCAACGCAGTCGCCCGTTTACCCGGATGCCGGGTTGCGCCAATCTGCGTGCCATGACCCGTTTCGGCCTGACCTCGCGCCTTCTTCTGGTGATCCTTGCGGTGCAGCTGGCGCTGTTTGCGGCGCTGGCGGTGGTGCGGGTCAATGGGCTGCGCGGTGAAATCGCGGCCGAAAGCCGGCTGGCGGCACAGACGGCGCGGTCGCTGGTTCTGGCGACGGTCGGCACGATGCAGGGCGCGGTGCCGCCCGATCGGGTGATGGCGCTGCTGCCTGACCGGCTGGTGCCGCCGCGCCATACCCGGATCGGGGTGCTGGACCCGCGCGACGGCACCGTGCGTCAGCCCGTCGCCCCGCCCGAGACCTATGACCCCGCCCCCGCCTGGTTCGCGGCACTGGTCGCACCCGCGCCACTGGAAACCCGCCTGCCGGTGTCGCTGCAGGGGCGGCTGCGCGGTTTCGTCTATATCGGGACCGATCCGGGGGCCGAGATCGCGGCGGCCTGGCGCAGTCTCCGTGCCATGCTGGGGCTGGCGGCCTTCGCGGCGGTGGCGCAGACGGCGCTGATCTGGCTGGCGACGCGGCGGGCGCTGCGGCCCGTGGCGCTGATCGCGGCACGGCTGGGCGATCTGCGCCGGGGCGATTTGTCCGCGCGGGTCGGGCCCATTGCCCAGCCGGACCTGTCGCCGGTTGCCGATGGCGTCGATGAACTGGCGGCCGCGTTGCAGCAGGCACAGGCACAGACCGCGCATCTGCAACGGCAGGTGATCGGGCGCGCGGATGCCGAACGCAAATCCATCGCCCGAGATCTGCATGACGAGATGGGGCCCTGTCTGTTCGGCCTGCGGGTCGAGGCGGATGCCCTGCACGAGGCGGCGCCATCGCAGGCGATCCGTGACCACGCGATCGCCATTTCCACCATCGCCGAGGAAATCGCCCGCGTGAACCGCGCCCTGCTGGACGACCTGCGCCCCGTGGCCATCGGGCAATTGCCGCTGGCAGGCGTGCTGACCGATTATGTCGAGGATCTGCAGCGCCGGTTCGGTCATGTCCGGTTCGAACTGGATCTGATGCCGGGTCTGCCCGAACCCGACGAGGCCACGGCCCTGACCCTGTTCCGCATCCTGCAAGAGGGCACGACCAATGCACTGCGGCATTCGGGCGCGCGGGGCGTGACGATCCGTCTCTGGACCGATCCGGCGGATTGGCGCATGATCCTTGCCGATGACGGACAGGGCATGGCCGCCGACCACCGCGAAGGCACCGGGCTGACCGGAATGCGCGAACGGATCACGGCGCTGGGGGGCAGCCTTGGCTTGTCTTCGACACCGAATGGAACCACGCTGGATGCCCGCCTGCCGCGCTGGCAGGGGGCAGAAGGACAACCCGCATGAAACACGCGCTGGTCATTGACGATCATCCCATCACCCATCTGGGCGCCAGCCGTCTGCTGCGCGATCTGGGTTATGACAGCGTCGGTCAGGCCATGTCGGGCGAAGAGGCGCTGGACCAGATCCGATCGGGCGAACTGCCCGCGCTGATCGTTTTGGATATCAGCCTGCCGGGCAAGGGTGGGCTGGATCTGGTTGCGCCGCTGCGGCAGGCCGCGCCGGATGCGCCGATCCTGATCTTTTCGATGAACGATCAGACCGGTTTTGCCGCCCGCGCCCTGCAGGCCGGGGCGAATGGCTTTCTGTCAAAGAACGCCGCCCCCGAGGATTTTCGCGCCGCGATCCGTCAGCTTGAGGCCGGCGAATTCTACCTGTCGCCGAAACAGGCGGTCGCGCTGGCAACGTTGCGTGCGGGGGCAAGCGCGGACCCGCTGTCGGCGCTGAGCGACCGCGAACGGCAGGTTCTCGCCCTGATCGGGCGCGGGATGGGGCTTCAGGCCATCGCGGATGATCTGGGTGTCAGCTACAAGACGGCGGCCAACACCTCATCCTCGCTGAAGAAGAAACTGGGCGTCGAAGGGATCAACGGCTTGATGAAATTTGCACTGGAAAGCGGGGTCTGATGCTGGCCTGGTTCGGACTGGATGACACTGCATCGCCGGGCGAGTCCGACCGCCTGCTGGCCGATCTTGCGCAGGACATGGCCGCGACGGGCCATCGCGTTGCCGGGGCGATCCAGATCAACCGCGATCTGGGCCCCGACTGCGCCTGCGACATGGATCTGATCGTTCTGGGCGACGAGACGAACCCGATCCGCATTTCGCAATCCCTGGGGGGTGGGTCCAGCGGTTGTCGCCTGGACACGGGCGCATTGGAACTGGCGGCGGCGCGGCTGCAGTCCCGGATGGACGGGGCCGCGCTGATGATCCTGCCGAAATTCGGGCGGCAAGAGGCCGTGGGCCGTGGGTTTCGCGATGTGATCGGGCAGGCCATGTTGCAGGGTATCCCCGTGCTGCTGCATGTGCCGCGTCAACAGCGGCAGGCGTTTCAGGATTTCGCGCAGGGCATGGCCACCCGCCTGCAACCCGCCGATCTTGTGACATGGTGCCACCGTCAACTGACCGAGGCCGCATGACCGCAGGGGCCGAAATCGACGCGCGCGGCCTTTTGTGCCCGCTGCCGGTGCTGCGTCTGCGCAAGGCATTGCTGTCGCTGTCGCCGGGGGCACGGGCCGTTCTGATCGCGACCGATCCGGCGGCGATAATCGACGTGCCGCATTTCTGTGCCGAGGCCGGGCATCGTCTGCTGGGCATGCAGGATCGTCCCGACGGCGCACGCGCCTACACGGTGCAGCGCGGCCCCGACCCTTCCCCGGATATCCAGACTGACATGACGCCATGATGACCAGCTTTCGCGGCCACCGGAAACGCTTTGCCGATCTGTCCGAAGCGGAAATCCTTGCCCTCGCGATTTCCTCCGAGGAAGACGATGCCCGGATCTATCGCAACTGGGCGGCGTTTCTGTCGGCCGATTACCCCGCCACCGCCGCCGTGTTTTCCGGCATGGCCGAAGAAGAGGATGCGCATCGCCGCCTACTGATCGATGCGTTTCAGGAACGGTTCGGCGATGTCATCCCCGTTGTCCGGCGAGAGCATGTGGCGGGCTATTACAGCCGTCGCCCCGCCTGGATGATGCAGAACATGTCGCTTGAGGCGATCCGCGACGAAGCCGCGCTGATGGAACATGACGCGGCCGAATTCTATGCCCGCGCCGCGCAGACCAGCACCGATGCGGGTATCCGCAAGTTGCTGGGCGATCTGGCCGCGGCCGAACGCGGCCACGAGGCCCGCGCCGACATCCTGATGGAACAGCACCTGTCCCCCAAGGCCCGCGCCGAGGAAGAGGCCGTCGCCCATCGCGATTTCGTGCTGACATGGGTGCAGCCGGGACTGGCCGGATTGATGGATGGCAGCGTCTCGACCCTGGCGCCGATCTTTGCGACGGCTTTTGCCACGCAGGACCCCTGGACGACCTTTCTGGTCGGTCTGGCCGCCAGCATCGGCGCGGGGATCAGCATGGGCTTTACCGAGGCCGCGTCCGATGACGGCGTGGTGTCCGGGCGCGGCTCGCCGTTGAAACGCGGGATCGCTTCTGGGGTGATGACGGCGGTCGGCGGACTGGGCCACGCGCTGCCTTATCTGATCCCGCATTTCTGGACCGCCACGATCATCGCCATCTGCGTCGTGTTCGTCGAACTCTGGGCCATCGCCTGGATCCAGAACCGCTGGATGCAGACGCCATTCTGGCGCGCGACCTTGCAAGTGGTGGTCGGCGGTGGTTTGGTCTTGGCCGTGGGGGTGTTGATCGGTTCCGGATAGCCCCTTGATAAGGAACGGGGGGATGGATGAGTTACAAGCCTTTGGCGTTGCCGGACCGGGTGCAGCTGCCCGATGACGAATCCCTGGAACGCGTTCAGGCGTTTCGCGATTACATGCGCCGCCGGCACAGCGTGCGCGATTTCAGCGATGCCCCCGTTGCCCGCGAGGTGATCGAGGCCTGTATCCAGACCGCAGCGACCGCGCCCTCGGGGGCCAATCAGCAGCCCTGGCATTTCGCCGCGATTTCGGACCCTGCAATGAAGATGCAGATCCGCGCCGCCGCCGAGGCCGAGGAACGCGCCTTCTATGCCGGGGGCGGCGGCGATGAATGGCTTAGCGCGCTGGAACCTGTGGGAACCGGGCCCGAAAAACCGCATCTGACCACGGCGCCCTGGCTGATCGTGGTCTTTGCCCAACGCTGGGGCGTTCGCGACGGTCAGCGGCACAAGCATTATTACGTCCCCGAAAGCGTGGGCATCGCCTGCGGCATGCTGATCGCCGCGATTCATCAGGCGGGGTTGGTCACGCTTGAACATACACCGAATCCGATGAAATTCCTGAACGCGCTGTGCGACCGGCCCGAAAACGAAAAGCCGCTGATGATCCTGCCGGTCGGCCTGCCCGCACCCGATGCCACGGTTCCCGCGGCGGCCAAGGTGAAGAAACCCCTGTCCGAGATCATGTCGGTCTTCTGATGCTGGCAGTGTTTCTGAAAACACTGCCCTTCTTCGCGCTGATCGGGCTGGGGTGGCTGGCCGCACGCAGCCGCTTTTTCCCGCCCGAGGGCGCGGCATGGCTGACCAGGTTCGTCTTCTTTTTCGCGCTGTCGGCGATGCTGTTCCGCTTTGCCGCCGGTCTGGATCTGGGTGCCCTGTTCGATGGGCGTTTCGTCATGGCCTATCTGACGGGATCCGGTCTGGTCTGGCTGGTCGGACTGGTCCTTGGCCGGCTGCGCGGGCTGGCCGTGCCCGAGGCCGCGATGGAGGCGCAATGCTGCATGATCGGCAATACCGGCTTTCTGGGGGTTCCGATGCTGGTGGTGTTGCTGGGCGAACGTGCGATCGGCCCGGTCCTGATGATCCTGACCATCGACATGCTGGTCTTTTCGACGCTGATCACGCTGATCATCCACGCCGCCCGCAGCGGTGGCCTGCGGTTGCGGGCGGTCCTGCCGGTTCTGCGGGGCATTGTCTCGAACCCGATGATCCTGTCGATGCTGGCGGGGCTGATCTGGTCCAGTGCGCAGTTGCCGATGCCCGCCCCGCTGGACGATTTCCTGACCATGCTGGGCTCGGCCGCGACGCCGGGGGCATTGTTTGCCATTGGCGCCAGCCTTGCCGGGCTGCAACTGGCGCGGCTGGGCGCGGCCTGCTGGCTTGGCGCGGCCAAGCTGGTGCTGCATCCGGCCGCGGTGGCCGTGACCGCGATCCTGTTCGGGGTGGGCGCGTTTCCGGCGGGGGTAATGGTTCTGGCCGCCGCGCTGCCAGTGGCGGGCAATGTCTATATCCTTGCGCAGTATTTCGGCGTGGCCCAGCAGCGCGTTTCGGCCGCGATCCTGATCTCGACCGCCGTCAGCATCGTGACGATCCCGTTGGTCATGGCCTTGATCGGGCAGGCCTGAGCGCGCCAAAGACATCAACACAAGACGGAGGAACCTCATGCGCGATCTCGCGGACCTGACCCTGAAGAACATCTTGCTGGACGTTGATGATGACGGCATCGCCACCGTCACGCTGAACCGCCCGGACAAGCGCAACGCGCTGGACATCGCCACGATCGAGGAACTGGTCGATATTTTCAGTCTGCTGCCGCGTGCGGGGATCAAGGCCGCCATCCTGCGCGCCAATGGCGATCACTTCAGCGCAGGGCTGGATCTGGTCGAACATCACCGAGAGGACCGCTCGGCCAGCGATTTCATGCATGTCTGTTTGCGCTGGCACGAGGCGTTCAACAAGATGGAATACGGGGGCGTGCCGATCATCGCGGTGCTGAAGGGGGCGGTCGTCGGGGGCGGGCTTGAACTGGCTTCGGCGGCGCATATCCGGGTGGCGGCGCGCGATACCTACTTCGGCCTGCCCGAAGGTCAGCGGGGCCTGTTCACGGGCGGCGGCGCGACGATCCGGGTGGCCGATCTGATCGGCAAGGCGCGAATGATCGACATGATGCTGTCAGGGCGCCTCTATCGCGATCAGGAGGCGGTCGATGTCGGCCTGTGCCAGTATCTGGTCGATAATCCCGAGGCGAAGGCGCTGGAAATCGCGCGCAATGCGGCGCAGAACCCGCCCCTGTCGAATTTCGCGATCTGTTCAGCCATCAGTCATATGCAGAATATGAGCGCGTTGGATGCGGCCTATGCCGAGGCGGTGGTCGCGGGCGTCGTGAATACCCAAGAGGCTGCAAAGGCTCGGCTTGCGGCCTTTGCCCAAGGCACCGCCAACAAGATCAAGCCCAAGGGGTGAGGGAAGGCGGCGTCGCAGCCGGCCATTGAGGCCGGCTGCGACGCCGCCCTTGGCCCGGCCTCGATGGCCGGGCCAAGGGCCCGCCCGGAAATCGGACAAAGCGCCTGATGTCTTCCCGATCTGGGGGACTCGGCGCGCCTGACCTATCTGGCTTGGCGCAGCGCAGCCGACAGTTCGCGGTCTAGCGACTGCAGAAAGGCCGATCTTTCCACCTTGCCGAAACCGGACCCGCCACCGCGATGAAACGGATCCGTCGACCGGATATCGGCCATCAGATCGCGCGTCGCCAGTCGCGCCCCGATATTGCGCGGGTTCAGCACCTCGCCATTGGGCTGCACCACGCGCGCGCCATTCTTGATGCAGCGATCCGCCAGCGGCAGATCGGACGTCACGATGACATCGCCCGCGCCGCAGCGCTCGGCGATCCACATATCGGCCGCATCCAGCCCGTCCGCGACGATCACCAGCGAGACCAGCGGGTTGGCCGACGGGCGCAGGCCGCCATTGCAGACCAGAACCATCGGCACCCGCATCCGCGTCGCGACCCGCTCGGCCTCTGCCTTGACGGGGCAGGCATCCGCATCAATGTAAAGCGTGCTCATTTCCTGCCCCTTTCCGGCCTGACGCGCGCTGCGCGCCGGGCACGGGCCTAGTCGCGCAGCAACTCGTTGACCGAGGTCTTTGCCCGCGTCTTGGCGTCCACGCGCTTGACGATCACCGCGCAATACAGGTTGACGCCATTCTTCGATGGCATCGAGCCCGAAACGACGACCGATCCCGCGGGCACTTCACCATACATGACCTCGCCGGTTTCGCGGTCCACGATCTTGGTCGACTGGCCGATATAGACACCCATCCCCAGGACCGAGCCCTCGCGGATGATGCAGCCTTCGACCACCTCGGAGCGCGCGCCGATAAAGCATCCGTCCTCGATGATGGTCGGACCGGCCTGCAGCGGCTCCAGCACGCCACCGATGCCCACGCCGCCCGACAGATGCACGTTCTTGCCGATCTGCGCACAGCTGCCGACCGTGGCCCAGGTATCGACCATGGTGCCTTCGCCCACATGCGCGCCCAGGTTCACGAAGGACGGCATCAGCACGGCCCCCTTGCCCACGAAGGCGCTGCGGCGGACGATGGCGCCCGGCACCGCGCGGAAGCCCGCGTCCCTCCACTGGGCCTCGCCCCAGCCCGCGAATTTCGAGGGCACCTTGTCCCACCAGTTGCTACCCTGCGGGCCGCCCGACATCTCTTCCATGTCGTTCAGACGGAACGACAGCAGCACGGCCTTCTTGGCCCACTGGTTCACATGCCAGTCGGCGCCGCGCTTTTCGGCCACGCGCAATTCGCCGCTGTCCAGACGGTTCAGCGCCTCGGCGACGGCTTCGCGGGTCTCGCCCTTCGTGGCGCTGGTGATCTCGGCGCGGTGCTCCCACGCGGTTTCGATTGCCTTTTCCAAAGCCTCGGTCATCTGCGCCTCTCCTCGATCTGTCGCCTGCGGGTGGAAATACTGTGCTGTGGGCTATAAGCCTCGGGGAAAGCCCGTGCAATCCGCATGGACCATCGATGAGGCATTCATGTCCGACATGTCAGAAGAAGAACGCGCCCACACCTTCCCGCACAGCGACGAAGACGCCGCCCGCGCCGACCGCACGCCGCAGACGCCGCAGACCCGCGCCCCGGCCTATCGCCTTGCCTTCACCGACCGCGAATTCCTGCTGCGCGAGGAACTGCGCCCTGTCCGGTTGCAGCTGGAACTGCTGAAACCGCAGATGATCATGGACGAACGCGGCATCGAATCGACCGTGGTGATGTTCGGCGGCGCGCGGATCCCGTCGCCCGACAAGGCCGATCAGGCCCGGACGCCCACCCTGGGCGAATTGTCGAAATACTACGACGAGGCCCGCATCTTTGCCCGCAAGATGACCGAACGCAGCCTGGCCAGCTATGGCCGCGATTATGTCATCTGCACCGGGGGCGGCCCCGGCGTGATGGAGGCGGGCAACATGGGCGCCGACGAGGCCGGCGGCCAGTCCATCGGCCTTGGCATCGTGCTGCCCCATGAACAGGCGCCGAACGAATATGTCACGCCCGACCTGTGCTTCAACTTCCACTATTTCGCCGTGCGCAAGATGCATTTCCTGATGCGGGCCCGCGCGATCACGGTCTTTCCCGGCGGATTCGGCACGCTGGACGAACTGTTCGAGACGCTGACCCTGATCCAGACCCGCCGCATGAAGCCGCTGCCGATCCTGCTGTTCGGCCGCGACTTCTGGGACGAGATCATCAACTGGAAGGCGCTGGCCCGCGCCGGCACGATCAGCGACGAGGATCTGAACCTGATCCGCTATGTCGAAACCGCCGATGAGGCGATCGACATCATCGACGCCTGGTCCTGACCGATCGGGCCCCGCCCGGTGATCGCCCGCCCGCCAAGGCGATCACGCGCCGATCTGCGACCTGATATGCCGTAGTTTCTTAAGACGCTTGTACCAGGACCGGGGCCTGACATGTTTGTGCCGCAGATAGATCTGCTGATAGATATCGGCCCGCGCTGCCGCCCCGGTATCGTTGCGCGTGGCCGAATTGGACACGTGATAGTTCGGCCCCGTTATATCCGCGTGCCGAAATCCGGCCCGCCGCCACAGATGCAGGATGAAATCCCAATCCTCATGCGACGCAAGCGCCGGATCAAAGGACAACCCGTCCAGCAGCCTGCGCGGAATGAACAACGCGCTTGAGGGTATGAAATTCTGCACCGCCAGATCCCTGACCCGGTGCTGCCGCAGGCTGATCTGTCGCCGGCTGGTTTCACGGGCGGTCCCGTCATCGGCGACATCCTCGCGGATCTGAGTGTAGTTCACATAGACCACATCCTCGGTATCCCGCAGGATCGGCAGCGCCCGGTCGAAAAACCCATCCTCGATGCTGTCGTCATCATCAAGGAAGCATACCCACTGGCCGCGGGCCACCGACATCCCGATATTCCGGGTCTCGGCGGGGCCGCGCAGATGCGGCAATTGCAGAAAGCTGTCGGTCGGTCGCAGCAACTCGGCCGCGACGCGGGCCGTCTGCGCCGATGCCTCATCCGCACACAGGATGATTTCCGACAGATCGCCCTGTCTGACGGCGGACATGATCGCCCGTCGCAAAAGGACCGGGCGATGATGTGTCGTGATCACGATGGAAATGGGGGGGGGGGGGCATTTTTCTGTCGAAAACCAGTAACTCGGACGCCGCGCGGGCAACCGGGTCAGGTTTCCCGATAAACCGATGGCATGTCCACCCCAAAGCGACGGGCGCGTCGAAGCGCGCCTGTCTATCCCCCCGCTTCGGCGTCGATCTGGGCCTTCGACTTGCGGCCCCGCTCGGTCGCGGATTTCAACTGGCCGCAGGCGGCCATGATATCCTCGCCGCGTGGGGTGCGGATCGGGCTGGCATAGCCGGCCTTGTAGACGATATCGGCAAACGCCTCGATCCGCTCCCAGCTGGACCGGTCATAGGGCGCACCGGGCCAGGGATTGAACGGGATCAGGTTGATCTTTGCCGGAATGCCTCGGATCAGCTTGACCAGCCGGCGGGCATCCTCGTCGCTGTCATTCACACCGTCCAGCATCACGTATTCAAAGGTGATACGCTCGCTGTTGGACAGGCGCGGATAGTCGCGCAGCGCGTCCAGCAGCGTCTGGATATTCCAGCGCTTGTTGATCGGCACCAGCTTGTCGCGCACCTCGTCCGTGGTGGCGTGAAAGCTGATCGCCAGCAGGCAGCCGATCTCTTCGGCGGTGCGGGCGATTTCCGGCACGACGCCGCTGGTGGACAGCGTGATGCGGCGGCGCGACAGTGACAGCCCCTCGCCATCCATGACGACGCGCATTGCGTCGCGGACATTGTCGAAATTGTACAGCGGTTCGCCCATGCCCATCAGGACGATGTTGCTGACAAGGCGCTGTTCGTCCTTGGGCTTGCCCTGCTCGGGCCATTCGCCCAGATCGTCGCGCACCAGCATCAGCTGGCCGACGATTTCCCCGGCGGTCAGGTTGCGGACAAGTTTCTGGGTGCCGGTGTGGCAGAAGGAACAGGTCAGCGTGCAGCCGACCTGGCTGCTGACGCACAGCGTGCCGCGGCCTTCCTCGGGGATATAGACGGCCTCGACCTCGTGGCCGCCGGCGATGCGCAGCAGGTACTTGCGCGTGCCGTCGGTGCTGATCTGGCGGGTGACGATTTCGGGCAGCGAGATCTCGAACCGCTCGGCCAGCATGGCGCGGTAATCCTTGGCCAGGTTCGTCATCTGGGCGAAGTCGCGCACGCCCCAGTAATAGACCCACTGCCAGACCTGGCCCACGCGCATCTTGGCCTGCTTTTCGGGGGTCCCGGCCTCGATCAGCGCGTCGCGCAGCTGGTCGCGGGTCAGGCCGACGATGTTCTTCCGCGCGGCATCGGGCAGCTTGCGGGGAATGGTCAGGACATCCTGCGTGATCGGAGCGGACATGGGTCTACCGGGGGGCTGTTGCGTGGGCTTTGGGCGAAAGACCTGCAGATAAGCGAAAGCAGGCCGAAAATCAACCGGCCTGTTTCTTGCCTTGGACGAAATATCCCGGGGGAGTCACCGAAGGTGACGGGGGCAGCGCCCCCATCCTTGACGCCCACCACGCCTGATGACACGCCCGTGTCGGGTTACTGGCAGCGCGCCTTGGCGGTATTGGTCGCGGCGGTGATGCCTGCCAAGCTGAACGTGTCCTTGGTGGTCGTTCCGCGCGACGACCGTGCGGTAAAGACCGCGCTGGACCCTGCGCGCAGCGCACCGATCAGCTTTTCATCCTCGGCCGGGCTGCCGGTCCAGGCATTCTCGCCCTCGGTGAACAGGTTGAATTTCTGACCGCCGATATCGACCTCGACGGTCGAATCCGGTGCGAAAGGATAACCGCCGGTAAAGGAAACCTCACCGTTCTGCCCCGAACGATAGGCGACATACAGGCGGATATCGCCGCGCGTCACTTCCTTTTCGTTGCCCTGACCATCGGTGTTCAGCGTCGATTTCGGGGGGGATACCGCCCAGCATTCCTTGGGGTTGCTGGCTGCGAATACGGTCCAATCCCCTTCGGTTGCCACGACATTCGTGGATTCCTGGGCACTTGCCGCGCTGATCCCGGTCGTCAGGACCAGGGTCGCCGCAATGCCGCGCAGCGTGGTCTTCATCATGCTCTGGCCTCCTGCCATTTCGCCGTTTCGCCCGGCGTTTTTCCCGATTGCGGTGCTCTTTTCAACCGTCCACCTTCACGATAACGAAAATCATGGCCCAAAAAAGGGCGCAGGTCATGAAATCGCGCAATTGTCAGGGGGAAAATTGCGATGCGTTCAGCCGAAATGATAGAGTTGTGGCGTGGCGGGCGTCCCGAAAGCCTGCATCGCGGTCATGCGGTCATTTGCGACAGCAAGGGCGTGGTCGAGGCTTGGGGAATTCCCGACACGGTCGTCTTTCCGCGATCTTCGTGCAAGATGGTACAGGCGCTGCCCCTGCTGGAAAGCGGCGCGGCCGATGCGGCGGGTCTGACCGACCGGCACCTTGCGCTGGCCTGTGCCAGCCACAATGGCGCACGGCTTCATCTCGATGCGGTGCGGGACTGGATCACCGGCATGGGGATGGGCGATGACGATCTGCGCTGCGGCAGCCATCTGCCCCGCGACAAGGACGAGAAGCGCCGCCTGATCTGTTCCGACGAATCGCCCTGCCAGATGCACAACAACTGTTCCGGCAAACATGCGGGCTTTCTGACCCTGAACCGGCATCTGGGCGGCGATGCGGACTATATCCGCCCCGATCATCCGGTTCAGATGGCCATGCGGCAGACCTTCGAAGAGGTCACTGGCGAAACCAGTCCCGGCTTCGGCATCGACGGCTGCTCGGCCCCGAATTTCGCGACCAGCCTGCGCGGCCTGGCGACGGCCATGGCGAAATTCGCCAATCCCGGCGGCGATCTGCGGGGGCAGGCGATGCGGCGTCTGGTCGATGCGATGCGCAACCATCCCGCGCTGGTCGCGGGCGAGGGGCGCGCCTGCACCGAACTGATGCGCGCGATGAAGGGGCGGGTCGCGGTGAAGACGGGGGCGGAAGGCGTGTTCGTGGCGATCATCCCCGATCTGGGGCTGGGCTGCGCGGTCAAGATCACCGACGGGGCCACCCGTGCCAGCGAGGCCGCGATCACCGCGATTCTGGTGCATCTGGGCGTGCTGGAGGCGCAGCATCCGGTCGTGGACCGGTTTCTGAACGGGCCGATCACCAATTGGCGCGGGATGGTGACGGGGGAAATGCGGACCGCGGCCGGTTTTCCCTGATCCGTCACGAATCCGACGCAAAGACCTGTTTTACTGCGCCCGAGGCCCGGAGTCGCTCCCCCGATCCCGCCTCTCTCTGCAAAGTCGGCCGGTGCCCCTTGGCAGAGCGGGCATCGGCCCCTGCTACAGCATCTCCCACAGCAGCCGCGCCGCAAGCACGGTCGAGGTGACGACCAACAGCGGCTTGATCAGCCGCGACCCGACCCGCGCCGCCAGCCGCGCGCCCAGGGCCGCGCCCGCGATCTGCGCCACGCCCATCATGATGCCCAGCAGCCACAGCGGCTGACCGATCAGCGCGAAGGTCAGCAGCCCACCCAGATTGGAAAACAGGTTCAACAGCTTTGTATGCGCGGTCGCCTTCAGCACGCCATAGCCCGCCAGCGTGACAAAGGCGATCATGTAGAACGACCCGGCCCCCGGCCCGATCAGGCCGTCATAGAAACCGACCATCGGCACGATCAGCGCCGCGAACAGCGCGGGGGCCATCCGCTGGGTCCGGTCCAGATCGTTCAGGCCCGGCTTGACCGCAAAGAAGATCGCGATCCCGATCAGGATCACCGGCAGTCCAAGGCGCAACGCCTCGGTCGGCAGATAGGTAACCAGCCCCGCGCCCAGAACCCCGCCCAGCCCGGCCAGCAGTGCGGCCTTCCATTGCCGACGCGGATCGACCAGCCCCTTGGCGGCATAGCTGACCGCCGCCGTGGCCGCGCCGAAGGCACCCTGCACCTTGTTCGTGGCCAGCGCCTGTGCGGGCGGCACGCCGGCCAGCATCAGCGCCGGCACGGTGATCAGGCCACCGCCACCGGCGATCGAATCGATGAAGCCCGCCGCGAAACCCGCCGCCAGCAAAATCAGCACAAGGTCGAAAGTCAGTTCAAGCATATGGCCGCATTGCGCCTTTCGGCGGGCCTTGTAAAGCGGCGCCGAAAGGCCTTTGCTGTGCCGGGTCCGAAAAGGAGTGTCCGATGGCCGCCAAATCACCGCAAGAGGTTCGCGATTTCTGGTTCTCTGACGAGATGCGCCCGTATTGGTTCAAGAAATCCGACCAGATCGACCGCAGCATTGCAGAGCGGTTCGGCGACACCTACGAGGCCGCGTTTGCCGGGGATCTGCCGCATTGGATGCATAACGCGGCGGATGCGCTGGCCCTGACCATCGTGCAGGATCAGTTTCCGCGCAACATGTTCCGGGGATCGGCCCGGTCCTTCGAAAGCAACGATCAGGCGCTGGCGACGGCGAAGATGGCGCTGAGCCAAGGGTTCGATCAGGATTCCGAACCGACCGCGCGGCAGTTCTTCTACCTGCCCTTCATGCATAGCGAGGATCTGGCCGATCAGGACATGTCGGTGCGACTGTATCAGGCGCTTGGAAATCAGCATTCGCTGCATTTCGCCCGCGAACATCGCGACATCATCGCCCGGTTCGGCCGCTTTCCGCATCGCAACGCCGTGCTGGGCCGCGACACGACCCCGGCCGAGGCCGAGTTCCTGAAAACACATGACGGGTTCTGAGATGACCAAGCTGCCCTGCTTTTACGCGCCCGATACCGATGCCCATGACCCGCGCTTCTGGATGCTGCGCGGGGTTCCGGGTCCGAACAAGGAACTGCCCGAACGCGCCCGCCGGCTTGTGGCGGGGCTGACGCGGGTGGGGCTGACGACCATCGATCCCCCGGTGGCCGATCATGGTCCGCTGCGTCAGATCCACACCGCGCGCTATCTGGATTTTCTGCAGAACTGCTGGGCGGAATGGCAGACCTTCCCCGCCGCCGGGGCCGAGGTGGTGGCCAATCTTCATCCGCAGAAGGCGACCCAGACCTATCCCCAGGGGATCGTCGGTCGCGCGGGCTGGCACATGGCCGACACGGCCTGCCCGGTCGGGCCGTCGACATGGCAGGCCGCGCTGCGCGGGGTCGATACCGCATTGGCAGCGGCCGATGCTGTGGCCAATGGCGCGGGGGCGGCCTATGCGTTGTGTCGTCCGCCCGGGCATCATGCGGATGCGGACATGGCGGCGGGGCATTGCTTTCTGAACAATTCGGCCATCGCGGCGCAGGCGCTGCGGGCGCGGCATGACCGGGTGGCGGTGCTGGATATCGACGTTCATCACGGCAACGGCACGCAAGAGATCTTCTATGACCGCGCCGATGTGCTGACGGTGTCGGTCCATGCCGATCCGGGCTCGTTCTATCCGTTCTATCTGGGATATGCGCATGAAACCGGTCGGGGCGCGGGGCAGGGTTTCAACCTGAACCTGCCGCTGCCGCAGGGACAGGGCGACGCGCAGTGGCTGGCCGCGATTGACCAGGCCCTGACGCGGATCGCGGAATTCGCGCCCGGTGCGCTGGTTCTGGCGCTGGGGCTGGATGCGCATGAGAACGACCCCCTGCGGGGGCTGTCGGTCACCACCGAAGGCTTTGCCCGGGCCGCCCGCCACATCCGCGCCGCGGGGCTGCCGACCGTCATGGTGCAGGAAGGGGGCTATCTGTCGGATGACCTGACCGACAACATCGCCAGCTTCCTGGGCGGCTGGACGCAGTAAGGCAGAACGCCCCGCCGGTCGGGCGGGGCGTTCGGGAATGTCAGGCGGATCAGCCGGGGCAGGCTGCCCCGGTATCGATCCAGGCGCGGGTCAGTTCGCCGAAGGCCTGCTGGCTGCCGGGGGCCGGGCTGCGCCCCTTGCCGGGATGCCAACCCCAGCCGACCAGCCCATCCTCGGCCATGTGTTCGTGCAGATCCTCCAGCGTGCGGTCGCCATTGCGTTCGGGATCCTTGATCTGTTCACAGATCTCGGCCAGCGACTTGTCCTGCCAGGCCATCTCGATCGGGGCCAGCGACCACGGCTCGTGGCCGGGGATGCTTTCGATGCCGCCGGCGCCGACGATGTCGATATTCTCGGCGCCGTGACAGGTGTTGCAGGTCATGCCGGGGGCGCCGAAATCGGCATCGCCACGAATGACCGGCGGCATGTGCGGATGCATGTCATCACCCTGCAGCGGGCTGTCGCCCTTGGGGTGGCAATTCACGCAGCGCGGATGGGTCAGGACCTTGCCCATTTCCTGAAACAGCGCGGCCGACCGTTCGTTCTGATCGGCGATGCTGTCGAATTCGGACACCGGGCGCAGGTCCTCGGCAGGGGCGGCGCTGTCCTGCGCGGCGGCGGGCATGGTCAGCAGGGCGGCCAGCGCCGCCACCGGAAATACTCGGATCATGTGCGGCCTCCTATGCCACGGGAACGGGGATGATGGGCAGGCGGCGCAGTGCCGTGCCGGTCATGCGACGCCAGGCATTGGCCACGGCGGGGCCGATGGGCGGGGTGCCGGGTTCGCCGACGCCGGTGGGCGGTTCGGCCGAGGGGATGATCGCCACCTCGACCGCGGGCATCTGCGGGATGCGCATGATCGGATAGCCGTCCCAGTTGGCCTGCCGGATCAGGCCGCCTTCTTCCAGCGTGATTTCGCTGTAAAGAACGGCGGACAGGCCATAGCCGATGCCGCCCTCCATCTGGGCGCGGATCACATTGGGGTTCACGGCGATGCCGCAATCGACCGCGCACCAGACGCGGCGCACATGCGGGACGCCGCCGCGATCCTCGACCTCGGCGATCTGGGCGACATAGGTGTCGAAGGATTTGACCACCGCCACGCCATAGCCGTAATCGCCAGACATCTGCGCCATTTCCGCGGCACGTTGCAGCACCGCCTTTTCGCGCGGATGATCGTCGCCCAGCAGGGCCAGACGACCTTCGATCGGGTCCTGACCGGCCTTTTCCAGCAATTCGTCGATAAAGCATTCGACGGCAAAGCCGGTATGGCTATGCCCGACCGAACGCCACCAAAGCGTCGACACGGGCGAGTCCATCTGCGACCAGCGCAGCCGGTGGTTCGGGGTTGCGTAGCGCAGCTCCGACGCCCCTTCGAAGGCACTGAAATCGGGACCGCCCTGCAGCATCGGTTCGAATGGCGTGCCGATGAAGATGGGCTGCGAGGCGATGCCGTGATCCCAGGCGGTCAGCTTGCCGTCCGCGCCGATCGCGCCCTTCATGTTATGGACGGTCAGCGGGCGGTAATAGCCGCCCTTGATGTCATCCTCGCGCGTCCACATCAGCTTGACCGCGCCGGGGCCGTTGGCCTTGGCGACGGCGGCAAGTTCTGCGGCGAAATGCGAATCCTGCTGGGCGCGCCGACCAAAGCTGCCGCCGGCCAGCATCGTGTGCAGGCGCACATTGTCGATGCCCAGAACCTGCGACACGGCGGCGGCATCGCCGGTCTGCATCTGGCTGCCCATCCAGACCTCGGCCTCGCCCTCGCGCAGTTCAAGGACACCGTCCAGAGGCTCCATCGGGGTGTGGGCCAGATAGGGAAAGACATAGGTGGCTTCCAGCACGTCGCCATCGGCAAGCGCCTGATCGACATCGCCCGAGGCTTCGATTTCCCAATCCTTGGTGCTGTTGCCGGTGGCCTGCGCCGCGGCGGTCCATTCCTGGACCATCTGTTCGCTGCTGCGGGTTTCGGCGGCGCTGTCGTCCCAGTCCACCTTCAATGCGGCCCGGCCCTTCAGCGCGGCAAAGGTGTTGTCGGCCAGAACCGCAACGCCCTGCGGGATCTGCACGACCTTGCGCACCCCGGCGACCTGCGTGGCGGCGCTGTCGTCGAAGCCTGCCACCGTCGCGCCGAATTTCGGCGGATGCGCGACCACGGCGGTCAGCATTCCGTCGCGATAGACATCCAGCGAAAACTGCGCCTGCCCGTCGGTCTTGGCCTTGGTATCGACCTTGGGCAGATCGGTCCCGATCAGGCGGAAATCGGCGGGGTCCTTGACGGGCGGATCCTCGGGCGCGGTCTGGCTGGCGGCGGCTTCGGCCAGTTCACCGAAGCTTGCGGATTGATCGCCCGCGCGCAGCACGCCCTTTTCGATGGTGATCTGGTCGGGCGACACGCCGAATTTCTGCGCGGCGGCGGCAACCAGCATGGCGCGCGCGGCGGCCCCGGCCTTGCGCATCTGCATGAAGCTGTTGGCCATGGCGGTCGAGCCGCCCGTGCCCTGCATCCCGAAGGCGAGGTTGGCGTATTTCTCGGCATCGGCGGGGGCTGCGGCGGCGCGCATCTGGCCCCAGTCGGCGTCCATTTCCTCGGCCACGAGGGTGGTCAGGCCGGTATAGGGGCCCTGGCCGAATTCGATATGCTTGATCAGCACGGTGACGGTGTTGTCGGGGGCGACCCGGATGAAGGCGTTCGGCGCCCATTCGCTGTCGCCGGCGGGCAGTTCGTTGAAATAACCCGCGCGTCCTTCGGCCCGTGCCAGACGCGGCAGCGCCACGGCCACGATCAGCCCGGTCAGAAAGCCCCGGCGGCTGGTCTGAATGTTCATGGCTTAACCCTCCAACGTCTTGGCGGCGTCATGGATCGCCTGCCGAATGCGGACATAGGTGGCGCAGCGGCAGATATTGCCCGCCATCGCGTTGTCGATATCCTCATCGGTGGGGTTCGTGACCATTTGCAGAAGCGCGGTCGCGGACATGATCTGGCCCGACTGGCAATAGCCGCATTGCGGCACGTCGATGGCGGTCCAGGCGGCCTGCACGGCCTCGGCCTCGGGGCCCGAGACGCCCTCGATGGTGGTGACATCGGATCCGTCGACCATCGAGATCGGCGTCACGCAGGACCGGCGCGGCATTCCGTCCAGATGCACGGTGCAGGCGCCGCATTGGGCGATGCCGCAACCGAACTTGGTGCCGGTCATTTTCAATTCGTCGCGCAAGACCCACAGAAGCGGCGTGTCGGGATCGACATCCACGCTGCGGTCTTCGCCATTCACGGTAAAGTTGATTGTCATGCTGGCTGGTCTCCCTGGCTGACGGGGTCGAGTATCGCACAGTAAGCTGGGAAACACGACCGGCGTTCGCAACGCGTCAGGGCCGGTCCCGGTTCCAGTGCTTTGACCGGAAAGTTCTTCGGCCCTAAGAGGTCAGGGTATTCATAGGGGCGAGGGGCGGTCATGCGCATCTGTATCATCAATACCGGCGGCACGATCAGTTGCGTGGGTACGCCGCTGGCGCCCTTGCCCGCGGCGCGTTTCGCCGATGCGGCGCGGGATCTGATGATGCCGGCGCTGGCTGCCGCCGATCCGCGGCTGCGGATCGATTTTCACCCCGGCCTTCCCTTCGGTCCCGATGGACACGACACGCTGGACAGCACCAACCTTCAGCCGCGCGACTGGTGCGTGATGGCGCGGGCGGTGCTGGCGCGTTACGACGATTACGATGCCTTCGTGATCCTGCACGGCACCGACACGATGGATTTCAGCGGCGCGGCGCTGTCCTTTCTGTTGTCGCAATTCGATCGGCTGGGCATGGGCCGCGCGGTTCTGTCGAAACCGGTGATCCTGACCGGATCGCAACTGCCGCTGTTTCGCGAGACCGCGCAGGGTCTGGTCCTGAACGCAGGCAGCGATGCCTTTGCCAATGTCGCGGGCGCGATTTCCGCCGCCCGGCTGCGCCTGCCCGAGGTCGCGCTGTTCTTCGATGGCAAGCTGCTGCGCGGGAACCGGGCGCTGAAGGTGTCCTCGACGCGGTTCGCGGCCTTTGACAGCCCGCATCTGCCCCCCCTGGCCGAGGTCGGGATCGGCTGCCGGGTGGGCGATGCGCCCCCCCTTCCGGGGCCCGCGATGCCCAAGGTCGCGCTGGACCATCCCGATGCCCGACGCTCGGTGCAGGATCAGCTGACCGCGATCGACGACGCCATTGACGGACTGTCGGTGGTCCAGTTGCCGGCCTTTCCGGCGCGATTTGCCGGATCGCCATTGGCCGCGATGATCCGCGATGCGGTGGACCGGGGTGCCCGCGCCATCGTGCTGGAGGCATATGGCGAAGGCAATTTCCCCGCTGGTGATGTTGATGATCCGCAGCGGGGTGAAATCTGTGCCGCATTGATGCAGGCCCGCGATGCCGGGGTACTGGTCGTCGATGGCAGCCGCGTGATCGGGGGTGCGGTCGGCGCGTTCCACTATGCCGCGGGCGCGTGGCTGGCCGAGACCGGCGCGGTCGAGGCCGGGCAGATGACGCCCGTCGCCGCCTATGCCAAGGCGCTGATCCTGTGCGCGGCCGCCGATCACAACGGTTGGGATGACGATGATCTGCGGGCGCTGATCCGCCGGGGGCTTGCCGGGGAAACGCCTGCCCGCGACCGGATGGGCGCGGATATCGACCCCGTGCTGCGCCCCGGCCAGTTGTTGCAGGCGGTGGATGGCGCGGCGCGGCTGGTCAACGATCCCGACGCGGGTCTGCGCCTGCTGGATGCTGCGGGCGATACGGTCTGGGCGCCCGCGCCGGGGCATGTCGGACAGTTGCGGCTGGATTGTCGGGGTCTGCGGCTGATCGCGCAAGACGGCGCCGTGCTGTGGAACGATTCCGGGACGGAAGGTCCGGGCGCGGTTCTGATCCTGCGTCACGATGATGGCGTGCCGATTCTGGACCTGCATCACGCGGATGGTCGGGTACGGCGGGTGGCGGGTTTCTCTGGACAGGGCGATACGTGAGGTCCAGAAACCACGGGGTCGCAACGGACAGGGCAGGGCATGACGGCGCAAGACAAGACAAGGATCGCGGTGGCGGGGCTGGGCTATGTCGGCCTGTCGAATGCCGTCCTGTTGGCGCAGCATCATCGCGTGACCGCGCTGGATATCGACGCGGGGCGGGTGGCGCAGGTGAATGCGCGCCTGTCACCGATCGAGGATGATGAAATCTCGCAGTTTCTGGCGCAGCGCGACCTGTCCCTGACCGCCACCACCGATGCCGCCGACGCGATGCGGGGCGCGGAATTCGTCATTGTCGCCACGCCGACGAATTACGACCCGCGCAGCAACCGGTTCGACACGTCGACGGTCGAGCATGTGATCGATCTGGCCCGCCAGCACGCGCCGCAAGCCAGCATCGTCGTCAAATCGACCGTGCCGGTGGGGTTTGTCAGCCGCATGCGCGCGGAAACCGGCTATGAGGGGATCATCTTCTCGCCGGAATTCCTGCGCGAAGGGCGGGCGCTTTACGACAACCTGCATCCCTCGCGGATCGTGGTCGGCGATCACGGGCCTGCGGCGCGGAAATTCGCGCAGCTGATGGTCGATGGCGCCCTGCGCAAGGACATGCCCGTCCTGCATACCGGCCCCGTCGAGGCCGAGGCGATCAAGCTGTTCTCGAATACCTATCTTGCGCTGCGCGTGGCCTATTTCAACGAATTGGACAGCTATGCCCTGCGCCACGGGCTGAACACGCGTGAAATCATCGACGGTGTCAGCCTGGACCCGCGCATCGGCGATCACTACAACAATCCCAGCTTTGGTTATGGCGGGTATTGCCTGCCCAAGGATACCAAACAGCTGCTGGCCAATTACGAAGATGTTCCGCAGAACCTGATCTCGGCCATCGTGCAGTCGAACACGACCCGCAAGGATTTCGTCGCCGAACAGATCGTGGCGCGACAGCCGCGCGTCGTCGGCATCCACCGTCTGGTGATGAAGGCCGGGTCCGACAATTTCCGCGACAGTTCGATTCAGGGGATCATGAAGCGGATCAAGGCCAAGGGGATCGAAGTGATCGTCTACGAACCCGTGTTGCAGGACGACCTGTTCTTCAACAGCCGCGTGGTCCGCGATCTGGACGCCTTCAAGGCCGAGGCCGATCTGATCGTCGCAAACCGCCGGACGCCCGAACTGGCCGATGTGGCCGACAAGATCTATACACGCGATCTGTTCGGCATCGATTGATAGGGAAACGCCATGTCACTGATCTATGTCCTGAACGGGCCGAACCTGAACCTGCTGGGCAAGCGGCAGCCGGAAATCTATGGCCATGACACGCTGCGGGATGTCGAGGCGCTGTGTGTCGCGGCTGCGGGGGATCATCAGATCCGGTTTCTGCAAAGCAACTGGGAAGGGCAGTTGATCGACTGGATCCACGAGGCTCGCGACGAAGCCGCCGCCATCGTCATCAACCCGGCAGCGCTGACCCATACCTCGGTCGCGGTGCTGGATGCGCTGAACAGCTTTGACGGCCCCGTGGTCGAGGTGCATATCAGCCAGGTCCACAAGCGCGAGAAGTTTCGCCACCATTCCTTCGTGTCGCTGCGCGCGGATGCCGTCATCGCGGGTATGGGCGTCGCAGGATATGGCGCGGCGGTGCGCCATGTCGCCACGCTGATCGGCTGACCTGTCGGCGGCATCGGCGCGGGGATCAGCGATCCCGCGCCGGACCGGTCGATTGTCTGACCACCAGCGCGGGCCGCAATTCCTGTGGCTGCGGGATGCGGCCCTGTTCCACCCATTCCGCAAGCGCCCGGGCCGCGGCATCGCCCATGTCACGCACGGGCAACCTTACGGTCGTCAGCGGCGGTTCCAGAAAGGACGACCCCGGCAGGTCGTCGATCCCCATCAATGAAATCCGTCCGGGCACGTCATGGCTGGCGCGCCGCAATTCGAAGGACGCGCCCGAGGCCAGAACATCCGACAGGCACAGGATGGCGCTGGGCGCGGGTCCGGCTGTCAGGATGTCATGCGCGGTCGCGCTGCCGCCGCCGATCGACAGTTCGGTTTCGTGAAATGACAGGCGGGCAGGCAGGCCGGCATCCTTCAGTCCCGCAATCCGGGCGCGGGTCCGGTCGTTGTTGCCCTGCGGGCCGTGAAGGACGGCGATGTCGCGATGGCCCAGATCGACAAGGTGGCGCAGCGCCATGATCGCCGCCGCGCGGTTGTCATAGCCGATCGTCGGCAACCGATAGCCCGCGTCGAAATACGAGGTCGCGATGGCAGGCATCTGAACGCGTTCGATCAGGCGATACAGCGCGTCGCTATGGGTGATGCCGGACAGGATCAGCCCTTCGGCCCCGATATCGACCAGATGCTGGGCCTTCTGGGCCTCGCGCTCGGGGTCGTCATTGGTGGTGGCGACGATCAGGGAGAGCTGATGCGGTGCCAGCTGGCTTTCGATCGCGTCCAAGAACCGTGCGAAGATCGCGTTGTCCAGCGTCGGGATCAGCGCACCGACGATCCGCGTGCGCCCCGAATTGATCGCGCGGGCCGCGGCACTGGGTACAAAGCGCAATTCGTCGATGGCGGCCTGCACCCGTTCGCGGGTTTTCTCGGTGACGGCGGTGGGTGTGTTCAGCACGCGTGACACGGTTGCCACCGAGACGCCCGCAACCGCCGCGACATCGCGCAGATTTGCCCGTTTTTTACCATCCGCCATGACTGCCCGTCGTGCCGCTCTACATTCGTCAATGAAAATTCTTGACACATGTAACCAGTTACAACAACCATTGAAACTAGTTACAAACGTGATTCTCAGCGGGAATCCCCATGCTTGATGACGACAATATTCGCAGGTTCAGCAATATCGGGTTCCGGACCCGCGCCCGGTCCTTTCCGGGTTTCGACAGGCCAGACACGATCAGTCAGGTGCTGGCGCCACGTCAGGCCGTGCGTGTCGATCTGGACGCGGGCGACCTTCTGTCACTGGACGGGCTGGCCGCGCATGACCGGGTGCAGCTGCTGGCCTATGACGGGCGGGGTGACGCGGCGCTGAGCCATCTTGGGCTGGATGCCGCGACCGCGCCGGATCGGGCGCAATTCGATGGCGCGGCGCTGGCGGGCTGGATCGCGGGCAATGGTGGCGATGCGGCGTCGCTGCCGCCTGCCGCGTCGATCATCGGCACGGGTGAGATCATCGTGCTGCGCGCGTCGGCCCCGGCGACTGTCTGGGTCTTGCGACCTGTTATCGCGCAGGATCTTGTGATGCATGGCGTGGGTGGCGCGATCACCGTCGCGCATCAGCCCGCCCGGACGCGGTCCCTGGTCCTGCCGCCGCTGTTGGGCGATGTGCGGGACGAGTTCACCGTCCTGCGCGGCACCGCACGGGCCTATGAGTTGCGCAAGGGCGATTACGTTCAGATCATCGACGTTCACGGCCAGCAATGTTCTGATTTCATGGCCTTTCGCGGCGACGGGCTGATGCGCGGCGAAGAACTGATGATCGACAGTACCGCGACCCGGTCGATGGTGCGGCGGTCCTATCCGGGGCCGGGGCTGCTGGACAAGTTCTTCGACCGCGACATGCGCCCGTTGCTGAACGTGGTTCAGGATACCTGCGGGCGTCACGATACCTTCGGCCTTGCCTGCACCGCGCGCGGCTATGAGGAACGCGGCTTTCCCGGCCACCTGAACTGTTCCGACAACATGTCCCACGCGCTGCAACCCTTTGGCGTTGAGCGTCGCGGGGCCTGGCCGGCGATCAACTTCTTCTGGAACACCTGGATCGATGCCCAGTCGCATCACATCATGACCGAGGAATCCTATTCGCGGCCGGGTGATTACGTGACCATGTGCGCGATGGACGATCTGGTCTGCGTTTCGACCGCCTGTCCCGATGATCTGGACCCGATCAACGGCTGGAACCCCACTGACATTCATGTGCGCATCTATCGGCCCGATACGCCGATCCGCCGCGCCGTCGCCTATCGCGAAAAAGAGGATGCCCCGATGCTGATCAGCGAAGAATCCGCCTTCCACGAAAGGCTTGCCCCGCTGACACAGCATTTCGCGCCGGCGCGGGACCTGTGGGTGCCGGTGTCCTATCCCTCGGTCGGCACGATCGGCGAATACTGGGCCTGCCGCAATGCGGTCACCGTTCAGGACATGAGCGGGCTTCGGAAATACGACATCGTCGGCCCGGATGCCGAACGCCTGCTGCAACGCGCGCTGACCCGCGATGTCGCCAAGCTGTCGGTCTGGCGCGGGACCTATACGCTTATGTGCGACGACAGCGGCACGGTCATTGATGACGGCACCCTGTTCCGCATCGGCCCCGACCTGTTCCGCTGGTGCTGCGGCAGCGAGGAAAGCGGTCGCGTGCTGACCGAACTTGCCCAACGCGAAGGCTTGCAGGTGCGGATCAACGCGATGCGCAACGCCTTGCCGAACCTTGCGCTGCAAGGGCCGAAATCGCGCGACCTTCTGCGCAAGATCACCTTCACGCAGCCGACCGTGCCGTCGCTGGATCACCTGAAATGGTTCGGCGTCACCGTCGCGCGGCTGCATGACCGCGAGGGGCGGCCCTTCATGCTGTCGCGGTCGGGCTACACGGGCGAACTGGGCTATGAACTGTTCTGCGCCAAATCCGACGCGGTCGCCCTGTGGGACGCGATCATGGAGGCGGGCGAGGAATTCGGCCTGACCCCGATGGGTTCGGCGGCGCTGAACATCATCCGCATCGAGGCCGGTCTGGCCGCCGGCGACGCCGAATTCGCGCCGGGCGTGGACGCGTTCGAGGCCGGTCTGGGATTTGCCGTCGATCTGAACAAGGCCGACTTCACCGGCAAGGCCGCGCTGCAACGCAATGCTGCCGACCCGCGCCGCGTGCTGAAGGGGCTGATCTTCGACTGTGACGATGTGCCGGCCCATGGCGCACCGGTCCTGTCGGGCGAACGTCAGGTCGGGGTCATCACCTCGGCCACCCGTTCGCCGACCTATGAATGCAGCATCGCGATGGCCCGGATCGCGGTCGAACATGCGGCGAACGGAACGGAATTGGAGGTCGGGATGATGAACGGGCGGATGAAGCGGCTTGGCGCCACCGTCACCGACATCCCCTTTGTCGACCCGCAACGAAAGAAAGCAAGAGCCTGAAACAAGCTTGCCAACCAACAGGAGACACAGAATGAGATATCTGACAACGACGGCGACCGCTTCGGTATTCGCGCTTGCGGCATCTGTGGCCATGGCGCAGGACAAGGTGATGGTCGGCGAGCCAAGCTGGCCCGGAGCCAAGATCATGGCCCATGTGATCGGGCAGGTGATCGAAACCCGCCTTGGCGGCGAGGTCGGCTATGCGCCCGGCGCCAATGCGGTGATCTTCGAGGCGATGGATGGCGGGCGCGGCGATATCGACGTGCATCCCGATGTGTGGCTGCCCAACCAGGCATCGCTGACCGATGAATATGTCGACCAGAAAGGCACCGTGGCGCTGTCGTCGGGATCATACGAGGGGCGCGCGGGTTTCTGCACCCCGACCTACATGGCCGAGGATCACAATATCCGCTCGATCTTTGACCTGGCGACGCCGGATGCGCAGGACCTGTACGACTTTGACGGCGACGGCAAGGGCGAGATCTGGGTCGGCGCGTCGGGCTGGTCCTCGACCAATATCCACAAGGTCAAGGTGCGCGACTATGGCATCGAAAGCTTTCTGGAGCCCGGCACCGAGGATGAGACGGTGTTCTATTCGCGCCTGAAGGATGCGATCGATCAGCAGAAGGGCGTGGTGTTCTATTGCTACAGCCCGCATTACGTTCACGCGCTGTACGATGTGACGATGATCGAAGAGCCGGATTACGACCCCCAGCAATATACCATGATCCAGCCCGATCAGGATGCCGACTGGTACAACAAGTCTTCGATCACCAGCGGCGATGAGGTCAAGACCGTGAAGGTCGCCTATTCGACCTCTTTGCAGACGCGCAACCCGGCGGCGGCCTCGTTCCTGGCCAGTATCGACATGGATTCGGATGCGCTGTCGCAGATGACCGCCGAGGTCGTGGTCGAAGGCAAGGATGTCGGTGAGGTCGTCAGCGCCTGGATCGCGGCGAATGGCGACACGATCGACGGCTGGCTTGGCCTGAACTGATCCCTGTGCGGCCCCGGCCGGCTGGGTCGGGGCCGCTGAAACCGCCAGAAGAAAGGCTCAGCAATGGCCAAGGATATCGCCATCGACGCCCGTGGTGTCTGGAAAGTCTTCGGAAAACGCGCGGATGAGGCGATGGCCGCGCTGCGGACCGAAGGGATCGGCAAGGCCGAGGTGCTGGAACGGTTCAACTGCGTGGTCGGCGTCGCCGATGCCACCTTCCAGATCGAGCGCGGCGAACTGTTCTGTGTCATGGGCCTGTCGGGTTCGGGCAAATCGACGCTGGTGCGCCATGTGAACCGGCTGCTGGAACCCTCGGCCGGTCAGATCCTGATCGGGGGCGAGGATGTGATGTCGCTGAACGGCGCGGATCTGCGCCGCCTGCGCAACCACCGGGTCGCGATGGTGTTCCAGAATTTCGGCCTGATGCCGCACCGGACGGTGCGTGACAATGTCGCCATGCCGCTGGAGATCCGCGGCACCGGCAAGGCACGCCGCTGGGAAGAGGCGGATCGCGTGCTGGATCTGGTGAACCTGACCGGCTGGGAGGACAAATACGCGCATGAGCTGTCGGGCGGCATGCAACAGCGCGTGGGCCTGGCCCGTGCCATCGCCTCGGATCCCGATATCCTGCTGATGGATGAGCCGTTCTCGGCGCTGGACCCGCTGATCCGCCGGCAGTTGCAGGACCAGTTCATGGACCTGTCGCGATCTTTGAACAAGACCACCATGTTCATCACCCATGACCTGGACGAGGCGATCCGCATCGGCCACCGCATCGCGATCATGAAGGATGGCCGCATCGTGCAGATCGGCACCCCGGAACAGATCATCCTGAACCCGGTCGATGATTATGTGGCTGATTTCGTCGCGGGCATTTCCAAGCTGAACATGGTCTTTGCCCATTCCGTCATGCGCCCCGTCGACGAGTTCGAGGCGACCTACGGCCCCGTGCCGGGCGACGCGCGCGAGGCGCATCCCGACATGGATCTGAACGCGCTGATGGATATCTGCGTCGATGGCCACGGCATTGCCCGCGTCACCCAAAGCGGCTCGGCGGTCGGTGTCATCAACCGCCCCATGCTGATGCGGGCGATCCAGAACAACAGAGGTTAGGAGAACCCGACGATGACGCAGGAAAGGACCGATATCTCGCAGCGGATGAGCGGGCTGATCGACGATTTCGTCGGACGGGGCCAAGGCTATTACCGCCATGTCTTTGCCTATATGATGCAGGCGCCCGGCTATCGTTTTACGCTGAACCCGGCGGCGGCCCTTCTTGGCCCGATCTGGTTCGGCGCGCGCGGATTGTGGTCGTGGTTCCTTGGCTTTCTGGTGATCGAGACATTCGCCTTCATCCAGCTTGGTCGCGGGCTGTTCGGCGATCTGGGCCGCGAGTCGCGCGAACGCGCCGCACGGATCGCGGAAACGCTGGATCTGCGCCGCCAGCAGATCGAAGCCGCCGAACAATCCGGTGCCTCGACGCTGGAATCGCTGCGACGCGCGGCGGCCTCGCTGGAAGATGCGCTGGCGCAGGCCGAGGTGGCGGCAGCGCAGGCAGATGGCACGGGGTTGTACTATATCGGCTTCGGGCTGATCCTTCTGCTGTGCTTCCGGTTCATGACCGCCGCGTTGGCGAACTGGACGCTGGAGGGACAATTCGCACGCTGGCGTTCGGATCGCAGCGTGGCGCATGGCTGGTCGGTGCCGCGCATGATGCTGTCGGGGCTGCTGTTCGTGCTGGTCGTGCTGCCCAGCACCATCAAGTTCGCCCAGCCTGAGGCCGTCGCCTTCCTGTCGGAATTTCCCACCAACCGGAACTGGCGTCTGGGTGTCGGCGACGTGATCCAGTCGGCATTCGACTGGACCAAGACGGCGGGACGCGGATTCTTCGATGCGCTGACCCTGGGCATGCGGGCATTGCTGGACGGGCTGGAGGTCGTCTTTGTCGGCACGCCCTGGCCCGTGGTCGCGCTGGTCATCGTGATGCTGGCCTATCTGTCGGCCGGGGCGCGCGTTGCGATCTTTACCGGTGCCGCGCTGGCCTATCTGGGGCTGCTGGACTTCTGGGACAAGGCGATGGCGACCATCGCCCTGCTGGGTGCGGCGGCGCTGATCTCGATCACGCTGGGGATCCCGCTTGGCATCTATTGCGCGCGGCGGCCGCGTGTCTTTGCGGTGGTCCGCCCGGTTCTGGATTTCATGCAGTCGATGCCCTCTTTCGTCTATCTGATCCCGGTCGTGGCCTTCATCGGTTCGGGCAAGCCCGCAGGGGTCGTCGCGACGATGATCTTCGGCAGCCCGCCTGTGATCCGGTTCACCGTTCTGGGCCTTCAGCAGGTGCCGGGCGCGGTGCGCGAGGCGGCCTTGGCCTTTGGCGCGACGCCGCGCTATCTGCTGTGGCGCGTGGATCTGCCGCTGGCGGCGCGAACGATCATGGCGGGGGTCAATCAGACGATCCTGCTGTCGCTGGCGATGGTGGTCGTTGCCTCGCTGATCGGCGCCAAGGGGCTGGGCGAGGACGTGTTGGAGGCGCTGCAATATGCCGCTGCGGGGCAGGGCATTCTGGCCGGGCTTGCGATCCTGTTCTGTGCGCTGATCCTTGATCGGATCGTGGCCGGCAAGCGGCGCTAGCCCCGCCACCCCCCTTTCGGGCGCAGCCGCGATTGCCGTCCCGCAATCGCGGCTGTCGCATTTCCGGCGGCAGGGTCGTCGGTGATGCCTGATATGCGCAGTCGTGCTAGGCAGCGAGGGCAGACAGCGGAACCGATCCGCCAACCAAGGATGTCCCATGCGACCAGGCGCCCGAAATCTGATCACCGATATCGCCGGATTGCGCGTCGGCAACGCCGCCGATGCGGCGCTGAAATCCGGCACCACGGTCCTGACCGCAGATGCGCCGTTCACGGCCTCGGTTCAGGTGATGGGCGGCGCCCCCGGAACGCGGGATACGGACCTTCTGGCGCCCGACAAGCTGGTCTCGCAGGTCGATGCGCTGGTGCTGTCGGGCGGCTCGGCCTTTGGGCTGGCGGCCTGTGACGGGGTCATGGCGGGGCTTGCGCAGGCGGGGCGCGGCTTTGCGGTGGGCGGGCTGCGCGTGCCGATCGTGCCGGGCGCGATCGTGTTCGACCTGCTGAATGGCGGCGACAAGGGCTGGACCCGGAACCCCTATCCGGCCCTGGGTCGCACCGCCTTCGATGCGGCGGCGGCGGATTTTGCCCTTGGCAGCCACGGCGCGGGTATCGGCGCGTTGACCGGGCGCATCAAGGGGGGCCTTGGATCGGCTTCGGCGGTGCTGGAAACGGGGGCAACCATCGGGGCGCTGGTTGTCGTCAATGCGCTGGGATCGCCCACCGTTGGCGAAGGCGCGCATTTCTGGGCGGCTCCGTGGGAAATGGATGACGAATTCGGCGGCCGCGGCCTACCGGACCGTTTTGCCCCGCATGACGAGCCAAGGCCCGGCAAGCAACTGGGCGAGGCGACGACCATCGCCATCGTCGCCACCGATGTCGCGCTGGACAAGGCCGGGCTGCAACGGCTTGCGACCGTGGCGCATGACGGGTTCGCACGCGCCCTGGTGCCCAGCCACACGCCTTTCGACGGGGATCTGATCTTCGCGGTCTCGACCGGACAGCGGCCAATGTCGGACCCGGCGACGGACCCCTATCTGCTGGGCCATGCGGCGGCTTCGGTCATGGCGCGGGCGGTTGCGCGGGGCGTTTATCACGCGACGCCCGAACCGGGCGATCTGCAACCCTGCTGGCGCGACCTGACATAGCGAAGGGCGGTGCGACATGCGCACCGCCCCCAGAGATCGCCAAGAAAGAGAGAGGGAACACTTAGCGATATATGTAGACGATCTGGCGTGCGTTTGGTTCCACCAGAACATCTTGTCCGTTGATGCGCGCATAACGGTAATCTGGGTAATCGGGAATATCCTGCAAGGTCACATTTTCCGGAACTCCGGCGCCGGTCACGACCTCGCCTTCCAAGTAGATGTTATCGACCGTGTTCTGGGTGATGTAGGTGCGGACTTCGGGGGCAGGTTCCGGGGTGGCGGCGTTGCCTGCAGTGCCGCCAATGGCCGCGCCCGCAACCGCACCGGCGGGGCCGCCGACCAGCGCACCGATGGCCGCGCCACCGACACCGCCGACCGCGGTATTCGCGCCTTCCTGCGGGTTCTGAACCGGCGTTTCCACCACCGTCACGCCAATTTCCTGACGGTTCGGATAAAGCGGCTTCACCTCGTCACCCAGCTTGGCGGTCAGGTAGTCGCCATAGGCCCAGCCGCTTGCGCCGTCATGGCCGATTTCGCACCAATTGGCGCTGTCGATGCAGCCCGCGACCGCGACCTCATCGCCTGCGGGGATCACGCCGGTCACCTCGTGCTGCACGCCGGGGCCCGAACGGATGTTCAGATCGGTGCTGGCCGTGGCCATGGTTTGTGCCATCGCACCCCCGGCAAGGGTCGAGGCGATCAGTGCGGTCGTCGTGAAAAGCGTCTTCATGTCACGCTCCTTCCTTGAACTGGTCGGTCCATCTTGCGGACCATTGCGGCGACAACACCGCATCGACCGCGCCCGTTCCGGTGCGGGGCATCACATTAAATTACGCCCATCGGCGGGAACCTGCATCGCTTTGACAACGTCCGGTCGGCATGTGCATCATTCGCGCGAAACCGCGACATACGAGGCAGATATGACTCAGCAACAGACCAATCTGAAATCCCTGCTCAGCGACCCCAGCCTGCTGGAGACGCGCGCCTTTCTGGGCGGGGAGTGGGTGGATGCCAAGGATGGCGCAACCTTTGACGTGACGAATCCCGCGCGCGGCGACGTGATCGCCAAGGTCGCCGACCTGTCGCGTGACGAGGTGGCGCAGGCTATCGACGCCGCCGAGGCCGCGATGAAGGGCTGGGCCGCACGCACGGCCAAGGAACGCGCGCAGATCATGCGCAAATGGTACGACCTGATGATGGAAAATCAGGACGATCTGGCCCGTATCCTGACCGCCGAAATGGGCAAGCCCTTCGCCGAAGCCAAGGGCGAGATCGCCTATGGCGCCAGCTTCATCGAGTGGTTCGGCGAAGAGGCCAAGCGCGTCTACGGCGAAACCATTCCCGGACATCAGCCTGACAAGCGCCTGACCGTCATCCGCCAGCCGATCGGCGTGGTGGGCAGCATCACGCCCTGGAACTTCCCCAACGCGATGATCGCCCGCAAGGCCGGTCCTGCCCTGGCCGTCGGCTGTGGTTTTGTCGCGCGTCCGGCCGCCGAAACGCCGCTTTCGGCGCTGGCCATGGCGGTTCTGGGCGAACGCGCGGGCCTGCCCAAGGGCATCCTGTCGGTGGTCACGTCCTCGCGCAGCAGCGAGGTCGGCAAGGAATTCTGCGAAAATCACAAGGTCCGCAAACTGACCTTCACCGGCTCGACCGAGGTGGGTCGCATCCTGCTGCGCCAGGCCGCCGATCAGGTGATGAAATGCAGCATGGAACTGGGCGGCAACGCGCCCTTCATCGTCTTTGACGACGCTGATCTGGACGCGGCGGTCGAAGGCGCGATGGCGTCGAAATTCCGCAACAACGGCCAGACCTGCGTCTGCGCGAACCGGATCTATGTGCAGGCAGGTGTCTATGATGCCTTCGCGAAGAAACTGGCCGAGGCTGTCGACAAGCTGAAGGTCGGTGACGGTCTGGAGGATGGCGTGACCACCGGCCCGCTGATCAACGAAGGCGCGGTGGACAAGGTGCAGGAACATATCAAGGACGTGCTGGACGGCGGCGGCACTGTCGTCACCGGCGGCGAAAGGATGGACGGCCTGTTCTTCAAGCCGACCGTGATGACCGGGGTGACCGACGACATGAAGGTCGCGACCGAGGAAACCTTTGGTCCGCTGGCCCCCCTGTTCAAGTTCGAGACCGAGGAAGAGGCCGTCGAAAAGGCCAATGCCACGATCTTCGGCCTGGCGTCGTATTTCTACGCCCGCGACATCGGCCGCATCACCCGCGTTCAGGAATCGCTGGAATATGGTATCGTCGGTGTGAACACGGGCATCATCTCGACCGAGGTTGCGCCCTTCGGCGGGGTCAAGCAGTCGGGCCTGGGTCGTGAGGGCAGCCGCCACGGGATCGAGGACTTTCTGGAAATGAAATATGTCTGCCTGTCGATCTGATCTGCGCTGAAACCTGCCTTCGCAGGGAACGAAGCCCCGGCTTTCCGCATTTCCCTGCGAAGGACCCGGCGCGGTCCGCAGCATTCTGACAGGAGTTTTCTATGGCCGGTTTCGGTTGGATCATGTCGATCATACTTGGCGCCATCGCCGGATGGATCGCGGAAAAGATCATGAAGGGCGATCACAGCCTGATCACCAACATCATCCTTGGCATTCTGGGGGCGGTTCTGGGCAATTGGCTGTTCCGGTTGATCTTCTCGACCACGGCGGGCGGGGCCATCGGCCAGGTGATCGTCGCGGTGATCGGTGCCTGCATCCTGATCTGGGCCGGACGCGCCATTCGCGGACGGACGTGATCCGTCACCTGTCGTCAATGAAAAAGGCCGGCGCGAATTGCGCCGGCCTTTTGCGAGAAGCGAAGGGGATCAGCGATCCTCGTCTTCGTCATCCTCATTGCTGTCGGGCAGGTTGAAGAAGCTGTCGGCATCGACTTCGCGCTGCGGCTGATCGTCATCATCGTCGCTTTTCGACAGCGAAAAGTTTTCCAGACCCGCGATCGACGACGGCAGGCGCGGCTCGTCGCCCATCGACAGCGAGGTTTCGGTGCTGACCAGCATGCGACGTTCATCATCGGTCATCACATCGCCATCGGCGGCGCGCTTCTTGGCGGCCTTCTGCACGGCGGAATCCAGCTCGGTCTGACGGCACAGGCCCAATGCGACCGGATCGATCGGCTGCATGTTCTGGATGTTCCAATGCGTCCGCTCGCGGATCGAGGTGATCGTCGGCTTGGTCGTGCCGACCAGCTTGGCGATCTGCGCATCGGCCAGTTCCGGGTGGAACTTGACCAGCCACAAAATGGCGTTCGGGCGGTCCTGACGCTTGGACAGCGGGGTATAACGCGGGCCACGGCGCTTTTCCTCGCCTTCGGCGGCGGGATTATGCTTCAAGCGCAGCTTGTAGGTCGCGCTGGCCTCGCCCTTCTTGATTTCCTCGGCATCCAGCTGATTCGATGCGACCGGGTCGTAGCCCTTCACGCCAGCCGCGACATCGCCATCCGCGATGCCCTGCACTTCAAGCTCGTGCATCCCGCAGAAATCACCGATCTGCTTGAAGCTGAGCGTGGTGTTGTCGACCAGCCAGACAGCGGTGGCCTTGGCCATCAGCGGCTTGTTCATGTCAGTCTCCTTCGCATCTCTGCCCCCAAGGCACGCCATTCTTGGGCCGGGAAACGGCTTAAGGCGGGTGCCATTCCTCGTTTTCGGGGGGAATTGCCCGCCATATAGCGATTCGAGGGCGGTTAGAAAAGAGGATTCGCGCGAAAATGGCATGGACGCGCGGGCCAAAGCGGTTAACCTGCGGCACATGCGCCTGCTATCCGCCCTGATCCTGTCGGCCTTTCTGGCCTCGCCCGCCCCCGCAGACGATATTGCCGGGGATTTCGACTATTATGTTCTGGCGCTCAGCTGGTCGCCAAGCTGGTGCCGGGAAACCGGTGACGATCGCGACGCGGATCAATGCGATATCGGCCGAAAGACGGATTTCGTCGTGCACGGTCTTTGGCCGCAATATGAACAGGGCTGGCCACAGGATTGCCGCACGTCCGAGCGTGACCCCTCGCGCCGCGAAAGTGCCGCGATGGCGGATGTCATGGGATCGGGCGGGCTTGCCTGGTACCAGTGGAAAAAGCATGGGCGTTGCTCGGGCCTGTCTGCGTCCGCATATTATCAGGCGATCCGGGATGCGGCCCGATCCGTTCAGGTCCCGGAGGTGTTCGATGATCTGGCCAAGGACATCAGGCTGCCCCCCAGCGTGGTCGAGGAGGCGTTCATCGACTCCAACCCCGCGCTTGAAAGAGATGGCGTTACCGTCACCTGTCGGCGCGACGCATTGCAAGAGGTGCGCATTTGCCTGACCAGGAACCTTGAGCCGCGATCCTGCGCATCGGATATAAGCCGCGATTGCGGACGGCGCGACATATTGATGGAACGTGTCCGTTAAGGTTTTGGATCGTGGGCCTGCGTCCCGCGCCAGCCGGGGGCCAGCCCCCGGACCCCCGGGATATTTGAGCACAGAAGATCTGGAGGCCGTTTACGCTTTCTTCAGCAATTACTGCGACTGTCATGGGGCGGAACAGGCGGGGACGCCGATGGCCGCCATAGGAGATGCCGCACCCCTTCCGGACGGGCGCTGGAATGGGGTGCGTGCCCTTCGTTCATCTTCTGTGTCTAAAAATCCCCGCCGGAGGCGACCGGACTGGCAGCTCGCCTAGTCGGGGCAGACTTTGAGGACGATCTTTCCGATGTGCTGGCTGCTTTCCATGCGCTGATGCGCGTTGCAGGCTTCATCAAGCTTGAATTCGCTGTCGATCGTTACCTTGACCGCGCTTGACGAAACCAGAGGCCACAGGCGTTCCCGCAGGTCTTCGGCGATCTCGGCCTTGGCGGCGTCAGACTGCGGACGCAGGGTCGAGCCGGTCAGGGTCAGGCGCCGTGTCATGATCTGGGCAAAGTTCAGTTCGACCTTGGGTCCTTCCAGAAAGGCGATCTGAACCAGGCGGCCGTCATCGGCCAGCGCCTTGATGTTGCGGGGGATGTAGCTTCCCCCGACCATGTCCAGGATCAGATCTGCCCCGCCTTCGGCCTGCATCCGGGTGACGAAATCCTCGTCGCGGTAGTTAATTGCCGTGGCGCCAAGGCTTTCGACGGCCTGGCATTTTGCGGCGCTGCCCGCGGTCGCCCAGACGCGCGCGCCCAGAGAGGTTGCGACCTGAATGGCCATCATCCCGATGCCCGACGTTCCGCCATGAACCAGAAAGCGTTGCCCGGCCTGAAGGCCGCCCCGGGTCACCACATTCGACCAGACGGTGAAGGCGGTTTCGGGCAGGCAGGCAGCTTCGCGCATCGACAGGCCGCGCGGAATTTCCAGGGCATGATCGGCGTGGCAGACGGCGTATTCGGCATAGCCGCCGCCGGGCAGCAACGCGGTCACCTTGTCGCCCTTGCGCCAGCGGGTGACCCCGGCGCCGACCTGCACCACCTCGCCCGAGGCTTCGAGGCCGGGCAGGTCCGACGCGCCTTGTGGCGGGGCGTAGGCCCCCATGCGTTGCAGCACGTCGGGACGGTTGACCCCGGCATAGGCGATGCGGATCAATATCTGATCGTGACTTGGGACCGGGACCGGGCGGCGGACGGGTTTCAGAACCTCTGCGGCGCCGGGCTCGGAAATCTTGATCACATTCATCGCGTCGGGAAACATCGTCGCTCCTTACTTGGTCGAACTGCGTCCGGGCAGGTTACGATCCCGCGGCGGGTGTATCCAGCCGAAAGCCACCTTGCCCATCATCTTGGCGCCGGGCAGCTTGCGCCACTGTGCCTTGACCTTTTCAAAGCGCATGACGCCCTCGATCCGGCGGTCGATGAAGGCGCGGGTTTCGGCGTGGTCGGGGCTGTCATCCCCCAGCCAGAACAGGACCGACGCGCTGATCACCGCCGACAGCGTTGCGCGTTTCGTATACCAGTTGGCGTCATCCGATGTGTCGCCCAACCCGGCCCAGATCACATCCGCGGTTTCCCAGACCAGCCGCGCCGCCAGGGCTGCGTTCTGCGGCAAGGCCAGCGTGGCGGCTCCGGCGCGCACAAGTTCGGGATCGACCAGCCCAAGCCGCTGCCAGACCGAGGCGGCGACGCGATCGCTGAACCGTCCTTCGGGTGGGGTGCGGGCCAGCCAGTCGCGCAGTTCGGCATCCGCGCGGCGGTGATAGGCCGCGGCCAGCCCGGCGCCGCCTTGGGGGAAGTGGACCCGCGCAAGGCTTTCGGGGATTTGCAGGTCGGCGGCCCCGGCCAGCAGGGCGCGGTCGTTCATCCCTTCGAACGGAACATGGTCGAGGGCAGCGGCAAGAAGGGCATCGCGGTCGGTTTCCATGGTCTCACGGCCTTTTTCTGGACAAGCAGGGGCGCGTCTGCTAAAGGGGCGCTTCCTGCAATCTTATCAACTCTAACTTAGGAAGGTGGTGACAACCACATGCAGGTCAACGTTCGCGATAACAACGTCGAACAGGCGCTTCGTGCCCTGAAGAAGAAACTTCAGCGCGAAGGTGTCTTCCGCGAGATGAAGCTTCGGCAGCATTTCGAGAAGCCGTCGGTCAAGAAAGCCCGTGAAAAGGCTGAGGCCGTTCGCCGCGCCCGCAAGCTGGCCCGTAAAAAGGCACAGCGCGAAGGCGCGCTGTAAGGCGACGCGACGCCTAGTCTGAAGCCCTGGTGCCTCAGCTTAGAAAAACGATAAGCGCCTATCGGGACCACCCGATGGGCGCTTTCTTTCATGTGCGCCCCCGCGGCGGATACCGGTCCACCTTTACAGCCGCCCTGCGGGTACTTATCTAACCGCGTCATGGCCAAGGAACCCGACAACAAGAACTACAAGGTGATCGCCGAGAATCGGCGTGCGCGTTTCGATTACTTTATCGAAAGCGACCTTGAGGTTGGCATCGTCCTGACCGGATCCGAGGTGAAATCCCTGCGGACCGGGCAATCGAACATTGCCGAAAGCTATGCCAGCATCGAAGATGGCGAACTGTGGTTGATCAATGGCTATATCGCGACGCTGTTGAACGCGGGTGTTTTCGGCCATGAAGAGCGCCGTAAGCGCAAGTTGCTGGTCAGTCGGCGCGAATTGGCACGGCTGTGGCAGGCCGTCGGACGCGAGGGCATGACGCTGGTGCCGCTGGTGATGTATTTCAATCACAAGGGGCTGGTGAAGCTGAAGATCGGTGTCGCCAAGGGCAAGAAAGTCGCCGACAAGCGCGAAACCAGCGCCAAACGCGACTGGAATCGCCAGAAACAGCGTCTTTTGAAGCAGGGCTAGGGCCCGCTTGGCGTTGCAGCGCCGTCAATCCCCCTGTAGATCGGTCAGCGTGCTGAACGACGTGTGGGGGGCAGATGCAGGACGATCCAAAGACGCTGGTCTCGACCGAATGGTTGGCCGCCCATCTGAACGATCCCGATCTGCGGGTGATCGATGCCAGCTGGCACATGCCCGCGACCGGTCGCGATGCCCGTGCGGAATACGAGGCCGCCCATATCCCCGGCGCACGGTTTTTCGATGTCGATGCGATCAGCGATGGCCGCAGCGCATTGCCGCACATGGCCCCGCCGGTCGAGATGTTCATCAGCCGCATGCGCGCCATGGGCGTGGGCGACGGGCATCAGGTGGTGATCTATGACAGTTCCGACGTCCGCAGCGCGGCGCGGGTCTGGTGGACCTTTCGCCTGATGGGCAAGACCGATGTTGCCGTGCTGGATGGCGGTCTTGCGAAATGGCAGGCCGAAGGTCGCGAAACCGAAGACATGCCGCCGATCCTGCGCGACCGGCACATTACCGTGCAACGTCAGGCAGGGTTGGTTCGCGATGTGACGCAGGTGGCCGCGGCCTCGAAGCTGGGCGATCACGAAATCATCGATGCCCGCGCGGTCGAACGTTTTCGCGGCGAGGCGGCCGAGCCGCGCCCCGGCCTGCGCTCGGGCCATATTCCGGGATCGAAGAACCTGCCCTTCGGCCGGCTGCTGAACGACGATGGCACGATGAAGGACGAGGCCGCGCTGCGCGCCGCCTTCGAACAGGCGGGCGTCGATCTGTCGAAGCCTGCCATCACCACCTGTGGCAGCGGTGTGACCGCCGCGATCCTAAGCCTGGCGCTGGAACGGATCGGGCATCGCAATCACTCGCTCTACGATGGAAGCTGGGCCGAATGGGGCAGCTTCGCCGACCTGAATATTGCAACCGGAGACGCCTGAGATGCTGTCCAACCTGAAACCGCAAGCCCCCGACAAGATCCTGATGCTGATCGAGGAATACAAGGCCGACACCCGTCAGGGAAAGATCGACCTTGGCGTCGGCGTCTACAAGGACCCGCAAGGCGTGACGCCGGTGATGCGGGCGGTCAAGGCGGCAGAGCAGCGGATCTGGGAAAGCCAGACGACCAAGGCCTATACCGGTCTGGCGGGCGAGCCCGAATACCGCAATGCCATGGCGCAGATGGTTCTGGGCGATGTGCCCGCGGACCGTCTGGCCTCGGTGGCGTCGGTGGGGGGCACCGGGGCGATTCGACAGGCGCTGGAACTGGCGCGGATGGCGAATCCCGATCTGACAGTGCATGTGTCGGACCCGACCTGGCCCAACCATCTGTCGATCATGAAGTTCATGGGTCTGCCCTTTGTCGAATACCGCTATTTCGACAATGCGACCCGTGGCGTCGATTTCGAGGGGATGAAGGCCGATATCGCCAAGGCGGGCAAGGGCGACATCGTGCTGCTGCACGGCTGCTGTCACAACCCGACCGGCGCGAACCTGACGCTGGACCAGTGGCGCGAGGTGATCGCGATCCTTGAAAAATCCGGCGCGGTGCCGCTGATCGACCTGGCCTATCAGGGCTTTGGCGACGGTCTGGACGCCGATGCCGAAGCGACCCGGCTGGTCGCGAAAAGCCTGCCCGAGGTTCTGATCGCGGCATCCTGCAGCAAGAATTTCGGCATCTATCGCGAACGGACCGGCATCCTGATGGCGCTGTCGGAAAATCCGTCGGCGCGCGATCTGGCACAGGGCGCGATGGCTTATCTGAACCGCCAGAACTTTTCCTTCCCGCCCGACCATGGTGCGCGGATCGTCAGCACCATCCTGACCGACGACGCGCTGCGCGGCGACTGGAAGGCCGAGCTGGAAGATGTGCGCAACACCATGCTGGCTCTGCGCGATCAGCTGGCATCCGAGTTGCGTGACCTGTCGGGCAGCGACCGGTTCGATTTCATCGCCCAGCATCGCGGCATGTTCTCACGGCTTGGCGCAACGCCCGAGCAGGTCCAGAAGCTGAAATCGGATTCGGCGATCTACATGGTCGGCGATTCGCGCCTGAACATTGCGGGGCTGAACCGCGATACGGTTCCGGTTCTGGCCCGCGCGATCATCGACGCCGGTATCTGACCGGACTGCGGGATGGGGGCGCTGCCCCCGTCCCTGCGGGACGCCCCCGGGATATTTCCGCACAGAAGATGGGGCGAAGGGCGGACCTTAACGGCGGGCCAGCTTCTTTTCGATATAGTCGCGCAGTTCTTCGACCTCGTTGCGGCTTTCGCGCAACCCGTCCATGGCGGCCTGAAGTTCGGCTTCGGTTTCGCGCAGGCGGGAATTCAGGCGGGCCTCGCTGTCTTCAAGCTGGGCGATGGCCTGATCGCGGGTTTCCTCGGCATCGTGCAGTTGCTGCGCCATGTGGTCCAGTTCGCCCATATTCGCGTTGGTGGGGCGGGCAAGGCGCTGGACCACCCAGCAGGCGAACCAGCCAAGAACGAAGGCGCTGAACAGGATGACCGCTGTGGCGGTGATGAATTCGGTGCGGTTCATTCGGCGGTCTCGTCTGCTGCGGTCGTTTCATCCGCGCCGTCTTCGTCGTCCGGCCGTTTTTCGGGGCGCGGGGTATCGGCATCGGGCGTCTGCACGGGCAGCCTAAGGTTTTCCTCGCGCTCGTCCAGTGTCTGAAACTGTTCGGTCACGCCCAGGGTCGCCGGTGCGGTCGAGACCGGCGCGGGGTCGGCGTCACCATCCGATTCCTGCGATTCCGTTGTCGGCAGTTGTGGTCCATAGGCCATGGCGCGGCCCTGTTCGGCGGTCACGTCCGGTTGCGCCGTTTCCGCATTGGCCGAGGCGTCACTGGTCACGCCTTCCAGCACCACCGGGGCGGGCAGGGGTTCGTTGCGCACCGGCGATTCGGACAGCAGGCGGAACTCGATCCGGCGGTTTTCTTCGCGCCCGGCTTCGGAATCATTGCTGGCGATGGGTTGGCTTTCGCCATATCCGCGCGACGTCATGTTGGACGTATCGATCCCGGCATCGGACATCGCCTTCAAGAGGGCCTGCGCGCGGGCGCGGGACAGATCGGCGTTGAAACCTTCGGAGCCCTGGGAATCAGTGTGGCCGCCAGCCTCGATCTGATAGTCGGCGCAGTCCTGCATGATGCCTGCCAGCCGCGACAGGGTTGGGGCGGGATCGCCCGCGATGGTCGATTTGCTGGGTTCGAAGCCGATTTCGCTTTCGGACATGACGATGTTCAGCTGATCGACGCAATATTGTCCGTCGGGCAGGGCCAGCGCGGCATCCATCCAGCGGTCATAGCGGATCGCCAGCTGATAATCGGCACCCGCCCCAAGCCGTCGCGACAGGCTTGCCGCGGCGCGTTCGGTGGCGCGGGGATCGCCCGATGTGCCGCCAAGTTCGATCAGGTCGGGCGTGACGGTGATCGTGCCGTTCGCCAGCCCGTCAAGCGCCTCGAGCGCTGCAATCACGCGCACGGTCCAGCCAGAGGGCATCGAGGCGTCGCCGCGCAGGTTGCCGCTGACGGTACTGAAACGGGCGCGGGCAAAGCTGTCGACGGCCTCGCGCATCTGCTGGTCTGCGATGCGGCCGCGCATGGACAGGCGTCCGTCGCTGGACAAGGTGGCGGCGAATTCCGCGGGCCCTTGGGTGGCGTCGTTCTTTTCCTCGTGCTGCGCCTGAAGCGAGAACACCGAGGGCAGCGTCTGTTCCAGCGTTGCCACCACCTCGGCGAAGGTGTCGGCGGGCACGTCTTCGGGGGCGATCAGGGCGATATCGGCGTCCGAGATCGTGACCGATCCCTTGCCCAGTGCCGCAACGGCCTTGATCGCCGGGACCGCCGCGCCGGCCCAATCGGCCGTGGGCGAACCAAGCGCAAGCGTGCAGGTCGGGTTGCCGTCGACACCGGCGCGGACGGCCGCATCCAGGATCTGCTTCTGCGCGGCCTCGGTATCGGCGGCGCAGGCGTCGAAATGCGGGCCCTGGTCGTCGATCAGGAAGCGCAGGGTGAAAGGCGCCACGACCGGGCGCGGCGCCGAGATATTGGTGACCAGCTTGATGCCCTTGGGGGCCAGACGTTTCAATTCGGCTTCAAGACGGCCCTTTTCGGCACGACTGTCGGCCAGCGCCGTCACCTGCACCTCGCCGGGGGCGATCGAGATCTTGGCGCGTGGCGTCATCTGCGCGATGCGCTGACCATAGGCCAGCACGTCGGCCCAGCCTTCGGGCACCGCATATTCCGCCGACTCCAGAAGATCGGTCACCTTGGGCGCGGCGGTTTCGGTGCGCAGGCTGCGGACCAGCGCCTCGCGGTCGGTCTTGGCCGGAACCAGCCCGATCAGCGAGATGCCGTCATCGTTTCGCAGCAGTTCAACCTTGAATTCGGGCGGCACCATCGCATCCCGTGACGCGACGGTCATGTCATCGACAACGCGACTGGAATCCACGACCGAGCCCGCCTGCGTCACCGCGCGAAAGCGATCGACCTCGGTCGGGGCGGTGCCGGTCAACCTGACCTGCAGCCCATTGGTTTCGACCTGGACCCAGTCCTGGCCTGCCGTCGCCAGGGCCAGTGTCACATCCTGGCGCGACCTGGTCTCGATGAATTGCGCCGCTGACTGCGCCCCCCACCAGGACAGGCCCGCCGCACCGGCAAGCGTGATCAATGTGGCAAGAGAGGTCGACATTCGACGGCTGCGGGACGACGCCATGGGCGGGCACCTTGGGCTGTTGCAAGCCGAAACGGGTCTAGCGGCGCGAACCGCATCGCGCAATCATGCCAGCCCCGCAATGGCGAGAAACAGCGCAAGGATCAGCCCCGTGTCACGGTTGGACCGGAACAGGCGCAGGCATGTATCCCCCTGATCGGGTTCGAAAATCCGCAGCTGCCAGGCCATGTGGGCGGCAAAGCCCGCCAGTCCGATCCCGCCTATCAACAGATTGCGACCGGTCAGCAGGATCGCGATTCCCAGAAGCAGCGTCGCCAGAAGGGCAAAACCCGCCAGAATTCGCGGGCTGTTGTCACCGAACAGGCGCGCGGTGGATTTCACGCCGATCAGGGCATCGTCCTCGGCGTCCTGATGGGCATAGATGGTGTCGTAGAAGATGGTCCATGCGATCCCGCCCAGCCATGCGATCACCGGCGCGGCATCGACCCGGCCCATATGCGCGGCATAGGCCAGCATCACGCCCCAGTTGAAGGCCAGCCCCAGAAAGATCTGCGGCCACCATGTAAAGCGCTTGGCAAAGGGATAGATCGCCACCAGCACCAGCGATGCGACCCCCATCCAGATCGCCGCCGGTCCCAGCGTCAGCAGGATCAGCAACCCGATCAGCCCCTGCGCCGCCAGCCACAGGAACGCCCCGCGCAGGCTGACCGCGCCCGAGGGCAGTGGCCGCGACCGGGTCCGGGCGACCTGTGCGTCGATATGGCGGTCGGTGATGTCGTTCCAGGTACAGCCCGCGCCGCGCATCACAAAGGCGCCGATCAGGCAGGCCAGCGCGATCCACAGATCGAACCAGCGTGGCGCATCGGTCATCATCGCCAGCCCGATTCCCCACCAGCAGGGCAGCAGCAGCAGCCATGTGCCGATGGGGCGATCCGCCCGGCTTAGCCGCAGCAGCGGCCGCCATGCCGGCGGGGCATGGCGGTCGACCCAGTTTCCCTTGGGTGCGTCGACGACGGCATCTGGTCTTTCGGTGCGGCTTTGCATAGCGTCGGGCCCATCATGGCGAAGATCAGATTGTTCATAGATCACCCCTTGGCGGCGGGACAACCCGTGCCGCTGGAGGCAGGGCAGGCGCATTACCTTTCCGGGGTGATGCGGCAGAAGGCGGGCGACCAGATCACGGTCTTCAACGGCCGCGACGGTGCGTGGCTGGCGCAGATCACCGAGGCGGGCAAGCGCGGCGGCAGCCTGGATCTGATCCGCCAATCCGCGCCGCAGCAGGACCCGCCCGATCTGTGGCTGATGTTCGCGCCGATCAAGAAGGCCCGCACCGATTTCATCGTCGAGAAAGCGGCCGAGATGGGGGCGGCGCGGATCCTGCCCGTTCAGACCGATTTCACCAATTCCGAACGGATCCGGCAGGATCGCCTGCAGGCCCATGCCGTCGAGGCCGCCGAACAATGCGGCGGCACCTTCGTGCCCGCCGTCGAGGATCTGCAAGCCTTGTCGCGCCTTCTGGACGGCTGGGACGCGGAACGCCGCATTCTGTGGGCCGATGAGGCGATCGCCGGCCCGGCGCAGACGCTGTCCGGGCTGATGCCGGGGCCCTGGGCAATCCTGATCGGTCCCGAAGGCGGCTTTTCCGAGCCCGAGCGCCGCCGCCTGTCCGCGCTGCCATTCGTGACGCGAATCGCGTTGGGTCCGCGAATCCTGCGCGCCGACACGGCGGCGGTCGCCGCGCTGGCCCTGTGGCAGGCCAATTTGGGCGATTGGCGCAAGGTCAAGCAGGACGAATCCGACATCTGACCTGCACAGGATGTCGTTTCTGCGCCGCAGAAAGTCGATTCTGGTCAGCAATGGCTGCAAAATCTGCATAGCGGCCTTGCCGCTTCTGCGACTACTGTTCTGCAGTTGCACAGATTATCTACCTGCCTATCCGAAACCTGCCTGACATTCAGGCAAACCAAGAACAGGTGATATGATGTCCGCCATTGAAACGAACCGCAGCATGGCTGTTGGGGGCTTTGGCAGCTTCGTCGCACGCATCGTCTCGTTGCTCGGGTCGTGGAACGATATCCGCGTCACGCGCCGCGAGTTGAACCGCCTGTCCGACCGCGAACTGGACGATATCGGTCTGTGCCGCGGCGACATCGAGCGGATTGCGCGCGGCTGAATCAGGCCAACGCAATAGATGAACGAACCCCCATGCGGTTGCAGTGGGGGTTTTTTCATGTCCGGGCGTTGGCAATGGCTTGGGCAGGCAAACCCTGTCGATCTGCCCGCTTTTGTCGGGCCGTCAGCCCTGGCGTGTCATGGCCAGCGTGACCCATTCGCCCAGATCGTCGCGCTGATCCAGCGCAAAGCCCGCCGCCTGATAGGCAGCGACCACCTCGTCACCCTGATGGGTCAGAATGCCGGACAGGATGATCTTGCCGCCTGCGGCGACGCGGGTCGCCATGTCGCCCGACAGGTCGATCAGCGGCTGTTTCAGGATATTGGCAAGCACCAGATCGAAAGGCGCGGCCCGGTCCAGCATGGGGTGATCAAAGCCCGCCGCCTCGACGCATTCGACACGTCCGGCCAACCCGTTGGCCAGCACATTCGCCTCGGCGGTGTCGACGGCGGTGCGGTCGATATCGCTGGCCAGAACCGTGACCGGCCAGATCCGCGCCGCGCCCATCGCCAGAACGGCGGTGCCGCAGCCGATATCGACGATGCGCCGCGCCTCGTAGCCGGCATTCGCCAGACGGTCCAGCGCTTCAAGGCAGCCCTTGGTGGTGCCGTGATGGCCGGTGCCGAAGGCCATCGCGGCCTCGATGCACAGGGCCTCGGCACCTTCGGGAACCTTGTCGGCGTCATGGCTGCCATAGACGAAAAAGCGTCCGGCCTCGACCGGGGTCAGTTCGCGGCGCACATGGGCGACCCAATCCACCTCGGGCAGTTCCGAGATCACGAAAGGCTCGGCCCCCCATGCGGCGGCCAGCAGGGCCAGCGCGACCTCGTCGGGTTTTTCGGTGAAATAGACCCCGACTTCCCAGCGGTTCGACCCGTCCTCGATCTCGAACACGCCGGTGCCGACGGGTTCGGGGATCAGTTCTTCGCAGGCTTCGCACAGCGCCTCGGCGGGGGCGCGGCCTGCGGCATGGGTCAGGGCGGTATATGTTGTCATCAGATCGGGTCCGGATTGGGCATGGACGCCTCTACCCCGGTGCCCTTCAGCCCGCAATAACCCTGCGGATTTTTCGCCAGATATTGCTGATGCTCGGGATGGGCGGGCCAGAACGGGACCTGATCGATGATCCGGGTGGTGATTTCGCCATAGCCCTGCACGGCCAGCCGGTTGTTGTAATCGATGCGCGAGGCTTCGGCGGCGGCGCGCTGGCTGTCATTCTGGGCGATGATCAGGCTGCGATATTGTGGCCCGACATCATTGCCCTGACGGTCGCCCTGCGTGGGATCGTGATGTTCCCAGAACAGCTGCAACAGGTGGTCATAGCTGATCAGCGAACTGTCAAAGACGACCCGCACCACCTCGGCATGGCCGGTATCGCCCTTGCAGACCTGTTCGTAGGTCGGGTTTTCGGTCTGCCCGCCGGCAAAGCCCACCTCGGTCAGCCAGACGCCATGCTGTTTCCAGAACAGCCGTTCCACGCCCCAATAGCAGCCCATCCCGAACACCGCCTGATCAAAGCCCTGCGGGGCCTTCGCGTCCAGCGGCCGGTCGAATATCGCATGTGTCGTCATCGCTTTGTCCTTCTGCTCGGGTCTGGGGTAACGCCGCTGACCGCCCGCCGGTTCGCGGGCCGCCCGGTGAAGAAAGCGCGAAGTCGGGGCGGCAATCAAGCCATGTTGCGGCAATCAGCCCCGGTTGCGTGGATGCGCGGCGCGATAGACCGCCATCAGATGCGCGTCGTCGACCCCGGTATAGACCTGCGTGGTCGACAGGCTGGCATGGCCCAGCAATTCCTGAATCGTCCGCAGATCGCCGCCTGCGGCCAGAAGATGCGTGGCGAAGGAATGGCGCAGTGCGTGCGGGGTGGCAGTGGGCGGCAGGCCAAGCGCCGCGCGTGCCTTGCGCAGCGATGCGGCGATCTGGCCGCCATCCAGACGCCCCCCCCGCACGCCCCGGAACAGCGCCAGATCGGGTTCGGTCTGCCACGGACAGTCATGCAGATAGGCCGCGACCGCATCGCGGGCCACGGGCAGGATCGGGACCTGGCGCTGACGTTTGCCCTTGCCGGTGATCGTCAGGCTGTCGCGAAACGGCCAGTCGCTGCCATTCAGGCCGACCGCCTCGCTGATGCGCAATCCGCAGCCCCACAGCAGCGTCATCACCGCCACGTCGCGCGCCGCGACCCAGGGTGTGTCATGGCCGGTGGCAACCATGTCCAGCGCATCCTGCGCCTGTTCCGGCGACAGTGGGCGGGGCAGGGACCGCATGTATTTCGGGCTGCGCGTGGCCAGCGCGGCAGACAGGTCATAACCCTCGCGGTCCGAGATCCAGCGCAGAAAGCTGCGCACCGCCGATTGCCGCCGTGCAAGCGATCGCGGCCCCAACCCGCGCGCCCGTTCCGCAGCGGCAAAGGCGCGCATGTCGGTCTGCCGGATCCGGGCCAGCGATTTGGGCGTGACGGCCTCGCCAAGATGACCGCCCAGAAAGGCCAGAAAGGTCAGCAGATCGGCGCGATAGGCGGTGATCGTGTGGCGGGACCTGTCGCGGGTCGCGGCCTCGACCTCAAGCCAGCGGGCCAGCGCGTCCGCCATGGCGGGCGCAAGGGCCAAAGGCGTCGGCACCGTCATCCGCGCAGGCGCGACAACAGCACCAGCCGGAAGACCTGACCGAAAAAGCGCAGCAGGTCGGTGCCATGTGCGGGCATGAATCGCTGTTCCTCGGCGCTGCCCATCAGCAACAACGCGCGGGGCCAGCCTTCCCCAAGATCCAGCGGCAGCAGCGCCTCGGATGCGACGGTGCGGCCATGGATGGGGCGGGTGATGGGGGATGCGGGGCGCAGGATGATGTCATCGCCGCGCGGCATCCGGCGGCCCGCGGTCAGAATGCGGCCCACCGCGCCTTCGGGGGCGATGACGACATCTTCGGGCAGGGCCGTCAGGCGCGGGTCGGCCTCGACCACAAGGCGTAGGGTCTCGATCCGCAGCAGGGGGGCGATGTCGGCCTGAAGGCTGTCGGTCAGTTCCGCCAGATCGGCGGATTCCAGAAGGCCGATCACCGCGCGATGCACGACCGCCGTGCCCGACTGATTGTCATAGGCGGCGGCGATCACGTTTTCATGCTGGGCTTCCAGCCGGTCCAGCCGACCTTCCAGCGCCTCCATCGCGCGGCCGCGAATATCGATGACATTGTCACCGATCTCGGCTTCGCGGGCGGCGACAAGGGCGCGCATCAGATCGCGGTCTTCCAGGATGACGGCCGGGTCGGCCAGAAGCTTGTCGCGGGTTTCCGGGTCCAGCCCCTGATCCGCCTCGGGTGTTGCCGTCATCCTGCCCCTTTCCGCCGCCTGTGGCGGCTGTCCTCAGCCGATCTTCTGACCGGTCTTTGCCCAATCGGCATTGAACTGTGCCAGACCCTTGTCGGTCAAGACATGGTTCGCCATCGACTTGATGACCGAAGGCGGGGCGGTGATGACATCGGCACCGATCTTGGCGGCTTCGACGACATGGTTCACGCTGCGGATCGACGCGGCGAGGATTTCGGTCTGGAAGCCGTAATTGTCATAGATCTCGCGGATATCGGCGATCAGATCCATCCCGTCCAGGTGGATGTCGTCCAGACGGCCGATGAACGGGCTGATGAAGGTCGCGCCCGCCTTGGCGGCCAGCAATGCCTGTGCCGCGCTGAAGCACAGCGTGACATTGACCATGTGGCCTTCGTTCGACAGTGTGCGGCAGGCCTTCAGGCCGTCCCAGGTCAGCGGCACCTTGATGGTGATGTTGTCGGCGATCTTGGCAAGATGCTTGCCTTCGCGGATCATGTCCTCGGCCTTTTCGGCGACGACTTCGGCGCTGACCGGACCGTCGACCAGATCGCAGATTTCCTTGGTGACCTCTGCGATGTCGCGGCCGGCTTTCAGGATCAGCGAGGGGTTGGTGGTCACGCCGTCCACCATGCCCAGATCGTTCAGTTCCTTGATGGCGTCCACATCTGCGGTATCGACGAAGAATTTCATGGCCCGGCTCCTCTTGTGCGGTTCGTCCGGGTTCTACCCGACATGGCCGCCATCGGAAAGAGGAACAACCCCGGGGCTTGCAACCGCCCGGTGCCGCGTCTTTATCTGTCCCCGATGCGTGATCTGCCCGCCTATTTCCCCGCCCGCGCGCGAATCGCGGTCCTGACCTGCGAACCCGTGGGCATTCTGGATTACCTGTCCCCCGAAGACGGTGTGCGTCAGGGGGCGCTGGTGATGGTGCCGCTGGGGCCGCGCCGGGTACTGGGCCTTGTCTGGGGCGAGGGGAAGGGCGATTTCGACCTGGCCAAGCTGCGTCCGGTCGCCAAGGTGCTGGACGCCGAGCCGTTCCAGCCGGGTTTCCTGGATTTTCTGACCCGCGCCGCCGATTACACGCTGACGCCGCCGCCCTTGATGCTGCGCATGGCGACGCGGGCGCCGGATCTGGATCAGCCGCCCGCCGCGCGACGGGTGATCGTGCCGGGCGATGCCCCGCCGCAGCGCATGACCGAGGCGCGCCAGCGCGTTCTGCAGGTGATGGCGGATCACGGCGGGGCCAGCTTTGCCCCGTCCGAACTGGCGCAGCTGGCCGGGGTAGGCGGTTCGGTGGTCAAGGGCTTGGTGGCGCAGGGCGCATTGGCCGAAATTCAGGCGCCGCGTGACGCCCCCTATCCTGTGCTGGATCCGGCACGACCGGGCAAGCCGCTGGCCGCCGATCAGCAGGCGGCCGCGGACAGCCTGCGCGGCGCGATCGCGGGCGGCGGCTATGGCACGACCCTGCTGCGCGGGGTGACCGGGTCGGGCAAGACTGAGGTTTATCTGGAAGCGGTCGCCGAATGTCTGGCGCAGGGGCGGCAGGCATTGGTGCTGTTGCCGGAAATCGCGCTGTCGGCCGAGTTTCTGGACCGGGTCGAGGCACGGTTCGGCGCACGGCCCGGCGAATGGCACAGCGGCATCACCAGAACCGAGCGGCGCAGGCTTTGGCACATGGCCGGGCGGGGCGAGGTCGGCATGGTCGTCGGCGCAAGATCGGCGCTGTTCCTGCCGTTCCGCGATCTTGGCCTGATCGTCGTCGATGAGGAACATGACAGCAGCTACAAGCAGGAGGATGTCGTGTTCTACAGCGCGCGCGACATGGCTGTGCTGCGGGCCTCGATCAGTTCGGCGCAGGTCATCCTGGCATCGGCCACGCCCAGTCTGGAAAGCTGGGCCAATGCCGCCAGCGGCAAATACCGTCGGCTGGATCTGCGGTCGCGCTATGGCGAGGCAGAGTTGCCGGACATGGTTGCGATCGACCTGCGATCCGAGGATCTGCCGGGCGGGCGCTGGATCTCGCCCAGTCTGGCGCAGGCGGTCGAGGCGCGGCTGGCCAAGGGCGAACAGTCGCTGTTGTTCCTGAACCGGCGCGGCTTTGCGCCGGTCACGGTCTGTCGCGCCTGCGGCGAACAGATCGGTTGCCACCAATGCGACGCGCGGATGGTCGAGCACCGGTTCCAGAACCGGCTGGTCTGTCATCAATGCGGCGAGACGCGCCCCATCCCGACGGCCTGTCCGTCCTGCGGCGTGGAAGGCAAGCTGGCGCCGGTCGGTCCGGGGGTCGAGCGTATCGCCGAAGAAGTCGCCGCCCGGTTTCCCGATGCCAAGGCCACGGTCCTGTCCTCGGATCTGTTCCATTCGGCCCGCGCGTTGAAAGAGACCATCGCCGAGATCGCGAATGGCGATACCGACATCATCATCGGCACGCAGATCGTGGCCAAGGGGCATAATTTTCCGCGCCTGACGCTGGTCGGGGTCATCGACGCCGATCTGGGTCTGCAAGGGGCCGATCTGCGCGCCGCCGAGCGGTCCTTTCAGTTGATGCGGCAGGTTGCGGGCCGTGCCGGTCGGCAATCGGGCGCGGCGCCGGGCGTGGCGATGTTGCAGACCCATCAGCCCGACCATGCGGTGATCCGCGCAATCCTGTCGGGAGAGGACGAATCCTTCTGGGATGCCGAAGCCGCCGGTCGGCAGGCGATGGGGATGCCGCCCTTCGGCCGGTTGGCGGGGATCATCCTGTCGCATCCCGATCTGCCGGTGGTCAGTGATTTCGCCCGCTATCTGGCCGATCACGCCGAGCCGTTGCGCGATGCGGGCGCGACCCTGTGGGGGCCCGCGCCCGCGCCCATCGCGCGGGTGCGCGGGCGGCACCGGATGCGGATGCTGATCCACGCGCCACGACAGGCCCCGGTGCAGGCGGCGATCGCCGATTGGCTGGCGCCAGTCAAACTGCCCGCCAATCTGCGGCTGTCGGTCGATATAGATCCGCAAAGCTTTCTGTAATCGGCCGGGCTTTGCGTCCCGCGACCGCCGGGGGTGTTCACACCCCCCGGACCCCCTGCGGGCTGTCCCGCGGTTTGGTCGGGGTCAGTTCTTCAGGACGATGCAGCGACCGCCGATCCGTTTGAAACGAAGGCAGAAATTATACGCCTCGCCCCGGCTGTCATAGCCGATCTGCGCAGTATAGACCGGGCGCGGCATCCCGGTGATGCGCTTGCGCACATAGCCGATTTTCTTGTCGCCCAGCACCGGGCGCAGGGCGCGGTTCAGCCGTGCCACCTGCTGCACCGCCCCCGACCGATTGGGATGGCTGGCCACGATCACGCCCCATGGGAACACGCGCGGTTCGGTCACGAATTCGCGCAGCGTGCGGTTGCCCGCCAAATCGACGCAGGCGCTGCGAAAATCGCGATCCGGATCAAGGGCCAGCTTCAGATCACCCTCGGCGGGAGGATTGTCGCGCCAATACAGCGCGCCGACACCGGTGATGGCCTCGACATAATCCTGTGTCTCGTAGGGCAGTCCGCCCTGCAGCGCGACAAAGCGCGTGGCGCGATTTTCGCCGCCATTATAGGCGATGGCGGCAAGCCCGATATTGCCAAAGCGCCGGGTCAGATAGCCCAGATACCAGGCCGATTTGCGGATCGCGAGCGCCGGGTTGAACGGGTCGTCCAGATCATACAGGTCGGCGGTGCCGGGCATGAACTGGGCAATCCCCTGCGCTCCGGCGGGGCTGACGGCGCCCGGTTCGAAACGGCTTTCCTTCCACAGAAGCCGTGCCAGAAAGCTGGGCTGCAACCCATGTTCCGAAGCATTGCGTTCGATCAGCTTGCAGACATCGGCCACATAATGATCCAGCCGCACGCAGTCGCGGCCATCGTCAGAACAGCGGATGTCCTTGGCCTGCGGCGCAGGCGGGCGGCCATGAACGGCATCGACGCCCGGCAGGGCGACCGCCTGAGACGCCATCGCCAGACCCAGAGCTATTACCAGAAGGACACGCATCGCAGCCGAAGAAGGTCGTCAGGGGTTACTTGGCCTTCTTCTTAGCCTTTTTCGCCTTCTTCGTCTTGTCCTTCTTGGCCGCCGCCTTGGCCAGCGCCTTTTCCATCTTGCGGGCGGCTTTCTCGGCCTCTTTGGCGGCTTTCTTCCGGGCCTTTTCCGCAGCCTTCACTGCCTGCTTTTCGGCCTTGCGCGCGGCCTTTTCAGCCTCTTTCGCGGCTTTGCGGGCGGCCTTGTCGATCGTGGGTTTCGGCGCGGCTTCTTGTGCAGGTTTTTGCGGCGCGGGACTTTGCGTCGGGGTGACTGTGGCGGGTTCCGCAGGTTTGACCACGCGGCGCGAGCCGGTGCGAAGGTCGGTCTTGCGCGTTTCCGTGGTCTTGCGCGCCGTGGCCTGCCGCGTGGCGGGCTTGCGGCTGCGGCGCGGGGCGGCGGGTTTTGCCGCGGCCTTTGGCGCGGGTCCGGTCGGGGTGTTCGCGCTGGCCGCCGGGGACAGGCCGCGGCGGCGGCGTTCGGTGGCGGCGCGGCGCAGGGCGTTGGCGAACAGATCCGCGGCGGTCACCTGTCCATCGGTTCCCGACGCGCCTGCGCCCGCGCGGGCCTTGTCCAGATCCGCGATCAGCTTCAGCAGCGCCGCGTCGGTCAGGGCGCCGATTGCGGGTTGGCGCGATTTTTCCGCCAGATCGCGATGGGCAGTCGAAAGAAGCTCTTGTTCCAGTTTCAGATAATTCGGCATCACGGCCCTCTTGGCGCTGTCTGGCTGGTTTGGCCCAAATTGCGCGAAACGACCGGTTCCCGCAATTGAAAAGGCCCCGAAACGGGATCGGGGCCAGGGTTTTCAAGGATCTCGGACGATGCCTAGCGCGGCGGTACGGCGCTTTCGACAGGCGAGACGCCGGCGGCGGTCACCACGGTCGTGGTCGGCACACCGGCGACGGCCGCGTCACCCGCGGGGGCCACCTGGGCCTGTGCGGCATCGGCGGCCGGAATGACATAGCCTTCGGGGGTTTCGATCATCGGACCTTCGATCCGCAGGCTTTCCGCCTGGCTGCGAACCTTGACGCGGTTGCCGATCTCGGTTTCGTCGAAAAGATCCATGATGTCCTGATTGAACAGGCGGATGCAGCCGGCCGACGTCGCCTTGCCGATGGACGACGGGTCCATCGTGCCGTGAATCCGGTAATAGGTGTCACGGCCATTGCGATACAGATACAGCGCGCGCGATCCCAGCGGGTTGTTCAGCCCGCCCGGAAGCCCGCCCGCAAACTGGGCGTAAAGTTCGGGCTCGGTCCGGATCATGTTCTGCGTCGGGGTCCAGCTGGGCCAGCTTTTCTTGACCGAGATGGTGGCGTTGCCGTTGAACCCCTTGCCCGCGCGTCCGACTGCGATGCCAAAGCGCATCGCCTCGCCGTTTTCCAGAACGTCGTAGAGAACGCGCGCATAGGGATCGACGACGATGGTGCCGGGGCTCTCGGGGCCATTATAGGCCACGCGCTGACGGCTGTTGCGTTCGGTCAGATAGGCGGCGCGGACGGCAGGGATCTGAACCGGTTCGCCATTCGGGCCGATATCGGTGCGGGCTTCGTAGATCGCGGGAATACCCGAGGCAGGGGCGGTGGCGGTCGTGGTCGTCTGCGTCGGCGCGCAGGCCGCCAAACCAAGAGCAGCCGCCATCAGAAGGGGGGCGAGGCGCATCATCTGTTCCTTTTTATCGTCGAGCGCACCGGCAGAGGCGCGATCGCGGCAGCGTATTCAGGGCGAGATCACGGCACAGGGGCAGACCTGCGGCGGATTCGCGTGACATTCCATCAGGCTGTGACATCGCCCCTCGCGTCAACCCCGTGGCCCCGAAACCCTTTGGATTCGCGGAATCGCTGTTGCGTGACGGTGCCAGTCCGACAAAGTCGTCATGGCGGGGGAACGGGCCGGACGGCGGTTCGGTTTCATGGAAACATCGCTTCTGGGCGAGAAAAGTTGAACAAAGGTGACCGGGCCGCGCTTGATGGCCTGCCGGGTCGGCGCGGATGCAGGCCAGCGGGCAGGGGCGCGATGATCCTGCCAGTGAGCTTGCAGTTCCTGCGCAAAGCCTGACAAGGTGGCACAGAACCAAGCAAGGCCAGATCCCGTGACCAGCAAGGATGAGGCGCGCCCCTCGGCATTGGCGCCGTTTCGGCATCGCGATTTTCGGACGCTGTGGTCCGCGACCCTCGTGTCGAATTTCGGCGGCCTGGTGCAGGCGGTCGGGGCGGCATGGCTGATGACGCAGCTGACCGACAGCGCGACGCTGATCGCGTTGGTGCAGGCCTCGAACACCTTGCCGATCATGCTGCTGGCGCTGGCCTCGGGGGCGCTGGCCGATATTTTCGACCGCAAGACCCTGTTGCTGGCCGCGCAATGCCTGATGGCCGGGATTTCGGTGATCCTGGCGGTCGTGGCGTGGCAGGGCGGGTTGACGCCGTGGCTGTTGCTGGGCTTCACCTTTCTGATCGGGGCGGGGCAGGCGCTTTACAACCCGCCTTGGCAGGCCAGCATGCAGGATCTGGTTCCACGCAAGGATCTGGCCTCGGCGGTGACGCTGAATTCGGTCGGCTTCAACATGATGCGCAGCGTGGGACCTGCCGCCGGGGGCATCATCGTTGCCAGCTTTGGCGCGGCTGCGGCCTTTGCGGTGAATGCGCTGAGCTATCTTCCGCTTCTGGGTGCGCTTTTGCGCTGGAAGCCGCAGATCGCCCCGCGCACCGCCCCGCCCGAGGCCTTTCTGCCCGCGCTGTCGGCCGGGCTGCGCTATGTCGCGCTGTCGCCCAACCTGATGAAGGTGATCCTGCGCGGGGCGCTGTTCGGCTTTGCCGCCGTTGCGGTGCTGGCGCTGTTGCCGCTGGTGGCGAAAAGCCACCCCGAGGGCGGGTCGCTGTTGTTCGGCGGATTGCTGGGCTGCTATGGTGTCGGTGCGATCATCGGGGCGTTGCTGAACCCGCGCATCCGAACCCGGTTCAACAACGAACATATCGTGCGGCTGGCCTTTGCGGGCTTTGCCGGTGCGGCCATCGTGCTGGGTCAGACCGATCAGATCTGGCTGCATGGGCTGGCGATGCTGCCTGCGGGGGCCAGCTGGGTCCTGGCGCTGTCGCTGTTCAATGTCACCGTACAACTGTCGACGCCGCGCTGGGTCGTGGCGCGTGCCCTGGCGCTGTATCAGACCGCGACCTTCGGGGGCATGGCCGCCGGGTCGTGGATCTGGGGCGGCGTCGCGGGGGCGCAGGGGATCGGCACGGCGCTGACCATGGCGGGCGCGGTGCTGGCGTTCGGCGCAGTGGTCGGGTTCTGGTTCAAGGCGCCGGAATTCGGCACCGTCGATCTGGACCCTGTGAACCGCTTTCGCGAGCCCGAGCTGGCGCTGGATCTGCGGGGGCGGTCGGGGCCTATCATGGTGATGGTGGATTATCACATCGCCCCCGATGACGTGCAGGAGTTTCTGCGACTGATGCGGCTGCGTCGCAATATCCGGCGCCGCGACGGGGCGCGGAACTGGGCGATGCTGCGCGATCTGGAACATCCCGAGCACTGGACCGAAAGCTATCACATCGCGACCTGGGATGAATATGTCCGCCACAATCTGCGGCGCACGAAATCGGATGCCGAGGTCACCGTGGCGCTGCGCGCGCTGCACCGGGGCGACGGCGATCCGGTGGTGCATCGCATGATCGAGCGCCATGCCGTCAGTCCGCAGGACGACATCCCGCTGGTCGGCAAGATCGAGATTCCCTAGGTCATGGAAAGGGGGCTGTCCGCCCCCTCTTGGCCTGCGGCCAATTCACCCCCGAGGATATTTCGGCACATAAGATCCGGTGGTCCAGTCCTGCGGGATGCGGGGCATTGCCGCGACAAGGCGGCGCGTCGCGGGGTGATCGGGGCGGTCGATCACCTGTTGGGCGGGGCCGTCTTCGACGATGCGGCCCTTTTCCATCACCAGAACGCGGTCGGTGACACCGCGCACGACGCCCAGATCATGGCTGATGAACAGGTAGGACAGGCCGTGGCTGATCCTGAGATCGGCCAGCAGGTCGAGGACCTGGGCGCGGACACGGACATCAAGGGCGCTGACGGCCTCGTCCAGCACGATCAGCCGGGGGCGGATGATCAGGGCGCGGGCGATGGCGATGCGCTGACGCTGACCGCCCGAGAATTCGTGGATGTATTTGTCCGCATCCGCGGGGGCCAGCCCGACCTGGGACAGGACCGTTGCCACGCGGTCGCGCCAGTCGGGCGGGCGGCCGGTCAGGTGGAACGGTTCGGCGATGAGCCTTGCGACGCGCCATCGGGGGTTGAAGCTGTCGAAGGGGTCCTGAAACACGACCTGCATCTGGGCGCGCAGGGCGGGCGGCATCCGATGGCCCGCGCGGATGGTCTGGCCGTCCAGGCGGATCTGGCCCGCCTGCAGCGGATCGAGGCCCAGGATCGCGCGGGTCAGCGTGGATTTGCCGCAGCCCGATTCCCCGACCAGGCCGACGCTTTCGCCACGCCCGATGGTCAGGGTGACATCGTCGACGGCGGTCAGGCTGCCGCCGCCGGGCAGGCGGTAGTCACGGCGGGCCTCGCGGATGCTGAGCAGGGGCGCGTCGTCGCGGCGCGGCGTGGCGCGTGCGGGTGCGTGCCGCGAGGCTGCGAACAGGTCGCGGGTATAGGGGTGCGACTGGGTGCGAAACAGGGCCTCGGTCCTGTCGGCTTCGACGATGCGGCCGGATTTCATCACCACGACCCGATCGGCAAGGCCTGCGACCACGGCAAGATCATGGGTGATCAGCAGCAGCGCCATGCCTTCGTCGCGCACCAGATCCCGCAGCAGGTCCAGTATCGGCGCCTGCGTGGTCACATCCAGCGCGGTCGTCGGTTCATCCGCGATCAGCAGATCGGGGCGTTCGGCGATGGCCAGCGCGATGGCGACACGCTGACGCTGACCGCCCGACAGCTGATGCGGGAAAAGCGTCAGCGGAAAGCGCGGCGCGGGCAGGCCGACGCGGTCCAGTCGTTCGCGGGCCCGCTGCAGCGCGGCGGCACGGTCCAGATCGTGGTGGATGCGCAGGACCTCGGCCACCTGATCGCCGATCGTCATCAGCGGGTTCAGCGCGGTCATCGGTTCCTGGAAGATCATGCTGATGCGGCGGCCGCGGATGCGGCACATCTGACGTTCGGGCATTGCGGTCAGGTCGGTCCGGTCCAGAGTGATCCGGCCCTGCACCCGTGCGCGCGCGGGCAGAAGGCGCATCAGGGCCAGCGCGGTCATGGATTTGCCCGATCCGCTTTCGCCGACCAGCCCGGTGATCAGGCCGGGCGACAGGTCCAGATCGATATCGCGCAGGATGGGGACGTCGCCGATCGTCACCGACAGGTCGCGGACCCGGATCATCGCGTCACCCGCAGCCGCGGGTCCAGCGCGTCGCGCAGCCCGTCGCCCAGCAGGTTCAGCCCCAGCACGGTCAACACGATGCACAGGCCGGGGATGATCGCGACATGCGGGGCCAGCGTGACCATGGTCTGCGCCTCGGCCAGCATGCGCCCCCAGCTGGGCGTGGGTGGCTGTGCGCCAAGGCCTACATAGGACAGCCCGGCCTCGGCCAGGATCCCGAGGCTGAACTGGATGGTGCCCTGCACGATCAGCAGGTTGGCGATGTTGGGCAGGATATGCTGCAGGCTGATCCGGGCGCGGCCCTTGCCCGACACCTCGGCCGCGCGGATATAGTCCAGCGTCCAGATCGGCAGCGCCCCCCCTCGCGTGACGCGGGCAAAGACCGGAATGTTGAAGATGCCGATGGCAATGATCGCGTTCACGGCCGAAGGGCCGAAGACCGCAGTGATCAGGATGGCAATGACGAGGCTGGGAAAGGCGAAGATCAGATCGTTGCCCCGCATGACGACCTCGTCCAGCCAGCCGCCGCGATGGGCCGCGGCCAGAAGGCCCAAGGGCACGCCCAATCCCATGCCGATGCCCACCGCCACCAGCGCCACCGCGATCGAGACCTGTGCGCCCAGCATCACCATCGACAGGATGTCGCGGCCGAAATGGTCGGTGCCGAACGGATGGGCTACCGACGGGGGCTGCAACTTCTGTACGATGGCCAGCTGCGTGATGTCATGAGGTGTCCAGACCAGCGACAGCGCCGCCGCCAGCAGGGCCAGCGCCGCCAGCGTGGCGCCAAGGATCAGACCGGGCTTCATCGCTGCCTCAGGCGCGGGTCGATGGCGGCGTAGGCCAGATCGACCAGAAAGGTCACCGCGATCACCGCCGCCACCAGCACCAGCACCGCGGATTGCACCACGATCAGGTCGCGCTGGCTGATGGCCTGGAAGATCAGGCGGCCCAGACCCGGCAGGTAGAACACGTTTTCAATGATGATCGCCCCCGCCAGAAGGAAGGAAAACTGCATCCCCATGATTGTCAGCACCGGGATCATCGCATTGCGCAGCGCGTGACGCCGCAACGTCTGGCCGGCGCTGAGTCCCTTGGCGCGTGCCGTGCGGATGTAATCCTGGCCCTGTTGCTCGATCAGGGCCGACCGCAGGACCCGCGCCAGGATCGCCGCCTGCGGCAGCGCCAGCGCGATGGCCGGCAGGATCAGCGATTTCAGCGCGGCGACGGGATCGCCCCATCCGGCGAACCCGCCCGCGGGCAGCCACCGCAGCTTGACCGCGAAGATCAGGACCAGCAGCATCGCGAACCAGAAATTCGGCAGCGCGATGCCCAGCTGCGTGCCGCCCATTACCGCAACATCGCCCGCGCGTCCGCGCCGCGATGCCGCAAACAGCCCGACCGGAAAGGCGACCGCCGCCGCCAGCACCAGCGCCATCAGCGCCAGTGGCAGCGAAACCTGCATCCGGTCCCGGATCATCCCGGCCACCGGCGTCTTGTAGGTCAGGCTTTGCCCGAAATCGCCCTGCAACAGCGCCCCGACCCAGGTCAGATAGCGCAGCGGCCAGGGCTGGTCCAAGCCCATCTGCTGACGCAGCGCGGCGACGGTTTCGGGCTGCGCACCGGTGCCCAGCATGAAGCTGGCCGGATCGCCGGGCACCAGCGTGACCACGGCAAAGATCAGGACCGAGGCCGCCACAAGGCCTAGCCCCAGAGAGATCACCCGATGAAGGAGATAGCGCAACATGGAACGGACGCTAACCCCGCATGACAGAACGGTAAAGTGCCTTGCGGTCGGGCCTGTCATCGCCATGATGCCGGCAAGGGAAAGGGAGGATCCTGATGAGATTGCAAGACAAGGTCGCCATCGTCACCGGCGGCGGCAGCGGGTTCGGCGCGGGCATCGCGCGCAAATTCGCGGCCGAGGGGGCAAGGGTCGTGGTCGCGGATATCAATGGCGAGGCCGCTGCCGGGATCGCCGATCAGCTTGGCGGCATGGCGGTACAGGCCGATGTCTCTGATGCCGACAGCGTCCGCGCAATGGTCGCCGATGTCACACAGCGGTTCGGGCGCATCGACATCATGGTCAACAATGCGGGCGTCACCCATCTGCCCGGTCCCATGGAGGAGATCACAGAAGATGATTTCGACCGGGTCATGGCGGTCAATTGCAAGTCGATCTACCTGATCGCCCGCGAGATCGTGCCGCTGATGAAGCAGGCCGGTACGGGGGCGATCGTGAATGTGGCCTCGACGGCGGGGGTGTCGCCCCGGCCCAATCTGAACTGGTACAATGCCTCGAAAGGGTGGCTGATCACCGCGACCAAGGCGATGGCGGTCGAACTGGCTCCGTTCGGCATTCGCGTCAACGCGCTGAACCCGGTCGCCGGGGAAACCCCGCTGCTGAAAAGTTTCATGGGGCAGGATACGCCCGAAATTCGCGCCAAGTTTCTGTCCACTATTCCCATCGGCCGCTTTTCGACGCCCGAGGATATGGGAAATGCCGCATGTTTTCTGGCCTCGGACGAGGCGTCGATGATTACCGGTGTCGCGATGGAGGTCGATGGCGGTCGCTGCATCTGATTCGCCACGATTTCCCTATGATCTGCACATTTGCCATCACGCGGGCGGGCCCGCGTGGCTGGCCACCGGGACGATGCGATCCCCGCGGCTTTTCGAATTCGGTGCTTCAATGGATATTCAGAAGCCGTGCTTGATAGAAACTGCGTCATTATTCACTGATAATTTGTCGGGCCGATAATTAAAGCATGACAATATAATCTTCGGCCACGCGATATGGTTCATGGCAGAATATTTCCCCTGATGCATGAAAGGGGGGTGCCATGCCTACGATCAACAGTTCGACCACCATCGCGATGGATGGGGTGACGCCAATCTCGGTCGGGGGGACCGAATATTACCAGTGGTTCGACCAATGGCTGGACGGCGCGTTTTTCTATTCACCCAGCGTCGGGCCATTGCTGACCGTCGAGATGACCGGGGACTGGAACAGTTCGATCCTTCGGGCGTCCGGCTCGCTTGGGTTGCGGATCGCGGATAGCGCAGCGGGAAGTCGCAGGCTGGACGCGATCCTGTGCCGCAATGACGTCAAGGATGTCATATCGCTGACCAATACACGCGCCGAGATCATCGACACCAGCGGCGGGCATGACAACATCACCGTGAACGGAAATTTCTGGGTTGCGCTGATTTCCGCGGGCGATGGCAATGATGTCGTCACGCTGAACAGCACGAACTGGCTGGGTACGGTCGATCTGGGCGATGGCCGCGACAGGCTGGTGGTCAATGATCGCGGGGCAGGGGTCGAGTCCATTAAGTCGCTGGATGGCAATGACACCATCACCGTCCGCAGCGAGGCGGGCCGGATATCGACCGGCGACGGCGCGGATCTGATCACGACCGGTGCGAACTGGATCGGCGTGATCGATGCGGGGCGCGGCATGGATCGCGTCGTGCTGAACAAGGGCGGCGCCGACTATGTGCATCTTGGGCATGATGCCGACACGCTGATCTTCAAGATGCAGGCCGATGCGGGGCATCGGGTCATCGTGAATGGCGGCGGCAGCACCTCTGGCCCGGCACATCGCGACAGCGACACGGTGAACATGGCGGCATTCAGGGTCGCCATTCATGCCGATCTGGACAGCGGCAAGGTCGATACCGCCCGCGGGCGGCTGGAACTGCGCGACATCGAACATCTGATCGGCGGATCGCGAAACGATGTGCTGATCGGCAATTACGACAACAATCGCCTGGCCGGGGGGGCGGGCCGCGATGTCGTGATGGGCGGCGAGGGGGCGGATACGCTGATCGGCGGGCTGGGTGCCGATCATTTCCGCTTTCGCGACGATTTCGATGCCCGCGCCGACCGGGTCATGGATTTCAGGCGCGGACAGGGCGACAAGATCGACCTGCGTCAGGTCGATGCCAATGAGGGCCGGGGCGGCGATCAACGGTTCGAGTTCATCGGCCAGCGCCGTTTCAGCGGCGATGAGGGCGAACTGCGCTATGTCCGCGCCAATGGCGAAACCCGGATCCTTGCCGATGCCGATGGCGACCGGCGGGCCGAACTGACCATCATCCTGGACGACGCGATGAACATGCTGATGCGCGACTTCTTCCTGTAAGGCGCCGCGCGACGGGTCACAGCTCGTCGCGCCAGCGGTTCACCAGCGGATAACGGCGGTCCAGCCAGAAAGCCTTGGTCGAGATGCGCGGACCCGGCGCCGCCTGATAGCGTTTCCATTCGCTGATATACAGCAGCTTTTCGACCTTGCGCACCGTGTCGGCGTCAAAGCCCTGCGCAACCAGATCCTTCAGCGCCAGATCCTTTTCGACCAGACCTTCCAGGATCGCGTCCAGCACCTCGTAGGGGGGCAGTGAATCCTCGTCCTTCTGGTCGGGGCGCAACTCGGCCGAGGGGGGCTTGCTGATGATCTGCGGCGGGATCACCTCGCCCTTGGGGCCCATCATCCAGTCGCGGTGATTGGCGTTGCGCCAGCGGCTGGTTTCGAACACCCGCGTCTTGTACAGGTCCTTGATCGGGTTATAGCCGCCCGCCATGTCGCCATAGATCGTCGCATAGCCGACCGCGACCTCGGATTTGTTGCCGGTGGTCAGCAGCATTTCGTTGAACTTGTTCGACAGCGCCATCAGCATGACACCGCGCAGGCGGGACTGGATGTTTTCCTCGGTGACGTCGGGTTGTGTGCCCTCCATCAGATGGGCCAGCGCCCCCGACACCGCGTCGCGCGCGCCGTCGATCTTGACCGTGTCCAGCCGCGTGCCCAGCCGGGTGGCGCAATCGGCGGCGTCATCCAGACTGCCCTTTGACGTATATTCCGACGGCAGCATGACGCAGCGCACGTTTTCCGGGCCGATGGCATCGGCGGCGATGGTGGCGACCAGCGCGGAATCGATGCCCCCCGACAGGCCCAGAACGACCTTCCGGAAGCCCGACTTGCGCAGATATTCCCGCAGGCCCAGCATCATCGCGTGGTAATCCTGTTCCCAGGCATCGGGCTGTGGGGCCATCAGGCCGGGCTGGGCCTGCCAGCCTTCGGCGGTGCGGATGAAATCTACATGTTCGACCGCCTCCTGGAAGGGGGGCAGTTGCACGACCTTCTTGCCGCCGGGGTTCAGCACGAAGCTGGCGCCGTCGTAAAGCTGATCGTCCTGCCCGCCGACCATGTTCACATAGACCAGCGGCAGGCCGGTTTCGACCACGCGACCGACCATATGGCCCATGCGCAGGTCCAGCTTTTCGCGGTGATAGGGGCTGCCATTCGGCACCACCAGAATCTCGGCCCCGGTTTCGGCCAGGGTTTCGGCCACGTCGGGATACCAGCTGTCCTCGCAGATCGGGCTGCCGATCCGGGCGTCGCCCACGACATAGGGGCCGCTGATCGGGCCGCTGTCGAACAGGCGCAATTCATCGAAAAGCTGCTTGAAGGGCAGGTGATGTTTCAGCACCCGCGCCACCAGCTTGCCATCGCGGAACACGAAATAGGCGTTGTACAGCTTGTCGCCTTCGCGCCAGGGGCCGCCGATCCCGATGGCCGGGCCGCCGGTCAGCGACTGGCCCAGTTCCATGACCGCCGCGACGGCCTGTTCGGTAAAGGCGGCCTTCAGGACCAGATCCTGCGTCTGGTAGCCGGTGATGAACATTTCCGGCAGCGCGACCATGTCGGCCCCGGCGTCGCGTGCGGCCTGCCAGGCGTCGCGTGCCTTTTGCGCGTTGCCACGCAGGTCGCCGACGGTGGCGTTCAACTGGGCGATTGTCAGGCGAAAGCGGTCGGACATGGCGGGACCCCGTATGATTGCGCGCCCAGTGATAGGGGATCATTCCTGAAAGGAAAAGTCGGGCTTTGCGCAGCGCCGCGCTTGCGATAGACCAAGGGCAAAAGGCGAAGGGCACGGGCGATGAAACGGGCAGCGACAAAAGCAGGCATATTGGCGTTCGGGCTGATGGCAGGTTTGACCGCGGCCGAGGCGCAGGTCATCACCAAGCAATATGACGATGGCGGCGTCTACGAAGGCACGTTCCGCAACGGGCGTCAGCACGGGCAGGGCAGCTATGTGCTGCCCAACGGCTATCGCTACGAGGGCGACTGGGTCGAGGGCCAGATCATGGGGCAGGGCCGCGCCGAATTTCCCAATGGTTCGGTCTATGAAGGTCAGTTCGCCAAGGGCAAACCCGATGGTCAGGGCAAGATCACCTATGCCGATGGCGGCACCTATGAGGGCCAGTGGGTCGCGGGCGAAATCGTCGGCGAGGGCGTGGCGAATTATGCCAATGGCAGCAGCTATCAGGGGCAGTTCGTCAAGGGGTTGCATCAGGGCAAGGGGGTGCTGACCCAGCCCAACGGCTATCGCTATGAAGGTGACTGGAAGGCCGGGGTCAAGGAAGGTCAGGGCAAGATCACCTATCCCGACGGGGCCGTCTACGAAGGTGGAATGCTGGCCGGCCAGCGCGCCGGGCGTGGCAAGCTGACCATGGCGGACGGGATGGTCTATGACGGTATCTGGGCTGCCGGGCAGATGTCGGGCAGCGGGGTTCTGGTGCAGGCCTCGGGCGACAAGTATGACGGTCAGATGCAGAACGGCAAACGCGAGGGTGCGGGCATCGCGACCTATGCCAATGGCGATGTCTATGACGGTCAGTTTCAGAACGATCGCCGCCACGGCAAGGGCACGTTCACCGGCACTGACGGCTATGTCTATAGCGGCGACTGGGTCGAGGGCCGGATGGAGGGGCAGGGCCAGATCACCTATCCCGACGGCTCGGTCTATGCCGGTCAGATGCAGAACGACCGGCCCCATGGCACCGGCAAGATCACCTATCCCGATGGATCCACCTATCAGGGTGCCTGGGCCAATGGCGTGATCGAGGGCGATGGCAAGGCCACCTATGCCAATGGCATGGTCTATGAGGGCAGCTTCAGGAATGCCCGCAATCACGGCCAGGGCCGCATGTCCTATCCGGACGGCTACACCTATTCCGGTGCGTGGCAGGACGGTCAGCGCCACGGCGAGGGGCAGGCCACCTATGCCGATGGCACGGTCTATACCGGTGCCTTCGTCAACGGGCTGCGCGAAGGGCAGGGCAAGCTGACCACGCCGGACGGCTTTGTCTATGAAGGCGGCTGGAAGGGGGGCGAGATCGACGGCGACGGTGTCGCGACCTATGCCAATGGCGACCGCTATGAAGGCAGCTTCGAGATGGGCAAGCGGCAGGGGCAGGGCGTCATGCGCTATGCCACGGGTCAGGTCGCATCGGGTGAATGGCAGGACAATCGGTTGATCCAGTCCGACGAGGGCACCGAAACCGCGCCAGATGACGGCGCCGCGGCCCCGGCCCTGCCGTCCGAGGCGGCGGCGAACTGATGCCCTTGCCTGCGGCCCCGAACCGGACGGCGCGGCCATGACCGATTTCGTGGCCGAGCTGCAATTGCTGGCCAATGACGCGGCCGAACTGGCGCAGTGCAATCGCCGCCTGCCACCCGAACAGCGCGCCGCCTGGGGCAAGGCGTTGCTGGAAGATTCGCTGGATCTGCACCGTCAGGCGCAGCGCGGCGACTGGCATGCCCCGCGTCTGCGCCGCGACTAGGCCGGATCAGCGGACCTGCAGATTGATCGGCAATTGAAAGCTGTAGCTGGCATCGCCAAGCCCCGCCGGGGCGGCGGGACAGCGCCCGGCCCGTTTCGCCGCGTTGACCGCCGCCTGATCCAGTTGCGGAACGCCTGACGAACCGGCGACGCCGACGCCCTGCACGGCGCCGTTGCGCCCGATGCGCAGGGACAGCGTGACACGCCCGCCCTGACGCACCCCGCGCGGGGCCGCGGCGCGGCGGCTGATGCAATTGCGGATCTGCCCCCCCCATTGCGACATCAGGCTGGCCTGCTGTCTGGCCGACAGGGCCTGTCCGCCGCCACCGCCCCCGGCAGACCGCTGGGTCGCGCTGCCGCCGGCGCCGCCACCGCTTTGGGCGGCACGCTGTTGCTGGGCGGGTTGCGCCTTTGGCGCAGGCTGCGGATCGGGCTTGGCCGCGCGTTTGGGTTGCTGGGCCTGCGGCTTGGGTCGCGCCGGGCGGTTCAGCGGCCGTTCCGACGCCTGCAGCGCCAGATCGGATTGCGGTTCGACCGGGATTTTGGGCGGATCAAAGCTTTGCAGCTCCGGCAGTTCGGGGGGCGTGACCTGCGGCTGATCGGGCGGCGGTTCGGGCAGATTCGGACGCACGGGGACGACCTCGGGCGTTGCGATCGGCGCGGGCGTCATCGCCGCCATCTGCGGGGCGCGGTCCGCTGTGGGGGCGGGGTCGGGCTGGGTGACATCCTCGGGCGTTTCCAGTTCCGACACCTCGGCGGCCTCGGGCGGGGTTTCCCATGCCGCGATCAGTTCGGCCATCTGGCCCGATCCTGCCGACAGCGCAGCCGGGGGCGCATCCATCGGCGCACCGCTGGCCAGTTCGTCAGGCAGCATCAGCGCCGCGGCCGAGACATGCAATGCCGCCGCGATGGTCACGAAGCCGCCGATTTCCCATGCTCGCCGCATTGGCCTAGCCTCCGTTCACGACCAGTTGCGCCCCCGCCTCGCGGGCGGCCCGCAGGCGTTTCAGCAGGGCCGCGACGGTCGTCGCCTCGACCGCGCCATCGGCCCGGATTTCCAGTGGCTGCGCCGGATCGCCCGCCTCGATCAGCGGCCAGACATCCTCGCCGCGCGCCGCGTTATAGGCCAGCTCGCCCGTGGCCGAGACATACAGCACATCCTGATCCCGCGCGGCCTGATCGGCGGCGCTGTCGGGGGGCGTGACCTCGAACGGGGTGGGCGGCGCGATCTGCGCGGTCAGCAGGAAGAACACCAGCAGCAGGAACACGACATTGATCATCGGGATGATCGTTTCGCCTTTCTGGCGGCGGCGGGGCATCTGGATCTGCATGGCTTATTCGACCAGGATGATGTTGCCGAACCCGGCGACGGTCAGCGCATCCATGACGCTGACGACGCGTTGCAGATCGGCGCCGTCGCGGGGGCGCAGGATCACCGCGCCGCCATCGTCGGGCATCAGCGGGCGCAACGCATCGGGCAGATCCGTCTGCGCGGTTTCAACGCCGTTCAGCAGCACCGCATCGGGGGCCACGTCGATCAGGCGCGGTGCGCCCTGCCATTCGCTGCCTGCCCCCTCGGCACCGCCCGCGATGGGCAGGACCGCGTCCAGCCCAAAGCGCGAGGACAGCATGAAGAAGATCAGCAGCAGAAAAACGACGTCGATCATCGGCGTCAGCGACATCCGGCGGGGATGCCGCCGGGGGCCAAGGCTGAAGCCCGGCTGGTTCATTCCGCGGCCTCCAGATGGCGCTGCGGGGTTGCCGGTGCATCGGCCGCCTTCACGAAGATGCGCGTCGCCAGATCCTCCAGATCCGCCTGCAACCGATCCGAGATCGATTCGAACCAGCTAAGCGCGACGCCTGCCGGAATTGCGACGGCCATGCCGGCGGCGGTCGTCAACAGCGCCTCCCAGATACCGCCGGCAAGGGCCGAGGGATCGGCGCGGCTGCCTGCCTCTTGCAAGACCTGAAAGGCCGAAATCATGCCCAGAACCGTGCCCAGCAGGCCCAGAAGCGGGGCGATGGTGGCGATCAGTTCCAGGATCCGCAGCCCTTCGCGCGACCGGTACAGCGCCTGACGGGCGACGCGGGTGGTTTCCTCGCGGGCGGTGGCTTCGTCGATCGCGGGATCCAGCATCGTGCCGATCGCCGCCTGTGCGACCCGCGCCCGTGCCGAGGGGCGGCCCTTGACCTGTGCCAGCGCTTCGGCGCGGCGGCCCTGCCCCCAAAGGTCGACGGCGCGGCGCGAATGCGTGCCGCCCCAGACGCCCTGATGCCATAGCGACAGGACTTTCCACAGCGTGACGGCCAGCGTGATGACCGACAACAGCGCGATCAGCCACATCGTCCAGCCGCCATCGCGGATCATGCCAAACAGCGGCAGCGCACCGAGGGCAGAGGAAAACTGGGTCATCGGGGTGGCTCCTTCAGGCTGGTGGCGCAGCGGCAGGTCGACCGCATCGCGGCCTTTCATGACGTGGCGCTAAATAATCCGACTAAAGATGTCAAGTAATGGCCCCGGAATTCGCTTGCCGCCCAAGACTAGCATGTCCAAGAAGGAAGCATGATGCAAAAACCGCCCGCAGTGATCCTTGCCGGAGGCCGGTCGTCGCGCATGGGTGGCGGCGACAAGGGGCTGTTGCCCTTTGGTGCGGGCTGCCTGCTGACGCATGTACAGGCTCGGCTGGCAGGGCAGGCGGGGCGGGTCGCGCTGAACGCCAATGGCGATCCGGCGCGCTTTGCCGATCTGGGGCTGCCGGTGCTGCCCGACAGCCTGCCCGATCAGCCCGGTCCGCTGGCGGGGGTTCTGGCTGCGCTGGACTGGGCCGCGGGACTTGGTGCGGCATCGGTGCTGACCGTGGCGGGCGATACACCGTTCCTGCCGCCCGACCTGACCGCCCGCCTGTCCGGCGTCGGCGGGCTGGCATTGGCAGCCAGCCCTGACGATCGGGGCGTGCTGCGCGATCATCCGACGATCGGATTGTGGCCCACGGGGCTGCGCCATGATCTGCGCGACTGGCTGAGTGCGGGGCAACGGCGTGTGCGCGGGTTCACGCAGGCGCATGGCGCGACGCGTGTGATCTGGCCCGCCGGTTTTGTCGATCCGTTCTACAATGTGAACACGCCCGCCCAGCTGGATCACGCCCGGTCGATCCTGTCGCGTCACGATCTGCCCTAAGGCGCCACCGCCAACAGATTTTTCTGTTCACATGCAACCATTTGCGTATTTGCGGTTTATGATGTGATATCGATCAGGTTTTTTCGAGAGGATTTGTCATTTTCCTGCATCAGTTTCCTCTCGTCGTCCGTGTGTTCCCATACCCAGCAGGAGAACGCATGTGACGATTACCGTGAAGCCCATCCGTCCCACCCCGTTGCGCCGCAAGATCGCCGTGATCGGCAGCGGCATTTCCGGCCTTGGCGCGGCATGGCTGCTGGACCCGCATCATGACGTGACCCTGTTCGAGGCCGAGCCGCGCCCCGGCGGTCATGCCCGCACGGTGCAGGTCGGCAAGACGGCGGTCGATACCGGCTTTATCGTCTGCAATCGCCGGACCTATCCGCTGTTCATGCCGCTGCTGGATCATCTGGGCGTGGCGACCGGCCCTTCGGACATGACCTTTTCCGCCAGTTTCGGGGGCGGGCGCTATGAATACGGCACCGGAAACACGCGGGCGCTGTTCGCGCAGCCGCGTCGGGCGATGGATCCGCGCCATCTGCTGATGCTGCGCGACATCCTGCGCTTTTTCCGGCAGGCGATGGCCTATCAGGGCAGCGGGCTTAGTCTTGGCGACATGCTGGAACAGCTGCGGCTGGGCGATGATTTCCGCGATCTGTTCCTGCTGCCGATCTCGGGGGCGATCTGGTCCACGCCCTCGGGGGGCATGATGGATTTCCCGGCGGCCAGCTTTGTTCGGTTCTTTGACAATCACGGGCTGCTGTCGGTCAGCGGTCAGCCGGAATGGCGCACCGTCGCCGGCGGGTCGCGCGCCTATGTTCAGGCGATCCTGTCGCGGCTTCAGGGCCGGGTGCGGCTGGGGGCGCCGGTGTTCAAGATCCTGCGCGACGACGAGGGTGTGACCGTCGTCAGCCCGCATGGCCCACAGCGATTTGACCGCGTGGTCATCGCGACCCATGCGCCACAGGCGCTGGCGATGCTGGACCATCCCGACCACGAGGAAGAACAGATCCTGCGCAGGTTCCGCACCCAGCCGAACCGCATGGTGCTGCATTCCGATGAACGCTTCATGCCGCGCCGCAAGGCCGCCTGGGCCGCGTGGAATTACATCACCGAGGCGCGTCGCCCCGATCCGAACGCGCCGATCAGCCTGTCCTACTGGATGAACAGGTTGCAGAACCTGACGACCGACAAGCCCCTGATCGTGACCTTGAACCCGGAATCCGAACCGCGCGACATTCATGATCAGGCAATGCTGGATCACCCGCTGTTCGACGAGGCGGCAATCCGGGCGCAATCGCGTCTGCCCTCGATTCAGGGGCGGGGCGGGGTGTATTATGCCGGGGCGTGGACCCGCTATGGGTTTCACGAAGACGGGCTGCTGTCGGCCCTGCGGGTCGCGCAGGCCATGGGAATCGAATGGCCCCTGGGTCAGGACCCTTGGGCGGCAGAGGCAGAGGCCGCATGACCACGACCGATCTTTGGCAGGGCGGGGTGATCGACGCACGGATCTGGCACGGGCGGCGCGGCGACCTGCCGCGCGACTTCAGATACCGTGCCACCTATCTGGCCCTGCCGGTCCGCGCCATCGATGCGGGCGATCTGCCTCTGGCAGTGGATCGCGCAGGGATCTGGTCGATCCGGCGGCGCGATTACGGGTATCGCGACGGGCGGCCGCTGTCTGATTTCATTGCCGATCTGCTGAACCCGGCAGGGCTGTCGCAGGCCAGCGACGTGACCTTGGTGACCCTGCCGCGCAGTTCCGGCTATGGGTTCAACCCGGTCAGCTTCTGGCTGTGCCGCGATCCGGGGCGCGATCTGCGGGCGGTCCTTGCCGAAGTGTCGAACACCTTTGGCGAGCGGCATCTGTATCTGTGCCATCACGACGATCTGCGGCCCATTGCGCCCGGCGACCGGCTGGCGGGGGAAAAGCTGTTCCATGTCTCGCCCTTCCTGCCGCGATCGGGGGGCTATCGTTTCCGGTTCGATACCGGGCCGGGGCGTTTCGGCGCCTGGGTGGATTGGACCGCCGCCGATGGCAGCCGCAGCCTTGGCACCTCGATGGTGGGGCCTGCGCGCGATCTGGACGGGTCCAGCATCCGGGGCGCGGCCTTGCGCCATCCGTTTCAGTCCCAGAAAGTGATGGGGTTGATCCATCTACAGGCGGCACGACTGTTTGCGCGCGGCGCCAGATACCGCAGCAAGCCGGTGCAACTGTCGCGGCGCAGCTCGACCGCAAGCGGCAGGGCCGCAAATGAACAGGGCGATGTCAGGGGGTAGGCATGATCTTTCAACAGAAGCTGCAGCAGGAATTCCTGAAAACCGCCGAGGGTGTGCGCAAGGGCGTGCTGACCATCGAAACGCCCGAAGGCAGGATCCACCGCTTTGGCGGGGTCGAACCCGGCCCCGATGCGACGCTGATCCTGCATGACTGGCGGACCATCCCGGCGCTGGCGGCGCGGGGCGATATCGGCCTGACCGAAGCCTATCGCGACGGCTGGTGCGACACCCCGAACCTAGAGGCGCTGCTGACGCTGGCGCTGCTGAACGAGGATGTGCTGGACAGCTATATCTACGGGCGGCGCATCTACGGCATGGCCGCGCAGGTGCTGTATCTGTTCAACCGCAACACCAGATCCGGATCGCGTCGCAACATCGCGGCCCATTACGATCTGGGCAATGATTTCTATCGGCTGTGGCTGGATCCGACGATGACCTATTCCTCGGCGCTGTATGCGCCGGGCGATGATCTGGCCGGGGCGCAGACGCGCAAATATGACCGGATCATCGATGCTTTGGGCACCAGTTCGGGGCGCTTGCTGGAAATCGGTTGCGGCTGGGGCGGGTTCGCCGAACGGGCGCTGGCACGCGGCGATTTTGCGCCCAAGGGGCTGACTCTGTCGACCGAGCAGGCCGAATATGCCCGCAACCGTCTGGGCACCGGCGCCGAGATCGCGCTGCAGGATTACCGCGACGAACAGGGCAAGTTCGATCATATCGTTTCGATCGAGATGTTCGAGGCGGTGGGCGAAAAATACTGGCCCACCTATTTCGGCAAGCTGGGGCAGGCGCTGGCCCAAGGCGGGCGGGCGGTGGTGCAGGTCATCACCGTGGCCGACCATTATTTCGACCGCTATCGCAAGGGCGGCGACATGATCCGCAGCTTCATCTTTCCCGGTGGCATGCTGCCCGCGCCGCAGCGTTTCGTGGCCGAGGCCAATCGCGCCGGGCTGGCGGTGCAGGACGCCTTTGGCTTTGGCCGCGATTACGCCCGGACGCTGCGCGAATGGCTGCGCCGGTTCGACGAACAACTGCCCGAGATCCGCAAGCTGGGCTTCGATGATCGCTTTGTCCGGGTCTGGCGGTTCTATCTGGCCGCCTGCGCCGCCTCGTTCGAGGTCGGGCGCACCGATGTCGTGCAATATCAGCTGGCCCATGCCTAGGCCGGTCTCGGGTCCGGCGCGCTTCGACTGCCTGACCTATGGCGCGCTGGCGGCCCCTTTGGCGGTGGGCGGGCTGCCGATCTATATCCACGCGCCCGATTACTATGCCGCCGAGATGGGGGTGGGGCTGGCCGCACTGGGCGCGGTTCTGGGCGTGCTGCGGATCATCGATGCGGTGCAGGATCCGGTTGTCGGCTGGGCGGGCGATTGCTGGCCGGGGCGGCGGCCGGCGATGATCCTGCTGGGCGCGGTACTGCTGTCCGTGGGGGTGGCGGGGCTGTTCCTGCCGCCGGCGGCACCCGTGCTGATATGGTTTGCGGCGATGATGGTGCTGGCAAGTTTTGGCCATAGCCTGATTTCGGTCAATCTGATGACGTTCGGCGGGCTGTGGCGCAGCGATCCTGCTGCCAAGGCCCGGATCAGCGGCACGCGCGAAGGGCTGGGCCTGATCGGACTGATCATCGCGGTGGCGCTGCCCGCGCTGCTGGCCCCCGGCATGGGGCGAGGGGCGGCGCTTCTGGCGCTGGCGGCGGTGCTGATCATGGGGTTGGCCGCGACGATCCCGCTGTTCCTGCGCTGGCAGCAATCCGCCCGGTTGGAATTATCGCGCGTGCCGGGCCAGCCGGTCGATCTGCGCAGCCTGATCGGTTTCTTTGCGGTTGCGGCGCTGGTCCTGCTGTCGGCGGCCTTTCCGGCCGCGCTGATCCTGATGGTGGTTCGCGACCTGTTGCGGGCCGAGGCGTTGACCGGGGCCTTTCTGCTGACCTATTTCATCGCCGCGCTGCCGGGGGCCGCGCTGTCGGCATGGCTGGCGGAACGCCACGGGGCGACGCGGATCTGGGTCGCGGCACTGTGCCTGTCGATCCTTGGCTTTTCTGGCGCGCTTGGCCTGGGGGACGGGACGGTGGGCCTGTTCTTTCTTGTCTGCATTGTCACCGGGCTGACCTTCGGGGCCGATCTTGTCCTGCCGCCCGCGATCCTGTCGGAACGTCTGGGCGCGGCGAATGCGGCGGGTGCGGCGACCCGCGCCCATGCCGGGTTGGCCTTTCTGACCAAGGCGGCGCTGGCGCTGTCGGGGGCGATCGCGCTGCCGCTTCTGGCGCAGATCGGGTTTCGCCCTGCGGCGCAGAATTCGGAACAGGCGCTGGATGCTTTACGTTGGCTTTATGCCCTGTTGCCGCTGTGCCTGCGGGCGCTGGCGATCGGGCTGCTGATCTATCTGCATCGAAAGGGCCGGATGTGACCACGGGTGAACGGATCTGGATCGTCGGCGCCAGCCACGGCATCGGACGGGAACTGGCACGCCTTTACGCAAATCAGGGCGCAAGCCTGATCCTGTCGGCCCGCAACCGCGCGCCATTGGCGGAACTGGCCGATGAACTGGGTGGTGCCGATATTCAGCCGCTGGACGTGGTGGACCGCGGCAGCTTTGATGCGGCGGCGGCCAATATCGCGCTGTCGGGCAAGGTCGACCGGATCGTGCATCTGGCCGCGCTGTATGATCCGGGGCGCATCGCCGATCTGAACCCCGACAAGGCCGCGCAGATCATTCAGGTGAATCTGACCGGCAGCTTTCACATGGCCCAGATCGGGCCGACGGTGCTGCGTCCGGGCGGGCAACTGGCGCTGTGCGGATCGGTTGCCGGATATGTCGGCCTGCCGCAGGGGCAGATCTATTCCGCGACCAAGGCCGGGGTCATCAATCTGGCCGAAAGCCTGCGTGCCGAACGGTCGGATCTGGATATCCGGCTGATCTGCCCCGGATTTGTCGATACCCGCATGACGCAAAAGAACGATTTTCGCATGCCGGCCATCATCCGCCCCGAAAAGGCCGCCGAGGCCATTCGCGACGGGCTGGCCGGTCGCCGGTTCGAGATACATTTTCCGCACCGTCTGACCCGCAGCCTGAAGCTGATCCGCGCCTTGCCCTATGGGCTGTCGATGCGCCTGACCCGGCGCCTTAGCCGCGAGGATGCGTGATGAACCGGCTTCTTGCGCTTCTGGTGCTGATCGCCGCGCTGGCCTTTGCGGCCTCGCCGATGATCTTCGACAATTTCGCGGGCTATCCCCCGGACCTGTTCCCGGTGCCGCAACAGGATCCGCCGATCCAGCCGGCGGGATGGGCATTCGCGATCTGGGGGCTGATCTATGCCTGGCTGATCGCCGGGGCGGGCTATGGCCTGTGGCGCGCGGCGGATGACGACGACTGGCGCAGGGGCAGATTGCCCTTGCTGATCAGTCTGGGCATCGGGTTCTTCTGGCTGCCGACCGCCCTGCGCGCACCGGTGCTGGCGACGCTGATGATCCTTGCGATGCTGGGCTTTGCGGTGGCCGCCTTTCTGCTGGCGGGGCGGCGCGATGCTGTCTGGCAGGTGCGGCCCGCCGCGCTGTATGCGGGTTGGCTGACGGCGGCCAGCGGCGCGTCACTGGGGATCGTGCTGGGCGGTTTCGGCCTGTTGGGCGAAACGCCTGCCGCGATCCTGTGCCTGACGGGCGTGACCGCGCTGGCGCTTGCCGTTCAGGCCGCGCGACCCGCCGAAATTGCCTATCCGGCGGGGGTGATCTGGGCGCTGATCGGGATTATGGTCGCGAATGCGGGTGCGGGGAACTGGTTGGTTCTGGCCGTGGCCGCGGTTGGGGCGGGGCTTTTGGTCCTGCAAACCCTGCGCGCCCGGTCGCACGCATAGGAGGAGCATATATGCATCGTCGCCATTTTCTGGGCAGCGCGACCGTCGCCACCCTGCTGGGATCGCGGGCGGCCGCTGCCGATCAGCCCAGCTTCACCTTTCCCTCGATCGATGGTGGCCGATTGCGCACGGCGGATTGGCGCGGCAAGCCGGTTCTGGTGGTGAATACAGCCTCGCTTTGCGGGTTTTCGGGTCAGTTGCGTGACATGCAGCAGCTGCACGACACCGAAGGCAAGAAGGGGCTGGTGGTTCTTGCCGTGCCGTCGAATGATTTCAACCAGGAACTGGACGACGCCAAGAAGGTCAAGGAATACTGCACGGTCGAATATGGGATCACCCTGCCGATGACCGATATCCTTCACGTCGCCAAGGGCGATGTGCACCCCTTCTATCGCTGGGTGAAGGATCAGACCGGCTTTGCCCCGAACTGGAATTTCAACAAGGTGCTACTGGCCCCGGATGGGCGCATCATCGGCACATGGCGGTCCTTTGCCAAACCCGGCGGCGCGGGGATCCGTCAGGCCTTTTCCCCCTATCTGTCGGGCTGATCACCACGGCACCTGCTGCCCCTTCCAGTCCCAGAAGCCGCCACTGTCCTGGGGCGTCCGGTCCGCGATGACATCCAGCAGCGCACGCGCGCTGCGGCTGGCCGGGATGGTTGGATAGCGATCCGCGTATTTCGCCGTCAGCGGCGTTTTCACCGTGCCGGGATGCAGCGCCAGAAAGATACTGTCACGATTCCGGCGGCGCCATTCGATGGCGGCCGTGCGCATGATCTGGTTCTGCGCGGCCTTGGCCGCGCGATAGCCGACCCAGCCGCCCAGCCGATTATCCCCGATGGACCCGACCCGCGCCGAAAGCGAGGCAAAGACCGCCCGCCCCCGATCGCGCAGCAGCGGCGCGAAATGCCGGATCGCCAGCGCCGCTCCGGTCGCGTTCAGCGCGAATTGCGCGGCCATCGCATCGGGGTCGACGGCGTCAAAGCTTTTCTCGGGCTGGTGATCGTCGATGACCAGCGCACCGGTCGCATTGAAGATCAGGTCGAACCGCCCCGTCAGGGCATCCGCGCAGCGTGCGATCGACGGCGCATGCGTCAGATCCAGCCCATCGGCGCTGCGCGACAGGCCGATGACCGTGGCGCCGTCCTGTTCCAGCGTGGCCAACAGCGCCGCCCCGATGCCGCCCGATGCACCAAGGATCAGCGCCCGCATCAGCCCACCATCCGCGCCACGGCCAGTCCCGCCCAGGCCGACAGCCCGGTCAGAAACCCGCCCCACAGCGTATCCGCGATGACCTGTTGCCATGACCAGTCGCGCATCACGGCGAAGCTGGTGAATTCATAGGTGCCATAGCACATCAGGCCCAGCAGCACCCCGCCGAACAGCGCCTGGCCCGGTGCCGCCTGCCGCAGGGCAGGCAGCGACACGAAATACAAAAGCCCCATGATGTAGAACGCATAGAAGGCCGCCGCCGGACCCAGCCGGAACTGATCGGCCAGCAGATCTCCGATGTGACGTTCAAAAACCGGGCGGATCAGCAGCTTGATCCCGACCACGTCGACGGCAAGGAAAATCACCAATGTGGCGATATACAGGATGGCGGTCTGCATGATCTACTCCTTGAAATCCTCATAGGCGGTCAGGGCGCGGGCGCGACCGCTGGACAGGGAAATGGCCGGGCTGTGGTTGCGCCGCAGGTCGATCTTCCAGGACAGGGGCGCGGCGTCCTGAAACGCCTTGGCGCCCGCGCTGTCGGGTCTCAGCCAATGGTTGCGATACTGGGCGCGCGCGTCGAATTTTTCGGCCTGGGTATCTGGGTTGAACACCCGGAAATAGGGCGAGGCATCGGGCCCGCATCCGGCCACCCATTGCCAGTTCATCGCGTTCGAGGCCGCGTCCCAATCGGTCAGCGTGCGCGCGAACCAATCCAGCCCGACCCGCCAGTCGGTCAGCAGATGCTTGGTCAGATAGCTGCCCGCGATCATCCGCACGCGGTTATGCATCCGGCCGGTCACGAACAGCTCGCGCAGGCCGGCATCGACCATCGGCACCCCGGTCTGGGCGCGGCGCCAGCTTTCGGCGTCGTTATTGTCGCGTTTCCACGGGAATTCGTTCCATTCCTCGCGCCAGCAGGTCTGGTCCATCTGCGGGGCTTCGTGAAACAGCTCGCGCGCGAATTCGCGCCAGGCGATCTCGCGCAGGAAGTCCTCGGTGCCCTGCTTGCCGCGTTCGCGTGCGGCCATGCCGACCTGCCAGATGCGCCGCGCACTGATCTCACCCACGGCCAGCGCGTCCGACAGCGCCGAGGTGCCGCGCGCGCGCCAGGGCTGGTCGCGATGGGTTTTGTAATCGGTGACCGGATCGTCCAGGAACTCGTCCAGCCGGTCGCGGGTCTGATCCTCGCCCGCGTCGATATGGGCGGCCACGACATCCCAGCCGCGGCGCATGGCGGCCCGTGCCTCGGGCCAGTCGGTCCCGTCGCTTTCGGGCCAGTCCTCGGGCGCGGTCAGGCGGGGCGCGTCCAAGGGCGGTGCGATATCCACGCCCCGCAATGCCCGCCAGAAGGGCGTGAATACCTTGTAGATGCCCCCCTGCTGCGTCAGCACGGAACCGCGCGGCACCAGATCGGCCAGCGGATGCAGGTGCAGTTCGGCCCCGCCGCGTTCCGCCGCAGCCTTCAGCCCGTGATCGCTGGCGAAGGGAAAGCCCTCGGTCGTGTGGATCTGGGTCGCGCCGATTTCGCGGGCCACGTCTTCCAGCACCTTGGCAGGGTCGCCGCGACGCACGATCAGGCGGTTCTGGCGTTGATGCAGGCTGGCTTCCAGCCGGGGCAGGGACATGGCCTGACGTTGGGCGTTGGCGGGGTGGTTTGCGGCCTCGGCCGGATCAAGGATCACCAGCGGGATCACCGGGCCCGCCTTGGCCGCCGCGACCAGCGCGGGGTGATCGTCAAGGCGCAGAACGCGCCTGAACCAGCAGATGACCGTCATTCAATTCTCCTGTCCTTCACCGATAGACACGCGCGAGCCGCCGGAAAGTTTCGCCCAAGGCCGAATTTTCCACGCCTGTCCGACAGTTGCGCCATTGTGAGCCGGGGGCGCAATGCTATAGCCTTGTCGGGCATTCCCAATCGCAGGCCAGTGATTTGCCCCATTCCGACACAGAGCCCGGTTTCGTTTCACTGGTTTCGGCAGGGCCGGGCGATCCCGAATTGCTGACCCTGAAGGCCGCCAAGCGGCTGTCGCAGGCGCAGGTGGTGCTGTTCGATGATCTGGCGTCGGGGCCGGTTCTGGATCATGCCGATCCGCAGGCGCAGCTGATTTCGGTCGGCAAACGCGCCGGGCGTCCATCGGCGCGGCAGGAACATGTGAATGCGCTGTTGGTCGAACATGCGCGGGCCGGACGGCGCGTCGTGCGGCTGAAATCGGGCGATTCCGGCATCTTCGGGCGTCTGGAAGAAGAGCTGATCGCTCTGACCGAGGCAGGCATCCCGTTCGAGATCATTCCCGGCGTCACCTCGGCCAGCGCGGCGGCGGCGGCGGCGGGGATGCCGCTGACCCGGCGCCTGACCGCACGGCGGGTACAGTTCGTGACCGGCGCGGATGTGACCGGCCACCTGCCCGAAGACATCAACTGGGCCGCCGTGGCCGACCCTTCGGTGACGACCGTCGTGTTCATGGGGCAGCGCAGCTTTCCCAAGCTGGCGCAGGGTCTGTGCGACCATGGGCTGCCCGGCACCACCCCCGCCCTGTTCGCCGAGGCCGTGGGCCACCCGCATCAACGGCTGATCCGCACCACCGTCGATGAGCTGGCCGCGATGATGCAGCGGGCCGAGGTCATCCAGCCGGGGCTGATTCTGTACGGTCCGCTGGCATTTCACGGCGATCAAGCCCCCGATCGTCCCTGAATACGGCGCTTTAGCTAAAATACCCTGAAGAAGATTGGTGATCGGCCAGGGCGTAAAGGGGCATTTAAGGTTCCTGTCCTAGCTTTCCATGGTCGGCCGTTTGTGCCGCTTGGGTCAATTATGCTTACCTATCGTCACGTGGTTACCTATGGGGCCACGGATCAGATTTGGCTGTCGGCACTTTCCGACCTGCAGATCGCGTCGGTCGGCGGGCAGGATCTGCTGATTGCGGCCAATCTGTATTATGGCAAGGGGATCACAAGCTATCGCTTTGGCAGCGCCGATATCCCGCTGATCGCGGTCGATCAGCAGGCCTATCTTGCCGGCTTCGGCTATCTTGGCGCCCCCCGCCTGACGATGATCACGGTGAACGGCCAGTCGCATGTCTCCCTGACGCATCTGGGCGGGGCCGAGGGGCTGGGCCTGTCGCTGGACAGTGGCGGCGATCTGGGCGGTTTTGCGGGGCTGGTCGACGATCTGGGGGCCAAGTTGACTGCGCTGGGGCAGTTTCAGCTGGGGGCCAGCAGCTATCTGTTTTCGGCGACCAAGGGCAGTCTTGGCTTTGTCGTCGACAAGCTGCAAGGCGATGGCAGCCTGACCCGGATCACGCAGGTCCAGATCCCGGACAGCGGCTATCTGGCCGGTTCTTCCATCGACCGTATGGTCGAACTGGCGTCGGGCGGGCAGAAATTCCTGATCGCGGTGTCCAGCCTGGGTGATTTCGTCTCGACCCACCCGATCCTCGCGGGCGGCCAGATCGGCACCGGCACGTTGCATAGCGGGCTTCTGGGTGCAGGCTATGCGGTGCCCACGCAGGTCGCCGTGCTGGAAACCGGTGGGCGCAGCTTTGTCGTGCTGGGCGCCTCTGCGTCGTCCTCGCTGACGGTGTTTCATCTGATGCCGGACGGGCGGTTGCAGAATACCGACCATGTGATCGACGAACTGACCACCCGGTTTCAATCGATCACCGCGCTGGACGCGGTGACCGTCGCCGGGCGTGCCTATATCTTCGCGGGCGGGGTCGATGGCGGGATCAGCGTGTTCACCCTGCAGCCCGATGGCCGGCTGCTGCATCTGGATACGATCGTCGACACCAACGCCATGACCCTTTCGCGGATCGCGGATATCGAGGCGAAGGTGATCGGCGGCAAGATCGCGCTGTTCGTCGCGTCATCGTCCGAGGTGGGGATCACCCAGCTGTCCTTCGACCCCGGCAATGTCGGCACGACTGGCCTGGCCCCCATCGGCGCGCCGACCGGCAGCGCGGCGGATGATCTGCTGCTGGCGCAGTCGGGCACCTACTGGATGCATGGCGGCGATGGCGACGACATCCTGATCGCCACATCGGACTCTATCGCCATGTTCGGCGGGGCGGGCGCGGATGTTTTCGTGCCCGCCAATTTCGAAGGCCGCGTCGCCATCAAGGATTACGAGGTCGGCAAGGACCGCCTGGACCTGAGCCAGCTGGACATGATCCGCAGCATCTGGCAGCTGACCTTCGTGCCGCAAAGCTATGGCATCAAGATCTATTACCACAAGGCGGTCATCGACATCTTTACCAGCGATGGCCGCAGCCTGACCAAGGACGATTTCAGCAACGCGCTGTTCCCGATCACCCATTACGACCTGCCCGAGGTCGACCCCACCACCATCGGCGATGACGACCTGCCCTCGACCCAGGGCAAATTCCTGTTCGGCGGCGATGGTGATGACACGCTGATGGGGGGGGGCGGCTCGGATTCGATCACGGCCGGGGCGGGAAATGACATGATCTCGGCGATGGGCGGCGATGATACGGTTCGGGGCGAAGAGGGCGATGACCGCATCCGGGGACAGGATGGCGATGACTGGCTGTATGGCGAGGCCGGGATGGACAGCCTGTTCGGGGATGAGGGGAATGACCGCCTTTACGGCGGTGACGGCGTCGATCAGCTGTGGGGCGATGACGGCAATGACAGGCTGTATGGCGAGGCGGGTGACGACCGCCTGTGGGGCGGGCGCGGCAACGATTCGCTATGGGGCGGGCAGGGTCGCGATCTGCTTTATGGCGAGGATGGCGCCGATCGCCTTTTCGGATCGGATGGCAATGACACGCTGCATGGCGGCAATGGCAACGATTATCTGGATGGCGGGCCGGGCGATGACACGCTGTTCGGCAATTCCGGCAATGACCAGCTGATCGATTATCACGGCACTAACCGGCTTTACGGCGGCTTCGGGCACGACACGATCAGGTCGGGGGCGGGCGCGGATCACATCGACGGCGGCGGCGGCGATGACCGGATCTATGGCGGCGGCGGCTCTGATCGCATCATTGGCGGCGATGGCAATGACCATATCTGGGGGCAGGGTGGCAACGACCGGATCGAGGATTATTCCGGCAATAACCGCATTTACGGAAACGGGGGGCACGACCGCCTGTTCACCGGCGCGGGCCACGACCTGATCAATGCGGGCTGGGGCAACGACTATGTCGCGGCAGGGTCAGGGAATGATCGTCTTTTCGGCAATGCCGGGCATGACACCCTGAACGGCAATCAGGGCAATGACCAGCTGTCCGATCTAAGTGGAAACAATCGCCTGTTCGGCGGGTTTGGCCATGACACGCTGAAATCGGGGACCGGGAAGGACCTGCTCAGGGGCGGGCCGGGACATGATCGGCTGTATGCGGGTGCCGCCGCCGATAGCCTTTACGGCGAGGACGGCAACGATTTCCTTTGGGGCGAGGCGGGCGATGACCGCCTTTTCGGAGGCAACGGCAATGACCGGCTGTATGGCGGCGGCGGTCGCGACAGGCTTTCGGGCAATTTGGGCAACGACCTGCTGGTCGATTATAACCATGACAACTGGTTCGACGGCGGCTGGGGCGCGGATACGATCAAGGCGGGTGGCGGGCGCGATACGCTTCTTGGCAATCTTGGCAATGACCGCCTTTTCAGCGGCGGCGGCGCGGATCGCCTTGCGGGCGGCGGCGGCCATGACCGCCTGTATGGCGGCAACGGCAATGACACACTGTGGGGCAATCTGGGTGATGATCTTCTGCAGGGCGGCGGAGGGGCCGACCTGCTGATCGGTGGCGGTGGCAACGACACGCTGCATGGCGGGGCCGGACGGGATGTCTTTCGCTTTCAGCAGCAGTCCGACAGCCGCCGCTATGATGCAGACCTGATCCTGGACTTCACCCCCGGACAGGACCTGATCGATCTGACCGCTCTTGATCTGACCTTTCGCGGCCGCAACGGCTTTTCCGGGGCCGATCAGCTGCGCTGGCAATATGTCGGGCAGGAAACCCGCATCTTCATCGAATTGGACAATGACGGCGCTGCTGAAATGATGATCCGCCTGAACGAACGCCTTCACCTGGATGGCGAGGATTTCCTGCTCTGATCCTGCAGCCAAGCCGCCGCCCAGTCGGCCGCATCCGCGACCGTCTCATCCGGATCCCCGATCAGCCCCCGCGCAAGCGGCAGCAGCGATGCATCGCCCGAATTTCCGATCGCATACAGCACGTTGCGCACGAACCTATTGCGCCCGATCCGCTTGATCGGACTGCCGGAAAACCGCGCACGAAATCCCGCATCATCCAGAACCGCCAATTCGGCCAGCGGGGGGGCGTCGATGATCCCGCGATAGCGCATCTCGGACCCGGCCTGCGCGAATTTGTTCCAGGGACAGACCGCCAAACAATCGTCGCAGCCATAGATTCGGTTGCCCATCAGCGGCCGCAAATCGGGGTCGACGGGCCCGTGATGCTCGATCGTCAGATAGGAAATGCAGCGCCGCGCATCCAGCTGATAAGGCGCGGGAAACGCCTTGGTCGGGCAGATGTCCAGACAGGCGCGGCAGGACCCGCAATGGCTGACCTCGGGCGCATCGGCGGGCAGTGGCACCGTCGTGAAGATCGCGCCCAGAAAGAACCAGCTGCCCAGATCGCGCGCCAGAAGATTGGTGTGCTTACCCTGCCAGCCCAGACCCGCGGCCTCGGCCAGCGGCTTTTCCATCACCGGGGCGGTATCGACAAAGACCTTGATCTGATGCCCGGGATGTTGCTCCAGCAGCCATCGCCCGACGCGCTTCAGGCGCTTCTTGACCAGGTCGTGATAATCGCGCCCCTGCGCATAGACACTGACCGCCGCATGATCGCGCCGATCCAGAACCTCCAGCGGATCGCCCGCGGGCGTGTATAGCTCGGCCAACATGACGACCGCGCGCGCCTCGGGCCACAGTGCGGCGGGATCGGCCCGCCAATGCGTCCGCTCGGCCATCCACCCCATCTGGCCATGACGGCCCTGATCCAGAAAGTGCCGCAGCCTTTCGGGCAGCTCGGGCACCGCATCGGGCGCGGCCACGCGCATCTTCGCAAATCCAGCCTCCCGAGAGAACTCGGCAAGATCGGATTTTGCCTTGGTCCAAATATCCCGGGGGGAATCGCCGTCAGGCGATGGGGGGCAGCGCCCCCCCTCCTTATCCGAAGTCCAGTTCGGCATAATGCGGGGCCGGGTGGATGCCCGGAACCTGATCTGCCAGGACCGAGCGGAAGGCCGGACGCGACTTGATCGTCGCATACCAGTCGCGCACCGCCTCGGACCGGTCCCAATCCACGTCCGAAATATAGTCCAGGCAGGAAAAATGCGCAGCCGCCGTGAAATCGGCCAGCGAGATCGCGTTCCCCGCCAGCCAGCGTCGCGCCTCCAGCAACGTGGTCAGATAGTCGATATGTTCCTTGATCGCGCGCAGCCCGTCCTTGACGGCGCGGCTATCGGGATAGCCCGAGCGGGTGATCTTCTTCCACACCCGTTCGTTCATGATCGGCTGGGTCACCTCGCTGTTGAACTTGTCGTCGAACCACGCGCAAAGACGACGAACCTCGTGCCGGTCCAGCGGTTGACGCGGCATCAGCGCGGGATCGGCGACGACCTCGTCCAGATACTCGACGATGGCCTGACTTTCGGCCAGCATGTGGCCGCGATGGCGCAGCACCGGCAGCTTTCCCGCCGGGTTGCGCCGCTTCAGGTCGGGCGGGTTTTCCCAGTACTTCTCCTCGACCAGTTCGACCTCGATCTTCTTCTCGGCCAGGACCAGACGAACCTTGCGGCAAAAGGGCGACAGGGTCGAATGGTAAAGTCGGGTGGTCTGCGTATTTGTATTCATTGACTGCTCGAGACCCCTTCGTGTCTTAACCCGGCCTTGATAAGCCCGCGCCCCTTGCGTTTCAACCGCGCCGCCGGGGTCAGAAACAGCCGGCGCGTCCGTCGATGCGGATCGTGGCGGCACCATCGGCGATCATGCGCGACCGGGCCGAGGCGCGATGCGGGCTGCGGCTTTTGGGGGCGGGCAGGATCGCGGCCAGACGCGCGGCCTGAACCGGGCTCAGCCGGTCTGGCGTGGTGCCGTAATATTCCCGCGCCGCCGCCGCGACGCCAAAGATGCCGGGACCGAACTCGGCGACGTTCATATAGACTTCCAGGATCCGGCGCTTTGACCAGAACGCCTCGATCATCGGGGTATAGACCGTCTCCAGCGCCTTTCGTGGCCAGCTGCGCCCCTGCCACAGAAACACGTTCTTGGCGGTCTGCTGGGTGATGGTCGAGGCCCCGGCACTGGACCCCGATGCAACGACCTTGCGGATCTCGCGCATGTCGAAGCCCCAATGCAGGCAGAAATTGGCATCCTCGGCGGCGACCACCGAACGGCGCATGACCGGGGCGATATCCTCGATATCCGTCCATTCGCGGGGCTGGATCGGACGCTGTCGCGATTCCTGCACGATGGTCCAGGTCGTGGGTGGGTTGATCAGCGCATAGATCCCCACCAGCACCGCCATCAGCAACAGCCCGCGCAGCGCCAGCCAGCGCAGCCATGCCAAGACCCAGCGCAGGGGACGGATGCGGCGACGTCTGCGATCCGCGCCCGCATGTGGCTTTGCCGAAACGGCAGGGGGGCGAAGGATCATGCGCAGGACCATGCCAAGGGCTTTCTCATGCGGCTGGCCGTCTGGTCAAGCGCACAGCAGCGAGGCGTGAAACGAAAAACGCGGCCCCGTGAAGGGCCGCGTGATCCGGTCTGAAACGGCGGTGCCGCGTCACTCGGCCGGCATGGCCGAAGGTTCGTCCATGGCCGCGATCGGGTAGGGTAGATGCGGCAGCATTTCCTTGGGGCAGATCTGCAGGAAGTTCTGCTTTTCCTGGTCCCAGTTCTGCAGGATCTTTTCCGCCTTCTGCGACATGGTCTCTTTGGCGTGCTGTTCGATCAGACCCTTCAGCTCGGCTTCCCAATGGTCCTGCGTGACCGGGCACATCACCAGCGATTCCGGATTGACGTAATCGCGCGCAACGCCTTCGGGATCGTAAAGATAGGCCATGCCGCCGGTCATGCCCGCGCCAAAGTTCGCGCCGATGCGCCCAAGGATCACGGCCACGCCGCCGGTCATGTATTCACAACCGTTGCTGCCACAGCCCTCGATCACCACCTTCGCGCCACTGTTGCGGACGGCAAAACGCTCGCCCGCGCGACCGGCGGCGAACAGATAGCCGTTGGTCGCGCCGTACAGCACGGTGTTGCCGATGATGGTGTTGTCCTCGGCCTTCAGGGGGCTGGCCATCGGCGGACGGACGGTGATCATGCCGCCCGACAGGCCCTTGCCGACATAGTCGTTGGCATCGCCCGACACTTCCAGCTTCAGCCCCGGCGCGGCAAAGGCACCCAGCGCCTGTCCGGCGCTGCCGGTCAGCCGCACGGTCAGGTGATCGGGCTGCAGGTTGTTCCGCATGCCGAATTTCTGAACGATCATGCTGGATGTGCGCGTGCCGATGGTGCGCAGCGTGTTGCGGACCGCATAGGACAGCTGCATCTTTTCGCCATCGCTGAAGAATCGCTCGGCGTCGCGGATGATTTCCGCGTCCAGCGTGTCCATCACCGCATTGCGCGGCTTCGAACGGTCATAGACGATCTTGTCCCAGCCATCGACGGTGATCAGCAGCGGGTTCAGGTCCAGATCGTCCAGATGCGCGGCGCCACGGCTGACCTGGGTCAGCAGGTCGGCGCGGCCGATCACCTCGTCAAGGCTGCGCGCCCCGATCGAGGCCAGGATCTCGCGCACTTCCTGGGCATAGAAGGTGATCAGGTTCACGACCTTGTCGGCGCTGCCGGTGAACATCGCGCGCAGCTTTTCATCCTGCGTGCAGACGCCCACGGGGCAGGTGTTCGACTGACACTGGCGCACCATGATGCAGCCCATCGCGATAAGCGCGGCGGTGCCGATGCCGTATTCCTCGGCCCCCATCATCGCGGCCATGACGATGTCGCGACCGGTGCGCAGACCGCCATCGGTGCGCAACGTGACGCGTTCGCGCAGACGGTTCATCGCCAGAACCTGATGCGCCTCGGTCAGGCCCATTTCCCACGGCAGCCCCGCGAATTTCACCGATGTCGCGGGCGACGCGCCAGTGCCACCATTATGGCCCGAGATCAGGATCACGTCGGCCTTGGCCTTGGCCACACCCGCCGCGATCGTGCCGACGCCGCTGGATGCGACCAGCTTGACGGTGATCTTGGCGCGCGGGTTGATCTGCTTGAGGTCGTAGATCAGCTGCGCCAGATCCTCGATCGAGTAGATATCGTGGTGCGGCGGCGGCGAGATCAGCGTCACGCCCTGCGTCGAGTGGCGCAGGCGGGCGATCAGCTTGGTCACCTTCATGCCGGGCAGCTGGCCACCCTCGCCGGGCTTGGCGCCCTGCGCGACCTTGATTTCCAGTTCCTCGCAGGCGTTCAGATATTCGGCGGTGACGCCGAAACGACCCGATGCGACCTGCTTGATCTTGGCGCAGGGGTTGTCGCCATTGGGCAGCGGGTGGCTGTGGGCCGGATCTTCACCGCCCTCGCCGCTGTCGGATTTCGCGCCGATGCGGTTCATCGCGATGTTCAGCGTCATATGCGCCTCGGGCGACAGCGCCCCCAGCGACATGCCCGGCGTCACGAAACGCTTGCGGATCGAGGTGATCGATTCCACTTCCTCGATCGGCACCGGCTTGCCAAGCGGCTTGATGTCAAGAAGGTCGCGAATATGGATCGGCGGGTTCGCCCGCATGGTTTTCGAGAACTGCTTCCAGATGTCATAGCTTGCCTTGTCGCAAGCCATCTGCAGCAATTTCATCGTGTTGGCTTCCCAGGCGTGCTTTTCGCCCGAGCGGCGCAGCTTGTAGAACCCACCCACCGGCAGCAGATCGGCATTCTCGCCCGACCAGCCCTTGGCGTGGATGTCCTTCACCTTGTCCTGAAGCCCGTGCAGGCCGATGCCGCTGATGCGGCTGTGCATGCCGGGGAAATACTCGGCCACCATGGCGCGCGACAGGCCGACAGCCTCGAAGTTCAGGCCGCCCCGATACGAGGACAGGACCGAAATGCCCATCTTGGCCATGATCTTCAGCAGCCCGGCATCGATGGCATCGCGATAGCGGCGCATGTTTTCGATCAGGGTGCCGGTCAGCAGGCCGCGGTCGATGCGGTCCTGGATCGAATCCTGCGCCAGATAGGGGTTCACCGTCGTCGCACCGCTGCCGATCAGCACGGCAAAGTAATGCGGGTCGATGCATTCGGCGCTGCGCACATTGATCGAGCAGAAGGTCCGCAGGCCCTTGCGGGTCAGCCAGCTATGGACGGCGCTGGTGGCCAGGATCATCGGCATGCCGACGCGGTTGGTGCCCTGACCTTCGTCGGTCAGCACCAGATGACCCGCGCCCGAACGCACGGCATCCTCGGCTTCGGCGCGGATGCGGGCCAGACCCTCGGCCAGCGCCTCGGAGCCCGAATCGACGGCAAAGGTACAGTCGATGAAGGTGACGGAATCACCGAACATCTTGCACATCTCGCCATATTCGCCATTGGCGATGAACGGGCTTTCCAGGATCAGGATCTCGGTCTGGGCGCTGCTTTCGTCCAGCACGTTCTTGAGGTTGCCGAACCGCGTTTTCAGCGACATCACGCGGGTTTCGCGCAGGCTGTCGATCGGCGGGTTGGTCACCTGGCTGAAATTCTGGCGGAAGAAGTGGCTCATCGGGCGATACTGGTTCGACAGCACCGCCGGCGGCGTGTCGTCCCCCATCGAGGCGATGGCTTCCTTGCCATCCTCGGCCATTGGCGCAAGGACATGTTCCAGTTCTTCCAGCGTATAGCCCGCGGCGGTCTGTCGGCGGCGCAGTTCGTCGCCGCTGAACGTCGAGGTTTCGGGCAGATCGCGCATGATGTCGTTCAGGTCAGTGACCTTCTCGATCCATTCGCCAAAGGGCTGGCTGTCGGCCAGACGGTTCTTGATCTCGCTGTCGTGGTACAGCTTGCCGTCCCACATATCGACCGCGATCATCTGACCCGGCCCAAGCGCGCCCTTTTCGCGCACCGTGGATTCGTTGATCGGTACCATGCCCACCTCGGACCCCGCGATCAGCAGGTTGTCGCCGGTGACGACATAGCGCATCGGACGCAGGCCGTTGCGATCCAGTCCACCGCAGACCCAGCGACCGTCGGTCATGGCCAGCGCGGCGGGGCCGTCCCAGGGCTCCATCACGGCGTTGCAATAGGCGTACATGTCGGCCCATGCCTTGGGCATGTCGGTCGTGGCCTTGGACCAGCTTTCCGGGACCAGCATGGTCTTGGTCATCGGTGCGCTGCGCCCCGAGCGGACCAGAACCTCGAACACCGCATCCAGCGCCGCCGAGTCCGAGCTGCCGCCCGGCACGATCGGCTTGATGTCTTCGGCCATGTCGCCAAAGGCGTTGCTGGCCATGCGGATTTCATGGCTTTTCAGCCAGTTCAGGTTGCCCTTCAGCGTGTTGATTTCGCCGTTATGGGCCAGCATGCGGAACGGCTGGGCCAGCCACCATTGCGGGAAGGTGTTGGTCGAATAGCGCTGGTGATAGATGGCGAAGGCGGATTCGAAACGCTCGTCCTTCAGGTCGGGATAGAATTCGGCGACCTGTTCGGCCAGCATCATGCCCTTGTAGATGATGCTGCGGCAGGACAGCGAACAAAAATACAGCTGCGTGACCTGGGCCGCTGCGGCGGCTTTCTCGATCCGGCGGCGGATGATGTACAGTTCGCGTTCGAACTGGACCTGATCGATATCCTTTTCGCACCGGATCAGGATCTGTTCGATTTCCGGGCGGGTGGCATTGGCCTTGTCGCCCAGAACGGCGGTGTTCACCGGCACGTGACGCCAGCCATAGATATAGTGGCCCATGCGCAGAACTTCGGATTCCACGATGGTCCGGCAGGTTTCCTGCTGGGCGAAATTGGTGCGCGGCAGGAACACCTGACCGACCGCGATCAGCTTGTCCTTGTCGGGCTCGTGCCCGGTGCGGCGGATCTGGTCGTAGAAGAACGGAACCGGGATCTGCACATGGATGCCGGCGCCATCGCCGGTCTTGCCATCTGCGTCCACCGCACCTCGATGCCAGATCGCCTTCAGCGCGTCGATGCCGTTCTGCACGACCTGACGGCTGGGTTTGCCGTCCAGATCGACGACAAAGCCCACGCCGCACGAGGAATGTTCGTCATCATGCCGATACAGGCTGTTTTCGGCCATCCAGTCGCGGCGGGCCTGTTCCTGTGCTTGCCAATCCTTGCTCATAGCTGGGCCCTTTCAAGCTGAAGCTGCGTCATCAGCTGATCGCAGTCGAATTGTGGTGTCGTGTCGCCAAAGCCCTTTTCGCCGGGAAAGCTGAAAAGGACGGGGCTGTCATCGGTGTTCTTGCGGATGCCGGTCCAGTCGCTTTGACTTTCGACCCCGCCGTAAAAGCGCCGCATCGCGCGGCTGACGAATTGCTGACCGGTGCGGCGGATCAATTCTTCGCCGGCGTCGTCAAAGGTGGTCAGTTCGAACCGGGTTTCCTCCAGCTGGACCCCGTCGATATCGACGGTCTTGCCGGTCAGTTCGTCATGGCCGACATGGCGCAGACGCTCGCCCGTGTTGGACACGGTCCAGAAATCGAAATCGTCGCGCCCCTCGGCCATCAGCGTGGAAAAGCTGGCGTGATCGGGGGAATCCGAGACCAGCAGATCGCGCACGCCGGTATTGGGGTCTGTGCTTTCGATCCAGCGGGTCTCGCTGTCGATCAGCGACAGATGGGTCATGCCCTCACGGGTGAAGATGGCGCTGTGCTGGTGGCCCTTGGGGTCGATCTCGCAGCGGTAATATTGCGTGACCGAACAGCCGCGATTCTGGGCGGTCAGTTCCAGATTGCAGCCCTGCGGCGGCTTGAACGTTCCGGCCGAAAGCGGCAGCGCGATCAGCAGTGCCGCCGCTGCGGCAAGCAGCCCAAACGCCACGGGACGCGCATCCTGCCGGGGCAGGGCGCGGGCCTGAGCGGGGGAGCGGGGTGCAGGATGGATCATCGCGGACCCCGGTTACTGCGCCGCGACGCGGGCATCGCCGGTCAGGAAATTGGCGATCGATTCGGCGGCCTCGCGGCCATCGCGGATCGCCCAGACGACCAGGCTTGCGCCGCGCACGATGTCGCCCACCGCATAGACGCCCGGAATCGAGGTCTGGTGGGTCTGGAAGTCTGCCTTGACGGTGCCCCAGCGGGTGACCTCCAGCCCATCGACGCCCCACAGCTTGGGCAGGTCTTCGGGTTCGAAGCCAAGCGCCTTGATCACCAGATCGGCGGGTTCGTCGTAATCCGCGCCCTCGATCAGTTCGGGCGACTGGCGACCGCTGACATCGGGCGCGCCCAAACGCATCTTCTGGATGCGCACGCTGGCAACCTGATCGACGCCATCGACATCGGCTTCCTGCGCGACGGCAGCCTCGCCGGTGACATGGCCGCTGAACGAGCCGGGGGCCGACAGCCAGACGAATTCGACGCCTTCCTCTTCGGCGTTCTGCACTTCGCGTTGCGAGCCGGGCATGTTGGCGCGGTCGCGGCGATACAGGCATTTGACCGACTGCGCGCCCTGACGGATGGCGGTGCGGACGCAGTCCATGGCGGTGTCGCCGCCGCCGATGACAACGACACGCTTGCCATTGGCGTTCAGTTCGCCGTCCTCGTAATCGGGAACGTCATCGCCGAAATCGACCTTGTTGCTGGCGGTCAGATAGTCGATGGCGCGCACGACGCCGCCGGCATCGGCATTGTCCAGTTCCAGATCGCGGGTCTTGTAGACGCCGGTGGCGATCAGCACAGCATCATGCTTGCCGCGGATCGCGTCAAAGCTGATATCCTCGCCGACATTGCAGTTCAGCACGAATTCGACGCCGCCGTCTTCCAGCAGCTTGTTGCGGCGCATGACCACGTCTTTTTCCAGCTTGAATCCGGGGATGCCATAGGTCAGCAACCCGCCCGCGCGGTCATAGCGGTCATAGATCGTGACCTGAAAGCCCTGCTTGCGCAGCATGTCCGCCGCCGCAAGGCCGCCGGGGCCGGCACCGATGATCCCCACCGATTCCGAACGTTCCTGCACCGGTGCGCGGGGCGTGACCCAGCCGTTTTCCCATGCGGTATCGGTGATGTATTTTTCGACCGCGCCGATGGTGACAGTGCCGTGGCCCGACTGTTCGATGACGCAATTGCCCTCGCACAGGCGGTCCTGCGGGCAGATGCGGCCACAGATTTCCGGGAAGGTGTTGGTCGATTGGCTGACGCGATACGCCTCTTCCAGGCGGCCTTCGGCGGTCAGGCGCAGCCAGTCGGGGATGTTGTTGTGCAGCGGGCAATGCGTCTGGCAATAGGGCACACCGCACTGGCTGCAACGTCCGGCCTGTTCGGCCGCCTTTTGCGCCGCGAATTCGCGATAGATCTCGTGGAAGTCCTCGCTCCGCTCAGCTGCGCTGCGTTTTTCCGGCATCTCGCGCGGCGTCGAGACGAATTTCAGCATTTTTTGCGTGGCCATAGCTGCGCACCTTCCAACTGTCAGGAACTCCCGCAGTTGCGATAAACCAAGGCGCAGGGAATGAAAAGTCAGTAGTGCTGACCTAAATTGCGATTTTCGCCGCCTTGATGGGTGGGGCGGCGATGAATCTGGTCAAAATAGGTCAGTATGTGTTACGTAGTGGCGAAAAGCGCGATCAGCGCGACCGTCCCGACGATGATACGCCACCAACCGAAAAGCGCATAACCCTTTTGCGAGACATAGCCCAAAAGCCAGCGCACGACGAAGATCGCGGTGATGAAGGCGCAGACGAATCCCACCGCGATATCGCCAAGCGCCGCGGCGTCCAGCACATCGCGATTCTTGTAGAGATCGTAGACGAAGGCCCCCAGCATCGTTGGCATCGACAGAAAGAACGAAAACTCTGCCGCCGAGCGTTTGTCCGCGCCCAGCAGCAACGCGCCCACGATGGTCGAGCCCGATCGCGAGACGCCGGGAATCATCGCAAGGCACTGGATTACGCCGATCTTGAACGCCATGGACAGCGGAAAATCCTCGGCCCGGTCATAGCGCGGGTTTGTGGCCATGCGGTCCACGAACAGAATCACGATCCCGCCCAGGATCAGCATCACGGCGATCAGCAGCGGGGTTTCGAACAGGACCGTCTTGATGATGTCATGGGCCATCACGCCGATCACCACCGCCGGCAGAAATGCCAGCAGCACCGCCAGGATGAAGCGCCGCGATTGCGCATCATGCGGGGCGGTCGAGAAGATGCCCCATAGCCGCGTGGCATAGACGCCAAGAATGGCCAGCACCGCCCCCAGCTGAATCACGACCTCGAAGGCGCGACCGGGCGAATGGAAGTTCAGGAAATGGCCGGCCAGCAGGACGTGACCGGTCGATGAGACCGGGATGAACTCGGTCAGGCCCTCAAGAAGTCCGAGGACCGCGGCGACGATGGTGTTGTGGGGCATCAGTGATTGCGCAGGTTCTTGGCCGAATCCTTGATGGCGTCATATTGCCCCGACGGGCGGAAGCGCCACAGATATTGTTCCAGTACCGCCTCGGGCGCGGTCGGCTGGATGCCCAGATCGGCAAAGCCCTTGGCCCCGTCCGAGACGACATTGTCTTCCCGCAGCAGCGCAAGTTGATCCCGGCTGAGAATGCGGTTCGTGAACAGGCCGCCGGTCACATAGCTTGCGCCGTCCAGTACGCCCGCACCGATTCCCGCCATCCAGAACGGCATGTTCGCGATCAGGCGGCGGCGATGGATGGTTTTCAGCACCAGGGCGATGATTTCGCGCAGGGTCATCACCTCGGGGCCGCCCAGTTCGTAGATGCCCGGCGGAACCTCGCCGCAGGCCCCCTTGGCGGCGGCAAGGGCCACGTCATCCACATGCACCGGCTGCATTCTGGTCGATGCGCCCGAAATCGGCATCACCGGACCGAATCGCGCCATGCTGGCGAAACGGTTGAAAAAGCTGTCGCCGGTTCCGAAGATCACCGACGGGCGCAGCACGATCGCGTCCGGGCGCGCCGTCAGCACGGCGCGTTCGCCGCGGGCCTTGGCGGCGACATATTTGCTGTCAGAATCGGGATCGACCCCGATCCCCGAAATGTGGACGATCTGCGCGACATCCATTTCGGCCGACAGGCGCGCAATGATCGCGGCCCCTTCTTCAAAGACGCTGCTGAAGGTGCTTTTGCCTTCTGGGTTCGTAATATTGACGCAGTTCACGACGGCGTCGGCCTCGGACATCGCGGCGCGGACCGAGGCTTCGTCGCGGATGTTGCACAGCACCGGAACCACCTGGCCGACCGCGCCATAGGTGCGGGTGAACAGGGCTTCGTCCGGGCGGCGCACGGCGACGCGGACGCGCCAGCCCCGCTTGGCCATCAGCTGCGTGACCTGCCGTCCGACAAATCCCGAGCCGCCAAAGATCGTGACCAGTTTCGCCATCGGCTCTGCGCCTCCTTCGTGCCCACTGTTGCGGGCGATCATTACCCAAGCCCAGCCGGTCGGGCAAGGTGAAGCGGGGGCGCTTCGGCGCGCCGCGACAGGATGTCCCGACCCCCAGGAAAGAAATTTTCGCCCGAATGCGATTTTTTCTGAAATCGCCATTGACGGCCCCCTGAACTGCCTTTAGAGACCCGCCTCACACCACCTGCCCAGGTGGCGGAATTGGTAGACGCGCACGGTTCAGGTCCGTGTGCCGCAAGGCGTGGAGGTTCGAGTCCTCTCCTGGGCACCATAGCAAACCCCTGAAACTCAACAACAATTGAGTTTCAGGGGTTTTCTTGTTTCTGGTCCCCGAACGCGCTGGTCTGAAAGCTGGAGGATCGCGGACTGCCGCCCTACACGGTCGCGGGCCGGATGCGTTCGCGCAGTGTCTGGAACAGTAGTGTCGCAGCGCAGGCGGGCACCAGCAGGCCAAGGGTCATGGGCAGCGCGGTTTCCTTGGCCCCAAGCGCAACGCAGGAAGAGACCGTAAAGGCGATCGCGAACTGGCTGGCGCCAAGCAATGCCGATCCCATGCCGGCATCCTTGCCCGAAAGCTCCATCGTCATCGACATCGCATTGGCCGAAAGCAGCCCGACCATGCCGATCGACAGCCAAAGCGGAACGGCGAACACCCACAGGCTTTGCGTTCCGGACGTCAATGTCAGGATCAGGGTCGCGGCAAGGAACAGGGGCAGGCCCGCCGTGACGATCTGTCTAGGGCTGAAACGGTTCAGCAGGGCGCCGTTGAGCTTGCCGAAAATCACCAATGCGGCGGCGATAAGGGCGAAGGTGACGCCGAACTGAAGTGAGCCAAGCCCGAAGATCCCCTGAAACACCGCGGAGGATCCCGTGATGAACGCGAACATGCCGCCCTGCACCAGGCCCGAGACAAGCGCCATGCCCACGAAACTGCGCTGCGACAACAGCGCGGCCGCGGCCCGCAAACCATTGGCAAGGGGCTGCGCCTTGCGGTCGCCAGCCGGAAGGGTTTCGGGCAGCACGATCAGCGACAGGCCAAAGGCCAGCACGCTGATGACAGCCATCGTCGCAAAGATCGAGCGCCACCCGAAAGCCTCAAGAAGGATGCTGCCCAGTGTCGGCGACGCGATCGGGCCGATCGTCAGCAGCATCACAAGAACGGTCATCACCTGCGCCGCACGACGCCCGTCATACAGATCCTTCACGACAGCGCGCCCCACGACCATGCCGGCGCTTGCGCCGATGGCCTGAAGAAAACGCAGCGCATTGAACCAGGCGATGTCATCGACCAGCAGCAAAGCGACCGAGGTTGCGCCAAAGATCGCGATCCCGATCAGAAGCGGGGCTTTTCGACCGTAGCTATCGGTCAGCGGGCCAAGCAGAAGCTGCCCCAGGCACAGGCCAAGAAAGAAGATCGACAGGGAAAACTCGGCCGCTGTATGTGTGGCCCTCATCGAAAGGGCCAGGTCCCCAAGCGCGGCAAGATACATGTCCGTCGCCAGCGGGGGAAACAGCGACAGCAGGCCCAGGGTCGCCGTGATGGTGGCGGCGTGTTTGGGGGTTGGAGAAAATTGGGGCATCATCAATCCGATAGCGTTAGTGGACTTTGGTCCATTAAATTAATGGACTGCCGTCTTTAATGTAAAGGAAGGGCCAGAGTGCATTGATGAACAGGTGCTGTGCATGACCACGAAGAATGTCAGCGGACGGCCGGTGAACGCGCAGGCCAGTCTGGATCTGCGGGCGGCCGCGTTGCGGCTTGTCCGCGAGAATGGCTACGAAAGGGTCTCGATCGCGGCAATCGTCAAACAGGCCGGTGTGGCGCGGCAGACGCTATACAATCGCTGGGATACGAAGGCGGATCTTGTGCTGGATGCCGTGCTGGAAGAAACGCAAAGCTACGCGGCGGCCCCGCGTCTGGACGATCCGCGGCCCTGCCGCGAGTTGCTGGAAGAGTTTCTGGCCAATGTGTTCGACCATCTACTGGTGAATGGGGATGTCTTGCGCGCCCTGATCGCCGCAGCCCAGCAGGATGCGGCATTTCAGGAAAAATTTGCAGCAAGGTTCATTCTGCCGCGTGAACAGATGATCACGGACCTGCTGCGACAGGCCCAGACGCGCGGAGAGCTTTCGTCAGGGCGGGATGCCGAACTGATCTCGGGACTTGTCCACGGCGCGTTCTGGTACCGCTTGCTCAACCGGCGGGGGCTGGACCGTCACTTCGCACAGGCGATCGCGTCAGAGGTGTTCGGGCAGCCGTAGGGGCGGGCGGGGCGACACCATCGCCCTTTCACCGCGTCCGGTTGGGGTCAGGCGCCGGCCTTCAGGGCGCGACATCGCAGATCTAGCAGCGGCCACCGGCAGGATCGGGCCAGTTTTCGGGCGTGCCGGACAGATCCAGCCCACGGGCCGTCGGCGGATGCCAGGTCACATGCGAGACAGAGCCCTGCGAATTGGTGCCTATGAAGGAACCGCCGGTGCCGCCGCTCCAACCGGTATTGCCCTCCACGGCGCGGTCAGCCTCGGGGCTGGCGTCCGAGGCGGGCTGTGCCATGCTGGCGGCGTCGCAATCGGGCGAGGTTGCGGGCGCTTCCTGCGAAAATGCCGGCCCCGCCAGAAGGGTCGCGCTAAGGACGATGTGGCGTAGCATCTGAACCTCGTATGGGTGTTCGGATGATCAACGCTATGTGGTCGCGGCGGGTTCCGATCCTGGCGCTATAGCCACAGATCGTCGGCGGCGACATCCGATATGCCGCGCAGGACAAGGTGGAAATCCGCGTCCCGGTCGCCGTCGCGATCCGCGGTCAGATGTGTGCCGTATTCGTCGGTCCATTTGCGCAGCACGGCGTCAGAGCCATCAAAGCCGCGCCGACCGATGAAGTTCAGGCCCATACCGCGCAGGTCGATATGATCGACCCCGGCCCGGAAATCCCAGACGCGGTCGCGGCTCGTGTCCGAATTCGCCGCCCAGCCAAAGACGAACTGGTCGGCCCCCGCGCCCCCCCAAAGCCCGTCTGAATAGCTGCCGCCGATCAGGCGGTCGTCGCCGGCGCCGCCGAACAGCTTGTCCCAGCCATGCCCGCCAATCAGCGTGTCACGGCCATCGGCGCCGAACAGGCGGTCAGCACCGTTCTGGCCTTCCAGCGTGTCATTGCCAATGCCGCCATCCAGGCTGTCATCGCCATCGCCGCCGAACAGGCGGTCACTGTTCTGGTTGCCCCACAGGCGATCATTCCCGCGCCCGCCCAGCAGCGTGTCATTGCCCAGATCGCCGCGCAGCACATCATTGCCCCAGCGACCGTCCAGCCGGTCGTTGCCGCCAAGGCCGCGGATATCGTTCGCGAGCCAGTTGCCGCCCACGCGATCCGCGCCGCTGCCGGCGACATAATTCTCGATCAGGGTTTCATGCGCGATGCCCATATTGTTGGTGCCGCCCAGAACGCTGGAAAACGTGTCGGGGCGCAGGTTGACGGTCTGGCTGCGCCCGTCTTGCGACATGTTGATCGTGTCGCGCCCGCCCTGATCGAAGATGGTGAAGAAAAACGGGCGCACCGATGCGCTATTCTCCAGAAGGGTGGTGATGGCCGCGTAGGCCCCGGACGCGGTGCCGTCATAGCCATAGACATCGGCTCCGGTGCGGATCCCGCTGGGTGTGCCGTAAAGGGAATGAACCGCGACGATATCGGCGGGCATCGGCGTCAGCACATAGCTGGCATCGGCGTTGACCGATGGATTTTCCCACGGCGCGAAATAGGACATCACCGTGCGCTGCCAGCTGTCCTGCTGCAAGACGGCGTCAGCAATGCTGGCGCTGCCGTTATAGGGACCGGAATGACCCAGACCCAGCGCGTGCCCGATTTCGTGGATCCAGGTCTGCGTCGTATAGCTGATCAGCTGCGTTCCGTAGGTCGCGGACCAGTCCTGGCTGACATTCACCACCGATTTCGTCGAATCGCCGTTGCCCAGATACCATGTCTGCGACCACGCGCCCGACGCACTGTCCTGCAGTTTGATGTCGTGGTTCTGGTTCGTGCCGTTCTGACGAAACCCGATCCCGCTGACCGAGGTCCAGGCCGACAATGCGTAGTCGGCCAGCCGGGCCACGGCGGGGCTGGCCAGCGTTTCGAACACCGTCAGCATGCCCGTGCTTGATATCGGAAAGCTGGAGGCCGGACGCCCGGTATCTTCGTAAAAACCTGTGGTCAGGTATCGCGCGATCTGCAAATTGGTCTGGTGGCTCATGACAATGTCCGATCTGAATATGTGCAATTGCCATGAACCGGCCGCGCGCTTCCAGATTGGATAGCCGGGATAGGTAAAGTTTCGCCTAACGAATTGGGGGGACGCTGCGTGACTTCGCCCATCGTCTTGCCTATACCCCGACAGGTAGATTGTTTTGGGTGACCTCTTATGCAGATCGAGACCACATCACTTCCAGAAGTGCTTGTGATCACGCCCGCCCGACATGGCGATTCGCGTGGCTTCTTTTCCGAAAGCTGGAACCGGGCAAAGCTGGAACAGGCGGGTGTCCACCTGCCGGACTTCGTGCAGGACAATCATTCCATGTCCGGCAAGGTCGGCACGCTGCGTGGGCTGCATTATCAGTCGCCGCCCCATGCACAGGGCAAACTGGTGCGCTGCGGTCGCGGGGCGTTGTGGGACGTGGCGGTCGATGCGCGGCAGGGCAGCGCGACCTATGGCCAGTGGTACGGCACCGAGCTGAGCTTTGAAAACGGGCGACAGCTGTGGATCCCTGCCGGGTTCCTGCATGGTTTCGTGACCCGCGAACCCGATACCGAGATCGTCTATAAATGCACCGCGCATTACGATGCCGCCAGCGACGGTGCCGTGCGCTGGGACAGCCTGGGCATCGACTGGGGCGTCAGCGATCCGCTGCTGTCCGACAAGGACCTTGCCGCCCCCGCCTTCGACGATTGGGTTTCACCATTTACCGCGAAGGGTGCGGCATGAAAATTCTTGTGACCGGCGGCGCCGGGTTCATCGGCTCTGCCGTTGTCAGGCTGGCGATTTCGCGTGGCCATCAGGTCGTCAATCTGGACGCGCTGACCTATGCGGCCAATCTGGCGAATGTCGCCGCGGTCGCCGACAGCCCCGATTATGCCTTCGAGCAGGTCGATATTCGCGACCGCGCGGCGCTGGACCGTGTCTTTGCCGAACACAGCCCCGATGCAGTGATGCATCTGGCCGCCGAAAGCCATGTCGACCGGTCCATCGACGGCCCCGCGGCCTTTGTCGAAACCAATGTCATCGGCACGTTCAACCTGTTGGAGGCTGCCCGCAGCCACTGGATCGCCAAGGGCCGCCCCGAAGGGTTTCGCTTCCACCACATCTCGACCGATGAGGTCTTCGGCAGTCTGGGTGAGACCGGGCAGTTCACCGAAACCACGCCCTATGACCCGCGCAGCCCCTATTCCGCCAGCAAGGCGGGTTCGGACCATCTGGTCCGGGCCTGGCACGAAACCTATGGCCTGCCGGTCGTCCTGACCAATTGCTCCAACAATTACGGACCCTATCACTTCCCCGAAAAGCTGGTGCCGGTCGTCATCCTTAAGGCGCTGGCCGGTGAACAGATCCCGGTTTACGGCGATGGCGGCAATATCCGCGATTGGCTGTATGTCGAGGATCACGCCGATGCGCTGCTGCTGGTGCTGCAGCAGGGGCAGGTCGGGCGCAGCTATAATATCGGGGGCGAGAACGAGGCGACGAATATCGACCTGGTGCGCACCATCTGCGCCCATATGGATCAATTGTCGCCGCAGGGCGCGCCGCATGACCGGCTGATCAGCTTCGTGCCCGACCGTCCGGGCCATGATCGCCGCTATGCCATCGACCCGACGCGCATCCGCGACGAACTGGGTTGGCGCCCTTCGCTGACCGTCGAGGAAGGGCTGCGCCGGACCGTGGAATGGTATCTGGGCAATCGCGATTGGTGGCAGCCGTTGCTGAACCGCGACGGTGTGGGCAAGCGGTTGGGGACAGGCTGATGCTGGTTTTCGGTGAAACCGGGCAGCTGGCCCGCGAACTGCGCCTGCTGGCCCCCGATGCCGTGTTTCTGGGGCGGTCGCAGGCCGATCTGAGCGATCCCGAAAGCTGTGCCAAGGCGATCCGCGACCATCGCCCGCAGATCGTGATCAACGCTGCCGCCTATACCGCCGTCGATCGCGCCGAGGAACAGCCCGACATCGCACGGCTGGTCAATGCGGATGCGCCCGCCGCCATGGCCCATGCCTGTGCCGAACTCGGGATCCCGCTGCTGCATGTCTCGACCGATTACGTGTTCGATGGCAGTGGCGATCAGCCGCGTGACGAAACCTGCCCGACCGGCCCCCTTGGCGTCTATGGCGCCACCAAGCTGGCGGGCGAGGCGGCAATCGCGGCGTCGGGGGCGCGTCATGTGATCCTGCGGACCTCGTGGGTATTTTCGGCATTCGGGGCGAATTTCGTCAAGACGATGCTGCGACTGGGGGCCGAGCGTGACCGGCTGACCATCGTGGCCGACCAGATCGGCGGCCCGACCCCGGCTGTGGATATCGCGCAGGCGCTTCTGGTCATCGCCCGGACCATGCTGGCCCAGCCCGACCGTCCGGGGGGCATCTATCATTTTTCCGGCGCGCCCGATCTGTCCTGGGCAGATTTCGCGCGCCGGATCTTTGCGCAGGCCGGTCTGTCGCCCGAGGTCGTGGATATTCCGTCCTCGGGCTATCCGACGCCCGCGCGGCGTCCGGCGAATTCACGGCTGGATTGCAGTCGGATCAAGGACGACTTCGGAATTTCGCGCCCCGATTGGCGCAAGGGCTTGGCCAAGGTCATCAGGGATGCAGGGGTAGGGGCATGACACAGCGCAAGGGGATCATTCTGGCCGGAGGCTCGGGGACGCGGCTTTATCCGATCACGATGGGCGTTTCGAAACAGTTGCTGCCGCTGTATGACAAGCCAATGATCTATTACCCGATCACGGTGCTGATGCTGGCCGGGATCCGCGAGATCGCGATCATCACCACCCCCGAGGATCAGGAACAGTTCAAGCGGCTGCTGGGCGATGGCGGCCAATGGGGCCTGCGGTTCGAATGGATCGTGCAGCCCTCGCCCGACGGGCTGGCACAGGCCTATCTTCTGGCCGAGGATTTTCTGGACGGTGCGCCCTCGGCCATGGTTCTGGGCGACAACATCTTTTTCGGGCATGGCCTTCCGGTTCTTCTGCAGGCGGCGGATCAGCGGCAGACAGGTGGCACGGTCTTTGGCTATCGTGTGTCCGACCCCGAGCGATATGGCGTCGTCGGCTTCGATGCGGATGGCACGGCGGTTCAGATCGTCGAAAAGCCCAAGGTGCCGCCGTCGGATTATGCCGTGACCGGGCTGTATTTCCTTGACGGAACCGCGCCGCAGCGGGCCGCCCAGGTCAAGCCTTCCGACCGCGGAGAGCTGGAGATCACAAGCCTTCTGGAAAGCTACCTGGCCGATGGCAGCCTGACGGTCGAACGCATGGGGCGCGGCTTTGCCTGGCTGGATACGGGCACGCATGCCAGCCTGCTGGACGCCGGAAACTTTGTGCGGACGTTGGAAAACCGTCAGGGTTTGCAGACCGGCTGCCCCGAGGAAATCGCCTATGATGCGGGCTGGATCAGCGCCGATGACCTGCGGGCACGCGCCGCCAAGTTTTCAAAGAACGCCTATGGCGACTACTTGCTGCGACTGCTGAACTAGGGCCGCAGGCGCCCGGCAAGTGCGGCGGCATAGAAGGCCGCCGTGCCGGCCGGCGTATGGCGATACAGACCAAGTCGTCCCAACATCGCGGCGGCCAGGGGACCGGGTTTGTGCAGGGCGTCCTGCATCCGGTCCAGAAGGTCGCGGTTCCCGGCGGTCAACAAGTGACGGGACTGGTCCAGCGCCCGGTGATTGGCCTGCAACCAACTGCCGTAATCGCCCTGAAACAACTGGCCCAGACGTTTGGCCATGGCGCGCGGGGTGTCGTTGCGGCCCATCTCGCTGCGGCCGTGCTGACGGTAGGACAGCACCGGTTCGGGGTCGTGAATCGGCAGGCCACCCGCGCCCGAAATCAGCTGATAGGCCCACCAGTCATGCGATTCGATCCCCGCCGCGATCGCCGCGCCCACGCCCTGCTGCAGGATCGCCGCGGCGGCCGGATTGAACACCGCGGTGTTTCCCGCCATGCAGGCCTGAATCAGGGCGTTCCGAAATCCGAAGGGACGGGAAAAGCGGCGCGACGGCGTCAATTCGGTCAGGTCCTCGGCGCAGATGATGGTACGGGCGGCATAATGCGCGGGGCCATCATGCGGGGCGATTGCAGCCATCGCGCGCGCCAGCTTTTCAGGATACCAGACATCGTCCTGATCGCAGAAGGCCAGCGCCGGTCCCCGCGGGGCCTGTTCGACCAGATGCAGGAAATTTCGCGTCGCGCCCTGACGTGGCCCGTCGATCACTGTCACCTGACCGGCGGCATAGCGCGCGGCGAAGTCCCCCACGATCTGCCGTGTCGCATCGCTTGAACCGTCGTCCGATACGATCAGGCGCCAATCGCGATGGCTTTGCGCCGCGATGCTGTCCAACTGCGCGGGCAGGAACGCCGCACCATTATAGCTGGCAAGAAGGATGACGACCGTGGATGAGGGCATGGCGTGGGGCAGATCCGGTTATTGCGCGGCACGTTCTGCCTGCTTCGACCGGACCACGCAACCGCCAAGGCGCTAACCGCCCTGACGTGCAATTGCCTCGATCAGGACGGCGCTGATCTTGTCATCCCCGATCGGGGCGGCTGCGGTCAGCAGGCTTTCCCGCAAGGGCAGCAGTCGTGCCTCGGTCGTGTAATTGCCATCGAAGGCCCCGGTATTTGCGGCGATCAGCAATTGGCGCAGCAGCGCATCGCGCAATCTGTGTTCGCGCGTTTGCAGCATCTGCAGCTGATCTTCCGTCGTTTCCAGCGACAGCGTCAGGATCATCATCGCGCCCATGTCGCCATTGCGCGCCAGCGGGACGAAGAACTGACCGGGAAAGCTGAAAACCGCTGCGGCGGTCTTTGCAGCTTCGCCATGATCGTCCTTGGCGTGGTCTGCGGGCTTGTCCTTGGGCGGGCTTTCGGCATGTGCGGCATCGTCGGCATGATCCGCGCCTGTCGGGGCCGCATCGCTGCGCAGCATGTCGCCCGCGAACGCGCCGCCAAGCAGCGCGATCAGGGGCAGAACCAGTGTAAGGATCTTCTTCATCTGTCCGCGTCCTTAGTAGGGCAGCAGGATATCGGCGACCTGCTGGCCATAGCGCGGCTGCTGGACATCGGTGATCTGGCCACGCCCGCCATAAGAGATGCGCGCACCGGCAATGCGGTCATAGGCGATCTCGTTCTGCCGGTCGATATCGGCGGGTCGCACGAAGCCGCTGACGGTCAGTTCGCGCAGTTCGTAGTTCACGCGCACCTCTTGCGTACCTTCGATCTGCAAAGTCCCGTTGGGCAGCGAGTCGATGACCGTGGCCGCCACGCGCAGGGTCAGCTTGTCACGACGCGAAATGCTGCCCTCGCCCTTGTAGCTGGAGGAAGATTTGGCATCCGCCAGCTCATCGAATCCGGCACCGGCGGGCAGCTTGTCGGCAAGCCGTTGTGGAATGCCGACCATCTGCGGGATCGACAGGTTTTCACCCGCCGCCCGCGAGCGGTCGGAGCTGTTGCTGATTTCCGCACGGTCATCGATTTCGATGACGACCGTCAGGATGTCACCCCGCGCGGCTGCCCGGCGGTCGCTGACCAGCGAGGAATGCGCCCCCGCCCAAAGCGAAGCGGCGGCTTCGGGTCGGCCGGAATCGACCGGAATTTCCAATGGCGGGTTGATCATCGCGGTGAATTCCTCGCTGGCGCGTGGGTCGGTCAGGGTGGGTGGTCGGCCCAGATGATCGGCACGCTCGCAGGCGGTCACGGCAAGGATAAGGCAAAGAAGTTGGGGGGCTTTCATGAGATGTCCTTGCAATCTAATGCGCGACGCTAAGCGTGCCGTCGGAGTTGACCCGCGCGGTGATGGTGGATCGCGAACCAAGGTTCATGACGCGGACCAGATCGCCCGCGGCACCCTGGTCAAGGCTGCGGCCATTGGTGGCGATGCGCAGGGTGCCTTTCTGAAAATCAAGCCGGACCAGCTGGTTACGATTGACCAGGATCGGTGCTTGCAACAGGCTGGCCTGGATCGGGCGGCCTTCGTAGATGGTGATGCGGGTCTGAAGCCCGATTGCCTGCGACGGATCGGTCAGGCCGCGATGGTCGCCATCGCTTGCGCGCAGGTCGGCCGCGCCGATCACCGTACCGGCGGGCAGGGTGCGCGCGGCGGCCAGTCCGCCGGCATGGGTGGCGTGGGGCAGCAGCAGGCCCAGGATCAGCAACGCCCGACGCATCAGCGCACCTGGACCGTTGCGCCCATCATCTGATCGGCGGCGGTGATGACCTTGGCGTTCAGTTCGTAACCGCGCTGCGCCTTGATCAGTTCGGTGATTTCGCGCACGGCATCGACCGAGCTGTCTTCCAGATAGCCCTGGCGCAGGATCCCCATGCCCTCTTCGCCGGGATTCACCACGAGGGGCGCGCCCGATGCGGCGGTTTCCAGAAACAGGTTCGAGCCCATCGCCTCGAGCCCCTTTTCATTGGCAAATCCCGCCAAGGTCAGCTGACCCAGTTCCTCGGGTTCGACGCGGTCGCTGAAATAGGCATAAACCTCGCCCCCGGCATTGATCGAGATCGAGCGTGCATCCTCGGGGATGGTGATGCCGGGCGCGACCTGATACCCGTCCGAGGTCACGACCAGCCCGTCAGCCGAGCGTTTCAGCCCGCCATCGCGGGTATAGGCCGACAGGCCCGAGGGCAGAACAACCTCCAGATAGCCGTCGCCGTCGATGGCGATGTCCAGATCACCGCCCGTCTGACTGAGCGAGCCCTGCGCCAGATTGACGGTCACGGCGGTCGGGCGCACGCCCAGGCCCAGTTGCACCCCCGCCGGGATGACCGTGCCGTCGGCTGCCGCGACAGAGCCGGGTCGCACCGCCTGCTGGTATTGCAGGTCCGCGAACTCGGCGCGGCGGGCGTTGTAGCCGGTGGTCGACATGTTGGCGAGGTTGTTGGAAATGACCTCGACACGGGTTTGCTGCGCACTCATCCCGGTGGCGGCGATCTGCAAAGCTCTCATCTATCTGCCTTTCAGCGGGTCATCGCGGTGATCGCGCCACGGATGCGCTGATCTTCGCGATCAAGGAAGGATTGGCCCAGTTCGTAGGCGCGCTGCACCTCGATCATGCGCGAGATCTCGAACACGGCGTCGACATTGGATTCTTCAAGAAAGCCCTGCCGGATCTGCGGGTTCTCGACAGGTTCGGGATCGGTGTCGGTGGCAAACAGCGTGCCGCCGTCATGGGTCAGCTGCGCATCCTCGGCGGCGGTAAAGACGCCGATCCGGGCAAAGGGCACGCCATTGGCCGAAACCGTACCGTCACCGGCCACGGACACCCCCGTCGCGCCCGCGGGCACAAGGATCGGGGCCTGTCCTTCATCCAGCAGGCGATGGCCGTCGGCATTCATCAATTCCCCCTCGCCCGAGGGCATGAAGGCGCCGGCACGGGTCAGGCGATCGCCCTGCGGGGTCTGGACCATGAAGAAGCCGTCCCCCTCGATCGCCAGATCGAAACTGCCATTGGTCTGGTTCAGGACACCCTGGTTCAGATCGATCAGCCGCCCGCGGGCATGGGCCATCGACAGGGTGTCCCCGCGCCCGTCCACCGGTGCCAGATGTTCGGCAAAGATCACCCCTTCGCGACGAAAGCCGGTGGTATTTGCATTGGCGATATTGTTCGCGACGACCCGCATTTCCTTCATCAGCCCGGATTGACGGGTCAGCGCGGCATAGATGGCGTTGTCCATGGGCGTCAGCTTCCTGCAATGAGGGGGATGATCTGCCCGACATAGAAATCGGACAGGGCGGTGGTCATGAAGCTCATGGTGACCCAGAACACGATCAGCATCAGGCCTACCTTGGGCACGAAGGTCAGGGTCATTTCCTGAACCGAGGTCAGCGCCTGGAACAGGCCGATCACCACCCCGGCAATCAGCGCCACCGCCAGCATCGGGGCCGAGATTCGGACCGCGATCAGCAGCGCCTGTCGCATCATGTCGAAAAGAAGCGTCTCGGACATGGCTTAGACCGGCATCCGCAAGATTTCCTGATAGGCCTCGACGACCTTGTCGCGGATGGCGACCACGGTTTCCATCGCCAGTTGGGTTTCGGCGATGGTCTGGACCAGTTGGTGGGTCTCGACCTGGCCGGTCATGGCGCCGGTTGCGGCGCTGTCGATCCGGGCCATTTCCTGGGCAAAACCCTCGGCGGCATCGCCGACCTTGGCGGCGGCATCGGGTTGTCCGGGCGCGACCGCGCTGCGGGCTGCGGAATAGGCGTTGGCGGCGTTCAGGGTCAGCATGGCAATATCCTTTTAGCGGCGCAGCAGATCGAGAAGAGAGCTTCCCATCTGGCGGGATTGTTCGAAAACGCGCAGATTGGCCTCGTAGCTGCGGCCAGCCTCGCGGGAATCCGCGATCTCGACGATCAGATCGACATTCGAGCCCTGGTAGTAGCCCTGCTCATCCGCCATCGGATGCGAGGGATCATAGACCTGGGGCAGTTCCGACCGGTCCAGCCGGGTACGCGAAGCCTCGACCTCGCCGGTGGGGCGGCCAAAGCGGATCGCCTCTTCAAAGCTGACAAGCTTGCGGCGATAGCCGGGCGTGTCGGTATTGGCGATATTCTCGGCCGTGTGGCGCAGGCGCTCGCTTTGGGCGCGCATGCCGGATGCGGCCAGCCGAAGGGGGGTGACATGTTCGTTCATTCCATCACCCCTCAGCTGCGACCAAGACTGGTGCGCATCAGATCCAATGCCGATCGATAGATGCCCAGGGACAGTTCATGCTGCTTCTTGGTTTCGGCCGCCCGCAGCATTTCTTCTTCCAGCGAGACATTGTTGCCATTCGGCGATGCCGGGCCATCGACGCTGAATTCGCGGCGCTCATCCGCGGTCCAGACGGTGGCGTCGATATGGCCTGTGCGTGTGCGGCGCAGCTCTGGGGCGTGCTGGTTGCGATAGCTGTCTTCAAATGGTTCCAGATCGCGCGCGGCGTAACCCGGGGTGTCGGCATTCGCCACGTTGCGGGCGACGACCGTCTGTCTTTTGGCGGCGTAGTCGGTCATCGCCCGCGCCATATTCATCAGTTCAATACGCTCAAACATGAGGCTTCTCCTCAGTTCCGATAAACCGGGTCTTAACCCCATTTGGTTTAGAAACCGTTTCGAGGCGCGGATTTGCCCGCGATTGAAAGGAAGCCGAAATGGATCAAATTGAATCGGTCGCGCGACGGATACAGGCGGTCAGTCCGGTCAACTATTACGGGCGCGTGCGTACGATCCGCGCGGGGCTGATTTCGGTTGCGGGGCTGACGGCGCAGGCCTCGGTCGGGGATCGCGTCCGGGTCAAGCTGTCATCGGGCGATGTCGCGGGCGAGATTGTCGGCCTCAGCCAGCGATTCGCCGAGGTGCTGCCCGAGGGAAACCCCGAAGGGCTTTCGATCGGCGCCGAGGTCGAGTTGATGTTTGCCCCGACCATCTCGCCCTGTGACGCGTGGATCGGGCGCATCATCGACCCGTTGGGCCAGCCGCTGGATGACAGGCCCCTGCCACAAGGCAAAGCGCCGCGTCCCTTCCGGTGCGAAGCATTGCCGGCAGTGCGTCGCAAGCGTCTGGGCGCAAGGCTGCCGACGGGCCTTGCCGTGTTCGACACCTTGCTGCCCTTGGTGCAGGGCCAGCGAATCGGCCTTTTCGCGGGCTCGGGTGTGGGCAAATCGACGCTGCTGTCCAATCTGGCGCGTGGGGTGCAGGCCGATGTCGTCGTCATCGCGATGATCGGCGAACGTGGACGGGAACTGCGCGAATTCGTCGAAAAGACGCTTGGCCCCGAAGGAATGAAGCGCGCGGTCATCGTGACCGCGACCTCGGATCGTTCACCGCTGATCCGGCGTCGCTGTGCCTGGGCCGCGATGGCGGTGGCCGAGCATTTTCGCGATCAGGGCAAGCATGTGCTGTTGCTGGCCGACTCGATCACCCGTTTTGCCGAGGCGCATCGTGAAATCGCCCTGGCGGCGGGTGAACCGCCCAGCTTTCGGGGCTTTCCGCCCTCGGTTTCGAATCTGATCATGGCTCTGTCGGAACGGGCCGGTCCGGGGCTGGATGACAGCGGCGATATCACCGCGATCTTCAGCGTTCTGGTTGCCGGGTCGGATATGGAGGAACCCGTCGCCGACATCCTGCGCGGCACGCTGGATGGTCATGTGGTTCTGGAGCGCAGCATTGCCGAACGGGGGCGTTTTCCGGCGGTGGATGTGGTCAAATCGGTGTCGCGATCCCTGCCCGATGCGGCAAGCCCGGCTGAAAACACCATGATCGGGCGGGCGCGGGCGGCGCTTGGCGCCTATGCCGAATCCGAGCTGATGATTCGTGCCGGGCTGTATGCACCGGGGTCCGATCCGCAGCTGGACGAAGCCGTGCGCCTGTTCCCGCAACTGGAAAAATTCGTGGCCACGTCATCGGCCGCGATCTCCGACAGCTTTGCCGCGCTGGAGGCAGCGTTGCGGCATCCGGCCCGCGCCGCCGGGCAGACGAGGCGGAACTGATCGCAGGGCAAGCGGCTTAATGAATGTTAGACGGACCCGGCATGTCATTGCGCGGGACTTGTCTATTTGCAACTGTCCCGCAGCCCTTGGAAAGGAGGGGCAAGATGGCGATCAGCGAGTATTTTATCCGGTATCTTCAACGACGTGACACCTTGTCTGACGTCGATCTGAACAGATTGCGGAAGGTTCAGACCCAGCGTGTTTCGTTCGGTCCCGGCGAGGTCATCGTTCCCGAGGATCGGATCGCGAGGCGCAGTTGCATGATGCTGCGCGGCATGTCCGCGCGTGCGCATCAACTGGTGGGGCGTCCGACGGATCGGGTGATCACGGCGTTGCATGTGCCGGGGGATTTCGTCGATCTGCACGGTTTCGTGCTGGCCGGGCTGGAGCATTCCGTCATCTCGGTCGGGCCGTCCGAGGTCGAATTCATCGACCATGCCGAAATGACCGAGATTACCGAAAACTTCCCCCATCTGACCCGCCTGTTGTGGATGGCGACCCTGATCGACGCCGCGATTCACCGGCAGTGGCTGGTCGCGGCCGCATCCTTGCGGTCAAGTGCCCATCTGGCGCATCTGATCTGTGAAATCTACACGCGGCTGAACGCCGTGGGGGCCGCGTCCGATTACCGGTTCTGCATGCCCTTGCTGCAGCGCGAACTGGCGGAAATCCTAGGCTATTCGCCGATCCATGTGAACCGCGCCGTGCGGGATCTGCGCGACCGCGGTGCGTTGCGGTGGAACGGGTCGGATGTGCAGATCCTGGACTGGGCGGCGCTGGTGCGGTTGGCGCGTTTTGACCCGACCTATCTGGATCTTGAGCAACTGCGCCGCTGAGTTTCATTGGCACAGCCGCCAGCCCCCTGTACGCGGCATCACGTCCAGATGCAGATGGTCGTCATGTGCGTCATTGCTGCCGGGACCAAGAACCGTGCTGAAGAACAGGCAGGCCGTGGCACGGGCGCTGCGTTGAAACGCCTCGTCCAGGTTGCCGCTGTCCTGTCGCGGCTGAACCGCGATCGGTTCGCGGCCATCAAAGGTGAAGCCGGTGATATCGACGGCATTGCCCAAGGCATGTTGCGAAATCCTGGGCCGCGTGGCGCCGGTGCCGACGCGGGCGCGGCAGCTGTAACCCGGACCCACGCGCAGCCCGGTCAGGCGCGGGGCACCGGGCAGCGCGGCCGCCGAGGGTCGCAATGCGTGATGCGCCCAAAGGGCAAGGCTGCGGGCGGTGTCGCAGCGCAGGACAGGCGCCCCGTCAAGCTGCAGGCCGGGCAGGATCTCGGTGATCTGCAAAGGGCGGGCGATTCCGCATTCGGGGTCGTCCGGGTCGCTGACGGGATCAAGTTCACGAAAGGATGCGCCCAGCAGGGACAGGGCAAGGCGACAGGCTGCGAAATCCTGATCCGTTTCGGTGGTGGGGGCGATGGGGTCCTGTGCGGTCGCAGGCGGTTCGGGGCGTTCGGGTGGTCGGATGTCCGACTGCGCCGGGGTCATGGCGGTGATCGCCACGACCAATGTTGCAAGGCGTCGCGCCGCGTTCACGGTTGCGGCGACGGTGCCACGACCGTCGCATCCGGCAACGCACCCGACAATGCATCGCTCAGCGGATCCGCCGTGGATTGCGGCAATGCTTCGGGCAGCGTTTCAGGCAGGGGCATCGCATCGGGCAGCGGCAGCGCGTTTTCTTCCGTCGTGTCCTCGAAGATCTGGCCGCCACCCGGCAGGGGCGACTGGCTTGCGGCGGCAGGAATGATGGCCTGGACCGCCTGCGTTGCCGCCTGCGGCAGGGAAAGCGGCGCAGTGCTGGACGGGGGCAAAGTGGCTGGGGGCAGGGTGGCCGTCGTCGTTGCGGCGTCGCGAACCGGGCGCGCGATCGGCGCACGCGCCGAAATCGCGACGCTGGCGGCCGAGCTTGCGACCTCGGGCAGGGCAGGTGTCGCGGGGCGCGTCACATCGGCGATGGTCACGCCGGGTTCCAGAAACTCGACCGTGGTGGTGCCGGGGATGACCATATGTGCCAATTCCTCTGCGTCCCAATTGGTCAGGCGCACGCATCCATGCGACTGACTGTGAAACAGCCGCGAGGGCGTCGGGGTTCCGTGAATGCCATAGGTCGGCTGCGACAGGTCGATCCAGACGCTGCCGACGGGACCGTTCGGGCCGGGCGGGATCACCAGCGGCTTGTTGTTTTCGCCCTGACGGAAATTCTTGTCGGGATTGTAGGTATAGTTCGGGTTGATGGCCGTGGTGACGACCTTGTGCGTCCCCGAGGGCGAGGGCGTATCGTTCGATCCGACCGTGGCGGGATAGTCCACGATCATGTCGCCCATCGCGTCATAGGCGGCGACGCGGCGCGTGGCCTTGTCGATTATGATGCGGCTGACCTTGGTCTTGATCGGTTTCGTCGGTGTCGTCACGCGGATCGTCGTGCCGGGCTGGATCGTCGCACCGGGATTGAGGAAGGTGATGAACTTGTCGTCCATGTGAAACCGTTCCCCCAGCTTTTCCAGAATGCTGGTAAAGCCCTGCGAACTCATCGCGGCCTTTTCGGCGTAATCGGACGGGATCGCATCGACCAGCCCCTGCGCGTCCTCGGGCGTGATGGTATAGGCCATCGTTACCGGGGCCGCCGCATAGGGTTGCAGCAATTGCCAGACGGTCGGGTCCATGCGGCCATCCATCGGCAGGCCGGCGCGGCGTTCGAAGGCCATGATCGCGCTTTGGCTCATGCCGCCGCTGAAGCCGTCGACCACGCCGGGCGAGATCCCGGACCGGTCCAGAAGCACCTGAACCTTTGCCGTGATCGCCGACCGACCCGAGGGCAGATCACCGCCGGCATAGGTCGCGGCGTCGATCTGATCGGCGCTGAAGGTCGTTTCGGCATGCCCCATGCCCGCCTGCAGCCCCGTCGTGGCAAGAAGCGTCGCCAGTGCGATCCGGTATGGGAAGGCCGTCATGAAAGTCTCCGTCTGTTGCACCGGCAGAATCCACTTTCTGACGGCGAAGCGCCAGATATCCTGCCTGTCACTTTTCGGTCAATCGCGCGTTGTGGCCTTTCGGGTGGCCTGCTATCCCGGTGTGCAGCGAAGGAGGGGCAGATGGGTCAACGGCCATCGGGATCGACCGACGAGGCAATGACGTGAGGTCGTCACAGCCTGTCCCCGCCCGTGCTGCGCGGCCCGCATGCTGATCGGCTGGCTTGGCCTTGCGATCCTGATCGTCCTGCTTCTGGCGCGGGTCCCGGTGGCATTGGCCACGGGCGCGGTCGCGGCGCTTGGCGTGTTGGCGGCGGAATTCGCGCTGGGGGCAGGGCCGTGGGAAAGCGGGCAGGCGATGCTGGCGATGTTGCAGCAGGTGCTGCATGTCGATGCGGTGGCGATGGTCGTCCTGTTCCTGCTGCTGGGAAATCTGGCCTTCTATGCGGGCATCAGCACGCGCATCTATGACGCCGCTGCCGTCTGGCTGCAGCGCGTACCCGGCGGCATGGCGATCGCCGCGATCATGGGCTGCGGCGGGTTCGCGGCCATTTCGGGGTCCTCGGTCGCCTGCGCCTCGACCATGGGGCGGATCTGCGTCCCCGAGATGCTGAAGCAGAGCTATGACGCGCGTCTTGCGACCTCGGCCGTGGCGGTCGGCGGGACATTGGGATCGCTGATCCCGCCGTCGGTTCTGTTCATCATTTTCGGTCTGCTCAGCGATACATCCGTCGGGCATCTGTTCATCGCGGGCATCCTGCCGGGCCTGCTGTCGCTGGCTGGGATGGTCGGTGTGGTCATCTGGTGGGTCGCCGAGGATCGCGGTGTCGCCCCCGCCGCCAGCGACACAAGGGCCAGCCGCCGCGAGGCGTCGATGGCGCTGTGGCCGCCGGTCATCCTGCTGGCGATCATCGTCGGGGGCATCGCCTCGGGCTGGGCGACGCCGGGAATGGCCGCCGCCCTGTGCGTTCTGGTCACGCTGGTGATCGGTCTTCTGCAGGGGCGGCTGAATGTCGAAAATCTGTGGCAGGTGCTGCGCCAAAGCGCGGTCCAAAGCCTGTCGGTGCTGGCGCTGATCGCGGCGGCCAGGATCTTCATGGGCTTTCTGGACCTGACCGGCGTGGGGCAGGTTCTGGCGGATGCGGCACGATCGGCCGGGCTGCCGATGCTGACCGTGCTGGCCATCGCCGCGATCGTCTATCTGCTGATGGGCATGGTGATCGAGCCTTTGGGCATTCTGGTCCTGACCGTGCCGATCATGCTGCCCCTGACACAGGCCTATGGGCTGGATCTGATCTGGTTCGGCGTTCTGGTGGTCAAGCTGCTGGAAATCGCGCTGATCACGCCGCCGGTCGGTCTGAATGTCTTCGTGATCGGCAGCGTGACCCGAAATATCGGCATGGACCGCATCTTTGCCGGTGTGGCGCGGTTCCTGATGGTCGATCTGCTGGTTTTGCTGGTGCTGATCCTGTTTCCGGCGGTGTCGCTGTGGCTGCCCGGCCTGATGGCCCGTTAGACCATCCGGGCCGTCTATTCCGACACAAGCCTGTGTTCAGGGCGATAGAACTGGCGCGCATAGGAAATCGGCGTCGCGTCGGTCCAGTTCAGCCGTTCGATCGTCAGGACCGGCGTGCCCTCGGGGACCTCCAGATTGGTCGCGCAATCACCCGATGCGCCCTGCGCAAGGATGGTGAACTTGCCACGGGTCAGCGGCAGGTTGCGCGCCAGCCATTCCTGCGGGGGCAGCGACTCCAGGTCCTTGCGCTGCAAATCGGGAAGCGCCTCGGCATTCAGCCAGACGGCCTCGCAGCAATGTGGGCGGCCATCGGCAAGGAACTGTGTCTTGATCAGGATCGCCTGCTTGCCATGTTCCAGTTGCAATGCGCGTTGCGCCAACTGGGTCGGCATCGTGATTTCATAGCTGGTCATGCGATAGCCATAGGTCGCGCCGGTGGCCTCGATTTCGTGCCGCATCAGCGGCATTTCCAGCGTCGCCCGGCGCGAGGGGGTGGCCGCAACGCGGGTGCCGACCTTGCGGCGGCGCTCGACGATGCCGCTGTCGGCAAGTTCGCGCAGGGCGCGGTTCACGGTCGCACGGGCACAGCCCAGTTCGACGGCAAGCTCTTGCTCGGTCGGGATCAATTCACCCGGAAGCCATTCGCGCGCCCTGATCCGTTCCATCACATCGGCCCGCACCGATTGCCAGGTATTCATGCGTCGGGTGCTGTTGGCCTGGCCGGGAGGGTGCAGGGACCTCGCAAGTGAATCAGGAAGCTTTGCCATCTCGTTAAACCTGTTAATCAATACTAAACGAGTCATACGGAATGAGCCGAGCTTGAGAACCTGTCCAAAAAGGCATTCATAAGCGCATATATTTCCTTATGGGTGTTATTTTTCTTCTTGGCTAATCCGGGGGTTGCGGAGTTTGCGTATTGTGAAAGCCCTTTTCCGGCGGCTAGTTTCCTGAAACCGACAGGAGGCAGGGATGAGCGCGCAACCGGATGTGAATATGCAACGCGGCATGGGCACGGCATGGACCGTGCTGGTCGCGATCAGCCTGTGCCACATGGTCAACGATGTGATGCAGTCGATGCTGGCTGCGATCTATCCGCTGCTGCGGCAGGAATTTTCGCTGAGCTATACGCAGATCGGGGTCATGACGCTGGCCTTTCAGGTGACCGCCTCGCTGTTGCAGCCGGTGATCGGCACGGTGACCGACCGCCATCCACAGCCGCGATCCCTGCCCTTCGGCATGGGATCCACCTTCTGCGGGGTGTTGCTGCTGGCATTCGCGCACAGCTATCCGATGCTGCTGGCCGGGGCGATGATGATCGGCATCGGCTCGGCGGTGTTTCATCCCGAAAGCTCGCGCGTGGCGCGGCTGGCCTCGGGCGGGCGGTTCGGAACCGCGCAGTCGCTGTTCCAGCTTGGCGGGAATTTCGGTCAGTCGATGGGGCCGCTGCTGGCGGCGTTCATCGTCGTGCCGTTGGGTCGGCCCGCGGTGGCGTGGTTCGCGGTCGCCGCGGCGCTGGGTGTGGCGATGCTGTATCAGGTTGGCAACTGGGCCGAAGGGCGGCGGCGTGCCACGGCGGTGCAGCGCGACACGACGCTGCGATTGCCGCGTGCGGTCGTGATCCGTTCGATCGTGGTGCTGGCGGTGCTGACCTTCACCAAGAATATCTACACCGCCTCGATGAACAGCTATTTCACCTTTTTCACCATCGAGAAATTCGGCCTGACCGCACAGGGATCGCAATTGATGCTGTTCCTGTTTCTGGCGGGCATGGCCGGGGGCGTGATGCTGGGCGGCGTGCTGGGTGACAAGGTCGGCCCCTTGCGGGTGATCTGGTTCTCGATCCTTGGCGTTCTGCCCTTCAGCCTGATCCTGCCGCATGTCGGCCTGTTCGCGACCGGGGTTCTGGCGGTCGTGATCGGGTTGATCCTGGCCTCGGCCTTTCCGGCCATCGTCGTCTTCGCCCAAGAACTTCTGCCGGGGCGCACCGGCATGGTCGCGGGGCTGTTCTTTGGCTTTTCCTTCGGAATGGGTGGAATTTCGGCGGCGGCGTTGGGCATTCTGGCCGATGCAAAAGGGATTGCGACGGTGTTTCTGATCTGCTCGGCCCTGCCGATCCTGGGGGTTCTGACCGTGTTGCTTCCGCGGCAGGATCGGCTTGGCTAGCGCAGGGATGCGGCGTGTCTTCGATATCAGTCCCGACGGCTGTGGCGGCCATGTCCTGCGGGCGCTGTTTCAGGCGAATGGCCACCGCGTGGCCCGCGCCGCGCCGGGCGATCTGGCGGAAGATATCGCCTGGTCCATGGCCACGGGGCGCCCGCCGTTGCAGCGCTGGTCACGCGCAAGGCTGTTCACCGGCCTGTGGCGGCAGGCCCCGTGGTGGCGCCCCCCGCTAGAGATGTGGCGCGCGGTCGATTACCTGAAAGCGCAGTTTCCGAACGCGGTTTTCGTGCTGACCGTGCCCAATATGCAGCGCTGGTTGCTGCACCGTCTGACGGCGGCAGACGGGCTGACCCTGCGCGCCTATGCCAATCACCTTCAGGTCGACGAAGAGGCCTTGCCCGATCTGTGGGTCAAGGGGTTTCAGGACCATCTGGACCATGTGCAGTCGACATTCGGCGATGGGGACGGCCTGATCCGCATCGACATGACCTGCCAGCACCCCCGCGCCCTGGCCGAGGCGCTGCACCCCTTTGTCCGGCTGCCCAGACGACCGCGGCTGTTCTGGTCCGACGGGCATGATCCCTTGGGGCAGCGGATCGGCGATCTGGCCGAAAACCTGCCTGCCGATCCGTTGCCGATGAACGAAGATTTCGTCGCGGATGTTGCGGATTTCTGCCTGAAGGGGCTTGATCCGCGCGGTGATCGCCGGGCCAGCCTGTCCCATCTGTCGGCCTTCTGGGGTGGCGGCGATGCGGTGGTCGGGGCCAGGGGACATGCGCGGCCCCTTTGCGTCGCGCGCTTGCCGGGGCATGACCGCGACATCGCGCTGACCGCGCCGGATGCGGCGGCCAAGCATCGCCGCGCCGAGGGGGTCATCAACGATATTCTGGGCCTGGGGCGGCGCGATCCCGTGCTGATCGACATGGAGGATTCGCGTTGGGTCGGCTCGCCGCAGGGGGCGGTGCAGGACCAGCCCACCCTGTGCCACAACCGTCGCATGGGCGCACGCAACATGGTCCTGTTCCCGCTGTCGGGTCACTACGGTCCCGGCTATCCCGGTTTTGATCCGAATGGCAGCGGCGACCGCATCGCGTTCGAGGACAAGGCCGACCGACTGGTCTGGCGAGGCATGATTTCGGGCAGCGAGCGTCGCGAGGGCATCCGCCCCGGTCCCGCTTCGCACAGCTTTCTGCGCAGGCTGGCAAGGGCGGGCGATGATCCCGACGCCCGGCAGGCGGCATGGCAGGGGCTGTGCCGCACCTCGCGTCTGGCGGTGGTGCGGCGGTTCTGGGAGGATCCCGATTACGACATGCGGGTGGTCATGGCCTGGGGCTTTCGCGACCATGCCGCGGATCCGCTGCTTGCGCCCTATTGCGATGAGCGCCAACCGGCCGGGTTCTTTCACGGGTTTCGCTATCAGCTGTGCATGGCGGGCTATGACCACGGTTCAAACTTTATTCCGGCCATCAACAGCAATTCGGTTCTGCTGAAGGAAGAAGATGGCTGGGAGGTGTTCTATTCCGGTCGTTTCAAGCCGTGGAAACATTATATCCCGGTCGAAAGATATTGCGACGATCTGCCCCAGAAATTGAAATGGGCGAGGGAAAATCCTTTGGAATGTATGCGGATGTCGGAAAATGCCCGCGCCGAGGTGCGGTTGCTGTCGGACCGGGGGCTGATCGCGGCGGTCAAGGCGCGGATCCTCGACGGGCTGGCGCAGGCCCGCTAATCTGCCCCGACAGGAGAACATGATGACCACGATCACCGCCCGGCCGATCAGCGCCGCCGCCTTTGCGCCCTTTGGCGAATTGCTGACCCCGAAGGACAGCCCCGACAAGATGATCAACAAGGGGCGCTGCGAACGCCATCACGCCCTGGCACAGGTCCAGCGTGGCGAGGGCGAGGCGATCATCTCGATCTTCCGGTCCCAACCGGTCAGCCTGCCCTATGATTGCACGCTTCTGGAACGTCATCCGCTGGGGTCGCAGGCGTTCATGCCGCTGGGTCCGGATGCCTGGTTGTCGATCGTCGCCCCCGATCAGGACGGACGTCCCGGCGCGCCGCTGGCCTTTATCGTGCCCTCGGGGATGGGGGTGAATCTGCGCGCGGGCGTCTGGCACGGGGTGCTGACGCCGTTGGACCGGCCCGCGGATTTTCTGGTCATCGACCGTGAGGGAAGTGGAGTCAATCTTGAAGAGGTCGATATTCCCGCTGTAACGGTCACCGGATGAACAAGCCCGATTTCAGTTTCGAACAGGCCGCCCTTGCGCGCGGCGCGCGACGCGTCTGCGGCGTCGACGAGGTCGGGCGTGGCCCGCTGGCGGGGCCGGTCACCGCCGCCGCGGTGGTTCTTGACCCGGACAACATTCCCGATGGCCTGAACGATTCAAAGCGGATGACCGCGCTGCGCCGCGAGGCGCTGGCCGATTGGATCATGACCAATTGCGACTGGGCCGTCGCCCATGTCGAGGTGGCCGAGATCGACCAGCTGAACATCTATCACGCCTCGCATCTGGCGATGTGCCGGGCGGTCTCGGGGCTGGCGCAGGTGCCCTGCCACGCGCTGATCGACGGCAATCGCGTGCCGCGCGACCTGACCGTCCCCAGCGAGCCCGTGGTCAAGGGCGACGCGCGCTGCCTGTCGATTTCCGCCGCCTCGATCGTGGCCAAGGTGTTGCGCGATCGCATCATGGTGGATTTGGCGCAACAGCACCCCGGCTATGGCTGGGAATCGAATGCAGGCTACGGCACGCCGGCGCATAAGAAAGCCCTGCTAGATCTGGGGGTGACCCCTCATCATAGGCGTTCGTTTGCACCCGTCCACAATATCTTGTGTAAACCGCAAAAGCTAACCGGCTGATTCAAAAAAGAAATTGACGGCGATTCGCCTCTGAATCATTTTTAGAGGCATACCAGACCGGAAAAATCCGGCAGTTCCCATCGAGGCAGAGATGACGAAGAGCAAAAGCAAACGCGCGGATTCCGCGCGGCCCTTACCGCTGAACCAGATTCTGGCTGGTGACTGCATCGAGATCATGAACGCGCTGCCCGAGGATAGCGTGGATCTGATCTTTGCCGATCCGCCCTACAATCTGCAGCTTCGCGGCGACCTGCACCGGCCCGACAATTCCAAGGTCGATGCCGTCGATGACGAATGGGACCAATTCGCCGGATTCGCCGCCTATGACAGCTTTTCGCGCGACTGGCTGGCCGCCGCGCGCCGCATCCTGAAGCCCGATGGCGCGATCTGGGTGATCGGCAGCTATCACAACATCTTCCGCGTCGGGGCCGAGCTTCAGAACCAGGGCTTCTGGATCATGAACGACGTGATCTGGCGCAAGTCGAACCCGATGCCGAATTTCCGGGGCAAGCGCCTGACCAACGCGCATGAGACGCTGATCTGGGCGGCCAAGTCGGAAAGCTCGAAATACACGTTCAACTACGAGGCGCTGAAATCGCTGAACGAAGGCACGCAGATGCGCAGCGACTGGGTGATCCCGATCTGCAATGGCGGCGAGCGGTTGAAGGATTCAAAGGGCGACAAGGCGCATCCGACCCAGAAACCCGAAGCCTTGCTGCATCGCGTGATCATCGGCACCACCAATCCCGGCGACGTGATCCTGGACCCGTTCTTCGGCACCGGCACCACCGGCGCGGTCGCCAAGATGCTGGGCCGCGACTTTATCGGGATCGAGCGTGAGGCCGCCTATCGCGAGGTCGCGGAAAAGCGACTGGCCCGCACCCGTCGTCTGGATGCCGAGGCGCTGGCCACCACCAAGGCCAAGCGTGCCGAGCCGCGCGTCCCCTTCGGACAGGTGGTCGAGCGTGGCATGCTGCGCGCCGGCGAAGAACTGTATTCCATCGGCAACCGGCACAAGGCCAAGGTCCGCGCGGATGGCAGCCTGATCGGCAATGACGTCAAGGGTAGCATTCATCAGGTCGGTGCCGCGCTGGAAGGCGCCCCCTCCTGCAATGGCTGGACCTACTGGCATTTCCGGCGCGAGGGAAAGATGATCCCGATCGACATTCTGCGCCAGCAGATCCGCGCCGAGATGGAGGGCGAGGTTTCCCGCCCCAACTGATCCCGACTTCACGGTTTCGCCGCAGCCTTGCCCCGTGACGGGCAGGGCCGCCTTGCCCCGCCATGTCCAACATGGCGGGGTTTTTTCGGCGCCGCCGGTTACAATGCGTTGCGCGGCATCGGCAGATCGCCGGTATTGTAGGGGCCCCAGTCCTGCACCTCGGGGTAGAACTGCCGCCGCCATGCCCTGACGCGCGGGTTCATCCGCCTGCGCCACCATGGCGGGACCATCGCCACGAAGGTCATCGCCGGATATCCCAGCGGCAATTGCGGGGCCTGATCCCGATCATAGGTCTGCAACAACGGAAAGCGGCGGTCGGGCTTGTAGTGGTGATCGGAATGGCGTTGCAGATTGATCAGCAGCCAGTTCGTCGCCGTATGGCTGGCGTTCCAGCTGTGGCGCGGTTTGATATGTTCATATCGGCCATCGCCCAGATGCTGTCGCGTCAGGCCGTAATGTTCGACGTAATTGGTCAGCTCCAACTGCCAGATGGCGATGAAGGCCTGAAAGGCGAACAGCCAGACCCCCGCCCATCCGCCGATGGCAAAAGCCAGCGCGATCATCGCCGCTTGCAGCATGCCATAGCGCCAGAACGGGTTGCGCCTGTCCCAGGGGCTGCGGCGGGCGCGGGTCAGACGGCCGGTTTCGGCCCGCCACGCGCTGATCGGGCTGTCGATCAGCACCCGCAGGAAAAATCGGTAGAACCCCTCGTTATAGCGGGCGGATACCGCGTCGCGGGGCGTCGCAACCCACGAGTGGTGAACCAGCAGATGCTCGGTCCGGAAATGCGAATACAGGACCGATGCCAACAGCAGATCGCCCAGCCAGCGTTCGATCGGCGTTTTCTGGTGCAGCAACTCGTGGGCATAGACGATGCCGATGGTCCCCGACAGCACGCCGATACCGAAGAACAGCCCGATACGTTCCCAGCCCGACAGATGCCCGCCCTGTGTCGCGGCCCAGATCCCGCCAAAGATCGCCAGAACCTGCGACGGAAACCAGATGATGGTGATCGCCCGGTGCCAGAACAGCTGGGCGGTATCGCTGTCGGGATCGGGGTTGTCGCCATTCAGCCCCAGAACCGCATCCAGCAGGGTCGTGACGTACCACGCATAAAGTGGCAGCAGCAGGAACCACCAGCCGCCGAATGTCGCGGCAATGGCGACCAGCGGCAGCATCACCAGCGAGATCCAGAACGGTGCGGCGTGGGGCAGGCGGCGGGATGCGTTCATGTTCATGCCCCGGATGTTACGCTGCGATTTCGGCCTGCGCCACATCCCAGACCTTGCGCATCAGGCCCGGCAACGCATCGCGGTCGATCCGGTCAAGCCGGACCAGGTGGCCGCGCTGGGGATTGCCGGTCAGATCGCCCAGAAGGACGGTCAGCGTCAGGGTGAAATGGGTAAAGACATGGCGGACCTGCCCGATCTCTTGCCAGTCTGCGGGGCCGGGCGGCGGCAGGTCGCGGCCATCCCAACTGGTCGAGGGGAAGGCAAGCGTCCCGCCCAGCAGACCCTTGGTCGGGCGTTCCTCGAACAGGATGGCATCGCCGCTGCGGGCGACCCAGACCGTGCCCTGCCGCGTTGGTTTTGGCTGCTTCGGCGCCTTGCGTGGCAATTCGGCGGCAATGCCTTCGGCGCGGGCGTCGCAGGGATCGACCAGCGGGCAGATGGCGCAGGCCGGGTTGCGCGGCGTGCAGATGGTGGCGCCCAGATCCATCATCGCCTGTGCGTAATCGCCGGGGCGTTCCTGCGGGGTCAGGGTTTCGGCCAGCGCGGTCAGGCCGGGCTTGGCGCGGGGTAGCGGGGTGTTGACGGCGAACAGCCGCGCGACGACGCGTTCGACATTGCCATCGACCACGGTTTCCGGCGCGTCATGGGCAATCGCCGCGATGGCCGCCGAGGTATAGGGCCCGATGCCGGGCAGGGCGCGCAGCCCCGTGCGGGTGGTGGGAAAGCCGCCCTCGGCCGCGACCTGTCGGGCGCAGGCCAGCAGGTTCCGGGCGCGGGCGTAATAACCAAGCCCCGCCCATTCGGCCATGACCTGCGCATCCGGCGCGGCGGCCAGATCCTGGACCGTGGGCCATAATTCGGTGAACCGCTGGAAATAGGCCTTGACCGCGGCCACCGTCGTCTGTTGCAGCATCACCTCGGACAGCCAGACGCGATAGGGATCCGCAGGCGGCCCACCGGGCGGCACGCGCCAGGGCAGCACGCGGGCGTGGCGGTCATACCAGTCAAGCAATGCTGGCGCGATCACCTTGTCGTCACGCAATTTTCAGACCTCCGCGCCGATACCGCGCTTTCCACCGCGCGACTTGCTGATTATGCATGAGTGCAGTGATAACCGAACAAGCAGCAATGGCCCAGAGACCCGACACAGCCCCTGCCTTCGCCAAACGCCGCAAACGCGGCTTTGAAGCGGCGTCCAGCCTGTTGTCGCATCGGGTCCAGAAGGCGGCCGAAGGGCGGGGCTTTGCGGTCGCGCGGCTGCTGACGCATTGGCCTGAAATCGCGGGTGTCGAACTGGCGCGGATGACGCGCCCGGTGCGGGTCAGCCACAGTCGCGCGGGCCTTGGTGCGACGCTGACGTTGCTGACCAGCGGGCCGACGGCGCCGATGGTGGAAATGCAGCTGCCGCAGCTGCGCGAACGGGTGAATGCCTGCTATGGCTATAACGCCATCCAGAAGATCGTGCTGACCCAGACCGCGGCCACCGGCTTTGCCGAAGGGCAGGCGCAATTCACCCATGCCCCGCGCAAACCTGCCGCCCCCGATCCGCAGGATCAGGCCCGCGCGCGCGAAGTGGCGCAGAAATTCGACGATCCGGTTCTGGCCGAGGCGATGGCCCGGCTGGCGCTGAACCTGAAGACACGGAAAACACCGAAAGGATAACCCATGCTGATCCGCTCTGTCGCGACTGCGCTTGCCCTTGTTCTGGCCGGCCCGGCGCTGGCTCAGGATGCCGCTGAAAATGGCGCCGCGACCGATACCGCCGAGGCGCAGACCCTGCCCGACATCACCCTGGGCGCCGAGGATGCGCCGGTGACGATCGTGGAATATGCCAGCTTCACCTGCGGCCATTGCGCCAATTTCCACGAGGAAAACTTTCCGAAGCTGAAAGAGGAATATATCGACACCGGCAAGGTGAAGTTCGTTCAGCGCGACGTCTATTTCGATGCGGTCGGGCTTTGGGCCGGGATCCTTGCGCGTTGTGGCGGCGACGACAAGTATTACGCCGTTTCGGACATGTTGTTCGACGAACAGAAGAAATGGCTGTCGGGCGGTTCGGGTGATGAAATCGCCGCGAACCTGCGCAAGATCGGCCTGAAGGCGGGTATGTCGGAAGACCAGATGACTGCGTGCTGGGACGACAAGGCCACCGCCGAAAGCCTGATCGCCACGTTCCAGTCCAATGCCACCGCAGATGAGATCGAGGCGACCCCGACCTTCATCATCGGCGGCGAAAAGGTCATGAACCAGCCCTGGGATGACATGAAAGAGGTCATCGAGGCAAAGCTGGCCGAAGCGCAGTAAGCGATCTGTGATCTTGGCCGTTTCGGGGCCGGGGCGTCGTCATGGCGCCCCGGCTTTTATTTTGACTGCTTTACGTCACGAAAAGTTGTACCTTTGCGCATGATGAACTTGGTTCACGGACCAATTCGCAATACCCTTGAACCGCAAATTTCATTGCGACAACTTGGACGGTGTAGAATGATTAACGAATTTAAGGAATTTATTGCCCGCGGCAATGTCATGGACATGGCTGTCGGTATCATCATCGGCGCGGCCTTTACCGCGATCGTGACATCGCTTGTGGGCGATCTGATCAACCCCATCATCGGTCTGCTGACCGGCGGGATCGATTTCTCGAACAAGTATTTCGTGCTTTCGGGCGAGGTTCCCGCAGGTGCCAGCCTGGAGGCCGCGCGTGAATCGGGCGCGGCGATCTTTGCCTATGGCAGCTTCCTGATGGCGGTCATCAACTTCCTGATCATCGCATGGGTCGTGTTCATGCTGGTGAAATCGGTGAACCGCGTGAAGGAAATGTCCGAGCGCAAGGAAGAAGGCCCGGAAGAGGAAATCGCAGCCCCCACGCAGGAAGAACTTCTGGCGCAGATCCGCGACCTTCTGGCGGCGCGCAGCTAAGCCAGACCCGGCAAGAAATTCGGGGCGGCGCACCAATTCGGGCGCGCCGCCCTTTTCTTATTGCGACAGCAACTGGTCGGGGGTGATGGCGTCGATGCCCAGGGCCTCGCCCACGGGGGGCGATGTCAGTCGGCCCTGATGCGTCGACAGCCCGGCACGCAGATGCGCGTCGTCGCTGATGGCCTGACGCCAGCCCTTGTCGGCCAAGGACAGCATGAAGGGCATGGTCGCGTTCCCAAGCGCCTGCGTCGAGGTCCGGGCCACTGCGCCGGGCATGTTCGCCACGCAGTAATGGACGATGCCGTCAACCTCGTAGATCGGATCCTGATGGGTCGTCGCCTTCGATGTTTCGAAACATCCGCCCTGATCGATCGCCACATCCACCAGCACCGCGCCCTGCGGCATCATCGAGAGCTGGTCGCGGGTGATCAGCTTGGGCGCGGCCGCGCCGGGGATCAGGACCGCGCCGATGACCATGTCGGCGGTCTGGATCAGATCCTCGGTCGCGGCGGCGCTGGCATATTGGGTGGTCAGCTTGCCCATGAACACATCGTCCAGATAGCTAAGCCGCGGGACCGAACGGTCCATGACCGTCACATTCGCCCCCATGCCGACCGCGACACGCGCCGCCGCCGCACCGACAACCCCGCCGCCGATGATCACGACATTCGCAGGGCGCACGCCCGGAACGCCGCCCATCAGCGTGCCGCGCCCGCCATTGGCCTTTTGCAGCGCCCATGATCCGACCTGCGGCGCCAATCGGCCTGCAACCTCGGACATCGGAGCCAGCAGCGGTAGGCCGCCCCGCGCATCGGTCACCGTCTCGTAGGCGATCGAGGTCACGCCCGAGTCCAACAGGTCGCGGGTCTGGTCGGGGTCGGGGGCCAGATGCAGATAGGTGAACAGCAACTGCCCCTCGCGCAGCATCTTGCGTTCGGGCGCCTGAGGTTCCTTGACCTTCACGATCATGTCCGCCCGGTCAAAGACTGTCTTGGCGTCGGGCGCGATTTCGGCGCCTGCGGCCTGATAATCCTCGTCGGGAAAGCCCGCGCCCATTCCGGCCTGCGTTTCCACCAGAACACTGTGTCCGCGCAGGATCGCCTCGGCGGCGGCGGCGGGCGTCAGGCCCACGCGAAATTCCTGCGGCTTGATTTCCCTGGGGCATCCGATCTTCATGCCAATCCTCCCATTGATGTCTGCTGCCTTCGGCAGTCTGTGATCCTACTGTCGCATCCCGCAGGGTGAATGTGCTGCCCTTCTGGTGCGGCGCGTCCCGCCCTGTTAGGATAATCCATCGCATCAATGCATTCTGGATGAAGATAGTTCGAACATGGCTGACATGGACGCAATAGATCGCCGGATTCTGTCGGTGATGCAGGCCGAGGGTCGAATCACCAACGCCGATCTGGCGCTGCGGGTCCATCTGTCGGCCAGCGCCTGTCACAGGCGGGTTCAGCGGCTAGAGGAACTGGGCCTGATCACCGGCTATGCCGCGCTGGTGGATGCGCGCAAGCTGGGCCGCCCGACCACGGTTTTCGTCGAGATCACGCTGTCGGGTCAGGCCGATGAGGTTCTGGATGCGTTCGAGCGGTCGGTCCGCGCCATCCCCGAGGTTCTGGAATGTCATCTGATGGCCGGAACGGCGGATTACCTGCTGAAGGTGGTGGTCGAGGATACCGACGATTTCGCGCGAATCCATCGTCAGCATCTGTCGCGCCTGCCCGGCGTGGCGCAGATGCATTCCAGCTTTGCCCTGCGGACCGTGTTCCGCACCACCGCGATCCCGGTCTAGGGGCGTGACGCGCGACCGGCGCGGTGCCAGAATGGCTGGGTGAAAGGAGGTTCGATGTCCGCATTGTCTCGGCGCCTGTTCCTGGCCGCTGGACTGGGCCTGTGCGCCCCGCGCGTTCTGGGGCGCACACCCGGACGGGATCGTGATTTCATCGTCAGCGATGGCCACAGCGATTGGCGCGTGCTGCTGTCCCTGCCAAGGGCTGCGCCGCCGCCACAGGGCTATTCGCTGATCGTCGCGCTGGACGGGGCCAGGATGCAGCCGATGTTGCGCGATCTGCGCGACAAGCTGGCACCGGATTCCCCGGTTGCGCTGGCGGGCATCACCTATCCCGCGGGCGGGCGGCGCTGGCTGGATCTGACCTCACCGGCCAAGGTTCTGCTGAACCCACCGCCCGGCACATGGCGTGCCCCCGATGACCGCCAGACCGGCGGTCGTGGCATCTTTCTGGCGATGCTGCGGCAGAACCTGTTCCCGCGCTTGCTGCAAGAGGCGCCGGTCAATGCCGCACAGGCCACGCTCTACGGTCATTCGCTTGGTGGCCTGTTCGTCTTTCATGCCTTGTTCAACGACCCGACCCTGTTCGCCCGCTATGTCGCAGCCGACCCCTCGACCTGGTGGAATGCCGGAGAGGTCGTGTCTGAGGCCCGCGCCTTTGCCGGGGGCGTCCGCGGCGCCGGCCAGATCCTCAGCCCGCCACGCGGCCTGATGCTGCTGCGCGCCCGCGCGATGGCCCAGGGCGGTCGCGTGGGACCGGTAATGATCGACACGGCCCTGACGACGGCCCTGTCAGGGATCGGGGGGCTGCACCTGGATTACGACCTGATGCCCGAAGAGGATCACGGCTCGATCATCGACCCCTCACTTGTACGAACACTGAATTGGCATCTGGCGCGATCGGGATGACCCTGGCCCCGCGCCTGATTGGCTCGGTCCGCGTCTCAAGCAAGCTCCGGTACTGATTCAGAAAGCGGCGCGTATCGTTGCCGGTGATAGGTCGCGCGTTGCTCGCAATATCATTCAGATCGCTCCTGAAGCTCTTCGGCCGCCTTCCTTCAGGAACTCCCGGATCGTCCGCTTGATCGGGGATTCCCCAGGATCTGTGTGTCGCTGAATTGTCCCTTCAGGGGAACATTCAGGTAGTCTTGGTGACCCCGGCAGGATTCGAACCTGCAACCTGCCCCTTAGGAGGGGGCTGCTCTATCCAGTTGAGCCACGGGGCCTTGGTCGCCGTTTTGACCGTTGTTGCAAGCTTTGGCAAGGTTGTGGCCGCCTCTGCTGTCCGCTAACATCTGATTGTCACATTTTCTATTTCCGGCACCAGATGACAATCCAACGCCCCCGCCGCCCCTTGACCTTGCGCGATGTGTCCGAGGCGTCGGGCGTGTCCGAGATGACCGTCAGCCGTGTGCTGCGCAACCGGGGCGATGTCTCGGCCGCGACGCGGGAAAAGGTGCTGACCGCGGCCAAGACGCTTGGCTATGTGCCCAACAAGATCGCGGGCGGTCTGGCCAGCCAGCGGGTCAATCTGGTGGCTGTGGTGATCCCGTCGCTGTCAAACCTTGTGTTTCCGGACGTCCTGGGCGGGATTTCCGCCGAACTGGACGATACCGGGCTGCAGCCGGTGATCGGTGTCACGCATTATTCGCCCGCCCGCGAAGAGATGGTCCTTTATGACATGCTGTCCTGGCGGCCTTCTGGGGTGATCCTGGCGGGGTTGGAACACAGCAAGGCCTCGCGGGCGATGCTGGCGAATTCCGGGATCCCGGTGGTCGAGATCATGGATACCGATGGCGAGGCGATCGATACGCTGGTGGGTATTTCCCATATCCGCGCGGGTCGCGAGATGGCCGAAAGGATCATTGCGGCGGGCTATCGCCGCATCGGCTTTGTCGGCACGCATATGCCCGAGGATCACCGGGCGCGCAAACGTCTGGTGGGCTTCGAGGAAGGGCTGAACGCCGCCGGGATCCAGCTTGAGGCGCGGGAATATTATCAGGGCGGATCATCGCTGTTGAAGGGCCGCGAACTGACCGAGCGTATCCTTGGCCGCGCGCCGGATCTGGATTTCCTGTATTTCTCGAACGACATGATCGGGGCGGGCGGGCTTCTGCATTGCCTGGACAAGGGCTATGACATTCCCGGTCAGATCGGGCTTGCCGGGTTCAACGGGGTCGATCTGCTGGACGGGCTGCCGATCCGGCTGACCACCACCGATGCGCGCCGCGTCGATATCGGGCGTCGGGCCGCGCGCCTTGTCGCCGGCAAGGAGGTCGCGCCCGAGGATCGCGTGATCCAGATGGTGCCGACCTTCATGCCGGGCGACACGATCCGCGACATCACGTCCTAGACGCGGGCTGCCGCTTGTGGCGGCGCGAGGCAGCGCCTATGTCTGCCCCCATGCGTATACCCTTTTTGACCCGTTTTCTGAATCGCGGGCCGCGCGTGTCGGTCATTCGCCTGCAAGGGGCCATCGGCATGTCGGGACGCGGCGGCGGCCTGAACGATGCCGCGCTTGCCCCCCTGATCGAACGTGCCTTCAAGCGCGGAAAACCCAGTGCGGTGGCGCTGACGATCAATTCGCCCGGCGGATCGCCGGTGCAATCCTCGCTGATCGCGGCCCGGATCCGGCGGCTGGCGCAAGAGACCGACATCCCGGTCTATGCCTTTGTCGAGGATGTCGCCGCCTCGGGCGGGTATTGGCTGGCCTGCGCGGCGGACGAGATCTGGGCCGATGACAGTTCGGCCCTTGGCTCGATCGGGGTGATTTCGGCCGGGTTCGGCTTTCACGATCTGATCGGCCGCTGGGGGATCGAGCGTCGGGTGCATACGGCCGGACAGTCGAAATCGACGCTGGACCCGTTCCGTCCCGAAAAGCCTGAGGATGTGGCCCGTCTGCACAATGTGCTGGAACCCATCCACGGCGCTTTCAAGGATCATGTGACCGCGCGCCGGGGCGACAGGCTGCCCAAGGGGCGCGACCTGTTCACCGGTGAATTCTGGGCCGGGCGCGAAGCCGTGGAACTGGGGCTTGCCGACGGGATCGGCCATCTGGTGCCGAAGATGAAAGAGATCTTCGGCGACAAGACCCGCTTCATGGTTCACAGCCCGCGCCGGTCGCTGTTTCGCAGGCTGGGCCTGTCGGCGGATGCGGTTCTGGACGCCGCCGACGAACGCGCGGCATTTGCAAGGTTTGGTGCCGGATGAGCGTTCGCGTCGTCATATTGTTTCTACTGATCATGGTGGCGCTGGCCTTGTTCAGCGGCCCCGGATTTCGAAAATTCCTGTTGAAACTGCTGGGGCTGTCGCGCCGTGATCGTTGATATTCTGCTGGTCCTTGCCGGGCTGGTGCTGCTGGTTCTGGGTGGCGACACATTGGTCAAGGGGGCGGTGAACCTGTCCCTGCGGCTGGGCGTGTCTCCCCTGATCGTGGGTCTGACGGTGGTAGCCTTCGGCACCTCCGCGCCCGAAATGCTGGTGTCGTTGTCGGCGGCACTTGGCGGGTCGACCGATATTTCGCTGGGAAATGTCGTCGGCTCGAACATCGCGAATGTGCTGGTGATCCTTGGGGCGACGGCACTGGTGTCGGGCATTCCGACCAAGGGGCACGACCTGCGCGAAAGCTGCGTGATGATGCTGGCGGCCTCGGTTCTGGTGATCGCGCTGGCGCTGACCGGGCAGATCGGGCGCATTGCCGGGGTGGTCTGCCTTGTCGCGCTGGCCGCCGTGCTGTGGCGTCAGATTTCGACGGCCACTTCGGTCGATGCCGATGAGATCGAGGGTGCGGCCCTGGGTGCCAAGGGCTGGAAGATCGCGACATGGCTGGTGATCGGCCTGGTGGCCTTGCCGCTGGGGGCACAGCTTCTGGTCAAGGGCGCCGCGGACATCGCGCGGGTCATGGGCATCAGCGAGGCCGTCATCGGCCTGACGCTGGTTGCGATCGGAACCTCGCTGCCGGAAATGGCGGCCTCGGTCGCATCGGCGATGCGCGGGCGGGCAGATATGGCGCTGGGGAATGTGGTCGGTTCGAATATTTTCAACCTGCTGGCCATTCTGGGCGTCACCGCGATTGTCGCGCCGCTGCCGGTGCCTGCGCAGATGCTGCAGCTTGACCTTTGGGTGATGCTGGGCAGCTCGCTGCTGCTGGTGCCGTTCCTGTTTCGTGGGATCAGGATCGGCCGTCGGGCGGGCGGGGCGCTGCTGGCCGCCTATGCCGCTTATGCGTGGGTGTTGCTATGACCGTTGCACTGATTACCGGGGGGGCGCGGCGGCTGGGCCGTGCCATGGCGTTGTATCTGGCCGATCGCGGCCATGACATCGCCATCCATTACGACAGTTCGGAAGACGAGGCGCAAGCGACTGCCCGGGACGCCCGCGCCAAGGGGGTACAGGCACAGGTGTTTCAGGCCGATCTGCTGGACCCCGCCGCGACCGAGGCGCTGGTGCCGCGCGTCGCCGGGGCGATGGGCGAATTGCGGGTGCTGATAAACAACGCCTCGATCTTTGAATACGACAATATCGCCAGCGCCACGATGGAAAGCTGGGACCGGCATATCGGGTCCAATCTGCGTGCGCCCTTTCAGCTGACACAGGCCTTTGCCGCACAGGTGCCGGCGCCCGATTCGGATGACGCGGGCGAACCTGTGGCAAAGGGTCTGATCGTGAATATGGTCGATCAGCGTGTCCTGAAACCCACACCTGAATTCATGACCTATTCGCTGGCCAAGGCGGGGCTGTGGGCGATGACGCGGACCACGGCACAGGCACTTGCGCCGCGCATCCGGGTGAACGCCATCGGGCCGGGGCCGACCCTACAAGGCGCGAAGCAATCTGAAAGCCATTTCAAGGCGCAACGCGCGGCGACTGTGTTGGAACGCGGCGCCGATCCCGGTGATATCGCCGCGGCGCTTGGCTATTTTCTGGATGCCAAGGCGGTCACCGGTCAGCTGATCTGCGTGGATGGCGGGCAGCATCTGGGATGGCGGACACCGGATGTGCAGGGGCGCGAATAGCGGGGAAAAATCGGCTCTGTCCACTGGACATCGGCGGGGTTTTGCCGGGTGCGGATTCTGCACGGAAAATCATGTGCTTGCGCCGGTGAATAAAAAAATCGTTTTAAAACAAAGCCATCCAGACCTGCCTGAATCTTAGGCAATGTCAAGAATCTGTAACGATTGCTGCGTGACTCGCATCGGCCTCACATCCCCTCCACAGATTTATCCACAGATTCGGTGGAAAGCTTGTCTCTTGAAAACGACGTCTGAAACTTGCAGCCAACGCAAAGAATCGGTTCCCTTGATGCATGACTGAAAAAACCGGCCACGATCTGATTCAGGACTATGTCCGCACGCTGGACAAAAGCCCCGGCGTCTACCGGATGCTGGATGCGCAGGGCGCGGTTCTGTATGTGGGCAAGGCGCGCGATCTGAAGGCGCGGGTGTCGAACTATGCGCGGCCTTCGGGGCATTCGGCGCGGATCGCGCGGATGATCCGCGAAACCCGGTCGATGATGTTCCTGACCACCCGGACCGAGACCGAGGCGCTGTTGCTGGAACAGAACCTGATCAAGCAGCTGAAGCCGCGCTACAATGTGCTGCTGCGTGACGACAAGTCCTTTCCGAACATCCTTGTCGCCAAAAGCCATGACTATCCGCAGATCAAGAAGCATCGCGGCGCGAAATCGGAAAAGGGCGATTACTACGGCCCCTTCGCCAGCGCGGGCGCGGTGAACCGCACGCTGACGCAGTTGCAGCGGGTGTTCCTGCTGCGCAACTGCACCGATTCCACCTTTGAATCGCGCACGCGCCCCTGTCTGCTTTATCAGATCAAGCGGTGCAGCGCGCCCTGTGTCGGTCGCATCAGTCAGGCCGATTACGCGGCGCTGGTGGCCGATGCGGAACGGTTTCTGCAAGGCAAGACTACCGCGATTCAGGCCAATCTGGCGCAGGAAATGGCCGAGGCTGCCGAAGCGATGGAATATGAACGTGCCGCGGCGCTGCGCGACCGGATCAAGGCGCTGACCGCGGTGCAGTCGGTTCAGGCGATCAACCCCAAGGGCGTGGCCGAGGCCGATGTGATCGCGCTGCACATGGAAAGCGGTCAGGCCTGCGTGCAGGTTTTCTTCATTCGCGGCAATCAAAGCTGGGGCAATCGCGATTTCTATCCGCGTCTGGGCGGTGCCGAAAGCGCCGACGAGGTGATGCAGGCGTTCCTGCTGCAATTCTATGACGACAAGCCGCCGCCCCGCGCGGTGCTTCTGTCGCATGGGGTCGAGGATCCGGAACTGACCGAAGCCGTGCTGGCCGAACGGGCGGGCCGCAAGGTCGATGTGTCGGTGCCCCAGCGCGGCGAGAAATTCGAACTGGTCACCAATGCTCTGCGCAATGCCCGCGAAAGCCTTGCCCGCCGCATGTCCGAAAGCGCCGCGCAGGCCAGGCTGCTGGAGGGGCTGGCCGATGCCTTTGACCTGCCCGCCCCGCCGCGCCGGATCGAGGTGTATGACAACAGTCATATCATGGGCACGAACGCGGTTGGCGGGATGATTGTCGCGGGGCCTGAAGGCTGGATCAAGAACCAGTACCGCAAGTTCAACATCAAGGGCACCGAGATCACGCCGGGCGACGATTTCGGGATGATGAAAGAGGTGCTGACCCGCCGCTTTACCCGACTGCTGAAAGAGGACCCGGATCGTCAGACCGAGGCATGGCCCGACCTGCTGCTGATCGATGGCGGCGCGGGACAGGTTTCGGCGGTGGATCAGATCATGGCGGAACTGGGGGTCGAGGATATTCCCATGGTCGGTGTCGCCAAGGGCGTGGACCGCGATCACGGCAAGGAAGAATTTCACCGCATGGGGCGCGCGCCCTTCGCGTTGCGGATGAACGATCCGGTGCTGTATTTCGTCCAGCGCCTGCGCGACGAGGCGCATCGTTGGGCGATCGGCACCCATCGCGCCAAGCGGGCGAAATCGGTGATGGCGAATCCGCTGGACGAAATCGCCGGCGTCGGTGCCGCGCGCAAACGCGCCTTGCTGGCCCATTTCGGCAGTGCCAAGGCCGTCAGCCGCGCCGGGCTGGCCGATCTGCAGGCGGTCGAAGGCATCTCGGCTGCGCTGGCCCAGAAGGTCTATGACCATTTCCACGCCAAGGGATAGCCCGCGCCACGCCGTTCTGGGCATCGATGCGGCCTGGACGGCGCATCATCCCAGCGGCGTTGCCCTGGCCGTTCAGGACGGCGCTGGCTGGCGGCTGGCCGGGTTGTGGCCCAGCTATTCGGATTTCACCGGTGGCGGCGGTGCGGCGGATGATCTGATCGCCGCCTGCCTGCACCATTGCGGTCGGGCGCCCGACCTGGTCGCGGTGGACATGCCCCTGTCGCTGGACCCCATCGTCGGGCGCAGGGTTTCGGACAACGCCGTCAGCCGCGCCTATGGCGGCCGCGGCGCGGGCACGCATTCGCCCTCGGCCAGTCGACCGGGCCCGATCGCGGACGATCTGCGGCGGGGCTTTGCCGATCTTGGCTATGGGCTGTGTACGGAGGCCTGTCCCGATGGCAGGCTTGCCGAGGTCTATCCCCATCCCGCCCTGATCGAGCTGACAGGCGCATCGCGTCGGCTGCCCTACAAGGTCGGGCGGATCGGCGCCTATTGGCGCGGTCTTGCACCGGCGCAGCGGCGCGTGGCGCTGATGCGCGTCTGGCGCGATGTGCTGGATCACCTGCAGGCGGCACTGCCCGGCAGCGATGCCGCCTTGCCGCTGCCACCGCCCGATGCGCGGCTGGCCACGCTGAAAGCGACGGAAGATCAACTGGATGCCATCATCTGCGCATTGGCCGGGATACATATCCTGTCCGGCACGGCACAGGCATACGGCGATGCGCGGTCTGCGATCTGGGTGCCGAAATTCGCCGGGGCGCGGCTGGGGTAGGTATTTACCCCCATCTGCCGGACGAATCGCGCTATGGTTGCGACCTGCTCACCGCATCGCAGAAGGAGGCGAGAATGCCCTTTCCCTTCCACCCCGGCCTTGCCGGGGCTCAACGACGCGTCTTTGCCTATGACGACATGATTGCCCGCGACGCCTGGTCGGATTTCGACGCCGAACTGATCCGGTTCGAGGCCGTCGTGACTGACAACAACATCGCCGGCAGCGATCCGACGCTGCAGGTGCGTGCCCCCGATGGCACCAACTGGACGATCGAGCTGGCAAACCACGCCCGCAACGATCAGGTCGGCCTGACACAGGCACAGGCCCTGCCAGGGGACCCGGTGCAGGTCCATGGCCGCCGCATCCACCATTTCGGCGAAAACCGGATCAAGGCCACGCGGCTGACCATCGGCGAACGTGAATTCCTGTTGTTCCCCGAGGCGCCCTAGGTCCGCCACCGGTATCCAGCCCCGGCGCGGGTCATCGCCTGCGCCGGATTCTGGCCCGTCACGACCCGTGATCGGGCAGGCGCGACATCCGGCCCCTTTCCAACGGGCGCATCTGGGACTAGCTTGCCGGCATGCGCTGGAACCTGCCCAATATCCTGACCCTTCTTCGTCTGCTGGCCGCGCCGGGCGTGCCGCTGATGTTTCTTTATTTTCAGCGCCCCTGGGCCGACTGGGCGGCGCTTGCGCTGTTTCTGGTCGCGGCGATCACCGATTGGTTCGATGGCTATCTGGCCCGCGCCTGGCAGCAGGAAAGCCGATTTGGCGCGGCGATGGACCCGATCGCGGACAAGGCGATGGTGGTTATCGCGATCGTCGTGATCACCGGCTATTCCGGCATGAACCCCTGGCTGATCCTGCCCGCGACGGTGATCCTGTTCCGCGAGGTCTTTGTGTCGGGCCTACGCGAATTTCTGGGTCCGAATGCCAAGCTGTTGAAGGTGACCAAGGTCGCCAAGTGGAAGACGACCTTCCAGATGGTCGCGATCGCGGTGCTTTTTCTGGGCACCGGGCTGGCCTATGTCGAACACGGCAAGGCGCCCCTGGTCGGTGAAACGCGGCTGCCATGGTCCGATACCTGGTCCGATCTGGCCAGCCAGCTTGGGCTGTTGCTGATCTGGGTCGCGGCGGCGCTGACGGCCTGGACCGGCTGGGACTATTTCATCAAGGCCTTGCCCTATCTGAAAGAGCCGCGCGATGATGATTGATGTGCTGTATTTCGCCTGGCTGCGCGAACGGATCGGCGTCCCGCGTGAGCGCGTCGAAACCAGCGCCGCGACCGTGCGCGATCTGGTGGCCGAGCTTGCGGCCCGCGACGATTGGCACGCGGCCGCCTTTGCCGATCTGACCGCCGTGCGCTGTGCCGTCGATCAGGAACTGGTCGATCTGGATGCCGCGCTGACCGATGCGCGCGAGGTCGCGTTTTTCCCGCCGATGACGGGTGGCTAGTCATGGGCGCGCGCGTTCAGGAACAGCCCTTCGATCTTGCGCAGGAATTGCAGGGTTTCGGTGCGGGTGCGGGCGCGGTCGTGACCTTTACCGGCATCGTCCGTGACGACAGTGGCTGCATGGCCGCGCTGGAACTGGAACATTATCCCGGCATGACCGAACAGGCGCTTGACCGCTTTGGTCGGCAGGCGGCGCAGCGGTTCGATCTGATCGACTGGCGCATCATTCACCGCTTTGGCCGGCTGCCGGTCGGGGCGCAGATCATGATGGTCGCGGCTGCCGCACGGCATCGCCGCGCGGCCTTTGATGCCGCCGATTTCATGATGGACTGGCTGAAATCCCGCGCCCCGTTCTGGAAACGCGAGATCGGGCAGGACGGCACGGCGCAATGGGTCGCCGCCAAGGACAGCGACGAACAGGCGCTGGATCGCTGGTGATACCGCGCGTCCGGGTCAGCATGGCGGCCCGCGCGGGCAGGGGGTGGTCATGATCCGGCCCGAACTGCGCGCAACGCTTGGCCGCTGGTCCGAAGCCCTTGTGGCGCTGGCCGTTGCGGCGGCGGGGCTGTGGCTGTTGTTTCTGGGCGGCTATTTCTTTCTGACGCTTGGGGCATTGATCCTCCTGGTCGGGGTCGCGCTGGCCATCGGGGCGTGGCGGCGCCTGCCGTTCCGCCGCGCGATTTCCGCGCCCGGCATGGTCGAAATCATCGAAGGCGCGGTCAGATATTACGGGGCCGAGGTTCTGGGCGGCGAGATCGCCCTGCGCGATCTGATCGAGATCAGGTTGCTGCGCCTGCGCGGGCGCGGTCACTGGCGTCTGCGCAGCCGGTCCGGCGAGGCGCTGTTGATCCCTGTCGATGCCGCGGGGGCCGATGCGCTGGCCCATGCCTTTACCGCGTTGCCGGGGCTGGACATGGGCGCGGTCTCGGCGGCGCTTGCCCATGTCGCGACGCAGGATGACGCGATGCGCACCGTTTGGCTGAGGAATGGCTGACGCGGGTTGACTTGGCGTCTGGCGATTGCCACCTGTGACCGACCGATAACGCGAAAAAGGCCTCTGAACCATGTCGATACCTCAACAGGGCGGGGGCCCGATCGAAAGCCGCGATCAGCTGGCGGCCTATATTGCCGCCGGTGAAAAGCCGCGCGATGCGTGGCGCATCGGGACCGAGCATGAGAAGTTCGGCTATTGCAAGGACAAGAACCTGCCCCTTCCCTATGAGGGCGACTGTTCGATTCAGGCGATGCTGACCGGATTGCAGGAACGCTTTGGCTGGGCCCCGGTGCTGGAACAGGGCAAGATCATCGGGCTGGAACGCGACGGCGCGAATGTCAGCCTGGAACCCGGCGGGCAGCTGGAACTGTCCGGCGCGCCGTTGGAAACCATCCACCAGACCTGCGATGAGGTGAACAGCCACCTGGCCGAGGTGAAGGCCGTGGCCGATCAGATCGGGGCGGGGTTCATCGGTCTGGGGGCGGCGCCGATCTGGTCGCAGGATCAGATGCCGATGATGCCCAAGGGGCGCTATCGCCTGATGACCGATTACATGGATCGCGTCGGAACGCTTGGCAAGCAGATGATGTATCGCACCTGCACCGTGCAGGTGAATCTGGATTTCGCCAACGAGGCCGACATGGTGCAGAAGCTGCGCGTTGCGCTTGCGCTGCAACCGGTGGCGACGGCGCTGTTCGCGAATTCGCCCTTTCTGGACAATCAGCCCAACGGCATGAAAAGCTGGCGCGCGCATATCTGGCAGAATCTGGATGACGCCCGCACCGGCATGCTGCCCTTCGTGTTCGAAGATGGGTTCGGCTACGAGGCATGGGTGGATTACGTCCTCGATGTGCCGATGTATTTCGTCTATCGCGACGGCAAATATATCGACGCGCTTGGCCAGTCCTTCCGCGATTTCCTGAAGGGCGAATTGCCCGCGCTGCCCGGTCAGGTGCCGACTCTGTCGGACTGGGCCGATCACATGACAACCGTCTTTCCCGAGGCGCGGGTCAAGAAGTTCATCGAGATGCGCGGCGCCGATGGTGGCCCGTGGCGGCGTCTTTGCGCGCTGCCCGCGCTGTGGGTCGGGCTGACCTATGACCAGCAGGCGCTGGACGCGGCATGGGATCTGGTCAAGGGCTGGGACCACGAAACCCGTCAGGGCCTGCGCGTCGCGGCGGGGCGCGATGCGTTGCAGGGCGAGGTGAACGGCATCCGGTTGCACGATCTGGCGCGCGAGGTTCTGGCGATTGCCGAACAGGGCCTGCGCAACCGTGGCCGCGAGGGCGCGGGCGGTCTGGTCCCCGATGAGACGCATTTCCTGAACGCGCTGAAGGAAAGCGTCGATACCGGCAAGGTCCCGGCCGATGAGCTGCTGGAGAAATACCACGGTGAATGGCAGGGCGATCTGTCGAAGATCTACGGCGAATATTCCTATTGATCCCGCGGCGAATGGCGGAAGGCACCAATGTGCCTTCCGCGATGTTGTGATCAGGCAGCGGCCTTGCGGCGGCGCAGCCATGCGAAACCACCCAGACCGGCCAACAGCAACGGCATCCCGGCAGGCAACGGCACCGGGGCCAAGTCATAGCTGTCCACGGCGGTGCGGCCGAAATCCGTGTAATCGGTGAAGAACCCGTCCAGACCCCAGTCAAGGAACGGCGTGATCATGGCGATCGCCTCTTCCTGCGACAGCGGGCGGAAGGTGTAGGCATGAACCTTCAGGCCAAGGGCATGGGCCTCGGCGATGAATTCCCGCGTGATCCCCGAGGCGCTGACCCCCACGCCCGTCGCGACCGCGGCGATCTGGGACAGGCTGCTGAACCCGTCGCTGCCGCGCACGCCGAACAGCCCGTCCTGAACCCGCACCGCGCCCAGCTGCGCGATCTCGGCGCTGACGTCGTGACCGGCGATCAGATCGGCCAGATCGGCGACGCTTTCCTTGGAAAAGGTCTGCAGGATCACGCGATCCTCGGCATCTGAAAAGCCCTTGTCTTTCAACGTCTGCACGATCAGCGCGTTCTTGGTCGCGTCATGCGGGGCCTTCGATTCCGGGTAGATGCCGATCCGGGTGCCATTGGCATCGTTATAGGCCGACAGCAGGTCCAGCACCTCGGCGAAGGTCGGCACCTTGTAGGGATCGGCCATGCTGGGCGTAAAGCCGGGATAGGTCGAATCCGGGCGCGACAGCGCGCCGGTCGGCTGGACCGTCAGCGACTTGATCTCGGCCAGGGTGAAATCCTTGACGTAATAGTTCCCGTTCCGGGTGGCGAAAAGATCTTCCACATTGGTCGTGCGGGTCAGCGTGGAATCATGCATGGCGACCAGATGGCCGTCCCTGGTCAGTTGCAGATCCGGTTCGATCAGATCCGCGCCCATCTGCATCGACAGTTCGTATGATCCCAGCGTTTCTTCGGGCAGATAGCCGCTGGCCCCGCGATGGGCGACCACAAGGGGTTTTTCGCCGGTCAGCGTGTTATAGCTGGCGGCGAAGGCGGGCGCGGCGAAGGTGCCGACTGCCAGCGCAAGGCCCAGCCCAAGCATCTGGAATTTCATGGCTTCCTCATCAAGTTATGCGATTGTTGATCGCTTGGGTGTTAACGGTGCGCGTTAACCTTTTTGCGTCTGTCACGTCACGGTTCCGTGACGCTTTCGCATCGGTCCGCTTGGCGCTTTGCACGAGAAGGTGACTGGCGGCGGGTGCCGGGTCGCTTGAAATTGTCGGGGACCGGTGGCACCGGGATGAAAACACGAACTGTGAGGGCAGGATGCGGGCGGATCTGATGGTGTGGGTTCAGCGGCTGGTCGGGCTGGTCTTTGCGACCGGGCTTGTCGCGCTGGTGGCTGTGGTGGCCTTGCTGGTGCGTCAGTCCGAAGGCGTGCCGCCGATGCCGATTTTCATGGGGCTTTTGGGAACGGCGGCGCTGATCCTGCTGGCCGGGGCCTGCATGGGGCTGATCTCGCTTGCGATTTCGGCGCGTCGCGGGGTCGATGCCCTGACCCGCCTTGCGGCACAGGGCAATGCCGGACCTGCCGTCACGACCGGGGCGCAGCGCCCCTTCAGCGCAACGCCCCTGCAAGAGGTTCAGACCCGGATCGAGGACCCCGAAGAACAGCCCGATGTCACCGGCCCGGTCGCGCCGCAGCGCCCGAGCCGTCCTGCCGGGCGTCGGCTGGTGGCCGAGCGTTAGGCCTTCTTGCCGATCTTCGGTTCGCTGCCCTGCAGGATGCGGGCGATATTGGCGCGGTGACGAATGAAGATCAGGGCTGTCATGAACAGGCAGACCAGGATCAGATCGCCGCGTCCCAGAACCATCGCGACCAATGGTGACAGTGCCGCCGCGACCAGTGCCGACAGGCTGCTGATGCGCGACAGCAGCGCCGTCACCAGCCATGTCGCACAGGCGATCAGGCCCAGGGGCCAGTGCAGCGCGATCAGGGTGCCCAGAAAGGTCGCGACACCCTTGCCGCCCTTGAAGCCCAGCCAGACCGGAAAGCAATGGCCCAGAAAGGCGGCGCCGCCTGCGACGATGGCCGCGACCTCGCCGCCAAGATAGCGGGCCAGCAGGACCGCGATCGCGCCCTTGCCGGAATCCAGCAGCAGCGTCGCCAGTGCGGCGGGCTTGTTTCCGGTGCGCAGCACATTGGTCGCGCCGATATTGCCCGACCCGATCTGGCGCAGATCGCCCAGGCCCAGGGCGCGGGTGATCACGATGCCGAACGGGACCGAGCCCAGAAGATAGCCCAGAATTGCGGCCAGCGCGACGAATAGCAGGGTCATGCGGTTTCTCCGAAGACGCGGGTGCCGGCGACCCAGCTTCCCAGAACGCGACCCTGCATGCGGGCCCCGTCAAAGGGCGTGTTCTTTGATTTCGAGGCCAGCTTGAACCGGTCCATCACGAAGGGCGCGTCGGGATCGAACAGCACCAGATCGGCGGGTGCGCCCCGCGATAGCCGCCCTGCATTCAGGCCCAGACGTCGCGCCGGGTTCAGCGACAGCGCGCGCCACAGCTGCGGCAGGCTAAGCCCACCCTGGTGATACAGCCGCAGCGCCGCAGGCAGCAGCGTCTGCAACCCGACCGCGCCGGGAGCGGCGGCTTCGAAGGGCAGGCGTTTGGATTCCTCGTCCTGCGGGGTGTGGAAACTGGCGATCACGTCGATCTGCCCTTCGGCCACCGCCTGCACCATCGCCACCCGATCCTCTTCCGAACGCAGCGGCGGCGTAAAGCGGAAGAAGGTCCGGTAATCGCCCACGTCGAATTCGTTCAGCGTCAGATGGTGGATCGAGATTCCGGCCGTCACATCCAGCCCCGCATCCCGCGCACGCGCCAGCGCGGGCAGGGCGCCCGCGGTCGTGATCTGATCGGCGTGCCAGCGACAGCGCGTCATCGCGACCAGCGACAGGTCGCGATCCAGGCCCATCACCTCGGCCATGGGCGACACGGCGGGGATCCCGTAAAGCGAGGCGAACTTGCCGCTGGTGGCCGCGGCGCCCCTGGACAGGCCCGGTTCCTGCGGATGGCCCACGATCAGCGCATCCAGACCGCGCGCATAGGTCATGCAGCGGGCCAGCAGCTTGGTATCCCCGGTGACACGCACGCCATCGGTAAAGGCCACCGCGCCCAGATCGTTCAGAAAGCCGATCTCGACCATCTCGCGGCCTTCGCGGGATTTGGTCAGCGCGGCCATATGGCGGATGTTGACGGGCGCGTCGGCGGCGCGGCGGGTGACGAATTCCAGCGCCTCGGGCGTGTCGATGGGCGGCATCGTGTCGGGCCGCGCGACGATGGTGGTCACGCCGCCCGCCGCCGCCGCCAGCCCGGCGCTGCGAAAGCTTTCCTTGTGGCGCTCGCCGGGTTCGCCGATCTTGACGCCCCAATCGACCAGACCGGGGGCCAGTGCGCGCCCGCCGCAATCGACGATCCGGGCATCTTCGGGGGCGGCCTCATCCACGGTCGCGCGACTGACGATCACGCCGTCGCGGATCAGCAGGCTGCCGACCGCGTCATCTTGCGTTTCGGGATCGATCAGGCGGGCATTGGTGAACAGTGTCGCGGTCATACCATCACCCCCGTCGCGGCGCGGCCCCGTTCGGCACGCAGGTTGCGGGCCAGCAGGTCCAGTGCCGCCATGCGGACGGCGACGCCCATTTCGACCTGGTCCTGGATCACGCTGCGATTGATGTCGTCGGCGATGGTCCCGTCGATTTCCACGCCCCGGTTCATCGGTCCGGGATGCATCACGATCGCATCGTCGGATGCCAGCGCCAGCTTGTCGGCATCCAACCCCCAGCGGTGGTAATATTCCCGTTCGGACGGGATGAAGCCGCCATCCATACGTTCCTTTTGCAGGCGCAGCATCATGACGACATCGGCGCCCTTCAGCCCTTCGTGCATGTCCTCATAAAGTTCGACCCCCATATCCGCGACCCCGGCGGGCATCAGCGTGGCCGGCCCGATCAGCCGGATGCGGTTTTCCATCTTGCCCAGCAGGATCAGGTTCGACCGGGCGACGCGGCTATGGGCGATGTCACCGCAGATCGCGATGGTCAGACGCTGCAGACGGCCCTTGGCGCGCCGGATGGTCAGTGCATCCAGCAGTGCCTGCGTGGGGTGTTCGTGGCGCCCGTCGCCGGCGTTCAGCACGGCGCAGTTCACCTTTTCGGCCAACAGGTTCACCGCGCCCGAATGGGGATGGCGCACGACCAGCAGATCGGGCTGCATCGCGTTCAGCGTCAGGGCGGTGTCGATCAGGGTTTCCCCCTTCTTCACGCTGCTGGTCTGCATCGACATGTTCATCACATCGGCACCCAGACGCAGGCCAGCCAGTTCGAAACTGGACTGCGTGCGGGTCGAGTTTTCAAAGAACATGTTGATCTGGGTCATCCCTGCCAGCACATCGGAATGTTTCACCGTGCGGCGGTTCAGGGCGACGTAATCCTCGGCCAGATCCAGCAATGAGACGATTTCGTCAGGCGCAAGATGGTCGATGCCCAGAAGGTGACGGGCGCGGAAGCTCATGGGCGGCCTCTGACTGGTCGAAGTTCGGCTTCTCTATCGCAGATGGGAATGAACCCGGCAAGCCGCGCCGGGACCTTGCCGGGCGGACAAGCCAAATTGCCGATGCTGCAAATCCCCGATTGCCGCGTCGCGCGCGCCCGGATATGCCGAAGCCATGCTTGGACGTTACGCCCCTCATGTCGCGGCGACGCTGTCGCTGGGTCTGCCGTTGATCGGCAGCCATCTGGCACGCATGGCGATCGGCGTCAGCGATACGGTGATGATCGGCTGGTACGGGGTCGAGCCGCTGGCCGCGCTGGTGATCGCGACCTCGTTCGTCCATATCCTGTTCTTTCTGGGCATGGGGTTCGGGACTGCCGTGATGGGCCTGATGGCGACCGCCATTGCCCGTGGCGACGAGACCGAGGTCCGCCGCCTGACCCGGATGGCCCTGTGGCTGTCGCTTGGGTTCGGGCTGGCGGTGATGCCGTCGATGTGGTTCTCGCGCCCGGTGCTGCTGGGCCTTGGCCAGACCGAGGTGGTGTCGCAGCTGGCCCAGGATTACCTGCGCATCGCGGGCTGGGGGCTGATGGCCAATCTGGTCGCCCTGACCCTGAATTCCTATCTGGCCGCGCTGGAGCGGACGCAGTTCGTGATGTGGGTCACGCTGGCCGGTCTGCCCCTGAACATCGCGCTGAACTATGCCTTTATCTTCGGCAATCTGGGCGCGCCCGAACTGGGCGTGCGCGGTGCGGCCATCGCCAGCCTGTCGGTGCAGATCGCGGGGGCGCTGGCCCTGGCGATCTATGCCAACTGGCTGCCCATCGCGCGGAAATACGAATTGTTCGTCCGCTTCTGGAAACCCGACTGGCTTGCGATGCGGGCGGTGTTTCTGGTCGGCTTGCCGATCGGCATCACCCTTCTGGCCGAGGGTGCGCTGTTTGTCGCCTCGAACGTGATGATGGGCTGGATCGGGACACCGCAACTGGCCGCGCATGGGATCGCGCTGCAGATCACCTCGATCACCTTCATGGCGCATCTGGGCCTGTCGAATGCCGCAACGATCCGGGTGGGGCAGGCCAAGGGGCGCGGCGATGTGGTCTGGATGCGCGACGCCGCAGTGACCGTGATCGGCTTGTCCCTGCTGTTCGCGGCGCTGTTCATCGCCATCTACCTGATCTTCGCCCGGCCTTTGGTGCAGGTGTTCATGGACCCCGCCGATCCGCAACTGCCGCTGATCGTGGGGATCGGGGCCAGCCTGCTGATGTATGCGGCGCTGTTTCAGCTGACCGATGCCCTGCAGGTCATTGCGATCGGCTTTCTGCGCGGCGTCCACGATACCCGCGTGCCGATGTTCATTGCCGCCTTCAGCTACTGGGCGGTCGGCATGCCGGTCGCCTGGGGGCTTGCCTTCCCGCTTGGCGTGGGGCCCGCGGGGCTTTGGCTGGGTCTTTGTGTCGGGCTGACACTGGCGGCGGTGCTGCTGATGTGGCGCTTTTGGCGCGGGCTTGAACGCGGGGACTGGACCCGCCCCGAACAGCCGGTCTAACCTGCGCCCAACCCACCGACAGGAGGTAACATGCGCCCCGTTTTCGTTCAGTTCCGCTGTGAACCCGGCAAGACCTATCAGGTCGCCGAGGCGATCTATGACCGCGAGATCGTCAGCGAACTCTACTCGACCTCGGGTGAATTCGACCTTCTGGCCAAGATCTACATCCCCGAGGACGAGGATGTCGGCCGCTATCTGTCGGAAAAGCTGTTCGACATCCCCCATATCAGCCGCACGCTGACCACGATGACCTTCCGCGCCTTCTAGCGGCGCTTGCAGCAGCGGGCGGAATGGGCCACCAGTAGCGCCATGAAGATACCGTCATTCGCCCCGATTCCGGCGGGCCTGCCCGCGACCGTTCCCTTTACCGGCCCCGAAACCTTGCAGCGTCGGCGCGGTCGTGACTTCGCCGCGCGTCTGGGGGCGAATGAAAACGGCTTCGGTCCCAGCCCGATGGCCGTCGCCGCCATGGCCGACGAGGCCGCGCTTGCCTGGCAATATGGCGATTCCAGCAGCCACACGCTACGATATGCGCTGGCCGACCATCTGGATGTCGCCCCCGAAAATCTGGTGATCGGCGAAGGCGTGGACGGGCTTCTGGGCCTTCTCGTTCGCCTGATGATCGCGCCGGGCGATGCCGTGGTGACCTCGGACGGGGCCTACCCGACCTTCAACTATCATGTCGCGGGCTTTGGCGGGCTTCTGCACAAGGTGCCCTATCGCGACGATGCCGAGGATCCGCAGGCCCTGGTCCGCCGCGCGCATCAGGTCGGCGCGCGCCTCGTCTATCTGGCCAATCCCGACAACCCGATGGGCAGCTGGCATCCGGGCCATGTCATTCAGGCGATGCTGGACGATCTGCCGCCGAACTGCCTGCTGCTCCTCGACGAGGCCTATGTCGAATTCGCCCCCGAAGATGCGGTCCCGCAGATCACCGCCGACGACCCGCGCGTGATCCGGATGCGCACCTTCTCCAAGGCTTACGGACTTGCCGGGCTGCGCATCGGCTATGCCATCGGCCATCCCGATCTGATCGCCGGGTTCGAACGAATCCGCAACCATTTCGGGGTGAATCGCATCGCGCAGGCCGCGGCCCTTGCCGCGCTGCAGGATCAGGGCTGGCTGGCCGATGTCATCGCTGATGTCGCCGCCGCCCGCGACCGTATCGGCATCATCGCGCGCGCCAATGGCATGACGCCGCTGCCCTCGGCCACGAATTTCGTGGCGCTGGATACCGGGCGCGACGGCGATTTCGCCCGCAGCATCGTCGCGGGCCTCGAGGATGAGGGCGTCTTCATCCGCATGCCGGGCGTCGCGCCACTTGATCGCTGCATTCGCATCAGCTGCGCCCCCGCCGCCGAACTCGACGTCCTGGCCGAGGCACTGCCGCGCGTCCTCGCCCGTCTCTGACGGGCCTCCCCAGGCCGACGACCCATGTCGCTCCGGCCCCGGACGCTTCTTCTTTGTGCAAATACCCAATTTCCGACGGCACGACCGGGCCGCGCCGTCGGCGGTGTCGTCACATCGCCGCCAATTGCGCCAATGCCGTTTTCAGACGCGCCAGATCATCCTCCAGCGCGGCCAGCTTGCCCTGGGTTTCCTCGATCACCTCGGCATCGGCATTGGCGGTGAATTTCGGATTGCCCAGGCGCTTGCGCAGACCCTCGGCGTCCTTTTCCGATTTCGCCAGCGATTTCTGCAATCGCGCCGTCTCGGCCTTGACGTCGATCACATCGCCGATCGGCAGGGCAAAGCTGGCGCCCTGCGCGGCCACCGCGATCATGCCCTGAGCCATCGCGCCATCCTGCGGGGTGTTCACGCGGGCCAGACGTTCGATCAGCGGGGCATTGGCGGCCAGCGCGTCGCGGGCGGGCTGGTCGGCCTCGGTCACGATCAGGTCCAGCTTCGCACCGGCGGGCACGCCCATCTGCGCGCGGGCCGAACGGACCGCCTCGATCAGTGAGATCACCCAGTTCATCTGCCGGTCGGCATCGGTGTCGATCAGCTCCGCGCCGCAGACCGGCCAGTCGCCGTGAACCAGCATCCCGTCGCGATCCCCGGTCAGGGCCCATAGTTCCTCGGTGACGAAGGGCATGATCGGGTGCAGCATCAGATAGCACTGATCCAGAACCCAGCCCATCGTCGCGCGGGTTTCCTCGGCATGATCGCCATCGAACAGCGGCTTGGCGAATTCGACATACCAATCGCAGACCTTGCCCCAGACAAAGGCGTAAAGCCCGGTCGCCGCATCGTTGAAGCGATAGGTTTCCAGCGCGGCATCGGTGGCCATGCGGATGCGCGCAACCTCGCCGATGATCCAGCGGTTCACCGTGTGGCGCGGGTCGGGGCGGGCACCGCCGCCGCGCACGCCGTTCATCTCGGCAAAGCGGGTCGCGTTCCAGATCTTGGTGACGAAATTGCGGTTCGCCTCGACATGCTTCGGCCCCAGCTTGGGGTCGCGGCCCATCGCGGCCATGCTGGTCAGGGTGAAGCGCATGGCATCGGCGCCATATTCGTCGATCAGGGTCAGCGGGTCGATGACATTGCCTTTCGACTTCGACATCTTGGCGCCCTTTTCATCGCGCACCAGCCCGTGGACATAGACCGTGTGGAAGGGGATGTCCTTCACCACTTCCAACTGCATCATCATCATCCGGGCGACCCAGAAGAAGATGATGTCGAACCCGGTGACCAGCACGTCCGTCGGGAAATATTTCTGCATTTCGGGCGTGGGTTCGGGCCAGCCAAGCGTCCCGATCGGCCACAGGCCCGAGCTGAACCAGGTGTCCAGCACATCGGGATCGCGCCAGATCGGATAGACCAGATGCGTCGGATCCTGCGAAACGTTGTAATCGGCCAGCGCCTTGGCCAGCATCTCGATCGCGGCATGGCGGTCTGCCACCTCGACCACGCGGCTGGCCTCCAGCGGCACGGGAAGGCCGGCGATGTCGTCGCGGAACTGGCTGCGCACCTCGTCGAAACTGGCCGCGCAACGCTGCCTGACGCCGGTATGGACCAGCCCGTCGGCCAGCAGGCCGAACAGTTCGACCTCGTCCAGCGCGCCGTCATTTTCGGCATCGGTGAAGTTTTCGACCGACAGGTCCAGCCCATACCACACCGGGATCTGGTGCCCCCACCACAGCTGGCGCGAGATGGTCCAGGGCTCGATGTTTTCCAGCCAGTTGAAATAGACCTTCTTGTGCTGTTCCGGCAGGATCTGGGTGCGACCCGACCGCACGGCCTCCAGCGCGGGGCCGACGATGCGCTGCGTGTCCACGAACCACTGATCGGTCAGCATCGGTTCGATCACCACGCCGGATCGGTCGCCAAAGGGCTGCATGATCGGCTTGTTCTCGACGACCGGGCGCTTTTCCAGATGCTCGGCGCCGGTTTCCTCGTCGATTTCCTTGTGCAGATAGGTGACGGCCAGCCGCTCGGCGCTGATCTGGTCGATGACCCGCTGACGGGCCTCGAACCGGTCAAGGCCGCGCAGATCCTCGGGCACCAGATTGACATTGCTGACATCGCCCACATCCTCGCCCCGCGCGGCGCGGGATGCGATTTCGGCGCTTTCGGCATAGGACAGGCCATCGGCACGCAGCGCGCCCTTGGTGTCCATCAGCGCGTAAAGCGGGATATTGTTGCGGGTCGCGACACCATAGTCGTTGAAATCATGCGCGCCGGTGATCTTGACCGCGCCCGAGCCGAAATCGGGATCGGGATATTCGTCGGTGATGATCGGGATCAGGCGGCGATGTTCCTTGGGGCCGACCGGAATTTCGCACAGCTTGCCGACGATGGGGGCATAGCGGGCGTCATCCGGATGCACCGCAACCGCGCCATCGCCCAGCATGGTTTCGGGGCGGGTCGTGGCGATGGCGATATAGTCGCGGGTCTCGCGCAAGGTGACGTTGCCGTCCTCGTCGCGTTCCACGTATTCATAGGTCTCGCCCCCGGCCAGCGGGTACTTGAAATGCCACATATGGCCGGGAACCTCGCGGTTCTCGACCTCCAGATCGCTGATCGCGGTTTCGAAATGCGGGTCCCAGTTCACCAGACGCTTGCCGCGATAGATGATGCCCTTGTTGTAAAGATCGACAAAGACGCGGATCACGGCGTCATGGAAATTGCCGTCCTCGCCCGCGGGCGCACCGGGGGCACCCGACATGGTAAAGGCGTTGCGCGACCAGTCGCAGGACGCGCCCAGCCGTTTCAACTGGTTCATGATCGTGTCGCCGGATTCCTGCTTCCACGCCCAGATCTTTTCGACAAAGGCGTCGCGGCCGATCTCGCGGCGGTTCGGTTCGCCGCGCTGTGCCATCTGACGTTCCACGACCATCTGGGTCGCGATGCCGGCATGGTCCTGGCCGGGCTGCCACAGCGTGTCGAATCCGCGCATCCGGTGCCAGCGGACAAGGATGTCCTGCAGCGTGTTGTTGAAGGCATGGCCGATATGCAGGCTGCCGGTCACGTTGGGGGGCGGGATCATCACGGTGAAGGTCTCGCTGCGCGAGGCGTTGACCCCGGCGGCAAAGGCACCCTTGCGTTCCCATTCGTCGCTGATGCGGGCCTCGGCGGCCTTGGCGTCAAAACTCTTGTCCATGCTCATCTTTGATGATCCCCTTGCTTGGGGACCGGATTAGCGAAGCACGCGCCAAAGGCCAAGAGATGCGGGCGTAAAACAATGCGGGCGGCCGTGATGAACCGCCCGCATTTCCGCGCGGCGGTGGCTATTTCGGCCCGACCACGGCGAAATGGGCACCTTGCGGGTCGCGGGCGACGGCGATGAAGGCCCCGCCCGGCACCTCTTGCGGGCCGTGGATCAGGGTGCCGCCCTGTTCGGTGATCCGCGTCATCGCGCCCTGAACGGCATCGACCCCGAAATAGGGCAGCCAGTTCGAGACAGGCGCCGCGCCCAGCCCCATCATGCCGCCGATATCCGTGCCCTGATGGGCGAACAGCTGATAGCTGCCCATCTCGCCCATGTCGATCGCGGTGGATCTGGTCCAGCCGAACAGCCCGGCATAGAAATCGAAGGCGGCGGCGGGATCGCTGCTCATCAGTTCGTTCCAGTTGGCATGACCGGACCTCTGCTGATCAAAGGCGGTGCTGTCGCTGCCATCCTCCATCGGCAGGGGTTGCAGGATGCCGAAACCCGCGCCTGCCGGATCGCCCGCGATGGCAAAGCGCCCGGTGCCGGGGATGTCGGCGGGTTCGCGATGGATATGCCCGCCCGCCGCGATAATGTCGCGGGCCGCCTGATCGGCGTCGTCCACGGTGAAATAGATCGTCCACAGCGGCGGCATGTCGGGCACATCCTCGGGCATTTCCATCAGTCCCGCGACCATGTCATCGCCCATCCGCGCCAGATGATAGGAGAACCCCTCCATCCCCGAATCCGCGATCCGCCATCCCAGAACGGCGGCGTAGAAATCCCCGGCTTTGGCCAGGTCGCCCTTGCCGGTTGTCAGCTCATACCAGCAGGGCGTGCCATGTGCGGTCATGTCAAAGGCTCCTTTCATCGAAGACGGGCTGGAAACCCGCCCAGAACATGCGGGTGCCGTCGAAGGGCATTTCGGGCATCTCTTGCCCGGCCATGTCGTCCTGCATCCTGCGCGCGGCCTTGTCGCAGGTGGAGCGGTCGGGCCATTCGATCCATGACAAGACCGGAACCTCGCCATCCTTGGCCTGTGTCGCGCGATAGAAATCGGTCAGCTGTCCGTGCGGGACATCATTGCCCCATGTTTCTATCATGAAACTGGCGCCGTGGTCGCGAAACATCTGTTCGGCGCTGGCTGCCATGTCGGCATAGGCCTGTTTTCGTTCGGCCGGCACCGCCAGAACGAACCCCTGGACATAACGGCCCGGCTGCGACGTGCCGAACTGAAAGATCGGGTCGAAACCGCCGAAAAACACGCGCTTGCCATCGAAAGGCATCGTCATCGCCGCCATGTCGGGGTCGTCCATCATCTGCTGCCATGCCGCGTCGCAGGTGGCCTTGTCGGGCCATTCGACCCAGGAAAACGTGAGCGTTTCATCGGGTCCGGCCTGCGTGGCGCGGTGAAAGTCGGTCTTTTTACCATGCGGAACATCCGCGCCCCAGCATTCGACCTGCCGCAGCGCGCCATGGCGGCTGAGGATCCGCCAGGCATCACGGCAATGGGCGACATAGGCATCCTTTTCTGCGGTGGGGACGGCGGCGACAAAGCCGGAATAGTAAGTCATGCGAACTTCCCTCCTCGTGAGGTTCGGGGTTGCTTACGACTCGCAGCATGGCGCTTGCAGTATGAAAAAGCAACTTTTAGTATGAAAAGATGACTGATCGCACCGACATCTCCCGCATCCGCTATGACGAAGGCTGCCTTGCCGCCCATGCGCTGAATGTCGTGGGCGATCGCTGGGCGCTGTTGGTGGTGCGCGAACTGATGCTGGTGCCGCGTCGCTTTCAGGCGATCCGCGCAGGTCTTCCGGGAATCACGGCGGCTGTCCTGACCCAGCGGTTGGGCCAGCTGACGCAGTCCGGGGTGGTGACGCATGACAGGGCGACGGGGCTTTATGCGCTGACCCCGTCGGGGCAGGGGCTGCTGCCCGTGTTGCAGGCGATGTGCCGCTGGGGTGCGCTGCATCCGGGCCATGATCCGCGCCGCTTCATCAGCCCGACGGCGCTGATGATCTCGATGACGGCGATGATCGACCGGCGGGCGGCACAGGGCCTTCGGACCGTGGCCGGGTTCCGGTCGGGGACGGACAGCTTTCTGATGCGCCTGGAGGGCGATGGCGGTGCGACGGTCACGACCGGCGCCGAGGGGGGCGAGTTCTGGCTGGAAGGCGACGGAAACGCGCTGGCCATTGCGGTCTATGGGCCGATGCCGTTGACAGGATCGGTCGCGTCGGGGGCGATCCATGCGCAGGGGGATCTGACCGCCGCACAGCGGTTCATCGATCTGTTCAGGCTGCGCTGATCACAGTGCGCGGTCCAGCTTGGTCCCCAGATGGATCAGGCTTTCCGACGTCTTCACCCCGTCGATGGCCCCGATCCGGTCCAGAATCTCGTCCAGTTCGCCCGTCGTGCTGGTCGCCAGTTGCAACAACAGGTCGACGCGGCCACTGGTGGTGTGCACCCGCTCGACCTGCGGGATCTGTTTCAGCCGGGTCAGGATCCCCGGCAGGCTGCGCGATTCGAGCGTCAGAAGAACCGTCGCGCGGATGCGGTTGATCCGCGCCCCGTCGCCCAGACGCACGGTATAGCCCGCGATCGCCCCGGTGTTTTCCAGCCGTTCCAGCCGCGCTTGAACCGTCGACCGGGCCACCTTGACCCGCCGCGCCAGCACCGCGACCGACAGGCGTGCGTCCTGCGACAGCTGCGCCAAGATGTTGCGATCCAGATCGTCCATGCAGCTTTACCGATTCTTCGTCAAAATGACATGAAGTTCGGCAATATAACTGGTCTAAGATGCAAAACTACCCTTTTCATCGGTGAAATCGGAACCCAAAAGCGCCATTCTGGCTTGGGACCACCAAGTCTTACCGCTAAGCTGTTTCCTATGCGCGAAAGGACACCCATGGGACATCACAAGACCGTCTGGGACAACCCGGCCGAGTTGATCCGCACCCTTCAGCCTGAAAATCCGGTTCTGGCCTTTGCGCCGACCGTGCTGCAGGAACGGGCAAAAAGGTTTATCAAGGGATTTCCGGGGCTTGTGACCTATGCCGTCAAGTCCAACCCAGAAGAGGCCGTGATCCAGAATCTGGTGACGGCCGGGATCCGTGGCTTTGACGTTGCCTCGCCCGCCGAGATCGACCTGATCGGTCGTCTGGCCCCGCAGGCCGCGCGCCACTACCACAACCCGGTCCGCGCGCGATCCGAGATTGCCCATGCCGTGACCGCCGGCGTGCTGGCATGGTCTGTCGACAGCCGGTCCGAACTGGAAAAGCTGTTCGAACTGGTCCCGACCAGCGTCGATGGTGCCGCGGTCGAGATCTCGCCACGGTTCAAGCTGCCGGTGCTGGGCGCGATCTATGATTTCGGGTCCAAGTTCGGGGCCGATCCCGAATTGGCCGCCGAACTGCTGAAGGCCGTGGCCGAGCGTGGCTATACCCCGTCGCTGACCTTCCATCCGGGCACGCAATGCGTCGATCCGGTGGCGTGGGAAAGCTATATCCGCGTCGCCAAGGACATCTGCGATGCCGCGGGCGTCAAGGCGGTGCGGTTGAATGTCGGGGGCGGTTTCCCCTCGCATCGCGTGACCGGGGTCGAGCCCGAACTGGAAACGATCTTCCAGAAGATCGGCGACACCACCCAAGAGGTGTTCGGCGCCGACGCGCCAGCCCTTGTATGCGAACCGGGCCGTGGCCTGTGCGCGGATGCCTATTCGCTGATCACGCGGGTCAAGGCGGTGCGCGACGGCCACAGCATCTTTCTGAATGACGGCGTTTACGGCGGGCTGGCCGAACTGCCCATCGTGGGCAATCTGGACCGCGTGCAGGTCGTCACGCCCGCCGGGATCACCCGCGAGGATGATCTGACCGGACGCGTGATCTTTGGCCCGACCTGCGATTCCGTCGACCGTCTGCCGGGTGAACTGAGCCTGCCGCAGACCGTGGCCGAGGGGGATTACCTGATTTTCCACGGGGCCGGCGCCTATTCGACCGTCACCAACACCCGCTTCAACGGCTTCGGGGCCCTGACCCACGCGACCGTGATGGAATTGCAGTAAGCTTTTCCTGACCTTCGCGTGCTAGCCTTCGGTGATGCCAGCGATTCGACCACCTCTGACCCATGTCATCCTGATCGACGGGACCTTCGCTTCGCTGGCCGAGGGTCGCCGCAGTTCGGTCGGGCGGATCCATCGGATGCTGACGGGGGGCTATGGCCCGACCAATGGCGACCTGATGCGGGTGTTCTATGCGCAGGGGCAGCAATGGAATCGCTGGCGCACCATTCCCGAACTGGCGATGGGGCGCGGGCTGACGCTGCGGATCATCGACGCCTATGGCTGGCTGGCCAGCCGTTACCGCCCCGGTGACCGGGTCTACATGTTCGGCTATTCCCGCGGGGCCTTTGCGGTGCGCAGCCTCGCGGGGATGATCGCGCGGGTCGGGCTGCTGCGCCCGGATGCCGCGACCGAACGGAATATCCGTCTTGCCTGGCGTTACTACAGCGAAGGGGGCAGCGACGCGGTCATCGCTACGTTCCGGCGTCGTCGCGGCCAGGATGATGTGCCGATCCAGATGCTGGGCTGTTTCGACACGGTGATGGCGCTGGGGATCCGGCTGCCCGTGCTGTGGATGCTGACCGAACCGCGCTTCAGGTTCCACGATACGCATATGGCGGGCAATGTCCTGCACGGCTTTCAGGCGCTGGCGCTGGATGAAACCCGCGCGGCCTTTGCCCCGGTCATGTGGGACGACAGCAATGATGCGCAACGGATCGAACAGATGTGGTTCCGCGGGGCCCATGCCGATATCGGCGGACAATTGTCGGGCTTCGAATATGCGCGGCCCTTGGCGAATATTCCGCTGGTCTGGATGCTGCGCCATGCGCAGGAACAGGGGCTGCCCATGCCGCAGGACTGGCAACGCCATTTCGAATGCGACGCGACCGCGCCCTCGATCGGCAGCTGGCGCCGCTGGGGCAAGGCGTTTCTGGCCCGTGCGCCCCGGCTGGCCGGTCAATACCAGACCGAAAACCTGCACCAGACCGTGCCGCGCCCCTATCCCGGCCCGGCGATCCTGACCCGTGATCTGGCAGAGTTCGCCGCCGATGTGCAGAAACGGCGCATCCTGCCGCGGCGCGCCGTCATGGCCGATGGCCAAGCCGGCCCCGAGGTCACGCAGCCCGGCGATGATGGCGGAAGCGCCGCACAGTCCTGAACGCGGATCTCAGGCGACAGCGTCCAGATGATGGGCCCTGACGCCAAGCGCCTCGCAGACCTGCTGGGTCATTTCGGGGCGGTTCAGCGTGTAGAAATGCAGCCGGTCCACGCCACCATCAATCAGCTTTTCGCACAGGTCGACGCAGATATCGGTGGCCAGCGCACGCTCGGCCTCGGGGCCCTGGGCGACGGCCTTGGCAAAGGCCTGTTCGGCCCATGCCGGAACCGAGGTGCCGCAGCTGGCGGCAAAGCGTTTTGCCCCGGCCCAGCCCTGAATGGGCAGGATGCCGGGCAGGATCGGCGCGTCGATGCCTGCCGCGACGCATTTGTCGCGGAACCGGAAGAAGGTTTCGGCGTCGAAGAAGAACTGAGTGATCGCGCTGCTGGCACCGGCATCGATTTTGCGCTTCAGCCAAGCGACATCCGCATCGGTATCGGCGCTGTCGGGATGCGGCTCGGGATAGGCGCCGGCGCGGATGGTCATATCGCCCCGTGCGGCAATCGCCTCGATCAGTTCGATCGAGTTGGCAAAGCCGTCGGGATGCTGGCTGAACCGGTCCTGCCCCTTGGGCGCATCGCCGCGCAGCGCCACGATTTCGCGGATCCCGGCATCGGCATAGGATTGCACGATGTCCATGGTTTCCGCGCGGGTCGCCTCGACGCAGGTCAGGTGGGCGGCCACGTTCAGCTTGTAATGGCGGTTGATCGTGGTCACCGCTTCGTGGGTCAGCTTGCGGGTGGTGCCGCCCGCGCCATAGGTCACGGACACGAAATCCGGCGACAGCGGCGCCAGGGCGCGCGCGGTTTCCCACAGCCGGAACGAGGCATCCAGCGTCTTGGGCGGGAAGAACTCGAAGCTGATTTTCGGGGTCGTGCGGGCCATTTTCTTGTCCTTTCGTTTGGCAGGCTTGTGCCACAGCCTGCGTCGTGAGACAAATTCATAATCCTCAAGTTGTTCATGAGACGATTTCATCATGCATCTGGAATTGCGGCATCTGCGGACCGTTCAGGCGGTCCATGATCAGGGCGGGCTGGCCCGCGCGGCCCATGTCCTGAACATCACGCAATCAGCGTTGTCCCATCAGATCAAGGCCTTGGAAGAACAGGCCGGGGTGGAACTGTTCGTGCGCCGTGCAAAACCCATGCGCCTGTCGGCCGCCGGAATGCGCCTTCTGCGGCTGGCGGAGCAGGTTCTGCCATTGGTCGCCGCAACCGAGGCCGAATTCAAGGGCGTCGAGATGGGTCGCATCGGGCGGCTGCATATCGCGATGGAATGCCACGCCTGTTTCGACTGGCTTTTGCCGGTGCTGGATCTGTTCCGCCGCGCCTGGCCCGATGTGGATGTCGATATCCGACAGCGGCTGGCCTTCGGTGCCTTGCCCGCCTTGGCAAGGGAAGAGGTCGATCTGGTCATCTCGTCCGATCCCGAAGAGGTGCCGGGCGTGACCTATCAGCCGCTGTTCGATTATGCGCCGACGCTGGTCGTGCCAGCAAATCACCCCCTTGTTGCAAAGGGTTACGCCGATCCGGGGGATCTGGCCGCCGAAACGCTGATCACCTATCCGATGGACAGGCCGCGGCTGGATGTGTTCAGCCAGTTCCTGACCCCGGCGGGGGTCGAACCTGCCCGCACCCGCAATGTCGAACTGACGGCGGTGGCGCTGATGCTGGTTGCGTCGGGGCGGGGGGTTGCGGTGATGCCGGACTGGGTGCTGCGCCGCGAGGCCGCGAATCCCGAACTGGCGTTGTTGCCATTGGGGCAGGGCGGGATCCTGCGCAGGCTTTACGCCGCCGTGCGCGAAGCGGATCTGTCACAGCCCTATATGGCCCATGTCGTGCGACTTTCTCGCACCGAGGCCCTGCGAATGCTGCGTAACCCTGCGGCCTGAAGCTTGGCATTTGCCGCGCATGGCCCTATGACGCCGCCCAACCCCTGTTTCCGGAGCATGTGATGGCAAGCGCCAATCTGAACATCATGATCAAGGCCGCCCGCAAGGCCGGGCGCGCCCTCGTCAAGGACTTTCGCGAAGTCGAGAACCTGCAGGTCAGCGTGAAGGGCGCGGGCGATTTCGTCAGCCGCGCCGACCGCGAAGCCGAACGCATCATCAAGGAAGAGCTGCGCGGTGCACGTCCGAACTATGGCTGGCTGGGCGAGGAAACCGGCGAAGAGGCGGGCGAAGATCCCACCCGCCGCTGGATCGTCGATCCGCTGGACGGTACCACCAACTTCCTGCACGGCCTGCCGCATTGGGCGACCAGCATCGCGCTGGAACACAAGGGCGAGGTCGTCTCGGCGGTGATCTTCGACGCTGCCAAGGACGAATTGTTCGTGGCCGAAAAAGGTGGCGGCGCGTTCATGAACGATCAGCGCCTGCGCGTTTCGGGCCGTCGCCGCATGGACGAGGCGCTGTTCTCGACCGGGATTCCCTTTGCCGGTCGTGGCCCGCTGCCCGCCGCGCTGCAGGATCTGGCGCGGCTGATGCCGCTGACCGCAGGCGTGCGCCGTCTGGGCGCGGCGTCGCTGGATCTGGCATGGACGGCGGCCGGTCGCTATGACGGTTATTGGGAACGCGGCAACAAGCCGTGGGACGTGGCCGCGGGCATCCTGATGGTGCGCGAGGCGGGCGGTTTCGTCGAAGGTATCCGCGACGGTGACGATCCGTTGGAATCGGGCCGGCTGATCGCGGCCAACCCGCAGATCTTCGACCCCTTCGCCAAGGTCATTCGCAGCCGCGATTGATTTGTCACGCCGCCTTTTCTGCGTGATCTGCAAGGCTTGACCCGGCTGTATTCCGGGCGCAAGCCCGGCCCGTTCCAGAACGGCAGGCGGCGATGACAGACGATCCGAATCGGCAGACCCCCTATACCGGCACCGCGGCTGCGGCCTCGGCGCCGCCGCCGGTTGCACCCCGGCCGCCCGCGCAGGGCGACCGGACCAGGCTGGCGATCCTGCTGATGTGCGCGACCTCGCTGATCTTTGCGATTCAGGACGGGCTGTCGCGGGTTCTGGCCCAAAGCTATCCGACCGAACTGATCGTGATGTTCCGCTATTGGGCCTTTGCGCTGTTCGTGATCGCGCTGGTGTCGCGCCAGCCCGGCGGGCTGCGCCGGGCGATCCGCACCAAGCGTCCGCTGACCCAGATCCTGCGCGGGATCATTCTGGTGGCCGAGATGCTGGTCATCGTCGAGGCATTCGTGCGGCTGGGCCTGGTCGAAACCCATGCCGTCTTTGCCGCCTATCCGCTGCTGATCGCGGCCCTGTCCGGGCCGATCCTGCGTGAAAAGGTTGGCTGGCGGCGTTGGGCGGCCATCGGCATCGGCTTTCTGGGCATTCTGGTCATCCTCGACCCCGGTGGCGGCGTCCTGCAACCTCAGGCGCTGTTGCCCTTTGTCGCGGCGCTGATGTTCGCCCTGTACGGCCTGCTGACCCGGCATGTCGCGCGTGACGATCCCTCGATGGTCAGTTTCTTCTGGACCGGGACGGCGGGCGCGGTGGCGATCACGCTGGTCGCGATCGGCCAGTTCCAGTGGCTGGCCCCAACCGACTGGATCTGGATGGGAATCCTGTGCCTGTGCGGCATCACCTCGCATTATCTGCTGATCCGCGCCTATGAACTGGCCGAGGCCTCGGCCCTGCAGCCCTTCGCCTATACCCAGCTGGTCTGGGTCAGCATCATCGGCGTCATGGTCTTTGGCGAGGTACTGCGCCCCAATGTCATCGTCGGTGTGCTGATCGTGGTGTCGGCCAGCCTGTTCACCCTGTGGCGGGCGCGGGTCAGGGCGCACTGACCGGCGCGTCGCCGACGAAGGCGGCGGCATCGGCGGGGCTTGCCTTGTCCGTGGCGATCAGGTCGGGGGCCTGCGGACCGGTCCAGCCTTCGGGCAGGACCGGCCCGATGAACCGCTTTGGCACGGGCCGTTTCGACAGCGCCAGTGTCAGCCGCAGCGGCGGCGCCGGCATCAGCCCGCCCCCGGTCAGATCCCAGGTGGGCACGATGGGCGCGGGCTTTCCCTGAATGCGCGCACGATAGATCGGCATCGCCTCTGTCACGCGCATGACATAGTTGCGGGTTTCGTCGAAGGGGATCAGCTCGACCCATTCGACCGGATCGAAATCCTGCCGCAGGTCGCCGAATTGCGTCAGCCAGCGTGCCGGACGCCCCGGTCCCGCATTGTACCCCGAGGCCGTCAGCGCGGTCGAGGTTCCGAACCGGTCGCGCAGCCCCGCCAGATAGGCCGCACCCAGACGCGCGTTATAGGCCGGATCGCGGGTCAGGCGCGGCAGGTCATAAGGCTCGCCCAGGCTGCGGGCCATTTCCTGCGCGGTGCCGGGCATCAGTTGCATCAGCCCGCGCGCGCCGACATGGCTGCTGACGGTGTGGTTGAATTCCGATTCCTGCCGCGCGATCGACAGCACAAGTTCCGGCGGCAGGCCCAGTTCGGCCTGTTCCAGCCCGGTCAGCGGGAAATGCGCGGCGGGATAGATCACGCCCTGATCGGCGGCGCGTTTCGACAGTCGCAATCCGTGCCACGGTGCGCCCGCCTCGATCATCAACCGGGCCATGCGCCCGATATCCTTCGGCGCGGCGGTTTCCGACAGATGCAGGAAGAACCGCTGCGCATCGTCCATGCGACCGGCCCGCAGCAGCCAGATGCCTGCCCTGAATACCTCGTTCTCGCGCAGGTCGCTGCCGCGCCAATCGGGCAGGGTCTCGACCGCCTTGCCGGGCACGGCAAAGGCGGCAGGCATGATGCGATGCGCCTTTTCCGCGGCAAGCTGACCGTAATAGACGCCGGGCATCTCGGCCGCGCGGGCATAGGCGCTGCGGGCGGCGGCCTGATTGTCGCGGGCCTCTTCGGCGCGACCTTGCCAGTATAGCGCACGCGCCGTGCTGATGGCGCTGCCGACCACGGTTTCCAGATGCCGGAAATGGTCCAGCGCACGGGTCGGCGCATCCTGTTTCAACGCGGCGAACCCGGCCAGCCATTCCAGATCCGAATAATGGCGATTGTCCGGGGTCAGGTGATGCGGCGCGGCCAGTTTTTCGGCCAGCGCCCAATCGTCATTGCGCATCGCCAGCCGCGCGTAATCGACGCGCATCTGCGCCCATAATGCGGGCTCGCGCAGCGTCTCTGCCGAGGTCGAGGCCTGCAACATCAGCTCGCGCGCGCCATCGTGGTATTTGGCCGCGACCCGCCACAGGAACCGGTCCAGCGTCAGGCCGGGATCCTTGCGCTGATCTTCGGGCAGCGCAAGGATCAGGTCATCGACCCCGTCGCGCCGTGCCTGCAGGGCAATACGAGCCTGGATCAGCGGCCGCGCCTGTTCGGGCAGCAGCGGCAGCATCCGTTCCGCCTGTTCCCATTCCTGCCGGTCCAGCATCCGCGTCGCGCGGGTGGGATGCAGGGGGTCCAGTTCGTCGCCATAGGTTGCCAGAAAGGCGTCGGCCTCGGCCGGTTCCAGCGGGGTCTCCACCCAGAACCGCGCACGCTCTTTGATCGCGGCGTCGGGTGTCAGCGTCGACAGATAGGCGGTTTCCGCCAGCAGGCTGTCGGGGGTGCGGCCCGCCAGCCAGTCGGTGATCTGGTCTGCGGGCAGGTCCGCCCGCAGGGTCGCGTCGCCCCGCCGCCGCAACAGCGCCATCCCCGGCCAGTCGGGGTGGTTGCGTTGAAAGGCAAGATAGTCCTCGAACGTGCCAAGCCCCGCCCGCAGTGACTGCCAGTCGATCAGGGCCTGCGCCAGCGGGCCGGATCTGGCCGCCGCCGCGCGGGCCGTGGACCAGTCGCGGGTTTCGGCGGCAGACAGCGCCAGCGCCATCGCGCCCGCATTCTCGGCCCTTGCCGGCGCGGCAAGGGGCAATGTCAGAACAAGGGCGGCGGTCAGCATGTCGCGGATATGTCGCATCACCCCCATGTGTGTTCGCCCTGTCACGAAAGCGCAATTCACATCCTTGGCAAGTCGCGCGCGCGGATATAGGTTCGCGCGACTTTAACGGAAGCCAATAGGAGCGTGTCATGTTCAAAGGGTCGATGCCCGCACTGATCACGCCGTTCACAGAGGACGGCGAACTGGATCTGGACACGCTGAAGAAGCTGGTCGAGTGGCATGTCGAACAGGGCACCCACGGGCTGGTCCCGGTTGGCACCACCGGCGAAAGCCCCACCCTGACCCATCAGGAACACCGCATCGTCGTCGAAGAGGTGGTCAAGGCCGCCGCGGGACGCGTGCCGGTGATCGCGGGCGCTGGGTCGAACGCGACACGCGAGGGGATCGGCCTGATCCGCCACGCGCAAGAGGTGGGCGCCAATGCCGCGCTGGTGGTCACGCCCTATTACAACAAGCCGACGCAGGCCGGTCTGATCGCGCATTTCACCATGCTGGCCGAGGCGGTCGATCTGCCGATCGTGATCTACAACATCCCCGGCCGCTCGGTCATCGACATGATGCCTGAAACCATGGGTGTGCTGTCGCGCATCCCGAACATTATCGGCGTCAAGGACGCCACGGGGCGGCTGGAACGCGTCAGCCAGCAGCGCATCACCTGCGGCACGGATTTCGTGCAGCTGTCGGGCGAGGATGCGACCGCGCTTGGGTTCAACGCGCATGGCGGGGTGGGCTGCATCAGCGTCACCGCCAATGTCGCGCCAAAGCTGTGCGCCGAATTCCAGGAAGCCACGCTGCGCGGCGATTACGCGACCGCGCTGGAATATCAGGATCGGTTGATGCCGCTGCATCACGCGATCTTCGTCGAGCCGGGCCTGGTGGGCGCCAAATATGCGATGTCGCGTCTGGGGCTGTGCAATGAACGCGTGCGCCTGCCGCTGACGCCGCTGACCGATCCGACGCGCCGCCTGATCGACGCGGCGCTGGAACATGCGGGACTGCTGTAACCTCGCCTGACATCGCCGGCCCGCGCCGGCGGCGAATGCCGCGCCCCGCCTGACCCCTCGATGGGGTCGGGCGGGGCGTTTTACCCTGTCACTCGTAACAAACCTGGATGGTGAACCGCTCAGCGGACTCCGCGCGCCGCGTCATCCGTCCCCAGAGCGGCATCCAGCGACCAGGCCCCCGGCCCGCGTGCGACCAGCATCAGGAAACAGGCAGCCCACAGACCATGCGTCGCCCAGGCCGAGGGATAGACGAAGATCTGAATCACTGCCGTCATCCCCAACAGCGCCAGCGCCGAGAATCGCGTCATCAGGCCCAGAACCAGCAGCACCGGGAACACATGCTCGGCCACGGTTGCCAGCCGCGCCGCGATTTCGGGCGGGATGATCGGCAGGTTGTATTCGTTTTCGAACAGGAACACGGTCGAGGGTTGCAGGCTGAACCCGTCCACTTTCGTACGCCCGCTCATCCAGAAGATGGCGGCGGGAAAGATCCGCGCCGCAAGCGCGACAAGGCTGTAGGGGATCATCTCTCCCAAGGCGTTCAGCTTGCGGATGGTGCCGGATTTCGGTGTCGATTGGGTGTGGATCGTCATGGCCTCATACTCCGGTGGTGCAGATCAGGTTTTCGCGCAGCAGCAGGCCCAGAACCGGGACCGGATCGGTGACCAGCGCCGCGGCCTCAAGCGTGGCGCCGTCCAGAAGAGCCTCGATCAGGGCGGCTTGCAGCGGGGGAATGGACATGGTGCCGACCGACAGGTCGGGCTTGCGCCAGATCAGCGCGATCTCGTGGCCACGGGCGCTGACGCGGCCGTCCTGACCGGGTTGGTTGGCCTGCCAGATGCTGACGGCCGGGTGGTTGCAGCGCAGCACCCGGACCGAGGGATGCAGCCGGGGTCGTTCGATCCGGTGCAGATCCTCGGGCGCGATCGGAACGGCGTCTGCGGCGTGATAGGCCAGTCCGCGTGCCCATTCGAGACCGGCTACGGCGGGCAGATAGGGCAGGCCGCCGACCGGGGCAAACCCTTCCAGAAATTTCGGGAAGGCCCCGCCCCATTCCTGCAACACCGGCGATATCGGCGGATGGGCGGCGATGAATTCGCGGGCCATGGCGGCAAAGAATTGCGACCCCACCAGCCGTTCGATCACTGGAAATCGGCGGGCAAGGGCCTGGGACAGCGAATGGGCCACATTGTTGCGATAGACGGCAAAGCGCTGCGCCGCCTCTTGCGGCAGGTCGGGCGAGGTTCCCGCCGGAACCGTGCCATTGGCCAGCCCGGCGCGAAAGACGGTCGTGAAATCAGGCCGCAACATGGCTGTCCCTTTCCCGGATCATGGCGTCGGCGCGGTCGGCCTCGGCCTTCAGGGTGGCCCAGTCGGGCACGTCATTGTCCCATTCGACCAGCGTGGCGACAGCGCCCCGGCGATCCAGAACATGCCCGAACAGGGCCCAGACCGGTTGGGCAACTTCGCGGCCATGGGCATCGATCAGCAGCGGCCCCGACGGCAGTTCTTCTTCCTCATGCCCGCCCAGATGGATCTCATCGACCAGGTCCAGAGGAAATTCCGCCAGATAGGCCAGCGGATCGGTGCGGTGGTTCACGCAGCTGACAAAGACATTGCTCACATCCAGCAGCAGACCGCATCCGGTGCGGCGCGCGATGCGGGTCATGAATTCCGTTTCGGGGATGCTGCTTTCGGCGAAGGTCACATAGGTCGCAGGATTTTCCAGCAGCATCCGACGGCCCAGGACCTCTTGCACCTGATCGACGTGATCGCAGATCCGGTCCAGATTCTGGGGCGTGTAGGGCAGGGGCAGCAGGTCGTTCAGGAATTCGTTTCCATGGCTGGACCAGGCCAGATGTTCCGAAAAGCTGTCTGGCTGGTAGCGATCGCACAGCGCTTTCAGCCGTTGCAGGTGATCGGAATTCAGGTGGGTCCCGCCAATCGACAGGCCGACACCGTGGATCGACAGCTGATAATCCTGTCGCAGCCGGGTCAGCATCGCATGGGGCGCGCCGCCCGCGCCCATGTAGTTTTCGGCGTGAACCTCGAAAAAGGCCAGGTCGGGCGCCGTGCCCTGAATGGCCGTGAAATGCTGTGGCTTGAAGCCGACCCCCGTCCCTGCGCGAAGTGCCATCTGTCCTCCTCCTCGATGGTTGCGATGGGGCGGGCTGACCCGCCCCGACCGGATCAGCTTTCGATCGGTTCCAACGAGCCATTGTGCCCGGCGGGCGTTTCGATATCGGCGCAGGTGCCGGCCGGGACCAGTTTCCATGCGTTGCCCTGATAGTCGGTCGTCGAGGTGCCGGCGCAGGTGGTGCCCGGCCCGGCGGCGCAGTCGTTCTGACCGGCCAGCGACACGCCATAGCATTTTTCCATTTCGGTCTTGGCATTCGCGGCGACGGTGCCCGACATGGTGATGGCCGCGGCGATGGCGGTTGCAAGCTTCGCGTTCATGATCATTCCTTCCTCTGTGTTGGACATGGACGTTCGTGCCGTCCTGGAATGCGCTTCGCGGCGGCATCGCGATCCGTTACCGAGATCACGCTTTTGTGATGTATTTTTTTTCTTTGCCGCGCTGTGTAACGTGTGCCGCAGCAACTGCGTAAGGACATGTGATGACGAAAGCTGGCAGGAGGTCAGGGGCTCAGCCTGATTGGTCCGAACTGATGCGGACCGCCCTTGGCGGAGATGCCGCAGCCTACCGCCTGCTGTTGTCAGAGATGGTGCCGGTTTTGCGCGGAATCATTCGCGCACGGGCATCGGGAATGGATGCAGATTGGTGCGAGGATGTCGTGCAGGATACTTTGATGGCCATACACCTGAAGCGCGGGACCTGGGATAGCACCCAGCCTCTGCGCCCGTGGGTCTATGCGATCGCACGGCATAAATTGGTGGATGCGCTGCGCCGCAAGGGGCGCAGGGTGCATGTTCCGGTCGATGATTTCGCCGAACAGCTGGAAGCCGCCCCCGAGCCCGATCCGCTGGAATCGCGCGACGCGCAGACCCTGATCGGGCAGTTGCCCGACCGGGACGCAGCCTTGCTGCGTTGTCTGGCCGTCGATGAACATGGCAGCGAGGAATGCGGCCGCCGATTGGGGTTGTCGACAGGCGCCCTGCGTGTCGCCCTTCACCGTGCGTTGAAGCGCCTTGCAGAGATCCGTCAGGAGGCGGGGTTGTGAGAACGGAACAGCTTATCTCGATTATTTCGGCCGATGATACGGCCCCTCGGCAGATCGGTCCCCGGCTTGTTGGCTGGGGCGGGCTTAGCCTGCTGGCCTGCGGTGCGGTGGCGATTGCCCTGCGCGGTGTCCGCCCGCATCTGGCACAGGCCATGGCCGATCCGGTCGCTTTGATGAAATGGGCGCTGCCCCTTGGGGTCGGTGCGGTGGCGCTGATCGCGTCGCTGACGCTGTCGCGACCGCAGACCCGGCGCGTGCCTGCGGCCTGGGTGGCGGCTGGTCTGGGGCTGGTGGCCGCGTTCTGGCTGGTGCTGGCCATTCTGGGCACGCCGCCCGACCGGGTCTGGCCGATCATGCGCGGGCAGACCGCCCTGACCTGCCTGATGACGGTCACGGGCATTTCGGTTCCGACGCTGGCCGTGGTTCTTGTCCTGCTGCGCGACGGGGCCAGCCCCGCGCCCGCCTATAGCGGGGCGTTGGCCGGGCTGGGTGTCGGCGGGCTTGCCGCCTTCATCTATGCCTTCCGCTGCGATCAGGATCAGCCGCTGTTCTTCCTGACCTGGTATGGGCTTGGCATGATCATCTCGATGGTGATCGGCGGGCTGGCGGGGCGCCGATTGCTGCGCTGGTAGCCGCGTCACGACAGCAATGAAAAAAGGGGGCCACGCGGCCCCCTTTCCTTTTTGCGGTCTCGACTGTCGATCAGTTGCGCGACTTGTCGACCATCTTGCCCTTGCTGATCCAGGGCATCATCTCGCGCAGCTTTGCACCGACCTGCTCGATCTGGTGTTCGTCGTTGATGCGGCGGGTCGCCTTGAAGAAGGGCTGGCCGACGGCGTTTTCCTGCATGAAGTCGCGGACGAACTTGCCGTTCTGGATGTCCGTCAGGACGTCCTTCATGCGCTTCTTCGTCTCGTCATAGGGCAGGACGCGCGGGCCCGACACGTATTCGCCGTATTCGGCCGTGTTCGAGATCGAGTAGTTCATGTTCGCGATGCCGCCTTCATAGATCAGGTCGACGATCAGCTTCACTTCGTGCAGGCACTCGAAATAGGCCATCTCGGGCTCGTAGCCCGCTTCGACCAGGGTTTCGAAACCGGCGCGGATCAGCTCGACCAGGCCACCGCACAGGACGGCCTGCTCGCCGAACAGGTCGGTCTCGCATTCCTCGCGGAAATTGGTCTCGATGATGCCCGAACGACCGCCGCCGATGGCCGAGCAGTAGGACAGGCCCAGATCCATCGCCTTGCCCGAGGCGTCCTGATGCACGGCAACCAGGCAGGGCACGCCGCCGCCCTTGGTGTATTCGCCGCGCACGGTGTGGCCGGGGCCTTTGGGGGCCATCATGATGACATCGACGCCGGGCTTCGGCTCGATCAGGCCGAAATGCACGTTCAGGCCGTGCGCAAAGGCGATCGCCGCGCCTTCGCGCAGGTTGTCATGGACGTATTTCTTGTAGGTTTCGGCCTGCAGTTCATCCGGCATGGTGAACATGATCAGGTCGCACCATGCGGCGGCCTCGGCGATGCCCATGACCTTCAGGCCCTCGCCTTCGGCTTTCGCGGCCGAGGCGCTGCCTTCGCGCAGGGCGACGACGATGTTCTTGGCGCCCGAATCGCGCAGGTTCAGGGCGTGGGCATGGCCTTGGCTGCCATAGCCGAGAATGGCGACTTTCTTGTCCTTGATCAGGTTCACGTCGCAATCGCGGTCGTAGTAAACGCGCATGGGGAAATCCTTTCCTTCCGATGCGTCGGTTCTAGCGCCCTTGCCGGTCAGGGAAACCTGCAATCGTCGCGCAATTTCACATCTGGTCGAAAAGATCATGCTTGTGATATGCAGAAATAATGAAATTCATGCCCGATAGCACGGATCGCCGCATTCTGCGCCAGCTTCTGGCCGATCCTTCGGCATCAAATGCACAACTTGCCGAGCGGGCGGGCGTGACCTCGGCCAGCCTGTGGCGGCGGCTGGAACGGCTGCGCGAAGAAGGCGTTCTCGGCGGTGTTCAGGCCCGGATCGATTGGCGTGCCCTGGGATGGGAGGTCGAGGTCAGCCTGCGCTTTACCCTGGACAAGACCGATCCGCGCGCCTTCGACGACTTTCTGGCCGCCCTGCGCGAGGTGCCCGAAGTGACCGAAATCCAAAGTTTTCTGGGCAGCGTCGATTGGCGCGCGACCGTTATCGCCCGTGACATGGCGCATTGGCAGCAGGTCTATCGCGACCGCATCCTGACCCTGCCGCATATCTCTGAACTGGATGCGCTGATGCTGGTCTCGACCATCAAGGTCAGCGAGGAATTGCCGCTGTGACCGATCTGGACGCCACCGATCTGGCGATCCTGCGCCTTCTGGCCCAGGATGCGACCCGCAGCGCCGCCGATATCGGCCGGGCCGTCGGCATCGGCCAACCCGCCGCCTGGCGACGCATCCGCCGCCTGACCGATCACGGCGTCATTGCGGGGCGGCGCGTGGTGGTGGATGCCGCCGCGCTTGGCTTTGGCGTGACCGTGTTTCTGGGGATCAAGCTGGCCGCAAAGGGCCGCATCAGCCTTGAGGATTTCGAACGCGCCGTCACCGCCATCCCCGAGGTTCAGGTGGTGCAGCACGTTCTGGGCCAGTTCGATTACCGCCTGCGCATCACCGCCCGCGACATCAGCGATTTCGAACGCATCCTGCGTCGCCGCATCATGACCCTGCCCGGCGTCGGTCAGGTCGAGGCGAATGTGATGCTGTCCGAAGAACGCAGGCCGGGGCCGTTGGGGGCCTTGGGCGGCTGATACTGCAATGAACAACGGCCGCGTCATCGACGCGACCGTTGGAAGCCTTGCGCGGGCGCTTTTATTCCGGGATCACCCGCACCGCGCCCTTGGCGGCGCTGGTGGTCATGGCAGCATAGGCGCGCAGCGCGGTCGAGACCTTGCGGGCGCGCGGCTTGGCGGGTTTCCAGCCCTCGGCCTCGCGCTTTTCGCGGCGGGCGGCCAGCGTGGCGTCGTCCACGACCAGTTCGATCTTGCGGTTCGGGATGTCGATCAGGATCGTGTCGCCCTGTTCGACCAGTCCGATCGTGCCGCCCTCGGCCGCCTCGGGCGAGACGTGGCCGATCGACAGCCCCGAGGACCCCCCCGAGAAACGACCGTCCGTGACCAGCGCACAGGCCTTCCCCAGCCCCTTCGATTTCAGATAGCTGGTCGGATACAGCATCTCCTGCATCCCCGGCCCGCCGCGCGGCCCTTCATAGCGGATCAGCACGACCTCGCCCTCCTTGACCTTGCCGGTCAGGATGGCACTGACGCTGTCGTCCTGGCTCTCGAAGATATGGGCCGGACCCTCGAAGGTCAGGATCGATTCGTCCACGCCCGCCGTCTTCACGATGCAGCCGTCCTCGGCCAGGTTGCCATAGAGCACCGCAAGGCCCCCATCCTGCGAGAAGGCATGCTCCTTGGTGCGGATGACGCCCTTCTCGCGGTCCAGATCGACCTCTTCGAAGCGCTGCTCTTGCGAGAAGGCGACCTGCGTCGGAACGCCCCCCGGCGCCGCGCGATAGAAATCGTGCACGGTCGCGGAGTCGGTGCGCTTGACGTCCCAACGGTCCAGCGCCTCGGCCAGCGAGGCGGCATGGACGCTGCCCACATCGGTCTTCAGCAGGCCCGCGCGGTCCAGTTCGCCCAGGATGCCCATGATGCCGCCCGCGCGGTGCACGTCCTCCATGTGGACGTCGTCCTTGGCGGGGGCGACCTTGCACAGGACCGGCACGCCGCGCGACAGGCGGTCGATGTCCGACATGGTGAAGTCGATCCCGGCCTCGTGGGCCGCGGCCAGCAGGTGCAGCACGGTGTTGGTCGATCCGCCCATCGCGATGTCCAGCGTCATCGCGTTCTCGAACGCCTCGAAGCTGGCGATGTTGCGCGGCAGGACGGACGCATCGTCGCCTTCGTAATAACGGCGCGCAAGGTCCACGATCAGGTGGCCGGCCTCGACGAACAGGCGCTTGCGGTCGGCATGGGTGGCCAGCGTCGACCCGTTGCCCGGCAGCGCAAGGCCAAGCGCCTCGGTCAGGCAGTTCATCGAGTTCGCGGTGAACATCCCCGAGCACGACCCGCAGGTCGGGCAGGCCGAACGCTCGATCGCCTCGACCTGCTCGTCGGAATAGGCGTCGTCGGCGGCGGCGACCATGGCATCGACCAGGTCCAGCGCCTTCAGCTTGCCATCTTCCAGCACCAGCTTGCCGGCCTCCATCGGCCCGCCAGAGACAAAGACGACGGGGATGTTCAGGCGCAGCGCGGCCATCAGCATGCCCGGCGTGATCTTGTCGCAATTGCTGATGCAGACCATCGCGTCGGCGCAATGCGCGTTGACCATGTATTCGACCGAATCCGCGATCACCTCGCGCGAGGGCAGCGAATAGAGCATGCCGTCATGGCCCATCGCGATGCCGTCATCGACGGCGATGGTGTTGAACTCTTTCGCGATGCCGCCGGCCGATTCGACCTCGCGCGCGACCATCTGGCCCAGATCCTTCAGGTGGACATGGCCGGGCACGAATTGGGTGAAGCTGTTGACGATGGCGATGATTGGCTTGCCGAAATCGCTGTCCTTCACGCCCGTCGCGCGCCACAGGCCACGGGCGCCGGCCATGTTGCGGCCATGGGTGGTGGTGCGGGAACGATAGGCTGGCATGGGCTGATCTCCTTTGGCTGGCGCTGTGCTTAGCACTGCTTTCGGCGGAAGGAAATTGCCCAAGGCAACGGTTTTCGGGCCTAATCTGTCGCCGCACCTGCGTCCGGCGTCACGAAGCCAGTTTCATCGTCACGATCCCGGCCACGATCAGCCCCGCCGCGACCAGTCGCGCGGCCGAGACCGGCTCGCTGAACAGGACCAGCCCAAGGACAAAGCTGCCGACGGCGCCGATCCCGGTCCAGACCATATAGGCCGTGCCCAGGGGCATCTGCCGCATGGCGATGGCCAGCAGCCAGAAGGACCCGATCATGCCGCCAAGCATGATCGCGACGGGCCAGGGGCGTGTCAGGCCATGCGATTGCTTCATCGCAACCGCCCAGACGATTTCAAGCAAACCGGCAAGGAAAAGGATCAACCAGGGCATCTACACGACTCGCATGCTGTGCCGGGTCGTCCCGACGATCATACCCGATATGGGGAGGTCGTCCTCTGACCCCCAGATAGGTCCGCGCCCGGTCAAAGTCAAACCTCGGATGGCCGGAACGGGGGGCGGGGGGTCCGGGGGGCTGGCCCCCCGGCCATCGCGGGACGCAAAAGGCGCCGCATGTGTCATGCGGCGCCCCGGCCTTGGCGCAACGGGTGCGGGCCTCAGCGCAGCCCCAGACCCGCGCGCATCATCATGCGACGCACGGGGGCGATGCCGTACAGCCCCCCCAACGCCGCCGCCCGCAGGTCGCGCAGCGGTCGCAGCCCTGCCTGCGATGTGCGGTTCAGCGCGTCGATCCCCAGCAGTCGCGCATAGGCCTCGGGGCGCCTGGCGCGGTCAAAGCGGCGCAATCCCTCGGCATCGCCCAGCCCGTCGCGCGACAGATCCAGAAGCATCGCCAGATCGGCCAGGCTCATGTTCAGGCCCTGCGCGCCGATGGGCGGCACGACATGGGCCGCCTCGGCGATCAGGGCGGTGCGCGGCCCGGTAAAGCGGTCGGCGATCTGGCTGATGATCGGCCATTGCGTCAGCTGCGTGGCCAGCGACAATTGCCCCAGAACCCCGGCCGAGCGGGCGTTCAGCTCGGCCTCGAATTCGGCGCGGGGCAGGCTGGCCAGTCTTGCGACCTCGCGACCGTTCTCCATCCAGACCACGGCCGAACTGGGCTGCCCGTCGCGATCGGGCAGCGGCACCAGCGTGAAGGGCCCGCCCGAGCGGTGCACCTCGGTCGAGACATTGCCATGAGGCCGGTCATGCGTGACCGCGAAAGCCAGTGCCTTCTGACCATAGCGAAAGCTGCGCACACCGATCCCAAGCGCCTGCCTGACCGGCGAATTGCGCCCATCCGCGCCGATCAGCAGCCTTGCGCGAAAGCGTTGCCCGTCATCCAGTGTCACAAGCGCGCCTTCGTCGCGCGCGGTGACATCGCGCGTGCCGCGGCCGGGCAGAAAGCGCACCGTCTGCAACTGGTCCAGACGCGCTGTGATCTCGCGGCGCAGCCGCCAGTTGGGCAGGTTCCAGCCGAAAGGCGCATCCCCGATCTCGGCGGCGTCGAAATCGCGGGTCAGGCGCGGCTGGGGCGTGGCCCCGCCCGCATCGACGATCCGCATGACCTGCAACGCGGTCGCATGGGGAAACAGCCGATCCCACAGGCCGATATCCTGAAACAGCCGGACCGAGGGTTGCAGAAAGGCCGTGGTGCGCAGATCGGCGCCCTGATGCGATTCTTCGGTGACCGGGGGGGCGGGGTCGACGCAGAGGGTCGCATATCCTTCGGACCCGAAGGCCGCCGCGGCGACCAGCCCGGCGATCCCCCCGCCCGAAATCAGAACATCGATATCTTCTACACCGCCCGTCACGACGCGCCCCTTTGCAATGCCGCGATCATTTTGCCGCCCCTGGCCCCGAAAGGCCATCAGGCGTGCTGTCGCAGCCTAGTTTCCGGCGGTAAAGGCCAGCATGATGGCAAAGACCAGAATGGTCAGCACCAGCCCGATCACGCCAAGCGCGGGCAGGCCGAAGGCCAGAACGATGGCAGCCGCCACCACAAGAACGACCAGAACGGCCAGATAGATCCGCAGCGCAAGGCGGGTGCTGTTGCCAGCTTGAAGATCGGTCATCGGAATGATTCCTGGACAAAAGTGGCGCGCGCTCCGCCGGTCTTTTACCCCGGCTCAGGTCGTCGCCGCAATCTTTTCCAGAAAGCCTGTCAGATCATCGGTGCGGTGATGCACATGGGGGCCGTGATCGGTGCCGCCTGCGATCAGGTCGGGACCGTCGCGCCCCTGTCCGACCAAAACGGTGCGCATGCCCAGGCTGTGCGGCACCTTCAGATTGCGGGGATCATCCTCGAAAAAGGCGGCGCGGCGGGGGTCGATCCCGGCCTGGGCGATCACCGCCTGAAACGCCTCGGGGGCGGGCTTGGGGCGAAAGCCGGTTTCCTCGACGCCGTAGATCGCCTCGAACAGGTCAAGATCGCGGGCGGCCAGAACCTTGGCGGCATAGGTGCTGTCGGCATTGGTGTGGATCAGTTTGCGTCCCGGCAAGGCGCGGATGGCGCGGGCCAGATCCGGCGCCGGCTGCAACGCGGTGAAGTCGATGTCATGCACCTCGGCCAGATAGGCCACCGGATCGATCGCGTGTTCGGCCATCAGCCCGGCCAGCGTGGTGCCGTGGCGGCGCCAGTAATCGCGGCGCAGGTGGTCGGCGTGATCCTGTTCCACCTGCAAAAGCCGCATCACATAGGCGGTCATCCGCGCCTCGATCTGCGGGAACAGCGCCATTTCCGGCGGGTACAGGGTGTTGTCCAGATCGAAGATCCAGATATCGACATGCGCAAAATCCATATCGGCGCGAATACCCCCTGATCAGCACGCTTGCAATTGTCTGCCGCGCGGCCAATCGTAGCCGCCATGAAAGACGATGCCTATTCCCTGATCCTTGCCGCCATCGAAGCCGGCACCTATCGGCCGGGCGACCGGCTGGTCGAATCCGAACTGGCCGAGCGTTTCGGCGTCAGCCGGACCCCCGTGCGCGAGGCGCTGCAACGGCTGGAAACGCAGGCCATGCTGGTGCGCGACGGGCGCAGCCTGATCGTGGCCTCGCTGGACCATAACCAGCTGGCCGAGCTTTACGTGGTCCGGGCCGAGCTTGAGGCGCTGGCCGCGCGTCTGGCCGCGCGTCACGCGACCCCGGAAGAGGTCAGGGTTCTGGCGCAGATGCTGACCGAAGACCAGAAGGCCGTCGGCAAGCCCGAGGCGCTGGCCCGTGCCAACAAGCGGTTTCATCACCAGATCCATCTGGCGTCCCATAACCGCTATCTGGTGCAGCAACTGGATCTGGTCCATCGGACCATGGCGTTGATGGCGCGGACATCGCTGGCGGCCGAGGGGCGCAGCGAAACCGCATTGGCCGAACACAAGAATATCGTGGATGCGATCGCCGCGGGCGACGGGGATGCGGCGGACCGGGCCTTGCGGCAGCATATCTCGATGGCCTGGGAAACCCGGTTGAAGCTGGAAGCCGCGGGCGCCGATCAGGAATGATCCGATGCGCCTGATCCAGACCGAGGACGATCTGGCCGAGGGCGCGGCGCATCTGGCGGCGGTCTGTCCGGTCTGGGCGCGGGTGCTGCCCGATCTGGGGCCCCTGCCGCTGCGCCGGCGCAGCGACGGGTTCGAGGCCATCGCCAGCGCCATTGTCGGTCAGCAGATCTCGATCGCGGCGGCTGCGGCGATCTGGGATCGCATGCAGTCTGCGGGACTGACCGATGCGACCGCGATCGCCGCCGCCGAAGCCGAGGATCTGCGTGCCGTCGGGCTGTCGCGGCCCAAGGCGCGCTATCTGCAGGCGATTGCAGGCGCGGGGCTGGACTGGCAGGGTTTGCGGCGGATGCCCGACGATGAAGCCATCGCCGCGCTGGTCGCACTGCCCGGCGTCGGGGTCTGGACGGCCGAGATCTATCTGAAATTCGCGCTTGGGCGGTCAGATGTGTTCGCGGCGGGCGATCTGGCGCTGCAGGAAGCCGCGCGGATGATGTATGGCCTGCCGACGCGCCCGACCCCTGCGGCGCTGCGGGCGGTGGCGCAGCCCTGGCAGCCCTGGCGTGCGGTTGCGGCACGGGGGCTGTGGGCCTATTACCGGCTGGCCAAAGGACGCGAGGGAATCCGATGACAGAGCTGAAATTTGCCCGCAAGGGACCGGAGGCCGCGGATGCGGCCGTGGTGTTCCTGCATGGCTATGGCGCCGATGGCGCCGATCTTCTGGGGCTGGCCGATCCGCTGTCGCCGCATTTGCCGAACACCGCCTTCTACGCCCCCGATGCGCCAGAGCGCAGCGTGAACAATCCGTTCGGCTTTCAGTGGTTCCCGATCCCCTGGCTTGACGGATCGACCGAGGCACAGGCGCAGGAGTCGATGGGCCGCTCGATCACGGCGGTGAATGCGTTTCTGGACAAGGTGCTGGCGGATGAGGGGATCGCGGCCGACCGGCTGGTCGTGATCGGCTTTTCGCAGGGCACGATGATGGCGTTGCATGTCCTGCCACGCCGCGAGAACGAGATTGCGGGCATCGTCGGATTTTCCGGTCGCCTGCTGACGCCCGAGACGCTGGCCGCCGAGTCCGTGGTCAAGCCGCCGGTCCTGCTGATCCATGGCGACGCGGATCCCGTCGTGCCTTTCGAGGATATGGGTCTTGCCGGTCAGGCGCTGGAAGCAGCCGGTTTCACGGTCTATGGCCATGTGATGAAGGGAACCGGGCACGGTATCTCGCCTGACGGGTTGTCGGTCGCGCTGAGCTTTCTGAAGGATCGGTTGGGCAAGTGAGGCCGGTTGCCGGTCTGAAGGCCGGCGGCGCCAGGGGGGCTGTCTGCCCCCCTGAACCCCCCGAGGGTATTTCGCCAAAGAAGAAGCGCTAGGCCCAGATCGCCGGATCGGCCAGTTCGATCGAATTTCCGGCGGGGTCGCGCAGGTAGAGTGACCGCGCGCCGTTGGGCCAGTGAAAATCGGCCTCGATCGGGATGCCGGCGCGGTCCAGGTGGCGGCGCCACGCGTCCATCTGGTTCGGGGCGGTGGCCAGGCAGAAGTGGCCCGGTCCGCGGGCGCCATGCGGGGGAACTGGCAGGCGCGCATCCGGCGGAGGCGGGGTCAGGGTTGCATCGGGGTTGAAGACCAGCAGCACCTGCGGGCGCGGCTGATCGGTCACGCGAAAGAAGACATGGCGGCCGGGGCTGGTCTGGAACGCGGTCAGCCCCATCACGCCTTCCCAGAAGTTGCGGGCCGCGTCGAGATCGCTTGCGTAAAGCGCGGATTCCAGTGTTCCAAGCAAGGGCGGCGGGTCTGATTGCATGAAGGGCAGCCTGCCAGCCAGGCGGGCATTTGGCAATCTGTCATGCCCTTGTCACCGATCTGGTTTAGCAGCTTGGACAACCGGATACATCCGGGGGCTTGTCAGAGCGAAGGCGCGATATATAGTTGAGGCATGGTTCTGACGGGCGCCCCCGGTCACCCTTGAGCGGGGCAGGCGGGAAGGCGATATGTTGGACAGGCATCAGATCACGGAATTTCGGACGCAGTTCGTGCGCGAGCCTGCGAATTTGAAGCACCATCCGGCGCTTGTGCTGAATGCGGATTATCGCCCCCTCAGCTACTACCCGCTGTCTCTGTGGCCTTGGCAGGAGGCGATCAAGGCGGTATTTCTGGATCGGGTCAGCATTCTGGCGGAATATGACGAGGTGGTCCGAAGTCAGCGCCACGCCTTCCGGATCCCGTCGGTCGTTGTGCTGAAAGATTATGTAAGACCCCAAAAGCGCGTGGCCTTCACGCGCTTTAATCTTTTTCTGCGGGATGAATTCTGCTGTCAGTATTGCGGCGCGAAGGGTGATCTGACCTTCGACCATGTGGTGCCGCGATCACGTGGCGGTGTGACCAGCTGGGAAAATGTCGTGGCGGCCTGTTCGCCCTGCAACCTGCGTAAGGCCAATCGCAGCCTGCGCCATTCCGGCCTGCATCTGCGTCGGCGGCCGCGCCAGCCCTCGCCCGAGGAAATGCACGCGGTCGGACGGCGATTTCCGCCGAACCACCTGCATGAAAGCTGGATGGATTTTCTGTACTGGGACGCGGAACTGGAAAGCTGATCAGCGATCGTGGTCGTGGCCGCCGCGCGAGATATGCAGAAGGGCGGCCGCGCTAAGCGCCAGAAGCCCGAAAGCCACCAATGGCACCCCCGCCGAGAGGCTGACCCACAGAGTCACCGCAGCGGCCAGCATGGTCGCAACCACCAACAGAAGAAAATGCGGCAATGGCATGGGGCTTCCTCCTTTACCCTTGAATATGGGCCTGTTCTGGCCGCGTTGAAAGATGGTCCGTACAATTTGTCGCAGGCAAATCTGGTACGGGTTGCAAGTGTTCGTTGTATGTTCTAATTCTTGCGGATGCTGCCACCCAAAGATCCCGATGACCGGTTGAAGGCGCGCGGGGCCGATACACGGCCTGACGGTCGATTCGAACCGCATCAGCGTGTGCGGGAGGCGGATGGCTGGGACATCCCCGAAGAACAGCGCTTGCTGCGGACCGAGGTTGTAACCGAACGCCCGCGCAGCATCATCACGCGCAACAGTTCGCCCGATATTTCCTTTGATCGGTCGATCAACCCGTATCGGGGCTGTGAACATGGCTGCATCTATTGCTATGCGCGGCCCAGCCACGCCTATCTGGGCCTGTCGCCGGGGCTGGATTTCGAAACCCGGATCACGGCCAAGCCCGATGCGGCGCAGTTGCTGGAAAAGGAACTGGCGCGTCCGTCCTATCGCGTCGCGCCAATTGCGCTTGGCACCAATACCGATCCCTATCAGCCGGTCGAGGCGAAGCTGGCGATCATGCCGGGCATCTTGCGGGTGCTGCGCGACTGGAACCATCCGGTCACCTTGGTGACGCGGGGGCAGACGGTGCTGCGGGATCTGGATCTGTGGGCGGAACTGGCCGCGCGGGATCAGGCCGCGGTCGGGGTCAGCATCACCACGCTGGATCCCGCATTGGCCCGCGCGATGGAGCCGCGCGCCCCCACGCCCGCCACGCGATTGCGCATGATTCGCGATCTGTCGAAGGCCGGGGTGCCGGTGCGGGTGATGGTGGCGCCGGTGATACCTGTCCTGACCGAGCCCGAGATCGAGGCGATTCTGGGCGCCGCACGCGAGGCGGGGGCCAGCACCGCCAGCATGATCGCCCTGCGCCTGCCCCATGAGGTGGCACCGCTGTTTCGCGATTGGTTGCAGAGGCACCGTCCCGATATGGCGGCACATGTCATGAACCGGGTGCAGGCGATGCGGGGCGGCAAGGATTACGACGCGCGCTTTGGGGCCCGGTTCAAGGGCGAAGGGATCGAGGCGCAACTGGCGCAGCAGCGTTTTCGCCTGGCGCGCAAGCGGCTGGGATATCGCGAGGCAGGCCCGCCCCTGGACAGCAGCCGTTTCGGGCCGCCGCCGCGCGCGGGCGATCAGATGTCGCTGTTCTAGATATGACCGGGGCTGAAGCCCCCCAGCCGGTCGGCGATGGTTTCAAGGCTGGGGCGCTGGCCCTTCGGGCGGGTTTCCAGCGCCTCGTGCATGGCGCGCAGATGCGTGGGGGTTGTGCCGCAGCAGCCGCCGATGATCCGCACGCCCAGATCGCGGGCCAGCACGGCGTAATCGGCCATCATCTGCGGTGTGCCGTCATAATGGATGTCGCCCGCCTCGAAATGCGGGACGCCGGCATTGGCCTTGGCGATGATCGGGCGTTCGCAGCCCGACGCCTTGAAGCCGCTGACGCTGCGCAGCAGGTTCGACACGCCCAGACCGCAATTCGCCCCGAAGGCGATCGGTGGATAGGGCAGGCGGTCGATCAGCGCGGCCAGCTGCACCGAGGTCACCCCCATCATCGTTCGGCCTGCGGTGTCAAAGCTCATCATGCCGCACCAGGGCATTGCGGCCAGCCGCGCGGCCTCGGCGGCGGCGCGGAATTCCTCGATGCTGCTGAGGGTTTCGATCCACAGCACATCGGCGCCCCCTTCTTTCAGGGCCTCGGCCTGTTCATGAAACAGCGCCACCGCAGCTTCGTGGGTCAGGCTGCCCATCGGGGCCATGATGTCGCCGGTCGGGCCCATCGAGCCTGCGACGACGACCGGGCGCCCGGCATTGTCGGCGACCTCGCGGCCCAGTTCGGCGGCGGCGCGGTTCAGGTCGCGCAGGCGATCAGCCGCGCCATGCAGGCGCAGGCGGCTGGCATTGCCGCCAAAGCTGTTGGTCAGGAACAGGCTTGACCCGGCATCGACCGCGCCGCGATACAGCGCCCTGATCCGGTCGGGATGGTCGGTGTTCCACAGCTCGGCCGGTTCGTTGGATTTCAGCCCCATGTTCAGAAGTGCGGTGCCCGTGGCGCCGTCGGCAAGGATCCAGTCGTGCCGGGCCAAGAGCCGGCTTAGGGCGTCATCCATGAAAACCACATTCCGGTTGGGCCCGTCCGCGAGCGTTGCGGCCGGTGTCGCATAACTCAGTCTAATCCGCCATCGGGGCGGAAACAAATCCGCAGCCGAACGAATGAAAAACCGCGCCGGTTTCCCGGCGCGGTCAAGAACTTCAGGCGATCGCGATGGATCAGACGCGGTCTTCGCCGTCGTCGTCCGATGCGCCACCGATATCGTCGAACAGTTCCGAGATCTCGAATTCGGCTTCGGCGTCAGCCTCGGCTGCCAGATCCTGGATCGACTTGCCCTGTGCCTGCAGCTGGGCCTCTTCGTTCGAGCGGGCGACGTTCAGGGTCACTTCGGCGGTGACTTCGGGGTGCAGCACGACGCTGACGGTGTGCAGACCCAGATCCTTGATCGGGTTGCCCAGCACGACCTGCTTACGCTCGATCGTGAAGCCTGCTTCGGTCGCGGTGTCCGCGACGTCGCGGGTCGTGACCGAACCGTAAAGCGCACCGGCATCCGAAGCCGAGCGGATGATGACGAAGGTTTCGCCGTCCAGCTTGGCCGCGACCTTTTCGGCCTCGCCCTTGCTTTCCGCGTTGCGGGCTTCCAGCTGAACCTTGCGGTCCTCGAAAGCGGCGATGTTGGCGTCCGAGGCGCGCAGGGCCTTGCCCTGGGGCAGCAGGAAGTTACGTGCGTAACCTTCCTTGACCTTCACCACTTCGCCCATCTGGCCCAGCTTGGCCACGCGTTCCAAAAGGATGACTTGCATGATCAGGTCTCCTTATTTCACGACATAGGGCAGCAGGGCGAGGAAGCGGGCGCGCTTGATGGCGCGGGCCAGTTCACGCTGCTTCTTTGCCGAGACGGCGGTGATGCGCGAGGGCACGATCTTGCCGCGTTCGCTGATATAGCGCTGCAGCAGACGGGTGTCTTTGTAGTCGATCTTCGGCGCGTTCTCACCCGAGAACGGGCAGACCTTGCGACGACGGAAGAACGGTTTGTTCGCCATGGGTCAGACTCCTCAGTTCCGCTCGCGACGTTCGCGGCGTTCGCCACGCTCTTCGCGTTTTTGCATCTGCACCGAGGGGCCTTCCTCGTGCTCTTCGACCTTGATGGTCATGACGCGCATGACATCGTCGTGCAGGCGGGCCAGGCGTTCCATTTCCTGAACGGCGGCCGAGGGCGCGTCCGAACGCAGGAAGGCGTAATGGCCCTTGCGGTTCTTGTTAATCTTGTAGGCGAGGGTGCGGACACCCCAGTATTCGTTCTCAACGACCTTGCCGCCATTGTCGGCCAGCACGGTCGAGAAATGTTCGATCAGCCCTTCGGCCTGCGTGTTCGACAGGTCTTGGCGGGCGATCAGCACATGCTCGTACAGAGGCATGGCATCCCTTTCGGTTTCGGGCGCACTTCATAGGCGGGATGACACCTTCCGCACCCGCCACGAGAGGTTGCGCGGTTCACACATCTCGGCGGAAGGATGCGGTCTTATAGCGGTGAATGCCGCAGATGCAAGGTGATTCGGCCTTTGTCGCGCCGCGGGGGTTTGCCACCCCCGTACCCCCGGCGGATATTTCGGCACAGAAGATCGCCGGCGATGTCGTTGCCCCTTGCCGTTCGGGCGGTTGCTGGGCAGTCTGCCCGCGCTGGGAAAAGGAGCGGGTCATGGCCCTGGAAGACGCGAAGACGCAGGTGGATCAGGCTTTCACGCGCGAGGATCCGCGCGGGTTGTCCTTTGAGAACGCATTCGGCGGGGCGACCAGTTTCCTGCGGCGCCGGTATTCCAAGGACCTGCGCGGGGTCGATCTGGCGGTGACCGGCATTCCCTTCGATCAGGCGGTGACCCATCGGCCCGGCACCCGGTTCGGTCCGCGTGCCATTCGCGAGGCGTCGAGCCTGCAGCCCTTTGATGCGCCCTATGGCTGGGGGTATGATCCGCTGGGTCTGCTGCATGTGGTCGATTACGGCGACATGGCTTTTGACTATGCCAATACCAGCGAGGTTCCGGGCCGGATCGAGGCGCATATCGGGGCGATCATGGATGGCGGCGCGGCGCCGATCACGCTTGGCGGGGATCACTTCATCACCCTGCCGATCCTGCGTGCCGTGGCGGCACGGCGGGGGCCTGTCGCGTTGATCCAGTTCGACGCGCATTCGGATACATGGGTGGATGACGATCCCAAGCGGATCGATCACGGAACGTTCCTGTACAAGGCGATCAAGGAAGGCGTTGTCGATCCTGCGGCCAGTGTCAGCATCGGCATTCGGACCGACAATCCCGATACACTGGGCGTCACCATTCTGGATGCGCCGGGCGTGCATCGCGACGGCATCGACGCCACGCTGGAAAGGGTGCGCGCGGTGATCGGCGATCGTCCGGTCTATATCACCTTCGATATCGACGCGCTGGACCCCGCCTTTGCGCCCGGCACCGGGACCCCGGTCTGGGGCGGGCTGGCAAGCTGGCAGGCGGCGGCCCTGTTGCGCGGACTGGCCGGGGTCGACCTGATCGGTGGCGACGTGGTCGAGGTGTCGCCCCCCTATGACACGACCGGGGCGACCGCCATCGCGGGGGCCCATGTCGCGATGGAGCTGATCGCGTTGTTCGGGTGGACCCGTCGCTGAGATGACAGGTGCAGCCAAGGGGTGGTCACCCGGCCCGTCGCGCTTGTCATGGCTTGTGAGTTTCGGGCCGGGCGGGTAATCGACGGTCATGCTGCCAGAAGATCGCCTTGCCCAGATTATCCAGCGTTTCGAGTTTCTCGAGGCGCAGCTGAACGCGGGCTCGGCCCCTGACAAGATCGCCCAGATCAGCCGCGAATATTCCGATCTGAAGCCGGTCGTCGATCAGATCGACCGCTGGCGCGCCGCGCGCGATGGTCTGGCCGAGGCGCAGGCCATGCTGGCCGATCCCGAGATGCGCGAACTGGCCGAGGATGAACTGGCCCGCCTGCGAGAAGAGCTGCCCGCGCTGGAGCAGGATCTGCGCATCGCGTTGCTGCCGAAGGATGCGGCCGATGCGCGGCCCGCCATTCTTGAGATCCGCCCCGGCACCGGCGGGGACGAGGCCGCGTTGTTCGCGGGCGACCTGCTGTCGATGTATCGCCGTCATGCCGAAGGCCAGGGCTGGAGCTTTCAGCTGCTGGAGTTGGCGCAGACGGAACTGGGCGGCGTCAAGGAGGCCGTGGCCCGGATCGAGGGGGACGGCGTCTTTGCGCGGCTGAAATACGAATCGGGCGTGCATCGCGTTCAGCGCGTGCCGGAAACCGAATCCGGGGGGCGGATCCATACCAGCGCCGCCACCGTCGCCGTCCTGCCCGAGGCTGCCGAGGATGCCCAGATCGACATCCCCGCCAATGACATCCGCATCGATACCATGCGCGCAAGCGGTGCGGGCGGGCAGCATGTGAACACCACCGACTCGGCCGTCAGGATCACCCATATTCCGACCGGGATCGTGGTTACCAGTTCCGAGAAGTCGCAGCATCAGAACCGCGCCAATGCGATGGCCGTCCTGCGCGCGCGGCTGTATGACATGCAGCGGCAAAAGGCCGATGCCGAACGCGCGGCCGATCGCAAAAGTCAGGTTGGTTCGGGCGATCGCAGCGAACGGATCCGGACCTATAATTTCCCGCAAGGCCGGATGACGGATCACCGCATCAACCTGACGCTTTATGCGCTGGATCGGGTGATGGCGGGCGATCTGGCCGAAATCATCGATGCGCTGACGGCCCATGATCAGGCGGCGCGGCTGGCGGCGCAGGAATGAGGCTGTCCGCCGCCCGCGTGGCAGGGGCCGAGGCGCTGCGCCGGGCGGGGATCGAAGGCGCGGCCCGCGATGCCGATCGCATCCTTGCGGCGGTGCTGGGGATCGAGCCGTCGCGCCTGCGCCTGACCGATGATCGCGACCTGTCCGAGGCCGAGTTGGCCCGGATGCAGCAGGGCATCGCCGCGCGTGCCGCGCATCAGCCGGTGGCGCAGATCGTCGGGTTTCGCGATTTCTATGCCCACCGCTTTCGGGTGACGGCGGACACGCTGGACCCGCGGCCGGATACCGAAACGCTGGTCGATGCGGCGCTGCGGCTGCCGGGACACGATATTCTGGACATGGGCACCGGCACCGGCGCGATCCTGATTTCGGTGCTGGCGGCGCGGCGCGGGGCGCGGGGGCTGGGCACCGATATTTCGGACGCGGCTTTGAAGGTCGCGCGCGACAATGCCCGCCGCATCGGGGTCGAGGCTCGGTTTCAGCAGGCCGACTGGTATGACGGGATCGACGGGCGGTTCGACCTGATCCTGTCCAACCCGCCCTATATCGCAGTGTCGGAAATGGCGGGGCTGGCCCCCGATGTGCGCGACTGGGAACCGCATGGCGCCCTGACCGATGGCGGCGACGGGCTGGGCGCCTATCGCGTGATCGCGGCCGGGGCGCGGGCGCATCTGAACCCCGGCGGTCATGTTCTGGTCGAGATCGGGCCGACGCAGGGCCCTGCGGTGGCCGCCATGTTCGCGGCACAGGGGGCGGAAACGCGCGTCCTGCCCGATCTGGATGGGCGGGATCGCGTCGTTCAGGCTGATTTTCCGGCCTGAAATCTGCCGAAACGGGCATTTTTCGGGAATCTTTCAAGATTTCCCTTGTATCGAAGGCTGCTGCATGTTTAGTCAGCCAAGTGTCGGGGCCGAAAGGCCACCGCACGGGTCAGCCTTTCATAGCCGAAACCGACCGTCCGCGTCCTTCGCGGTCATTGGTGCAAGGCAGGGCTGAACGGCGAGGCGCGGTAAACGCCGCCAAAGCCGCCCTGAACGCCGTCCAGACCAACCTGGAACCACTGACAGACAGACTGATGAGATCATCCAAATCCCGTTCGCGTAACAAGTCGAACCGCCAGCGCTCGCTGGGGAATATCGTCAACCGTGTCTTTGACAGCTCGGGTCCCGAGGGCAAGGTACGGGGTACGCCCCAGCAGATCATCGACAAGTATCTGACCCTTGCCCGTGACGCGCAGCTGTCAAATGACCGCGTGGCCGAGCAAAGCTTTCTGCAGCATGCCGAGCATTACACCCGCATGCTGGGTGAGGCGCAGCGCGAGATGGCCGAGCGTCAGCAACAGCAGCAGCACAACAACCACAATCAGCGTCATGGCGGCAATGACGAACGCGACGGCAATGGCGGTCGCGACAATGGCCCGCGCGATCACGGCCATCAGCGCCGCGATCAGGTTGAGGCCGATGGTGGTGACGACAGCCCGGCACAGGCCGAGGTTGCGGCCGTAAGCGCCGAACAGCCGGTCGAAGCGCCGAAGGCAGAGGAAACTCGGCCCGCCCGCCGCCCCCGCAGCCGCCGCGCACAGGATGAGGGCGAGGCAGCCGAGCCTGCGGGCGAAGGGCTGCCCGATGCGGTCGCTTCCGACGCTGCGGAAAGCGGCCCGGTGGACACGCCCGAAGGCGATGGTGCCACCAAGAAGCCGGCCCGCCGGTCCAGCCCGCGCACGCCGCGCAGCCCGACGGGCCGTAGCCGCAAAGCCGCCCCCAAGGGCGAGGCGCAGGACAATGCGGGCGAGGCCCCGGGCAAGGAAGCCGAGCAGGGCTGATCGCCTTTCCGGGACCAACAATCGCAACGGGCCGCAGTCGCGGCCCGTTTTTCGTTGACCGGATGCGCGATATCAGGCGTCGGTCAAGCCAAGCATCCAATCCCGCACCTGCAAGCTTGCCCGTGACGATCCTTGCCGTGGTGTCAGCAGATGAAAATCCAGCCCGCCTTCAAGCGCGCCGCCGATCGGTTGGATCAGGCGTCCCAAGGTCAGGTCGCGCTGCACCAAATGGCGACGGGCCAGCGCGATGCCCTGACCCGCCAATGCCGCATCAAGGGCAAGCGTCAGCTGGTTGAACCGCAGCCCGCGTGACGGCAAGGGGGCGGCAGGCCCCTGCGTCGCCGTGATGAATTGCGGCCACAGGTCATGGGTGTCGTGCGGAAGCGTCAACCGCGACAGCGCCGCAAAACCCAAGGGCAGATCTTCGCCAGCGACCAGATTGCGACCGCAGTCCGTCTGGCTGGTCCGACCAACATAGGCAGCATAATCGTCAAGCATGGTAGGGCAAGCTGACCGGCGAAGATACGCCATGACAATAAAAAGAGTGGCGCTGGTCAGGGCTGGTGGAACCGGGGTGGGCGCATCGGCTTGAGGTGGCTTGCGGCGTTCGAACCGGACCCGGCATTTCCGACATCGGCGATCTTCCAGATCCTCGGTTATGCCGCGAACGGTTTTGGCTGGTCGTCGGCATCCTGTGGAGGGACCGGGCGATCATGCTGATCCATGTCGTCGTGCCTGGGTCCACGGTGGTCGGGACGGCCAGCCGATAGCGGCGTCTCCGGTCCCGGCGGGTCAGCCCCCGCTTCGGGCCTGTTGCAGATGTCGGGCCAGCGCGCAGAAATGTTCCAGATCGATTTCCTCTGCCCGGGCGGTCGGGGCGATGCCCGCGTCCTGCAACAGGGTTTCGATATCGGGATGCAGACCACGCAGCGAGGCGCGCAGCATCTTGCGCCGCTGATTGAAGGCGGCGGCGGTCACCTGGGACAGAACGGTCGGATCGGCGGGATAGCGCGGTTCGGGCAGGGCTGTCAGATGCACCACCGCCGAGTGGATCTTGGGCGCGGGCACGAATGCCTCGGGGGGCAGGGACATGACGATCCGCGCATCGGCACGCCATTGCGACAGCAGCGCCAGACGGCCATAGGCCTTCGAGCCGGGCTTGGCGGTGATCCGTTCGGCGACCTCTTTCTGGAACATCAGGGTCAGCGATTCCCAGAAGGGCGGCCAGGCCTTGGGGGTCAGCCAGCGGATCAGAAGTTCGGTCCCGACATTGTAGGGCAGGTTGGCCGCGATGCGGATCGGGGGCGTCAGATGCGCCAGCGGATCGACCTGAAGCGCGTCGCCATGGATCACGGTCAGGCGACCGGGATAGGCTTCGGCGATTTCGGCAAGCGCGGGCAGTGCGCGGGCGTCCTTTTCGATGGCAAGGACGTGCCGCGCCCCTTCGGCCAGCAGGCCACGGGTCAGGCCGCCGGGACCGGGGCCGATCTCGAGGACGTCACAGCCGGACATGTCGCCGGCGTTGCGGGCGATCTTCGCGGTCAGGTTCAGGTCCAGAAGGAAGTTCTGGCCCAGCTGTTTCTTTGCACGCAGGTCGTGGCGTGCGATCACCTCGCGCAGCGGGGGAAGATTGTCGATCGTGCTCATCTTGGTCGGGCCGAGTTGGTTGCGTCCCGCGACGGCCGGGGGGCTGGCTGCCCCCCGGACCCCCCGCAGGTCGCGCGATGGGGAAAACGGGTCATGCGCGCAGGGCCGCCATGTCGCGGGCCATGCGCAGGGCGGCGATGGTCGATTCGGGATCGGCGCGTCCCTGGCCCGCGATATCCAGCGCGGTGCCGTGGTCGGGCGATGTCCGCACAAAAGGCAGGCCAAGCGTGACATTCACGCCGCCGGCGAAATCCAGCGTCTTGATCGGGATCAGGGCCTGATCGTGATAGGCGCAGACCGCCGCGTCCCAGCCCGCGCGGGCGGGGGCATGGAACATGGTGTCCGCTGGCAACGGTCCCGTGATGTCCAGCCCCTGCGCGCGCAGGCGATCGAGAAGCGGCCGCATCCTGTCGGCTTCCTGCCGGCCCATGGTGCCACCTTCGCCCGCATGCGGATTCAGGCCCGCGACAGCGATGCGCGGGGCCGCGACGCCGAAATCCCGGATCAGCGCGGCATGGGTGATGCGGATCGCCTGTTCCAGCACCTCGTCGCTGAGCGCGGCGGGCACCTGTTCCAGCGGGATATGGATCGTCGCCGGAACGACCCGGCAGGCCGGAGAGACATTGGTCGAGGCCAGCATCATCGCGACCGCGACATTGCCCGCCAGATGTGCCAGAAATTCGGTATGGCCCGGAAAGGCGAAGCCCGCTCCTTCCTTCAGGGCCTGCTTGTTGATCGGGGCGGTGGTCATGGCGGCAAAATCGCCGCGACCGACCAGATCGACCGCGCGGGCGATCACGTCGATGACGCCCTGCGCATTGACCGGGTTCGGCTGACCGGGTGTCGCATCGGCGGCGAAATCATGGCGGATCACCGGCAGATGGCCCGGCGGAACCTGAGCGTCGGGGGCGGTGATCTGGGCTACCGGCGTGCCGGCCGGCAGATGCCGGGGGTCGCCAATCCAGGCGAAATCGACGCCGCATCCCAAGGCCTTCACGGCAAGCTCGGGGCCGACGCCCGCGGGCTCTCCGCAGGTCAGAAGGATGCGACGGCCCATCAGGGGCGCCGGATCACGGCATCGGCCCGCAATTCCTGCAGATAGGCATCGGCCATCTGGCTGACCTTGCTGTTCAAGAGGTCTTCGCGCACCATCGTCCGGTCGGGCAACGCCTGAGCGCCGGGCACGGCCGCCTCGACCCCGTCATCGGGCAGGGCGGTGGTCGCCACGTCGTCGTCCATCTGCGCCAGCAGCGCGGGTTGGCGCGAGCACAGCATCACCAGATCGGCCGAACCGCCATAGTTCAGCACCGCGGTTTCGTTTTCGTCCAGCGAGGCCAGCTGCGTCGCGATCGCGCCGGGGATCTGGTTCTGCGACAGGGTTTGACGCTGAATCGCGGGCGACAGGTCTGACCCGGCCTGCACATACAGATCGTCGCAACTGCGGGTGCGTGCGGCCAGCGTTGCGGCATCGGTGACCGAGGCCATCCGCAGCGTCATGTATTCCAGCACCTGTTCGCGCGCGCCTGCCCGCAGGGTGCCCGCATTGTCGCGCAGGAAGAACAGGATCACCGCGCCCTGCACCGGCAGCGGCTGGCTCATCTGGCCGGGTTGCAGCGACAGGACCACCTGACGCAGGCCCGGGGGCAGGTTGTCGACATCCAGCCAGTTCAGGCGACCGCCCGCCTGCGCCGATTGCGAGGCGGAATACTGCCGCGCGGCGGCGGCGAACTGTGCCTCGTTCGGGTCCGAGGCGGCGATCGATTCGGCCCGGCGCAGCGCGGCATTCTGTTGCCCGTCCGGAGCCGGCAGAATGATTTCCGACAACAGCACACGGGTGATGATCGGGGTTTCGATCCGCTTGGTCAGTTCGCGGTCGACCTCGGCATCGGTGACATCGACCTGCGGCAACAGCCGCTGGCGGATGACGGCACGCCAGACCACGCCCGCCTTGACGAAATCGCGAAACACCTGCGGCTCGACGCCCGCGCGTTCCAGTTGCGCGGTGAATTCGGCGGCGCTGAGCCCCGCGCGCGAGGCGAATTCCTCAAGCCCGTTTTGCAGCCCTTCGTCGGTGGCGGCGATCCCCAGCTGATCGGCGGCCGAAACGCGCAGGCGGTCCTGGACCAGCGCCTCCTGGGCGGCGGCGGCATCGGTGCCGCTTGCGCCCAAGATCTGCATGAAGCGCATCCGCTGATCGACCTCATAGCGGGTGATCGCCTTGTCATTGATATACAGAACCGGCTCGAACAGGTTCTGTGCCAGTACCGCAGACGCCGGAGCGCACGCGATTGCCGCCGCGATGGCCATGCTGGATAGGAAATGCCGCATCTGCTGCCCTCAATTCTTCTTTCGTCGCGAGACTAGCGCATGCAACTGCGCCGCGCCACCGTGCCAAAGCCTTCATCCTGACGCCCGAAGCCGCCAAGCCGGACGGACAGGTCGAAGCTGGTTTCAGCCTCGAAGCTGTCCGAATCGGTAAAGCGGCGCGACAGGCCCATTTCGACGGCGATGCATTCGTTGCGATAGGTGACGTCCAGTGCCGCCATCTGCGCACTGTCCGCCGCGAAATCATAGCGGGTTTCGGCATTGCCCCACCAGCCCGGCGCGATCTGCCAGCCGATTTCCGCGGTCAATTCGCTGGTATCGGTGTCGCGATCCTCGGCCTCGTCGCTGGCGATCCAGATGTGACCGGCCGAAACCTGTAGATCCTCGCGCAGCCAGCCGATGCGCAATTCGTTGCGCGAGGTGCTGAAACTGTCGTCGAACAGCGCCCGGTTCGCGATCGCCAGCCCGGTGCCGCTGTCATAGGTGGCCGACAGCAACCAGTCGGACCGCCGTCCCGACAGGGGCGAGCTTGCGGGAAACTGATTGTCCGCATCCGCGCGGAAAACGCGCCCCGCCGTCACCCCAAGCGACCAGCCCGTCGGCGCGATCCGGGTCCAGCTGACCCCCAGATTGGCGCGCAGACCGGTTTCGCGGGCGTCCCAACCGGGAAAGCGATCGGCCGAGAACAGGTTGCCTTCGTCGAATTCGATCAGGCGGCTGTCCTCGTTCGGGATGTCGTCATCATCGCCGTTCGGCGACCACAGGATCTGGGCCACGGGTTCGACGATGTGGCTGGCATTGCGCGATTGTCCCATCAGCGGCCAGCGCAGTTCCACGCCGACCATCGGTTCGGCCCGCGCGGTCAGATCCTCGTAATTGCTGTCCTGCGCGACGTGATAGATGTCGGCGTCAAACCCCATCAGCGCTGCCGCCACGACACCGCCCGGCAGGATCTCGGATCGGCGCCAATCCACACCAAGCGAGCCGCGCACGACATCGCGCCCGTCGATATCGGTGTCCGATGGGCGGCGATGGGCATGGACCGACCATTCCAGCGCGCCTTCGCCGCCGATCAGACGCGGGCTGAAGCGGTTGATCCACAGCGCGTCGCCGATCTGCGTGGGCGAGGTCGAATTGTCCTCGTCGTCGCGCAAGGAATGGTAATTGCCGACCCGCGCGAAGACCAGCTTGTCGCGGGTGACGCGTTCCAGGGTCAGGCCGCTCCACAGGCGGTCGGCATCCGAGACATCGTAATCCAGCAGATAGGCCCGGTCGGATGCGGCCTGCACCTGAAAGCCAAGCGTATAGCCGCGCGGCAGATCGAACCGGCCCGCGCCGAACAGATAGCCGCGCGTCTCATCTTCGCGGATGTCGTCGCGGGTGACGGCGCCGTTCCACTCCATCTCGCCGCGGGCAAAGGCCTGACGATAGCGCAGTTCCAGCGTGCGCGTGCGGCTGGCCGAGACATAGGGCGTGACGGTCACATCGGCGCTGTCACCCAGGGTTCTGAAATAGGGCAGCTTGATCCCGAAACCCAGATTCGAGGTGGTCCGGAAGCTGGGCCGTAGAAAACCCGACTGCCGTTCGACCGAAGGATCCGGCGCGGTGATGGTAAAGGGAACCGCCGCGACCGGTACGCCGGCCACGCGCAGTTGCGGATGTTCCAGATGCAGCAGCCGGGTTTCGGCGTCATGGGTCACGCTGCGGGCGCGGATCGACCACAGCGGCACCGGATCCTCGGCGCAGACGGTGCAGGCCGAGGTCACGACATTGTCCAGCCGGGTGATGCGCCCATTTTGGCTGCGCGTGGCCTGCGACGCGGCCAGCTGCAATTCGCGGTTCAGCATCAGCCGCGCCCCGCGAATGATGCCGTCTTGCAATTCGCGATCCAGCTGCGCCGAATCGGCGATCAGGATGGCGTCTTCATCCGGATCGGCGCTGCCGGGGCGCGACAGGTGGATCGGCCCCTCGATGGTCAATGCGCCCGATTGCCCGTCCACGACCAGCCGATCGGCGACCAGCCTTGCGCCCTGATACCAGACGACGACCCCACCCGAGGCGATCAGCGTGCTGTCATCCTGCAGATACATGCTGTCGGCCAGAACGGTCGCCGCATCCTCGGGGGTGGCCGGGCCGGTCATGTCGGCGGGCAGGGTGATGTCGCGGCTTGCCTCGGCGCTGCGGGTCAGTTGCGTGCTGTTCGTCCCGTCCGAGATCAGCGTGTCGGACAGCCGCGTGGCAGACGGCGCCAGCGCACTGTCGCTGCGGCCGTCCAGCGGGGCCGAACTGATCCGGCTGTCCGGTTCCATCGCGTCCTGACCATAGATGTCCTGCGCCTGTGCGGGCATCGCGGCAATCCATGTCAGCCCGGCCAGGACCGTCGCGCTCATCAGCCGTGTTCTTGCGGTCGTCCTGTTCATCCGTCTTCTCGCTGCAGGATTAATCCCAGGGCCAGCATCGCGCCGACCAGCGGCGGCGACCATGCCGCCATGGCGGGCGGGATCTGTCCGTTATCGCCCATCACCTGCGCGACATTGCGCAGAAAGAACAGCCCGATCCCCGACCCGAAGGCCAGAAGTACCGCAACCCCCATGTTGCGGCCCCGGATATGCTGCATGGTAAAGGCGGCGGCGATCAAGACCATCGCGCCCATCAGGAAGGGGCGGGCCAGTTCCATCTGGAACCAGACGCGGTGCCGCGCGGCGGAAAAGCCCGCCCGTTCCAGTCCGGCGATAAAGCCCGGCAGCTGCCAGACCGGCACGGCCTCGGGGCGGCCGAAACCGTCGCGGATGCGCTGGGCGGTCAGATCCGATGCCAGCGACAGCGTTTCATGGCTGACGGCCAGCGCCTCGGGGTTGTTCTTGTCCAGCGGGTATTCCTTGACATCGGTCAGTGCCCAGGCGCCGGGTTCCAGTCGGGCCTGCCGCGCCTCTATCCGGCGGGTCGGGCCGCTGTCAGGGGCAAAGATCATGAAGGTCGCGTCGTAAAGCGTGGTCGCATCGGGGCTGGCGCGGCGGGCGCGGATGACGATCTGCCCGGCATCCCCGTCCCGATCGGCGCCCTGACCGGCGATCGCCTGTCGCAGCCAGACCGCGCTGTCCCCGACCGAGACGGTCTGCTGCCCGTTCCGGTCGATCCGCGCGACCGCCTCGTCGAACAGGTTGCCGGTCGCGGCGACCAGCGGGTTCAACAGGCCCACGCACAGCATGCCCAGAACCACCGCCGTCAGCGCCGGCGCAGTCACCACCTTCAGCGCCGAACGCCCTGAGGCCCGGATCGCGACCATTTCGGAACTGCGGGCCAGCCCCAGAAACAGCGCGATTCCGCCCAGAACCGTCAGCAGGGGCAGAACCTGATAAAAGCTGCTGCCGATATTCAGGGCCGCAAGCTGCGCCGCCCCCGCCAGCCCGATATCGCGGTCCGAAAACCGGCGGATGATCTCGATCATGTCGATCAGCAGCAGGATCAGGAAGAAGATCGCGGCGATCAACAGAAAGGCGCGCAGAAAGCGCCGCGCGACATAGCGGGCAAGGATCATGCCGCCCCCTTTCCGGATGGGCCGCGTGGCCGGGCCGACCACCACAGCAGGACCACGCAGATCCCCGCCCCGACAAGCGCAGGCAGATACAGGATCGGCCACAGTGCCGGATCGCGCCCCGCCTGCTGTGCGGCGGCATTGGTTGAAAACTGCGCCCCGATCAGCAGCACGATCGCGAACAGCACCTGTCGCCAGACGCCGAACCGCGAATAGCCGCCGACCAGCAGCGCCGCAAAGCCGACCATCGCGGCGATGGGCGACAGCAGGGGCTGGGCGATGCGCTCATGCGCCTCGCGCTGGGCCTGTCCGGCGTCGGCGCCTGTCGCCTGTAACATCTGCTGATCGGCGTTCAACAGTTGCAAGGTGCCATAGTCGCGCAGGTCCCGCCCCTTGCGGGATCCGCCGCCGATCATGCCGCCGATGTCATAGCTGAATTCCTGAAACCGCGTCACCGACAGGCGCGGTGGGGCCGCATCGCTGCGCTGCAGGTTCTGGGCCATGCCCTGCAACAGCACCAGAACCGGGCCGCTGTCGCCGCGCAGGATCAGCGCCTCTTCCGAGGTATAGACCGTCTGGTCGGCCGGATCGCGCGCATCCTCGATGAACAGGTCCAGAAGGCGGCCGTCGCTGGCGATGTCGCGGATGAACAGGGTGACGCCATCGACCGGATACTGGAAGGATCCGGCCCGCAGGAACTGGGCGGTCACATTCTCGGCGATCTCGGTCTGGCGGTCGGCCAGACGTGCCCGCGCCATCGGCACAAGGCCATGCACCAGAACCGCGACCAGCAGCCCGACAAACAGCCCGAAGACCAGAACCGGCCTTGCCATCCGCCACGGCGACAGCCCCGCCGCCTGCATCGCGACCAGTTCGGATTCGCCGGACAGGCGATTGGTGCCATAGGCCGTGGCCGCGAAGGCCGCGACCGGCAGCACCACCGAGATGACCAAGGGCAGGGTCAGCGCCGTGAATTCCAGCACCACCAGCGCGGTCTGACCGTCGCGCAACAGGTCGTCGAACAGGCTGACGGCGCGGTTGATCCAATAGACCGACACCAGCACAAGCGCGAAAAAGCCGAACAGCGTCAGCAGCTGGCTGAGAATATATCGGTCGATCCGGGGCATGGGCGGCGGATTTCCTGCTGCGTCGGGTTCCGTTGTTCTAGCGGCAAGGGCGCCTCTGGAAAAGGCCCGGCTGCGGGTCTAGGTTTCTTGCAACAAGGAATTGAGGAACCGGCATGACCCATCCCGTAGAAATCACATTCGTCGAAACCGCCACCGACAAGCTGGGCGAACATCAGGGCCGCATCGCGATCATCGTCGGGCCGGACGCCCGGCTGCCCTCGGGCCTGCCCCGCGCCACGCGCGAGGCCGCGTTGCGGGCGCTGGACTCGAAGGCGGGCAAGGCCCTGAAACCCGGTGCCGCGCTGGAACTGGCCTATCCCGCGGGCATGGCCGCCGAGTCGCTGCAACTGGTGATGCTGCCCCCCAAGGCCACCAGCGCCGAGGCCCGCAAGGCCGGTGCCAGCATCGGCGCGAAACTGGGCAGGGCGCATTCGCTGGTTCTGGCCGGTGCGCGCAAGCAGGCCGCCGATATCGCCTTGGGCATTGCGCTGCGCGCCTATGAATTTTCGGTCTACCAGACCCGCGAAGATCAGGAAGACGACACGCAGAAGCCGCGTGTGACCTTCATGGCCAAGGATCCCGAAACGCTTGCCCGCGCGGCCAAGGATGGCGCGGCTGTGGCCGAAGGCGTGTTCTTCACCCGCGACCTGATCAATGAGCCGGCCAATGTGCTGACCACCAGCGATTTCGCCGACCGCCTGAAGGCGATGGAGGAAATCGGCCTGACGGTCGAGGTTCTGGACGAAGACGAGCTGGCGAAACTGGGGATGCGCGCGCTGCTGGCCGTGGGGCAGGGCAGCGAAAGCCCGTCCAAGGTCGTGGTGATGCGCTGGAACGGCGGTGGCGACGAAGCGCCGCTGGCGCTGGTCGGCAAGGGCGTTGTTTTCGACACCGGCGGCATCTCGATCAAGCCCGCCGCCGGCATGGAAGAAATGACCATGGACATGGGCGGCGCGGGCGTCGTCGCGGGTGTCATGCGGACCCTGGCGCTGCGCCGGGCCAAGGCGAATGTCGTCGGCTTGGTCGGTCTGGTCGAAAACATGCCCGACGGTCGCGCGCAGCGTCCCGGCGATATCGTGAAATCGATGAAGGGCGACACGATCGAGGTCATCAATACCGATGCCGAAGGCCGCCTGGTTCTGGCCGATGTGCTGTGGTACGCCCAGACCCGGTTCGAACCCGCCGCCATCGTCGATCTGGCGACGCTGACCGGGGCCGTGATCATCGCGCTGGGGCACGATAACGCGGGCGTTTTCGCCAATGACGACAAGCTGGCCGAAAGCATCCTGTCCGCCGCCGGTTCCGAAGGCGAAGGCGCCTGGCGCCTGCCCTTGGGCGATGCCTATGACAAGCTGATCAAATCGCGTCTGGCCGACATGAAGAATACCGGTGGCCGGGCGGCTGGCTCGATCACGGCGGCGCAGTTCCTGCAACGCTTCATCCGCAAGGATCAGCCTTGGGCGCATATCGACATCGCAGGCGTCGCCCTGCCGCCCTCGGCCACCGATCTGGCCCCGAAGGGCGCGACGGGCTGGGGTGTCATGACGCTGGATCGCCTCGTCCGCGACCGGTTCGAGCCGAAATGACCCCGCGCCGCGCCGTCGGGGTCATGACCGCGCCAGAACGGGCCGGGTGATGGGAAACGCGCTTTTCTATCATCTCACCCGCTCGCCCGCCGAACAGCTTTTGCCGGTCCTGATCGGCAAATCGCTGCAGGCCGGCTGGCGGGTCGAGCTGCGCGGCGCCGACCCCACGCGGATGCAGCGCCTCGACGATCACCTGTGGCGGGGCGAGGGGTTCCTGCCGCATGGACTGGCAGGCGGACCCCATGATCCGCGTCAGCCGGTGCTGCTGACCGTCGCGGGGCAGGCGGCGGCCAATACCCCGTCCTGCCTGATGGCGCTGGACGGAGTGCAGGTCGATCCGGCCGAATGCACCGACCTGGAACGTTGCTGCATCATTTTCGATGGCGGCGATCAGGCGGCGACCGCCCGCGCCCGCGATCAGTGGAAGGCGCTGACCGGCGCAGGCGTCACCGCCGAATACTGGTCCGAGGAATCCGGCCGCTGGGAACGCAAACGCTGAACCATCTTCTGTGCGGAAATATCCCCGGGGGGTGAATTGGCCGCAGGCCAAAAGGGGGGCGGGAAGCCCCCTTATCTATGCCGCCGCGTGCCCCGCCAGCCGCGCGTGCAGATCCTCTCGGCGCAGCGCGGATTTCGGCCCCTGCGCCACCGCGCGCCCGCGTTCCAGAACCAGAAACGCATCGCCCAGATCCCAGGCGAAATCGAAATATTGTTCCACCAGCACGATGGCCATGTCGCCGCGGTCGCGCAGGGCGGCGATCACCCGGCCGATCTGAGCGATGATATTGGGCTGGATCCCCTCGGTCGGCTCATCCAGCAACAGAACGCGCGGGCGGGTGATCAGCGCGCGCGCGATCGCCAGCTGCTGTTGCTGGCCGCCCGACAGGTCGCCGCCGCGACGATTGGCCATCTCGGCCAGCACGGGAAAGCTGTCGAAGATCTCCTCGGGGATCGTACGGTCCGACCGGGGCAGGCAGGCAAAGCCGGTTTCCATGTTCTCGCGCACGGTCAGCATCGGAAAGATCGCGCGCCCCTGCGGGACATAGCCCACGCCCAGCCGCGCCATCATCTGGGCGCTTGCACGCCCCAGATCCCTGCCGTCGAAACGCAGCGTCCCGCCCGATCGCGGGTGCCGCCCGGCAAGCAGGTTCATCAACGAGGTCTTGCCGACCCCGTTATTGCCCATCACGCATGTCACCGATCCGGGCCGCGCGGCGATGTCGATGCCATGCAGGATCTGGCTGCCGCCATAGTGAAGGGTCAGGTTTGTCGCGTCCAGCATCTCAGCGCCCCAGATAGACTTCGATCACGTCGGGATTTCGGGTCACATGGTCCAGTGACCCCTCGGCCAGAACCGCGCCCTGATGCAGCACGGTCACCTTGCAATCCAGCCTGCGCACAAAATCCATGTCATGTTCGACGACCACGACCGCCCGCGTCTGCGCCAGACGTTTCAGCAGGGTCGTGGTCTGTTCACGTTCGGCCAGCGTCATTCCCGCGGCGGGTTCATCGACCAGCAGAAGCCGCGGTTCCTGCGCCAGCAGCATGCCGATTTCCAGCCATTGCTTCTGGCCGTGGCTCAGTTCGCCCGCCCTGCGGTCGGTCTGATCGGCCAGCCCGACCTCGTCGGCCAGTTCGGCGACGCGGCGGGCGGTGTCGCGGGTGGGCTTCCAGAACAGCACCGCGAAGGGACCGCGATTGGCACGCAGCGCCATGGTCAGATTGTCGGCGACGCTTTGATCCTCGAACACGGTGGGGCGCTGAAACTTGCGGCCGATCCCCGCGCGGGCGATCTGCGCCTCGTTCAGCTTCAGCAGCGAGGTCGAGGTTTCGCCCCACAGCACGCGGCCCTCGTCGGGGCGGGTCTTGCCGGTGACGATATCCATGAAGGTGGTCTTGCCGGCGCCATTGGGGCCGATCACCGCGCGCAATTCCGCAGCGCCGATGCTGAAGGACAGCCCGTTGATCGCCTTGAACCCGTCGAAACTGACCGAGATCCCGTCCACTTCCAGAAGCGCGCTCATGCCTTGGCCTCCTGTTCCTGCAAGGCACCCTGATCGGGGCCCAGATCGCGCCCGTGACGGCGTGGCGGCATGACGCCGCCCAGCCAGTCGACGATCCCGGCGATGCCGCGCGGCGCGAACAGCGTCACCAGCACGAAGGCCACGCCCAGCAGGACCTGCCACCAATCAACCCAGTTCACGCTGTAGAAGGGCAGCTCGATCGCGGGGGCACGTCCGCCGGTGAACCAGCTGGACAACAGCGACACGACAACCGCGCCGATGATCGCGCCATAAAGCCGCCCGCGTCCGCCGATCGCCACCCAGACCGCCAGATAGATCGAGGCGATGGGCGCCAGCTCGGCCGGGTTGATGATGCCTGCCTGCGGGTAATACAGCGCGCCCGCAATCGCGGTCATCATCGCGGCCAGCGTAAAGACCGCCAGCTTGAACCCTTCGACCGGATAGCCAAGAAACCGCACGCGGGTTTCGTCGTCGCGGATCGCCCGGACGACGCTGCCGAACTTGCCGCTGATCACCCAGGCCGCCAGCAGATAGGCCACCCCCAGCGCAAGGGCCGAGGCCCACAGGAACCAGACCGACAGCCGCGCCTGTCCGACGCCTTCCAGACCGGGGATGTTCTGCAGGCCCGACAGCCCGTTATTGCCGCGAAAGCCGCTGTCGTTCTGAAACAGCCACAGCGCCAGCGCCAGCGTCATCGCCTGTGTCAGGATCGACAGATAGACCCCGTTCACCCGGCTGCGGAAGGCCAGCCAGCCAAAGACCAGCGCCAAGACCCCCGGTACCAGCACCACCAGCGCAAGCTGAATCGGCAGGGAATGCGCAAAGCTCCAGACCAAGGGCAGGTCCGAGGATCCGACCACGCCGAATATCTGGTTGGCTACGCCGGTCTGAAGTTCTGCCGGGGTGGGCGGGATCGGGTTCTGCGCCATGGACGCGGCCACGATGGCCTCTGTCCGCGCATACATCAGCCACTGGCCGATCATGTACCCGCCAAGCGCGAAGAACGCCATCTGACCAAGGCTGAGAATGCCCAGATAGCCCCAGACCAGATCCATCGCCACGGCAGCCAGCGCAAGGCACAGCGTCTTGCCCAGAACCTTGATCATCGAGGTGGGGATCACCCCGCTGCCATAGGCCTGGCTGAGAAGGGTGACGGTCAGGGTGAAGCCGGCCAGAACCGCCAGCACGATCAGGATCGAGGGGTTGCGCAGGATCAGGGGTTTGCGGGTCATGTCAGGCCTCGGCTGCGCGGCCACGCTGCGGGATGATCCCGCGCGGCCGGAACTGGATGAAGATCACGATGAACAGGATCATGAAGGTCTGCGCCGCCAGCGTGTTCGAGGGGTTGAAGCTTTCGATCACCTTCGACAGCACGCCGATCAGCCCCGCCCCGGCAAGGGTGCCCCAGATATTGCCGACGCCGCCCACGACCACGGTCATGAAGCTTTGGACGATATATTGCTGGCCCAGTTCGGACGTGACCTGCGCGAACAGCCCGATGGCGACGCCCGCGATCCCGGCGATGCCCGACCCAAGGCCAAAGGTCATCATCGCGATGCGGTCGGGGTTGATGCCCATGGATGCCGCCATGCCGGGGTTCTGGGTCACGGCCCGCACCTCCAGCCCCAGCCGGGTGCGCTTCATGATGAACAGGAACAGGCCCAGAAACAGCACTGCCAACACGAAGATCGCCACCCGGATCGTGCTGATCGAGATGACGTCGTTTACCGTGATCGCGCCCTCCAACCAGCCGGGCGCGGTCAGCGGGCGGGCCTGCGTGCCGAAGATGTTCTTGGCCAGCTGTTGCAGCGCGATCGACACGCCGAAGGTCGCCAACAGCGTTTCCAGCGGGCGTTTCGCCAGATGCCGGATCACCAGACGGTACAGCGCGACCCCGGCGATGAAGGTCACCGCAAAGGCCGCGGGCAGCGCCACGATCAGCGACAGCGTGCGGTCGCTGATCAGCCCCTGCACGACATAGCCGGTATAGGCACCCATCATGATGAATTCGCCATGGGCCATGTTGATCACGCCCATCACGCCAAAGGTGATCGCCAGCCCGATCGCCGCCAGGAAATAGATCGAGGCCAGCGACAGCGCGTCCAGTCCCAGATCGACGCCCCGCATCGCCAGCAGGCGCGTCTGCGCGCTGCGTTGGGCGGCGGTGGCGGCATCGGTGACGGCGCTGTCGGGTTCGGCATAGACTTCGTAGAAACGATGGGCGTCGATGGCGGCCTGCGCCTCGGCCTCGGTCGCGGCGGGGGTGACCTGACCGGTGGCCTCCAGCGCCTTGTAGGCGCGGTCGCGGGCGGCGGGGTCGGACAGATCAGCGACCGGAATGCCGCCGACCGCGCCATCCGCGATATGCGCGGCAAGCGCATCGCGTTGCGCGTCCGCGGTCAGGCGCGGCTGGGCGATGCCCTGCGCCTTCAGCAGATCATAGGCCGCGTTGCGGGACAGCGCGTCGTCGCCGGGGGACAGTTCACGCGCGATATTCGCGCCTTCGGGCGGGGCGGTCGCGGCGATCTGACGCGTGCTCAGCAGCGGGTTCAGCACTGCGCGAAAATCAAGCCCGACATCCCCGCCAAGCGATTCGATGGCCGCGATCCGGGTGGCGGAATCGTCGTCATGCTGGATCGTCAGCAGGGTCCGCAGCCGGTCGCGCCGCGCCTGCAGGGTCGGGTCTGGATCGGCCGCTGCGGCGGTCAGTGCGGCCAGATGATCCGCCGTCCCCGACCGGGCGATGCTTTCCAGTGCGGCGCTGCGGATGGCGGGGTCGGGGTCGGAAATCTGGCTGGCGACCAGCGCCGATTCGATCACCCCGCGCACGCCGGAATTGGGGCGCAGCATCTTGGGGTCGGCACCGGGCACCGGCGCACCGGTGACGGCATCCGTCACGATGTCGCCATCCACGATCAGGACGCGCCCATCCGTGGAAAGGCCCAGCCGCCGATCCGCCCAGGCGCCCAGCAGGGCCACGCCTTCGGCCCCGGTCGCGGCGATCTGGTCGATCAGCGGGCCGACCGTCCGCCGCGACGGCTTTTCGATCTGATCCATGTTCTGCGCCACAACGGCCCGCAGCGCGTCATTGGCATGGGCGGGCAAGGCCGGGATCAGCAGAAGGAAGGCCACAAGGGCCGCGATCAGCGGGCGGGTCGCATGGGTCACGTCAGCGTCTTTCCAACAGGGAAAAGGCGAAGGGGCGGGGCCGCCCCTTCGGGTCGCGCGGGATCAGTAATTCGACTGAACCTGCACGCAGCTTTCGGTTTCGGTGTTGTACATGCCGCAGTCCTTGCCCGGCCAATCGGCGTCCAGAACGGCGGATTCGGGCAGGAAATCGGTCCATGCGTCACCGGGCACCGGTTCGGTCTGGCTGACAATGTCGAACTGGCCGTCCTCGCGGATTTCACCGATCAGGACGGGCTTGGTCAGGTGGTGGTTGGGCAGGACCTGCGCGGTGCCGCCGGTCAGGTTGGGCACCTCGACGCCGACGATGGCGTCCAGAACCGGATCGACATCGGTCGTGCCGGCCTTTTCGACCGCCGCGACCCATGCGTTGAAGCCGATCATCGTCGCCTCCATCGGGTCGTTGGTCACGCGGCTTTCATCGGTGAATTTCTGCCATTCCTCGATGAAGGCGGTGTTTTCATCCGACTCGGCCGTCTGGAAATAGTTCCATGCCGCCAGGTGGCCGACAAGGTTCGCAGTATCCAGACCGGACAGTTCCTCTTCCCCGACCGAGAAGGCCATGACCGGGATGTCATCGGCGCTGACGCCCGCCGCCGCCAATTCCTTGTAGAAACCCACATTGGCATCGCCATTGATGGTGGACACGACGCCGACCTTCTTGCCATCGGCGCCAAGCGCCACGACATCGGCCACGATCTTGGACCAGTCGCTGTGGCCGAAGGGGGTGTAGTTGACGAAGATCTCGTCCTCGGCCAGCCCGTTTTCCTTCAGATAGCTTTCCAGAATGTTGTTCGTGGTACGCGGATAGACATAGTCGGTGCCCAGCAGCGCCCATTTCTCGACGCCCAGTTCCTCGGCCATGTAATCGACTGCCGGGATCGCCTGCTGGTTCGGGGCGGCACCGGTATAGATCACGTTCTTCGAGGATTCCTCGCCCTCGTATTGCACGGGATAGAACAGCAGGCCGTTCAGTTCCTCGATCACCGGCAACACGGATTTGCGGCTGACACTGGTCCAGCAGCCGAAGATCGCGTCGACCTCGCTGACGGTCAGCAGTTCGCGCGCCTTTTCGGCAAACAGCGGCCAGTCGGATGCAGGATCGACGACCACGGCTTCCAGCGGGCGGCCAAGCACGCCGCCCTTGGCGTTCTGCTGTTCCACCATCATCAGCACGGTGTCCTTCAGCGTCGTTTCCGAAATCGCCATCGTGCCCGACAGCGAATGCAGGACGCCGATCTTGATCGGTTCGCCGTCCTGCGCATGGGCCGCGCCGGCCATCGCCATGGCGCTGGTCATCATCAGAATCTTCGTGAATTTGGTCATTATCATCACCCTTTCCGCACGACGCATTGGCCGGGGTCCCTGTTGTGATTTTCGGGAAGGTCGTTGCCTTCGCAGATGCAGAAAATGACGAAATGGTGATGCTGAACAGGATTCGGGCAGGTTTCGCGCGGCGTCCTTTGGCAGTGGTGCGATGCTGGGCAGGTAGGGACGCCACTGCCTGCCGCGCGGGCAGTTTCAGGCCGCCTGCGGGGTCAGTCCGCCTTCGCGGATCAGGAAATCGACGATCTGATCGACGCCGGTGCCGTGGCGCAACGCGGCCATGATCACCGGACGCGCACCGCGCGAGGCGCGCGCATCTTTTTCCAGCAGCGCGGCATCCACGCCGACATGCGGGGCCAGGTCGGTCTTGTTCACCACCAGAAGGTCGGACCGCGCCAGCCCCGGTCCCCGCTTGCGCGGGATGTCCTGCCCGGCGGCCGTGTCGATGACATAGATCGTCAGATCGGCCAGTTCGGGACTGAAGGTCGCGGCCAGGTTGTCGCCGCCCGACTCGATCAGCACCAGTTCCAGGTCGGGAATAGCCGCGTTCAGATCGGCGATGGCGGCCAGGTTGATGCTGGCATCCTCGCGGATGGCGGTATGCGGGCAGCCGCCGGTTTCGACACCCCGGATGCGGTCTGCGGGCAGGACCTGCGCGCGCATCAGCGCCTCGGCATCCTCGCGGGTATAGATGTCGTTGGTCACGACCGCCATCGACAGGCGGGGCGCAAGGGCGCGGGCCAGCTGCTCGGTCAGGGTGGTCTTGCCCGCGCCGACGGGGCCGCCGATGCCGACGCGCAGGGGACCGTGGTTCGGGGGGGCGTTCGGGCTCATGATCGGAAGATCCTCGTGGTCATGGTTTCGTGGCGCATGGCGGCGATGTCGGCCCCCCATGCGGCGCTGTGCAGGTCGTCGCGCGTCGCGGTGGCGGCACGGGCGGCGCAGGCAAGGATCGCGGGTTGCAGGCCGATCAGCATCGCCTGCCCCTGCATGGGGCCAAGCGGCAGGAACCGCACGGCGGCGCTGATCAGCGCGGCGGCCTGCGCCTGCAGGAAGGCCGCGATGATCTCGGGCGCGGGCAGGGGCATGTCGGCGCAGGCGCGACCGAAGGCGACGGGCAGGGTGGCGGGGGCGGCGGCGTCCCCCGTCAGCGCGGCGATGTTGGCGGCAAAGGCCGTGCCCTGTTCCACCGTCTCGGCCAGCCGCTGCGAGGACGGGCAGGCCGCGCGGGCCAGGTCGTCCGGTTCGGGACCGGCATCGCGCAGGGCCAGCGCGACCATCACGGCATCGGTCCAGCCCGCGCCGTGATCCAGCCAGTCGGCCAGCCATGCGGGCAGGGTCGCGCGCGTCACGATGCCCTGATCCATCGCATATTCCAGGCCCTGCGACCAGGCGAAGCCACCCACCGGGAAGGCGGGCGACAGGTATTGCGCCAGCCGCAGGCGGGCGGCCTCAGGCGTGTTCGTGATGGTGGTCATGGCCGTGCGAATGCCCGTGGTCATGCGAATGGCCGTGATCGTGCCCGTGATCGTGCCCGAAGGTGCGACCGTGGCCATAGGCGCCGCCTTCCGGGCTGAAGGGCAGTTCGGCGCGTTCGACCGTCGCGCCCAGCTGGCGCAGCATCGCCTCCAGCACGTGGTCCTGACGGATGATCAGGCGGTCGGCCTCGATCCGGCAGGGGGTGTGGCGGTTGCCGACATGCCATGCCAGCCGCGCCAGATCGCCGGTCACGACCAGCACGGGTTCGGGGGCCGCGCGCATGACGACCAGCCGCCCGTCGGACAGGGCGAAGGCATCGCCATCCTCGACGCTGACGACCTCGGGCAGGTCCAGCATGAAATCGCCCGCCGCGCTGGTCAGCCGCTTGCGGCGCAGCAGGCGGGATTCGTAATCCAGCGCGATTTCCGCGGCGAAGGGGCCTTGGGCGTTGCGGATGATGCTGTGGCAGTGAAGGGTCATGGCGAACCTCAGAACAGGAAATAGCGCTGCGCCATCGGCAGCTCGGTCGCGGGTTCGCAGGTCAGAAGCTGACCGTCGGCGCGGACCTCGTAGGTTTCGGGATCGACCTCGATCTGCGGCATCCGGTCGTTCAGCGCCATGTCGGACTTGCCGATGCCGCGCGTGTTCTCGACCGCGATCAGCGATTTCGACAGGCCGTCGCCCGCGCCGGCCTCCAGCCCCGCCTGGCTGACGAAGATCGACGAGGCGCGGCCCGTATGCCCCCACATCGGGCGGCTGAAGACCGGCTGCACCGGGATCGAGCCGTTGGGATCGCCCATCTGCGCGACCGCGATCTGCCCGCCGACCAGGACCATCTCGGGCTTGACGCCGAAGAAGGCGGGGGACCACAGGACCAGATCGGCGCGCTTGCCGTCCTCGATGCTGCCGATATGGCGCGAGACGCCATGCGCGATGGCCGGGTTGATCGTGTATTTCGCGATATAGCGGCGGGCGCGCAAGTTGTCGTTCTGGCCCTGCTCTTCCTCCAGCCGTCCGCGCTGGCGGCGCATCTTGTCGGCGGTCTGCCAGGTGCGGATGATCACCTCGCCCACGCGGCCCATCGCCTGGCTGTCGGACGAGATGACGCTGAAGGCGCCCAGATCGTGCAGGATGTCCTCGGCGGCGATGGTCTCGCGGCGGATGCGGGATTCGGCGAAGGCGACATCCTCGGGAACGCGACGATCCAGATGGTGGCACACCATCAGCATGTCCAGATGTTCCTCGATCGTGTTGCCGGTGTAGGGCCGCGTCGGGTTGGTGGACGATGGCAGGACGTTCGACATGCCGACCATGCGGATGATGTCGGGGGCATGCCCGCCGCCCGCGCCCTCGGTGTGATAGGCGTGGATGGTGCGCCCGCCGATCGCGGCCATCGTATCCTCGACAAAGCCGGATTCGTTCAGCGTGTCGGTATGGATCATCACCTGCACGTCCATGCGGTCCGCGACGGTCAGGCAGTTGTCGATGGCGGCGGGGGTAGTGCCCCAATCCTCGTGCAGCTTCATCGCGCAGGCGCCCGCGCGGATCTGTTCCTCCAGCGGTGCGGGGACAGATGCGTTGCCCTTGCCCGCGATGCCGATGTTCACGGGCAGGTCTGCCACGGCTTCCATCATGCGGGCGATGTGCCACGGGCCGGGGGTGCAGGTCGTGGCCAGCGTGCCATGCGCGGGGCCGGTGCCGCCGCCCAGCATCGTGGTGACGCCGGAATGGATCGCGTGATCGACCTGCTGGGGACAGATGAAGTGGATATGGCAGTCGAAGCCGCCGGGCGTCAGGATGCGCCCTTCTCCCGCGATGATTTCCGTGCCGGGGCCGATGATCAGGGTCACGCCGGGCTGGGTGTCGGGGTTGCCCGCCTTGCCGATGCCCGCGATGCGCCCGTCCTTCAGGCCGACATCGGCCTTCACGATGCCCCGATGGTCGAAGACCACGACGCCGGTGATGACCGTGTCCATCGCGCCGCCCTCGCGGGTGACCTGCGACTGGCCCATGCCGTCGCGCACGACCTTGCCGCCGCCGAACTTGACCTCTTCGCCGGGGATGGTCAGGTCGCGTTCGACCTCGATCAGCAGTTCGGTATCGGCCAGCCGGATGCGGTCGCCCTTGGTCGGGCCGTAAAGCGCCGCGTAATCGGCACGGGACAAGGTCTGGGCCATGGTTACAGCGCCCCCATGATGTCTTGGCGGAAACCCTGCACGACGCGCGCGCCGGCAAGGGGGATCAGGCGGATTTCCCGCGATTGGCCGGGCTCGAACCGGACGGCGGTGCCCGCCGGGATCGACAGGCGCATGCCGCGCGCGGCATCGCGGTCGAAGCGCAGGCCGGGATTGGTCTCGGCAAAGTGGTAGTGGCTGCCGACCTGGATGGGACGGTCGCCGGTATTGGCGACCATCAGCGCGATCTCGTCCCGCCCCTCGTTGAGGGTGATCGTGCCCTCGGCGGGCAGGAGCTCGCCCGGGATCACGAGCGGCCCCGCAGCAGCACCCATGCGGCGACGCCCGCCGCCACGATCAGGGCCAGCGTGCCAAGGTGGTCGGGCTGGGTCAGCAGGTGGGTGGGGTCCGCGTCCTCGTGGTGGCCGGGATGGGCCAGTGCGGCGGTGGGCAGCAGGGTGGCGGCGGCGATCAGGGTTCTCATTCAGTCCTCCTCTCGAATGGGATGATGGACGGTAACCAGCTTGGTGCCGTCGGGAAAGGTTGCCTCGACCTGCACCGATTCGATCATGGCGGGCACGCCGGGCATGCACTGGCCCGCGGTGATCACATGGGCACCGGCCTGCATCAGGTCGGCCACGGTGCGGCCGTCGCGCGCGCCCTCGACCACGAAATCGGTGATGAGGGCGATGGCCTCGGGGTGGTTCAGCTTGACGCCGCGCGACAGGCGGTTGCGGGCGACCATCGCGGCGACCGAGACCAGCAGCTTTTCACGCTCGCGGGGGGAAAGGTTCATGTCAGACCTGCCAGATGCGGGGAAGGGGATCGGGGCGCAGCGCCCCCAGAAGGCGGTTCACCTGCCGCCGCAGGGGCCAGTCGCCCTGCGCCAGAAGGCGGATGACCAGGCGACCGGGCGGGGCGCTGGCCGCGCCCGTCACGCCGGGTTCGTTCAGTACGTCGCGCGCGCGAGTCAGAAGATCGGGCGCATGGGGCGCGATCACGGCTAGCGTCGCCAGCGCGCGGGCCGTGCCGGTCAGCGCGGGTCCGGCAAGGCGCGGCAGGGTCGCATCGTCCAGGGCCAGCGCGTCGTGATGCAGGATGCGACCGTCGCGATACACCTCTCGGCGGTCGCGCAGATGCAGGCGGGCGGGAACCTCGTCCATGGCGATGCGGCCAAGAACCACGGTTTCCAGCAGCATGCAGCCCGCATCGCCCGCAAGGTCGATCCGCGTGTGGCGGTCCAGCTTCGATCCGTGGAACAGGATGGTTTCCTGCGGCAGCCAGTCCAGCCAGCCACCCGCGCCCACGGTCAGGCTCACCTGCGCCTGCGCGGGGTCGTCCGTCGCGCGATAGGCGCGTTCGGCGGTCTGGGTCGTGGCCAGCGCACGCGTGCCGGGGCGCAGATCGACCGCGAAGGCCAGCCTGTCGCCCGATGCCAGCCCCCCCGAGGTGTTCAGGAACACGATCTCGGGCAGGCCCGCCGTCATGCGCGGCAGCATCGCCTTGGCCGAGCCGCGCTGCGACAGGTCGATCAGCCCGCGCGGCCCCATGACGACATGCGCGGCACCCTGGCTGCGCTGCATGGTCACGGAAGGGGCAGATGCGTCGAACATGAGGGCACAGGGCGCCGATGGCGCGGCAGGGTCAATGCACCGGCGTGGCGAAACTGCACGGAGAACGGGCATCTGCATGATGACTGCTCGATACTGGTGCAAGCTGCCCAAGCGGCGGGCAAAAGTGGAATTGGCGAGACCTCAGTTCGAGGCGGCCTGCAACAATCTGCGCCGCGCCGGGGGGATCGCGCGGATCTCGACCCCGGTAAAGACATGCATGGTTCGCAGCACCGGATCGACGACCGCGTGATCGCTGACCCAGCCGCCCATCGCCAGATAGCTGCGCAACAGTGGCGGCATCGCGGCCATGGCGCGTTTCGGATCGGGTTTGCGCAGACGCAGCGCACGGGCGAATCGGAACACCTTTGGGGCCTTGACCCGCGGCAACCAGCGGCGCGGGGCCAGATGGCGTTCCTTCAGCATGGCGAAGGCATCGGCATGGGCCTCGGGTTCGGTGCCGACAAAGCTGGAACAGCCGAACAGCATTTCGATCCCGGCCTCATCGACGAAACGGGTCATGGCGGCCCATGCGACACGCAGCACGGTCGGGTCGCGGGTTTCGGGATGGATGCAGAAGCGGCCCATCTCGACCATGGGGCCGTCAAAGGATTCAAGGGCCTTCAGGTTGTAGAACTGCGCGGAATAGCTACGCGCGATTTCGGACCCACAGGCCAGCGGCAGAAAGCGATAGGTGCACAGCAGCTGTCTGGTGGCCGCATCCTCGATCATCATGTGCAGGCAGTCGGCGTCCAGCGCGTCTGCATCCAGCCCGGTGCCGTCATCGACGACCCCGGTGCGTGCGACAAAGCACAGCCAGCGCAGGCGCTGCGCGGCTTGCAGATCGTCGGCCGTTTCGGCCAGCCTCGCCGAAAGGCGACCTTTGCGGAATGGCTGCATGGCGTCACCCTGATATCTGCGACCATCCTAGCGCAAAGATATGTCGGAATCACGAAACCCGTTCAGCCGCGTTCCCTGTCGCGGTCGCCCAGGATATCCTCGACATAGATCCGCTGGACCAGGATGATCGCGACCAGCAACAGCGGCGTCGCCAGAATGATGCCGGACAGGCCGAAAATGCTGCCAAAGGCGACAATGGCGATGACCGTCAGGACGGGCGGCAGATGGGCCGCGTATTTCTGGATCATGGGCATCAGGATATTGCCCTCGATCTGCTGGATCACGACGAACAGGATGGTGACATAGATCGCCTTGTCGACACCCTGCGTCATCGCGAAAAGGACCGCAGGCACGCCGGACATGAAGGGGCCGATGACGGGAATCACGTTGGTGATCCCCGCGATCACCCCCAGAACCAGCGCCAGCGGTACGCCCAGCAGCCAAAGCCCCGCCCCGGTCAGCAGTGCCACGATCAGCATGTCCAGCGCCTGTCCGCCCATCCAGCGGGCCAGCGCGGTGCCGGTTTCGTCCATGATATCGCGGGCGCGGTCGCGATAGCCAATCGGAACCAGCCGCAGGAACCCGTCGCGATAGGTGCCCGCATCCAGCGCCAGAAAGATCGCCATGGTGATCAGCAGCACGATGTTGGCGGCGGTGCCGAACATGGTGGTGATGGTGCCGCGCAGATACTGGAAGGCCGATGACAGGCTGCCGCCCGCGGCCTGACCCTGATCGCCGCCCTCGCCCCCCAGCTGCTGTTCCACAAAGCTGCCGATGCTGCTGTTATCCATCCAGTCGCTGACCTGTTTCCAGGCGTCGGGCAGGCTGTCGAGAAGCTGGTTGAACTGTTTCGAGATGGCCGGCCCGGTATAGACGAACAGCAGCGCCACAAGACCCGCGCTGCCCGCGGCGGTGATCAGCACGCCGGGCCGAAAGGGCAGGCCCAGCCGGTTGTGCATCACCCGCGCCCCGCCCCGCAGCGCGATCGCCAGCAGAATCGCCGCGAAGGCCAGCAACAGCACCCGCGACCACGCCCAGATCGCGGCCAGAACAAGGGCGATGGCAAAGATCGTCAGGATGGTCGCCAGCGGAACGGGGCGGCGGTCGGGATGGGGCCGGGGCGTGGGCATGGAGGCTCCTGTCTGCAAGCGGTGGGTCGCGGGCGTCGTCATGGTCAAACTGCGGCAAATCCCGCCGGTTCCACCACGCCAATCTTGCCCGCCCGCGGCAAGCCTGTTAACGGGGCGCGGATTTCATCGCGGGGCCGCTGCCCTGCACGTCAAACAGACAAGGTAGACCCATGGCGACCGAACGCACCCTTTCGATCATCAAGCCCGATGCCACCAAGCGCAACCTGACCGGCAAGATCAACGCCAAGTTCGAGGATGCCGGCCTGCGCATCGTCGCGCAAAAGCGCATCAAGCTGTCGGCCGAGCAGGCTGGCAAATTCTACGAAGTCCACAAGGAACGCCCCTTCTATGGCGAACTGGTGGAATTCATGGCCTCCGAGCCGGTCGTCGTTCAGGTTCTGGAAGGTGACAACGCCATCGCCAAGAACCGCGAAGTGATGGGCGCCACCAACCCGGCGGACGCAGCCGAAGGCACCATCCGCAAGGAATTCGCCCTGTCGGTCGGCGAAAACTCGGTTCACGGTTCGGATGCGCCGGAAACGGCTGCGCAGGAAATCGCGTTCTTCTTCTCGGGTCTGGAACTGGTCGGCTAAGCCAACCGGGTCTTCGGATCTTCGGAAAAGGCGTCCTTCGGGGCGCCTTTTTTCGTCATGGCGCGCGGCTGCGACGGACTGCGCCCATTCGGCGCCCGGGTGCTGTCAGTTGCGGCAAAGCCCCGCGCAAGGTATGCGGTTTCCCAGGAACAACATTTCAGGGGGCCGCAATGCGGGCATTCGTCTTTCCGGGGCAGGGGGCACAGACCATCGGCATGGGCCGCGAACTGGCCGAGGCCTATCCGGCCGCGCGCGACGTGTTTGAGCAGGTCGACGAGGCTTTGGGCGAAAAGCTGTCCGACCTGATCTGGGATGGCGATATCGAGACCCTGACGCTGACCCAGAATGCGCAGCCCGCGCTGATGGCCGCCTCCATGGCCGCGTTTCGTGCATTGGAGGCCGAAGGATTCGGCATTCAAGAGGCCAATTACGTCGCCGGTCATTCGCTGGGGGAATACTCGGCGCTGTGTGCCGCAGGGGCGCTGACGCTGGAAGACACGGCGCGGCTGTTGCGCCTGCGTGGTCAGGCCATGCAAGAGGCGGTGCCGGTCGGGCAGGGCGCGATGGCCGCGATCCTGGGTCTGGATTTCGACACCGTCGATCGCATCGCGCGCGATGCCGCGGGCGACGATGTGGTGCAGGCGGCCAATGACAACGATCCCGCGCAGGTCGTGATCTCGGGTCACAAGGAGGCGGTCGAGCGGGCCGCCGCGGCCGCAAAAGAGGCCGGGGCCAAGCGTGCGCTGATGCTGCCGGTGTCGGCGCCGTTCCATTCGGTGCTGATGCAGCCCGCCGCCGCCGTCATGGCCGATGCGCTGGCCGGGGTCGAGATTCAGCCGCCCGCAGTGCCGCTGATCGCCAATGTCCGCGCCGAGGCGGTGATCGAGCCCGGCGCGATTCGGCGCCTGCTGGTGGAACAGGTCACCGGGACCGTGCGCTGGCGCGAATCGATTGCCAATCTGGCCGAGGCGGGTGTGACCGAGTTCTGGGAAATCGGGGCCGGCAAGGCGCTGTCGGGCATGATCAAGCGGATCACCAAGGATGCGGCCGTCAGGAATATCGGCGTGCCGGGCGATATCGCGGCATTGAAGGGCTGACGGCGCGGCTGATCCTGCGCCATGGGTATTTGGACAAAGAAGAAGGAGACAGGCATGTTCGATCTGTCGGGAAAGAATGCGCTGGTCACCGGCGCTTCGGGGGGCATCGGCGGCGCGATCGCCGAGGCGCTGCATCAGGCGGGGGCCACCGTCGCGCTGTCGGGCACGCGTGAAGCGCCGCTGCGGGAGCTGGCCGACAAGCTGGGTGAGCGCGCCCATGTCGTGCCGGCGAATCTGTCTGACGCCGAGGCCGTGACCGGGCTGCCCAAAACGGCCGCCGAGGCGATGGGATCGGTCGATATTCTGGTCAACAATGCCGGTATCACCCGTGACAACCTGTTCATGCGCATGTCGGATGAGGAATGGGCGCAGGTTCTGGAGGTCAATCTGACCAGTGTTTTCCGCCTGTCGCGGGCCGTGCTGCGCGGGATGATGAAGGCGCGTTGGGGCCGGATCGTGAACATTACCTCGGTCGTGGGGACCACCGGCAATCCGGGGCAGGGCAATTATGCCGCGGCCAAGGCCGGGTTGGTCGGCATGTCGAAATCGCTAGCATATGAGGTCGCAAGCCGTGGAATCACGGTCAACTGTGTCGCGCCGGGTTTCATCGAGACCGCGATGACCGACAAGCTGAACGATGAGCAGAAGGGCAAGATCCTGACGCAGATTCCGGCAGGCGCCATGGGCACCCCGAATGACATCGCCGCAGCCGTCGCCTATCTGTCCAGCCGCGAGGCCGGATACGTCACCGGGGCGACCCTGCATGTCAATGGCGGCATGGCGATGGTCTGAGTTGATCGGCGGCGCTGCAACGCCGTTCCAAAATCAACTTAAAACTGGTTGCATGACCAATCATCGGTGCTATATCCCCGCCTTTAGCTGCAGGGGAACCGCCCTGTGCTGAACCGGGCATATAGTCCGTGTAATTTTTGGGCGGATGCCCGCGAGAATGAGGATATGACATGAGCGATATCGCTGATCGCGTGAAGAAGATCGTTGTCGAGCATCTGGGCGTCGACGAGGACAAAGTGGTCGAAGCCGCTTCGTTCATCGACGATCTGGGCGCAGACAGCCTCGACACCGTCGAGCTGGTCATGGCGTTCGAAGAAGAGTTCGGCATTGAAATTCCGGACGACGCTGCCGAAACCATCCAGACCGTTGGCGACGCAGTGAACTTCATCAAGGGCGCTGTCTAAGCCCCTGACGCCGATCATTTGATCTCGATAAACGGCGCCCTTCCTGTCGGAGGGGCGCCGTTTTCATATCGGCCATGCAGGAACCCGCAGGCGGGGCGCGGTGTTGTCACGCCGAATTCCGCAATGCAGGAGCGATATGATGGCTGTGAAGATCGAAGGTTTGACCGACAATGCCCGCAAGACTGCGATCAATGAACTGAACGCGCGGCTGGCGGATGCGCTGGCGCTTGGGATGGCGATCAAGCAGGCGCATTGGAACGTGAAGGGCATCAATTTCATCGCCGTTCACGAGTTGCTGGACACGGTCTATGCCAACAACCAGGAGCATGTGGATATCATGGCCGAGCGGGTGCAGATCCTTGACGGGACCGCCGTGGGCACCGCCGAAGAGGTCGCCAAGGCCAGCACGCTGGCGCCCTATCCGACCGATCTTGTGAAATCCGCCGATCACATCAAGGCGATCTGCGAACGGATGCGCGATCATGGCGCCAAGCTGCGTGCCGCAATCGACAGCACCGATGAGGCGGGCGACGCGAACACCGCCGACCTGTTCACGGCGGCCTCGCGCACGGCGGACAAGGATCTGTGGTTCCTGGAAAGCCATCTGGAGTGATCTGAAAGATCATGCCGTGCAGGACAGGGGCCGCATCTGCGGCCCTTTCGTCGTCAGGGGGCTATCGGCCCAGTTTGGCGTGAACCTCGTCCAGGTCGATGTCGCCCACGGGCATCTTGTTGTCAGGATCGTCGAAATCATAGCGGAACAGCTGGAAATCATCCTTGTAGATTTCCCAGATCAGGTGGCGCGACAGATCGTCGAAATATTCGCTGACCTTGAAGGCGCGTTTCGGGCCATGCCCTTCGCTTTCGTTGAACCGCGGCACATTGGCCAGATCGACCTGATGCGGCGTGCGCGCATCTGCAAGAACCTGCGCCATGCCGTCGTTCAGGGCCTCGGTAAAGAAGATCCGGTCATAACGGCCACCATTGACGATGAAGGTCGAGATATGGCCGGACATGGCTGACCAGTGGATGTCGGGCTCCATCGGGCGGCGCCAGCGGATGGTGTCTCGGGCAAACAGCAGAAAGCGGCGAAAGCTGGCGATCTGGTCGAAATCGAAATCGTTTTCAGGGCTGCCGACATCGATGCCATAACGCTGCGCCAGTTGCGGTACCAGATTGCCGCGATAGCGCCTGCCGTTGCGTTGAATCCCCGCGATCTTGTCGAAGAAGGACGACAGGATCCGCGCATAGGGGTTGCGCACACAGGTAAAGGCCGGCGCGGTGCGATCATGGACGGCCCGTTCGATCGGGGCGTGGCTGTCGTCGCGGGACCATTTGTGCAGCCCGGTCTTTGCATCATGGATGTCGCCGTCGAAAAATTCACCGTGATCTGAAAAATACATGATCTGCCCGATGGTCGAGCAGGCGCATTTCGGCACCACCCGATAGATCATGCTTTCGCTTTCGGTCATCCAGACGCCGGGGAAACCCATGTTCCTGTTTACCTTCTTCAATTCGGTCCGATTGCGGAAACTGCGGTGACCGGGACTTGCCCGCATGGGGCCTTTCATGGAAGACAAAGCAAAACGCGGCTGATTATTCAATCTTTTCGCGCAACTTGTCTGGATTGAAACCGGGACCCGATGGCTCGTATCTGCTTCATCCTGCTGTGCCACAAGGACCCGGACGGGGTCATTGCGCAGGCGCGGCGGCTGACGGCGACGGGCGATTTCGTCGCGATCCATTACGATGGCAGCTCGCCCGCGGCGGATCACGCGCGGCTGCACGCCGCTGCGGCGGCCGAGGATCGGATCTTGCTGGTCGCACGGCGGTACAAATGCGGCTGGGGCGAATGGTCATTGGTCGCGGCCACGCTGGACAGCGTGCGCGCGGCGGCGGCGCGATTTGCACAGGCGACGCATTTCTACATGCTGTCGGGGGACTGCATGCCGATCAAATCGGCGGAATATGTCCGGGCCTATCTGGATCGCGAGGATGCCGATTTCATCGAGGCCTATGATTTCCACCACGGCAACTGGATCAAGACCGGTCTCAAGGAAGAACGGCTGATCTATCGCCACTGGTTCAACGAACGCACCCACAAGACGCTGTTCTATCGCAGCCTTGCGTTGCAGCAGAAGCTGGGTCTGCGCCGTCAGCCGCCCGCCGATCTACAGGTCATGATCGGATCGCAATGGTGGTGTCTGCGCCGTCCCACGGTCGAGCGTGTGCTGCAATTCTGCGATGAGCGGCGCGACGTGCTGCGGTTCTTCCGCACGACCTGGATTCCCGACGAGACCTTTTTCCAGACCATCGTGGCCCATCTGGTGCCGCGCGCCGAACTGCGCAATCGCACGCTGACATTTCTGATCTTTTCCGATTACGGGATGCCCGCGACCTTCTACAACGACCATTACGATTTCCTGCTGCGTCAGGATTACCTGTTTGCCCGCAAGATCAGCGCCGAGGCGCTGGACCTGCGCCGGCGTCTGGGTCAGTTGTGGCAGGAAGACGGCGCCCAGTTCGCGATCTCGAACGAGGGGCCGCGGCTGTTTCGCTATCTGACCGGGCAGGGGCGGGTCGGGCGACGCTTTGCGCCCCGGTTCTGGGAAACCGAAGGGTCGCTGGGGCGGGATCGTGTCGTGCATCTGATCGTGGCCAAGAAATGGCATGTCGCCAAACGGCTGGCGGCGCGGATCAACGCCCATAGCGACATTCCGGCCTATGGTTATGTGTTCAACGAATTGCAGGCGGGGCTGCCCGATCTGGGGGGGATGGCCTCGACCCTGCCCAAGCGCGAACGACATCGCCGGGCATTGCTGCGGCTGCTGTTCGACGACACGCAATCGCATCGCATCGCGCTGTGTATCGACCCCTCGGCCTTGTCGCTGGCCACGGATTTCGCCGAGGATCGGGCCGAGACGCGGATCCTGTTCATCGATTCCGATCTGGATGACGATTATATCCGCGGCCACATGCAGCGTATCGGCCTGACCAATTCCGCATCGCCCGACGAGGTGGTGCAGCGGCTGATCCCGGTGGTGCGCGGCGATCTGCGCCACGAGGTCGAGCGGCTGCGCGACATGGGATTTGGCCATTTCAACAGCATCGCCGAAGGGCGCCCCGTGGCAGAGAATGCCGCCGCCCTTGCGCGCTTTCTGGATGTTCCCGCGCCGATCGCAGAAGATCTGGCGCTGACCCCCGATTTGTTCACGGACTGACAATGCAGGAGAGGCGCATGGCCTTCGAATATGACGACAGCAACATCTTTGCCAGGATTCTGCGCGGCGAGATCCCCAATGACACGGTCGCCGAGAACGATCACGCGCTGGCCTTCCGCGACATCGCGCCGAAATCGCCAACCCATGTTCTGGTGATTCCGAAGGGCAAATATGTCAGTTTCGACGATTTCGCGGCCAATGCCTCGGCCGATGAGATCACCGGCTTCATGCGGCTATGCGCGGAGGTCTGCGCCAAGGAAGGCGTCGGGCTGGACCAGGGCAATCAGGGCTTCCGGGCGATCACCAATGCGGGGTCGCATGGCGTGCAGGAGGTGCCGCATTTCCACCTGCACATCATGGGCGGTCGGATGATGGGGCCGATGGTGATCCTGCGCGACTAGGGCGCCGGAAACAGGCGATCAGGCGCGGGTCATCTCGACGAAGACATCTTCCAGGTCGGGCTGTTCGCTGGCGACGTCGATGATCGGCACGCCGGCCCCGCGCAGCGCGTCCAGCAGCTGATCGGCCCGCACGCGCGACGGCGGATAGCTGATCGCCAGCCGCCCGTCGCTGCGCCATTCGGGGCGCGCACCCTGGGGCAGGGCGGGCAGGTCGACGCGGCCCCCCGCATCAATGACCAATGTCTTGCCATCGGCACGCGCCAGCAGGTCGCGGGTTCCCTGACGGATGACCAGTTCGCCGTGGTTGATGATGGCGATTTCGTCACACATCTCTTCGGCTTCTTCCAGGTAATGTGTGGTCAGGATGATGGTCATGCCGGCCTGGTTCAGCTTGCGGACATTGTTCCACAGCATTTCGCGCAGGGTGATGTCCACGCCCGCGGTCGGTTCGTCCAGCACCAGGATCTGCGGCCGATGGACCAGCGCCTTGGCCAGCAGCAGGCGACGGCGCATGCCGCCCGACAGCGTGCGCGCATAGGCATTGGCCTGATCGGTCAGGCCGACCATGTCCAGCAGCTCGTCGGTCCAGCGTTCGGATTTCGGCACGCCATAAAGGCCCGCCTGCACCTCGAGGCTGGCGCGGGGGGTGAAGAAGGGATCGACATTCAGTTCCTGCGGCATGACGCCGATGGCCGCGCGGGACTGGCGCGGGTTCACGTCCTGATCGAACCCCCAGATCGTCACCTTGCCCGCGGTCTTGTTCACCAGCCCCGCCAGAATGTTGATCATCGTGGACTTTCCGGCGCCGTTCGGTCCCAGAAGGCCGAAGATGCTGCCCGAGGGGATGGTCAGGTCCACACCTTTCAGCGCATCCTTCGCGGGGGCGTTTCCCTGGGCGGCATAGGTCTTGCGCAGACCGGTGATTTCGATGGCATTGGTCATGTCGGCATCCTGGCAGAGCTTGCGAAGGCAGGCGGCGCTGCGTTAATGGGGTTAGACCAGATGATGCAAGCCGCCACAAGAAGGCCAGCCATGACCGAGCGTGTGACACCCGAAAATCCGCTTTCGACCGAGCAGGGCCCCGAGGCGCTGCGCATGCCCGCGCCCGAAGAGGTGAAGGTGACGACCTGGCGCGTGGCCTGCGACGGCGACGATGCCGCCGGGCTGGGCCATCCGCGGGTGTGGCTGAAGATCTCGCCCGATACGGGGTTCGTAGATTGCGGCTATTGCGACAAGCGCTTTGTGATCGACCGCGACAATCTGCACGACGATCACTGAGACCTTCCGTCGCGCCGGGTTCCGTCCCGGGGCGGCGAAGCCTCAACGCCCCCATCGAGGGGGCCTTGAGGCTGGGCGGCGCTGCCGCCCCGCGCGGTTGCCCCGTTGCGCCGGGATCGGCACCTGTCCGAACAGTAGCGCACCTCATCCCAGACCCTTGCCCATTTGCGCCGCCAAGTGAACGGACGTCCGCAGGTTGCGCAAATCTTGCTGGGCAGGTCCGATTTTCGCCGCATTGCCATTTGCCCTTCCTGTCGCATTCCCGGTCTGATCACTGGCAGACCGCGCCCGATCATGTCAAAACGCGGCTGGCTGCTGCAAGATGAAGGAGGCTGACATGAGCGAGGGATTCGGCAAGGGATGCCATCTGCATCTGATCGACGGGTCGGCCTTTATCTTTCGGGCCTATCACGCGCTGCCGCCGCTGACCCGCAAATCCGACGGGCTGCCGGTCGGGGCTGTTGCCGGGTTCTGCAACATGCTGTGGAAATATGTCAGCGACGAGCATGGCAGCGCCGCCCCGACCCATGCCGCCGTGATCTTCGACCATTCCTCGAAGACGTTCCGCAACGAGATCTATGATCTTTACAAGGCCAACCGCCCCGAGCCGCCCGAGGATCTGCGCCCGCAATTTCCGCTGACCCGCGATGCGACCCGCGCCTTCAACATCGCCTGCATCGAGATCGAGGGCTATGAGGCCGATGACATCATCGCCACGCTGTCCTGCCAGGCCCGCGAGGCCGGAGGATCGGCCACCATCATCAGCAGCGACAAGGACCTGATGCAGCTGGTCGGCGATGGCGTCGACATGCTGGACCCGATCAAGGGCAAGCTGATCGGCCCCGAAGAGGTGCGCGAAAAATTCGGCGTCGGCCCGGATCGCGTGGTCGATGTGCAGGCGCTTGCCGGCGATTCGGTCGACAATGTGCCGGGCGCGCCGGGTATCGGCATCAAGACCGCCGCGCAGCTGATCAACGATTACGGGGATCTGGACACGCTGTTGGCGCGCGCAGCAGAGATCAAGCAGCCCAAGCGCCGCCAGACGCTGATCGACCATGCCGACCAGATCCGGATCTCGAAGCGGCTGGTCGAGCTGGATTGCAAGACGCCACTTGATTTCACGCTGCAAAGCCTTGAGGTGCGCGACCCCGACGCCGAGACGTTGCTGGGCTTCCTGACCGAGATGGAGTTCCGGACCCTGACCACGCGCGTGGCCGACCGTCTGGGTGCCGAGGCCCCGGCCGTCACCGCCGCGCCCGCATCCGAAGCCCCGGCCGCGCCCGATCAGCCGCAGTTCGACAGCGCCAGCTATCAGACGGTGCGCGATATCGAGACGCTGGATCAGTGGATCGCCGCGATCCGCGAGACGGGCCATGTCGCCATCGATACCGAGACCACCGGGCTGGACGACATGCGTGCCGATCCGGTGGGCATCTGTCTGGCGACCGCGCCCGGCACGGCCTGCTATATCCCCTTTGGCCATGTCGAGGGCGAGGCGGGCGACGGGTTGTTCGCCACCGCGCCCAGCCTTGCGCCGGATCAGCTGACGCAGGATCAGGTGCTGTCGGCGCTGAAACCCGTGCTGGAGGATCCGTCGATCCTGAAAATCGGGCAGAACCTGAAATACGACTGGAAGATCCTTGCCCGTCAGGGCATCCGCATGGCCCCGCTGGCCGATACGATGCTGATGTCCTACGCGTTGAATGCGGGCACCCATAATCACGGAATGGACGAACTGGCCGAGCGGTATCTGGGCCATAAATGCATCCCGATCAAAGAACTGATCGGATCGGGCAAGTCGCAGATCACCTTCGCGCAGGTGCCGATCGACAAGGCCACGCCTTATGCCGCCGAGGATGCCGATGTCACGCTGCGCCTGTGGCAGCATTTCGCGCCGATGATGCCGGTGGAAAAGGTCAGTACCGTCTATGAAACGCTGGAACGCCCGATGGTGCCCGTTCTGGCCGACATGGAGATGGCGGGCATTCGTGTCGATGGTGGCCATCTGGGTCGGATGTCGAACGCCTTTGCCCAGAAGATGGCGCAGCTGGAGGACGAGATCCACGAGCTTGCCGGCGAGAAATTCAATGTCGGCAGCCCCAAGCAGCTGGGCGAGATCCTGTTCGGCAAGCTGGGCATGGAGGGGGGCAAGCAAGGCAAGACCGGGGCCTATTCGACCAGCGCCGACGTGTTGGAGGATCTGGCCGTCAGCCATGACCTGCCCGCCCGCGTTCTGGACTGGCGCCAGATCAGCAAACTGAAATCGACCTATACCGACGCGTTGCAGGGTCACGTGAACCCCGATACCGGGCGCGTCCATACCAGCTATTCCATCGCGGGGGCGCAGACCGGGCGTCTGGCCTCGACCGAGCCGAACCTGCAGAACATCCCGGTGCGCAGCGAGGAAGGCCGCCGTATCCGCGAGGCATTCGTGGCGACCGAGGGGTATCGGCTGGTCAGTCTGGATTACAGCCAGATCGAATTGCGGATCCTGGCGCATGTCGCGGATATTCCGGCGCTGAAACAGGCGTTTCGCGACGGGATCGACATTCACGCCATGACTGCCAGCCAGATGTTCAATGTCCCGGTCGAGGGGATGGACCCGATGATCCGGCGTCAGGCCAAGGCGATCAATTTCGGCGTGATCTATGGCATCTCGGGTTTTGGCCTGTCGCGCAACCTGCGGATTCCGCGGGCCGAGGCGCAGGATTTCATCAACACCTATTTCGAACGCTTCCCCGAAATCCGTGCCTATATGGACAAGACGGTCGAGGATGCCAAACGCGACGGTTTCGTCACCACGCTGTTCGGGCGGCGGATCAACACCCCCGGCATCAATCAGTCCGGTCCGGCGGCCGGGGGCGCGCGCCGTGCCGCCATCAACGCGCCGATCCAGGGTGCGGCGGCCGATATCATCCGCCGCGCGATGATCCGCATGCCTGCCGCGATCCGCGATCTGCCGGCGCGGATGCTGCTGCAGGTCCATGACGAACTGGTCTTCGAGGTCGAGGAAAGCGCCGTCGACGACCTGATCGCCGCCGCGCGGCAGGTGATGGAGGGCGCGGCCGAACCCGCGATCAAGCTGTCGGTGCCGCTGATCGTCGATGCCGGCGCGGGGATGAACTGGGCCGAGGCGCATTGATCCGCGCCCCATCGCCCCGCCGGCACATCGCCCGCTGCCCGATCACCCGCTGTCAGACGGCGGGCGAATGACCGGTCGGGGCACAGGCATAGGCATCCAGCGCATTTGCGATCATCCGGGTCAGCGGTCGGCCCGTTTCGGTGATGCGCAGGCCTGACGGCCCCACCTGAACCGCCTCGCCGAACCGGGCCGCGATCGGTGCGAACAGCGCTTTCAGATCGGCTGCTGTCATGCCGTGGTCCAGCACGAATTCCAGCGCGTCGATTTCAAAGTCGCACATCAGCGCCTCGATCATGCGACCGCGCCAATGATCTTCGGCGGTGAAGGCATGTCCGCGCGCATGGGGCAGCCGCCCGTCGCGGATGGCGGCGGTATAGGCCTGCGTGGCCGGGGCGTTCTGGACATATCCTTGCGGCAGCCGGGCAATCGACGAGGCGCCCAGACCCAGCAGGATCTGTGCCTGATCGTCGGTATAGCCCTGAAAGTTGCGGCGCAGCCGTCCTGCCCGCGCCGCAACCGCCAGCCGGTCATCGGGGCGGGCGAAATGGTCGATGCCGATCTGGTCGAAACCGTCGGCCTGAAACAGCGCGCGGGCGGTGTCGAACAGGTCAAGCCGCGCCTCGTTTCCCGGCAGCGCGTCGTCGGGGATCATCACCTGCCGCTTGGACATCCAGGGCACATGGGCATAGCCGTAAAGCGCGACGCGATCGGGCGACAGGGCCAGCAGCTTTTGCACGGTATCGGACATGCGCGCCGGGGTCTGATGCGGCAATCCGTAAAGGATGTCGGCATTCAGGCTGGCGATGCCGTGATCGCGGATCAGCCGCACGGCCTCGGCGGTGGCCTGAAAACCTTGTTCGCGGCCGATGGCCTGCTGGATCAGCGGGTCGAAGTCCTGCACCCCGATCGAGGCGCGGGTCATGCCCGCCCGCGCCAGCGCCCGCATCCGCGCCGCATCGATTTCGGACGGGTCGATCTCAACCGAGAATTCGCCGTCATGGCACAGCGGAAAGGCGTCCATGATCGCCCCCGCCAGCCGCGCGATCATCTGCGGGTCCAGCAGGGTCGGGGTGCCGCCGCCCCAATGCAGCCGCGACAGGGTGACGCCCTGCGGCAGCGCGTCGCGCAGCAGCTCAAGTTCGGCCAACAGCGTCTGCACATAGCCCGCGACCGGCGACATCGTCGATGTCCCCTGCGTCCGGCAGGCGCAGAACCAGCACAATCTGCGACAGAAGGGCACATGCACATAAAGCGAAATCTGTGCCCCTTGGGGCACGGCCCGCAGCCACGCGTGCGGCAGGTCGGGCGCCAGCCCCTTGAACTGCGTCGCGGGGGGATAGCTGGTGTAGCGAGGCACACGGGCGTCGAATAGACCAAGCTGACGAAGTTGTGTAAGATTCTTCATGCGAACAGATATGAGGCACCATGGATACGCCGTCATTGACCCAGATCAACCAGCCCGGGGCCCATCGGAAGGTTGATATTCGCTGCGATGAATGCCCGATCCGCTATCGCGCGGTCTGTGCGCATTGCGAGGGCGACTCGCTTGATGCGCTTGAAGACATGAAATTCTATCGCAGCTATGAGCCGGGGCAGCGGATCGTCTGGGAAGGCGATACGCTGGATTTCGTGGGCTCGGTCGTGTCGGGCGTCGCCTCGCTGACCCAGACGATGGAAGACGGGCGCACGCAGATGGTCGGCCTGCTGCTGCCAAGCGATTTTCTGGGCCGTCCGGGGCGCAGTGTTGCCGCCTTCAGCGCGGTGGCGATGGGTCATGTGACGCTGTGCTGTTTTCGCCGCAAACCCTTCGAAGAGATGATGCGCACGACCCCGCAGATCGCCAATCGCCTGCTGGAAATGACGCTGGACGAACTGGATGCGGCACGGGAATGGATGCTGTTGCTGGGCCGCAAATCCGCGCGCGAGAAGATCGCGTCCTTCCTGACCATCCTGGCCCGGCGCGAAGCCGCCCTGCAGCGCCGCAAGCCCGGCGACCGGATGCAGGTCGAACTGCCGCTAAGCCGCGAGGCGATGGCCGATTATCTGGGGCTGACGCTGGAAACCGTCAGCCGACAGGTGAATGCGCTGAAACGCGAAGGCGTCATCGAATTTCAGGGCAAGCGCGGCGTCGTGCTGACCGATTTCGCCCGGCTGGTCGAGGAATCGGGCGATGATGCGGATGGCGGCTGGATCAGCTGACCCAGCCGCGCCCGGATCAGCGGGCCATCAGGACCGGCACCTTGGCCTTTTCCAGCATGTTGCGCGTGGCCCCGCCCAGGATCGCCTCGCGAAAGCGGGAATGGCCGTAAGCCCCCATCACGATCAGATCTGCGTCGATCTCGACCGCGCGGCGGTTCAGTTCGTCGCTGATCGTCGGCGCGGTGCGCGACAGAACCGCGATTTCCGCCCTGACGCCGTGGCGCGTCAGCATCTGCGTCAGGGCGCCGCCGGGATCTGACCGCTCGGGACCGCCGCGACCGGGATCGATCACCGTCACCTCGACCTTGTCGGCGGCTTGCAGCAGTGGCAGGGCCTGACGGACGGCGGCCAAGGCCTCGTTCGACTGGTTCCAGGCGATGATCGCACGTCGCGGCGCCGAGGCCAGCCTGTCCTCTGGCGGCACGACCATGACGGGGCAACCGCCCTCGAACAGCGCGGCCTCGGTCACGGCTTCGGCGTCGGTGGGGGCGTCGGCACCATAGCAGCGCGCCAGAACCGTCAGATCGGAGAACCGCGCCCGCATCCCGACAAGCCCCGAAAGCCCGCCAATCTGCGCGACCGCCGTTTCGACCGACCAGCGCAGATCCGCGGCCGAGGCCAGATGTTGGCGCACCAGCGATTCCAGCCCCTCGGCGTCCTGCATCGCGCTTTCGATGGATTCCTGAACCGTATAGGCCGTGCCGCCGGGAAAGTAATAGCCAGCCTGGCTGTGATCGATACCAAGGCACAGAATGGCAAGATGTCCGTCCTCGCGTGCGGCAAGGGCCGCGGCGGCATCGATCTGCGACATTTGCTGCTTGCTGGACAGGGCGGTGAAGATCGTCTTGTAGGCCATGACACTCTCCTTCGTGTTTTTTCCAGACTGCGCCGACAGGCGGGCGGCGTCCTTGATCGGGATCAAGCGGCGCCTTGATGCAGATCAAGGTTTTCGGAACCCGGCGATTCTATCTGTCACCTGACGCACCTCGCATTTCCGTGATTCGTCGCGATGCGGGGCCAGCTGCCGGAACGTAGGAACAGGGTTTAGCTATGTGGAATTATGTAAAGCTGATCTTGCTGGGCGCGGTTGCCCTGGCAGCAGCGATCGGGGCCAATCTGGCCCGCGACCCAGCTTATATGGTCAACGCGCTGACGATCATGTTCGTTGCCGCCGGGATGTTCATCTGGACCCTGCGCCGCATCGACGAGCCGGTCGTCGCCCCCGATACCGGCCAATACATGGATGACGTGGTGCGCGCCGGCGTGATCGCGACGACCTTTTGGGGGGTGGTGGGCTTTCTGGTCGGCGTGGTGATCGCCGCCCAGCTGGCCTTCCCGGTCCTGAATTTCAGCGAGCTGATGCACGGCTATACCAATTTCGGCAAGCTGCGCCCGCTGCATACCAGTGCGGTGATCTTTGCCTTTGGCGGCAACGCGCTGATCGCGACGTCTTTCTATGTGGTGCAGCGGACCTCGGCGGCGCGGCTGTGGGGCGGCAATGCCGCCTGGTTCGTGTTCTGGGGCTATCAGCTGTTCATCGTGCTGGCCGCCACCGGCTATCTGCTGGGCGCGACCCAGTCCAAGGAATATGCCGAACCGGAATGGTATGTGGATTGGTGGCTGACCGCCGTCTGGGTGGTCTATCTGGCCGTGTTCCTGGGCACGATCATCAAGCGCAAAGAGCCGCATATCTACGTGGCCAACTGGTTCTATCTGGCCTTCATCGTGACCATCGCGATGCTGCATGTGATCAACAACCTGTCGATGCCGGTCAGCATCTTCGGCAGCAAGTCGGTTCAGGTCTTTTCGGGCGTTCAGGATGCGATGGTGCAATGGTGGTACGGCCATAATGCCGTCGGCTTCTTTCTGACCGCGGGCTTTCTGGGGATGATGTACTACTTCATCCCCAAGCAGGCCGAGCGGCCGGTCTACAGCTACAAATTGTCGATCATCCATTTCTGGGCGCTGATCTTCCTGTATATCTGGGCGGGCCCGCATCACCTGCATCACACCGCGCTGCCCGACTGGGCCTCGACGCTGGGGATGGTGTTCTCGATCATGCTGTGGATGCCCAGCTGGGGTGGCATGATCAACGGCCTGATGACGCTGTCGGGGGCCTGGGACAAGCTGCGCACCGATCCGATCATCCGAATGATGGTGGTGGCCGTGGGCTTTTACGGCATGGCGACATTCGAAGGCCCGATGATGTCGATCAAGGCCGTCAACAGCCTGTCGCATTACACCGACTGGACCATCGGTCACGTGCATTCCGGTGCCCTTGGCTGGAACGGGATGATCACCTTCGGCGCGCTGTATTATCTGGTGCCGCGCCTGTGGGGTCGCGAAAGGCTGTACAGCCTGTCGCTGGTCAGCTGGCATTTCTGGTTGGCGACGATCGGGATCGTGCTTTACGCCGCCTCGATGTGGGTCACCGGCATCATGGAGGGCCTGATGTGGCGCGAGGTCGACAGCCAGGGCTTTCTGGTCAACGCCTTCGCCGACACCGTGTCCGCCAAATTCCCGATGTATGTGGTGCGTGCCCTTGGTGGCCTGATGTATCTGGCCGGCGGCCTGATCATGGCCTGGAACCTGTGGGCGACCGTCGCCCGTCAGCCCAAGGCCCATCCGACCGCCATTGCCGTCCCGGCCGAGTGAAGGATCCCAGATCATGTCCATTCTTGCCAAGCACAAGATCCTGGAAAAGAACGCCTCGCTTCTGCTGATCTTTTCCTTTCTCGTCGTGACCATCGGCGGCATCGTGCAGATCACGCCCCTGTTCTATCTTGAGAACACCATCGAAAAGGTCGAGGGCGTGCGCCCCTATACCCCGCTGGAACTGACCGGGCGCGACATCTATGTCCGCGAGGGGTGCTATGTCTGTCACAGCCAGATGATCCGCCCGATGCGCGATGAGGTCGAGCGCTATGGCCATTACAGCCTTGCCGCCGAATCCATGTACGACCATCCGTTCCAATGGGGCTCAAAGCGGACCGGGCCGGATCTTGCCCGCGTGGGCGGTCGCTATTCGGACGAATGGCATATCGACCACCTGCGCGATCCCCAATCGGTGGTGCCTGAATCGATCATGCCGAAATACGGGTTTCTGCTGGATCGCGTGATCGGGGCCGATCATGTCGGGCAGCGTCTGGAAACCGATGCGCTGGTCGGCGTGCCCTATTCCGAGGACATGATCGCCGCCGCGGCCCAGGATTTCCGTGCCCAGGCCGATCCGGATGCCGACGCCTCGGGGATGGAGGAACGCTATCCCGGCGCGCAACAGCGCAATTTCGACCGGCAGGCACAGCTGACCGAGATGGATGCGCTGATCGCCTATCTGCAGGTGCTGGGCACGATGGTCGATTTCTCGACCTTCCAGCCGGATCCGGCGCGGTAAGGGGGGCATCATGGAACGCTATAGTTTCCTGCGACAATTGGCGGATAGCTGGGTTCTGCTGGCCCTGACGCTGTTCTTTCTGGGCGTGATCCTGTTCGTTTTCCGCCCCGGCGCCCGCGCCCAGCAACGCGATGCGGCCGAAAGCATCTTCCGCAACGAAAAGCGCCCCGCACGCGACATTGCGGGCCATGCCGACAAGAAGGAGGGCCGGTGATGGCCGACAAGGACAAGCAGCCCGACGGCAAGGAGCCCATCGACCAGAATCGCGCGGCGGCAGATGCCGAACATGCCGCCAAGCTGGCCGGCGACATCCCCCCGCGTGCCGCGCCCGATCAGCCCGAGGCCCCCAGACATCGCCGCAAGGGCCGCCACGGCGTGAAGGTTCAGGCCGACGAGGTGCCCTCGACCGGGCATGAATGGGACGGGATCACCGAATATGACAACCCGATGCCGCGCTGGTGGTTGTGGACCTTCTATGTCACGATCGTCTGGGCGATCCTGTACATGCTGGCCTATCCCGCCGTGCCGCTGGTCAGCAGCGCGACCAAGGGGCTGATCGGCACCACCACCCGTGACAATGTCGCCGCCGAGATCGCGCGATTCGATCAGGCCAATGCCGATATTCAGGCGCGGCTGGCCTCGGTCGATCTGGACCAGATCCCGCAGGACCCCGAGTTGCAAAGCTATGCGACCAATGCCGGGGGGGCGCTGTTCCGCACCTGGTGTGCGCAATGCCACGGTTCGGGTGCGGCGGGGGCCAGGGGCTATCCCAACCTACTGGACAATGACTGGCTGTGGGGCGGCAGCTTGCAGGATATCCACCTGACGCTGCAACACGGTATCCGCGACCCGCAGGATGATGACACCCGCTATTCGGAAATGCCGCGTTTTGGCACCGATGGGCTGCTGGACCGCCAGCAGATCGATCAGGTGACGCATTACGTCCTGTCGCTGGCCGATCAGCCGCATGACGCGGGCAAGGCGGGCGCGGGGGCTGAAATCTTTGCCGACAACTGTGCCGCCTGTCACATGGAGGACGGAACCGGCGACCGGTCGCAGGGCGCGCCGAACCTGACCGATGCGGTCTGGCTGTACGGCAGCGATCCCGCCGCGCTGAACCGGATCATCACCGAAGGCCCTTATGGCGTGATGCCCGCCTGGTCCTCGCGCCTGTCCGAGGCCGAAATTCGCGCCGTCGCCACCTATGTTCACGGTCTGGGCGGGGGCGAATAGCCCGCCCGACCATTCCGGATCACGCCCTCGGGCGTGACCGCGACCACCCCCGTCCTGTTCGCGCGTTCCTTGGGGGTGGTCGCACGGTCATTCGCCACCGAAATGGCGACACGACCTTTCGCGCAGGCTGGACCGCGTGAAAGACAGCCGGCCCCCACCTGTTCGCGCGTTCCTTGGGGGCCGGCGGTTCAGATCAGCTCGCCGCGCAGCGAATTGGCCGCGCTTTCGACGATGCGCACCTGAACCAGATCGCCGATCTGCGCGTCCGGCGCTTCGACAAAGACCGAATGAAGATAATCCGACTTGCCGACCATCTGTCCCGGCAGTCGGCCCTGCTTTTCAAACAGGACGCCAAGGCTGCGGCCCACCATGCCTTCCTGGGCGGCCTTCTGCTGTCGGCTCAGCAATGCCTGCAATTCCTGCAGCCGGGCATCGGCGACCGCGCTGTCCACCTCGGGGCGGTCATAGGCGGGCGTTCCGGGGCGGGGCGAATATTTGAAGCTGAAGGCCGTGCCAAAGCCGACCTGTTCGATCAGGCGCAGCGTGTCGGCATGGTCCTGATCGGTCTCGCCGGGAAAGCCCACGATGAAATCGCTGGTCAGCAGGATGTCGGGGCGGGCGTCCTTGATGCGGTCGATCAGGCGCAGGTACTGGTCGGCCGTGTGCTTGCGGTTCATCGCCTTCAGGATGCGGTCGCTGCCCGATTGCACCGGCAGATGCAGATAGGGCATCAGCGCGGGAATGTCGCGATGCGCCGCGATCAGGTCGTCGGCCATGTCGTTGGGATGGCTGGTCGTGTAACGGATGCGGTCCAGCCCGTCGATTTCCGCGATGGCGCGGATCAGGCGGCCAAAGCCCCATTCGCGGCCATCCTCGCCCAGCCCGTGCCAGCCGTTGACGTTCTGGCCCAGCAGCGTGATTTCCCGCACGCCGCGGGCGACCAGATCGCGGGCCTCGCGCAGGATGCGTTCGACGGGGCGGCTGACCTCGGCGCCGCGGGTATAGGGCACGACGCAGAAGGCGCAGAACTTGTCGCAGCCTTCCTGCACGGTCAGGAAGGCCGCGGGCGCGCGGCGGGTGACCTTGCGTTCGGGCAGGTGGTCGAACTTGTCCTCTTCGGGGAACTCGGTCAGGATCTTCGGCGCCTCGCCGCGCAGCATCTGCGGCAGGCGGTGATAGGTCTGCGGACCCACGACCAGGTCGACCAGCGGCATCCGGCGCACGATCTCTTCGCCCTCGGCCTGCGCGACGCAGCCCGCGACGCCGATTTTCAGGTCGGGCTTTTCGGCCTTCAGCGGCTTGAGGCGGCCAAGATCGGAATACAGCTTTTCGGCGGCTTTCTCGCGGATATGGCAGGTATTCAGCAGAACCATGTCGGCATCCGACTGGTCCTCGGTCAGGACATAGCCCTCGGCGCCCATGGCCTCGGCCATGCGCTGGCTGTCATAGACGTTCATCTGACAGCCATAGGTCTTGATGAATAGCTTTTTCGCGGCCTTCTGGGTGGCGTCCTGAGTCATATCATGCTGTCCTTGGAATCCGCGCGCTGATACAGCAAATCACGCGCTTTGGGAAGGCAGGGATGACCAGCGATCTGACCGAGATCCGCAATATCGGCCCCGCGACCGCCCGTGCCCTGATCGGCGCAGGGGTGGCCGATGCCGCATATCTGCGCCGGATCGGCGCGCATGAGGCCTATCGCGCCCTGCTGGTCGCGGGCGAAAGCCCGCATTTCATCGGTTATTACGTGCTGTGCATGGCGGTGCAGGGACGTCCGTGGAACGATTGCAAGGGCGCGGAAAAGGCCGCGCTGCGCGTCCGCTTTGATGCGCTGGTGGCCGAGGTCAGGGGCCAGCCCCTGTCGGGGCTGGAGGCCGCGCTGGATGAAATCGGCGTGATCGCGCCGCGCGGTTAGCGTGGCGTCGTCAGCTGCCCCGCCAGAAACCGGGCGGCGCGTTCCCATGCCGCATCATTGTCGCCCCGGAAATTCAGGTTCCGGCTGTCGGCCCGGTCCGCCGATGTCAGATCGACGCGATTGGCAAAGACCTGCAGGATCAGCGTGCTGGTTTTCTGGATCACCACGAACACCGCCTGATCGGCACCTTGGTCGCGTGCCAGGGCCAGCAGGCATTCGGTTCGCTGTGGCTGACAGGTGTCCAGTGCCTGCGGGTCGATCAACCGGGCATCGGGCAGGTGGTCGGCCAAGACCTGCCCGAACAGCATCAGCCGCCGATCGTGATCGGCCCGCTGGTCGCGCGCCTCATGCGAAGTGTCCAGCAGCTTGACGGGAAACACCGCGATCCCTTCGGCCCATAGGGGCGCGGCGAGGCAGGCAAGGAAGGCGGCAAGGGACAGATGGCGCATGACGGACCTCTTGTTCGGCAGCCTAGGTCGCGCCGCCTGCAACACGCAATCGGCAAAAGGTCTGGATCAACGAAGGGTGCCGTTCACGGTTCGCAGGATCGGGCCTTCGGGGCCCATGTCCATCGCCACCGCGCCGGTGCGGCGCAGGGCCGCAAGATCAAGCAGCAGGCAATCGGTCGGCCCAGGCACCGCCAGTTTTTCGCTGACGATGACGACATGTCGCGGGCGGCAATGTGGCAGCGCGCGGTCGCCCGATCCTTTCCCGGTAAGGTGCCAGACGGTCCAGCCGTCGGGCAGGCGGGCATATCGGTCGCGTTTGTCCCCGCGCCATGCGGGCCGCGCGGCGGCCTGCATCTGCGTGGTGATGTCGCCATCCTCGGACAGCCATGTGCTGACGGTGAAGGATCCACCCGACGGCTTCGAGATGGCGCGCCCCGCAGGCGTCATCAGGCCCACGGCCTCGCCCTCGGGTGCGATCAGCAGCAAGGGGCGGCTGGCCGTCAGCCACAGTGCCGCCGCCGCCGCCAGCATCAGCCCGCCAAGGGCAAAGCCTGCCGCCAAAGGTGTCAGCCTGCGCGCGCCTGCCCCCTGCCGCCAGCACAGGATGCACAGGCAGGCGCCAAATCCCATCAGCGGCACAACCGCGCCGGGGGGCAGCGCGATACCGGTCACCGCACCGTTCAGCCCGGCCACGAATGCGGCCACGCGCAGCATCCATTCGGTCCCGATCCCCATGACCCATAGCGCGGGGCCCGCCAGCCCGATGGGGGCCAGCACCGCCGCGATGACGGCGGCGGGCATCACGAATGTCCCCATCACCGGCACCGCCAGCAAGTTTGCCAACAGGCCATATTGCGCCATGCGGTTGAAATGCGCGGCCGCGATGGGCGAGGTCGCCATCCCCGCCACGAAGGACGACACCAGCAGCATCGCCACCGGGCGGATCCACACCGGCAGATACGGGGCGATGCGCGACCACGGGCCATAGCTGAGGATCAGGGCGATGGTGGCGGCAAAGCTCATCTGAAATCCGGGCGAGGTCAGCGCCTCGGGGTTCAGGATCAGGATGATCGACGCCGCCAGCGCGACGGTGCGCAACGAGACCGCGCGCCGGTCGACGAGGATCGCGATCAGCATCACCGCGACCATGACGAAGGCGCGTTCGGTCGCGACGCCACCGCCTGACAGCCACAGATAGGCCGCCGAAGCCAGCAATGCGCCGATCGCGGCCTGCTTGTGGGTGGCGCGGCCCGACATCAGCCGCGCCGCCTGCGCGGCGATCAGCAGATAGCGCAGACCGGCATAGACAAACCCTGCCAGCATGCTCATGTGCAGGCCCGAAATCGAGACGATGTGATACAGGTTCGAGGCGCGCATCACCTCGTTCGTGGCTTCTTCGATGCCCGACCGGTCGCCCGTCGTCAGCGCCGAAGCCACCGCGCCGGCCTGTCCGCCGATGCGGGCCTGGATTTCGGCGCTGATCGCCATGCGGGCGCGATGAACGGTCCAGATCCCGGATTCGGGCGGCGAAACGGACATGACCGGCGTGCGCGAATAGCCGACCGCGCCCAATCCCTGAAACCACGCATACTGACGAAAATCGAAACTGCCCGGCGCCGCAGGGGCGGGCGGCGGTCCCAGATGCCCGGTCAGCATCACCCGCTGTCCCAGCGCGGGCAACCTGTCGTCCGCGCCTTCCATAAGTGACAGCCGCACCCGCGCGGGGGTCTTGTCGGGGGACAGATCGCGCAGCACCGGCTGATCCAGCGTCAGCCTGATCCGATCGCGCGATGAACGGTCGATCTCGACCAGCCGGCCTTCGACGGGGCCGTAATAGCGCCATTCAAGGACCGGCGCGGCGACCATCCGGTTGCGCAGATCGGCAAGCCCGAAGCCCACCACCATCAGCGACAGGCCCGCCGCCCCGACCCGCAAGCCGTCTGCCAGACCCCAGCCGATGCGCCCGCGTTCCGCCCAGGGCAGCGCCATCTGTGCCGCCACAAGCGACAGCAGCAGCAACCCTGCCAGCGCCGCCCAGGCTGCATCCGGCCATTGCCCCGGCCGGGTGAACCACACACCGATTCCCGCCGACAACAGTACCGGCACCCATGCAAACAGGCCCGCCCGACCGGCGGCGGCTGGCCGTGGCCTGCGGGTGCGCGTTGCCTGTGCCGACATGGAAAATCCGGGCGATGCGCCCCCGCCCGGCTGCGCCACGACATGCGACAGGGTGCCAGAGGGCGGCGGCATTCTTGTCCTTTCCACGGCGGTTCTCTATTTCTTGCCGCGAATGATGGCATTTGCGGCTTACCAAAGTGTTAATCCTGCAATGCCTCTGTCACGTAATTCGACCAAGAAGGCCGAGATGTCAGATACCCCCGTCGTCACCCGCTTTGCCCCTTCGCCCACCGGCTATCTGCATATCGGCGGGGCCCGGACTGCCCTGTTCAACTGGCTGTTCGCCCGCGCCAATGGCGGTCAGTTCCTGCTGCGGATCGAGGATACCGACCGCGCCCGATCAACCCCCGAGGCGACCGCCGCGATCCTGAAAGGGCTGGAATGGCTGGGCCTTGACTGGGATGGCGAACCGATCAGCCAGTTCGCCCGCAAGGACCGTCATGCCGAGATCGCCCGCGACATGCTGGCGGCGGGCCGTGCCTACAAGTGCTTTTCCACGACCGAGGAAATCGCCGCCTGGCGCGAGGCGAACCCGCGCGCGCCCTTCAAAAGCCCGTGGCGCGATGCGACCGATCTGCCCGATGCGCCCTATGCGATCCGTCTGAAGGCGCCGCAGACCGGCGAAACCGTCATCGAGGATCAGGTTCAGGGCGCGGTGCGCGTGGCCAATGATCAGCTGGACGACATGATCCTGCTGCGCAGCGACGGCACGCCGACCTATATGCTGGCGGTGGTGGTGGATGATCACGACATGGGCGTGACCCATGTGATTCGTGGCGACGATCACCTGACCAACACCGCCCGCCAGATCCAGATCTATGACGCGATGGGCTGGGATCGCCCGGTCTTTGCCCATATCCCGCTGATCCATGGCGAGGATGGCAAGAAGCTGTCCAAACGTCACGGCGCCGTCGGGCTGCACGAATTCGCCGCGCTTGGCTATCCGCCCGCGGCGATGCGCAACTATCTGGCCCGCCTTGGCTGGAGCCATGGCGACGACGAATTGTTCGATGACCAGCAGGCCCGCGACTGGTTCGGGCTGGACGGAATCGGTCGCGCGCCCGCGCGGCTGGATTTCAAGAAGCTGGAACATGTCAGCAGTTTCCATATTGGCCGGATGGAGGATGCTGCGCTGCTGCAGGCGCTGGCCGATTACCTTGCCGAAACCGGGTCAGAACCGCTGACGCAACGTCAGGAAGATCGGCTTGTTCCGGCGCTGCCCGCATTGAAGGAAAAGGCAAAAACGCTGCCTCAACTGCTGGAACAGGCGCGGTTTGCACTGATCGAGCGGCCTGTCGATGTCGACGAAAAGGCGGGCAAGGCACTGGATACGGTATCCCGTGGTATGCTGAAATCATTGACTGCCGCGGTGCAGAATGCTAGCTGGTCGCGAGACGAGCTGGAGCAGGCGGCCAAGATCGTGGCGGAGGAGAACGGCGTCGGACTTGGCAAGCTGGCAGGCCCCTTGCGGGCCGCTTTGGCCGGAAGGACCGCCACCCCCAGCGTGTTCGACATGATGACGGCGCTTGGCCGCGAGGAATCGCTGGCCCGGTTGCAGGATCAACTGGATTCGGCGGGCTGAGCCCCGCCCTTACTTGCCCGGGTCCGTCGCCCATTTCGGTGTCTGACCCGGCCTAGCCGGAAAGGACCTTTCAATGGCCGACGCGAAGGCAGCAAAACTGCTACTGGATGACAAGGAATTCGACCTGCCGGTGCTGTCCCCGACCCAAGGGCCGGACGTTCTGGATATTCGCAAGCTGTATGGTCAGGCAGGTGTCTTCACCTACGACCCCGGCTTCACCTCGACCGCAAGCTGTGATTCCACGATCACCTATATCGACGGCGACAAGGGCGAGCTGTGGTATCGCGGCTACCCGATCGAACAGCTGGCGGATCAGTCGCATTACCTGGAAGTCTGCTATCTGCTTCTTTACGGGGAACTGCCCTCGGCAGAGCAGCTGGCCGATTTCGAAAGCCGTGTGACCCGTCACACCATGGTGCATGAGCAGATGCACAACTTCTTCCGTGGTTTCCGTCGCGATGCGCATCCGATGGCGACCATGGTCGGCGTCGTGGGTGCGATGTCGGCGTTCTACCACGATTCGACCGATATCAGCGATCCGTGGCAGCGCGAGGTCGCCTCGATCCGGCTGATCGCGAAACTGCCGACCATCGCGGCGATGGCCTATAAATACTCGATCGGGCAGCCCTTCGTGTATCCCAACAACGAGTTGGACTATGCGTCGAACTTCCTGAACATGTGCTTTTCGGTTCCGGCCGAGAAATACAACGTCGATCCGGCGCTGGCCAAGGCGATGGACCGCATCTTTACCCTGCATGCGGATCACGAACAGAACGCCTCGACCTCGACCGTGCGTCTGGCAGGGTCGTCGGGGGCCAATCCCTTTGCCTGTATCGCCGCGGGCATTGCCTGCCTGTGGGGCCCGGCGCATGGCGGCGCCAACCAGGCGTGTCTGGAAATGCTGCGCCAGATTGGCAGCGTGGAAAACATCCCGGAATACATCGCCCGCGCCAAGGACAAGGACGATCCCTTCCGCCTGATGGGCTTTGGCCACCGCGTCTACAAGAACTTCGACCCGCGCGCGAAGGTCATGAAGGAATCGGCGGACGAGGTTCTGGATCTGCTGGGCATCCACGACAACCCGACGCTGCAGGTTGCCAAGGAGCTGGAGAAGATCGCGTTGGAGGACGACTACTTCGTTTCGAAGAAGCTGTATCCGAATGTCGATTTCTATTCGGGCATTATCCTGGAGGCGATGGGCTTCCCGACCTCGATGTTCACGCCGATCTTTGCGCTGTCGCGCACCGTCGGCTGGATTTCGCAGTGGAAGGAAATGATCGGCGATCCGCAGAACAAGATCGGCCGTCCGCGTCAGCTGTATGTCGGGTCGGAAAAGCGCGACTACGTATCCGTCGGCCAGCGCTGAGCGCGATGACAGATGATCAAGGGGCCTCTTCGGGGGCCCTTTTTTCGTGCAGACTTGCGCGCGCCGGGGCGCGGTGGCAATGGAGAACCCATGAGCGATACGACACAGAAACTGGCGCTGGTGACCGGCGCATCGCGCGGTCTGGGCGCCGCCATGGCCGAGGCGCTGGCGGTTCGGGGCTATCACGTGCTGGCGGTGGCGCGCACGGTGGGCGCACTGGAGGAACTGGACGACCGGATCCGCGCCGCGGGCGGCGCGGCCACGCTGGCGCCGATGGATGTGACCGAAGCCGGCGCGATGCAGCAGATGGCCGAGGCGATCGTCGAACGTTGGGGCGGGCTGGATTTCTGGGCGCATACGGCCGTTCACGCCGCCCCGCTGGCGCCCGCGCCGCATGTCGATGGCAAGGACTGGGCGAAATCGCTGTTGCTGAATGCCGAAGTGGTGCGCGGTTTGATTGCCCTGCTGGAGCCGGCTCTGCGGTTGCGGGGCGGCACGGCGATGTTCTTTGACGATGCGCGCGGCGGTCGGAAATTCTTTGGCGCCTATGGGGCCAGCAAGGCCGCGCAGATCGCACTTGCCCGCAGCTGGCAGGCCGAGAATGCCAGCACCGGCCCGAAGGTGGTCATTGCCGAGCCGCAGCCCATGCCGACGGCGGTTCGGGCGCGGTTCTTTCCGGGCGAGGATCGATCCGTGCTGACGCCCTGTCGCGATGAGGCCGAACGGCTGTTGCAGGATTATTGAAAGGGCGGCGCCGCGGAAGATCCGCGGCGCTGTTTGCGTCCCGCGATGGCGGGGGGCTGCCTGCCCCCCGCGCCCCCCGGGGATATTTGCCCAAGGCAAGCGTCAGAGCGGGCGTGTGGCCTGATCCAGCCAGTCCCGCGCGGCACCGGTCACCCATGGGCCAAGTGCGGCCCGAACCTGGGCGTGATAGGCGTCGAGCCAGTCGCGTTCGTCGCGCGCGAGGGCGTCGATATCGATGCAGCGCCGGTCGATGGGGCAGAGTGTCAGGGTTTCGAAGCCCAGCATGTCGCGGCCAGCCTCGGCAGGGGCGTCAGTTACCGCGACCAGATTCTCGATCCGGATGCCGAAGTCGCCTTCGCGGTAATAGCCGGGCTCGTTCGAGAGGATCATGCCGTTTTGCAGGGGCAGGTCGCTGACCCGGCTGATGCGGATCGGTCCCTCATGGACGCAAAGGGCCGCGCCGACGCCATGGCCGGTTCCGTGGTCGTAATCCAGCCCCTGTTGCCACAGAAACTGCCGCGCGACCGCATCCAGATGCGCGCCGGCCACGCCCTTTGGAAAGCGGGTCCGGCTGAGCGCGATCATGCCGCGCAGGACCGCGGTATACGGCCCGATGGCCTGTTCGGGCGCCGAGCCGAGGGGCAGGGTTCGCGTGATGTCGGTGGTGCCGTCGGGATATTGGCCGCCGCTGTCGATCAACAGCATCTGATCGCGGGCGAGGCGGCGGTTGGTGCCCTTGGTCACGCGGTAGTGGACGATGGCGCCATTCGGACCCGCGCCGCAGATCGTATCGAAGCTGATATCGGTGGCGCCCTGTTCGCGGCGGAATGTTTCCAGTTTCCGGACCACGTCGATTTCGGACAGGGTGGCGGGGTCCTGAGCGTCAAGCCATGACAGCAGGTTCACCATGGCCACGCCGTCGCGCAGATGGGCGTCGCGCATGCCTGCAAGCTCGGCCGGGTTCTTGCGGGCTTTGGGCAGGACGACCGGATCGCTGTCTTCGGCGATACCGGTGCCGGCCTGTTCCAGCAGGCGGAACGCGGCTTCGGGGGCCGAGCCGGGGTCGATGCGGACCGGGCCTTCCAGATCCAGCAGCGCCGGGGTCAGCCCGTTCGGGTGCAGCACGGTGACATCATCGCCCAGATGCGCGCGGGTGGCGGCATCAAATTTCTGCGGATCGCTGAACAGGGCGACGCGACCGTCATCCGACAGCACCGCAAAGCCTTGCAGAATCGGGTTCTTGGGGACATCGCTGCCCCGGATGTTCAGAAGCCACGAGATCGAGTCGGGCAGCGACAGGAAGGCGGCGGCCTGCCCGGCCTGTTTCAGTTCCGACGCGATGCGACCGCGTTTCGCCGCAGCGGTTTCGCCCGCCAGCGCATCGGGATGGATGCGCGCCGCGCCGACCGGTGGTGCCGGACGGTCCGTCCAGATCGCATCGACCGGATTGTCGGGCGTGGCGATCAGGCCGATGCCGCTGCCCAGCAGGCCGGCCTCCATCGCGCGGATTTCCTTGCGGGTGTGCAGCCAGGGATCGAACCCGGCGCGTCCGCCCGCGGGCAGCGCCTGCGCCAGCCAGTCCGAGGGACGGGTTTCGGGCCAGGGCACGGGGCTGAAATGCGCCAGATCGACCTGGGATTTCACCTGCACGCGATAGCGCCCGTCGATGAACACGCCCGCCCGATCAGCGGTGACGATGGCAAAACCCGCGCTGCCGGTAAAGCCGGTCAGCCAGGCCAGCCGCGCATCGGCATCGGCGACATATTCGCCCTGATGGGCGTCGGCACGCGGGATGATGAAGGCGTCCAGATCCAGCTGACGCATCCGGGCGCGCAGATCGGCAAGACGGGCGGCATGATTGTCGCCGCCCGCGGGGTCTTCGAAGGTCTGGAAGCTCACAGGTCGATGGCCTTCATCACTTGCGGTTCGATCACGTCGACACCCGGCAGACCGTCGATCAGCGGCTGGGCCGATTGTTCCAGCAGCGGGAAGGTCTTGTAATGGCAGGGGATCACGGTCTTGAAGTCGAAATATTTCCTGGCCGCGAAGGCCGCGCGACGCATGTCCATGGTGAAATGGCCACCCGCGCAAAGGATGCCGATATCGGGCTGATGGTATTCGCCCATCCAATCCATGTCGGCCATAATGTCGGTATCGCCGCTGACATAGATCACATGCCCTTCGCCCGCGATCATGTAGCCCGATTCATGGCCCGCATAGATCGGCCCGTCCGCCCCGTCGAGTGAACTGGAGTGGCTGGCATTCACCATCGTGACCTTGGCCCCGCCCAGATCGACCGTGCCGCCCTTGTTGAAGCCCATGCCGTCGATCCCCTGATGGGTGGCCCAGCTGTTGACCAGATCGAAGATGCCGACGACCGGGATCTTCAGTTCCTTGGCGATGGCCAGCGTATCGCCCGAGTGATCGCCATGACCGTGGGTCAGCAAGATATGGGTGGCCCCGCCGATCGCCTGGGCGCGTTGATCTTCGGGAAAGACCGGGTTCCCCGACAGCCACGGGTCGATCAGGATGACGGCATCTTCGATTTCAAGCCGGAAGCCGGAATGGCCAAGCCATGTCAGTTTCATCGCACTCTCCTGTTTTCGGTTTGCGGGCAGGGTAACGACAGGGCGCGGCGCTGACCAGTCGCAGATCGTGTCGAACATAAGGGGAACGCGGGCTTTCCTTGGCGCGGGCGAAGGCTTATGTTGGCGGGATGAACCTTGTGGACGATTCCGACGATTTCGATGGGCTGTCGCTGTCGCAACGCGCGATGGCGGCGCGACCGACGCCCTATCTGGACGGGCTGAACGCGGCACAGCGCGCGGCGGTCGAAACGCTGGACGGGCCGGTGCTGATGCTGGCGGGGGCGGGGACCGGCAAGACGCGGGCGCTGACCACGCGGATCGCGCATCTGCTGATGCAGGGCAGGGCGCGGCCGGGGCAGATCCTGGCGGTGACCTTTACCAACAAGGCCGCACGCGAGATGAAGGACCGCATCGCCCGCCTTCTGGGCGAGACGGTCGAAGGAATGCCCTGGCTGGGCACATTTCACAGCATCAGCGTCAAGATCCTGCGCCGTCACGCCGAACTGATCGGCAATGGGCAGCTGCATCTGAAGCCCAGCTTCACGATTCTGGATACCGACGATCAGATCCGGCTGTTGAAACAGCTGATCAAGGCCGAGAATCTGGATGAAAAGCGCTGGCCGGCGCGGCAGTTGGCGCATCTGATCGACGGCTGGAAGAACCGCTGCCTGACGCCCGGCAGGTTGCCCAAGGGCGAAGAGGCGACCTTCGATGGCTGGGGCGGGCGGCTGTATCAGGCCTATCAGGATCGTCTGCTGACGCTGAATGCGGTCGATTTCGGCGATCTGCTGATGCATTGCGTCACCCTGTTTCAGGCCCATCCCGATATCCTGAAGGGGTGGCAGGATCGGTTCCGCTATATTCTGGTGGATGAATATCAGGATACCAATGTCGCCCAATACATGTGGCTGCGGCTGTTGGCGCAGGCGCATCAGAACATCTGCTGCGTGGGCGATGACGACCAGTCGATCTATGGCTGGCGCGGCGCCGAGGTGGGCAACATCCTGCGGTTCGAAAAGGATTTTCCCGGTGCGCAGGTGATCCGGCTGGAACAGAATTACCGGTCCACCCCGGAAATCCTGTCGGCGGCGTCGGGCTTGATCGCGGCCAATTCCGGGCGGCTGGGCAAGACGCTGTGGACCGATGCCGAGGCGGGCGAAAAGGTGCGCCTGATCGGCCATTGGGACAGCGAGGCCGAGGCGCGCTGGATCGGCGAAGAGATCGAGGCGTTTCAGGGCGGCCATCGCGCGGCGCTGGGACCGGTCGGCTTGAACGACATGGCGATCCTTGTGCGCGCCTCGCACCAGATGCGGGCCTTCGAGGATCGTTTCATGACGATCGGTCTGCCTTACCGCGTCATCGGCGGCCCGCGTTTCTACGAGCGGCAGGAAATCCGCGATGCGATGGCCTATTTCCGTCTGGTCGTCAGCCCCGATGACGATCTGGCCTTTGAAAGGATCGTGAACACCCCAAAGCGCGGGCTGGGCGACAAGGCGATCCAGACCATCCAGTCCATTGCCCGCCAGAACGGTGTCGGGCTACTGGAAGGCGCGCGGATCGCGGTCGAGGACAAGCAGCTTGGCGGCAAGGGGCTGGCCAATCTGCGCGATTTCGTGAACGGGGTTGGGCGCTGGCACGTCGATGCCACGGACGACGCCATCAGCCATGTCGAACTGGCCGAACGGATTCTGGACGAATCCGGCTATACCGCGATGTGGCAGAACGACAAGTCGCCCGACGCCCCGGGACGTCTGGACAACCTGAAGGAACTGGTCAAGGCGCTTGAGGATTTCGACAATCTTCAGGGCTTTCTGGAACATGTCGCACTGGTCATGGATCGCGACAGCGACGAGACCGGCGAACAGGTCAGCATCATGACGCTGCACGCCGCGAAGGGGCTGGAATTTCCGGTGGTTTTTCTGCCGGGCTGGGAAGACGGGCTGTTTCCCAACCAGCGGGCGATGGATGAAAACGGCACCAAGGGTTTGGAAGAGGAACGCCGCCTTGCCTATGTCGGCATCACGCGTGCCGAACGTCTGGCGACGATCACCTTTGCGGGCAACCGGCGGCTTTACGGTCAGTGGCAAAGCTCGATGCCCTCACGCTTTATTGACGAATTGCCGCAGGACCAGATCGAGGTTCTGACCCCGCCGGGGCTGTATGGCGGCGGCTATGGCGCGGCGATGGCCTATGCCGGGGCCAATCCCGGCACGCAGATGCATGACCGCGCCTCGAAGGCCGATGTCTACAATTCGCCGGGGTGGAAGCGGATGCAGGCGCGGGCCAGCGAACGCAAGGCACCGGTGCATCGCGCCCCGATCACCATCGATGCCGCACCCGCCGCGAAATTCAGCGTGGGCGATCAGGTGACGCATGCGAAATTCGGTGAGGGTCAGATCATGGGGATCGCCGAAGATACCCTGACCGTGCAGTTCGCGACAGGGTTCAAGACGATCAAGGCCGCCTATGTCCAGCCGGTCGCGGGCGACGATCAGGACGTGCCGTTCTGATCAGCCGGGCCGTCCAAGGATCTGCTGCACCGCCTGCCAGACATGCCGGTCGGTCCAGTATCCGGTATGGCCTGCGGGCGGAACGCGGTGATTCTCGACCGGCGCGTCGGGCAGGGTGATCTGCGTGCCGACGAAATCGTCGCAGCGATAGATGTTGATCCAGCGCCGCAACCTGTGGCGCAGATCGGCCATCTCGAAGCCTCTGGTGAAATACTGGGCATAGATATGGGTCAGCGGCGATCCCAGCGTGACCAGATAGGTGGGCAGGGCGCCGAAATCACCCTCTTGCAGCGACTGGGCGGCGATGACGGTGCCTTGCGAATGGGCGATCACGATCAGCCGGTCATGGGGATATTGCTGCGACAGGTGGTCGTGAACGCGCCGGAACCGCGCCTTGATCCGTTGCCGCGCCGCATAGCTGCTGCGGCCTTCTGGCCCGGTTGGCGTATAGGCCAGCGTGCGCGCGGAATAGACGCTAATATCGCGCGCCACGCCAAGCGCGGCAGAAACGAAGGCCGAGCCGCGATAGGCCAGCACCCCGGCCACGCCGACAATGGTGATCGCCAGCGTGTTCTGACGATTGACCGTTTCGTGAAAGCTGTTCAACTGGCCCAGCAGCGTGTCTGTGTTCCACGGGTAATAGGCGATGCCCAGCAGTTGCAGCCCGGTGGTCACGGCCTGAAACGCACCGCCAAAGGCGATCCACAGCACCAGCAGCATCAGCAGCAGGTTCAGCACCGGGTTCAGGATCACCCGCCCGCACCAGACATCCAGCCAGCCGTCGGGATCCTGTGCCAGATGCTTGCGGTGACGCAGCCTGATCGCCAGCGGCACCGCGCCGATCACCACCAGACCGGCCAGTCCGAACACGATATAGGACATGGTGCTGATCGCCAGGTCCGAATAGTCGCCGTAGAGCTGCGTCAGCAGGCTTTGCCCGTCGGCCACACCGTCCAGCGTGCCGATCACCTCGGAGAACAGCGACCATAGCGCGGCCGAGAACAGCATCCACAGAAACAGCATCGCATTGCAGACCGGCAGATAGATGCGGTCGCGCTGACCCAGCACCCGCGTCAGGTGTCCCAGCGCGGTGACGCCCTGGGCGCGCAGCCTTCGGGCAGCCAGCGCGGCAAGGATGGCCAGCCCGGCCACCAGCAGCGCCATCCAGAACGGTCCCGGCGCCGATTGCAGCGCCAGGATCACCACCATCGGCAGGCCGATCGCGGCCAGCGCCCGCAGCGGCCCCATCTCGGTCGTGATCGAGGTGACGAAGATCGCCATCAGCACCGCGACCGAGACAAGCCACGTCACCGCCATGACCAGCACAAAGGCCCAGATCACCGCGGCGATGTTCTGATAGGCGGGGTTCCAGCAGGCGTTCAGCGCGACATCGTTGCAGGACATGCGATACAGCCAGTCCAGCCAGCCCGGCGGCGGGGCCTGGGGTGCCATGCGCAGCATCACACCGGTCAGAAAGGTGACAAGGCCCAGCCCGCCGATCCCGGCCATGAAGCTGCGTTCCAGATACGAGGCCTGCGGGCGGCGGATCCACAGGCGCCACAGCAGATGCGCCGCCAGGGCCACCGCGCCGATGATGGCGATCAGGCTGCTGTCGCGCAGCCCGTCCGGCCCCAGCGGCACCAGCAGGCTGTCGGTCAGCACCGCGAAAGAGCCAAGCAGCAACAGCGCGTTCATCGGCGCGATCAGCGCGTAGAAGATCCAGACGAACAGATGCACCAGAGACCGGATCAGCCGATGCGTCGGTGCCCGCCCCTGCGCGACATTGTCCAGCGCCAGATAGCCAAGCGTCAGCACGGTGCGCAGCAGGTCGAAACAGGTGGCGACCGCGCCGCGCGGGGCGGGCGACAGGTCCGACCAATAGACTTCGGCAGCCAGAATATCCTGATCCTGCGCAAAGCCGTTGCGATCATCGGCGCGGATGCAGGTCTGCCGGATGGTGCAGGGGAACAGGCGCAACTGGCGCGCGTCCGGCAGATCCTCGGCGATCATTTCGGTGCGGCTGTCGACGGGTCCGGACAGCCCCATCTCGCGGATCGCGCCCCCCGTCAGCGCATCGATCGTCTGCCCGGCAGATTGTTCGCCAATCCCATGAACCACCAGAACCAGGTTACGCTGCACGACCACACTCCGACAAATGCGCCGCAAAAGGGTAACACGGGATCGTGAATTTCGGCCCGGATTTATCGCGTGGGTTGCGCGGGGCGGCTTAGGTCAGCAGTTTTTCCAGCACCAGTGCCATCACCTTGGCGCTGTCGGACATGTCCTGCACGCCGACCCATTCGTCAGGCTGATGGGCAAGGTCCAGCACCCCCGGACCATAGGCGATGCAGTTTTTCAGCTTGCCGATGCGGTCGATATGTTTCTGGTCATAGGTGCCGGGGCTGACGACATAGCCCGCCTCGCGGCCAAGCACCTGCTGGATCGCATCGGCGGTGGTGGTCACGACCGGGGCGGATTTTTCGGTCATCGAGGGCACGACCTCGAACAGGTCGCGCACCTCGTAGCGGAAACTGGGCCGCTGTGCCTTGACCCGTTCCAGAAGGGCGGTGACCTCGGCCTTCACCTCGGCCAGATCCTCTTCGATCAGAAAGCGGCGGTCGATGACGATGCGCGCGCGGTCGGGCACGCAGGGCGCGGGCAGTCCGGTGTAGTCGGCCGCCTGTTCCGCCGCGCCGCCATGGATCGAGTTGATGTTCAGCGTCGAGGATCGCGCCCCTTCCGGGATCACCGGCATTTCGGTCCGCTTGCCGGCCAGCAGGGGCCACAGCGTCGCCTCCATCTCGGCCAGAACGGCGCCCATGTGGCGCACGGCGCAATCGCCCAGAAACGGCATCGACCCATGCGCGATCCGTCCCTGGGTTTCGATTTCGGCCCACCAGACCCCGCGATGGCCCAGACAGATCCGGTCCTTGTGCAGCGGTTCGGGGATGATCACGTGATCGACATGCGCAAAGGCGCCCTGATCGGCCAGATAGGCCACGCCGCCATAGCCGCCAGATTCCTCATCTGCGGTGGCGCTGATCTCGACCGTGCCGGCATGGTCGGGATAGGTCGCGACAAAGGCTTCGGCGGCAATGATGCTGGCGGCCAGCCCCCCCTTCATGTCGCAGGCCCCGCGGCCATAGATGCGGTCGCCGTCCAGTTCCCCGCCGAACGGGTCGCGGGTCCAGCCATGGCCGACCTCGACCACGTCATGATGGCTGTTGAAATGCACCGTCTCGCCACGGGTGGCGCCGCTGCGCCGCGCGACGATGTTCCAGCGGGGAAATTCTTCGCAATCGCCCGGCGCACCCTTGGCGCGCACCATGTCGCACCGCCAGCCCTGAGGGGCCATCCGTGCCTGAATGTATTCGCAGATATCAAGGTAGTGCCGCCCCGGCGGATTCAACGTCGGGATGCGAATCAGATCCTGTGTCAGCGTGATCAGCTGATCGCGGCGGTTGTCGACGGCATCCTTGAGACGTTCCATGGTGGCAGGCTAGGGGCGTTCGGGGGCCATGACAACGCAAATTCTGTCAGCTGTTTGACATCACGACTTTGTTCTTCGTGATTAACCTTCTACAGTATTCGCACCGCCATCTTTGTTTCCTGGGTATGTGTTCGGCGGGTGCGACCGGCATTTCGTGCCGGGAGTGGGGTGTTAATGAGTTCTGTAGATGTTTTGTGGCGCAGGGCCGACGGAACGGGGCATGATGCCTGCAGCCTGACGCGATCCGATGCGGGATGGCAGGTGCATGGCGCGACCGTCTGGGCACATGACCGCAAGCCGGCGTGGCTGTCCTATCACATGACCTCGGATCAGGCATGGAACGTGCAGGCGGCGCGTCTGCGCGGCATCGTCGGGGGTGCCCCGGTCGATCTGTCGATCCGGCGTCGTGCCGACGGGCTGTGGGGGATGAACGGCCGCGGTCTGCCCGGCAGCGAATCCGCCGATGATCTGGAACTTTGTGTCACGCCAGCCTGCCGTCTGTTCACGTTGCGCCGGGCGATGGGGCGGCCGGGGGATGAGGTCGATCTTCAGACGGTCAGCCTGCACCGCGAAAACTGGGGCCTGCAACCGATGGCGCGGACGCTGCGGCGCGTGGATGCCACGCATTGGCGGCTGACCGCCCCGGACGGGCAGGATCAGGCCATGGCGGTCGATCAATACGGCTTTGCGACCGAATGCGACGAGATCTGGTTTCGCGAGGTCACGGACTAGCGCACTGGTCCTTTTCGGCGGCGGCGTGCTAGCCTTTGTTGGCACCGTGCCGACGAAGGAGGCGTGACATGGCCGCATTGTTCCGCCTGATCGTTCTCGTCTTTCTGATCGAGGCGATGTTTTATCTGTTGCTGCGTATCTATATCAGGTCGCTGAGACGCGAGCGGCTGGAAACGCTGTGGGACGAACGTCATCCCGACCGATCCGGCGACAGCCGCGACAGGGACGAATTCGTGCGCAGGGCGATGGTCGGCTTCGACAAGACATTGAAGTCCCGGCTGCTGTGGCTGGTCTTCATCATTCCGACGTTCGCCATCATCGGGATCGTCATTCAGGTGAACTGGCAGTAAGGGGCTGCTTGCAATCATGCATTACGTCAAAGTCGTTCTTGGGGTCCTGCTGGGGGTCGTGGTGTTTCTGTTCCTCGACTACGCGCTGCCCTCGAAGAACACGGTCCGCATCACCAATACCTATAACCGGCTGACGGCGGTCACCTCGTCCAACGCGATCTTCTATGCCGCCGACGATGCCGGAACGGTCGAGAATTCGGCCGGGCAGCGCGACGTGCGCTTTATCGAGACAGTGCGCCCGAACGGCAAGGTCTTCGTCTATCGCAACGAGGATACCGGATGGATCTGGCCGCCCTATTTCAAATATGACAGCGCCAATCTGCATGCCGAGGCGACCAATCTGAAATCGGGCAAAAGCGATCCGACCTGGGTCAGCGTCACGGCCTATGGCTGGCGGCTGCCCTGGCTGACCGCCTATCCCAACGCCATCGCGATCGACACGCTGGCCGGTCCCGATGAACGTCCGCGCAACTGGGCCGCCATGGTGATCTGCGGCTTTCTGCTGATGCTGCTGGCGCTGTTCTGGCGGATGTGGGCCCAGTTCCGCGAACGCACCATCGACCCGGCGCTGAAATCCGTCGATGATGGCTGGGATCGCGCAAGCGACCGTGTCAGCGCCGAGGCGACCGAGGCCAGTGGCCGCATGCGCGGCTGGCTGGACCGTGTGAAAGGAAAACCGCGCAAATGAGCACCAATCCCGGCACCGAACTGCGCATTGACGGCTTTGCCGATATCCGCATCAACACACCCGCCGTCGAACGCCGCGCCGCGACACTGCCCGCGCGGCGCAGCCTGAAGAAGGATCATCAGGCGGCGTGGCTGCTGAACGCAATCCGCTGCATCGACCTGACGACGCTGGCAGGCGACGATACCGAGGATCGGGTGGCCCGCCTGTGCGCCAAGGCCCGCCAACCGGTCGCGCCCGATCTGCTGCAGGCGATGGGCGTCGAGGGGCTGACCACGGGCGCGGTCTGCGTCTATCCGACGATGGTTGGCGCGGCGAAACGCGCGCTTGGCAATTCCGGCATTCCCGTCGCCAGCGTCGCAACCGGCTTTCCGGCCGGTCTGATGCCGCTGGATCTGCGTCTGGCTGAAATCAGATACGCGCTGGACCAGGGGGCCGATGAAATCGACATCGTGATCACCCGCGCCTATGTGCTGCGCGGCGAATGGTCGGCGCTGTATGACGAATTGCGCGCCATGCGCGAGGCCTGCGGTCCGGCCCGGATGAAGGCGATCCTGGCCACGGGTGACCTGAAATCGCTGGAAAACGTTGCCAAGGCCAGCCATGTCGCGATGCAGGCGGGCTCGGACTGGATCAAGACTTCGACCGGGAAAGAGGGCGTGAATGCGACCCTGCCGGTCAGCCTGGTGATGTGCCGCGCGATCCGCGACTATCGCGATCAGACCGGCCACACCGTCGGCTTCAAACCCGCGGGCGGGCTGCGCACCGCCAAGGATGCGATCAGCTGGCAGGTCATGATGCATGAAGAACTGGGCCGCGACTGGCTGTCGCCCGACCTGTTCCGCATCGGCGCCAGCAGTCTGCTGGGCGATATTGAACGCCAGATCAGCCATCATGTGACGGGCCGCTATGCCGCCGCCCATCGCCAAGCCATCGCCTGAGGACCAAGTATGAGCCGCGTGAGTGAGATCATGACCAGCATGGAATACGGCCCCTCGGTCGAAGACAGCAGCGCCGTCCGCGATTGGTTGGCCAGCCGTGGGCAGTTCGGCCATTTCATCGGGGGCGATTTCACCAAGCCCGCCGATTGCTTTGCCAGCCGCGACCCCTCGACCGGCGAGGTTCTGGCCGAACTGTCGCAAGGCAGCGCCGAGGATGTCGCCGAGGCCGTCAAGGCGGCCCGCAAGGCGCAGCCGAAATGGGCCAAACTGTCGGGCACCGACCGGGCGCGGCATCTATATGCGCTTGCCCGTCATATCCAGAAGCGCGAACGCTTTCTGTCCGTGCTTGAAACGCTGGATAACGGCAAGCCGATCCGCGAAAGCCGCGACATCGATATTCCTCTGGTCGCCCGGCATTTCTATCACCACGCGGGCTGGGCCGAACTGCGCGACGAGCGGTTCCCGGGCCACGCCCCGCTGGGTGTCTGCGCGCAGATCATCCCGTGGAACTTTCCGCTGCTGATGCTGGCATGGAAGATCGCGCCCGCGCTGGCGGCGGGCAATACCGTGGTGCTGAAGCCCGCTGAATACACCTCTCTCACCGCGCTGGCCTTTGCCGAAATCTGCCGCGAGGTGGGCCTGCCCGAAGGCGTGGTGAACATCGTCACCGGCGACGGTAAAACCGGCGCGGCAATGGTCGCGGCCGAGGTCGACAAGATCGCCTTCACCGGCTCGACCGAGGTTGGCCGTGCGATTGCCGCGCAGACGGCGGGCACGGGCAGGAAACTGACACTGGAACTGGGCGGCAAGTCGCCCTTCATCGTCATGGACGACGCCGATCTGGACGCCGCCGTCGAGGGCGTCGTCGATTCCATCTGGTTCAACCAGGGCCAGGTCTGCTGCGCGGGGTCGCGTATTCTGGTGGCGGAATCGGTCGCTGCGCGGTTCGAGACGCTGCTGACTGCGCGAATGCAGCGGCTGCGTCTGGGCGCGCCCCTGGACAAATCGACCGATATCGGGGCCATCGTCGATCCGGTGCAGAAGGATCGGGTCCTGTCGATCTGCAAGGCCGCGACAGATGCCGGTGCCGAACTGGTCGGCGGTCAACCGGGTGAGGGGTGCTTTATCGCGCCGGGTTACCTGAAGAACATCGCGCCCGCAAATCCGGGCATGGAACAGGAAATCTTCGGGCCCATCGCCACGCTGTCGACGTTCCGCACGGCGGATGAGGCGGTCGAGCTGGCAAACAACACCCGCTACGGGCTTGCGGGTTCGGTCTGGTCCGAAAGCGCGACGGTCGCGACGGATATCGCCGCACGGATCAAGGCGGGCGTGCTGTGGATCAACTGCGCCAACATGTTCGACGCGGCTGCCCCGTTCGGCGGCTATCGCGAAAGCGGCTTTGGCCGCGAAGGCGGCGCGGCCGGGATGCTGGACTATCTGGCCGAACCGGCGGTGAAGGTCGTCAAGGAACCCGCCCCGAAACCCGTCCGGCTGATGGACGACGTGACCGGCAAGGGGCACGGGATCGACCGTACCGCTAAACTGTATATCGGTGGTGCCCAGAAACGCCCCGATGGCGGTGCGAACTACACGGTTCCTGGCGGCCTTGCGCCGCTTGCCAACCGCAAGGACATGCGCAACGCGGTCGAGGCGGCGACGAAATCCGGCAAATGGGCTGCGATGGGCGGCCATGCCCGTGCACAGGTGCTGTATTACATCGCCGAGAACCTTGCGGCCCGCGCCGACGATTTCCAGCGCCTGACCAGCAAGGCCGAAATCGACACGGCGATCGCCCGGGCGTTCCACTACGCCGCCTGGGCCGACAAGTTCGACGGCGCGAATGTGCAGGCCAAGCCCGGACATCTGGTCAATGTGCTGCCCGAACCTTACGGTGTCATGGCGATCGCCTGCCCGAATGCGCAGCCGCTGGCGGCGTTCATGTCGCTGGTCCTTCCGGCCATTGCCATGGGCAACAGCACGGTCGTGATTGGCGCACAGGACGATCCGCTGGCCCTGGCCGAACTTTATCAGGTCTTTGACACCTCCGACCTGCCGGGCGGCGTCGTCAACATCCTGACAGGGGCAAAGGATGAATTGGCCCAGACCGCAGCTGCCCATGATGCTGTCGCGGCCATGTGGTATGTCGGCAGCCGTGACGGGTTGACCCGTATCGAACAGGCCGCCGGTGGGAACCTGAAGCCCGTGTGGTCGCCAGCCCATCGCGACTGGACCAAGCATGACGCACAGGGCGAGCTGTTCTTGCGCCACGCGACCCGGACCAAGACGATCTGGCTGCCTTACGGCGCCCTGCCCGCAGGCAGCGGCAGCGCCGCTTACTGACAAAGAAGGAAGGGGGCTGTCTGCCCCCTCCTGACCTGCGGTCAGTTCACCCCCGAGGATATTTCGGCACAAGAGATGCCCATCTTCTGTGCCAAAAATATCCCGGGGGAGTCCCGCAGGGACGGGGGCGGCGCCCCCTCATCTGCCCCTGATGCGCGGATCCATCGCATCGCGCAGCCCGTCGCCGATATAGTTCACGCAAAGCACCGTCATCGAAATGAAGATGCCCGGCAAGATCACCCTGCTGGGGTAAAGGACCATCTGATCGACTGCGTCGAACAGCAATCGACCCCAGGTTGGGAAATCGGGTGGAAAGCCCAACCCCAGAAAGCTGAGTGCGCTTTCGGTGATGATCGCCGTGGCGATGCCAAGCGTTGCCGCGACCATGATGGGGGACAGCACATTTGGCAGCACGTGGCGCAAGATCATGCGGGTGGGCGGGGTGCCGATGGATTTGGCGGCCAGGATGAATTCGCGTTCCTTCAGGCCCAAGACATCGCCGCGGACGATCCGGGCCGATTGCATCCAGCTGGTCGCGCCGATGGCCGAGACGATCAGGATGAAGATCCCCATCGCGGGCCCGAAGCTTTGCGACAGGGGTTCCCGGAACAGCGTGACCATCAGCAGCAGCAAGGGCAGCAGGGGCAGGGCCAGAAAAAGCTCGGTCAGGCGCATCAGTGGCGCGTCAAGACGGCGGAAATAGCCGGACAGAACTCCGATCAGGCTGCCCAGAAAGATCGCGATCAGCATCGCCGTCAGCCCAACGGCGATCGACACGCGCCCCCCCGCCATGAGGCGTGCGAGAATGTCGCGGCCCAGCTGATCGGTGCCGAAGGGATGCGCCGGGGTAAAGCCCGAATTGCGCGCGCGGATGTCGACATAGGTCGGATCCACTGTCCAGATCAGCGGACCGACCGACACGAACAGCAGGATCGACACGAACAGGATCAGCGCGATCATCGCGCCCCGGTGGCTGCGGAACTGGCGCCAGATATCGCGCCACTGGCTGCGGGGTGGGGCACCTGACTGAACCGGGTCCTCGGGCGGCAGTTCCGATGTGACGGGGGCGGCCGCGGCTGTTTCGTCGATCAGTTCCGCGGTGTTCAGGGCGCGCTGGCGGTCGGTCTCAGTCATAGCGGATCCTTGGGTCCAGAACGCCATAGAGAATGTCGGCGATCAGGGTGAAGGTCACGATCAGGATCGCGAAGATGAAGGTCAGGGTCAGCACCATCGGGATGTCATTGGCGTGGATGGCGCTGATCAGCAATTGGCCCAGCCCGTTCACCTTGAACACCTGTTCGGTGATGATCGCACCGCCAAAGACCGTGGGCAGGCCAAGTGCGATCACCGTGACCACCGGGATCAGGCTGTTGCGCAGCACATGTTTCAGCACCACGGTTCGTTCGCCCAGGCCCTTGGCACGAGCGGTGCGCACGTAATCCTGTCCCAGATTGTCCAGCATCGAAGCGCGCATGAAACGGCTGATCTGCGCGGCATTATACAGTGCCAGCACCGCCACAGGCATCACCATCTGCCGCACCTGCGCCAGAAAGCTGTCCCAGTCGCGCACCTCCAATGTGGTGTCATAGACCGAGGGGAACCATTGCAGCTTGACCCCGAAGATGATGATCAGGACGACGCCGGTAAAGAAGGTCGGCATCGAGAAGCCGATCATCGACACGAAGGTGCCCAGCTGGTCGAACCAGGAATATTGCTTGTAGGCCGACAGGATGCCGATCGGAATCGCGATCATCACCCCGACCAGATAGGACATGCCGACCACGATCAGCGTCTGCGGCACGCGCTGCGCGATCACGTCGAAGACCGGGCTGCGCGACTGAAAGCTGATGATGCGCTGCATGCCGTCGCTGAAGCCGGTTCCGAAGGCCTGATCGAACCAGTACAGCGGTTCGACCCAGAAGAACTGTTTCAGCCACAGCACATAGCGGATGTACCAGGCCTGCCCCAGCCCCAGCGCCTCGCGCATCTTTTCCTTGACCTCGGGGGGCACTGTCAGCGGCACGTCGCCCAAGGGGTCGCCGGGCGATGCCTCGAGCAGCAGGAAAATCACCAGAGAGATGAAAATCAGGGTCGGGATCGCCAGCAGAAGTCGGCGGATGGTGAATGTCAGCATCGGCGGCTCCGATAAGGCGGGGTTACTTGGCCCGTGACCAATCTGCGATGTTCCAAAGCGATCCTTCCCATCCGTTGGGGGCGGTGCCCTGCAGGCTGTTGGCGCGGGCCAGGACCATGCCGCGATGGATCAGCGGCAACATGACATGGCCTTCGGTCGTGATCATCGCGACCATCTCGCGCGCGAATTGCTGACGGTCGGCCGAGGCGGCTGTCTGGTGCAGCAGGTCCATCCGTTCATCATAGACCGGATCGCAGAAGCGGGGCGAATTGCTGCCCTGCCACTGCGTGTCGGGGCGCGGGATCGAGGCGCAGGTGAATTCGTTCAGGAACGACGCGGGATCGGGTTGGTAATAGGCATCGGTATACATCTGCACATCCGCCAGAAACCGCGCCAGCGAGTCGGGGTTTTCCGGGTCGCCGCCAAAGAAGGACGACCCCTCGACGGTTTTCAGGTCGGTCGCGACGCCGATCTCTGACCACCATTGCTTGACCAGAGATTGCACGTCTTGCCGGACCGAGTTCACGCTGGTCTGGAACAGGACCTGCAGGCGCACGCCGTCCTTTTCGCGCACGCCGTCGCCACCGGGCACCCAGCCCGCCTGATCCAGCAGCGCCTTGGCCCCGGCGATATCCTGGGTCAGGCAGCTGTCATCATCGGTGACATATTCCTGCGGGGTGGGCGTGATGGTGCAGGTCGGCTGACCCGCGGGGCCATAGGCCAGTTCCGCGATGATCGGGCGGTCGATCGCCATGGACAGCGCCTTGCGCACCGCCGGATCGGACAGGAAGGGATGCGGGTGGGCGCTGGTGGCGCGTTCCTCGGCAGGCAGATCGGCCGAGGGATCGGTCTGGTTCAGCTCGATCCGTTCGACCATCGTGCCGAAGGCGGTATAGACCTGACCCTTGCCCGCGCTTTCCATCTGGGCGATCGCCTCTGGGGGCAGTTGCAGGTTCCAGGCGAAATCGACCTCGCCGGTTTCCAGAACGGCCCGCGCGGCGGCCATGGCATCGCCGCCCCCCTTGATGGTGACGCGGGCAAAGGCGGGCTTGGCGGCATCGCGGTAATTCGGGTTCGCGTCGAACTGGACCACGTCGCCGGGATTGAACTGCGTCACGCGGAATGGGCCGGTGCCGATGGGGCCGAAATTCTGGGCGCTGCAACTGGCGCCCGCCGCGCCCAGGCAGTCCTGAAACTGTGCCTTTTGCAGGATCGGGGTGCGCTGACCCAGAAAGGCTTGAAGCGGTTGAAACCTGGGCTGATCAAAGCTGAGCCGTACGGTCAGGTCGTCGATGACCTCGACCTTGGAAATGCCCTCGAACTCGGCCAGAACCGCGCAGCCAAAGCCGGGCGCCATGCAGTAATCGGCGGTGAATTTCACGTCCTCGGCGGTGACCGGGCTGCCATCGGACCAGGTCAGACCGGGCTTCAGGCGCCAGGTGACCGCGCTGTAATCAGCGGCGATACCGCCATTTTCGATGCTGGGGATCTCTTCGGCCAACACGGTCTGATAGGATCCGTCCGCCGCGACGATGGCCAGGGGTTCCAGCACCAGCGAAGCCGGTTCGACATCCTTGGCGCTGGTTGACAGATAGGGGTTCAGGACCGACGCGGCCTGCCAGTAAAGGACACGCAGATCGCCATCCGCCCCCCGTTCGGCCAGGGCGGGGGCCGCCGTCATGATCGCAAGTGCCGAGATAAGCGCAGTCTTCATCAAGTCCAGGTCCGTCTTCTGTCGTCATCAGATGCCCCCGCCCGGATTGCGGGCGGGGGCAGGGTCGGGGTCAGATCATTCCGTCTTGCGATACCAGTCGGCGACGTTCCACAATTCGGTGTCCCAGGCGTTCAGTTCGACCCCGCCAAGGGTGTCGCTGACGGCCGAGGCGGTGCCGCGATAGACCAGCGGGATGATCGCGTTGCTGTCCTTGGTGATCAGGTCGTTCATCTGCTGACCCAGCTTGCCGCGGGCTTCCAGATCGACGGTCTTGCCCAGCTCGGCGACCAGTTCGTCATAGGCCGGATCGCAGAAACGGCTGGTGTTTTCGCCCTGCCACTGATTGTCGGGGCCGGGGGCCTTGTCGCAGGTGTTCTTGGCCAGATAGGGCTCGGGGTTGTTGCCCTCGAAGTTGTTGGCGTACATTTCGACATCGGCATAGAATTTCTGCAACGTGTCGGGCGAGCCCGCGTCGCTGCCGAAGAAGACCGAGGCATCGACGGTCTTCAGTTCGGTTTCCACCCCAATTTCCGACCACCACTGCTTGATCAGCGCCTGAAAGTCCTGACGCACCGCGTTGACCGAGGTCTGATAGACTATCGACAGCCGCACGCCGTCCTTTTCACGCACGCCGTCGCCGCCCGGCACCCAGCCTGCTTCGTCCAGCAGCGCCTTGGCCCCCTCGATGTCCTGGGTCAGGCATTCGGTATTGTCCGAAGCCCAGGCCGCAGGTGCGGGAACCAGATTGCAGGTCGGTTTGCCGGCCTGGCCGTAGCCGATTTCGGTCAGCAATTCGCGGTCGATGGCCATGGACAGCGCCTTGCGCACCGCCGCGTCGGTCAGAAACGGATGCGGGTGCTGCGTGGTCGAGCGTTCGCCCTCGGGCAGGGACGAGGACGGGTCGGTCAGGTTGATATGCAGACGTTCCACAAGGCTGCCGAAGGCGGCCTGGACATGGCCTTTTCCATTCGCTTCCATCCCGGCCAGCACTTCGGGGGCCAGCTGGGTATTCCAGGCATAATCGAATTCGCCGGTTTCCAGAACCGACCGCGCCGCCGCCGCCGCATCGCCGCCGCCCTTCATGGTCAGGGTCGCGAAAGACGGCTTGTCGGCCTCGCGGTATTCGGGATTGGCCTCGAAGGTGATGACGTCATTGGTCTTGAACTCGACCACCCTGAACGGCCCGGTGCCGATCGGGTTGAAATTCTGTTCGGTGCAGGTCGGGGCCGCCGCGCCGATGCATTGTTCGAACTGCGCCTTTTGCAGGATCGGGGATTGCCCGCCGACAAAGGCCGAGAACGGGTCAGGATGCGGTTCGGTGAACGTGACCTTCACGGTCAGCGGATCGACCGCCTCGACGCTTTCGACCCCCTCGAATTTCGCCAGCTGTGCGCAGCCGCCTTCGGGATGCATGCAGTAATTGGCGGTGAACACGACATCATCGGCGGTCAGATCGGTGCCGTCCGACCATTTGATGCCTTCCTTCAGCTTCCATGTGACCGTTTTCAGATCTTCCGAGATGCCGCCATTTTCCAGGGACGGCAGTTCGGTCGCCAGACGCGGGGCCAGCGTGCCATCGGGGGTAAAGCTGGCAAGAGGCTCCAACGCCATGCTGGCGGCAATGATGTCCTTGGTCCCGCTGGACAGATACAGGTTCATGGTCGAGGGGGCCTGCCACATGATGACATTGACCTGCCCATCGGCACCTCGTTCGGCCATCGCCGCGGGCGCAAGCGTCATTGTGGCCGCCGCGCTCATCAACAAGGTTTTCAGTTTCATCGCTTGCTCCTGTTGGGTGTCTGGACCCGCAGGACTGTGATGGGGTGGTGATCCCAAGCCTTTCGCGGCTTCTTGTTCGTCATCCCGTCTCCCGTCTTTGTGCGGGGTGGCCTGTCCCGTCGTCCCTGCGGAATGGGTCGATTTCAGTCCATGCCAATTTGGAAAGCAAGCTTTATTACACGCTTGCGTGACACTGCTTTCCACTTTGACTTTTGCAGACCCGCCGCTAGCCTGCCCGGAATGCCCCCTGTCGGAGCCGTCGCGATGCTGGACCAGAACCCCCTTGTTTCCATACAGAATCTGCGGGTCGAATTCCCGACGCATGACGGCGTGGTGGTGGGCGTCAAGGATATCAGCTTTGACATCAAACCCGGTGAATGCGTTTGCGTCGTGGGCGAATCCGGGTCCGGCAAATCGGTCAGTTCGCTTTCTCTGATGCGGCTGGTGGAATTCGGCGGCGGCGACATCGCAAAGGGGCGGTTGATGTTCGATCCGGGCAATGGCGCGCCCATCGATCTGGCGCAGCAATCGACACCCGCGATGCGGGACATTCGCGGCAACCAGATCGGCATGATCTTTCAGGAACCGATGACCGCACTGAACCCGGTCTTTACCGTCGGGGATCAGCTGACCGAGGGATTGATCGCCCATCGCGGCCTGGACAAGAAGGCCGCCCGCGCCCGCGCGCTGGAGATCTTGAAACAGGTCCGCATCCCTGAACCCGAACGGCGCATGGACCAGTATCCGCATGAATTGTCGGGGGGCATGCGGCAACGCGTGGTCATTGCCATCGCCATGGCCTGCGAGCCGCGCCTGCTGATCTGCGACGAACCGACCACCGCGCTGGACGTCACCATCCAGGCCGAGATTCTGGCCCTGATCGACCGGTTGAAGCGCGAAAAGCAGATTGCCGTTCTGTTCATCACCCATGACATGGCGGTCGTGGCGCAGATGGCCGATCGCGTTGTCGTGATGTATCGCGGCGACAAGGTCGAGGAAGGCCCGGTCGAACAGATTTTCGAGGAACCGCGCGAAGACTATACCAAGATGTTGCTGGCCGCCGTGCCACGGCTGGGCGAGATGACCGGAAAGCCCGCGCCCGAAAGGCTGCGCCTGATGCGCGACGGCAGCGTCGGCGCCCCCGAACCGATCATCGTCGCCGATCCCAAGCCGCTGTTGAAGGTCGAAAACCTGATCACCCGCTTTGCCGTCAAGGGGGGGCTGCTGCGCCGCACCGTGGCCAATGTCCACGCGGTCGAGGATGTCAGCTTTACCATCAACGCCGGTGAAACCATGTCGCTGGTCGGAGAATCGGGCTGCGGCAAATCGACCTGTGGCCGGTCGATCCTGCGGCTGGTCGATCCGCAATCGGGGCATGTCAGCCTTGATGGCACCGATGTTCTGGCCCTGTCGCAATCGGGTCTGCGCAAGGCGCGTCGCGATATGCAGATGATCTTTCAGGATCCCTTCGCCAGCCTCGATCCGCATATGAAACTGTATGATCAGGTGGCCGAGCCGATGCAGAATTACGGCATCGGCAATCGCGGCGAGCGGCAGGACCGCATCGCGCAGCTGTTCGACAGGGTCGAACTGCCGCGCAGTTTCATGCGCCGTTATCCACATGAAATGTCCGGCGGCCAGCGTCAGCGCATCGCCATCGCCCGTGCGTTGGCCCTGAACCCCAAGCTGATCGTCGCGGACGAGGCCGTCAGCGCGCTGGATGTCAGCGTTCAGGCGCAGGTCCTGAACCTGCTGATGGAACTGCAGCAGGACATGGGTATCTCGATGCTGTTCATCAGCCACGACATGGCCGTGGTCGAACGTGTCAGCCACCATGTCGGCGTGATGTATCTGGGCCGCATCGTCGAGATCGGGACCCGCCAGCAGGTGTTCGAGAACCCGCAGCACAGCTATACCCGCCAGCTGATGTCGGCAGTGCCCGTCGCCGACCCCCGTCAGCGCAAGATCAGCAAGGATCTGAATTTCCGCCCGATCCCCTCGCCTATCCACCCGGTCGATCACGTGGCCCGCCCGTCTGTCTATCGACAGGTCGCACCGGGCCATCGCGTGCTGATCGACCCGGTGACACATTCCTGACACGCGGGCCGAAAGCGGGCCGCCTCATGGCAGCTGCGGCTTGCACAGCCTGCACAAACTGACCATCCTTCCCGGGAAGGAGATCATCATGCCGATCAAGAACCGCTTTGCCGAACTGCTGCCCGAAATCACTGCCTGGCGACGGGATTTCCACGAACACCCAGAGCTTCTTTACGATGTCCACCGGACAGCGGGCCGTGTGGCCGAATTGTTGCGAGAGTTCGGATGCGATGAGGTGACCGAGGGTGTGGGCCGAACCGGCGTCGTGGCGGTGATCCGTGGCAAGACCGACAGCAAGGGGCGCGTGATCGGCCTGCGTGCCGATATGGACGCCTTGCCGATCCATGAACAGACCGGGGCCGAATATGCCTCGAAGACGCCGGGCAAGATGCATGCCTGCGGACATGACGGGCACACCGCGATGCTGTTGGGTGCGGCGAAATATCTGGCGGAAACACGGAATTTCGACGGCACGGCCATCATGATCTTTCAGCCCGCCGAAGAGGGCGGCGCCGGTGGCGATGCCATGGTCAAGGACGGCTTGGTCGATCGCTGGGGCATTCAGGAATTTTACGGGATGCACAACATGCCCGGCATGCCGGTGGGCAGCTTTGCGATCAAACCCGGTGCGATGATGGCGGCGGCCGATCAGTTCGACATCACCGTCACCGGCAAGGGCGGCCACGCGGCCAAGCCGCATGAATGTATCGACACGACCCTGGCGGCGGCCCAGATCATCGTCGCGCTGCAGTCGGTGGTCGCGCGCAATGTCGATCCGCTGCAGAATGCGGTGATCTCGGTCTGCGTGGTTTCGACGGATTCGACGGCGCATAACGTGATCCCGCAGGTGGTCAAGCTGAAGGGCACCGCCCGCAGCCTTGACGCCGAGGTTCGCGCCCAGCTGGAAGAGGGGATCACCCGCGTCGCCACCAATATCGCGGCGGCCATGGGCGCGACCGCGGCGGTCGATTACCAGCGCGGCTATCCTGTCACCTCGAACGACACAGAAGCGACCGAATGGGCTGCGGCTGTAGCCCGCGCCATTTCCGACCGGGTCGACATGGACATGGTCCCGATGATGGGAGGCGAGGATTTCAGCTATATGCTGAACGAACGGCCGGGCGCCTATATCTGGGTAGGCAATGGCGATACCGCGATGGTCCACCATCCCGCCTATGATTTCAACGACGAGGCGATCCCCGCGGGGTCCAGTTGGTATGCAGGCATGGTCGAGTCGCGGATGCCCGCGGCCTGAACGATTTCGGCAACGGTGGCAGGGGGCTTTGCGCCCCCGTCACGCGCTGCGCGCGCGACTCCCCCGCAGGATATTTGGACCAAGGCAATCTGTATTAAGCCCTTATTCATGATTCGCGTGTAGCAATGACCTTACGGTACAGGCGGGGACGCCGATGACCGTCCAAGGCAAAGCGCCCCGTTTCCTTTTGGAAGCGGGGCGTCATGTTTTTTGCCTTGGTCAAAATATCCCGGGGGGAGGTCCGCAGGACCGGGGGGCAGCGCCCCCATCCTTTTTCTGTCGCTTATTGCGGGATCTCGGCGTCGATGCCTTCGACATAGAAGTTCATGCCGGACAGTTCCTCGTCTGTCGCGGTCTGGCCGTCAGCCAGCCAGACGCTGCCATCGGCTTTGTTCAGCGGACCGGTGAACGGGTGATACTCGCCCGAGGCGATCTGGTCTTTCAGGGCCAGCGCCGCATCCTTCACATCAGCGGGCACGGCATCGGTGATCTCACCGATCTCGACTTCGCCCTCGTTGATACCGGCCCATGTCGCCTTGGATTCCCAGGTGCCGTCCAGAACCGCGCCGACACGCTGAACGTAATAGGGGGCCCAGTTGTCGATGATCGACGAAACGCGCGGGCTGGGTGCGAAGTTCGACATGTCCGATGCCTGCCCGAAGCCGATGGCACCGGCCTCTTGTGCCTTGGCCAATGGCGCGGTCGAGTCGGTGTGCTGCAGGATCACATCGACACCTTCTGCCAGCAGGGCGGACGCGGCGTCTGCCTCTTTGGCGGGATCGAACCAGCTATAGGCCCAGACGATCTTCATCTCGACATCCGGGTTCACCTTCCTGGCGTGGATGAACGAGCTGTTGATGCCCTGAATGACCTCGGGGATCGGGAAGGAGCCGATGTAGCCGATCTTGTTCGATTCGGTCATGTGGCCCGCGATCGTGCCCATCACCGCGCGGCCTTCGTAGAATCGTGCGTCATAGGTGGCGACGTTGTCGGCGCGCTTGTAGCCGGTGGCGTGTTCGAATTTCACGTCGGGGAATTTTGCGGCGACATTCATCACCGGGTCCATGAAGCCGAAGCTGGTCGCGAAGATCAGCTTGTTGCCGGCCAGTGCCAGCTGGGTCAGGGCGCGTTCGGCATCGGCGCCTTCGGGGACGCTTTCGATGAAGGTGGTTTCCACCTTGTCGCCATATTCCGCCTCGATCGCCTGACGGCCCAGATCGTGCTGATAGGTCCAGCCGCCATCGCCCACCGGACCGACATAGATGAAACCGACTTTCAGCGGCTCATCCTGTGCAAAGGCTGGGGCGGCCAGACTGACGGTCATGGCGGCGACACTTGCGATAAGATCTCTGCGGTTCATGTTTCCCTCTCTGTTGGTGCCCGGCGTCTAGCGCAGGGCGTGGAAATTCTGCCCCAGCGAACCGGGCGCGGTGCCGCCCGCGCGGCGGCTGTATTTCTGCCGGGCCGAGATCAGCACCAGCACGAAGATCGTCGCCAGGTAGGGCGCCATCGACAGCAGTTGCACCGGCACATCGACCCCGGCCGCCTGCAGGCGCAGCTGCAGCACGGTGACGCCGCCAAACAGCCAGGCCCCGGCCAGAACGCCAGGTGCGGACCAGTTGGAAAAGACCACGATGGCCAATGCGATCCAGCCTGCGCCGGCGGTCATCCCTTCGGTCCATTGCAGGACCGTCGCGATCGAGATGAAGGCCCCGCCAATCCCGGCCATCGCGCCGCCGAAACCGATGGCCGCGATGCGGACGCCGCGCACCGAATAGCCAAGCGCGTGGGCGGCATCGTGGTTTTCGCCGACGCCGCGCAGGATCAAGCCGGGGCGGGTGCGGTTCAGGAACCACCAGACGACCGGCACCATCAGCAGGCCCAGCCAGACGATCCAGTTGACGCGGAACGGGCCGGGGGTCATGGGCGGCGCCTTGATCCCCTCAAGCGGTTTGCCGAACAGCGCCGCAAGGCCAAGCCCGAACAGCGTCAGGGCAAGCCCCGAGGCGACCTGATTGGCCAGCAGGAACTGGGTCAGGGCCGCGAAGATCATCGCGGTCGCCGCGCCGGCGATGGCGGCGGCGACAAAGCCGATGATCGGGCTTCCGGTCGCATGAGCGGCGGCAAACCCGGCAAGGGCGCCGGTGATCATCATCCCCTCGACGCCCAGATTCAGCACGCCCGCGCGTTCCACGATCAGTTCGCCAAGCGCGGCGAACAGGATCGGCGTGGCGGCGGCCAGTAGCAGCAGGAAAACGGACAGTGGATCGATCATGCCGTGATCCTTCTTGCGATGCGGAACCGGGTCAGCAGGTCGAAACCCAGCAGGAAGAACAGCAGCATCCCCTGAAAGACCTGAACCGTGGCGGCGGGCAGTTGCAGGGTCAGCTGGGCCAGCTCGCCCCCGATATAGGTCAGGGCCAGCAGCAGCCCCGCCAGCAGGATGCCGACCGGGTTCAGGCGCCCCAGAAAGGCCACGATGATCGCGGTAAAGCCATAGCCAGATCCGAAGCTGTCGGTGATCTGGCCTGCCGGGCCCGCGACTTCGAACAGGCCCGCCATGCCGGCAAAGGCCCCCGACAGGCCAAGGCAAAAGGCGACAAGGGTTCCGGGACGCACGCCGGCAAAGCGGGCGGCGCGGGGGGCCAGCCCGGCGGCGCGGATGTGAAATCCGCGGATGTGGCGGCTCATCAGGAACCACGTCACCAGAACGGCGGCCGCGGCGGCCACGACGCCCCAATGCGCGCCGGTCCCGGCAATCAGTTCGGGATTCGCCGCAGCAGGATATTGTTGCAGGTTGCGCGACCCCGGAAAGCCAAAGCCCTCGGGGTTCTTCATCGGCCCGAAGGCCATCCACGCCGCGACCCGTTCGGCCACATAGACCAGCATCAGCGACACAAGTATTTCGGATGCGCCGAACCAGTTGCGCAGCAAGGCGGGGATCATGCCCCAGGCCCATCCACCCATCGCTCCCGCTATGACCATGGCGGGAAAGATCCACATCCCCTCGGACGGGTAGGCGGCAAGTGCGACGGCGGCGCCGGTGATGCCGCCGATGATGTATTGTCCCTCGGCGCCGATATTCCAGATGCCGGCGCGAAACCCGATCGCCAATCCCGAGGCGATCAGGATCAGCGGCGCTGCCTTGACCAACAATTGCGGCCGCGAATAGCTGGAGGCCATGCCGAACAGCGGATCCCAGAAAATTGTGCGGATGGCCGCGACCGGATCATAGCCCATCACCGCGAACAGCAATCCGCCGGTCAGCATCGTGGCCAGAACCGCCAGCAGCGGGGTCGCGAATTGCCATGCGGCCGAGGCCTCGGCACGGGGAACCAGACGGATCATATCTGCGCCACCTCCATGCCATGTGCGCCGCCCAGCATCAGGCCGATTTCATCCAGAGTCAGCCCCTCGGTCGGGCGCGGGTCGGACAGGCGGCCTTCGTTCAGGGCGCAGAAGCGGTCGGAAAGTTCGATCAATTCGTCCAGATCCTGAGAGATGACGATCACGCCCGCGCCGGATCGTGCCAGATCCAGCAGCGATTGGCGCACGGCGGCGGCGGCCCCGGCATCGACGCCCCATGTCGGCTGGTTCACGACCAGCACGCGCGGGGCCTGCATCACCTCGCGGCCGATGACGAATTTCTGCAGGTTGCCGCCCGACAGGGCACGGGCGGCGGTATGGGGGCCGGGGGTGCGCACGTCGAATTCGCGGATCACATCCTGCGCAAAGCGGCGGGCGGCGGCATTGTCGATCAGGCCGTTGCGGACCAGACCCTTGCGCGGCCCGGCGGTCAGCAGGGTGTTTTCGGTCAGGCTGAAATCCGGCACGGCGGCATGGCCCAGACGGTCTTCGGGCGCGGCCAGCAGACCGGCCTTGCGGCGTGTTTCGGGGCCCGCGCCGCCCAGATCGTCACCTTCCAGCACCACGGTGCCGGGTGCGCTGCGCAGTTCGCCCGACAGGGCGGCCAGCAGTTCTTCCTGCCCGTTGCCCGCAACGCCGCCGATGCCTAGAATTTCGCCAGCGTGCAGCGTCAGCGCAATATTTTTCAGCGCCGTACCCTCGGCCGTGGGGGCGGGCAGCGACAGGTTCGACAGGCGCAGCAGCACATCGCCCGCATTCCGGCCGCTGCGGTCGATCACGCGCATTTCGCCGCCGACCATCATCGCCGCCAGTTCGCGGGCCGAGTGGTCGCGCGGGTTGCAACTGTCAACGACCTTGCCGTGACGCAGGATCGTGGCGCTGTCGCAATGGGTGCGGATCTCGTCCAGCTTGTGGCTGATATACAGGATCGCGGTGCCCTGATCGGCCAGTTTGCGCAGGGTCGCGAACAGCAGGTCGGCCTCTTGCGGGGTCAGGACGCTGGTCGGTTCGTCCATGATCAGAAGCCGCGGGTCCTGCAACAGGCAGCGGATGATCTCGACCCGCTGACGCTCACCGGCGGACAGGGTGACGACGCGGCGCGCGGGGTTCAGGGGCAGGCCGAAATCATGGCTGACCTTCCTGATCCTTTCGGCCAATTCGCGGCGCGGAGGCGGATTTTCCATGCCAAGCGCGATGTTCTCGGCGACGGTCAGGGCATCGAACAGGCTGAAATGCTGAAACACCATCGCCACGCCCGCCGCACGCGCCGCACGCGGGTCCGAGGGGTCATGCGGCTGGCCGTTCAGCAGCATCCGTCCGTCATCGGGGCGGACAAGGCCGTAGATCATCTTGACCAATGTCGATTTGCCGGCACCGTTTTCGCCCAGCAGCGCGTGGATCCGCCCGCTGCCGACCGAAAAGCTGACATCGTCATTGGCGCGCACGCCCGGATAGGACTTGCCGATCCCTTCCGCCCGGAACACCGCAGCCTTCGTCAAATTTGTCCCTCCGGTCAAAACCCTGACCTCCATAGCGTGACGTTTGGCGTTTGGGCAATTGCGCTGTTTGGTCAGGCTGCGATAACCTTGCGGCCATGGCGACGAAATCCCCCCGATTCATCCATCTGCGCACACATTCCGAGCATTCCTTGCTGGAAGGTGCGATTCCCGTAGGCAAATTGCCGGCGCTTGCCGCCGATGCGGGCATGCCCGCGGTCGCGCTGACCGATACCAACGCCATGTTCGCGGCGCTGGAATTCAGCGTGAAGGCGATGGACAAGGGGGTGCAGCCGATCATCGGCTGTCAGGTCACCCTGCAGGCCGACGTGACCGGCCCCATCGTCCTGCTGGCGCAGGATCAGCAGGGCTGGCTGAACCTGATGTCGCTGTCGACCTGCCTTTACATGCGCGACGGGCCGGACCTGCCGCATGTCACCCTGGATGAGCTGTGCGAAAGGTCCGAGGGGCTGATCTGTCTGACGGGCGGTGCGCAGGGACCGTTGGGCCAGTTGATCGCGCAGGGACAGAAGGACAAGGCCGCGCTGCTGGCCGATCGGCTTGCCAAGGCGTTCCCGACGCGGCTTTACGTCGAATTGCAGCGCCATCCGGGCGAAAACGGCAAGCTGCCCGAACCCGAGGCCCTGTCCGAGGCCGGGTTGATCGAACTGGCCTATGCGCAGGAATTGCCGTTGGTCGCGACCAATGATGTCTATTTCCCCAAGCCGGATCTTTACGAGGCGCATGACGCGCTGATCTGTATCGCCGAAAAGGCCTATGTCGATCAGTCGCAGCCGCGTCGGCGTCTGACCCCGCAGCATTACTTCAAATCGCCCGAAGAAATGGCCGTGCTGTTCGCGGACCTGCCCGAGGCGCTGGATAACACCGTCGAGATCGCCCGGCGCTGTGCCTTTGCGGTTGCCAAGCACGCGCCGATCCTGCCCAAATTCGCCGATGACGAGGTGGCCGAGCTGCGCCGCCAGGCCAATGAGGGGTTGCAGGCCCGTCTGAAGGTGATCCCCCACGCGGTCAGCGTCGAGGATTATCAGAAGCGGCTGGATTTCGAACTGGGCATCATCGAACAGATGGGCTTTCCCGGCTATTTCCTGATCGTGGCCGATTTCATCGGCTGGGCCAAGGAACATGACATCCCGGTCGGGCCGGGGCGGGGGTCGGGCGCGGGCAGCCTTGTGGCCTATGCGCTGACCATCACCGATCTGGATCCGCTGCGCTACAGCCTGCTGTTCGAACGCTTTTTGAACCCCGAACGCGTCAGCATGCCGGATTTCGACATCGACTTCTGCATGGACCGCCGCGAAGAGGTGATCCGATACGTTCAGGAAAAATATGGCAAGGACAAGGTCGGCCAGATCATCACCTTCGGCGCCCTGCTGTCCAAGGCCGCGGTGCGCGATGTGGGACGGGTGCTGCAACTGCCATTCGGGCAGGTGGACCGGCTGTCCAAGATGATCCCGGTCGAGGGCGTGAAACCCGTCAGCATCACCAAGGCCCGCGCCGACGAACCCCGCCTGCGCGAGGCCGCCAAGGAAGAGGTCGTCGGCCGCCTGCTGGATTACGCCGAAAAGATCGAGGGGCTGTATCGCAACGCCTCGACCCATGCGGCCGGGGTGGTGATCGGGGACCGCCCGCTGGACCGGCTGGTGCCGCTGTATCGCGATCCGGCATCCGACATGCCCGCGACCCAGTTCAACATGAAATGGGTCGAACAGGCCGGTCTGGTCAAATTCGACTTTCTGGGCCTCAAGACGCTGACCGTCATCCAGAACGCCGTCGATCTGATCAATGGCGGCGGGCGGCCCCTGCATGTCGCTGCCGACGGGCGCAAACTGTACCAGCCGCCCGAGGGTGCGGTGAACCAGATCAACGCGATCCCGCTGGACGACAAGGCCAGCTATGACCTGTTCGCCAGCGCCCGAACGGTCGCGGTGTTCCAGGTGGAATCCAGCGGCATGATGGACGCGCTGCGGCGTATGCGCCCGACCTGCATCGAGGATATCGTGGCACTGGTCGCGCTGTACCGTCCCGGCCCGATGGAGAATATCCCGACCTATTGCGACGTGAAGAACGGCGCGCGCGAACTGGAATCGATCCACCCCAGCATCGACCATATCCTTGCCGAAACGCAGGGCATCATCGTCTATCAGGAACAGGTGATGCAGATCGCGCAGGTCATGGCGGGCTACAGCCTTGGCGGCGCCGACCTGCTGCGCCGCGCGATGGGCAAGAAGATCGCCGCCGAGATGGCCAAGGAACGCCCGAAATTCATCAAGGGCAGCGTCGAGAACGGCGTGTCCGAAAAGAAGGCCGGCGAGGTCTTTGACCTGCTGGAGAAATTCGCCAATTACGGCTTCAACAAATCCCACGCCGCTGCCTATGCCGTGGTCAGCTATCAGACGGCATGGCTGAAGGCGAACCACCCGGTCGAATTCATGGCCGCGGTGATGAATTGCGATATCCATCTGACCGACAAGTTGGCCGTCTATAAACGCGAATGCGACCGCATGGGGATCGAGATCGTGCCCCCCTGCGTCAACCGCTCGGCCCCCAGCTTCACGGTGAAGGATGGCCGCATCCATTACGCGCTTGGGGCGCTGAAGGGCGTCGGGCTAGAGGCGATGCGCCTGATCCACGAGGCGCGCGGCGATCAGCCCTTCCGCGATATCAACGATTTCGCCCGCCGCGTCGACATGAAGCGCGTCGGCAAGCGGCCCCTGGAAATGCTGGCGCGTGCCGGGGCGTTCGACCTGCTGGACGACAACCGCGCAAGGGTGCTGAAATCGCTGGACGGGCTGGTGGCGTGGTCGGCTGCGGTGCAGGAACAGGCGGCCTCGGCCCAGACATCGCTGTTTGGCGGGGGCGAGGATCTGCCACCGCCGCGCCCCGCGCTGGCGCAGGTCTGGCTGCCCGCCGAAAAGCTGGGCGAGGAACACAAGGCCGTCGGCTTCTATCTCTCGGGGCATCCGCTGGATGATTACCTGCCCGCGCTGAAGCGCAAGAAGGTGCAGACGCTGGCCGAAATCAGCGCCGATGCGGCGGGTGGGCCGCTGGTCACCTCGATCGCGGGGACGGTGGCGGCGCGGATGGAACGGAAATCGGCCAAGGGCACGCAATACGCCTTTGTCAGCCTGTCCGATCCGACCGGCCTTTACGAGGTGACCGTGTTCAGCGACCTGCTGAACGCGGCCCGCGACCGGCTGGAACCGGGCGAAAATGTCGTGTTGCAGGTCAAGGTCGAACCTTCGGGCGATCAGGTCAAGATGCTGGCCAATTCCGTCGCGCGGCTGGACGATGCCGTCGCCGATGCGGGCGCGGGTTGTCTGGCCGTCGAGATGCAGGGCGCCGACACGATCCCGCGACTGGCCGAGGTTCTGGGCCGCATCCAGACCGAGATCACCGTCTCATCGCGGTCGCGCGGGCCGGTCCTGCTGCGCATCCGCGAGGGCGACGAACTGATCGAGATCGAGGTCGCCAATGACGCGCCCCTGACCACGCCCGCCCGTCAGGCGCTGCGCGCGGTGCCCGGCGTGTTGGAGGTGGTCGAGGAATAGGGCCTTGGGATTGTACCTGTCGATCCCGCCGATGAATTTTCACGCATCGCAACTGTAAGGGTGAAGCCATGAGCAAACGCGCCATCGTCGTCGTCGATATCCAGAACGACTATTTCCCCGGCGGAAAATATGAACTGGTCGGCATCGAAACCGCCGCGGGAAATGCCGCGCGGGTGATCGACAGCGCCCGCGCCAAGGGCGACCGGGTGATCCATATCCAGCACGTCTTTCCCAGTCAGGACGCGCCGTTCTTCACACCCGATTCCGACGGGGTCGGGATCAACCCGACCGTCGCCCCGCAATCGGACGAGACGGTGATCGTGAAGAACCATCCCAACGCGTTCCTGAACACCGATCTGAAACAGGTGCTGGATGCCGACGGGATCACCGAGGTCGTGATCGTCGGCGCCATGAGCCATATGTGCATCGACGCCACCACCCGCGCGGCCAGCGATTTCGGCTATGACACGACGGTGGTTCAGGACGCCTGCGCCACCCGTGATCTGGAACATGATGGCGTGACGGTGCCCGCAGCGCAGGTTCATGCGGCGCTGATGTCGGCGCTTGGCTTTGCCTATGCGACGCTGACCGATACCGACAGCTTTACCGCCTGACCGGGCATGGGATCAGCCGGGGCAGGGCGGAGCCCCTGTCCCGGATCATTCGTGGTGATCGCGCTGGCTGCCTGCCTCGTCGCGGGCATCCAGCAGGCTGCGATCGGCCGAGTTGCCATAGGTGGCCCAGTCATGGTCGCGCCCGCAATGGGGCAGTTCATCGGGATGCCAGCTGAGATGCATATGCGCCTTGGCCAGCATCAGCCCGGTGATTGGGGCGGTCATGAACAGGAACAGCGTGATCAGCAATTCGTGCCAGCTGGGCTGGTCGCCGAAAAAGGCGAACCACGCCATCGAGGCCATCAGTACGCCGCCGACCCCCAGCGTCGCCGCCTTGGTCGGGGCATGCAGCCGCGTCATCTGGTCTGGCAGCTTGACCAGCCCGAAGGACCCGACCAGCCCGAAGATGCCGCCACAGACGAGCAGAACCGAGATCAGGATCTCTGCGAAGAATTCCATATCCGTCCCCTTACTCGATCACGTCGCCGCGCAGGATGAACTTGGCATAGGCCACCGTCGAGATGAAGCCGACCATCGCCAACAGCATCATGATCTCGAAATACATGGTGGTGTCATGCAGGATCCCGAACAGCGCGATCAGCGCGATCAGGTTGATCGTCATCGTGTCCAGCGCCAGCACGCGGTCACTGACCCCCGGTGCGATCACCACCCGATACAGACAGAACAGCTGACCGATGCCGAAACAGCCGAAGGCGAACCAAAGCGCATAGTCGATCATTCGAAAATCTCCTTCAGGCGGGCTTCGTAACGGGACTTGATGTCGCTGATGATGGATTCGGGGTCCGGCGCGTGCAGGCAATGGACCAGCAGGGCATGCCCGTCCTGCGACAGGTCCGAACTGACCGTTCCGGGCGTCAGCGTGATGGTTCCGGCCAGCACCGTGATCGCCTCGGGCGAGCGCAGGTCAAGCGGCACGGTGATCCAGGCCGGTTGCAGCTTGCGGTTCGGCTTGAATAGCACGATCAGCGCGACCTGGATGTTGGCGACCACGATATCCCAGATGACCAGCAGGAAATAGGTCAGGATCTTCAGCGGATTGCGCAGTCTGGCGCGATCGGGCCAGTACGGTTCGGTCAGGGCCGGGATCGCGATGCTGAGGATGACGGCAAAGACCAGCGACCCCCAGGCGAACCGGTTGACCAGCAACATCCAGATCAGGACCAGCAGGGCCGACAGATAGGGATGGGGAAATATGCGGCGGATCATCGCGAGCCCTCCTGCTGGCGCAGCACGGATTCGTAATACAGTTCGGGTTGGGTCAACTGATCGGCCGTCTGTTGCAGATAGGACGTGATCGGCCCGGCAAACAGCGTCAGCGCCACCGATCCCGCCAACAGCGTGCCCGTCGCCACGAAGGCCAGCGCGGGCGAGGCGCTGTCCCCGACATCCTGAATCGGCTCGTCTGTTTCCAGCTTGGTCGGGATCGGGCCACGGCGGGGGCGTTCGCCCTCATCGGTATCATTGCCCGGCTCGGGGTCCATTTCGTGCGATTTCCAGAACAGGATCGACCCCGCGCGCGCGAAACCGATGATCGCGATCAGCGAGGTTGCCAGAATGACGGTCCAGATGGTCGCCATCCACGGATCGTCCTGCGTGGCGTTCAGGATCATCAGCTTGCCGAAAAAGCCCGACAGGGGCGGCAGGCCCGCGACCGCGATGGCGGTGGCGAAGAACAGCGCCGAGATCAGCCCGGTATTCAGGATCGCCGGCCGCAGGCGCAGCCAGAAATCACCTCCGCGCCGCGCCGCGATCAGGTCGACCACCAGAAACAGCGCCGCCCCCGCAAGGGTCGAATGGATCAGGTAATACAGGCCCGCCGTCAGCCCCTGACCGTCAAAACGCGCGATCACGATCATCAGCGTGCCGATCGAGGCGATCGAGGCATAGGCCGCAAGCCGCGTCAGGCTGCGCGTGCCCAGCACCCCGATCTGACCCAGTGTCAGGGTGATCAGCGCAGCCGGCAGGATCAGGTCGGTCGCAATGGATTCGACGACCGAGTCATTGGGAAAGACCAGCGTGAAGAAACGGATGATCGCATAGACGCCCACCTTCGACATGATCGCGAACAGCGCGGCCACCGGGCCGGGCGCGTTGGCATAGGTCGAGGGCAGCCAGAAATGCAGCGGAAAGATCGCGGCCTTGATCGCGAAGACCAGCAGCAGCAGCACCGCGCCGGTGCGCAGCAGGGCGGTATCCTCGGTCGGCATCATCGCCACGCGCTCGGCCATGTCGGCCATGTTCAGCGTGCCGGTCACGGCATACAGCGTGCCAAGCGCGGCCAGAAACAGCGCCGATCCGGCGAGATTGTAGTTGATGTATTGCACGCCCGCGCGCAGGCGCATCGGGCCGCCGCCGTGGATCATCAGGCCATAGCTGGCGATCAGCAGCACCTCGAAGAAGACGAACAGGTTGAAGGCATCGCCGGTCAGGAAGGCGCCGTTCAGGCCCATGACCTGGAACATCCACAGCGAATGGAAATGCCAGCCCTTGCGATCCCAGCCCGAACCGATGCCGTAAAGCTGCACCACCAGCGCCAGCAGCGCCGTCAGCAGCAGCATCATCGCCGACAGGCGATCCAGCATCAGCACGATGCCGAAGGGCGCGGACCAGTTGCCGAGGCGATAGACGATGACCTCGCCCCCCATCGCCATCGCGTTCAGTTTCAGCGCGACACCCAGCGTCAGAATGCTGCCGATGATGCCAAAGACCCGCTGTTGCAGCAGGTCGTGGCGCATCCACAGGATCATCAGCGGACCCAGAAGCGCGGGAACGAGGACCGGAGCGGTTAGCCAGTGGTTCATGCGGTCTCGTCCTCGGGCTTGGTGTCGTCGATGGTCTTCAAGGGCGGCATGATGCGGTCGTCCTTGGGCATGTTGATGCGGTCATCGCCGCCTTCGATGAAGGCGCCAAGCGACATCATCACCACCACGGCAGTCATGCCGAAGCTGATCACGATGGCCGTCAGAACCAGGGCCTGCGGCAGCGGGTCGGTATAATCGGCAAGATGGACCTCGCCATGACCATGCAGGATCGGCGGCTTGTTGACCACCAGACGCCCGCTGACGAACAGGAAGGCGTTGATCGCATAGGTCAGCATGGTCATGCCCAGCACGACGGCAAAGGTCCGCAGGCGCAGGATCAGATAGATCCCGGCGGCGGTGCAGGCGCCGATGGCGGTCGCTACCAGAAGCTCCATCACAGGGCTCCTTTCTGTTGTTCGGTGCTGAGATCGATATCCATCGGCTTCTCGTTCACGGTCTCGCCCGCGCGGCGCGCGATCCGCGACAGCGAATTCAGCGCCAGCATGACCGCCCCCACGACACACAGGAACACCCCAAGGTCAAAGCCCATGGCGGTGGCCAGCTCGATCTCTTCGAGGAAGGGCAGCTTGAAATAGCCGAAGGCCGAGGTCAGGAACGGCTTGTCGTTGAACCAGGCCCCGATACCGGTGACGCCCGCGGCCACCACACCCGCGCCGATCAGCGCGTGATAGGGGATGGTCTGGCGCGTCTGTGCCCAGGCATAGCCCGATGCCATGTACTGCATCAGCAGCGCGATCGCGACGACCAGACCGGCGATGAAGCCGCCGCCCGGCTGGTTGTGGCCCCGCAGGAAGATGAAGATCCCCACCACCAGCGAAATCGGCAGCAGCACCCGCGTCGCGATCACCAGCATCAGCGGATGGCGGTCGCCCGCACGGGCCTGATCGTGCTTCCAGTTCAGCAGCCGACGCGCCGAATTGCCCTGCAACAGCGTCTGCGTCAGCGCAAAGATGGCCAGGGCGGCGATGCCCAGCACCGTGATCTCGCCAAACGTGTCATAGCCACGGAAATCGACCAGGATGACGTTGACGACATTGTCGCCGCCACCCAGCTTGTAGCTGTTTTGCAGCATGTAGCCCGAGATTGGGTCAAAGGCGAAGTCGCGGCGCATGATGGCATAGCACAGCGCCCCGAAGCCCACGCCCGATAGCGTTGCCACGAAGGCATGCCAGCCCCGCCGCGAGGACGATGTTTCGGTCAGCGTCCGCTTTGGCAGGAAGTTCAGCGCCAGCAGCAGCAGGATCACCGTCACCACCTCGACCGAGATCTGGGTCAGCGCCAGATCGGGGGCCGAGAAATAGGCGAAGAACATCGAAGTGATCAGGCCGACGATTGCCACCAGAACCAGCGCCAGCAGGCGCACCCGGTGGAAAAACACCATGCAGCCCGTCGCCGTCATCACCAGCAGCCAGCCGATGAAGGGCACAGGCTCGATCGGCAGCATCGGTCGCGTGACCTTGCCTGCCGCGCCCGTATACCACGCGTAGCACCCGGCAAACAACGCGGCCAGGGTAAAGCCGGTCAGCGCGCGCGGCATCGAGCCGTTGGTCAGCCGGTCTGTCAGCCCGCGCCCGGCCCGGACACAGGCCAGCAGCAGCCCGTCGAAGATCGACTTGGCCTCGGGTCGGGGGGCGGCGTCCCAGGCGGCCAGCAGCGGGCGATGCCCGCCCAGCAGGGCCGCACCGCCGGCGATGGCGATGATCGACATGATCAGCGCCGCGTTCACGCCGTGCCACAGGTAGATATGCGAATGCGCCGCGTGCTGCGTGACCGCCGTGGCCGAGGCATCGACCAGCCAGCCCGCCATGGTGTTCGGAAACAGCCCGATCAGCACGACCAGCACCGCCAGAAGTGCGGGACCGGCCCACATCCCGAAGCCCGGATCATGCGGGTGGTGGGGATAGTCGTCACGCTCGGGCCCGGTAAAGACATGGAAGATGAAGCGCAGCGAGTACCCGACAGAAAACAGCGCCGCGACCGTCGCCACGACCATGAACAGCTGTCGCGCCTGATCCAGATGGCTGGCTTCGTACAGCATCATTTCCTTGGACAGGAACCCGTTCAGCGGCGGGATGCCGGCCATGGACAATGCTGCGACGGTCCCGATCAGGAATGTCACCGGCATCAGCTTGCGCAACCCGCCCAGCCTCGCGATGGATCGCGTGCCCGTTTCGTGGTCGATGATGCCCGCGGTCATGAACAGCGCGGCCTTGAAGGTCGCGTGGTTGATGATGTGGAACACGGCGGCGATGGCGGCCTCTTCGGTGCCAAAGCCCAGCAGCATGGTGATCAGGCCCAGATGGCTGACCGTCGAAAACGCCAGCAGCGCCTTGAGGTCGTCCTTGAACAGCGCGATCGCCGCGCCCAGCAGCATGGTGATCAGGCCGGTCGTCGCCACGATCCAGAACCATTCCGGCGTGCCCGACAGCACCGGCCACAGCCGTGCCAACAGGAACAGCCCTGCCTTCACCATCGTCGCGCTGTGCAGATAGGCGCTGACCGGGGTCGGGGCGGCCATCGCATGAGGCAGCCAGAAATGAAACGGGAACTGCGCCGATTTGGTAAAGGCGCCGATCAGGATCAGGATCAGCGCAGGCAGGTAAAGCGGGCTGGCCTGGATCGCGTCCTTGGATTGCAGGATCTGGCTGATGTCATAGCTGCCCGCGATCTGGCCCAGGATCAGCATCCCCGCGATCATCGCAAGCCCGCCCATGCCGGTCACGGTCAGCGCCATCCGCGCGCCCTGACGGCCTGCGGGCAGGTGCCGCCAATAGCCGATCAACAGGAAGGACGACAGCGAGGTCAGTTCCCAGAATACCAGCAACAACAGGATGTTGTCGGACAGGACAATCCCCATCATCGCGCCCTGGAACAGCATCAGATAGGTGTAGAACTTGCCCACCGAATCCTGGCGCGACAGGTAGAACCGCGCATAGGTGATGATCAGAAGGCCGATCCCCAGGATCAGGATCCCGAACAGCAGGCCCAGCCCGTCTATGCGGAAATTCGCGTTCAGCTGGATCAGGGGAAGCCATTCGAACCGTGCCACGATTTCCTCGCCGCGCATGACGGCGGGGATGTGCAGCAACAACCCCAGCAGGGCGATCAGCGTGGTCGTGCCGCTGGCGGTCGCGGCAACGCTGCGCCCCGACCGGACCAGCAGACCTGGCAACAGCGCGCCGATAAAGGGCAATAGCGCGATCAGTGCTGGCGACATGGGGCCTCGATCCTGTTGTTCATGTTTCTGGGTTTTACTTCTTGTGTTTCCAATCGGGACCGGCAAGTCAAGCGAATGCCCTGCGACAAGGCGTCCCCCCTAGGCGATGTTCGCCTTTCGTGCTAACGCTTTGAAAAATGACAAGAGGGGCAGCGATGCGGGTTCTGGGAATCGATCCCGGTCTGAGGAATATGGGCTGGGGCGTCATCGAGGTGGATGGCCCGCGTCTGCGGCATGTCGCCAATGGCGTGATCCAGTCGGGCAATGACGGGGAGCTGGCGGCGCGATTGTCGATCCTGTTTCGCGGGCTGTCGCAGGTGATCGCGGCCCATGGTCCGGATACCGCCGCGGTGGAACAGACCTTCGTGAACAAGGACGCGACCGGCACGCTGAAGCTGGGACAGGCGCGGGGGATCGCGCTGCTGGCGCCGGCCGAGGCGGGGCTGAGCGTCGGGGAATACGCCCCCAATGCGGTCAAGAAGACCGTGGTTGGTGTTGGCCATGCCGGCAAGGAACAGGTGCAGCACATGGTGCGGGTGCAATTGCCCGGCGTGCAGTTCGCCTCGGCCGACGCGGCGGATGCGCTGGCCATCGCGATTTGCCACGCGCATCACATGCAGGGACAGAACAGGCGTCGCGTGGCGACGGGAAGGGGTGCGGCATGATCGGTCGGATCGCGGGAATCATTCTTCACCGGGCGCGGGATCACGTGCTGATCGACGTGCGCGGTGTGGGCTATGTCGTTCATGTCAGCGAACGGACCTCGGCCGGATTGCCGCCGGCGGGTCAGGCGGTGGCCTTGTATACCGATCTTCTGGTGCGCGAGGATCTGTTGCAGCTGTTCGGCTTTCAGAGCTTGCTGGAAAAGGAATGGCACAAGCTGCTGACCAGCGTGCAGGGGGTGGGGGCCAAGGTTTCTTTGGCCATTCTGGGGACGTTGGGCGCCGACGGGTTGTCGCGTGCCATTGCGCTTGGCGATTGGTCGGCGGTGCGCAAGGCGCAGGGTGTCGGCCCCAAGCTGGCACAGCGGATCGTTCTGGAACTGAAGGACAAGGGGCCGTCGATCATGGCGCTTGGCGGCGATCTGACGGTCGATGCGGGGGGTGCGGCTTCGCCGGGCATCGAGCCCGGCGAAGCCGCCGCCTCGGCGCCGGCCTCGATGGCCGGCACCGAGGCGCACCCCTCATCCGACGGTGGCATAGTCTCGGCGCGCGCGGCGGCTGACGCCCTGTCGGCGCTGGTCAATCTGGGATACGCTCAATCCGAAGCGGCAAGCGTGGTGGCCGAGGTTCAGGCCAGGGAACCCGACGCCCAGACGGCCGCGTTGATCCGCGCAGCGCTGAGGCTGCTGGCGCCGAAAGGATAAAAGCGATGGCCGGAAATGCACGCACCTTCATGCTGATGGCGGGTCTGACCGCGATCGTCATGTTGCTGGGCTGGATGATGGGCGGATCCGGGGGCGCGATCTTTGCCTTGCTGTTTGCAGGGGCGGGCAACATGTTCGCGCTGTGGAACAGCGACAAGATGGTCCTGCGCCAGCAAGGCGCCGTCGAACTGGGGCCGCAGGACGGCGGCGATCTGTATCACATGGTCGCCGATCTGGCCCGTCGCGCGGGCCTGCCGATGCCCAAGGTCTATCTTCTGCCGACCGAACAGCCCAACGCTTTCGCCACCGGCCGCAATCCCGAAAACGCCGCCGTCGCCGTGACGCAGGGCCTGATGCGTGCGCTGAACCGCGACGAACTGGCCGGGGTCATCGCCCATGAACTGGCGCATATCCGGAATCGTGACACGCTGACCATGACGGTCACCGCGACCATGGCCGGGGCCATCGCCATGATGGGCAACCTGATGTTGTTCACAGGCGGTCGTGACGATCGCGGCGGCGGGATCGGCGCGATACTGGCCATGGTGCTGGCGCCCCTGGCTGCGATGATGGTGCAGATGGCCATCTCGCGCACCCGCGAATACGAGGCCGATCGCGAGGGGGCGGAAATCTGTGGCAATCCCGATGCGCTTGCCTCGGCGCTGCAACGGATCGCGACGGCTGCCGGGCGCAGCCTGAATGTCCCTGCCGAACGCAACCCGGCCTCGGCGGCGATGTTCATCATCAACCCGCTGCATGGCCTGCGCATGGACAAGCTGTTCGCGACCCACCCCCCGACCGAACAGCGGATCGCCCGGCTGCGCGCCATGACTGGTCGCGCCCCCGGCCCCTGGGGGCATGGATGAGCCAACCCGACCCCACCCTGCGCGCCGCGCCGATGGACAGCGACAGCGAGGATCGTGCCCTGCGCCCGCAGGCCCTGACCGAATTCGTCGGTCAGGCCGAGGCGCGGGCCAATCTGCGCGTCTTTATCGAAAGCGCCAAGATGCGCGGCAAGGCGATGGATCACACGCTGTTCTTTGGCCCGCCCGGTTTGGGCAAGACGACGCTGGCACAGATCATGGCGCGCGAGCTTGGGGTCAATTTCCGCATGACCTCGGGGCCGGTGCTGGCGCGAGCCGGCGATCTGGCGGCGATCCTGACCAATCTGGAAGCCCGCGATGTTCTGTTCATCGACGAAATCCACCGCATGAATCCCGCCGTCGAAGAGGTGCTTTACCCCGCGATGGAGGATTTCGAGCTGGATCTGGTCATCGGCGAAGGTCCTGCCGCCCGCACCGTGCGGATCGAGTTGCAGCCCTTTACCCTGGTCGGCGCCACCACCCGGCTGGGGTTGCTGACGACGCCCCTTCGCGATCGCTTCGGGATCCCGACCCGTCTGCAATTCTACGAGATCGAGGAGCTGGACCTGATCGTTCAGCGGGGCGCGCGCCTGTCGGGAATCGATGCCGACCCCGAGGGGACGCGCGAAATTGCCTGCCGGGCGCGTGGTACGCCGCGAATCGCGGGGCGATTGCTGCGCCGTGTGATCGATTTCGCCCTGGTCGAGGGCGATGGCCGCCTGACCCGGCAGATCGCGGACGCGGCCCTGACCCGGATGGGCGTGGACGATCTGGGGCTGGACGGTGCTGATCGGCGCTATCTGACCCTGATGGCCGAACATTACGGTGGCGGGCCGGTCGGGGTCGAAACCCTGTCGGCGGCACTTTCGGAAAGTCGCGACGCCATCGAAGAGGTGATCGAGCCTTATCTGCTGCAACAGGGTCTGATCGCGCGAACGCCGCGCGGACGCCAGCTTGCGCCGCGCGCCTGGCGGCATCTGGGTCTGGCCGCCCCGGTTCAGCCGGGGCAGGCCACATTGTTCGACGGTTAGGGGGTCAGCCCTTCAGGGTCGGGCAGGCCATTCGCCCGCGCGGTCGCGGTCAGCGTGTTGGCCAGAAGGCAGGCAATGGTCATCGGGCCGACACCGCCCGGAACCGGGGTGATTGCCCCCGCGATCTGGCGTGCCGCGGCAAAATCGACATCGCCGACCAACCCGTCATCGGTCCGGTTGATGCCCACATCGATGACAGTCGCACCGGGTTTCACCCAATCGCCCTGCACGAAATGCGGACGGCCGACAGCGGCGACCAGAATATCCGCCTGTCGGCACAGGTCGGGCAAATCGGCGGTGCGCGAATGCGCGATGGTGACGGTGGCGCTGTCGCGCAGTAGCAGCTGCGCCATCGGCTTGCCGACGATGTTCGACCGACCGACGACGACCGCACGCTTGCCCGACAGGCTGCCCAGCTGATCGCGCAGCATCATCAGGCAGCCAAGCGGGGTGCAGGGCACCATGGCCTTCTGCCCGGTTGCCAGCAGCCCGACATTCAGGATGTGAAACCCGTCGACATCCTTGGCCGGGTCGATGGCGTTGATGACCGCCGCCTCGTCCATATGGCGGGGCAGGGGCAGTTGCACCAGAATGCCATTCACCGCCGGATCGTTGTTCAGCCTGTCGATCAGAGCCAGCAGATCGGCCTCGGGCGTGTCCTCGGGCAGCTTGTGCTCGTAGGAGTTCATGCCGACCTCAAGGGTCTGCTTGCCCTTCGAGCGGACATAGACCTGGCTGGCGGGATCTTCGCCCACCAGAACCACCGCAAGACCGGGGGTGATCCCCTTTTCCTTCAGCGTGGCGACCTGGGTCGCGATACGTTGGCGCAAACTGGCGGCAAAGGCCTTGCCGTCGATCAGCGTGGCAGTCATGGACGAGATCCTTTCAACTGGCGGTCCTCTTGTTCGATGGCGGCATCGACCAGTCGTCGCCAGATGGCTTCGAACAGGTCGGGGTCAAGCCCCGCGGCATCGGCGTTCCGGCGGGCATTCATCACCACTTCCTCGACCCGCCAGTCGATGCGGGCGGGCAGGTCCTGGGTCTGCTTGATCCGTGCGGCGCAGTCGATCATCTGACGACGGCGGGCGAACAGCGCGATCAAGTCCCGGTCCAGCGCGTCGATTTCGGCGCGCAGCGTGGTCATGTCGGTGATGTCATCAAGATTGGCCATGTTGCCCTGCGACATGCACTGCCCGTGTCGCGGGATCAAGTGCCACCTTTGCCCGAGTGCGTGACCGCAAAAGAAAACCCCCGGCGCGGGGCCGGGGGCAGGGTCGTCATCAGGCCGGGGCGGGGTCGCCGCCCGGATCCGCGGGCTTGCCGGATTTCGGCACCGACGTCACCGAGGGGATCGAACTGCCTGGGGTATCGTCATCGCCGCCCAGCTGCTCGCCACGGATAACCTTGCCGATCTCTTCGCCGGTCAGCGTCTCGTATTCCAGCAACCCCTGGGCCAGGCGTTCGAATTCGGCCTCTTTCTCGATCAGGATCCGGCGGGCCTCGACATAGCCTTGCTCGATCAGGTCATGAACCTCCTGTTCGATCAGCTCTTTCGTCGCGGCCGACACCGAGAAGCCGCCGGTATTGCCCGAATATCCCTCATGCGCCTCGGCATAGTCGATATTGCCGACCTTGTCGGACATGCCCCAGCGCATCACCATGGCGCGGGCCAGGCCGGATGCCTGCTGAATGTCGCCGGCGGGGCCGTTGCTGACGCCTTCCTCACCGTATTTGATGATCTCGGCGGCCTTGCCGGCCATGGTCATCGCCAGTTTCTGCTTGGCTTCGTCCTTGTGGAAGTTCAGGCGGTCCATTTCGGGCAGGCTGACCACCATGCCAAGTGCGCCGCCGCGCGGGATGATCGTGGCCTTGTAGACCGGATCACATTTTGGCAGCGACAATCCGACGATGGCGTGACCGGCCTCGTGATAGGCGGTCTTTTCCTTCTGTTCCGGCGTCAGGACCATGCTGCGGCGTTCGACGCCCAGCATCACCTTGTCCTTGGCGTTCTCGAAATCTTCCATGCTGACGAACCGGCGGCCGATCCGCGCGGCGGTCAGCGCAGCCTCGTTCACGAGGTTCATCAGATCGGCGCCCGAAAAGCCGGGGGTGCCGCGGGCGATGATGCGCAGATCGACATCGGGGCCGACCGGGACCTTGCGGGCATGCACCGACAGGATTTTCTCGCGGCCCTTGATATCGGGGTTGGGCACATGGATCTGACGGTCAAAGCGGCCCGGACGCAGCAGCGCGGGGTCCAGCACGTCCTTGCGGTTGGTGGCGGCGACGATGATGATGCCTTCATTCGCCTCGAAACCGTCCATTTCCACCAGCAGCTGGTTCAGCGTCTGTTCGCGTTCGTCATTGCCGCCGCCGATGCCGACGCCACGCGCACGGCCCACGGCGTCGATTTCGTCGATGAAGACGATGCAGGGGGCCGATTTCTTGGCCTGTTCGAACATGTCGCGGACACGGCTTGCACCGACGCCGACGAACATCTCGACGAAGTCGGACCCGGAAATGGTAAAGAACGGCACGCCGGCCTCGCCTGCGATGGCGCGGGCCAGCAGCGTCTTGCCGGTGCCCGGAGGGCCGACCAGCAGCGCGCCCTTCGGGATCTTGCCGCCCAGGCGGCTGAATTTCTGCGGGTTGCGCAGGAATTCGACGATCTCTTCCAGCTCTTCCTTGGCTTCGTCGATGCCGGCCACGTCGTCAAAGGTCACGCGGCCGTGCTTTTCGGTCAACAGCTTCGCACGCGACTTGCCAAAGCCCATCGCCCCGCCTTTGCCGCCGCCCTGCATGCGGTTCATGAAGAAGATCCACACGCCGATCAGCAGGATGAAGGGCAGCCACACGCCCAGCAGCGACATGAAGCCGGATTGCTGCTGCTTGACCACCTTCACATCGACGCCCTGATCGATCAGGCGGTCGGCGATCTCTTCGCCCTGCGGGCGGACGGTGATATAGCTTTGGCCGTCGGTGCCGGTGATCTGGATATCCTCGCCATCGATGGTGACGGCGGAAACCTGATCATTGTCGACACGCTGGACAAAGTCGGAATAGCTGATCTGGCGGCTGTTCATGTTCGCGGTTCCGTCGCTGAACAAATTGAACAGCGCCAGAATCATCAGGAATAGAACGACCCAGAAGGCCAGATTACGTGCGTTGCCCAAGACGGGTCCTCCGGCGGTATTCGGTTTGGTTAGAAAATAGGGATTATCCCGGCAGGTTCAATCAGAGATGACCAGACTGCGGAAATCTGCCGCGCCCCTGAGGGGGGTGACGCTGATATGTCGCACCGGGCGCAGCAGCGGGGCGGCCTGCAATCGGCCGTCCTGCCAGATGCCGGGGCTGGCCGCGGCCTCGTCCCGTGGCAGGCCCGAACTGCGCCAGTCGAGGTCGGGCAGGGGTGCGGTGCCGATGGCGGCGATCACCTGTCCGGGCGCAAGGCCGGTGATCCGCCAGCGGTTATCCCACAAAGGACCGGGGGACGGGTCGCTGCGCAGCGCGGCGGCGGGTTCGCGGGCCAGTCGCAGCCGATCGCCGCTGGGTGTGACGATCGCACCATCCAGCGTGACCCGGCTGCCGGCGGAAATGGCGGCCAGCGCATGTTGCACCGTGGCGCGGCGGGGCGGATAATCCGCCCCGGTGATCCAGCGGCATCCGGCGATCAGAAGGCGGCGGCCGATTTCGGGCGGGGCGTCGCGAAAGGCATCGCGGGGCAGGGTCAAGGCGCCGTTCCGGGCTGTGGCGCTGTCGGCGGATTTGGCGGCGTAATGGGACAGCGCGGAACGGGCATCGCGGATATGATCGGCCGCGCGGGCAAGGGCCTGCGCGTCCAGTCCCATCGCGGCGATGGCCTTGCGGATGCGGACGCGGTCGAAATCCTCGTTCTCGTTGCTGGGATCGTCGATCCAGTCGATCTGACGCGCCACCAGCCAGTCGCGCAGATCCTGCCGCCCGACGCCCAGCATCGGGCGCAGCCATGTCACGTCAAAGGCCTGACGGCGTTCGGCCATGCCGGAAAGCCCGTCAATGCCCGATCCGCGTGCCAGCCGCATCATCAGCGTCTCGGCCTGATCGTCGCGTGTATGGCCAAGCGCAACGGCAGGCAGGTCGTGCCGAAGCGCCCATCCCGACAGCAGCCGCAGCCGCGCGTCGCGGGCCTGTGCCATCAGGTTTCCCTCAGCATTGTCGCGTTGCCAGCGCAGGGTGGTGTGATGCAGGCCAAGCGCGGTGGCGGCACGATGAACGGTCTGCGCCTCGGCCGCGCTGTCGGGGCGCAGACCGTGATCCACGGTCGCCACCATGATCCGGCGGCCCTTGGACCAATCGGCCAGCAGATGCATCAACGCAATCGAATCGCCGCCGCCCGAAACGGCAACCCCCAGCGCCGGACAATCGCCCGCGAGGCGGTCAAGCGTGGCGTGGATCCGCGCGGCGGCGTCCGTCACTGATAGATGCCAAGATCGGCTTCGGCCTCGGGGTCCAGATCACCGAAATCGCCATCGGGCAATTGATCGGGTGACAGCATCGGATCGCCGCCCGAAGAGCCAAGCTGCTGTTCGCCGCAGCCGATGACGACCATCCGACGCTCGGCCTCGGTCGCGGCATCGGTGCCGGGGAACCGGGCGGGGATTTCACCCAGATACAGGCAGGCGGCGACCGGATCGCCATCGGCGGCGATCACGCGGGCCAGACCCAGCAGGCTTTCGGCGGCGCGGGTGCCGTCGGGATCGGCGGCAAAGCTTTCCAGCCAGGCCGAGGCCGCATCTTTGTCGCGACCGGCGCTGTCCAGCGATGCGCCGCGCAGATACAGCGCCTCGGCGGTCAGGGGGCCACCGGCATGCTTGTCGGCGACCTGACCGAACAGATCGGCGGCGCGTTCGAAATCACCGGCATTCAGCGCGGCATTCGCGGCATCGAAATCGGCCTGTTCGGATTCCGAGGCCGCGCCGGGATTGTCCGGCACGGTCTGCGGCGGCAGGGCCGGGGGCACATTCGCCCCGCCCTGCGCCAGCCCGCCCAGTTCCGGCGTGGTCAGGGCCGCCAGATCGCAGCTTTCATCCATCTCGCACAGGCGAAACTCGATATCCCCGATGCGGCGGGTGCCATCCTCGACGATGCGGTTGATGCGGTTCTGCAACTGCTCGGTGCGGTCGGTCAGCTGCATCAGCCGCTGTTCGATCGTGTTCATCCGGTCGATGGCGCTGTCGCCGCCCGCAGCCTGAAATCCGGCCTGACCCGAGGCGACCATTTCGCTGCGCAGCGATTGCAACTGCTTGCGCAGGCCCGAAAGCTCGGACCGCAGATCGGCCAGCGACGGCTGCTGCCCGAAGGCGGGCAGCGCGACGGTGGCGATCAGCGCCAGCGCCGTGACTGCCCGGCGGATCACGATCCTGCCCCGCTGTCGCTGACCACGGTCACGGCGCGGCGGTTCTTGGCATAGCAGCTTTCATCCGAACACACCTCGGCCGGGCGTTCCTTGCCAAAGCTCAGCGTGCGGATGCGCGAGGCCGGGACCCCCTGGGCCACCAGATATTCCTGCACCGCGCTGGCGCGGCGCGCGCCCAGGGCCAGGTTGTATTCGCGGGTGCCGGTTTCCTCGGCATGGCCCTGCACCACGGCCGAGAAGGTCGCGTGCTTGTTCAGCCACTCGGCCTGGCGCGCCAGGGTCGCGCGGGCGTCGGCGCCAAGCGTGGTCTGTTCAGCGCCAAACAGCACCGTGTCACCGACCTGGCTGCGGAAATATTCGGCCGAAGCCTCGCCGGACAACGATCCGCCGGCCAGTTGGCCCTGATACAGCGCCCCCGCGCCGGTATTTGCATAGGGGTCGTTCACGATCTGCGTGGGGGCCTGCGGCGGCTGCGCACAGGCGGCAAGCCCCAGAAGGCAGGCGGCGACAAGCGGCAATCTTGCGTTCATGGCGTCATCCTTACGGCAGCACGGGGCCCCAGGAGGGGTCCGATGCTGCGAAATCCAGTGTGAGGGGCCGCATGTTGCGACCGGTGATATCGACCGAATGCAGCCGGGGCTGACCATTGCCACCCGGCGTGACCCTTGTGAACATCACGACGCGGCCATTGGGTGCCCAGGTCGGACCTTCGTCAAGGAAAGAATCGGTCAACGTTTTTTCATTGGTCCCGTCCGAGGACATCACCCCGATATGGAACCGCTGCCCCATCTGCTTGGTAAAGGCGATCATGTCGCCCTTGGGCGACCAGGCCGGATCGCCATAGCGCCCCTCGCCAAAGCTGATGCGCACCGGCTCACCCCCGTCGATGCCCACCACATACAGTTGCGGCGTGCCCGAACGGTCGGATTCGAACACGACCTGACGGCCATCCGGGCTGAAGCTGGGCGAGGTCTCGATCGAGGGCGAATCGGTCAGCGGGCGTTGGGCGCCGGTGGCCGCATCCATCAGATAGATGTCGGTATTGCCGCCCTTTTCCAGTGAATAGACGATCCAGCGCCCATCCGGGCTGTAGCGCGGCGAAAAGGCCATGCTGTCGCCGCCCTGCGTCAGGGCGCGCGAACTGACCGAGGCCACGTCCAGCACCCGGATCTGAGGGAAGCCGCTGTCAAAGCTGGTATAAAGCAGCTTGCGACCATCGGGCGAGAATTGCGGCGCAAGGACCAGGGACGAACTGTCGGTCATCCACAGGATGTTCTTGCCGTCGTAATCCATGACGCCGATCCGCTTGATCCGCGCGTCTTTGGGTCCGGTTTCCTGCACAAAGGCCACGCGGCTGTCGAAATAGGCATCCTCGCCGGTCAGCCGGGTATAGATCTGGTCCGCGATCTTGTGGGCGGCGCGGCGCCAGTCGCTGGCGCGGGCGTCGAACTGCATGCCGTCGCCAAGCGGCTGGCCTGCAAAGACGTCGAACAGGCGGAATTTGACGCTGATCTCATCGCCCAGTTCCTGCACCTCGGCGGTGACAAGGCCGGCGGCATCGGCGGCGCGCCAGTCCTCGTAGGCAACCGGATCGTCAAAGCTGTCGCGCGTGATGCTGTGGCTGTCTGCGGCGATTTCGCGGAACAGGCCGGTGCCGGTCAGATCGGCGGCCACGACCTGCCGCACCTTGGCCGCGGTTTCGCCGCCATGAAAGGTGGGGATCGCGATCGCCAGCGGTTCGGTCACGCCATCGGTGATCTCGATTCGCAGGGGGCCATCCTGCGCGGTGGCCGGCAGGGCGGTCAGGGTGCCGAAGCCAAGGGCAAGGCCAAGGGTCAGCGGTGCGAGGGTCAGCTTACGAAACATGGTATCCTCTTTAGACGGAACGGCTGTCGGGCAAAAGTCGGGTTCTTTCCCTAGCCGTCATTCACGAAAATGCCGCCGGGGCGGAAATCGACGATGACGTCGCGCCAGCGGCCGTATTTGTCGGCCGGCAGCGGATAGCCGCTGCGACCGCAGGACAGGATCGCGCGGCGCGCCGTCTCATAGGCGTTCTGCACGGCTGAATCCGAACCATTGGCCGAATTGACCAGACGGACCGAATCCAGGATCGGGCGGGCATCGGGGCCAAGCTGGAACGCGACCGAGACCGAGGTGTTCAGCGCCTCGACCGACATCGCGCCAAGGCTCCAGCATTGTTCGATGGCGCGGCGGAAACCGTCGCGTTCAGATAGCGAAAGGGGCTGGCCAAGCGGCGCAGCCCCAGTGGTGGTTCCGGTTGCGTCGGACCGCTGATCGGGGTCCGGCAGCGGCGTCGGCGTGATCGGCACTGGGTTCAGTTGCAACGGGTCGGGTGTCGGCTGGGCCGGGGCCGAGCCGGAGCCGGACAGCGCCTCGCCAAGCGCGGCCCCCAGCGCGTCCTGCGTGGCCGACGCGCCGCTGCCGCCTTCGATCCGCTGGCGATTGCCGCCGGTCGTGTCCCCGGTCGAGGCCTGATCCTGCCCATCGGCGCCTGCCGTGCCCTGCTGGGCTTCGCGCAGCGCGTCTTCAAGCGCCTGCTGACGGGCGGCCTCGGCTTCGGCTTCTGCCCGACGGGCGGCTTCGGCATCCGCTTCGGCCTGGCGTTCCGCTTCGGCGCGGGCTTCGGCTTCGCGTCGCTCGGCTTCTTCCGCCGCCCGACGTTCCTCGGCGCGACGCGCTTCGGCCTGACGTTCTTCCTCGGCCCGGCGTTCTTCCTCGATGCGGCGTTCTTCTTCGGCGCGGCGTGCGGCCTCGGCTTGCCGTTCCTCCTCCGCCTGACGCTCGGCTTCGGCCTCACGCGCGGCCGCGGCGCGGGCTTCTTCGGCGCGGCGCTGTTCCTCGGCTTCTGCCTGACGCGCGGCCTCTGCTTCCGCTTCGGCTTGGGCTTGGCGTTCTGCCTCGGCGGCACGCTCTGCTTCGGCACGCTCTGCCTCTGCCTCTGCCTCGGCGCGGGCGGCGGCCTCGGCCTGGCGGGCGGCTTCGGCGGCGCGTGCGGCGGCTTGCTGGCGTGCCTGCTCGGCCTGTTCGGCGGCGGCCTGCTGGGCCGCTTCGCGGGCGGCTTGCTCTGCGGCCAGGGCCTCGGCCTGCTGGCGAGCGGCATCGGCGGCGGCCTGACGCGCGGCTTCCTGTTCCGCGACGCGGGCGCGGTAATTCGCGACCAGCCCGTCGGGCCGGTTTCGCGGACGTGCGGACCCATCCAGCGCCAGGGCCGAACGCGGCGCAACCGGCGTCGCGGCCTGATCCTGCACCGGCGCGGTCGGGCGGGTGGGCTGAACGGCCGTGCTGGGCGGGGCGGCGGCCTGCGGCGCGGCGGGCACCTGTTCAGGGCTGTCCGGCGCGGGCTGAGGTTGCGGCAGATCGCTGGCAACGGCGACCGGTTCCTGCGCGGCGAAATCCGACAGGTCGGGGCGCGGTTCGGGCGCGGGTGTCGGCGGCAGGGCCTGGGCCGTGGATTGCGGCGCCGGCGCATCGCTTGTGGCGGGGGCGTCGCTGTTGCCGTCCTCGGTCGCGGGTTCGGGGATCGCGGGTGCGGCGGTCGCATCGGCGCTGACCGGACCGGCCCCGCGCGATGCGGCGGCATAGGCCTCGAATTCGGCGCCGCTCATGGTGGCGACTTCGGTCGTGCGCACCGGGGCCGAGGGCTGAGGCCGGAACAGCACCCCGCCCAGCAGCGCCCAGAGGATCAGCGCGAGATGCGCCCCCCCCGAGACCCAGTAACCGATGCGACCTTCGCGTTCTTCCATGGATCAACCATCCAGGCGCGGGCCACCGGTATCGGTGACCAGAACGATATTGGTATAGCCCGCCGCGTTCAGCGCCCCCATCACCTGCACCACGCGGGCATAGGGGATCTGGCCGTCGGCCCGCAGGAAGATCTTGTCGCTTTGGCGTTCTTCCAGAACCGTGCGCAGGCGCGCAACGATGGCGTCGTCCTGAACCGGCTCGTTCATCAGCGTGATCGCCCCCGCCGTCGGGATCGAGATCACCAGCGGCTCTTCGGGTTCGCTGGGAACGGCGGTCGCCGCGGTCTTGGGCAGGTTCAGCGGCACGCCTGCCGTCATCAGCGGCGCGGCCACCATGAAGATCACCAGCAGGACCAGCATCACGTCGACGAAGGGTGTGACGTTGATTTCCGACATGGGGGCGTTGCGGCGGCGGCCGCGACCCTTGCGAGAGACCCGTTTGACGACATCGGCCATGAGATCAGGCCTCGCCGTCCAGCTGGCGCGACAGCAGGGTCGAGAACTCGTCTGCGAAAGCCTCCCAATTGCCGGTGACGCGTTCGGCATCGCCCGACAGCTTGTTGTAGAAGATCACCGCAGGAATCGCCGCCAGAAGGCCAAGCGCGGTTGCCAGCAGCGCCTCGGCAATGCCGGGGGCGACGACGGCGAGGCTGGTGTTCTGGGACATGGCGATGCCCTCGAACGCGGTCTTGATCCCCCAGACGGTGCCGAAAAGTCCGATGAAGGGCGCGGTCGAGCCGACGGTGGCCAGGAAGGACAGGCCCCGGAACAGGCGGCCTTCCTCGCGCTGGATGGCGACATTCATCGCCCGGTCGATCCGCGATACCCCGCCCGGGATCAGCGCGCCATCGTCGCGATGACTGCGGCGCCATTCGGTCATGCCCGCGGCAAAGATGCGCTCGGACGCGCCCGAGGGCGTGTCGCTGAGGCGGTCGTAAAGATCGTCCAGCGGCTCGCCCGACCAGAAGGCGCGGTCGAAACGCGCGGCTTCGCGGCGGGCGGTGGCGAAGGTCAGGAATTTCTGGATGATGATCGCCCAGCTCCAGAAGGAGGCGACGATCAGCAGCACCATCACGATCTGGACGGTCAGCGAAGCGCGGGCGAACAGCGCCAACAGCGAGAAATCGAGGGCCTCGGCGGCCTGAATGGGTTCCATGGTCACTGCCTCATCGTCACGGGGGCCGGTTTTCGGGGGCCTTCTAGCCTGTTCTTAAAGGCTGTATCAGCCCCCAGTGCAACACAATGCCGTGGGCGACGCGCCGATGCCGCACGCGGCTGACCTTCCGGTCACACTGTCCCGATGGCCTGCGAAAACGCGGCCGGCAGGCGTGCGGGACGGCCCGCGGCATCGAGGCAGACGATGGTCACACGCGCCGTGAACAGGGTCTGATCGCCGCGCCTGACAGTCTGATCCATGATGACGCGTGCGGCGGTCATGGCATGCAGATGGCTGTCGATCTGCAGCAGGTCATCGAAACGGGCCGGGCGCAGGTAATCGGCCTCGATCCGGCGGACGGCGAAGACATGGCCGCTTTCGGCCTTGAGCGTGGATTGATCGATGCCCAGATCGCGCAGCCATTCGGTGCGGGCGCGTTCGATGAAGCGCAGGTAGTTGGCGTAATAGACGATCCCGGCAAGGTCGGTGTCTTCGTAATAGACGCGCAGGGTCAGGGCATGGCTCATGTCGGCATCCTATCGTTGGCGGGGTGTTCGCGCCAAGGGGGGGCGGACCGGGCATGGCCCGGTCCGGTCGCTGTCGCTGGACCGGGGGCGCACTGCGCGCGCGGTCGGCGCGACCGTCGATGTCAGGTCTGTGCGGACAGGCGGGCCGACAGCCGCAGCGCGTGGCTGGGATCTGTGGCGACGGCGGGCAGCACCGGGTCATAGGCCGCCCGGATCAGCGCGGCCAGATCCTGCGATGGGGCGATATCGCGGGCAAAGCTGAGCAAGCTGCGCATGGTCAGCGCCTCGGCCAGTTCGGCGGGATGGGCGTTGGCCAGCGCGCCCGACATGCGCAGAAAACACAGGCAGGCCCGGATGCTGCCATCTGTGTCAAAACGGAACAGGCGGTACTGATCGGCAGCCTGCCCCGCCAGCCGCGCGGGCAGGTCGGGGATGCCCGTCAGCTGATCCAGATCCGGAACGCCGGTCAATTCGTCCCAATCGCGCATGAAGAACAGCATCAGGTTGCTGCCCATGTCCGGATCGGTATCGATCACCGGATGTCCGGCATGGGCAAAGCCCGCCCTCAGCGCCGCGCGAAAGATATCGAGGCTTTCATCGGCAAGGCCGAAGATCACCGGCGCGACGGGGCGACCCCAGCGCGCGCAAAGATAGCTGCCATCGTCGCGGGTAAACAGCTGCTGTATCTGGTCGGGTGTCATCGGGATGCCTGTATTCAAAGCTACAACAGCGAACGGGGGGCTTTGCCCCCCGTTTGCGTTTGGTTGTGATCATGCCGGTCAGGTGACGATGGTGGCTTCGGTGGCGGCGCGGAGGTCGGCTTCGGTCACGCCATCGGCGGTCTCGACGATCTTCAGCCCGCCCTCGACCACGTCCAGAACGCCCAGATTGGTGATGATGCGATTGACCACGCCCTTGCCGGTCAGCGGCAGGGTGCATTCCTTCAGCAGCTTGGATTCGCCGGCCTTGTTGGTGTGGTCCATGACCACGATCACGCGCTTGACGCCCGCGACCAGATCCATCGCGCCGCCCATGCCCTTGACCAGCTTGCCGGGGATCATCCAGTTCGCCAGATCGCCGTTCTCGGCCACTTCCATCGCGCCCAGAATCGCCGCCGCGATCTTGCCGCCGCGGATCATGCCAAAGCTGGTCGCGCTGTCGAAATACGAGGTGCGCGACAATTCGGTGATGGTCTGCTTGCCGGCATTGATCAGGTCGGGATCCTCTTCGCCCTCATAGGGGAAGGGGCCCATGCCCAGCATGCCGTTTTCCGATTGCAGCGTGATGTCCTTGTCGCCGGTGTAATTGGCGACCAGCGTCGGGATCCCGATGCCGAGGTTCACATACATGCCGTCTTCCAGTTCCTCGGCCGCGCGGGCGGCCATCTGGTCACGATCCCAGCCTTTCATTTCATTGGCCATGATCACGCCTCCTCACGCTTGCGGGTGGTGACTTTTTCGATGCGCTTTTCGTGATCGCCCTGGATGATGCGATGCACATAGATGCCGGGCAGGTGGATGTGATCGGGGTCCAGGCTGCCGCGTTCGACGATTTCCTCGACCTCGACCACGCAGATGCGGCCGGACATGGCGGCGGGCGGGTTGAAGTTGCGCGCGGTCTTGCGGAACACCAGATTGCCGGTGTCGTCGGCCTTCCACGCCTTCACGATCGCCAGGTCCGAGACGATCCCGCGTTCGAGGATATATTCCTCGCCGTCAAAGATCTTGACCTCCTTGCCCTCGGCGATCTGGGTGCCGACGCCGGTCTTGGTGTAAAAGCCCGGGATGCCGCTGCCGCCGGCGCGCATCCGTTCGGCCAGCGTGCCCTGCGGGTTGAATTCCAGCTCCAGCTCGCCCGACAGGTACTGACGCATGAATTCGGCGTTCTCACCGACGTAAGAGCTGATCATCTTCCTGATCTGCCTAGTGTCCAGCAGCTTGCCCAGACCAAAGCCGTCGACGCCGCAATTGTTGCTTGCGATGGTCAGGTCCTTGACGCCGCTGTCCACGATCGCATCAATCAGCAGCTCGGGAATCCCGCAAAGACCGAACCCCCCGGCCGAGATCGTCATCCCGTCATGCAAAAGCCCGGAAAGGGC
>NZ_FOHO01000004.1 GCF_900111675.1 Paracoccus homiensis | reverse complement strand
ACAGGCATCATCGCTGAACCAATGATCCCAAATGCATGCTCAATACCATGCATCTGCAAAACCTTAACAAAGGCTTCCTCTGTCGTCATCTTCATGGCTGTTCGCTTCCTTACTTACGTTCGTCGCGGAAATGGTAGAACTGGTAGAGGCCCCATTGGCCCAGCCGCCGGAAGGGCGTCTTCCACCCTTCATGCGGCAATTCCGTGTTGAAGATCGGCAGGGCGCGGAGCGTTTCCCCCGCGACCAGTTGCGCCATGCGGCGACCCGCCATGGCCGAATACATGACCCCGTTGCCGCCATAGCCAAGCGCATAGAAGGCGCCCGGCAGATCCGGCATTCCGGTGATGCGGGGCATCATGTCATGGCTGACATCGACCCAGCCCCACCAGCTGTAGTCCAGCTCGATCCCCTTCAGGATGGGGAACTTGCGGGCCATGCCCTCGCGCAGGGCATTCAGATGCGCAGGGTTGGCGGCGTCGCGGCCGGTGATCGCGGCGCGCGATCCGATCTGCAGCCGGTTGTCGGGCAGCAGACGGTAATAGTGACGCAGCGTGCGCGTATCGGTCAGCGGCGACAGTTTCTTGATGCCGATCTCGTCCAGTTCGGACGGGCTGAGCACACGGGTCACGATGCTGTTCGACATGATCGGCATCAGCCGGTCCTTCAGCCGCGGATGCAGCGGGCGGGGCGCATAGGCCGCCGTCGCCACGGCCACCCGGCGCGCACGGACGGTGCCGCCCGGCGTGCGCAGATGGTGAATGCCATCCTTCAGCTGCCAGCCCTGCACCGGACTGTCGGGATGCACCGTCGCGCCCAGTTCGCGGGCCACGCGAAGATAACCGAAGGCCAGCTTGGCCGCGTGGATGCCGACACCGTCGGGTTCCCACATGGCGCCGTGGCCTTCCTGATCGCGGACCACGGTGTCATGCAGTTCCTGACGGTCCAGCATCCGCGCGCCATAGCCGAAGGTTTCGTTCAGCAGCTTGGTTTCGCTGACCAGTCCCGGCATGGCCGAAGCCTTGTGCGCGATGTAATAATGCCCGCCATCCTGCGGCATGCAGTCGATGGCATGATCCCGGATCAGGCCGCGGAACAGATCGAACGCCTCGACCACCTCGTCATGCAGGGCGCGGGCGGTGCCCAGACCCCAGCGCTGAATCCACTGACTGCGCTTCAACCGGCCCGAGCTGATCTGCGCCTGCCCGCCATTGCGGGTGGAACAGCCATAGGCAACGCCATTCGCCTCGAGGACGGTGGCCTTGATCCCGTGGTTCTTTGCCAGGTGGATCGCCGTCGACAGGCCGGTATAGCCCGAGCCGATCACCGCCACGTCGACATCCATGTCGCCGGTGACGGGGCCGTCATCTTCGGGGATCTGGCCTGCCGTGCCGATCCAGTAGGTCGGCGCATAATCGCTGCCCGGTCCCAGCCTGGGCGCGGTCATGGGATCATAGAACGGGTCGAACGGCACCGACCCAGCCCTTTTTTCGATTGTTTCCATGGCGTCCCTCACTTGGCAGGCACGGCGGGGCGTTGCTTGCGGATCGCCTGCTTCTCGACGATCTGGCCGTCGCGGATGCGGAACAGATCGGCGCCCTGCACTTCGATACGGGTGCCGTCGGGATTGGTGGCGTGGAAGGTCCACTGGCTGACGCCGCGGGTGCCGTCCTCGGACATGAAGTGGCTGTGATCGGCCCACTGCACGTCGGGCATCGCGGTCCAGACACCGGCAAAGGCCTTGGCGATGGCGTCCTTGCCGTCGATGCGGTTGCCGTATTCATGGTCGCCCGCGACGGTGAAGAACACGCAGTCATCGGCGAAATGGGTCATCACACCGTCGATGTCATGGCGGTTGAAGGCGTCGAAGGTGGCCTTCAGATCGTCGGCGGTCAGGGCGCGATTGGTGGTCGTGGTCATAAGCGGACTCCTTGGGTCAGTAGCCCATCAGCCGGGGCAGCCACAGGGCGATTTCCGGGAAGATGGCGATGATGAAGATTGCGGAAACAGAGGCGAGGGCGAAGGGAATGGCCCGCAGGCTGATCCGCTCGATCGAGACGCCCGAGATGCCCGAGGCGATGAACAGGTTCTCGCCCAGGGGCGGGGTCTGGAAGCCCACGGACAGGGTGCAGATCATCACGATCCCGAAATGAATCGGGTCGATCCCCATCATGTAGGCGACAGGCAGCATCACCGGGACAAGGATCATGATCGCGGCCAGCGTTTCCATGAACATGCCGATGATCAGCAGCAGCCCGATGACCATGGCCCAGATCAGATACAGGTTGTCGGTCAGCGACAGGATGCCGCCCGCGATCACCCCCGGCACGTCGTTTTCGACCAGGATGCGGCCAAAGACGGTCGCGGTGAACAGGACCAGCAACACGCGACCGGCCAGCCAGGTTGTGGTGTCCAGCGACTTGATCACCTGCCGCAGGTCCAGTTCGCGATAGATCACCCCACCGACGAACAGCGTGTAGAAGATCGCGACGATGGCGGCCTCGGTCGGCGTGAAAAAGCCCGAATAGATGCCGCCCAGGATGACCATGGGGGCCATCAGCGCCCAGAACCCATGATAGCAGGCCTTCATGACCTTGCGCAGCGACAGCGGCTCGGCCGAGCCGTGGAACCCGCGCAGCCGGCAGCGGATATAGTTGATGGTCAGCAGGCCGCCCGCCATCACCACACCCGGCAGGAAGCCGGCGATGAACAGCTTGGAAATCGAAACCGACTGGAATGCGCCATGCGCCTCGACCGCTTCGGGGGGCGGCTGCATGCCCATCGCGGAAATCCCATAGATCACCATCGGGATCGAGGGCGGGATGATGATGCCCAGACCGCCAGCCGCAGCCGTCACCGCAGCCGCGTGTCCGGGGCCATAACCCTGGCGCACCATTGCCGGGATCATCAGCATGCCGACCGCGGCCGTGGTGGCCGGGCCCGAACCCGAAATCGCGCCGAAGAACAAGCAGGCCACGACGGTTGCCGCGGACAGGCCGCCGGTGAAGGGTCCGGCAAGGCTTTCGGCGACATTGATCAGGCGGCGCGACAGGCCCGCGGCCTCCATCAGCGCACCGGCCAGAATGAAGGCAGGCAGCGCCATCAGCGGGAAGGACCCGACCGAGGACCACGCCATCTGCACCATCTTGATCGGGTTGTCGCCCAGATACAGCATCGCCGCCAGCGACGACACGCCAAGCGCCACGGTGATCGGCGCGCCAAGGATCAGAAGCCCGAAAAAGGCGCCGAACAGAATTTCGATCAGCAGGGAATCCATCAGCGATCCGCCTTCTCGAAGTTGCGCTTTTCGTCCTCGGCCAGTTCCAGCGCGGCCTGCACGCTGGCCTTGTCGGGATCTGTCGGATCGATGCCGCGCACCAGTTTCAGATAGTTCACCTGCAGGATCCGCAGCGTCATCAGCGTGAAGGCGATGGGCAGCGCCAGATAGACATAGCGCATTTCCCAGCCAAGCGTCTGGGCCTTCACAAAGGGCTTCAGGCGGCTGATGAATTCGACCGATTGCCAGACGAAGACCAGATTGAAGACGATCCAGAACGCATCGCCCACCGCCTCGACCATGCGGGCCTTGGTTCGCGGAAGCGCATTCAGGTGAAAGCCGACACGGTTATGCGCCGCGATCCGCGCAGCATAGGCGGCACCGAAATAGGCGAACCACACGAACAGGATGATCGACAGTTCCTCGATCCAGGTGATCGAGAAACCAAAGATCTGACGGGCAACGATCTGCACGAACAGCAGGGTCACGAAACAGGCCAGAAGGATGCGGCAGACGTGACTTTCGAACCTGTCGAGGAAAGACCAGAGCGCAGGCATGAGGGGCCTCCGAAAGGTGCGGCGAGACATCAGGGACTTGGCGAGGAAAAGGGGGGGATGCGCGGGCCGGGCCGCGCATCCGGTCACTCGGCCGCGGGTTCGCGACCCAGCGAGGTCAGGACATTGTCCAGAACTTCCTTGCCGCCGATCTGGTCATAGAATTTCGGCCAGACGGCTGCGGTCGCCAGATCCATGAACTCTTTCTCATCATTGGCCGGCGCACTGATTTCCATGCCACGGCTGACAAGCTCCTCGCGGATCTTCGCCTCTTCCTCGCGCAGGAAGGCGGCCGAATCCTGGGTGGCCTGCTTGCCTGCCTCAAGAACCTGTTGCTGCTCTTCCTCGGACAGGCTTTCAAACAGCGCCTCGCTGACGATCAGCGGCTCGATCGAGAAGATATAGTGCAGGTCGGTGATGTATTTCTGAACCTCGTCGAACTTCATCGCGTAGACGGTCATGTAGGGGTTGTCCTGCCCGTCCACGACCTTCTGCTGAAGCGCGGCAAAGGTTTCGCCCCAGGCCATCGGCGTCGGGTTGATGCCCCAGGCCTTGTAGGTTTCGATCATGATCTCGTTCTTGGGAACGCGGACGACCAGTCCTTTCAGATCCTCGACCGTCGACACGGGCTGTTTCGAATTGGTCAGCACGCGAAAGCCCGAATAGCCCCAGCCGATGATCCGCACGCCCGCATCTTCGATGGTCTGGTCGATCATCTGCTGGCCGACCTCGCCCTGGGTGATCGCCTCGGCGTCATCCTGGCTGAGAATCACATAGGGCAGCGTCAGCGTGCCGACCGAGGGCGAGAACGGGGTGATGTTGTTGATCGCCAGAATCGAGAAGTCCAGCGTGCCGGTCGCAGCGGCGGTCACGGTGTCCTGTTCATCGCCCAGCTGGCCGTTCAGGAACAGCTTGCCGGTCATTTCGCCGCCGGTCTTTTCTTCAAGCGCGGCGACAAAGGCCTTGCCCAGTGCTTCCTGCGTGCCGCCAGCGCCATCTCCGACCGCGATCCGGTATTCCTTGGCGGCGGCGGGGATCGCCATGGCCAAGACAAGTGCCGATCCTGTCAGAAGACGAGTCATGAATGTCATCGGTTTTTCCCTGTTGCAAATAGCCGCGTTGATCGCAGCGTGGTTTGTGCCGGGAATGTTGCAGCTTGCCGCGCTTCTGGATATGTCCAGTTGAAACTGTCGTTAGGTCCAGATGCACAGCCGTATCCCGCCCGACATCATCTTTCTGCGCAAAAGTGATGCGCCGACGCTGCAGGGGCAGCTTGCCGCCGCCATTGTGCGGGCAATTCTGGAAACCCGCGCCCGACCGGAGACGCGCCTGCCCTCAAGCCGTCACCTGGCGCAGGCGCTTGGCCTGTCGCGGATGACGGTGTCGCTGGTCTATCAGGATCTGGTGGCGCAGGGCTATCTTCAGACGATTCCGCGTTCCGGGATCGCGGTGGCGGCAACCGTGCCGCATCGCCGCCTGCGCACCGCCGAAATTCGCCAGAACGAGCATCCGCCGGACTGGCGGACATGGCTGTCGGATCACCAGATGCCGCGCCGGATCATCCGCAAGCCCGCGAACTGGCGCGATTTCCGCTATCCCTTCATCTATGGGCAGGCCGATCCCAGTCTGTTCGATCACGGGGCCTGGCGCGATTGCGCCCGCCGTGCGCTTGGCACCCGCGATTTCGGGGATCTGGCCGCCGACCGTTACGGCGCAGACGACCCGCTGCTGCTGGATTACATCTGTTCGAACACGCTGCCCCGGCGCGGAATCACCGCCCGCCCCGATGAGGTGCTTGTCACGCTTGGGGCCCAGAACGCCCTGTTTCTGGCGGTCGAGCTGCTGGCACGCGCCGACCGGCTGGCCGTGACTGAGGAACCCGGCTATCCCGATTTCGCCGAAACCCTCCGGCGCGCGCAAAGCCCGACCACTTTCATGCCGGTCGATGACCGCGGGATGCGGCCCTGCGATCTGCCAGGCAACACGCGCCTGGTGATCGCGACCCCCAGCCATCACATTCCGACGGGCGCGACCATGCCCCTGTCGCGTCGGCGCGAGATGATCGAACTGGCGGGCCACCGCGACTTTCTGATCATCGAGGACGACTATGATTTCGAGATGGCCTATCTGGCGCCCCCGGCCCCGGCCCTGAAGTCGCTGGATCAGGAAGGCCGCGTGATCTATCTGGGCAGCTTTTCCAAATCGCTGTTTCCGGGCCTGCGCATCGGTTACATGGTCGCCCCGGCGGAACTGATCGCCAAGGCCCGTGCGCTGCGGTCCATCATGCTGCGCCATCCGCCCAGCCATCTACAGCGCATCACCGCCTATTTTCTGGCCCTTGGTCACTATGATGCCCATATCGTCCGGCTGCGTCAGGCGATGAAGGAACGCCGCGCCATTCTGGAACAGGCCCTTGCCGCATCTTCGTTGAAGATCGAGGGCGCGGCCGCCTCGGGCGGGTCCAGCATCTGGCTGCGTGGTCCCGACGGGCTGGAAAGCATCGAACTGGCGGATCGGCTGACCAGGGACAGCGTGCTGATCGAACCCGGCGGCGTGTTCTTCGAGACCCCGCCCGATCCCTGCCCGCTGTTCCGTCTGGGATTCAGCTCGATCCAGGCGGCCGACATCCCGCGCGGGATCGACCTGATCGACCGCGCGGCTTTTGCCTGACGGAACGAAAACTCGCACGCGACCCCTGAAGGAATCGAACCCTCAACCTGTCGATTAGAAGTCGACTGCTCTATCCAGTTGAGCTAAGGGGCCAGGTGCGCGTGACGACGTTTAAACACTTGCCCGCGTTGGGGCAAGCGACTGTTGACACGGTCTTCTGCACGCCCTGCCCCCACGCGGTACATTGGCCGGGATCGGCGGAATGACGCAGGCTTGATCGGCACTTTGGAACCACTCTCGACCCTCGTGGTTGTGACGCCACGCAACGCCATTCTGGCAGGAGAGGAGCAGCCATGCGCCGCATTATCCAGAACACCACAGCTATCGCGGCATGTCTGTCGCTGTTGGCGCCGCATGCCGTCATGGCACAGGCGCAAGCCCCCCAAGAGGGCGAGGCACAACAGCAGCAGCAGCCCGCCGCCGACGCGCCCGAACAGATCCCCGAGGCCACGCAGCCCTGCGAGGCAGGTGCCGATTGCGACCCGGCCGCGGCACTGACCGAAAAAGCCGCCGAGGCAATGGAGGCCGAGGCAGCGCCCGCAGCCGACGCCCCCGCCACGCCTGACGCCGAGGTTGAAGCCGAAGCGATGCCAGAGGCGGACGCGGAAGCCCCCGCCACGACGGATGCCGCAGAGGCGCCCGCCCCGGTGGCGGAAGCGCCCGCCCCCACTGCCGCAGAGGCCGCGCCCGCAGAAAATGCCGAAGCCCCTGCCGCAGATGATGCTCAGGAACTGGAAGATGCACTGGCTGCGGAACTGGACCGGCAGGCTGAGCCAGAAGCTCAGGCCGAGGCGCCCTTGGCACCAGAGGCCGAAGCACCGGAACCCGCCGCCCCCATGGCCGAGGCACCGGTCGAGCCTGCCCCCGCTGAACAGGCCCCTGCAACCGACGCCGAGATGACCGAAGCCCCCGAGGCCGCGGAAGACCCGGCCGCGGATGATCTGGGTGCGGCGCTGGCCGAAGAAGCCCAGCAGGACCAGCCCGAAACGGCAGCCCCGGACGCACAGGCAGAGACCCCGGCCCAGCCCGAAGTGACCGACGCTCAGCCCGCCCCGGCCGAGGCAGACGCCCCTGCGCAGACCGAGACGGCGGCCCCGACCGAAGAACCCAGCCTTGAAGAGGCACTGGCCGCAGAAGCAGCCGCAAATTCGGATCAGACCAAGCCCGCCGCAAAGCCGCAACAGCAGCAAGACCCGGCGCCGAAACCGACCCAGCAACAGGCGGCTGAGCAGCAGGCGCCGGAACAGGGCGCAACCGAAACCGAGGCCGCAACCGAAGCCGCCAACAACACCCAGGCACCCACCGCAGCCGCGCTGGACGACGAGGCCGGCGGCGAGGTCACCGAGGAACAGGTGACCGAGGAAAACAGCCGCTCGTCGGGCGAGGATTTCACCGCAAATCTGCGCGATGCGCTGGCCGGTGCCGCAAATCAGCAGCAGGCCACGCGCGAAGATGACGATGACGACAATGATCTGACCAAGGCCCTGCTGCTGGGTCTGGGTGGGGTCGCCGTCGGCGCGATGCTGAACAACAACCGTCAGGTCGAGCTCAGCACCCCCGACCGCGTGGTCGTGACCCGTCAGGACGGCAGCCGCCAGGTCATCAAGGATGAGGTCGCGTTGCTGCGTCAGCCCGGCTCGACCGTATCGACCGAGAATTTCGACGACGGCTCGTCGCGCACGGTGGTGACCCGCGCCGATGGCAGCAAGGTCGTCACGATCCGTGACGCCGATCTGCGCGTCCTGCGCCGGACGCTTGTTTCGGCAGACGGTCAATCGGTCCGCCTGATCGACGACACCACGGCAGAGCCAGTCGACATCGCCCAGTTGCCCGCCCCGGCACAGACCAGTGCAGTTTCGGCCACGCAACTGAACGAGCAGGACCTGCGCGACGCCTTGCTGCGGGAATCGCAGGTGGATCGCCGCTTTACGCTGGCGCAGATCCGCGACATCCCGCAGGTCCGTTCGCTGGTGGCGCCGGTCGATATCGATGCGGTGACATTCGAAACCGGCTCGGCGGCGATCAAGTCGGACCAGGCCAAGGAACTGTCGAATCTGGGCAATGTCATCCGTGACGCCGTCGCCCAGAACCCGCGCGAAATCTTTCTGATCGAGGGTCATACCGACACCGTCGGTTCGGACGCGGCGAACCTTGCCTTGTCGGACCGCCGGGCCGAATCCGTGGCGCTGGCCCTGACCGAATATTTCGACGTGCCGCCGGAAAACATGGTGGTGCAGGGCTATGGCGAACAGTTCCCGAAAATCCGCCAGGAAGGTGATATCCGCGAAAACCGCCGCGCTGCGGTGCGTCGCATCACCGATCTGATGCAGACTGCCCAGAACTGATCCCGGCCCCAAGGCCCGTTTTGCCTGCCGCGCCCCCGCGCGTCAGGCATTTCAATATCCGGCGTGGCTTGACCTTCCCTGCGACAGGCGCTCAGGGTCGGGGCATGTTCGGCTTTCGTGACATTGACATCATCCGCGCCATCGTGCGCCATGGCGGCTTTCGTGCGGCATCGGACGCGACGGGGCTGGCGCAATCGGCGATCTCGCGTCGCGTGCGTCATCTGGAAAGCCGGATGCGCATCACCATCTTCGAACGCGACGGACGCGGCGTGCGGCTGACCGCCCCCGGCCGCCGCTTGGTCGAAGAGGCCGAGATCCTCATCGCCCAACGCGACCGCATTCTGGACGAACTGACACAGGGCGTCATGGCAGGGGTCGTGCGACTGGGCGTGGCCGAGACGATGACGCATACCATCCTGCCCCGCCTGCTGACGGATCTGCGCGCCCGCCACCCGCTGTTGCGCTTCGAGATTTCCGTCGACACCTCGGAACAGATGGCGCAGATGCTGACCGATGACGTGCTGGATGTGGCGATCCTGCTGCGCGATCAGGCACCGCGCGGAGTGCATCTGTCGCCCTTGCCGCCGGTGACGCTTGGCTGGTTCGCCGCACCCGCGCATTTTTCCCTGCCCCACCCGGCGGGCATCGACGATCTTGCCGCGCAGCCGATCGTGTCCTTTCCGAAATCGACCCTGCCCCACCGGCGGGTTCTGGACCTGCTGTCGCCGGGGCGCAGGCAGGCGGTGGCGGTGCACGGGTCGGCCTCGCTGGCGACGGTGCTGCATCTGGTCGGGCAGGGTTTCGGCATCGGAACGATCCCACACGACATCGTCCGCGCCTGGCCCCATGTCGGCATCGAGGAGATCCCGACGCGCGAGGCCGCCCGCCTGCCCGACCTGGATTTCGCGATCTGTTTCATGCCCGAGCGGAACGAGGATATCGGCCGCGAGGTGACCCGCGCCGCGCTGGATGCCGCCGCCCACTGATCGCGCTGCGCGATCAGTAATGGGCATGAATGAACTATTGATAAGATATGACGGTTTGCTGAATCCTGTTCGGAACCCAGCAGGAGAACCGCAATGACCATCGCCGCCCCCATTCTGCATGACCCGCGACTGCTTCGGGCGCAGATCCGCGGGGGCGGCTTCGACGGTCCCACGGCGGGGCATGGCGGCGATGCGCTGCAGGCGAACCTCGTGATCCTGCGCGGCAGCGATGCCGCCGATTTCCTGCGCTTCTGCCAGTCGAACCCGCGCCCCTGCCCGCTGCTGGCGGTGGGCGAACCGGGCGATCCCGCGCTGCCCACGCTTGGGGACGGGATCGATCTGCGCCACGACCTGCCGCGATACCGCATCTGGCGCGACGGGGAACTGGTGGCCGAGCCGACCGACATCGCCGATCTGTGGCAGGACGACATGGTGTCCTTCGCGCTCGGCTGCTCCTTCAGCTTCGAGGATGCGCTGACCCGCGCGGGCATTCCCGTCCGCCATCAGGATGCGGGCCGCAACGTGCCGATGTATCGCACCAGCCTGCCGACGCGCCCCGCCGGACGCTTCGGCGGGCCGGTCGTCGTCAGCATGCGCGCCATGCCCGCCGCCGACGTGATCGAGGCCGTGCAGATCTGCGCGCGGATGCCCCTGGCGCATGGCGCGCCGATCCACCTGGGCGATCCCTCGCGCATCGGGATCGCGGATATCCACGCGCCCGATTACGGCGACGCGCCCGATATCCGCGACGGCGACATCCCGGTCTTCTGGGCCTGCGGCGTCACCCCGCAGGCCGCCATCGCCAGCGCCCGCCCCGCGCTGGCGATCACGCACGCCCCCGGCCACATGCTGGTCACCGACATTCCGGCAGACCGCGCAGAGATGCGGCTGACCGGCGTCTACCTATAAGAACCAACAGGAGAGATGACATGAAACGCACGACGCTTGCCCTTCTGGCCAGCACCGCCCTGATGGCGACCCCGACCCTGGCCGAGGAACTGGCCATCGTCGGCAGCTGGTCGAACCTGCCGCTGTATCAGGACTTCGAGACCCCCTTCTGGACCGAGAAGCTGCCCGAGCTGACCGACGGTGAATTCACCGCGCAGCTGACCAGCTTCGACCAGATGGGCATCGCCGGATCCGACGTCTACCGGATGCTGGGCGACGGCGTCTTCGACGTGGGCGCGACGGTGGCCGATTACACCGTGGGCGACGCGCCCGAGCTGGAAGGCTTGGACGTGCCGCTGGTCGCGACCACCCCCGCCCAGGCGCAGGCCATGGTCGAGGCCGCCCGCCCGATGGTCGACGACATCATGCGCGACCGCTTCGGCGCCGAGGTGCTGGGCATCGCGCCCTATCCGCCGCAGGTCGTCTTCTGCAAGGGCGAGGTGGCCTCGCTTGCCGATCTGGAGGGCAAGAAGGTGCGCGGCTCGGGCCGCATGACGACGAAATTCCTCGAGGCGCTTGGCGCCGAGGGCATCAACATCGCCTTCTCCGAGGTGCCGGGATCGCTGGAACGAGGCGTGATCGACTGCGCGGTGACCGGCGCGGGCTCGGGCTATTCCGCGGGCTGGTGGGAAGTGTCCGACACGCTGATGACCATTCCGCTTGGCGGCTGGGACGCGGTCGTGATCGCAATGAACGCCGACCGCTTCGACGGTTTCAGCGAAGACCAGCAGGCGACGCTGAAATCCGCCGTGGCCGAAGGGCTGGAGGCCCCCGCATGGGCCGCAGCCGAGGGCGGTCTGGACAATGACATCGCCTGCCTGACCGGCACCGGCGACTGCGCCTCGGGCGAGGCGGCCTCGATGACGCTGGTCGAACCGAGCGAGGCCGATGTCGAAACCGCGCGCGAGATCCTGACCACCGAAGTCCTGCCCGACTGGGCGGAACGCGCGGGCGGGGACTGGGCCACGCGCTGGAACGAGACCGTCGGCCAGGCCGTCGGCGTGACGATCCAGTAAGCCGGGACCACCGCCATGACAGATGCATTGCATGGCGCGCTTCGGCGCGCCAACCGTATCGTCGCGCTGATCCTCGGGGTCGCGCTGCTGCTGACCGTCGCCTTCATCCTGACAGACGTGATCCTGCGCAAATTCGGCTGGGGATCGCTTGGCGGCTCGGACGAGGTGTCGGGCTATGTCATGGCGGCCGTCGCAAGCTGGGGCCTGGCCTGCGCGCTGCTGGACCGCGCGCATGTCCGCATCGACGTGCTGCGCCAGAAGCTGGCGCAGCCTTCGCAGGCGGCGATGGACATCTTCGCCATGATCGTCACCAACGGTGTCGTGCTGCTGATCGCGTGGCATTGCTGGCCGGTGCTGCAAAAGACGCTGGAACGCGGATCGCGGGCCAATACCCCGCTGGAAACGCCCTTGTGGATCCCGCAGGGCATCTGGTTCTCGGGCTGGCTGTGGTTCGCGCTGTCGGCGACGCTGCTGTCGCTGATCGGCATCGCGCACCTGGCCAAGGGCCGCCGCGCTGAATTCGACGCCGCCATCGGCATGGGATCGGAGCTGCAGGAATGATCTGGACCGTCGCGATTTCCCTTCTGGGCCTGATGGCCCTGTCGATCCCCGTCGGCATCGTCCTGTTCATCCTGGGCATCGGCGTGGGCGAATTCTATTCCGCCTTCCCGTTGCTGCGCGGGCTGGGACAGGTGATCTGGTCGGCGTCGAACTCCTCGACCCTGATCGCCATTCCGCTGTTCGTCCTGCTGGGCGAGATCCTGGTGCGCGGGGGCGTCGCCGAACGCACCTATGCGGCGCTGGACAAGTGGCTGTCCTGGCTGCCGGGCGGGCTGGTCCATGCCAATATCGCGACCGCGACGATGTTCTCGGCCACGTCGGGATCGTCGGTGGCGACCGCCGCGACCGTGGCCACCGTCGCCATGCCGCAGGCCGAGAAGCTGAACTACGATCCGCGCCTGTTTTCCGGCGCGATCGCGGCGGGCGGCACGCTTGGCATCCTGATCCCGCCCTCGATCAACCTGATCGTCTATGGCTTCCTGACGGAAACCTCGATCCCGCGCCTGTTCTCGGCAGGGCTGATCCCGGGGCTGCTGATGGCGCTGGCCTTCATCGCCGTCACCGCCGCGATCTGCCTTGCGCGCCCGCATCTGGGCGGGCCGTCGCGCAGCTTCGGCTGGTCCGAACGCGCGAATAGCCTGGTCCAGCTGGTGCCGATCATCCTGCTGTTCGCGGTGGTCATCGGCTCGATCTATGCGGGCTGGGCCACGCCCACCGAAAGCGCCGCGATCGGCGTCGTCATGGCCGGGCTGATCGCGATCTTCCTGGGCGACGGTCTGGGTCCGCGCGCGATGGCACAGGCGCTACACGGCACGATCCGCATTTCCGCGATGATCATGCTGGTCGTGGCGGGCGCGTCCTTCCTGAACTTCGCCATGACCTCGGCGGGGCTGGGACGGCAGCTGACCGAGATGATCGAGGGATCGGGCCTGTCCCCCTTCGGCACGCTGCTGCTGGTCATCGCGCTGTACCTGGTGCTGGGCTTCTTCATCGAGACGCTGTCGCTGATGGTCGCGACCATCCCCATCGTCGTGCCGATCATGGCGGGGCTGGGCTATGACAAGGTCTGGTTCGGCGTCCTGATGATCGTCCTGATCGAGATGGCGCTGATCACCCCGCCCGTCGGCCTGAACCTGTTCGTGGTGCAAGGCGCGCGAAAAAGCGGCTCGATCAACGATGTCATCATGGGCGCGATCCCCTATGTGCTGGTCATGATCTGCATGATCGCGGCGCTGATCGCCCTGCCGGGGCTGGCCCTGTGGCTGCCCTCGATTCTGTAGCAAAGGACTGACTTCATGCAATTCACCGTCGACGGAACGGCGCTGGACCTGACGCCCGCGAACCTGATCATCGCGGGCTGGACGGGCCGCAACCAGGACGCCATCCAGCACCATATCGACGAGCTGGCCGAACTGGGGGTCAAGCCGCCCTCGGCCACGCCGCTGTTCTATCGCGTGTCCGCGTCGCTGCTGACCACCGCGGACGAAATTCAGGCCGTGGGCCCGGCATCCTCGGGCGAGGTCGAACCGATGATCGTGCAGGACGGCACCCGCCGCTGGCTGGGGCTGGGGTCGGACCATACCGACCGTGCGCTCGAGGCGCATTCGGTCGCCATGTCGAAGCAGGTCTGCGCCAAGCCTTGCGCAGCGCAGCTGTGGGACTGGGACGGGATCGCCGACCGGCTCGAGGATCTGGTGCTGGAAAGCTGGGTCCACGAGGACGGCGACTGGGTCGAATACCAGAAGGGCACGGCGGCCTCGATCCGGCCGCTGGCCGATCTGATCGACGGCGCAGGGTTCGACGATCTTGCCAAGGACGGCCCCGTCGCGATGATGTGCGGCACCTTCGGCGCGATCGGCGGCGTGCGTCCGGCGGGCCGGTTCCGGATGCGCATGACCGACCCCGCGACGGGGCGCAGCATCGCGCATGAATACGCCACGACCACCCTGCCCGATATTGCCTGACCCCTGCCATGACCGCTTCGCTGACCTCTGACATCCTGCCCGCCGGTCCAGACGGAGTTCTGGTCCGGTTCGCGCTGCGCCCCGATCCCGTTGCGATGACGGCGGCGCAGGTTCTGGCCCGCGGCCTGCAGGATCATCCCCCCGCTGGCGTGGTCGAGATCGCGCCGGGTCTGGTATCCGTCCTGCTGCGTTTCGATCCGGCCCGCACCGACCGTGCCCGGCTGGCAGCGCGACTGGGGCCGCAGGCAAGCGCGATTGCGGCGGACCCGCCGCCGCAGCCCGCCCCGCTGCGGCGCTGGACCATCCCGGCGGTCTTTGGCGGCCAGCATGGCCCGCAACTGGCCGAGGTTGCGCGGATGGCCGGGATCGACGAACAGCAGGCCATCCAGACCATCTGCGGCAGCGACCTGAACGTGCTGACCATCGGCTTTGCGCCCGGTCAGCCCTATATCGGGCTTCTGCCGCAGGCATGGGACATTCCGCGCATGTCGGAACTGAACCCGCGCGTGCCTGCCGGGGCGGTCGTGGTCGCCGTGCGCCAGATCGTGATGTTCAGCGCCGAATCCGCGACCGGCTGGCGACAGGTGGCGCAAAGCGCCTTTCGCAATTTCGATCCAGACCGCAATACGCCAATGCCGCTGCTGGCGGGGGATGCGATCCGCTACACCCCCGTCACGGCGGACCGGCTGCGCGAACTGGCCGCCGCGCCCGACGGGCTTGGCGGCGCGACATTGGAGGTGCTGGCATGACCACCCTGCGGATCGACCGCGCCGATGGTATCCTGACCGTGCAGGACATGGGCCGCGAAGGCTATCTGGGGCAGGGCCTGTCGCGCGGAGGGGCGATGGACCGCCTTGCCCTGATCGAAGCTGCCGCGCTGCTGGACCTGCCCGCGCCTTTGGCCGGGATCGAGATGGCGGGCGCGGGGGGGCTGTTTTCCGTCACCGCGCCCACACGGGTCGCGCTGACCGGCGCAGCGATGTTGGCGACGCTGGACGATGCGCCGCTGCGCTGGCAGGCCAGCCACCTGATCCTGCCGGGTCAGAAACTGCGCATCGGCGCGGTACAATCGGGCGTCTATGGTTATCTGACCCCGGCAGGCGGGATCGACACGCCGCCGATGCTGGGCAGTCGCGCCGCACATCTTTCCGCAGGGCTGGGCGCATTCCTGACCGCGGGCGACACGCTGCCCTGCGCCCCGGACCCCGACCCCGACGCCCCGCCTCGCGTGATCGAGGTGGCGGGCCGCTTCAACGGTGGCACGCTGCGCGTGGCGGACGGGCCGCAGACCGGGCTTTTCGACGATGACGTGTTGCAGGCCTTTTACGACACGCCGTTCACCCGCGCCCCGCGCGGCAATCGACAGGGGATCCAACTGGATGCCAAGCCCCGCTTTACCAGCGATCATGCGGCGGGGCTGGCCTCGGACATGATCGGGCCGGGCGATCTGCAAATGACCGGCGACGGGCTGCCCTATGTGCTGATGGCCGAATGTCAGACCATGGGCGGCTATCCTCGGATCGGGCAGATCATTCCCGCGGATCTGCCGCGCATGGCACAGGCCGCACCGGGCGCGATGCTGCGATTTCAACGGCTGACACAGGATCAGGCCGATGCGCTATGGCGCAGCGACGCCGATCTGCTGCACGAGGCGGCAGCCCGTTGCCACAACCTGATCCGCGACCCCTCGACCATCGCGGATCTTCTGTCCTATCAATTGGTTGGCGGTGTGACCGCCGGGCGCGAACTGGAGGAGTGCCGATGCAGGTCGATCTGAATTCCGACATGGGCGAAAGCTTTGGCCCCTGGACGATGGGCGACGACCGGGCGCTGCTGGATGTCGTGACCTCGGCCAATATCGCCTGCGGCTTTCACGCCGGCGACCCCGATGTGATGGCGCGGACCATGCGACAGGCGGCGGACAAGGGCGTCGGCATCGGGGCGCATCCGGGTTTTCACGACCTTCAGGGCTTTGGCCGCCGCCGGATCAACCTGTCGGCCGAGGAACTGGGCAACATGGTCGCCTATCAACTGGGCGCGGCGCAGGGCATTGCGCGGTCGCTTGGCACGCAGGTTCGTCACCTGAAGCTGCATGGCGCGTTGTCGAACATGGCGACCGACGACCCGGCCATCGCGCGCGCCTGCTATCAGGCCGCGCTGCGTGTCGATCCGCAGATCATCATCGTCGCGCTTGCGGGAACCCGGATGGAGGCCGTGGCCCGCGAACTGGGCGCGACCGTCGCCGCCGAAATCTTTGCCGACCGGGCCTATGAGGACGACGCCTCGCTGGTCGACCGCAGCAAACCCGGCGCGGTTCTGCACGATCCGGCGCAGGCCGCAGGGCGCATGATCGCGATGCTGCGCGACGGGGCCATCCACACGCTTGGCGGCAAGCGTATCCCCTGCCGCATCGATACGATCTGCGTGCATGGCGACACGGCCGAGGCCGTCGCCATGGCAACCGCCCTGCGCCGGGATCTGGAACAGGGCGGGATCGCGGTGCGGCGCTTTGGCTGACGCGGTCTAGAAGCCGTCCAGATCGTCGGCCAGCACCACCTGCCCGTCATATTGCGCCTGAATTTCCGTCAGGGCGCTTTCGATCGGTGCGCCGTAATGCAGGATATGCGTCAGGACCAGAAGCCCAGGCTGCGCCTCGGCGGCGATCCTGGCCAGCTCGGCCGTGGTCGTGTGGGCATGGTTGTGATAATCCTGCCAGAATTCCGGCAGCGCGTTCAGGCCTTCGGTGCTGATGACCTCGTGGACGAGGATATCGGCACCCTTGGCCATGCGGATCACCTCGTCGGATTCATTTGTATCGCCCGAAATCACGATCACCTTGTCGGGCGTCGTGATCCGATAGCCGAATGACGGGCTGATATCGCCATGCGGAACCGAAAACGCCTCGATCGTGACATCGCCATCGGTCACCGTGAAGGGGCCGTCATGTTCGGTAACCGCGACCTTGTAATTCTCGGGCTTGTCGACCGGTTGATTGCCGTCGATCCGCAGGCGGGTGTCGATCTGCAGCATCTGGTAATAGCCGTCGGCCACCGCCTGTGTCCCGGTCGGGCCATGAACCGTCATCTGGTTGTCGCGCCGCCACCACAGCGTTCCGGCCAGTTCCGGGAAATCCATGATGTGATCGCTGTGCATATGGGTCAGGAACAGGTGGTCCACCACCGTTGGAAACAGCGCTTCGCGGCCCTTCGGTTCCTTAGGCGCCGCCACCCCCGACACGCCGCTGGCCTTGATCATGTTCTGCACGACCCCGCCGCCGATATCGAACAGATAGGCACGACCATCATGGATGACCGCCGCGCCCGAACCCGCGCGATCGCCATCGGCGACCGGCGTGCCGGTGCCAAGGATGACAAGTTCGGTTTCGGCAAGGGCCGAGCCCGCAAGACCCAACAACAGCGCCGCCCCCGTCAGCAGCGTTTTCATGTTCTTCATCGCGCGCTCCTCCTATGGCGATTGAAACGGTTATCTTGGGGCAGCCAGACGGATCGCCTCGTCGATCACGTCGCGGTCGCCGATATGGTTGATCAGCAGCAGAACCAGACGCGACCAGGCCTGAAGGCTTTCGCCCTCGCTCAGCCCGTCATGCAGGCCGATCAGACGCTCATAGATATCGTCGTGGCCCGACAGGTTCGGTGCGGTGTTCAGACTAGCCATGAAGCCCCCCTTGCGCGCGCAGCAATGCGGATTGGATCGCGTCACGGCCCGGCCGCCGCCACCGCGCCGCGACATAATGATCAGGACGGATCAGCGCGGCGTTGCCGGATGACAGACCCAGCCGGTCGGCCGCAAGCCCGCTGACCGCGATCACCTGCACCCCGTCCGGCACCGCGCCCGACCACTCGCAGGTCAGCAACACGAACCCCTGCCCCAGCGCGTCCAGCAGCCAGCCACCGTCATGCGGCGCGTCCAACACGGGTGCACCCGGCGCGACACCGCCGTCCCAATCATCACTGTCGGGCGTCGAGAGCGGGCTGTCAGGATAGCTGACCGGCGTCGACAATCGGCCCGAATTCACGAAGGGCCGCGCAAAGGCGTGATCCTGCGCCAGTTGCAGAACCGCATCCCGCAGCGCCTGACTGGCCGTCGATTTCGGCGTCAGGAAATCGGTCGAACGGGACGAATTCAGGATATTCTCATCCGCCGTCACGATCGCCTCGTGGTCATAGCTGTCGATCAACCGCGCGTCGGCCTGGCCCCTCAGCACCAGATCCAGCTTCCAGCCCAGATTGTCGATATCGGCGAACCCGCCATTGCAGCCCCGCGCCCCGAAGGGCGACACCAGATGCGCGCTGTCACCGGCAAAGATCACCCGGCCATGCACGAAACGCGCCATGCGACGACACTGGAACGTATAGACCGAATACCATTCGCGCTGAAATTCGACGCCCTCGCCCAGCATGGCCCGGACGAAGGGTTCGACTTTTTCGGGCCGGGTCGCGGCGTCACGGTCGATATCCCAGCCCAGCTGGAAATCCAGCCGCCAGACATCATCGGGCTGGCGATGCATCAGGGCCGATTTGCCCGGATTGAAGGGCGGATCGAACCAGAACCAGCGTTCGGGCGGCATGTCATGCCCGGTCATGCGGATATCGGCGATCAGGAAATTATCCTCGAACACCCGGCCTTCGAAATCCAGCCCCATGCAGTCGCGCACGGTGGAACGCGCTCCGTCGCAGGCGACCACCCATTCGGTCGTCAGGCTGTAATCGCCATCGGCGGCGCTGACCCGCAACTGGACGCCGCCGTCCTGCGGCGTGACCGCGGTCACCTGATGGCCCCAGCGGATCTGGACATCGGGCAGATCCAGCAACGCATCCAGCAGATATTCCTCGATATAGTATTGCTGGATATTCACGAAGCCGGGGCGCTTCTGATCCTTCACCGGCAGCATGTCGAACTGATAGACCGGCTGATCGCCCGCCCCCCAGAACACCTTGCCCAGGTTCCAGGTCACGCCCTTGGCAATTGCGCGGTCGCCCACGCCAAGCCGATCCAGAATATCCAGCGAACGTTTGGAAAAGCAGATCGCCTTGGAACAATGCGCGATGAAGTCCAGCCGCGTCAGCACCGTCACCGGATGACCGCGCCGCCCCAGATCCAGTGCCATGGCAAGGCCCACAGGCCCCGCCCCGACCACGGTGACCCGCGCCTTGTCCCGTGACATTCCGGCAGCCGGAACCGACCCGATCTCTCGATAGATCGGGATACCTTCGACATTCGCCATGATGGCGTCTCCTCCCTTCGGTGGCGATCAGTCCTGAAGCTGAGCCCAGACCTCGCGGTCACGCTCGGCGGTCCAGATCCGGGGATGCTCGATCCCGTCGAACTCGTCCCACAGACGCTGCACATCGAAAGGCAGGCAATGTTCGAAGATCGGCCAGGCGCCGAATTCGGGCGCAAGTGCGTCGCGCGTCGCCTCGAAGGCCTGTTTCAGATTGCCGCCGGCCTTGTGAACGCGGCCGACATTCTCGATCATGCCGTTCAGGAATTTGCGCGTCTGTTCGACCGCCGCGTCGGTTTCGGCGACACCGCGCGAGACCGGCCCGCGCCCGCCGATCAGATATTCGGCCTGATAGGCCTTCACATTGTCCAGCGTCTTGCCGGCCCAGTCAAAGTGATAGGCATCGCCGGTGTACAGCGCGGCCTTGGATTCGACCAGATCGCCCGCGAAAAGGGTGCGCGTCTTGCCATGCCAGACCGCGACATCGCCCCCGGTATGACCGCGCCCCAGAAAGCGCAGTTCCAGCTTGCCGCGATCGCCGCCCAGATCAATATCATAGTCGGTGGCAAAGGTGATGGTGGGCCAGGTCAGGCCGGGCACCTCTTCGGCATTCTTGGCAAGGCGCGGCATCCGGCCGAATTCGCTTTTCCAGTCCTGCTCGCCGCGTTCTTCAACCAGATCGCGGCTGGCCTCGGACATGATGATATCTTGCGCATCAAATGCACTGGCGCCCAGCACCCGCACAGCATGGTAATGCGTCAGGACCAGATAGCGCACCGGCTTGTCTGTCTGTTCGCGCAACACCTTCAGCCATTCGCGCGAGGCGGCAGGCGTGGCACGGGATTCGATGGCGACAACGAAATCCTCGCCCTCGACCGCGCCGACATTTGGATCGCCTTCGGCGGTCAGCGCATAGACGCCATCCCCCAGAATCTCCAGCGTGTCGGTCTTGGCGGTTGTATCGGCGGATGAGGCAAAGGGCTTGGCCATGATCTCTCCCAGAATTGTCCTGTGGCGTCGGAATCATTTCTATTGAAACGATCTACCCGCGTATGTCATCAGAACTATGGACATCAGGGGGGATGGTGATGCAGGGGTCCGGTCTGATCGATCCGGCGCGCGCGGCGGCCTTGTTGCAGGCCCGCGATCCGGCGCTGTTTTCGCAACGCCTGCTGGATGCGGCCCATAGCGCGGCGGGGGTCGAGGAACTGTTCGCCTACCGCGCGGGCGACGGTGCGCCACGCACGCTAGCGTCTTCCAGCGATCTGGATGATGTCGCCGAACGCGCGGCCGCCTATGCCAAACGCTTTCATCACAGTGATCCGGCTGTGGCCGCGCGACTGGCCGCGCCGACCGGGTCGGGCTTTCTGTGCCGGATTCCGGCCGATGCAATCGAACTGGCCGCCTATCGCAAACTGTGCTTCGAGCGGCCGCGCTTCTCCGAAAAGATCTGCTTTGGCTGGCGCTTCGCCGATCACGATCTGGTCGTCACCTTCTATCATCGCCATCGCGACGCGGATGTGGACATGGCACAGTTGGGTGCGCTGGCGCAGCTTGCGATTACCGGCCTGACCCAGATCCAGCAGCAGGAAACCGCCCTGCCCCCGGTCTCGCGGATCGAGTCACGCTTGGCGCAGACCCATGTGATTTTGACGCCACGCGAAAGACAGGTCTGCGCCCGGACGCTGACCGGGCTGACGGCGGATCAGATCGCGGGCGAACTGGGTCTGTCTGCCGCCACGGTGCTGACCTATCGGCAGCGGGCCTATCAAAAGCTGGGCGTCTCGCGGGCCAGCCAGCTGATGGCGTCAATCCTGGGCTAGGCGCATCCAGAATGCGGTTTGTATTGAGGGAATCGTCCAAGACCTCGGCTTCGTCATATCCGCATCAAACGACCGAAATGCGGACTACTGCGATGCCAGGGTCCACGCGTCTGGCGACGGTCTTCAAACGCGACAAAAGATGGGTGCGCAGATAGGTCGCATGAAAGCGCGACGGCGACAGAAGCTCTAGGCAGCCTTCTTCGACGGTGCCCTGTTTCAGATTGGCGAACCAGGCTTCAAATGTCGCCGGATCCTCATCGGCAAGCTTGACGCAAATCTGCCCCCACAGGTCGGATGCCGCCACGTTGGGACGCCGGAACGGAACGACCGTGTTGGGTGTCGGCGCTTGGTCCGGTTCAAGCCTCTCGACGAAATCGGTGCCGATATTGATCCATTCGGCGCGGGTATCCAGCATGATGCGTTCAAGGTTCAGGCCCAGTATCGCCACCCTGCCCCGCGCGCCCTGACGCTTGACCTCGATCCAGCCTAGCTGGCGCAGCCTTGCCATGTCCCGCTTTACCGTGCGTTCATCGACACACCACAGGCGGGCAATCTCTCGTTGACCGATCGCAAGCTCGTTGCGCTGCCAGTTATAACGTGCAGTGATCAGTGACATCAGCCGCATGACGAGGCGCTGCCGGTTCTGGTCACCGGCCATTGCATGCGCCATCATCGCAGACAAAATATCATATTTCTTCGCCGCCGCCTCTCGGCCGACGGGACGGATCACCTGCATCACTGCTCCTGCCTGCCGAACGTTGTCGGCCATATGTCCTGACGCCGCTTGGGCGGCTTTTCTGCTCGGGGTGGTGATCGATCTATGTCGGCGCTGCTTCGAGAATCGCTTGGCAACGCTTTTCACCAACCTGACCCCATTTGCGTCCTGAGCGACGATTCTGTCAAGGCGTTAAGCATTGTAGCATCCGGATCACCCGAATTCAGATTCAAAAATCGGTATCTATGGTATTGGGTGACATCCAAGGCGTCCCCTAATCCGCGCGTGATGTCCCCTATTTTGCGCCTGTCATGGCCGGAACGTCCCCCAATTGAGGTGCTTCGGTCCAGTCTCGACATGTCCGGCGGGCGATTCGCGATTCGCGGCCGATATGCCGCCATCTCCCATGACTGGCGAGGATCTGGCGATTAAAAACGCCTTTTGCCAAAAGGTCAAATTAGGCGTAAAAGCGGAAACAGCAGTAATCAACGTCCTTCAATTCAGGCAATTCATGTATACTCACGAAGACCTCGCCCGGCTGCAGACACAGTCCCTGAAGATGCAGGGGTGGATCCGGCGGCAGACGTTCAGCCCCGACAATCAGAAATCGCTGCGCCGCTTCTCGTCCTGGGAAGTGTCCGAGCTGATCTTCCGCATCAACCAGTCTACCTTCAGGGGCAAGCTGGCCGCCGACCCGAACCTTCCCCTCGGGGAAGTCGAAGAGGATGGCCGCCAGCGCTGGTTCAGTCTTGAAGAGATCAACGAGCTGCGCCGGCGCGTACGCGTGGGCAAGCGGTCGCTGATGCCGCCGCGACCAAAAGGGCGGCGTGCCTTTCGTGCGGCCATTGCCAATTTCAAGGGTGGCGCGGGCAAGTCGACCGTCGCGCTGCATTTTGCCCATGCCGCCGCGCTGGACGGCTATCGCGTCCTTGTCGTTGACTTCGACCCGCAGGCAACACTTAGCCACAGCATGGGTCTGACCGATGTCGGCGAGGATCACACCGTCTGGGGCATCATGGCCCGCGATCTTGAACGTGAGACCGACCGCATGAATGCTGCCATCGCCGGGGCGGAAAGCGGCACCACCCTGCCCCAGCGCAAGCTGCCTGCGTCGATCCGCGACATGGGTCTGGGCATGCTGCGTCCGTCTGACTTTATCAAGCCCACCGCCTGGCCGACCATTGATATCGTGCCCAGCTGTGCCAACGCGGCCTTCGTGGAGTTTGCAAGCGCGCAGTACCGGCATCTGAATCCTGAATGGACGTTCTTCGGCGCGGTGTCCCGCTTCCTGGATGCGCTGCCGGATGAGGATTACGACCTGATCCTGTTCGATTGCCCCCCTGCGATCGGCTATCAGTCGATGAACGCGGTCTTTGCGGCCGACATGCTGTATGTGCCGTCCGGCCCCGGTTACTGGGAATACGACTCGACCACCAGCTTTATCGGGCAGCTCGCAGAGGCGCTGGAGGATCTGTCGCACGGGTTCGAAAACTTCCCCACGGGGAAGATCACCTTGCCGAAGGTCTTTTATGACATTCGCTTTCTGATGACACGGTTCGAGCCTTCGAATGAGTTGCATCAGGCGATGCTGGGGGCGTTCCGTCAGGTCTTTGCAGAGCGTATGGCCGAGCATCCTATCGAACTGACCCGCGCGGTCGAGCAATCGGGCCGCTTTCTCAGCTCGATCTACGAGATCGATTACCGTGAAATGACGCGCAATACGTGGCGCCGCGCACGCGCGACCTTCGACCAGGCCTATGAGGAATTTCGTGGCCACGTCCTGACCGCGTGGGAGCAGATCGAGGAGAGCGAGGCATGAGTCGCAAGCGCCGCATGTTCGATATCGAGATCCCCGAGGATGATGGGGAGGCAGTCTTCCCCGCGGGGAAGACTGAAGACACGCCGCCGCAACCCGAGCCGCGCCGGGGGCCGATGGCGACCGCGATCGCCGAGACGGCGGAATCGACCCGTGATCGTGCGCGGATCGAGGCGCAGATCCGTGCCGAAAACGATGCGTTGGCCCAAGAGCATGTCCGGCTGAAACGGGCAGGGCTGATCACGGACATGATCCCGCTGGACGCAATCGACACGAACAAGTTGATCCGCGATCGGGCATCGGGTGCCGATTACGAACTGGCAGAGCTTATCGCATCGATCCGCGAGATCGGCCTGTCGAATCCTATCCGGGTCGAGCCGTCGGGCGATGGTCGGTACGAATTGATCCAGGGTTGGCGCCGCCTGTCGGCCTATCGCCAACTGCTGGAAGAGACCGGTGACAAGGACGCGTGGGGCATGATCCCGGCGGGCCTGTCCGCGCGCGGTGACGAGCTTGAGCAGCTTTATCGTCGCATGGTGGATGAGAATATGGTCCGCAAGGACATCTCGTTCGCCGAGATGGCGCAGCTTGCGGTGCATTACGCCATGGACCCGCTGACCGAGGAAAACGATCCCGAAAAGGCGGTGGCCATCCTGTTCCGGTCGGCGGGCTATCAGAAGCGCAGCTATATCCGTAACTTCATCCGGCTGGTCGAAACCCTGGGCGAAACGCTGTTGTATCCGCAAGAGATTCCGCGCGCCTTGGGGCTGGCCCTGTCGCAGCGGTTGGAAGAGGTTGAGGGTCTGGCGGCGGCGATCCGCACAGAGCTGAAGGATTGGGATAGCCGGTCGATCAAGGATGAGCTGGATGTGCTGCGCCGCTATGCGGGGCAGGGGGATGATGATCTGGGCCAGCCGGCGCCGAAGAAAAAGGCATCTGGCCCCGTGCCCGCGGGCAAGGCCAAGACGACCTTTCAGTTGGCTCGACCGCAGGGCAGCGCGAAATGCGTGGCCGCCAATGGTCGGTTGGAAATCCGCCTGCCGCGCGACTTTTCGACCGTGGATCGCCGCCGGTTGGAGGCTGCCGTTGCGGCCATGCTGGACCAGATCGAATGACCTTCCCCACGGGGAAGGTCACCCTGCAAAGGCGGCAGGCTTGACGGGCGGGATGTATGGTATTACTTTGGTATTACCACTCAGGAGGCAAGCATGCGTATCACGACCAAAGGGCAGGTGACGATCCCGCAAAGCGTTCGAGATCTGGCCGGGTTTCAACCCGGCACAGAGGTCGAGTTCGTCATCGGCGATGATGGCATCGTGCGTGTGCTGGCGGCGGGGCAGGGCGACGACCAGAAGGCCCGCCGCATGGATGCGGCCATTGCCCGCCTGCGCGGCAGCGCCGATACCGGACTGTCCACGGATGAGATCATGGCCCTGACCCGTCAATGACGCCGGTGCTGGTCGACGCCAATATCCTGATCGATATCGCCACCGCCGACCCGCAATGGTCGGCGTGGTCGTCTGATACGCTGGCCGAGCTGGGGCAGGGCGCGCGGCTGGTCATCAACCCGCTGATCTATGCCGAGCTGTCGATCGCCCATAGCCGCATCGAAATGCTGGAAGCGGTCCTGCCCGAAGATGTCTTTCACCGCGAGCCGTTGCCCTGGCCTGCTGCGTTTCTGGCGGGCAAGGCGTTTCTGGCCTATCGTCGGCGGGGCGGTGCCCGACGCTCGCCCCTGCCGGATTTCTATATCGGCGCCCATGCCGCGATCCGCGGTTATCGACTGCTGACGCGCGATGCCGCGCGCTATCGCACCTATTTCCCGAAATTGCAGGTCATCGCCCCGGACTGATCTGTCATGAAAGGGTCACGCGCGCGTTACCGGACCGTCGCAACTGCTGCCTAGCTTTCGCTGGATTTTTTACCAGTAGGAGCCTGTCATGACCCTGCGCATGATGTCCGCCGTCTCGGCCTTTGCCCTGTTGACCAGTCCCGCACTGGCCGACAGCTTCAATCGTATCGCCAGTTTTCCGGTCATCGCAAATATGGCCGAGGGCGAAGATAGCGTCCGCGAAAGCTCGGCCGAGATCATTTCGGCCTCGCAAGACGGGATGACGGTGATCTATACCGACAGCCCGCTTGGTGTGTTGGGGCTGGTCGATCTGACAGATCCGGCGAACCCGCAACCCAAGGGGAATGTCGCGCTGAATGGCGAGCCGACGACCGCGCATATCATCGGCAACCGGGCCTTCGTGGGGGTGAACACCTCGGACAGCTATACCGATCCGTCGGGGCGTCTGGCAGTGATCGATCTGGACAGCGGCGAGGAAGTGGCATCATGTGATCTGGGTGGCCAGCCGGATTCGGTGGCCGTGGCCCCCGATCACAGCTTTCTGGCCGTCGCCATCGAGAATGAGCGCGACGAGGATCTGGGCGATGGCGGTCTGCCGCAGATGCCCGCGGGCTTTGTCGTCACCATCCCGGTTTCGGGTGAGGACGCCGATTGCGCCAAGATGGCAAGGATCGACCTGACCGGGCTGGCCGAGGTCGGTGGCGAGGATCCCGAACCCGAATTCGTCGATATCAACGATGCGGGAGAGATCGTGGTCACGCTGCAGGAAAACAACCATATCGTCGTGATCGGCGCCGATGGTCAGGTGGCGTCGCATTTTTCGGCCGGGGTGGTGACGTTGCAGGACGTTGATACCGCGCGTGACGGGAAACTGGACTTCAGTTCCGAAATCACCGATGCGCCGCGTGAACCCGATGGGGTCAAGTGGATCGACAGCGATCACTTTGCGATCGCCAACGAGGGCGACTGGAAGGGTGGCAGCCGCGGGTTCACCATCTTCCGCAAGGACGGCACGTTGGTCTACGAATCCGGGGCGACGCTGGAACATGCGATCATCGAGATCGGGCACTATCCCGAAAAGCGGTCGAAATCGAAAGGTGTCGAGATAGAAAGCGTCGATTTCGCCCGCTATGGCGACACGCCCTATCTGTTCGCCGTGTCCGAACGTGCTTCGGTGATTGGGGTCTATGATCTGACCGATCCCGCCGCGCCGGATCTGGTGCAGCTTTTGCCTTCGGGGATCAGCCCGGAAGGGACCGTGGCGATCCCGTCGCGCAACCTGCTGGTGACCGCCAACGAGGCTGATCTGGGCGAGGACGGAGCCGCCCGTGCGCATGTCATGGTTTATGAACTGACGCAGGATGCGCCGGCCTATCCGATGCTGACCTCGGCGGGGGCGGACAGGCTGATCGGTTGGGGCGCGCTGGGGGCGCTGACGGCGGTTGACGATCAGCCGGGGCAGTTGGTTGCCGCATCCGACAGCGTCTATTCGTCGATGCCGTCGCTGTATCATATCGACGCCACCCAGACACCCGCGCGGATCACCGCCCAGACCGTCATCACCCGCGACGGTGCGGCGGCGCAAAAGCTGGATATCGAGGGCGTGACGACCGATGGCGAGGGTGGTTTCTGGCTGGCGATCGAAGGCAATGCCGCCAAGCTGGTGCCGCATGCCCTGATCCATGTCGATGGCAGCGGCGAAATTCAGGACGAAATCGCCTTGCCGGACGAGCTGTTGGCCCACCAGCGCCGCTTTGGGGCCGAGGGGATTGCCCGGATCGGCAACCGTCTGTGGATCGCCATGCAGCGCGAATGGGGCGACGATCCGAAGGGTCAGGTCAAGCTGCTGGCCTATGATCTGGACAGCGGCGAATGGGGCGCCGTCCGCTATCCGCTGGAGGCTGCGGAAACCGGTTGGGTCGGTCTGTCCGAAATCGCGGTGCAGGGCGATCATGCCTATATCATCGAACGCGACAACCAGATCGGCGATGCCGCCCGCCTGAAGAAGATCTTTCGCGTCGCGATCAGCGACTTGCAGCCCGCCGCCCTTGACGGAGATCTGCCCGTCGTCGCCAAGGAAGAGGTGCGCGACCTGATCCCCGACCTGAAATCGCTGACCAACGGATATGTCGTCGACAAGGTCGAGGGGCTGGCCTTCGACGCCGCGGGCGATGCCTGGATCGTCACCGACAATGACGGCGTGGATGACAGCAGCGGCGAGACGCTGTTCTGGTCGCCGGGCAAGCTGTAACCCGCAGCCTTTTCGAGTGTTTCGGGGTCGCCTGCGGGCGGCCCCTTTCTGCGTCCCGGTGCGCCTCAATCCTTGCGTGTATCGTGACCGGTGGGCTTGCCCCGACCACAAAACAGTCGCCTGCCTGTCATGGTGCTGTCATGGTTCTCACAGAGGAACATGTGATCCCGTCCCGCGGACGCCTGAGTTTTGAGCGAGGAAATCATGTCGAATCTGGTCATTACCGGAATCATCGATGGGCCCCTGACCGGTGGCCTTCCCAAAGCCGTTGAATTCTATGTGCTGAATGACATCGCCGATCTGTCGATCTACGGCGTCGGCTCGGCCAATAACGGTGGCGGCACCGACGGTCAGGAATTCACATTTCCCGCCATCCCGGCCAGCGCCGGGCAGTATCTGTATCTGGCCAGCGAAGAGGCCGGGTTCACCGAATACATGGGCTTCGCGCCTGATTTCACCAGCGGATCGGCCGTGTCGGTGAATGGCGACGACGCGGTCGAGCTGTTCATGAATGGCACCGTCGCGGAGGTCTTTGGCCAGATCGACATGGACGGGACTGGCACCGTCTGGGATTATCTGGACGGCTGGGCCGCGCGCAAGCCGGGCAGCCTGCCTTCGGCCAGCTTCGATCCGGCCGATTGGGTGTTTTCGGGCGTCAACGCGCTGGATGGCGCGACCGCCAATGACAATGCGGCGACGCCCTTTCCGCTGGCCGGCTATGCCAGCGCCCAGCCCCAGCCCCTGTTGATCGACAAGGTGCTGGGTTCGACCACGGGCAGCGATAGCGAATTCGTCGAACTGACCGGTCAGCCGGGGCAGTCGCTGGACGGCTACAGCCTGATCATCGTCGAGTCCGACGACAGCGCTGACAATGGCAGCATAGATGCGCGGTTCGATTTTACCGCTGATCACACCATTGGCGACAACGGCCATTTCCTGATCGGCAATGATCTGGTCGCGACCACCTATGGCGTGACGCCGAACGCGATCATCCCGCAGAATTTCATCGAGAACAGCAGCTATACTGTCGCGCTGGTCGAAACCGCCAGCCTGTCGGGCAGCGCTGTCGCTGGCGGCGAGGTCGTGATCGACGCGGTCGGTGTCAGCGATGGCGAAACCGGCGAAAGCTTTGCCTTCGGGGCGCCGGTCGTCGGCCCGGATGGCAGCTTTCTGCCCGCCGGTGCGATCCGTGTCGAAAGCGGCGTGGATACCGATCAGGCCAGCGATTTCACCTTTGCCGATTTCGGCAATGATCCGGCGGTAAACCAGCCGGTCGCGGGCACATACGAGACCAGCCCCGACCAGTATCGCGCGGTCAAGATCCACGAGGTTCAGGGCGTGACCGACCTGGCGGATGGCACGCTGGTCGGTGTGGCCGGGGCCGCCGATGAAAGCCCGCTTCTGGGTCAGTTGGTTCGCGTGCAGGCCATTGTCACGCAGGTGATGCCGGGGCTGGGCGGTTTCTACATTCAGGAAGAGGACAGCGACGCCGATGGCGATGCCCATTCCTCGGAAGGGATCTTCATCGCCTCGAACGCGGTGGTGCAGCCCGGCGACCTGATTTCGGTCGAAGGGCTGGTCGGTGAGACCGGCGGCGAGACGCGAATCACCGCCGCCACCGTCACCGTCGATGGCAGCGGCTATGATCTGCCCACGGCCAGTGTGATCGAATTCCCGACCGCGACCGTGCTGCGCGATGCCGATGGCGATTATGTCGCCAATCTGGAAGCCTATGAGGGCATGCGTGTCACCGTTCCGCAGGACATGACCGTCAGCGAACTGTTCCAGCTGGACCGCTTTGGCACCATGCGCCTGACCTCGGACGGGCGGGTCGAGACGTTCACCCAGTCGAACGCCCCAAGCGTCGATGGGTATCAGCAGTTCCTGAAGGATGTCGCGGCACGCTCGCTGGTTGTCGATGACGGGTCGGGGGTGCAAAATCCCGATGACATCCTGGTGCCGTTCCTTGGCGAAGATGGGACACTGGATCAGGGCGACCAGTTCCGCATGGGCGATGCCTATCGCGGCCTGACCGGGGTGCTGAGCTTTTCCGAGGACAGTGCCTCGGGCAGCGAAGAACCCGAATACCGCATCCACAGCCCCAGCGAAGGTGAGTTGGTTCAGGCCAATCCGCGTCCGGCTGAACCCGCCGATGCGGGTGGTACGCTGACGGTGGCGTCCTTCAACGTGCTGAACTATTTCACCACCCTGTCGGGCAGCACCGGCCCCGCAGGCGATCAGAGCCCGCGCGGTGCCAACAACGCGGCCGAGTTCGCCCGCCAAGAGGCAAAGCTGGTCGCCGCCATTACCGAAGCCGCCGCCGATGTCGTCGGCCTGCTGGAGATCGAGAACGATCCGCAGGGCTCGGTTTCGCTGGCGTCGCTGGTTTCGGCGCTGAATGCGGCGGGTGGCACATACGCCTATGTCGAAACCGGCCCGATCGAGGGCGCGATGGGCGGCGCGCTGGAAGGCGATGCGATCAAGAACGGCTTTATCTACAATTATCAGACCGTCGAGCTGAACGGCGGTTTTGCGCTGCTGGATGAAACCGTCGATGCGCGGTTCCAGACCGAGGGCACGCAGCGCCCGGCACTGGCCCAGACCTTTACCGAGAAGGCCAGCGGCGAAAGCTTTACCGCCATCGTGAACCACCTGAAATCCAAGGGGTCGGTCGTGGATGGCGATGCGGATATGGGCGACGGGCAGGGCAATAACGCCAATGTCCGGGCGGCCGCTGCCGCCGCGCTGGCCGACTGGATCGCCAATGATCCCACCGGCACCGGCGAACAGGATGTTCTGGTTCTGGGCGATCTGAACGCCTACCGGATGGAGGACGCGATCACCACGCTGCGCGCGGGTGCCGACGGTGTTCTGGGCACGGCGGACGATCTGACCGATCTGGGCGCGCTGTTCGATCCCGACAGCATCAGTTATGTCTTTGACGGCATGACCGGGACGCTGGACTATGCCTTTGCCAGCGAAAGCCTGACCGCCAAGGTCACCGGTGCGGCCTATTGGAACATCAATGCCGACGAGGCGGATGCCTTCGACTATAATCTTGATTTCGGGCGCGATGCGTCGCTGTTCTCGGCCGATGCCTATCGGTCGTCGGACCACGATCCGATCATCGTCGGGCTGGATCTGGGCGAAACGCCGATGACCTACACGCTGGAAATCCTGCATATGGCCGATCAGGAGGGCAATGGATCGTCGATCCTGTATGCGCCCAACGCCTCGGCCATCATGAACGCGCTGGAGGCACAGGATCTGGGCGGCGACGGTCTGGCTGACAACACCATCCGCCTGTCGTCGGGCGATGCGTTCATTCCGGGCGTGTTCTTCGACGCATCCAGGGCCGTGTTCGGCTCGGGTGGCATTGCCGATATCCAGATCCAGAATGAGCTGGGCTTCCAGGCGATCACGCTTGGCAACCATGAATTCGACATGGGGACCGCGGTGCTGGCCGATCTGATCAGCGGGCTGGCTGCGGGCGATTTCAGCGCCCTGACCGGCAGCGCGCTGGCCGGGCTGGATTTCACCGGCACCGACATGCCCTATCTGTCGGTCAATCTGGATGTCGGCACCGACGCCAATCTTGCCGCGCTGGCCGTGGCCGGGGGCGGGCTGCCGGTGGGCAACAGCATCACCTCGTCCGTGGTGCTGGAAGAAGGGGGCGAGCTGATCGGCGTGGTCGGCGCGACGACCCCGACCCTGGCGCGGATTTCGTCCTCGGGTGATGTGACCGTGTCGCCGCAATGGGCCGACACCACGCCGACCGCCGCAGAGCTGGATGCGCTGGCCGCGATCATCCAGGCCGAGGTCGATCAGCTGCTGGCCGACAACCCGACCATGAACAAGGTCATCATGCAGGCCCATATGCAGGTTCTGGATATCGAACTGGAACTGGCCTCGCGGCTGTCGGGCGTCGATGTGGTGATTGCCGGAGGATCGAACACGCGTCTGACGGATGAAAACGACCGGCTGATTGACGGCGATGTGTCGCAGGGCACATATCCGCAATTCGTCACCAATGCCGATGGCGGGGTGACGGCGGTCGTCAACACGGACGGTAATTACAAATATGTCGGCCGGCTGGTCATCGACTTTGACGAGAACGGTCAGATCATCGCCGACAGCTATGATGCGGATGTGTCGGGCGCCTATGCGACCGACGATCAGGGTGTCGCCGATCTGGGTGCCGAAAACCTTGTCGATCCCGAGATTCAGGCCATCGTCGATGCGATCGAGGCCCAGATTCAGGCGACCGAGGGCAATGTCTTTGGCATCTCGAACGTGTTCCTGAACGGCAACCGTTCGGGCGTGGATGATCCGGCCAACAGCGATGGTGTGCGGACGCAGGAAACCAATCTGGGCAACCTGACCGCGGATGCGAATCTGGCCTATGCACAGGCCCATGACGAGACGGTCACCGTCTCGATCAAGAATGGCGGCGGGATCCGCGCCTCGATCGGCGAGGTGACGGTGCCTGCGGGCGGAACCGATTTCCAGCGCCTGCCGAATGGCGAGTTGCTGGACAGCGATGGCAATGTGATCAAGCCCGAGGGCGGGATCAGCCAGACCGACATCCAGACCACGCTTGCCTTCAACAACAGCCTGTCGCTGCTGACGCTGACCCGCGCGGAACTGATCGAGGTTCTGGAACATGCGGTGTCCGCCGCGCCCTCGGCCGCCGGGCAGTTCGCGCAGGTGTCCGGGGTGCAGTTCAGCTTTGATCCCGATCAGCCGGCAGGGTCGCGCATCATCAGCGCCGCGATCACCGATGGCGACGGCAATGATCTGGATGTGCTGGTCCGCGATGGCGAAATGGTCGGCAATGCCGATGGTCAGATCCGCATCGTCACGCTTGGCTTCATGGCCGATGGTGGCGACGGCTATCCCTTCCCGATGGGTGCCGGGGTCAATCGCGTCGATCTGAACGATCTGGATGGCGATGGGGTGGATGACGGCGCTGCCGATGGCGTCGCGACCTTCGCGGATAACGGAACCGAACAGGACGCTTTTGCCGAATATTTGGCCGCGAATTTCGGCACCGCCGAAACCGCCTATGATCGCGCAGATAGCGGCTATGACGGCGATGACCGGATCCAGAACCTGTCCTATCGCGATGACAGCGTGATCGACGCGCCCAGCCTGAACGTCATCATGGGCACCGATGGTCGCGACAATCTGGTCGGCACCGATGGCGACGACCTGATCATCTCGGGCGCGGGTCGCTTTGATGTCGTCGAAGGCGGCGCGGGCGCGGATGTGTTCTATTTCGGTTTCGAGGCGCTGGACGGTGTGCGCGAACGCACCACGATCAGCGATTATGAAATCGGCATGGACGTCATCGCACTGGCCGAGGGTGTGGGCATCGCATCGCTGAAACAGACCGGCAACATGGTCATCGCCTATCTGGATGATCCGCAGGGCAGGGATGATGCGATCTATATCCGTGGGACGGATGTCACCATCGACGCGCTGAGCTTCGAAACCGATTACACGCTGGCAACCGTCTGAGACGCGCTGCCATCACGATGGGAATGAACAGATGAAACGCTTTGCAACGGCCCTGATCACGGCCCTGACCCTGGCCACCGCCCCGGCGATGGCCGCGACCACCGATCCGGTTCTGGATGCGCCCTATGCGCTTGGCTCGGCGCTGGTCGAGGAAGGCGTCGCCGATCTTCTGATCTTCGGCGCGGAAACCTATTCCAGCGGGATCGAGGTTCAGGGCGACCTGACCTCGGATCTGGTGCTGTTCTTTGAAACGGCCGATCCCTACGCCACGGTGGACGCCTCGTTCACCCTGTTTTCGGATGGGGCAACGGTGCTGGCGGGGCTGTTGTCCTCGGTTAGTCTGGGCGATGACAGTGTCATCAACCTGGTCTTCGGCGATCTGACCGGGGATCTGGCTGCGGCCTTTGGTTCGGCGCTGACGCTGGAACTGGCGTTCTTCGACGATCTGGGCGCCGATCCCTTCGCGATGTTGCAGGACGGCATCGATTACGAGATCGCGTTTCTGGCCACGGGTTCGCCCGCGGCGGTTCCGCTGCCTGCGGGCGGTCTGCTGATCCTGTTGGGGTTGGGGGCGCTGGGTCTGATGCGCCGTCGTCGCCGGGCCTGATCGGCCCACTAGGGTTCGGTGCCGGGGCGCGGGGACATCCCGCGCCCCGGCTTCTTTTTGCGTCAGCCTGCACGGCCCGCCCGCCCGCGCCCCTTGCGACGAAGCGATTTACAAGCCGGTCGCGATCTGCATGCTGTGCAGAAAACGGCAGGAGGGAGGTTCTGCCGCGCGACCGTCGCGCCCGATTGCGGGCGCCGTCGCCGCAATTCTGAGAAGGGGGAGAATATGGACAAGACAGTGCCCGATCTGGCGCGGGCAGTGGCACCGATTACCGATGGCGCCTCGGTGATGATCGGCGGGTTCGGCGCATCCGGCATACCGTTCGGGCTGATCGACGCGCTGCTGGATCACGGCGCGACCGGGCTGACGGTGATTTCGAACAATGCCGGGGCAGGGGACACCGGTATCGGGCGGCTGCTGAAGGAAAACCGGGTCGCCAAGGTGATCTGTTCCTATCCCCGCTCGCCGGGGTCGGTCTGGTTCGAGCGGCGCTACGAGGCCGGTCAGATCGCGCTGGAGGTCGTGCCGCAGGGCACATTGGCGGAACGGATGCGGGCGGCGGGGGCCGGGCTTGGCGGTTTCTTCACCCCGACCGGCTATGGCACGCGCCTTGCCGAGGGCAAGGAAACGCGGGTCATCGACGGCAGGGGCTATGTTCTGGAAGCGCCGCTTTCGGCGGATTTCGCGCTGCTGCGCGCCGAGGCCGGCGATCCCTGGGGCAATCTGCGCTATCGCGTCACGGCGCGGAACTTCAACCCGGTCATGGCCACCGCCGCGCGTCACGCCATCGCCGAGGTGCGGCATCTGTCGACACAGCCCCTGGACCCCGAAACCGTCGGCACGCCCGGCATCTTTGTGCAATCACTGACCGAATACGGGGTGCGGCCATGAAATCCAGAACCGACAGCGAATTGGCGGCCCGCGTCGCCCGCGACATTCCCGACGGGGCCTATGTCAATCTGGGCATCGGCAAACCGACCCATGTCTCGGCCCATGTCCCTGACGGGCGCGAGGTGATCTATCATTCCGAAAACGGCATCCTGGGCGTCGGGCCGACCCCCGCACCGGGGCAGGAGGATTGCGAGCTGATCGACGCCAGCAAACGCTTTGTCACCGCCGCGCCGGGGGCTTCGTATTTCGAACAGGCCGACAGCTTTGCGATGATGCGGGGCGGGCATATCGATATCGCGGTGCTGGGTGCCTATCAGGTCGCGCAGAACGGCGATCTGGCGAATTGGGCGACGCTGGACGACAGCTATCCCCCGGCGGTCGGCGGGGCGATGGACCTTGCGGCAGGTGTGCCGACGATCTTCGTGATGATGCGGCACGTCAGTCGCGACGGCAGCCCCAAGCTCTTGGAACGCTGCACCTATCCGCTGACCGGTCTGGGCGTGGTCAGCCGCGTTTATACCGATCTGGCGGTGCTGGACGTCACCCCCGAAGGGTTTCGCCTGATCGAGCTGACCCCCGGCAACAGCCTGGATCAGGTTCAGGCCCTGACTGGCGCCCCCATCCTGACCTAGCCGGTTTCAGGTGCCGCCAAGTTCGGCCACGGCCCGCAGCAGACGCGGGCCGTAGGTCCTGTGCAGTTCTTCGGCAGAGACCAGGAATGAGGGCCCGCCGACATTCAGCCCATAGACCGAACTGCCATCCAGCGACCGGATCGGGGCGGCGATGGCGTTGATTTCGGGCTTCCACGCGCCAAAGCTGGTGCAATAGCCGTATTGTTCGAAATCGGTCAGGGCTTCGGCCAGGCTTTCGGTCATGCGGTCCCGCTGATCGGGAAATTCCTCGATCCCCTGTGCCAGCGCCGCGTCGCGTTCAGCCGGGGTCATGCCCGCAAGGATGGCGCGGCCGATACCGGAATAGAACAGCGGCAACCGTGCCCCGACATCGATCGACAGCGATACCGCCTGCCGTTGCCTGCGGGCCGCGACATAGATGGCGCGGATGCCGCTGCGTTCGGCCAGGGCAATGGTCAGATAGGGGTTGGGGCCGCTGCAAAGCTGGGTCAGGACCTCATCGGCGCGTTCGCGCAGATTGACGCCCGCCAGTGCCCCGAAGCCCAGTTGCAGGACCTTGGGTCCCAACCGGTATTCGCCGCTGTCATCATGCCGGTGCAGATGCCCGGTCTTCATCAGCGTATAGGTCAGCCGCGACACGGTCGGCCGCGCCAGCCCGGTCCGCTGTGCGATCACGTGATTCGACAGATAGCGATCCTCGGTCCGGAAACAGCCCAGGATATCCAGCCCGCGGGCCAGCGCGGTCACGAATTGGCGATCTGTTTCTTCGGGTTCTGTCGTCATGTCCATTTCGCTTTGTAGCACGTTCGGGCGGCCCGTCAGGCCCTGTAAGGAATGTTTCGCACAGCGAACAGCATTTTCATGCTGCGGTGCAGCCACGATTTTCCGCCCCGCCATATTGACAAGGAAACGCCCCGGTGAATAGTTGTTTCGCTATGCGGACAGTTTGTCCGCAGAACTGGACCCGCGGCCGAGGAGGGGCGCGGCAGGGGAGGAACAGGATGAAACTGGCCAGAAATGCCGCCTTTGGGATCGCCGTGATCCTTGGCAGCGCCGCACAGGCGCAGGATATCGAATTGCCGCGACAGATGTCGTGGACGGCCTATGACACCGGCTCGGCCGGGTTCAATCAGGCGGTCGCGATCGGGGGCGAATTGCAGAAGGCCACCGGCACCAGCCTGCGTGTGCTGCCGGGCAAGAACGACATTTCGCGGACCGAGCCGTTGCGGCAGGGCCGGGTCGATTTCTCGGCCACCGGCGTTGGCGGCAGCTTCATGGCGCAGGAAGGTGCGTTCGAGTTCGGCGAACGCAAATGGGGGCCGCAGCCGATCCGGCTGTTGCTGGCAAATAACGGCGGTGAAATCGGGTTGTCCGTGGCCGTGGCGGGCGATCTGGGCATCGAAACCTATGCCGATCTGAAGGGCAAGCGCATCGCCTATATCGCGGGCGCGCCCGGACTGAACGTGAATATGGAAGCCTATCTGGCCTATGCCGGGCTGGGCTGGGACGACGTGGAACGCGTCGATTTCGGTGGCTATGGCGCATCCTGGTCGGCGCTGATCGACGGGCAGGTCGATGCGGTCTTTACCTCGACCAACAGCGGCCCGGCCTATGAGGCGGCATCGGCCCCGCGCGGCCTGACATGGCCGGTGATGGATCCCGACGACACCGAGGCGCTGGCCCGGATGCAGGCCGTCGCGCCGTTCTTTGCCCGCACCAAGATGACGGTCGGCGCGGGCCTTGACGGCGGCGAGGCGGTGGATGGCGCGGCCTATCCCTATCCGGTCCTGATCGCGATGGCCCAGACCGACGGCGATCTGGCTTATAACATGACCAAGGCCATGGTCGAGCTGTTCCCCGCATATCAGGACAAGGTTCCCGGTATCTCGGGCTGGCATCTGGATCGGCAGAATTTCGAATGGGTCGTGCCCTATCACGACGGCGCCATCGCCTATTTCAAAGAGGCAGGCGTCTGGAGCGACGCCGCGCAGACCCATAACGACGACCTGATCCGCCGTCAGACCGTGCTGAAAGAAGCGTGGGACAAGCTGGATTCCGAAAACCCCGATGACTGGGACGCGGCCTGGTCCAAGGCGCGGCGCAAGGCGCTGGCCGATGCGGGCCTGCAGGTCGTGTTCTGAACGGGCCTGATCCCGACGCGTGACGATGCGGTGGTCGCCGCCGCATCCCTTCCAGTCTTGGAGAGGAGGCCAAGATGCAGACAGGTGATGCCCCCGATCGGCAATCTCGGGCAACCTTGGGTGGGCGCGAAGTCGCGCTGATCCTTCTGACCGTCGCGGCGCTGCTGCTGGTCGTCAATCAGCTGTTCAATCTGCGTCTGTTCGGGATCGTCCTTTTGGACGGTCGCTATCTGAACATCCTTGCGACGCTGTTTCTGGCCGGGGCCTTTCTGGTCTTTGACCTTCGCGGTCGGCGGATGCAGCCTGCCGGCCTGCTGGATTGGGTGTTGGCGGCGCTGACCCTTGGTTCGGGTGGCTACCTTGCGGCCACGGCGATGCAGAACGTCAATGAGGGCTGGGAATTTGCGGCCCCGCCCCAGGCGCAATGGGTCGCCTTCCTGTTCGCCGCGCTGGTCCTGGAAGGGACGCGGCGCGCGGGGGGGCTGGTTCTGGCGATCATCGTCACGCTGCTGGCCTTCTATCCCAGCTTTGCGGGCTATGTGCCTGCGCCGTTTTCGGGCTTTCAAAGCACGCTGAGCGAGACGTTTTCCTACCATGTCTATTCATCGGAAAGCATCTTCGGCATTCCGATGAAGGCCTTTGGCGGCGTGGTGATCGGCTTTATCATCTTCGGGGCGGTGTTGCAGCAGACCGGCGGCGGCGCGTTCTTCAACGATCTGGCGCTGGGTCTGGTGGGCCGGTATCGCGGCGGCGCGGCCAAGGTCTCGATCTTTGGCAGCGGCTTCATGGGGTCGATGTCGGGCAGCGTGATCTCGAACGTGCTGACGACGGGCGTGGTCTCGATCCCGGCGATGCGGCGGACCGGGTTTTCGGCCCGCACCGCCGCCGCGACCGAGGCCTGTGCCTCGACCGGGGGGGTGCTGATGCCGCCGATCATGGGCGCGACGGCCTTCGTCATGGCGTCGTTCCTGTCGATGCCTTACGCCGAGATCGCACTGGCAGCCGCGATCCCGTCGGCGCTGTTCTATTTCGCGCTGTTCGCCCAGATCGACGCCTATGCCGCCCGCCGGGGCCTGCGCGGGCTGGAGCGGTCCGAGGTGCCGCGCCTGCGCGAGACGTTGCGCAAGGGCTGGCCCTATGTGCTGGTCTTCGGGCTGTTGATCTTCATGATGGTCGTGCTGCGTCAGGAAACCGCCGCACCCTTCTATTCGGTTCTGCTGCTTCTGGTCATCAACCAGTTCATGCCCGGCCACCGCATGACGCTGCGCAAGCTGGCCGACATCGTTCTGGGCATCGGCACCAGCCTGGCCGAACTGACCGCCGTGATCCTGGGCATCGGCCTGATCGTGGGTGCGTTTTCGGCCACCGGACTGGCCGGCACGCTGGTCAACGAACTGCTGTTCATCGCGGGCGACAATGTCTTTGTCCTGCTGTTGATGGGCGCGGCGACGGCCTTTGTCTTTGGCATGGGGATGACCGCGACGGCCTGTTACATCTTTCTGGCCATCGTTCTTGCCCCCGCCCTGGAGGCAGGCGGTCTGGACCGTCTGGCCGTGCATCTGTTCATTCTTTACTGGGGGATGGTCAGCTATATCACGCCGCCGGTCGCACTTGGGGCCTATGCGGCGGCCAGCCTTGCGGGCACCAGCCCGATGCGCGCCGGGTTCGAGGCGATGCGTCTGGGCAGCATCATCTATCTGGTGCCGTTCCTGTTCGTGCTGAACCCTTCGCTGATCGGCAATGCCGGCGCGACCGAGGTGTTCGTTGCGGTCAGCTGTGCCTTTCTTGGGGTCGGGCTGATCGGGATGGGGTTGCAGGGCTATGTGATCTGTCTGGGGCCGCTGGCCGGGCGCGGGCAATATCTGCTGCGGACCATGCTGGCGATGGGCGGGTTCTTCATCGCCATGCCGGCCATGCCCTTCGCGGGCGTCGGTTTCGGCACGACGGCGGCGCTGGGTCTGGCCCTGGCGGCACTGCCCCTGCTGGTGGCATGGCGCAGCAAATCGCAACATCTGACAGAGGTGCGGGCATGACCGATCAGTCCCAATCCGTGGCCGTTCCCGATCTGCGGCGCATTCACGATCTGCTGGATCAGGCACGGCCGGATCGCAGGCTGCTGCGCGATGCCGATGGCCGGGCCTGGACCTATGGCCAGATGGCGGACCTGTCCCGGCAGATGGCGGCGCGGTTGCAGGCGCATGGCATCCGGGCGGGCGATCGGGTGATGATCCTGTCAGAGAACTGCGCGACCTATCTGGCGGCGGTGATGGCGGTCAGCCGTCTGGATGCCTGGGCGCTGCTGGTCAATGCGCGCCTGACCGCGGCCGAGGTCGACCGTCTGGCACAGGTCGCCGGCATCCGCAGCGCGATCTTTACCCCCGAGGTGTCGCCCGCATCCGCGGATCATGCCGAACGCCTGGGCGCGGTTTCGCTTGGGGCGCTGGATTGCGGCGATCTGCGTGTGCTGCCGATCCGCGATGCGGTGGCGGAGCCGGTCGAGGACGGGCCCGACCAGACCGCCGTGCTGATCTACACGACCGGCACTGTCGGCGAACCCAAGGGCGTGATGCTGACCCATCGCAATCTGCTGTTCATGTCCGATGTCGCGCGACAACTGCGCCGGATCACCGTCGATGACGTGACGCTGGCGGTCCTGCCGGGCACGCATATCTTCGGCCTGACCTCGGTGATCCTGGGCGCGCTGGCGCAGCAATCGCAGCTGGTGATGATGCCGCGCTTCGACGCGCAACTGGTGCTGGATCAGCTGGCCCGCGGGGTCACGATCCTGCCCGCCGTGCCGCAGATCTTCGCGGCCCTGATGAAGCATCTGAATGCCCAGGGTCAGGCACCCTGCACCGACAGCCTGCGCTATATCTATGCCGGGGGCGCGCCGCTGGATCCGGGGCTGAAGCAGCGGGTCGAAAAGCTGTTCGGACTGGTGCTGCACAATGGATATGGCCAGACCGAGGCCTCGCCCGGGATCGCCGTCACGCGCATGGATGCGCCCCGCAGTGACAGTTCCGTGGGTGTCGCGGTGCCGGGGACCGAACTGACCATTCACCAGCCTGACGAAAACGGCGTCGGCGAATTATGGACCCGTGGCCCGCATGTGATGAAGGGCTATTACGGCAACCCCGCCGCGACCGCGCAGACGGTCATGGCCGACGGATTTCTGCGGACCGGCGATCTGGCCCGGCAGGACCCGGACGGCGCGGTCCATCTGGTCGGTCGCCTGAAAGAGCTGATCGTGCGGTCGGGTTTCAACGTCTATCCGCCCGAGGTCGAGGCCGTGCTGACCGACCATCCCGCCGTCACCATCTGTGGCGTCGTCGGTCGCGCCGTTCCGGGCGACGAAGAGGTGACGGCATTCGTCACCACCCACGCACCCGTCACCGAGGATGAACTGCGCGACTGGGCCCGTGCCCGGATGGCGCCCTACAAGGTGCCCTCGCGCATACTGATCGCCGAGGCGCTGCCGCAGGCCGCCACGGGAAAAATTCTGAAAAGCAAGCTGCTGGATCATTTCAGGTCGCAGCTGGAAGAGAAGGAAACGCATTGATGTTGCAGGGCTATATCTATGACGGGCTGCGCAGCCCCTTTGGCCGCCACGCGGGTGCCCTGTCGGGCATCCGGCCCGATGATCTGGCCGCGCAGGTCACGCGGGCGCTGATTGCGCGATCCGATCTGCCGACCGACCGGATCGAGGATGTGATCATGGGCAATGTCTGCCAGTCGGGCGAGGACAGTCGCAATGTGGCGCGCTTCATCGGCCTGCTGGCGGGTGCACCCGAAACGGCGGGCGGGCTGACCGTGAACCGGCTGTGCGGCTCGGGCATGGCGGCGGCGCTGGACGCGGCGCGGTCGATCACGGTAGGCGAGGCCGATCTGTATGTCGCGGGCGGCACCGAAAGCATGACCCGCGCGCCCTTCGTCATGGCAAAATCCGCCAGCGCATGGGCCCGCCAGCCCGAGGTCTATGACACCACCATCGGCACGCGCTTTCCCAATCGCGAGTTCGGCAGGAAATTCGGTGATTACACCATGCCGCAGACCGCCGACAATCTGGCCGCCGATTACAAGATCGCCCGTGCCGAATGCGACGCCTATGCCTATGCCAGCCAGCAGCGATACGAAGCTGCCCGGGCCGAGGGTTTTTTCAAGGATGAGATCCACCCGATCGAGATTGCAGGTCGCAAGGGTGCCGTCACCGTGGTCGATGCCGACGAACATCCGCGTCCCGATACCAGCCTGGACAAGATGGCTTCGCTGAAGCCGCTGTTCGAAGGTGGCGTGGTCACGGCGGCCAATGCCTCGGGGGTGAATGACGGGGCGGGCGCGCTGCTGATCGGTGGCCGCGATCTGGGACCGCAGCCGCGGGCGCGGATCGTGTCGGGCGCGATCGCGGGCGTCCCGCCGCGGATCATGGGCATCGGGCCGGGCTTTGCGGTGCCCAAGGCGCTGGAACGCGCGGGCCTGACCCTGGCTGATATGGACCTGATCGAAATCAACGAGGCTTTTGCCAGTCAGGTTCTGGCCTGCTGCAAGCAACTGGGCCTTGATCCGGGCGACAGCCGCCTGAACCCGAATGGCGGCGCGATCGCGGTGGGTCATCCGTTGGGGGCATCCGGCGCGCGGATCATCCTGACGGCGATGCGTCAACTGGAACGCAGCGGTGGCCGCTATGCCTGCCTGTCGATGTGCGTCGGCGTGGGGCAGGGCATCGCCATGGTCATCGAACGGGTCGGGTAAGGAGAAACGCGATGAAAGATCAGAACCAGCCTGTCGTCACCATCCGCCGTGAAGGCCCCGTCGGGCTGATCGCGATTGCCAATCCCCCGGTCAACGCCATGGGTGCCGCCGTGCGTCAGGCGTTGCTGGACGCGGTGACCGAACTTGACGGCGATGCCGATATTCAGGTGATCGCGCTTTACGGCGAGGGGCGCTGCTTTTCGGCGGGCGCCGATATCCGCGAATTCGGCAAAACCCCTGTTCCGCCGCGTCTGCCGGACGTGTTCGACCGGATCGAGGCCAGCGAAACACCGATCATCGCGGTTCTTCACGGCACGACCCTGGGCGGCGGGCTGGAACTGGCGCTGTCGACCCATGCCCGCGTGATCCTGCCGGGGGCCCAGGTCGGACTGCCCGAGGTCAAGCTGGGCCTGCTGCCCGGCGCGGGCGGAACCCAGCGTCTGCCGCGTCTGGTCGCGTTGCGCAGTGCGCTGGACATCATCACGACGGGCAAGTTCATCGACGCCGAAGAGGCGCGCGATCTGGGCGTCGCCGATCTTCTGGCCGAAGGCACCCCGCCCGAGGTCGCCCGCGCGGCGGCCTATGCGGTTCTGGACGGCAAGCTGACCCCGCGCCGCACCGGCGACATTTCGGCCCAGATCGATCAGGCGGTGCTGGACCAGACCATCGCCGAATTGCAGGCCCGTCGCCCCGCGCTGCAGGCCCCGATCAAGGCGGCGCAGTCGATCGGCCATGCCGGGCTGCCCTTGGCCGAGGGGTTGCAGAAGGAACGCGCCCTGTTCCTTGAACTGATGGAAAGCGATGACCGTCAGGGCTTGATTCATGCCTTCGCGGCCGAACGCGCCGTCCGCCGCATTCCAGAGGCCGAGGCCACGCCCCGCACACTGAACAGCGTCGGCGTGATCGGTGGCGGCACCATGGGCGTCGGTATCGCGACCGCGCTGTTGCAGGCGGGGCTTTCCGTTACGCTGATCGAAACCGCGCAGGATCGGGCCGAAGCCGCACAGGCCAATATCGCCAGGAATCTGGACGGTGCGGTGAAGCGCGGCAAGATCGACGCCGCGACCCGCAAACGGCTTCTGGATGCGTTGCAGATCGGTGTCGGGGTTGAGCCGCTGGCCGATGCGGATCTGGTGATCGAGGCCGTGTTCGAGGATATGGACGTCAAGCTGGACATCTTTTCGCGGCTGGATGGCGTTTGCAAGGCGGGGGCGATCCTGGCCACCAACACCTCGTATCTGGATGTGAACAGGATCGCGGCGGCAACGTCGCGCCCGCAGGATGTGATCGGGCTTCACTTCTTTTCGCCTGCGCATGTGATGCGCCTGCTGGAGGTGGTCGTGGCCGACAAGACCGCGCCCGATGCGGTCGCCACGGCCTTCGATCTTGCCGGGCGGATGAAGAAGGTCGCCGTGCGGTCGGGCGTTTGCGACGGCTTTATCGGCAACCGGATTCTGGCGCATTACCGCAAGGTTGCCGATTACATGCTGGAAGACGGCGCCTCGTTCGAACAGATCGACCGCGCCTTGGAAGGCGTGGGCTTTGCGATGGGCCCGTTCGCCGTCAGTGATCTGGCAGGCATGGATATCGGATGGGCCACGCGGAAACGCAAGGCGCCGACCCGTCCCGCCAGCGAACGCTATGTCGAGATTGCGGACCGGATCTGTGAACAGGGCTGGTTCGGGCGCAAGACCGGGCGCGGCTATTACCTGTATGAGGGGGCCGGTCCCCGTCAGCCCAACCCGGATGCGCTGACCATCGTGCAGGCGGAACGTGACCGCAAGGGCATCACGCCGCGCGACTTTGCCGAGGACGAAATCGTCGCCCGCTACATGACCGCGATGATCGCCGAAGCGGCCCGCGTCGTCGAAGAGGGGATCGCCCTGCGTCCCATCGATGTCGATGCTGTGTTCCTGTTCGGCTATGGCTTTCCGCGCCATCTGGGCGGTCCGCTGAACCATGCCGACCGCATCGGGGCCGCTGAACTGGTCGCCCGGATTGAAGGCTATGCCACCGAGGATGCCGATTACTGGCAGGTCCCCGATCTTCTGCGCCAACTGGCCGATACCGGGCGCAGCTTTGCCGATCTGAACAAGGAATAAGCCGATGGATCTGGAATTCAGCCCGGCCGAGAAGGCCTTTCGCGACGAGGTGCGCAGCTTTCTTTCCGATCATCTTCCGCGTCAGATCGCAGACAAGGTCGATGCCGGCAAGGAGCTGACAAAGGAAGAAACCCTGCAATGGCAGGCAATCCTGCACGCAAGGGGCTGGGCCGCACCGAATTGGCCGGTCGATTATGGCGGGCCGGGTTGGGACGCGGTTCAGCGCCATATTTTTGCCGAGGAATGCGCCCTGCACAGCGCGCCGCGCCTGCCCGCCTTTGGCCTGAACATGCTGGGGCCGGTGTTGTTGAAATTCGGGACCGAGGATCAGCGCCGCGCGATCCTGCCGCGCATTCTGGATGGCACCGACTGGTGGTGTCAGGGCTATTCCGAACCGGGCGCCGGTTCGGATCTGGCAAGCCTGAAAACCCGCGCGATCCGCGATGGGGGCGACTATGTCGTCAACGGGCAAAAGACCTGGACCACGCTGGGGCAGCACGCCAACAAGATCTTCTGCCTTGTGCGGACCTCGACCGAGGGAAAGCCGCAGGAAGGCATCAGTTTCCTTCTTGTCGATCTGGACACGCCCGGTGTCGAGATGCGTCCCATTCGCCTGATCGACGGCGGACATGAGGTGAACGAGGTCTTTTTCACCGATGCGCGGGTGCCGGTCGAAAATCTGGTCGGCGAGGAAAATCAGGGCTGGACCATCGCCAAGTACCTGCTGACGCATGAGCGGACGAATATCGCGGGCGTGGGCTTTTCGGCCCGCGATCTGGCACGGTTCCGGAAACTGTCCGGCCAGTTGCGGCGCGACGGGCGGTCCATCGCCGACAATCCGGTCTATTCCGCCCGCGCCGCCGAGATCGAGGCGGAACTGGAAGCCTTGCGTATCACCAATCTGCGGATGTTGGCCAATGCGCGTGACGGCGCGGCCGAGGGGGCGCAAAGCTCGCTTCTGAAATTGAAGGGCACGCAGATCCGGCAGGCATTGCAGGAACTTTACCGATCCGCGCTTGGCCCCCATGCCGCGCCCGAGCCCGATGACCTGTCAGATAATGAACGCGTGGTCCCGGCGGAATCCGCCCGCGCGGCGCCGGTCTATTTCAACCATCGCAAGCTGTCGATCTTTGGTGGATCGAACGAGATTCAGCGCAACATCGTCGCCAAAGAACTGTTCCGGGAGTAACCGACATGGATTTCAATCTGACCGAAGATCATCAGATGCTGTCGGATACGCTGCGCCGGTTTCTGGCGGATAATTACGACATCGAAACGCGGGGCAGGGCGGCCTATGCCGCGCCCTACCACGCGCCCGAAATCTGGGCCGGGCTTGCGGAACTGGGCATATTGGGTGCGTTCCTGACCGAAGATCAGGGCGGCTTCGGCGGCACCGCCGAGGATGTGCGCGTGATCTTCGAGGAACTGGGCCGCGGGCTGTGCGCCGAGCCTGTTCTGGGCGCGCTGATGGGGCTGCATCTTCTGTCGCGGGCAGGTCGCGATGATCTTGCGCAGGCGATCATCGCCGGCGAGGGTCGCATCGCGCTGGCCGTCTATGAACCGCAGGTCGCCTGCGATCTGAAACATATCGAGGCGCGGGCTCAGGAAACCGCTGATGGCTGGCAACTGACGGGGCGAAAATCCGCAATCTATGGCGCGCCCGGCGCGCAGCATCTGCTGATCGTGGCGCAGACCGGGCAGGGGCAGGGGCTGTTTCTGGCCGCCGCGCCCGAACTGATCCCGGCCGCGATGGTCGATGGAGGTGGCGTCGCCGATCTGGTGATGGACGATCTGCCTGCCGAATGCCTGTCGCCCGACTGCGCGGACTGGATCGAAGCGGCGCTGGATCTGGGCCGCGTCGCGCTGTGCGCCGAGGCGGTCGGCGCGATGGATTTCCTGATCGACATGACCGTCGATTACCTGAAGCAGCGCAAACAGTTCGGGCGCAGCATCGGCAGCTTTCAGGCTTTGCAGCATCGCGTGGTCGACATGATGGTCGAGTTGGAACAATGCCGTTCTATCACGATTTCCGCCGCGGCACGCTTTGACGGACCGGACCGGGGGCGTCAGGTGTCGATGGCCAAGAACCTGATCGGTCGCATGGGCACCAGGGTCGCGGAAGAGGCGATTCAGCTGCATGGCGGCATCGGCATGACCTGGGAATATCCCGGCGCACATTACGCCAAGCGTCTGATCATGATCGACCACCAGCTTGGCGATCACAACGACCACGTGTTGCGACTGATCGCCAGCCAGCCGAAGGCGGCGTGATGACGGGTCAGGACAAGCTGGTCGTCGATATTTCCGGCGCGGGGGATCTGGTCGGCTATCGGTCCTCGATCGACGATCTGCCGTCATGTTCGCTGCATATCGGGCCGCAGCATCTGAACCGCGTCGGCCTGCTGCATGGCGGCTTCGTGTCGATGTTGCTGGATAACGGCTGCGGCGTCGCAATCCGCAAGGAACTGGGCGATATCGAGGCCAGTATCGTGACCGTGACCCTGTCGGTGACCTTTGTCGCCGGGGCCAGCGAAGGGCTGGTGACGGCGGTCGGGCGTGTGGTCGGCGGGGGCCGCAGCCTGAAATTCGCCGAGGCCGAGCTGCGCGATCAGGACGGTCGGTTGTTGGCCACAGGCAACGCGACCTTTCGGGTGCTTCGCAAGGGATAGTCGCACCCGGCGTGGACAGGACACAGCCGTCCGACCATACTGACGGGACTGTATAGCCAGTTTCTTGTCACTGAGTTGGTGCGTCCTGATGGGGATCCAGACACGCCTTTCGACCGACCTGTGCCGCGCCTTTCGTGACGCGCCCGATCCGGCCGGGCTGTTTCTGTCACAGGGCCACCGGACGGTGCTGCAATCTCTGATCGACGCGGTGGCGTTGAAACGGGCGATCGTGCTGATCCGTGGTGCCTCGGGCAGCGGCAAGACGATGCTGGTTCAGGCCCTGATCGCGCGACTGGGCAACCGCAGTTCGTTGAAGATCATCAAACTGTCCGGCGGTAGGGATCTGACGCGGGGCTTGCAGGAAATTGTCGGACAGACCGACCCGGCGGGCGGGTCAGAGCTTTTGCTGCTGATCGACGATCTGCCGGGATTGTCCGGGCCCGAGATCGACCAGATCATAGCGTTGCGGCAGGCATGTCACCCCACGCCGATGCGCAGTATCGTCTTGCTGGCACAGGACGAAACGACTGCGATCCCGCCTGCATTGGCGGGGATGTTGTCGGATCAGATCCACCTTCCACCGCTGACGGTCGATGAAGTGCCTGCCTATCTGGCGCATCGACTGGTGGGGGCGGGTTGTCTGCAGGCGGGCGATGGACTGCCCTTTTCGCCCGATGCGGCGCGGGCCCTGTATGACCTGTCGGGCGGCGTTCCGCGTTTTATCGATTATTTCGCGGAACGTGCCTTGTTCGAGGCGGCGCGCGACGGACGCGCGGCCGTGGATACCGACCTTCTGCGCGCCAGCCTGCTGGACATGGATTTCACCGAGATAGCCGCCGGCGAAGAAGAACCCTGGCGCGCACCCGATAAACCCGTCGCGCCCCCGCCGACATCTGAAAGGGCCGTGCCATTGATGGCCGAGGCGCGGGTGGTGGAACCCGCCCGCCCCCGCCGATGGGGCTGGCTTTGGTTTCCGGGGCTGGCTGTGGCCTTTGCGGGGTTGTGGTTTGCGGGGGTGGGTCCACAACCGCCTGTAACCCCGCCGCCGGTGACGCAGCCGCCCGCGCCAAGCCCCGTGGCCGAGACCGCCCCGGTGGCCGAACAATCTGCCCCCGCCCCCGCCTTCGTCCCCGTGGCGACGGTGTTGCAAGACCCCGATCCGGATGCCTTTCTTCGGCAGGCGTTGATCGGCCAGCCGGACCGCGCCGCGATTGCCTATGAACGTGCCGCGCTGTTGGGCAACCCGCGTGCGGCGCATTTTCTGGGCCAGATCTACGAGGCGGGTCTGGGCGTGCCGCAGGATCTGCAACGCGCGCAGGCATGGTACAGTCTGGCACTTGGCATCAAGGCCGCCGAGGCGCGGCTGCGGGAACTGGCTGAGGTGGTCGCGGTGCCCGCTGCGGTCGCGGCGCCGATACCTGCCCGCCACGATCTGTTCGCCGACGGGCAGACGGTGCTGCATTGGCGCAATGGCCCCGGCGCCGCCCCTTCGCGATACGAGGTGCAGTATCAGGGTGCCCATGATCCGCAGCCGCGCGCCACACAGACGACGCTGTCGGCAATGCTGCTGCCCATGCCGGTCATGCGCTGGCGGGTGGTCAGCCTGGACGCGCAGGGCAGGCGGTCGGCGACATCGGGCTGGGCCTATCCCGATCCGGGCGGGCGCTAAAGCGGATAGTCGAACTGCCGCGCGACGGCCCAGAAGCGGGCGTTCAGGTCGGTCAGCCGGCTCAGTGTGTCGTCGATTTCGTTCAGGGCATCCTCGTCGATCGGGTTCGACTGGCCCATTCGGATATCTGTCTTGCGGTCGGCAATCCGCATCAGGATGGCCCGGGTGCTGCCATTTTCCGGGTCGAACGCATAAATGCAGTGATTATAGCGGTTTCGAAGCGCCGACAGCTTGGTCATGTCGCGGCAGAGTTCTAGAACCGCGTCGCGTTGTTCCGGCGGAATGCCGGGCATCTTTGCCAGACGCTCGACCAGATCCAGCCGCGCGCGCGAGGTGTTCAGGGTCAGAAAGATCACCACGGCGACCTCTTTGTCGCAGCCTGCCAATCCGGCGATGAAATGGATCAGCAGGCTTTCCGTATTCGTCCAGCTATAATTCAACCTGCCGATCTTCAGCAGGAAATCGTTGAAATCGCCGGATTTATCGTGATCCCGTTCTGACATCTTGCCTTGCGCCTTCGGCCATTTGCGACAGATACCAGTTTGCCGCGCCGGTCCGGTTGGAAACACCAAGCTTGGCAAAGATATTATGGCTGTGCAGTTTTACCGTGTGAATTGACAGCCCAAGCTGACCGGCAATCGTCTTGTTCTGCGCCCCTTGCGCGATCAGCGGCAAGATCTCCAATTCGCGCGGGGTCAGATGCGCCGTGCCATGCTGTTGCGGTGGTGTAACTCGGCGCGGGCTGGGCGCCGGACAATTTGCCACCGGGATATAGGGGTGCCCCGACAGGATCAGCCGCAGCACCGAAAACCACACGTCGATCTGTGCGTCGATCTGAAGCAGGCTGATCGGCGTCCCCGCGCCGGCCATATTCAGTTCCGCGACCAATGCGGCATCGTTCCCCGAGATCGCCAGCATCGCATCCGGGCATTGCCGCCGCAGCAAGTCGACCGAATCGGCCGCCGCCAACGTGATGTGGATTACGATGACCTTCGGGGCAATTCCTGCAGTGCACAGCGCCTCGACGGAAGGAAAACGCCGCGCTTCGACGCAATCCAGTTCCCGGTCCATCAGCTTTATCAGGTTATCCGAAAAATGAAGCTGATTCCCTATTAGTGCGATTATGTTATCTGGATCCCTTTCTTGTGATAAATTATCATGTTTTGTTTTTTCCCAGGACATGTTGTTAACCCTCCACCAAAGAAACCAGTGCACCTGCACCAAAACTATAAACGGCGTCTCCGCGCCTTTGGATTAGTTCCAAGCTTAACGCCAATCGTTAACCCATTCTAGTTTTATCGATTTATGCGTACATATTGAAAAAGCTTACGTTTTCGTCAATTGCCGCGCCTTGTGCGACGCTTCGCGGCAAGTCATGGGAACGGTTGCGAAATCTGGTGTGATTTTTGCTTTTCTCGGAAATACGCCTCCCGACCCAAAGGGACTATACACCGCTGTGCCTAGGGTCAGGTCCCTTTCGGCGGATACACGAAGCGGTGCCTCGGTGTCAGGATTGGACCCCTGAGGCACGGTCGACCCGGCGAATCCATCGCGAAATGTCAGGTCATCCAGCCTTGGTCCCGACGACGCTCGGGCTTGGGGAAGGGGGTTATCTGTACAAAGGGCGACCATTTTTACGGGCGCACGGGAATTTCACCTGACAACGAAAACCTGCAGGGGCCATTTTCGCTTTGGAAATGACTGGCGGAAGGCGAACTGCTTTATCGAAGTGAGGACGCAATGAACAGCCGTAATAATAATTTCATCTTCGACATCGAAGAGGCCGCTGGCGAAGGCACGGACGAATCCGAAGCCTCGATCGTCAAGCATGATTATTCCAAGGGGAAGGATCACGGCAAAGGTAATGCCGAGGCTGACGCCGATGCCGATGCCGACGCTGACGCCGATGCGGATGCGGATGCAGACGCCGAATCCGAATCCGACAGCAAGGCCACGTCTGAAAGCGACAGCGAAAGCGATGCCGACAGCAGCAGTGACAGCGACTCGGACAGCACCAGTTCGGGCGATGCCCACAGCTCCAGCAGCTCGACCAGCGATTCCGACAGCCACACGGATGTGGATGTTGACGTGGATGTCAGCGTTGATGTCGGTCTGGATACCCTGCCGTCCGACGACGACTTTGCCGATTTCGACCTGGATAACAGCGAAACCGGCGACGTTCTGATCGCGAAGGGCAATGTCGATTACGATCCGGGGCATGACTCGTCCTTTGGCGATATTCTGACCGGCGCGACCTTCGGCGGGGGCAATGATGCCGCCGTGGTCAATCCGCAATCGATTGCCTTCGAAGACAACGACCGCCTGGAAAACCCTGAAGTCTCGAATGACGGTGACTTCCATCAGGATGCGCATGCCGAAGGCGGCGAGGCGCGTGCCGAGGAAGGCATCTCGGTCAATTCCGACGGTGGCAAGGGTGGCAGCGATGCCGAAAGCACCGGCGGCGATGCCGAAGGCGGCACGGCCAAGGGCGGCAAGGCCAATGCCGACGCCAAGGGCGGCGACAGCGGCGATACCGACACCGAAGGCGGCGAGACCGGTGGCACCGGCAGCGTCGAGGCCAAGGGCCACAAGGTGGATGCCGGCGATGTCGAATCCAAGGCCGAAGGCGATGGCGGCGACAGCGGCGACAATGATGCCGAGGTCAAGTCCAAGGCGGATTCGGACAACGAGTCCGATGTCGAGGGCAAGGGCGGCAATGGCGGTGACGCTGACTCGAAAAACGAAAGCGAAACCGAAACCAAGTCCGAGGCCGAATCCGATGATGAAGGCGGCGACAGCGGCGATGCCGATGTCGAGGCTGAAAACAAGGGCGACACCAAGGCCGAGGCTGATACCGATGGCAATGGTGGCGACAGCGGCGACACCAAGGCCGATTCCGACAGCGATGTCGACAGCGAAAGCAAGTCCGAAGCCGAAGCCGAGGGCGGTCATGGCGGTGATATCGACGGCGATGTCGATGTGAAGGCCGAAGCCGAAGCCGAAGGCGATGGCGAGGGTGACGGCGGCAATGGCGGCGATATCGACGGCGATGTCGAGGTCAAGGGCGAAGCCGAAACCGACAGCGACGCCGATGGCGACGGTGGCGACAGCGGCGATGCCGATTCCGAGAACACGTCCAAGGCGGATGCCGAAACCGACAGCGATGCTGATGGCGATGGCGGCGACAGCGGCAAGGTCGATGCCGAAGGCACCGGCGAAGCCAAAGGCGAGGCCGAAGCCGACAGCGATGCCGATGGCGGTGACAGCGGCCGTGTCGACTCGGACGCCGATGTCGAGACCAAGGCCGACTCGGATGTCGATGCCGAAGCCGATGCCGATACTGACAGCCACGCCGAAGGCGGCGACGGCGACAGCGGCTATGTCGAGGCGGAAGGCGAAGGCAAGGCCGATGCCGAAGCCGATGCCGAAGGCCATGGCGGCGACGGCGACCTGCATTCGGACACCGATGCATCGGGTGACGCTGACAGCCATACCGACGCCGGTGGCGACGGCACGGGTGACGGCAGTGGCTCGGCCTCGGCTTCCGGTGACGGCGGCGACGCTGATGGCGATGCCGATGCGACATCGACTGCGACGGCTGGCGGCCTGGGCTCGGGCACCGCGACGGCGGATGGCGATGCCGACGGATCGGGCGGCACGGCTGGCGACGGTGACAACAGCGCGGGTCCGGCAACGGGCACCGGCACGGGCACCGGCGGCGGTACGGGCACCTCGACCGGCACCGGCACGGGCACCGGCACCTCGACCAATACCGGTGGTGACGGCGCGGGTGGCACCGGCACGACGGGCGCCAATACCGGCACCGGCACGGGCACGGGAACCGGCACCTCGGGCGATGCAACGGCGGGCGCAGGCTCGACCGATGACGACGCCTCGGGCACCGCGACCGGCACGGGTTCGGCTGACGGCACCGGCACGGGTACCTCGACCGGCACCAGCGGTATGGCAGGGGCGGGGACATCCTCGACCGGGGCCAATACCAACAGCTCGTCGGGAATGGGCTCGGGCACCGGCACCAGCGGCATGGCTGGTTCGGGCTCGGCGGCAACCGATGACGATGCCAGCGGCTCGGCCACGGGCGACGCCAGCGCAGCCTCCGGCGATGCCGGTTCGGGTGCAGCCACGACCGATGACGATGCCAGCAACAGCGGCACCGGCAGCACCGACAGCGAATCCGGTGCAGGCGCGGCAGGCAGCGGCATGGCCGACAATGACGCGACCAATACCGGCACCGGCAGCACGGACAGCGAGTCCGGCGCAGGCGGCGGCGGATCGGCGCAGAACGATGCCGATGTAAGCGGCACCGGTTCGGCCATGTCCGATGCAACCGGCGGCGCCGGTGGTGATGCCAATGGCAGCTCCAGCGGAACGGCCAGCAGCGCCGACACCGCTACGGCCACGGGCAGCAGCGGCGCAGGCGGGGCGGCATCCTCGGATACCGACTCGACCGCAACCGGCACGACCAGCGGCTATGCCGATGGCGACGGCGGTTATGGCGGCCTGTCCGATATCGCAGCCGAGGCCCTGGCCCAGTCCACTTCGGATGTCGATACGACCCAGACGTCGGGGATGGCCGGTGCAGGCGATGCGACCAGCGAAGCGACCAGCAATGGCGCGGCAACTGGTAACGTCGCAGCAACCAGCGGCATGTCCGGCGATGCGGTTGCGACCGCGACCGGCGGTGCGGGCGGCGCAGCGATGGGTGGTGCGACCACCGGCGGTGCCGCATCCAATGGTGACGTGATGGGTGGCGCCGGCGGCGCGGCCACGAACGGTGCCGGCGGTGCAGGCGGCGATGCCGGCAGCTGGGGTTCGGGCAATGGGGACGACGGCATCGTGACCGGCGAATCCTATGCCTCGGCCGCGGCGGCGGTCGACCAGGCGGCGTTCAACATGGACATCGTCATGGGCGCGAACGTCCTGGGCAACACGGTCGACATGAATGTCGTCGGCGGTTCGTTCAGCTCGACCTATGCGGGCGAGGACGACAGCTGATCCATACCAAGCTTCGGGGCCGGCACGTGCCGGCCCCGTTTTCTGTTGAGTTCATCATCGTGGCGCTTTCGGTTCGTGCCATGATCAGCGAGTAGACATGGTGCAATCATGATGACGGATGCTGCCACGCAGGCGATCACGCGGTTCATCGGACTGTTCGAGATGCTCGTTGAAGAGGCGCGGCAGCGCCCCGACTTTGCCAAATTCCAGTGGAAGCAGCCCGACAAGGCCGAGGATGATCCCGGCCAGTTCACCCAGGTGAATATCAAGGCGCTGCTGGTTCCCGAGGGTTTCGATCCTGAACTGGACTATCAGCCCATCCCCCCCGGCAACGGCCAGTTGACCCCCGAGGCGGTCTATCCCCTGATCGATATTCCCGCGCCGCTTCCGGTGGTCGGTCTGCCGGCGATGGATATCGCGGTTCAGGCCCCGCCGGGCAGTGGCGCCGCGCCGGTTTCGCCACCGGATGCCGATCTGGATCCGCCCAGCCCCGGCAGCGTCGCCGTTGTTACAATCCAGCTGATCAGCATGGATGACAACGATCTGCTGCTGGATGGGCTGGGCGCCGATTTCGACAGCATCTCGACCCTAACGGCCGTGCTGGACATTGCCGTCCAGATCGCGGCCGAACTGGAAGGGTTCGATCTTCCCCTGACGATCAGCGGCACCGACTGGACGCAACCGGTCCATCATGTGATCAAGGCGATGGCCGACGGCCCGGACCTGTCGGAACTGCCTGATGGCACGGTGATCTTCCGTGTCGAGGGTCAGGCCACGGTCGGGGTCACCGTGAACGGTCAATCGGCCCAAGAGATCGTGGACTGGAAGGATGTCCTGCCCGAATATCTGCGCCCCGATGAACCCGATGCCGACAAGGGCGGCAAGAAGAACAGCGACGAGGATGATGAAATCGCCGCCGGTGATGGCGAGACGATCATCAAGACCACATCCGGCATCAATGACACGGGCACGGTCAATCGGCCTGATGATCACGATATCTCGAAGGATATTCCGGGACATGACAATGGCGCGGCAGGTCTGACCGGCAATGCCGTGCTGGCCGGGGCCAATACGCTGATCAACGAGGTCGCTGTCGGTTCCGCCTGGATCGACGCGCCGGTGATCGTGGTCAGCGGCGATCTGACCAAGCTGGACGCGATCAGCCAGGTCAATCTGCTGGTCGAACATGACCGGATTGATGGCAAGGCGGTTGCCGGAACTTCCGCAGGCTACAACGTTGCCGAGATCGTCGAAAAATCCTCGGGTCCGCTGGCCACCAAGGGCGATGATGCCCCCGAAAGCGTCAGCCTGTATCGGCTGGAGGGCAACCTGATCCAGTATAACTGGGTCAAGCAGATCACCTATATCACCGATTTCGACCGGGCCGAGGTCACGCTGACGGCCAGCTATACCAGCATCGGCCTGGGCGAAAATACGGCCAACAACACGACGGTCCTGAATGAGATCGGCTACGCCTTTGACGTGATCTTCGTCGCGGGTGACATGACCGACGCCACCATCGTCAAGCAGACGAATGTGTTGCTGGATTCCGATGAGGTGACGACCGGCGGCATCGGCCTGATTGATGATGCGGGCAAGTCGCTGGCCGACAATCTGCTGTACAACAAGGCCAGTCTGCAAAAGACCGGCATCGATACCGCGACCAGGATGAAGGACAATTTCGCGAAGGCCGCAAAAGATCTGGCCGATGGCATGAATGAGGTCGCCGGCGATGTCGTCGACGACATGATGTTCGCCGGTCAAAGCGCGCTCAGGGCGCTGCAGATCGACGGCGACCTGATCAAGGTCAATATCTTCGAACAGACCAATATCATCGGCGATTCCGATCAGATCGCGCTGGAACTTGCCAAGCTGCGCGACGAGTTCGAGGCCGAGGTCAAGCTGGTCGCCGGATCGAACGCGCTGATCAACATAGCCAATGTGAACGATATCGGCGTCGATTCCACGATCATGACGGCGGGCAAGGTCTATGATGATGCGCTGATCCATCAGGCCGAACTGTTCGATACAGGCGCGGTGCCCGATGGCGTCAAGATGACCGGGCTGACGAATGAGGCGATTGCGGCCTTCATCTCGGCCGAAATGACGGCGGCAGCCGAAGATCACGCCCAGATCACGCCCACGATCAACCATGACAACGCGGCCAATCTGGACGTGATGCAATCGATGCTGGGCTGATCCGCGCCCAAGGAGACCTTATGGATTTCGGCAATCAGGATCCCGCGACCGGGCGCAGCACAACATCCGAACCCAAGGGGCGGATCGACGACCGTCAGGCCCGTCCGGTCACCGGCAATGTCACGCCGCCCATCGGGCGCACGATCGAAGGCAAATCCGGTCCTGTCGCGCCCACGCCGCCCGGAAATGGCGGGGGTGGCGGCGGTGGCGGCAAGGGTCCGCATTTCCACCGCCGCGTCGGCCCCGAGAATTTCGACGAAAGCCTGCGGCGCGGCCTGTCGGTGGTGCGCGGGAACATGGTTCTGGTCATGGTGATGACGCTGGCCACGAATATCCTGATCCTGGCGATCCCGGTCTATCTGTTCCAGATCTCGGACCGGGTCTTTACCAGCCGTTCGATGGACACGCTGATCATGCTGACGGTGGTGATCGCCGGGGCGGTCATCCTGCAGGCAGTGTTCGATGCGATCCGGCGCTTCATGCTGATGCGCACGGCGGTCGAGGTCGCGGCCCAGCTTGGCGCCCCGATCCTGTCGGCTGCGGCCCATGCCTCGTTGCACGGGACCGGTCGCGAATATCAGACGCTAGGCGATCTGCAGACAGTGCGTGGCTTTCTGACCTCGGGTACGCTGATTTCCTTCATGGACGTGCCCTTCGCGCCGCTGTTCATTCTGGCGATCTATCTGGTCCATCCGCATCTGGGGATGATCGTGATCGTCTCGGCGCTGGCGCTGCTGGTGATCGCGATGGTCAACCAGCGCCTGACCGAAAAGCCGTTTCAGCAGGCCAACATGGCGCAAAGCAAGGCCAATCTGCATCTGGATTCGATGTCGCGCAACAGCCAGATCATCAACGCGCTTGCCATGATCCCCGAGGCGGTGGCGATCTGGGGTCGCGACACCGCGCAATCGCTGACCTCGCAGGTTCGGGCGCAGGACCGCAATATCATGTCGGCGGCGGTGTCACGGGCGGTCCGCCTGCTGACACAGGTGGGGATGCTGGGCTGGGGCGCCTATCTGGCCCTGCATGGCGAATTGACCGGGGGCATGGTCATCGCCGCCTCGATCATCGCGGGCCGCGCGCTGGCGCCGATCGAAGGCTCGATCGAGGGGTGGAATTCGTTTCTGCTGTCACGCGCCGCCTATGGCCGGATCGCCAAGCTGCTGCGCGGATCGCAACTGCAATATGAAAGGCTGCGATTGCCCCAGCCCGAGGGGCGGCTGGATGTCGAACGGCTGTTGTATATCCCCGGCGGCACCAAGCAGGTGGTTTTGAACAGCATCGCCTTTTCGCTGAATCCCGGCGAAAGTCTTGGCGTGATCGGAAACTCCGGCGCGGGCAAGACCACGCTTGGCAAGATGCTGGTCGGATCGATCCTGCCGACATCGGGGAATGTCCGGCTGGACCTGATGGATCTGCGCAACTGGGATCCGCGCCAGTTCGGCGAAAGCATCGGTTATCTGCCCCAGGACGTGCAGCTGTTTCCCGGTACGATCAAGCAGAACATCGCCCGCATGCGCGAGGATGCGTCTGATGAACAGATCCATGCCGCCGCCGTGCTGGCCGACGTGCATGAAATGATCGCCTCGTTGCCGCAGGGATACGAAACCTATGTGGCGGCGGATGGCTCGCCCCTGTCGGGCGGGCAGAAACAGCGGATCGCGCTGGCCCGCGCCTTTTTCGGCAATCCACGTCTGGTCGTGCTGGACGAGCCGAACTCGAACCTGGATGCGGCGGGCGACCGGGCGCTGGCCCGTGCGATCAACCATGCCCGCGCCAACAAGATTACGGTGGTCGTGGTGACCCAGAAACCCTCGCTTCTGTCGGTGGTCGACAAGATCATGCTGCTGGCCGATGGCAGCGTCGCCATGTTCGGCGAGAGAGAGCCGGTATTGCGGAAACTGGCGGGGCGCAAGGCCGGCGGCCAGGTCTCGGATCAGAAAGGACAGCCCGATGCGTGAACTGGTGACGGTGGGCGGACAGGATCAATGGTATCGCGACGTGCCGCGCTCGATCCGCAGACAGGCGGTGTTCGGGCTGGTGCTGATGGTTGTGACCTTCGGCGGCTTTGCGGCATGGGCGTTTCGGGCGCCGCTTGCGGCGGCGGTGATCGCGCAGGGCAGCTTTGTCGCCACGGGTCAGAACAAGATCATTCAGCACCTTGAAGGTGGCATCATCAAGGAAATCCGCGTGGGCGAGGGCGACCGCGTGACTGCCGGGCAGGTTCTGGTGCATATGGATGAAACCGCGTCGCTGGCCAATCAACGGGAACTGAACCTGCGCCGGATGCGTCTTGAGGCAACGCAGGCCCGCCTGATGGCAGAATACGAGGAAGACGAGGAGTTGGCCTTCCCGCCCGATCTGGAACAGGCCAAAGGCGGCAATGAGATCGACGCGATCCTAGCCAGCCAGACCCTTGCCTTCAACGTGTCCCGCCGCGCTTTGTCGCAGGATCTGACCATGTTGGTGCGCAATTCGGATGCGTTGGAGGTGCGCAAGGTCGGCTATCAGACCCAGCTGAAATCGCACCGCAAGCAGTTGGAACTGCTGCGCGAAGAACTGGCGGCCAAGCAGGAACTGTTCGAGCGCCGGCTGACCCGCCGCCCCGAGGTGATCGCCGTCGAACGCGTCGTGATCGAGGCCGAAGGCCAGATCGGCCGGATCGAGGCCGAGATTTCCGAAATCGACCAGATCCAGAAGAAATACGAGGTGCAGGTCGAAAAGGCGCGCAGCGAATATCGTCAGGCCGCGCTGGATGAATTGCAGGTGGTCCAGGCCGAACTGGAAAGCATCCGCGAACAGTTCCGCAAGGCGCGCAGCGTGCTGGACCGCTCCGACATCGTTGCGCCGGTCGCGGGGACCATCGTGCGCCTGCATTACCACACCTCGGGCGGGGTGGTGGAATCGGGCAAGCCGATCCTTGAAATTCTGCCGCAGGACGCGCCGCTGATCATCGAGGCGATGATTTCACGGACAGAAATCGACAGCGTCCGCACCGGTCAGCAGGCGGCGGTGCGGCTGACCGCGCTGAACCAGCGCACAACGCCGGTGCTGGAGGGCGAGGTTTTTTACATCTCGGCTGACGCGATCACCGATGGCCGCGGCAGCGCCCAGCAAGAGGTGTATCTGGCGCGGATCTCGCTGGCGTCGGATCAGCTGGACCGCGTGCCGGGCTTTACCCCGACGCCGGGGATGCCCGCCGAGATCATGATCCAGACCGAGGCGCGGACCTTTGCGCAATATCTGGCCAAGCCCATCGTCGACAGCATGTCGCGGGCCTTCCGCGAACAGTGATGCCTAATCCAGCCGCGTGACCCGCACCTGCTGGCTGCGCAGCGTGGCATTGGTTTCGGTGGTCAGAAAGGCGATGTCAGTGGCGTCGCGGCCCACCGCGATCACCGCCATTTCGCGCGCCTGCGCCATCCCCGAGGGATCCACCAGATGCCAGTCATGGTCCAGATAGACCTGCACCACGGCGTGAAAATCGGGCGGCTGGACCGAGGGTGCATAGACGCTGCACATCCGCGCGGGGATCTGGGCGGCGCGGCACATCGCGATCATCAGATGGGCATAGTCGCGGCAGACGCCCTGACCGTCCAGATAGGTGTCGGCGGCGGTGGTGCCGCCGTGGCTGCTGCCGGGCACATATTCGATCTGCGATTCCATCCAGTCGCGGATCGCGGCGACCTTGCTGCCCCCGTCCAGATGGCCAAAGCGGCGGCGCACGAAGGGCTGGAACCGTTCCGCCTCGCAGTATCGCGAGGGCAGAAGATAGCGCAGGGCGCTGGCCGACAGCTGTTCGACCGGCTGGGCTGACATGGCCGGCAGATCGGGATCGTCGCGCGTCACCGTCACATCACAGCGATAGGCGCAGATCACGCCATCGCCCGCCCGGATCACGTCGCGATGGCCGATGCCCTCGTCGCCCGGCACCTGCGAGAAATGGTCAAAGCTGTCAAAGCGCAGATCGCTGTCGATGATCTGCTGCCCGTCGGTCCTGGCCGTCTCGATGATCAGGATCGCGGCCCCCGGCATCGCCAGCGCGTAATCCATCGAAACCTCGATCCTCAGCTGCGTCATCGTCGCCCTCCTGCGTGCAAAGGCCGGCCCGGACGCGCCGGGATCAGCCAACTGTCATGTTGTCCCCGGCGCGGATCGTCCGGGACTGCCGCACGGAATGCGGCGCGATATCTGAAAGACCCCCGATCGGTTTCCTGGCCGCAGGACGCAGCGCCGAATCGTGCCGGTGGCGAGCGCCCCAACTGGATGATCCGCGCAACTGCGTCAAGCGGGCTTGCCGATCCCTGTTAACCGATCCGGCCCTCTGAATCGACCGCGGGCGGGGCTTTGCCGCCGAAAATGAATACCTGAGTTTTTAAGTTGACTATTTTGCGCGGATTCGTCAGGTTCCGCGCAACGTCAGCGGGCATTCACGGCCCGTGGCACCCTATTCTGCATATGTCGGATCAGCCAGTTCGCAAGCCAGCCCGACCCATTCTGTGACATCGGATGAGGTCTTCCATGAACGCGTTCCTGACCGATATGGCCGCCAGCCTGCCCGAAGCGGCCGAAACCGGCTTTGCCCTGACTGGACCCCTTGGTGGTCTGCGGACGGGCGGGCAGGTTCGGCGCGTGGCCTCGGGCGCACTGGACAGCCTTGGCGATCGTGTCGCCGCCGGCTTTGCGGCGGCGGGGCCGCAGGCGGTGATCGGGGGCGCGTTGCCCTTTGATCGCGACGGGCAGGATTGCCTGTGGATCAGTTCGCGCCGCCGTCCCGACCGGCTGTCGATCGTGCCGCAGCAGCCTGCCCGCGCCCTGTCGCTGCGCCCCGAACCGGCACCGGCAGGCTATGCGCAGATCGTGGCCAAGGCGCTGCGGGTGATGGAACACGATGCGGGCCGGGCCGATGCCCTGCGCAAGATCGTGCTGGCCCGCACGCTGCATTACCAGGCCGCAGAACCCATCCCGGTCGAGGGGTTGCGCGCCCGCCTTGCCGAAGACCCCGCCGTCACCGCGTTTCGCGTGGCCTTGCCGGGCGTGTCCGGGCCGCGATGGCTGGTCGGCGGATCGCCCGAATTGCTGGTCCAGAAGAAGGGGGCGCGGGTGGTGTCGAACCCGCTGGCCGGATCGTCGCCGCGTCGCTTTGATCCGGTCTCCGACGCGCAATCCTGCTCGGCGCTTGCATCGTCGGAAAAGGACCGCCGCGAACATGCGATGGTGGTCGAATTCATTCTGGACACGCTTAGCCCCTGGTGCCGCAATGTTTCGGCGCCGCAGGGCACGGGGCTGACCTCGACCCGCAGCATGTGGCATCTGGGCACGCGGATCGAAGGTGATCTGAAGGACCCCGAAACCCCCTCGGCCCTGCTGGCGGCGGCATTGCATCCGACACCTGCGGTCTGCGGCTTGCCTGCGGCCCGCGCCAACGATCTGATCCACCAATTGGAAGCGGTGGACCGCGAATTCTATGCCGGGGCCGTCGGCTGGTGCGCCGCTGATGGCGATGGCGCGTGGTATGTCGCGATCCGCTGTGCCGATATCAGCGGCGATTGCGCACGCCTTTATGCCGGGGCTGGGATCGTGCCGGGATCGGACCCGGCGGCGGAAACCGCCGAAACCGGCAACAAATTCGCGGCGATGCTGGCGGCGCTTGGGCTGCCTGCCGATACCGCGCTGCAATTGAACGACTAAGATCAAGGACTGGTATGGCTCTGCCGAAGATTGCGCCCTATGCGCCCCCGACGGTCCTGCCCGCATCGCGGGCGGACTGGACACCCGAACGCGACCGCATGGCGTTGTTGGTTCATGACATGCAACGTTATTTCTGCGCCGCCTATACCCCGGACGCGGAACCGCTGGATACGGTCGTGCCGAATATCGCCCGCCTGATCGCGGCGGCGCGCGCGGCGGATATTCCGGTCTTCTATACCGCGCAGAATGGCGACCAGTTTCGCCCTGATCGTGGCTTGCAGGCCGATCTGTGGGGGCCGGGCATGGCGGCCCGCGCAGATCACGAACAGGTCCTGCCGCAACTGGCCCCTGCGACGGGCGACATCGTTCTGGTCAAGCACCGTTACAGCGCGTTTCAGCGTTCGAACCTGAAAACGCTGCTGCGGGCGCGCGGGCGCGACCAGTTGCTGATCACCGGCATCTACGCCCATATCGGGTGCCTTTGCACCGCGGCCGAGGCATTTCAGCGCGATATCCAGCCCTTTGCGATCGCGGATGCGCAGGGCGACTTCAGCGCCGCGCGACACGACATGGCGATGGAATGGATCGGCGCCTGCAGCGGGCGGGTCATCGACACCCATGCCGGCCTGATCGCGATGGGTGCCGCATGAAGCTGTCGGGATTTCAGGACCGCACGGCCTTTGTGACAGGCGCGGCGGGCGGGATCGGTCGTGCCGTTGTCACCGCGCTGCGCGATGCCGGGGCAAGGGTCTATGCGACCGATCTGGGCCCCGAGTTGCCGCAGGATCAGCCACAGTTTCTGTGGCGGTGTCTTGATGTCAGCGATGCCGAGGCGATGGCGCGGGCCGTGGCGGATGCCACCCGGCAACTGGGGCCGATCACTCTTGGGGTTCACGCGGCGGGCATGCTGGATGCCGAACCGCTGCGCCGCACCCGGGCTGACCGCTATGGTCGGGTGATGGATGTGAATGCGGGTGGAACCTTCAATCTGTTGTCGGCGCTTGGCAATCACATGGCCGATCAGCGGCGCGGGGCCATCGCGGTCATCGGTTCGAATGCCGCCGGTATCCCGCGCATGAACATGGGCGCCTATGGCGCGTCCAAGGCCGCCGCCGCGATGTTGACGCGCTGCATGGGGCTGGAACTGGCCGAACAGGGCGTGCGCTGCAATCTGGTTGCGCCGGGATCAACCCTGACGCCGATGCAGACCGGCATGTGGTCCGACGACAGCGGGGCCGCGCGGGTGATCGCGGGCGATCCGGCGGGGTTCAAGACCGGCATCCCCCTGCGCAAACTGGCCACGCCCGAAGATATCGCACGCGCCGCGATGTTCCTTTTGTCGGAGGAGGCGGGCCATATCACGATGGCCGACCTTTATGTCGATGGCGGGGCGACCCTGCGGGGGTGACGCGCCTCAGCCCTGCGCCCGGATCAGCGCCCACCATGCATCGATGGTGGGCGTGCGGGCCAGATCCTCGAAGCCCAGCTTCACCCCTTTTTCCTCAAGCGCCAGGGTCAGCCGCATGACCGCGACGGAATCGATGCCGTAAAGGGTCAGATCCTCGGCCGGGTCGATCGTCTCGTCCTCGTCGGCCATGTCCTGAACCTCGGCCAGAAGCCAGTCGTAATCGGGACGCGTGGTGGTGGTCATTTCCATCTCCTTCAGGCAGTTTCGGTTTCCATCCGCGCGCGCAGCAGGCGCTTGTCGGGTTTGCCGAACGCGGTCAGCGGCAACGCATCCACAAAGCGGAACTTGTCGGGCAGTTTGTAATCCGCAATTCCCAGCGACATCAGATGCTTGCGCATCTCGATCCCGCGCAGGGGCGTGCCGCTGACGACAAAGGCGCAGCTTTTCTCGCCCAGATTTGCATCGGGCACGGCGACCAGCGCGGCGGCGGTGACAGCGGGGTGGCGCATCAGCAGATGCTCGATCTCTTCCGAAGCAATCTTTTCGCCGCCGCGATTGATCTGATCCTTGACCCTGCCGACGACGCGCAGATTGCCCTCTGCATCGCGACAGACCAGATCGCCACTGTAATAGAACCCGTCCTCGTCGAACGCGCGGGCATTCTGATCGGGGGCCTTGTAGTAGCCGCGAAAGGTATAGGGGCCGCGCACGGCCAGTTGTCCGGGTTCCCCCGGCGCGGCGGGCAGACCGTTTTCATCCACCAGCCGGATTTCGTCGTCGGGGCTGATCGGGCGGCCCTGGGTGCCAAAGACCACATCGTCAGGGTCGTCCAGCCGGGTATAGTTCACCAGCCCCTCGGCCATGCCGAAGACCTGCTGCAGGCGGCACCCCAATTCGGCCGGGACCCGCCGCGCCATCGTCTGGGCAAAGCTGGCGCCGCCGACCAGCAATTGCGCAAGAGGGCGGGGCGGCCCAAGCCGCGCCGCGGCCTGCAACCAAAGCCCGACTGCCGACGGAACCAGCGCGGTCAGCGTCACCTGATGCCGGGCGATAAGATCGAAACACGGCGCGGGATCGGGCGAGGGGGCCATGACGACCGTGCCGCCCGCATGAAAGACGCCCAATGCGCCCGGCGAACTCATCAGGAAGTTATGCGGCGCGGGCAGGGCGCACAGAAACCGGGTCCGGTCGGTCACCGCGCAGATGCGCGCGCTTTCGCGGATGCTGAAATCGTAATCGTCATGCGTGCGCGGGATCAGCTTGGGCGTGCCCGTGCTGCCGCCCGACAACTGGAAGAAGGCCACCTGATCGGCGGGGGTCGGCCGGGCCGCGGCGGGCATCGTGACCGGGGTGGTCAGGCGCTGTTGCAGGCTGCGCGTCCCGCCCTCATTCAGGAACAGCACGGTTTCGATCCGCGGCAGGCTGCGCAGGAAATCGTCATCGGCAAACAGCGGGTGCCCGCGATCCGCGATCAGCAGGCGCGGCGCGATCTGTTCGGCATAGGACGAAAGCTCGATCTGGCGATGGCTGTAAAGCGCGTTCACCGGCACGACGCCGATCTTCATCAGCGCCATGAAGACCATATGGAATTCGGCCACGTTCGGCAGCTGGACCAGCGCCGTGTCGCCATGCCCGAACCCGTCATGGGCCAGTGAAGCCGCCAGATTTTCGGCGGCCTGATTCAGCGCGGCATAGCTGATCTGGCGGTTGCCGCAGATCAGCGCGATCGCATCGGGACGGGCCTCGGCCTGCGCTTCCAGGGCGGCGCACAGGGGGCGACCGATCCAATAGCCCTTGTCGCGATAGGCTTGTGCCAGATCCGTTGGCCACGGGGTGAACTCGATCATGTCAGGCCTCTCGCCGGTTGAGTTGGCGGCAAGAAAGTATTTTTGTCAGGAATTGTCAAACACTGAATCCTGCCGTAGCGGGCGGCAGCCCATTGCAGAAAATGAAAAATCTTTCCGTAAACGGCTTGGCAGGTGGCCGATCATCGCTTAGCAGATCCCAAGACAGGCTCGCGGGTGGGCTCATGCCGCGACATGGACAGCAATCGAAAGGGTCGAACCCATGGCAAGCACTTATACCCAGCGTCACGGGCTGGAGGTCGATCAGGACTTCGCCCAGTTCATCGAGGAACAGGTTCTTCCGGGGACCGAGGTTCAGGCCGATACGTTCTGGCAGGGCTATGCCAGCCTGTTGCAGGAATTTGCCGGTCAGAATCGCGATCTGCTGGCGCGGCGCGACGACTTGCAGGCCCAAATCGACGAATGGCACAAATCGCGCGGCAATCAGCCCTGGGATGCTGCCGCCTATCGCGCGTTTCTGACCGATATCGGCTATCTGGTCCCCGAGCCTGCGCCCTTCTCGGTGGAGAACGGTCAGGTCGATCCCGAAATCGCCACGCTTGCCGGGCCGCAATTGGTGGTGCCGGTCAGCAATGCCCGCTTTGCGCTGAACGCGGCGAATGCCCGCTGGGGATCGCTGTATGATGCGATGTATGGCTCGGATGTCATGGGGCCGCCGCCCTCGGCCGGGTTCGACGAGGCGCGTCGTGATGCCGTCGTCGCCCGCGCGGCGCAATTCCTGGATCAGGCGTTTCCGCTGACCGAAGGCCGCCATGCGGATGCCACGGGATATGCGGCTGACGGTGCGGGGCTGATCGTGACGCTGCCGTCGGGCGATGTCCGGCTGGCCGATGCCGACGCCTTTGTCGGCACCCGGACCGAGGGCAAGGATACCGCCTATGTCCTGCGCCACCACGGCCTGCATGCCGAACTGGTCATCAATCCCGATCACCCGATCGGCGCGGCCTCGGCCTCGGGGTTGCGCGATGTGGTGCTGGAATCCGCGCTGACGGCCATTCAGGACTGCGAAGACAGCGTGGCCGCCGTCGATGCCGAGGACAAGATCGACGTCTATGACAACTGGCTTGGCCTGATGACCGGCGATCTGGTCGAAACCTTCGAAAAGGGCGGCAAGCAGATGACCCGCCGTCTGGCCGGTGATCGCCAGATCACGCGCCCCGATGGCAGCACGCTGACCCTGCCGGGGCGGGCGTTGTTGCTGGTGCGCAATGTCGGCTTGCTGATGACGACAGAGGTCGTACGCCTGAACGGGCAGGACACGCCCGAAGGGTTGATGGACGCGATGGTCACCGTTGCCTGTGCCATCCATGACCTGAAGCGCAGCGAGGGGCTGGGCAACAGCCGCGCCGGTTCGATCTATGTGGTCAAGCCGAAGATGCACGGCCCCGACGAGGCCGCCTTTACCGACCGCGTCTTCGCCCATGTCGAAAAGGTCATGGGCCTGCCCGCGAACACCGTCAAGCTGGGCCTGATGGACGAAGAGCGTCGTACCAGCGCGAACCTTGCCGCCTGCATTCATGCGATCCGCAACCGCGTCGTGTTCATCAACACCGGCTTCCTCGATCGCACGGGGGACGAGATTCACACCTCGATGCAGGCGGGGGCATTTGTCGGGCGCGATGCGATGAAGGGCTCGACCTGGCTGACCGCCTATGAGGATCGCAACGTCCTGATCGGCCTGGCCTGCGGGCTGCGCGGCAAGGCGCAGATCGGCAAGGGCATGTGGGCCAAACCCGACGCCATGGCCGAGATGCTTGAGGTCAAGATCGGTCATCCCAGATCGGGCGCGACGACCGCTTGGGTGCCCAGCCCGACCGCCGCGACGCTGCATGCGCTGCACTATCACATGGTCGATGTCGCCGCCCGTCAGGATGAACTGTCCGGCAAGGCGATCCCCGATCTGGACGCGCTGCTCAGCCCCGCCATCGACTTCGACCAGACGCTGACCCGCGAGGCGATCCTGCGCGAGGTGGACAACAGCTGTCAGGGTATTCTGGGCTATGTCGTGCGCTGGGTCGATCAGGGCATCGGCTGTTCCAAGGTGCCGGACATCAACGATGTTCAGCTGATGGAAGACCGCGCCACCTGCCGCATCAGCGCGCAATACATGGCGAACTGGCTGACCCAGGGCCTGATCACCACGGACGAGGTTCAGGATGCGCTGCGCCGCATGGCCGCCAAGGTGGATCAGCAGAACGCGCGCGATGCGGCTTATCATCCGATGGCGCCCGGTTTCGATGGCCCGGCCTTCAAGGCGGCGCAGGATCTGATCCTTGAGGGCGCAACGACGCCTTCGGGCTATACCGAGCCCGCGCTGCATGCCCGCCGCAAAGAGGCCAAGGCCCTGCGCGGCTGATCCAGATCGCAAGATGCGAAACCGCAGGCCCCGTGCCTGCGGTTTTTTCATGTCAGATACTCAGCCAGTTCTGTTCGACGATGGCCTCCATCGCGACATAGCTGGTGGTCGAACTGACATGCGGCAGTGTCGAGATCTTCTCGGCCATGACCTGCCGGAAATGCCGCATATCGCGCGAGCGCAGCTTGATCTGATAATCGAAGCCGCCGGTGATCATGTAGCATTCCTCGACCTCCGGGATCAGGCGGATCGCGGTGTTGAATTCCTGCAGCGCCTTTTCGCGTGTGTCGGTGACCTTCACCTCGACATAGGTGACATGGGTCAGGCCCAGTTGCAGCGGCGACAGGATCGCGCGATAGCCCGTGATCAGCCCCATCTCCTCCATCTGGCGGATACGTGCGGCGACGGGGGTTTTTGACAGGCCGACCGCCTTGGCCAGTTCGGTGATCGGCATCCGGGCATTTGCAACCAACTGCTCAAGGATACGTTGGTTGATCGGGTCGAAGGGTTCGTTCATCCTGAAAATCCGGCCAAAATAGTTCTGATCGACTATCCAAGTGACGCGATTTGGTCACATCGTCCAGCGTTTTCCCGGTAGTTCCGATCAAATTCATCCGTAGGAGGGTCCGATGCGCGATCACGTTTTTGCGTCGCTGGGGTTTGAGGCTAAATTTGCGCCCGAAGATCAGGTTCTGCAGCAGTTGCAGCAACAGGCCGATCTGTCGGCCGACACGCGGGCGCGCATCACCGACCGCGCGGTTCAGCTGGTCCAGCGCATCCGGACCGAGGCCAAGCCGACCCTGATGGAGCATTTTCTGGCCGAATACGGCCTGTCCACCCGCGAAGGCGTCGCCCTGATGTGTCTGGCCGAGGCGATGCTGCGGGTTCCCGACAGCTTTACCATTGATGCGCTGATCGAAGACAAGATCGCGCCCTCGGAATGGAACAAGCATATCGGCACGGCCTCGTCCTCGCTGGTGAATGCCTCGACCTGGGCGCTGATGCTGACGGGCAAGGTGCTGGAAGATTCCAAGCCCGGCATCGCGGGGACGCTGCGCGGCGCGGTGCGCCGTCTGGGCGAGCCGGTGATCCGTGCCGCCGTCAGCCGCGCGATGAAGGAAATGGGCCGCCAATTCGTGCTGGGTGAAACCATCGAAGCCGCCCTGAAGCGCGGTCAGGCGCAGGAAAAGCAGGGTTATACCTATTCCTTCGACATGTTGGGCGAGGCCGCGCGCACGCAGGCCGATGCCGACCGCTATGCCCGCGAATACGCCAATGCGATCAAGGCCATCGGCAAGGCCGCGACCCATGACAGCATCGTGCGCAATCCCGGTATCTCGATCAAGCTGTCCGCGCTGCATCCGCGTTACGAAGTCGCGCATGAGGCCCGCGTGATGAAGGAACTGGTGCCGGTCGTGTCGCGTCTGGCGCGTCAGGCCCGCGACGCGGGGATCGCCCTTCACATCGACGCCGAGGAACAGGATCGTCTGGCCCTGTCCTTCAAGGTGATCGAGGCGGTTCTGGCCGATGATTACCTGTCCGGCTGGGACGGGTTCGGCGTGGTGGTGCAGGCCTATGGCAAGCGGGCCGGTGCGGCCATCGACGAATTGTATCGCATGGCCGATCAATATGACCGTCGCATGAATGTGCGTCTGGTCAAGGGTGCCTATTGGGACACGGAAATGAAGCTTGCGCAGGTCGCGGGCCTGACCGATTTCACGCTGTTCACGTCCAAGACCGCGACCGATGTGGCCTATATCTGTCTGGCGCAAAAGCTGTTTGGCATGGGCGATCGCCTGTTCCCGCAATTTGCGACCCATAACGCGCATACCGCCGCCGCCGTTCTGGAACTGGCACAGGATCGCCCCTTCGAATTTCAGCGTCTGCACGGCATGGGCGAGCGTCTGCACGACATCGTTTTGAAGGAAACCGGCGGTCACTGCCGTATCTATGCGCCGGTCGGTGCGCATCGCGATCTGCTGGCCTATCTGGTGCGCCGCCTGCTGGAAAACGGCGCGAACTCGTCCTTCGTGCATCAGATCGTCGATGAAAGCGTTGCCCCGGAAGAAATCGCCCGCGATCCGTTCGAGGCGCTGCCGACGGCCAAGGCGCCCTCGGGTCTGGTGACCCCGGCGCGGATCTTTGGTGAGGACCGTGTCAATGCGCGGGGCTGGGATCTGTTCGACGATGGCGTGCTGGCCGATATCCAGGATGCGCGGAACGTGACGATCGGCGACGCGACCTCGGTCACGGTTCGCGACGCCAGCGGCACGAACGCCCCGGTCATCAATCCGACGAATGGTGCGGTGATCGCGCAGGCGCAAGAGGCCGACGCCGAAACGGTCGCGCGCGCCATCGAGGACGCGCAGGTCTGGGACGCGCCCGCCGCTGAACGCGCCGCCGTTCTGCGCCGTGCCGCCGATCTCTACGAAGAAAACTACGGTCGTTTCTTTGCCATTCTGGCGCAGGAAGCCGGGAAATCCATCGCGGATGCGGTCGGCGAACTGCGCGAAGCCGTGGATTTCCTGCGCTATTATGCGCAGGAAGGTCAGGACAGCCCGCGCCGTCCGCGCGGTGTGGTGACCGCGATCAGCCCATGGAACTTTCCGCTGGCAATCTTCACGGGCCAAATTTCCGCGGCCCTGATGGCCGGCAATGCGGTTCTGGCGAAACCGGCGGAACAGACCCCGCTGGTGGCGGCCCATGCCGTCGCCCTGCTGCACGAGGCGGGTGTGCCGCGTTCGGCACTGCAACTGCTGATCGGGCAGGGCGGCACCGTGGGTGCGGGCCTGACCTCGGATGCGCGGATCAAGGGCGTGGCCTTTACCGGATCGACCGATACCGCGCAGGTGATCGCCCGCAGCATGGCCAAGCATATGGAGCCGGGGACGCCGCTGATCGCCGAAACGGGCGGCCTGAACGCGATGATTGTCGATTCCACCGCGCTGCCCGAACAGGCAGTGCGCGATATCGTCGCCTCGGCGTTCCAGTCTGCGGGTCAGCGATGCTCGGCCCTGCGTTGCCTGTATCTGCAAGAGGACACGGCCGCCCATGTGATCGAGATGATCAAGGGCGCGATGGATCAGCTGGCGGTCGGCGATCCCTGGCTGTTCGCCACCGATGTCGGCCCGGTCATCGACACCGAGGCCCGTGACGGCATCGCCGAATATCTTGACGCGAAGCGGGGCCAGATCATCCATCAGGTCGCGACGCCCAAAGAGGGCACATTCATCGCACCGACCATGCTGAAGGTCGGCGGCATCGGCGATCTGGAACGCGAGATCTTTGGCCCGGTTCTGCATGTCGCGACCTTCAAGGCGGCAGAACTGGACAAGGTCGTCGCTGATATCAATGCGCGCGGCTTTGGCCTGACCTTCGGCCTGCACACCCGGATCGACAGCCGCGTGCAGGAAGTGACCGAGGCGGTCCATGCCGGCAACCTTTACGTGAACCGCAACCAGATCGGCGCCATTGTCGGCAGCCAGCCTTTCGGCGGCGAGGGTCTGTCGGGCACCGGCCCCAAGGCCGGCGGCCCCTTGTATCTGCCGCGCTTCTTCGCCCCCGAGCCGGGCATCGCGATCGATACGGATTGGGACGCGGATGCCGACCCCATGCGGATCGCGGACGCGCTGGCCGGTTATGTCGAAACCCGGCTGGACGAAAAGCTGCTGCCCGGCCCCACGGGCGAGATGAACCGCCTGTCGCAATATGCCCGCCCGCCGGTCCTGTGCCTTGGTCCGGGCCCCGATGCGGCGCAGTTGCAGGTCATGTCGGTGCAGCGTCGCGGCGGTCAGGCCGTTGCGGCGGATGGCCATGTCTCGGCGGATGATCTGGCGCAATTGCAGGGCTTCTCGGCCGCGATCTGGTGGGGCGATGCCGACAAGGGTCGCGCCTATGCCACCGCGCTTGCGGGCCGTCAGGGGCCGATCCTGCCGCTGATCACCGCGCGTCCGGATGCGGCCTATGTGCTGCATGAACGCCATCTTTGCGTGGATACGACCGCGGCAGGCGGGAACGCGGCGCTGCTGGCAGGCTGATCCGAACTGGGCCGCGCGACAGTGGATCGCGCGGCCTGCACCAACCCTGTCCCCCGATCGGGCAAGGAAAAAGGCTGGCCATTTCTGGCCAGCCTTTCGTCGTTTTCAGTCTTCGCGGAAGGCCGGTCAGCCCAGCAGGCGCGCCACCACGCGTTCGGCGGCTTCCTCGGCGGTCAGTTCGACCGTGTTCACGATGATCTCGGCGGTTTCGGGCGCTTCATAGGGGCTGTCGATCCCGGTGAAGTTCTTCAGCTGACCCGAGCGGGCCTTCTTGTAAAGCCCCTTCACATCGCGCTGTTCGGCCACCTCCAGCGGGGTGTCGACATAGACCTCGATGAACTCGCCCTCGGCCATCAGGTCGCGCACCATGCGGCGCTCGGACCGGAAGGGCGAGATGAAGGCCGTCAGCACGATCAGGCCGGCATCGGTCATCAGGCGCGCAACCTCGCCCACGCGGCGGATGTTTTCCACCCGGTCGGCATCGGTAAAGCCCAAATCGCGGTTCAGGCCGTGACGGACATTGTCGCCGTCCAGAAGGAAGGTGTGCTTGCCAAGGGCGTGCAGCTTCTTCTCGACGATATTGGCGATGGTCGATTTTCCCGAACCCGACAGGCCGGTGAACCAGACCACGGCGGGCTTCTGGTTCTTCAGGCTGGCATGGGCATCGCGGTCCACATCGACGGCCTGCCAGTGGATGTTCTGGCTGCGGCGCAGGGCGAAATGGATCATGCCCGCCGCGACGGTCGCGTTGGTCATCCGGTCGATCAGGATGAAGCCGCCCAGATCGGGGTTCTGGGCATAGGCCTCGAACGGGATCGCGCGGTCGGTCGAGATATTGACGACGCCGATGGCATTCAGACCCAGCGTCTTGGACGCCAGATGTTCCATCGTGTTGACGTTCACCTCGTATTTCGGCTCGGTCACGGTGGCGGTGACGGATTGCGTGCCGATCTTCAGGATATAGGGGCGCCCCGGCAGCATGGCCTCTTCGGCCATCCAGACAAGGGTCGATTCAAACTGGTCGGCGACCTCGCAGGGCTGGTCGGACTGCACGATGACATCGCCGCGCGAACAGTCGATCTCATCCTCGAAGGTCAAGGTGATCGACTGACCGGCCACGGCCTGATCCAGATTGCCGTCGAAGGTCACGATCGATTTGACCGTGGTGGTCTTGCCCGAGGGCAGGACACGGATCGCATCGCCGGGGCGCACGGTGCCCGCGCCGATCTGGCCGGCAAAGCCGCGGAAATCCAGATTGGGGCGGTTGACCCATTGCACGGCCATGCGGAACGGATGGTCCTGCATCGCGGTGTCGCTGATCGGCGCCTCTTCCAGATGGGCCAGAAGGGACGGCCCCTGATACCAGGGCATATTCTCGCTGTGGGTGACGATATTGTCGCCCTTCAGGCCAGAAATCGGGATCGGCAGGAAGCTGTCCATCCCGATCTGCTTGGCGAAATGCGAATAGTCTGAAACGATCTCGTAGAACCGCTCGGCCGAGTAATCGACCAGGTCCATCTTGTTGACCGCCAGCACCACGTTCTTGATGCCCAGAAGGTTCACCAAATAGCTGTGACGGCGGGTCTGGGTCAGCACGCCCTGACGCGCATCGATCAGGATCACGGCCAGATCGGCGGTCGAGGCGCCGGTGACCATGTTGCGCGTATATTGTTCGTGACCCGGCGTATCGGCCACGATGAACTTGCGCTTGTCGGTCGCGAAGAACCGGTAAGCGACATCGATGGTGATGCCCTGCTCGCGCTCGGCGGCAAGACCATCGACCAGCAGCGCGAAATCGATGTCCTGCCCCTGCGTGCCGACATTCTTCGAGTCGTTTTCAAGGCTGGCCAGCTGATCCTCGAAGATCATCTTGCTGTCATACAGCAGCCGCCCGATCAGCGTCGATTTGCCATCATCGACCGAGCCGCAGGTGATGAAGCGCAGCATGGTCTTGTGCTGATGCTTCAGCAGATAGGCGTCGATATCATCCGCGATCAGCTGATCGGTGACGTAGACGGGGTCCTTCATGTCCTTGCTCATCAGAAATACCCCTCTTGCTTCTTCTTCTCCATCGAGGCGGACTGATCGTGGTCGATCGCGCGGCCCTGACGTTCTGATGTGGTGGTCAGCAGCATTTCCTGAATGACCTCGGGCAGGGTCTGGGCGGTGGATTCCACCGCGCCGGTCAGCGGATAGCAGCCAAGCGTGCGGAACCGGACGCTGCGCATTTCCGGGGTCTCGCCGTCGCGCAGCGGGAAGCGGTCGTCATCGACCATAATCAGCAACCCGTCACGTTCGACGACCGGGCGCGGCTGCGAGAAATACAGCGGCACGATTTCGATGCCTTCCAGATGGATATACTGCCAGATGTCCAGTTCGGTCCAGTTCGACAGCGGGAAGACGCGGATCGATTCACCCTTGGATTTGCGGGTGTTATACTGACGCCACAACTCCGGACGCTGGTTCTTGGGGTCCCAGCGGTGATTGGCCGAGCGGAACGAGAAAATTCGTTCCTTGGCACGGGACTTTTCCTCGTCGCGCCGGGCACCGCCGAAAGCCACGTCGAAATTGTATTTCGTCAAGGCCTGTTTCAGACCGTCGGTCTTCCACATGTCGGTATGCAGGCTGCCGTGGTCGAAGGGGTTGATGCCCTTTTCCATCGCCTCGGGATTGTGATGAACCAGCAGCTTCATCCCGGCCTCTTCGGCGGCGCGGTCGCGCAGCTGATACATGGCCTGGAATTTCCAAGTGGTGTCCACATGCAACAGCGGGAAGGGCGGCGGCGCCGGATAGAAGGCCTTCTTGGCCAGATGCAGCATGCAGGCCGAGTCCTTGCCGACCGAATACAACATCACCGGGTTGTCGGCATTCGCCACCACCTCGCGCATGATGTGGATGCTTTCGGCCTCGAGGCGCTGAAGATGGGTCAGCGTCGCCTGGCTGATCCCGGATTCTGAGGCAGGACTGGTTGTCATGGGCATCGACTCTTGTTCTGTGCGGGCGCGGTTTGGCAGATTTATACGCCAAGACCAAGGGGCCTGCCAAAGGACAGTGCAAGTATTTTGATCATGATAGGGAATTGCGACAGATTTCCCGAATGCCGGGGTCCGGTTGGAATACTGGCCGCTCTGGAACCGGGGCGGCGGGACAGCCCGCCAAGGCCGCCGCCTTTGGCAGTCTGCTTTCTGCTATAGAATATACAAAACATGGTGTTTCTGTGGTAAATTTGCGTAACCAGCCGGGTTGGGGGGGCTTTCTGTGGCACCGACCGTCAGAGGGTCTTGCTTTATGCCGGTATCCGAATAATTCGATCACTGATGAGTGAGGTCGACCCGTCCGCGTTTCTGTTGCGTTGCCTTTCCGCCGTCCGGCTTCGGAAGGCGCAGGCGCTGTTGTATTTTCTGTTGGCCGATCCGGGCAGCGTGCATCGTTCGGAAAAGATCATCGACCTGTTCTGGCAGGATTCCGATCAGCAAAAGGCATCCTCGTCCTATCGGCAGGTCATTCGCCATATCCGCAAGGAAATCGCCGATGTCGATGGGATCACGCTGGAAACCGGGCTGGGGGTGCTGTCGCTGCATCTGCCAGAGGGCTTCAGTTTTCATCAGCATTTCGCGACAGCCCTGTCCAGCCACCAGTGGGACGCCGACAATGCCGAGCGGATCACCGAGTTTCTAAGCTATACCCATCGGTTGGAGGGGATCAGCTCTTCCTACGATTCCTGGCTGGCGATCACACGCAGCGCCTTTCTGGCGCTTGTGCGCGAAAGCCTGGATGCAAGAATGGGCAACACGCAGGCGGGCGATCTGCCGTCGCTGCGCGATCCGGCGGGCTTTGCCCTGCAACTTGAGCCGTCGAACGAAACCGCCGCACGGATTCTGATGACGCTGGACTGGCAGGCGGGTCACGCGACCCGCGCCATCGAACGCTATAACGCGCTTTACGCCCATCTGGACGAGGAATTCGATCAGGAGCCCGAGGCTGAAACGATCGAACTTCTGGCCGCGATCAAGCTGAACCCGACCGCGGGCGGGGTGCGCCGTCAGGTGACCGACCGCCGCCCCGAGGTCAGCCTGAGCGTCAGGATGCTGCCGGGCGAGGGGATCCCCGCCGACATGGCCAGTTTCGGCACCGTGCTGTTCGCCGATCTGCGGATGCGGATGGGTCGGTTCCGCGAATGGCGCGTGATCGACGAACAGGGGGGCGAACAGGCGCAGATCCAGATCATGCTGCGCCCGGTCCATGCGCTTGGCCGCTATCACCTGTTCGTCGATGTCCAGAACGGCAGCGACGGGCAGTTGATGTGGTCGGAAGTGATCGACCAGCCCGAAACCGAATGGGAGGCGAAGGCCCGCGTCCTGCTGTCGAACATCGCCAACGCCCTGTCGGTGGTGGTGTCCGACAAATCGCTGTCGGATTCGGGGTCTGCGATCTACGACCGCTGGCTGCGGGCGCAGGCCCTGCTGGATGCGTGGTCGCCCCAGACCGAGGGCAAGGCCCTGTCCATGCTGGAGGACATCACCCGCGACGCGCCGCGCTTCGGGGCCGCCCATGCCGAGCTGGCTGGCGCGCTGAATGTGCGGCACGTCCTGTTGCCCGGCACGTTCCAGACCGAAGAGGTCAAGCAGCGCGCCCTGCATCACGCCATCATGGCGGTGTCGATCGACCCGCTGGACACGCGGGCGCATCGGGTCGTGGCATGGTGTTATTGCCATAAACGCGAATTCGGCCTGGCGGAATTTCACTTCGAACAGTCGCTGAACCTGAATCGCAGCAATCCGATGACGCTGGCCTCTTGCGCGCTTGGCTTCGCATTCGCCGGCAATCCGGGCCGCGCGGGCGACCTGATCGCAGAGGCCAAGTCCCATTCGGCGGTGATGGAACCCTTTCACCTGATCTACATGGCGGCGGTAGATTACCTGCGCGGCGATTATGCCCAATCGGCCGAGGAATGCAGCCGCGGAACGGGGTTGATGCCAACCGTGGGTGGCTGGCACGCGGCCTCGCTGTGGAAGCTGGGACGCACACAGGACGCGCAACGGCGTCTGGCCGATTACCTGACCGAAATCCGCGCGCAATGGTGTGGCGAGGATGATCCCGAAGATGCAAGGATCATCGAGTGGTTCGTGTCCTGCTTTCCCCTGCATGAAGAAAGCGCCGCCGCCGATCTGCGCCGGACGCTGCAGGATATCGCTGGCGATTAGCGGCACATGTTCGTCGCGTAGATCCCGACCGAACGATAGAAGGACCGCAGCGGGCTTTTCATGATGTCGTTCTTGACGTCATCGGCGGGATTGCCGCCCGCATCCTTGAAGGTACAGCGGTCCGCGATGCTGGCCTTGATATGGTCTTCCAGCTTCTGCTGCATCTCGGCGCTCATGTCGCGCTCGGCGGCGGCGAATTCGCGGACCATCTGCAGCATGTCATCCTGCATGCTGGCCAACATCAGCGCCCGGTCCAGTTCATAGGACAGGGGTGGCCGAAAGCCGTTCGCGCTGCCTTGCGATTTCAGCAGGGTATCGGTGATTTCAAGCGTTTCGTCCGAGGGCACGACAAGGATCCGGCGGTTGCGATCCGATCCACGATCGCCGCGCATCCGGGTTTCGAATTCGATCCGGACCTCGCAATTTTCAAGGATGGCCGCGCGTTCGTCATCGCTCAGCTCGGCGCCGCCGCTATGCAGCGCGAAATCCTGCACCATCAGGGCGTGGCGGACCTGATCCTCGAAGGTTTCAAGTTCGGCCACGGTGACATTGCCGGGGCCGCGTTTCGACAGATCGACCATCAACTGACCGATATATTCGACATTCAGCGCGGTGCCGTCCTGGCCTTTCTGCCGGTCGATGCTGCCATCGGGGTGCAGGAAATATTCGGCCTGATCGACCTCGGATCCGACAATCACGTATTTCGGGTTACTCATCACTTATCCCCTTCTCACAAGTTTGATCAGTTCCAGCATGGTGGCGGGTCGCGGCAGATTCTGCGCCGCAGGCAGTTCGGGGGCCAGGGCGACGCGGTCGATCGAGCCCATGATCGACCCGCGCAACAAGGCACTGCCAAAGGGACCAAGCCCCCCTTTCTGGCCGTAAAGCTGTGCCTCGATCATCATCATCTGAAACAGCGGCCCCCATTCGACGACCTCGGCGGTCAGATCGATGGGCGCGGCCGGAAAGCGGGCGTTGAAATCCTGTGCCAGCCGGTCGGGCGTCAGGCGGTCGCGCCATGCCGCCGGCAGCTTTGCCAGCGCGGACTCGATCACCGGGTTGCCGGGGCGCAGGGGCAGGGCCTCGGCCGCGGAACGATCATCCAGCGCGATCACGGCGGCAGCCGACACGGGCGCGCGCAGTTCCGGCGCGACGCTGGCCGAGAGGCCGGTTTTCGGCCCGCCCGGTTTCTCACCGAACAGCAGCGGCCAATCTACGGCCCAATCGGTCTCCGCCTCGCTGTGATCGAAGCCCGATTTCAGCAGCACGCGCAGGTTGTGGCTGCCCGACCGGCCCAGATGATAGGCCGCCAGCGGCATGGCGTGAAAGGCGCGGAACAGCCCGTGCAGCAGGGTCGTTTCGTCCAGCCGCCATTCCTGCGGAATCTGGGTCAGGGCGGCGATGTCGGGGTGAACAAAGCGGGGCAGGATGTCCTGGGCGACGATGTGATGCCACACCCGGACGGCATGGTTGCGCACGATCACATAGGCCTGAAATGGGCGATGTGCCGGCAACAGGCTGCGGGCGCAAAGGTTGTGGAACTGCATCCATGCGACGGTCAGCTCATGCAGCATCAGCGTGTCGCGATTGCGTTCGTCATACAGCGCCCGTATCACCTCGCGCCGGTCAGACAGCGGGTCGGGCGACACGCGATAGACCCGCGCCAGCCGCGCACCCGGCGTCAGGCGGAACAGCATCGTTTCGGGGTCGTAGAGGGTCGAGGCCATCGACGGACCCGAGCCATAGACCGTTTCAAGCGTCAGCGGATTGTCGATCAGGTTGTAGCGCGTCGGCCCCAGCGCCGCGACCGCGGTCATGTCCTTGCCCCGGCGCGCATGCGGCACGCTGGACATAGAGACGCTGCTGCCCATGTCGTGGCCCATCAGCTGACCCAGATAGGTATAGCCCGACGGAATATGCGCGGTCTGCGCAAGGCAGGCGCGGCGCCAGACCGGATCGGTGCGCAGAAGAATCTGCGGCATCTGACGCGCATTGGGATGGGGGCCTTGCGCGGGGGGTGGCGGGGCCGCGCGTTCGACCATCAGCGTCGGGTCGAAGGCATCGGGGCTGCACCCGAACCGGCACACGGTTTCCTCAAGGTGAAGCTCATCTGTCTGCGGCATGATATGACCCCCTTGCATATGTCAGAAAAACGGCGAGCCGCGCTCGGGCGTGACGCAGGGCGGCACGATCTGCGGGCGGCACAGCCAGACGCGGATCGGCCCGTCGGGCGGCGTGATGTCATCCAGATGCACCGGCGCCCCGAACATCTTTTCGGCCTTCACCGCGGTGCGGGCCACGGGCTCGACCTCGGGGGCGTCGGGCAGCAGGGCGGGGCTATAGCGCGCATAGGCGGCGATCTGGCGCTGGACCGCGCCCATCAGCGCGGTCTGCCCGCTGCCCCGCGCGGCCAGCAGCTCCATCAGGTTCATCTCCATCAGCAGCATTTCCCGCAGCGCCTTGCCGGCCGAGGCGGTGGGCGACGGATCGCAGCCAAAGCCAAGGATCGGTTCCTGTCCTTCAGGGCTGGTGCTGCGACAGATGGTGACGACGGGATGGTCCGCGCCCGCATCAATGCACCAGAACCGGGTTCGGCGTTTCAGCGCCGCCCCGGCGCGCCCGTCTGCCAGTTGTTGTTCAAGCCCCTGCCGTTGCAGCCAGGCGCCCTGCACCGGTGCGGCCGCCGCGCCGTGGCCATCCCACCAGGACATGATCGCGAAACGCTCATACGCCTCCATCAGCGCGGCGCGGCGGGCGATGTTCTGATCGACATGGGCGGCAATCCCGTCACGCAGCGGGTTGAACGCGACCTCGCCGCTTTGCAGGGCGTGGATTTCGGCGGTTTCGCCAAGGCAGCGGTGAAAGGCATCGGCGCGGCAGCGGCCCACGCCGCTTGCCGTGCGGTTGCCGTCGGTCAGCGCCTGCAGGATCGACATCTGGGGTGCAAAGAAGCTTTCGCGCCAGTCATAGCGCCGCCAGGTGGAAATCAAAGCATTTGGTTCCATTACCAAGCTGTTCATCAAATCGGGGCCCGGTCAAAAGAATGAATGTCATCCCTTCCTAGGCGTCGGTTGTGAACTGGCTGTGAATCGGGAAATGCTGCAATGCGGCAAGCCCGTATGGGGCAGTGTCACAGAGCTGTCTCACTCGTCCGTGATTGTTCACCGTGGTCGAACAGAGAAAGTGAGATTTCGCGGCTAATCTTTTTTAACCGGGCCGCTTATCTCCCCTCTCACAACGGGACGATGTCCCAACGGAAACAAAGGAAATACGTTATGAAACATACTGTTGCCATCCTGACCGCCCTTGCCCTGTCGACCGGTGCCGCTGCTGCCGCTGGCCCGAACACCGTGAACGAACGCCCGGGTGATGTTGCCCATGTCGTGTCGGCCAACAACACCACGCAAGTTCGCGCAGACAGCGTTCTGACCACCAAAGAACTGCACCGCGCAGGTCTGTCGGCTGATGCCAAACTGACCGTCACCAGCTATCCTTCGGAAGAATACACCATCGCCGAGCAAGAACGTTGATCGGTTGCAGCAGAAGCGTTCGGATGATGTCCGAACGCTTCTCGCGGTGCATTGAAACCGCCGGTGACCGCCCCACAAGGGCGGTTTTCCTTTTCCGATGAATGGTGCATTGTCGGGGGTCCTTGCCGACAAGCGGACCACTCGTTTCATGGACACCACAATTCTGCGCACTTTTGTCGCCATTCTCGATGACGGCAGCTTTGCGGCGGCGGCCCGCAAGATGGGCATCTCGCGCAGTCTTTGCAGCAAATACATCTCGGACCTGGAAGAAGATCTGGGCGTTCGCCTGCTGATGCGGACGACGCGGTCCGTGCGCCCGACCGTCATCGGACAGGAATATGGCCAGCGTATCCGCGAGGTTCTGCGACAGCTTGATGCCGCGAATGAAGGGGTGCGGGCCGCCAGCGGCAATCCCGCCGGCACGCTGAAAGTCGGTGCGCCGATCACCTACACGCTGAAATCGCTGCAAGCCCATCTGATCGATTTCATGGACCTGTATCCTTCGATCGAACTGGAACTGGTTCTGGACGACGGAACCTCCAATCTGGTGGATGAGGGTTATGCCGCGGTGATCCGCATCGGCGTGCTGCGTGATTCAACGCTGCATGCGCGCCGCCTTGACGATGTGCGCATCATGATGGTGGCCGCGCCCGAATATCTTGACCAGCGCGGCACCCCGACCGAGCCGCAGCACCTGTTGCAGCATAGCTGCCTGCATTACAACAACCTGCGCGAGGCAGAGACATGGCAGTTGCAGCGCGATGGCGAGCCGATCTACCAGAAGGTTCAGCCCGTCTTTTCCTCGAACAGCACCGAGATGCTGCAGCAGATGGCACTCAGCGGGCGAGGGATCGCTATGATGCCCGAATTCGCGGTGGCCGATGACATCGCGGCAGGACGGCTTGTGCCGATCATGCATAATTATGTCATCCCCGCCTTGCCGGTGCATCTGCTGTATCCCACGGGCAAGCTGATGACCGCCGCCTTGCGCAGTTTCCTGGATCATTTCGCCAAGCTGCGTCTGGGTTAGGGGCGATAGCCGCGGCCTGTCTTTATTCTGCGCCAACGGTCCTGCGCGGCGATCGCGTCGGGCATTGACGCGAACCAGTCGCGTCGTTCCTGCCCGGCTGTGCCGATCCGGCCCCAGTTGCGGATCAACACGACCCCGCCGAACAGATCGGGTTGCAGATCAATGCTGTAGAACCGCGCCATGTTGCGGCATGTGTCCGATCTGGTCAGGATCACGCGGCTGCTGCCCATAGCCGAAACCGTTTCGTGCCGGTCACTTCGCGGACAATCCCCATGCGATGCATCCGCGCCAGAAGGCGTTCCGAAGTGTCGCGGCTGGTGCCGGTCGCCTGTTCGACCATCGCCGTCGACATCAGCGGATGCGCCGCCAGCGCATCGATGACCCGGGCGGGGTTCTGCCCCTTGATCCGCGCGGTGCGCAGCTTGGCCTCGGCCGCCCAGTCACGCAGGCGAAGCAGGTGGATGCGGGCCTCGGTCGCACCCAGGGTCAGCGCGGCAAGGTGATTCGGCAGGCGTCGCGCGGGATCGCCGCTGTCGGTCCAGACCGCGCGACCGTGCAGGCCCATCGGCAGGAATGTCAGCGCCTCGGTGCCGATGGCCATCTGGCGGGCGGTCCAGACCGCCGCCTCGATCGGGGTGTCGGGCGGTGACAGGTCCGAAAGCCGCCACAGGGTCCGCAGTGCAGGCCCGCGACAGAACGCGTGCAGCCCGGCAAGTCGTTCGTTTTGTTCGTGAAAGCCCGCGATTGCCTCGTCCAGATCATGACCGGCCGCGCGGCGGGCGACATCCTGCGCAAGACCGGTGAATTCCGATCTGTGCAGGCCCAGAAACGCCCGCAGGTCGGGCGGCACGGTCGCGCCTTCCAGCCGCCGTAACGCCCAACGGGCCTGGCGCATCGCCTCTAGATCCGCATCGGCGCGCGCATCCATCAGATCGCGACCGATTTCTTCGCGTCGCAGAGGCGTGCCCTGCGCCCAAAGCATCGCCTCGACCTCGGTCAGGGCCAGACGGCGGATTGCGCCATCACGGTCGGTTCCGGACATGTCGCCCAGCATCGCATCCAGTCGCCCCACCGCCATCGCGGCATCCGCCAGTTCAGTGACGGACATTTCCTGTGCTCGCTGCCATTTCCGTGGATCTATCAGCGGTGTGTGATCGGCCTGCGGCAGGGGCGGCGACCAGTCCTCTACAGGTTCGATTGACAGGTTATCAAGATCGCCGGGTTCCATATCCGCAGATTAGGGCCGTTCCGCGAAAATCCCAAAGACTTCCTCGCTGATTAGAAAACCTGATGGGATGGATAAAAACAAACAACTTCTTCTTTTGGATCGCTCTGCTAACTTGATCGCACAAGCTGCCCGACCCCGGGCAAGTCAGAGATTCGTCAAGCGGAGGACGTCATGGACGGCAAGGATATGGAAACCGGGGGTTGCCCCGTCATGCATGGCAGCACCAAGCATGTTTCGTTCGGCGGTCGCAGCAATCGCGACTGGTGGCCGAACCAGTTGAACCTGAAGATCCTGCATCAGAACACGCCTCTTGGAAATCCGATGGGCGCCGAATTCGATTATCGCGCGGAATTTCAGAAGCTTGATCTGGATGCGGTCAAGCAGGATCTGTTCGCGCTGATGACCGACAGCAAGGAATGGTGGCCCGCCGATTACGGCCATTACGGCCCGTTCTTCATCCGCATGGCCTGGCACAGCGCCGGGACCTATCGCACCGGCGACGGGCGCGGGGGCTCGACCTCTGGTTCGCAGCGTTTCGCGCCGCTGAACAGCTGGCCGGATAACGCCAATCTGGACAAGGCGCGCCGTCTGCTGTGGCCGATCAAACAGAAATACGGCGATGCGCTGTCCTGGGCCGACCTTCTGATCCTTGCCGGGAATTGCGCGATTGAATCGATGGGCGGCAAGGTCTTTGGTTTCGGCGGGGGCCGCGAGGATATCTGGGAACCGGAAGAAGACATCTACTGGGGCACCGAGGAAGAGTGGCTGGCCACCAGCGACAAGAAAGGCAGCCGCTATTCGGGCGAGCGCGTTCTGGAAAACCCGCTGGCCGCCGTGCAGATGGGCCTGATCTATGTGAACCCGGAAGGGCCGGACGGAAACCCCGATCCCGTCGCCTCGGGCCGCGATATCCGCGAAACCTTTGGCCGGATGGGCATGAATGACGAGGAAACCGTCGCCCTGACCGCAGGTGGCCATACCTTCGGCAAATGCCACGGCGCGGGCGATGCCGCCATGGTCGGGCGCGAGCCCGAGGGCGAAGACATCGCCGCGCAGGGCCTTGGCTGGATCAGCACCTTCGAAAGCGGCAAGGGCGGCCATACCATCACCTCGGGGATCGAGGGGGCTTGGACGCCGAACCCGACGCAATGGGATAATGGCTATTTCGACATGCTGTTCGGCTACGAATGGGAACTGACCAAAAGCCCCGCAGGCGCACATCAGTGGACCCCGGTCGGGGTGGACCAGGATCACATGGCCCCTGCTGCGCATGATGCCGACATCAAGGTCAAGACCATCATGACCACCGCCGATATGGCGATGCGGATGGATCCGATCTATGAACCGATCTCGCGCCGTTTCCACGAGAACCCAGAAGAGCTGAAGGAAGCCTTCGCACGGGCGTGGTTCAAGCTGACCCACCGCGACATGGGGCCGAAATCGCGCTATCTGGGCAAGGATGTCCCGGCCGAGGATCTGCTGTGGCAGGATCCGATCCCGGCCCGCGACCATGCCCTGATCGAGGATGCCGATATCGCAACGCTGAAAGAGCAGATCCTCTCGTCCGGTCTGACGGTTCAGGAACTGGTCCAGACCGCCTGGGCCAGCGCGGCGACCTTCCGTGGGTCCGACAGCCGTGGCGGCGCCAACGGCGCCCGCATTCGCCTTGCGCCACAGAAGGACTGGGACGTCAACCAGCCGCAGCAATTGTCCAAGGTTCTGACCGTGCTTGAAAAAGTGCAGGCAGACTTCAATGCCGGGGCCGCTGGCGGCAAGCAGGTGTCGCTGGCCGACCTGATCGTTCTGGGCGGTGGCGCGGCCATCGAACAGGCCTCGGGCGGGGCGGTGCAGGTGCCTTTCGCGCCCGGCCGTACCGATGCCAGCCAGGACCAGACCGATGCCGAGGGCATGGAGGTTCTGGAACCCGAAGCCGACGGTTTCCGCAACTATCTGAAGGCGGATTATTCCGTGCCGACCGAAAGGTTGCTGATCGACCGGGCGCAATTGCTGACCCTGACCGCACCCGAAATGACGGTGCTGATCGGCGGCCTGCGGGTTCTGGGCAACAACCACGGCAATTCCAGCACCGGCGTGTTCACCGACCGTCCGGGCGAGCTGACGAATGATTTCTTCGTCAACCTTCTGGACATGGAAACCGAGTGGAAGCCCGTCGCCGGAACCGATCAGCTGTTCGAAGGCTTTGACCGGACCAGCGGTGACAAGAAATGGACCGGCAGCCGTGTCGATCTGGTCTTTGGCTCGAACTCGCAATTGCGGGCACTGGCCGAGGTCTATGCCTGCGAGGGCAATCAGGCCAAGTTCCAGCGCGATTTCGTCCGCGCCTGGACCAAGGTCATGAATGCGGATCGGTTCGACCTGATCTGATCACGGGACGCGGGTCCTGGGCTTGGCCCGGGGCCCGCGTTTCGCCGGCCTAGTCGCGCGACGCGGCCAGACCACCCCCCGCCTGACGTCGCCGCGCCAGATCCAGCTTGGCCTGTTCTTCGGTGACGTGGCGCAGACAATCGCGCACATAGCCCAGATGGGCATGGGCTGCCTGCGCCGCACGCGACGGATCGCGCGCGATGATCGCATCGGCAATCTCGTGATGCTGTTCATGCAGGCGTTTCCGGGTATCGGCGATGCTGAACATGCGTCCGCGATTGTGGATCACATCCATCCGCAGATTGCCCGACAACGCCCGCATGATCTGCAACAGCACAAGGTTATGCGTCGCCTCGTAGATCAGCTGATGCAGTTCGGCATCGGCTTCGGCCTCTTCCTCGGCGTCGGTGGCGGCATGGGCGTTATCGATTCGCGACAGCGATGTGCGGATCCGGTCCAGATCGACATCGGTGGCGCGTTCGGCGGCCAGTGCGGCGGCCTGACTTTCGACGATATCGCGAAATTCCAGATAATCATCCGCCAGCGCCGCGCTGCCGGTCAGAAGGTTCATCAGCGGATCGGTGATCGCTTGCTGACCCAGGGCCGCGACACGCATTCCGCGCCCGCCCTCGGCCGTCAGCAAACCCTTGTCCACCAAGGTCTTAAGCCCATCTCGCAGCGTGGGTCGCGAGACGTCCAGCCGCAGCGCCAATTCGCGTTCGGCCAGCAAGGACTGACCCGGACGCAGCGTGCCTTCCAGGATCAGCGATTGGATATGTTGGGCGACGGCATCGGCGGCCCGTTCGGTCTTGATCGCGCACATGGCGGGTCCTTTCGGCGCGGATTGGGGTTTGACATGCTTGGTCAAATTATTTTACCAAACCTAGGTAGCGAGGAGGAGGCACCATGTCCAGTATTGTCATGCCCCAGCCAGATGAACGTATCCTGTCACGCGCACCGCAGATAGTCGCGGCGCTGCGACAGGCGCTGCCCGATGACGCGGTGATATCCGATCTGGTCGAAACGCGCGCCTATGAATGCGACGCCTTGACGGCCTATCGATGCCCGCCCTTGGCGGTGGTCCTGCCGCGCAGTACGGCCGAGGTCGCGGCGGCGATGCGGGTCTGTGCCGACATGGGGGTGCCTGTTGTGCCGCGCGGTGCCGGCACCTCGCTTGCGGGTGGGGCGCTGCCGACGGCGGATTGCGTCGTGATCGGAACCATGCGGTTGAATTCATTTCTTGAAATCGACACACAGAACCGGTTCGCGCGGGTCCAGACCGGTGTGACGAACCTCTCTGTCAGCGCCGAACTGGAGCCGTTGGGCTTTTTCTACGCGCCTGACCCGTCGTCGCAGCTGGCCTGCACCATCGCGGGCAATATCGCCATGAATTCAGGTGGCGCGCATTGCCTGAAATACGGTGTGACGACGAATAATCTGATGGGGGCGACGGTCGTTCTGACCACGGGCGAGGTGATCGAACTGGGCGGTCCCGAGATGGGACCGCAGGGTCTTGATCTTCTTGGTCTGCTGTGCGGGTCCGAAGGGCAGCTTGGCATCGTGACCGAGGCGGTGTTGAAGATCCTGCCGCGTCCCGAAGGCGCGCGGCCCGTACTGATCGGTTTCGACGATGCCGAGGTCGCGGGCGAATGCGTGGCGCGGATCATCCGCTCGGGCATCCTGCCTGTCGCGATCGAATATATGGACGAACCCTGCCTGCGGGCGGTCGAAGCCTTCGCCAGGGCGGGCTATCCCAAATGCGCCGCGGTCCTGATCGTCGAGGTCGAGGGCTCGGCCCAGGAAATCAGCGATCAGATCGCCCGGATCCGCGCTATCGCGGATGCGCTGAACCCGGTCGAATTCCGTGAAAGCCGCAATGCCGACGAGGCGCTGGCGATCTGGAAGGGGCGCAAGTCGGCCTTTGGCGCCATGGGCGTTCTTGGCGACTATATCTGCCTTGATGGCACGGTGCCGGTCGGGCAATTGCCCTTCACGCTGCGCCGGATCGGTGAGTTGTCGCGCCATCACGGGCTGGAGGTCGCGAATGTCTTTCACGCGGGCGATGGCAACATGCACCCGCTGATCCTGTTCAACGCCAACGAACCCGGTCAACTGGAACGTGCCGAGGCCTTCGGAGGCGACATTCTGCGGCTGTGTGTCGAGGTCGGCGGATGCCTGACCGGCGAACATGGGGTGGGCATCGAAAAGCGCGATCTGATGAGCACGCAGTACGGGCCCGACGATCTGGCGATCCAGATGGAGGTGAAGGACGTGTTCGATCCGCAGTGGTTGCTGAACCCGGCCAAGGTGTTCCCGCTGGATGCAAGCCAGCCCTTCCGCGAAAGGGTCGCGTGATGGACAGCATGTCCGATCTGGCGCCGGTGGACGAGGCGGAACTGGCGGCAATCCTGCGGGACCGGTGCGCGGCGCGCGATCCGGTCTGGATCAAGGGCGGCGGCACGCGGATCGCGCCACGGCGCGATGCGGTGCTGGACCTGACGCGCCTGTCCGGTGTCGTCACCTATGAACCCGGCGAGATGACCCTGATCGCCCGCGCGGGCACATCCCTGACCCAGATCCGCGAAATGCTGGCGGCCGAGGGACAGGCGCTGGCCTTCGATCCGCCCGATGTGCGCGGCATGACCGGGCGCGGCGGCGAGTCGACGATCGGCGGTGTTGTCGCGGCCAATGCCTCGGGGCCGCGCCGGCTGTTTGCCGGGGCCTGTCGCGATCACCTTCTGGGGGTGCGTTTTGTCGATGGGCAGGGGCGCCGCCTGAAGAATGGTGGACGGGTGATGAAGAACGTGACCGGGCTTGATCTGTCAAAGCTGCTGGCCGGGTCATTCGGCACCCTTGGCGTCCTGACCGAGGTGGCGTTGAAAACCCTGCCTGCCGCGCACGATCAGGCGACCTTGCAGTTCGACGCCCCGACCGAAGCCGATGCCCTGGCCCTGTTCTGCGCCGCGCTGGCCACCCCGTTCGAGGTGTCGGGCGCGGCCTGGCATGGCGGCACGGCATGGCTGCGGATCGAGGGGTTGCCCGCGCAATTGACCTATCGTCGCGACCGGCTTCTGGCGCTGCTGGATCGCAAGGGCGCGCAGGTTCTGGATGCGGCGGCTACCGCGACACGCTGGCAGGATCTGCGCGATGTCCATCATTTTCAGGGCGCGATGCCCCTGTGGCGGCTTCTGGTCAAACCGACCGACGCGCCCCGTATCGCGGATGCGCTGCGTGGGCTTGGCGGTGATCTGTCGCTGGACTGGGGCGGGGGGCTGATCTGGTATGCCGGGCCTGCCGCGCCTGCCGACCTGCGTGAACTTGTACCTCACGCGACCCTGATCCGGCCTGCGGGTCTGACCGCGTCGATCTTTCCCGCGCCTGCGGGCCCCGTCGCGCGCCTGTCGCAGGGATTGCGCCGCAGTTTCGACCCCGCAGGTATTCTGAACCCCGGTTTGATGGACGGCTGACATGCAGACGAATTTCACGGCCACGCAGCTGGCTGATCCCGCGACCGCACGCAGCAACGAAATCCTCCGCACCTGCGTACATTGCGGTTTTTGCACCGCGACCTGCCCGACCTACAAGGTGCTGGGCGACGAACTGGACAGCCCGCGCGGGCGGATCTACCTGATCAAGGACATGCTGGAAAACCAGCGCAAACCGGATGCAAAGACCGTGCAGCATATCGACCGCTGCCTGTCCTGTCTCAGCTGCATGACGACCTGTCCGTCGGGCGTGCATTACATGCATCTGGTCGATCACGCCCGCGAATATATCGAGGAAAACTATCGCCGCCCCTTGTCGGACCGTATCCTGCGACGCGTGCTGGCGGCGATCTTGCCCTATCCGGGGCGGTTCCGGCTGGCGCTGGCGGCGGCGCGGCTGGGGCGACCGTTTCGCAAGCTGATGCCAGATGCCCGGCTGCGGGCGATGCTGGACATGGCGCCGGACGATATCCCGCCGGTCAGCCGCAATGACGATCCGCAGGTTTTCACCGCCGAAGGATCGCGGCGCAAGCGGGTCGCGCTGTTGATCGGCTGTGCGCAGCGGGCCCTGAACACCGACATCAACGATGCCACCATCCGGTTACTGCGGCGGCACGGATGCGAGGTGGTGATCCCAAAGGGGATCGGCTGCTGCGGTGCGCTGACCCATCACATGGGCAAGACCGATCAAAGCCATGCGCAGGCGGCCGCGAATATCCGCGCCCTGATGGCCGAGATCGCCGGCGACGGGCTGGATGCGGTGGTCATCAACACCTCGGGATGTGGGACGACGGTGAAGGATTACGGCCATATGTTCCGCAATGATGCGCTGGCGCAGGATGCCGCGCAGATCAGCGCCCTGGCCAAGGATATCAGCGAGGTGATGGTGGATCTGGGCCTTCGGGATCCGACAAAGGCCGTGCCGTTGCGCGTGGGCTATCACGCGGCCTGTTCATTGCAGCATGGACAGCAGGTCAAATCCGCACCCAAGGACCTGCTGAGCGCGGCCGGTTTCCACGTGGTCGAACCCAGGGATCCGCATCTGTGCTGCGGATCGGCGGGAACCTATAACCTGATGCAGCCCGCCATCTCGGCCGAGCTGAAATCGCGCAAGGTCGCCACGCTCGAGGCGACTGCCCCGCAGGTCATCAGCGCCGGAAATATCGGCTGCATGATGCAGATCGGGTCGGGCACCGGGGTGCCGGTCGTCCATACCGTGCAACTGCTGGACTGGGCGACGGGCGGACCGCGCCCGCGCGGGGTGCCTGCACAGGCATGACGGATTTGCAAGCCCGCGCGCTTGCGTTAGAAGCGGGCCGTTGACCACGAGGCCGCCATGATCCTGCCCAGCACCGCCCCCGATGCCCTGACCCGCGCGGTCGATACCCTGTCTGCGGGCGGGCTGGTCGCGCTGCCGACGGAAACCGTCTATGGGCTGGCGGGGTTGTCGACCTCGGCCGGGTCCATTGCAAAGATCTACGAGGCCAAGCGCCGTCCACATACCAACCCCTTGATTTCGCATGTTTCCGGAATCGAAATGGCCGAGCGTTTCGTGATCATGGACCCGGTGTCACGGCGTCTGGCGCAGGCGATGTGGCCGGGGCCGCTGACCCTGATCCTGCCGCTAAGGCCGGGCGGTATCGATCGCAGTTCCACCAATGGACAGGAACTGGCCGCGATCCGCGCCCCCGCCGGTTTCGCGCATCAGGTGATCACACGGCTGGACGCGCCGCTTGCCGCGCCCAGTGCGAATACTTCGGGCAAGATCAGCCCCACCACCGCCCAGCATGTCGCCGAGGACCTGGGCGCGCGTGTCGATCTGATCATCGACGGCGGACCGGCCAGCCTTGGCGTGGAATCGACCGTGGTCCGTGTGCTGCCCGACGGGGTTGCGATCCTGCGTCCCGGTGCGCTGAGCGCGGACATGGTGGCCGAACTGGCGGGGGTGCCGCTGATCGGGGCAGGGGCGGGCGACAACGAATTGTCGCCGGGCACGCTGCAATCGCATTATGCGCCGGATGCGGCGATGCGCCTGAATGCCGATCATGTGCAGCCGGGCGAGGTTCTGCTGAATTTCGGCGCCCGGCAGATCGCGGGGACGCGGCAGGCGGCCGCGGTTCTGGACCTTAGCCCCAAGGGCGATCTGTCCGAGGCCGCACGCAACCTGTTCACCTATCTGCACCGCGCGGATGAGACCGGCGCCGCGATGATCGCCGTGGCGCCGATCCCGCAGTCCGGGATCGGTGTGGCGATCAACGACCGCCTGCAAAGGGCAGCCGCGCCGCGCGACTGAACCGGGCCAGCCGCGCGACGCTGTCTGTCAGTCAAAGCGGATCTGGGTGTCCACCGGTGCAAAGCGCGGCGAGGTCACGGTGATCCGCACGTCCCCCTTGCCCGTCGGTCGCACCCAGAACCCGGTCGTTCCGCCCGCCAGAACCGAGGTTTCGGGCCCGATCAGCTGTGCGGGACCATTGATGGTGACGCTGACGGGATCGGTCAGGAACAACAGCTTGTGGCCCACCTGATCCAGCGCGCGCACCATCACCCGAACCTCACCATGATCGGCCAGGGCGGTCACCTGATCGGGAACGACCTGCAAGGTAGTCGGCAGCGCATCGGCGGGATAGATCCGTTCCGCGACTTTTTCGCCGTTCAGATAGCCGGTGACACGGCCCGCATGCCAGCTTTGGCCCCAATGGCCCAGCTCATCGGGCGAGAAATGGCGGTGGTCGATGATGATCGGCGGGTTCGGCAGATGCGGAAAGCGTTCGCGATCGGGGCCGACGCGTTTCACCACATCGGCATAGGCCAGTTCGATTTCGTCGCAATTGGTCAGCACGATCAGGGGCAGTACGCCGCCGATATTGCGTTCACCCCGGGCCCAGACGGTCACCGGCTCCATCACGATGCCGTCTTCCGGTGCCTTCTGGCTGGAATAGACATGCGCCGCGAATTTCGGTTCGCGAAAGATCGACATGACCCCGTGGTGACAGATGCGGTCGCCGGCCCCGAAATCCTTGTGGGTGTTATAATCGAACATGCACCAGCCGATGCAGCCCGCGATGGCATCGTCACCCATCGCCGCATTCAGCACCTCCAGATGGCGGATGACATGCTCGGCCTGCCGTTCTTCGGGGTCGCCCGATTTGGTCGGATACATGTGACCGTTATATTCGGTGACCAGATAGGGCACCTTGCGATCCAGCCCCGTCACCTCGCGTTGATCGCGCAAGGGGGTACGGCCCCGATTGTTGCTGGGCAGTTCGAATTCGCCCAGCACGAAATCATTCATCGTGTAGACGTCTTCGATCAGCTCGCTGTCGGGGATGCAGCGGACGCCGCCGGTGGGGCGGGTGCTGTCCAGCGCGCGCGCACGGGCGTTGGTGCGCAGGTAGAAATCGTGATCGTCCGGGCTTTCGTTGATGCGCACGCCCCAGATGATGATCGAGGGGTGGTTCCAGTCGCGGCGGATCATCCGTTCGACATTTTCGACGGATTCGTCCTGCCACGCCTGCCCGCCGATATGTTGCCAGCCGGGGATTTCCTCGAACACCAGCAGCCCGATTTCGTCGCAGCGATCAAGGAAATAGTGGCTTTGCGGGTAATGCGAGGTCCGCACGACGTTGCAGGCCAGATCATGGCGCAGGATCTCGGCGTCGCGTTCCTGCGACTGCTGTCCCTGGGCATAGCCGGAATAGGGGAATGACTGGTGCCGGTTCAGGCCGCGCAGCTTGATCCGCTGACCGTTCAGGTGGAACCCGTTGGCCTTCCATTCGACCTGGCGAAAGCCAAAGCGCTGGCTGATCCGGTCGCCCGATGCCAGTTCCACCTCGGCGGTATACAGCGCGGGGCTGTCGACCGACCACAGGGCGATGTCGCGCAACCCGGTCAGCGTGATTTCGCCCTGTCCCTGACCGCGCGCGATCTCGGTTCCGCTGGCGTCGCGGATGGTGGCGGTGGCGTGGCTGTCAGCCTCGATCAGCAGGCGCACGGTCTTGTGGTCGGCCAGAACATCCGGCGTTTCGATCTTCAGCCCGCGGATGTGGTCCCGGGGCAGGACGCACAGCCAGGCATCGCGATAGATACCGGCATAGGTCAGATAGTCGATCCGCCCGCCAAAGGGCGGGATCTGGGGGTTTTCGCTGCCATCGATGCGGACGGTCACAAGGTTTTCGCCCGGTACCAGATGATCCGACAGCGGCACCGTGAAGGGTGTATAGCCGTCGCGATGGCGGGTCACCTGCTGTCCGTTCACCCAGACATGCGCATCGGCCATCGCCGCGTCGAACCGCAGCGCGACGTGGCGGTCGGTCCAGTCGTCCTGCCACTGGATGCGGCGCTGATAGGTGAAGGGCCGCCAGTAAGACGTTTCGTCGAAATAGTTCAGCGGCAGATCGACCGCATTATGGGGCAGGGTGACGGCACGGCCATCCATGGCCGCGCCCGCCCATGCCGGGTCAAAGCCCTCGGCAAAGATCCAGCCGTCATTCAGCTTGGTTTCCGAACGCATCGCGATCACCACTCGGCAAAGCTGCCATCGGCGTGACGCCAGACGGGGTTGCGCCAACGGTGACCCTCGGCGGCGGCGCGGCGGACCTTGTCCTCGTTCACCTCGATGCCCAGACCGGGGCCTTGCGGGATCGCGACGAAGCCGTCCTTGTATTCAAAGACCGAACGGTCGGTGATGTAGTCCAGCAGATCCGACCCCTGATTGTAGTGGATCCCCAGCGACTGTTCCTGAATGAAGGCGTTATAGCAGACCGCATCCAGTTGCAGGTTCGCGGCCAGCGCGATGGGGCCAAGCGGGCAATGCAGCGCCAGCGCGATGTCATGCGCTTCGGCCATGGCGGCGATGCGATAGGTTTCGGTGATGCCGCCGGAATGGCTGGGATCGGGCTGGATGATATCCACGAAACCCTGCGAGATGATGTTCTTGAAGTCCCAGCGGCTGTACAGCCGTTCCCCCAGCGCGATCGGGGTCGAACAGTGGTTCGCGATCTCGCGCAGCGCCTCGGCATGTTCCGAAAGCACCGGTTCTTCGATGAACATCAGGCGGAAGGGTTCCAGTTCCTTGGCAAGGATCTTGGCCATCGGGCGATGTACCCGGCCATGAAAGTCGATGCCGATACCGAAATCCTGCCCCATTTCGTCGCGGATCGCCTGCACGCGTTCCAGAACCTGATCGACCTTGGCGTGGCTGTCGACGAATTGCATTTCCTCGGTGCCGTTCATCTTCACGGCGGTAAAGCCGCGGTCGCCGCATTCGCGCGCCATGCGGGCGGTATCGCCCGGCCGGTCGCCGCCGATCCAGCTGTAAACGCGAATGCGGTCGCGTTGCTGCCCGCCCAGAAGCGCATGGACCGGAACGCCAAGCGCCTTGCCCTTGATGTCCCACAGGGCCTGATCGAGACCGGCGATGGCCGACATGTGAATGCCGCCGCCGCGATAGAAACCGGCGCGATACATGACCGTCCAATGATCCTGGATCAGGCCGGGATCCTTGCCGATCAGGTAATCGGACAGTTCCTCGACGCAGGCCGCGACACTGTGGGCGCGACCTTCCAGAACGGGCTCGCCCCAGCCGCTGATGCCCTCGTCGGTACTGATTTTCACAAAGCACCAGCGGGGCGGCACGATGAAGGTCTCGATTGCGGTGATTTTCATGATGGTTCGGTCCGGGATGGATTATTCGGTGAATGGCTCGGTCACGTGGGGCGTGCCGGTCAGAAAGGCGTCAGAGACAAGGCGCAGCGGGGCCAGATCCACCTCGCTTTCGCCGGCGGCCACCAGATCGCGGAAACGGGCGTAAAGCCGCGCATATTCGCGGTTCTCGCCCTGCGCAAGCGGCTGGCCATCGACCGTCGCGACAGCGCCGCCCTGATCCAGCGTCAGGCTGCCGTCGTCGGTGTCGAACCGGATGCGCCACAATTCGTCGCCCTGCTGTCGCCAGTCGAAATGCGCGTCGATGACCGTATCGCCCGCACGCAAGCCCAGATCGGCGGCAATCGGGGTTTCGCGGCCCTGCGGGATATGCAGATCGGCCCCGGTCAGCAGAACGCCCGGCACCAGCGCGGTCAGGATCGACAGCGCATTGATGCCCGGGTCGAAAACGCCCAGCCCGCCGGCCCGCCAGACCCAGTCCTGACCCGGATGCCATTTGCGCACATCCTCGCACCAGTCGATCCGCACCTTTTCAAGGTTGCGCGTCGCCAGCCAGTCGCGTGCGGCCTGAACCGCCGCCGCCTCGCGCGAGTGCCAGGTGGCAAAGATGGTCAGACCGCGTCGCGCGGCCTCGTCCGCAAGGGCGTGAACTTCGGACAGGGTTGCGCCGGGGGGCTTTTCCAGCATCAGGTGCCGCCCGGCCCGCAGCGCGGCCATCGCCTGATCGAACCGCCCCTGCGGCGGCGTGCACAGCGAGATGGCGTTCACCGCATCCTCGGCGGCCAGCAGCGCGACGATATCGCGATGGCAGGGCACATTGTCCAACGCGGCATTGCGGCTGGCGATCGCGGCCAGCGTGACGCCATCCGTGTCCGCGATGGCAGGCAGATGCTGGGCGCGGGCGATGGTGCCCAGCCCGACCAGACCGATCCGAACCGACATCAGCGCAGCCGCAATTCGGTCTTGGCGTCGAAGAACAGCGCCTGCGACGGGTCAAAGTCCGCGCCAACCTTGTCGCCCAGCTTGACCGGGGTCTTCTGGCGGTCCTCGACGATCAGCTTTTCACCGCCGGCCGTGGTCACGTGGATATAGGACACGCCGCCAAGCGCCTCGACCATCTCGACGGTCAAGTCGCCGCCGGCCTCGATCCGCAGGAATTCGGGGCGCAGACCCACGGTCACCTCGGACCCGTCGGCGGGCAAGGCGACCGGCGTTGCGATGCTGCGGCGCAGGCCGGGAATCTGAACCTCGCCGCCGGTCACGGTGCCCTGCAGAAAATTCATCGAGGGCGAGCCGATGAAGCCCGCGACAAAGCGGTTGTCGGGATCTTCATACAGATGCATCGGCGCGCCGACCTGTTCGATATGACCGCCGCGCAGCACGACGATCTTGTCGGCCATGGTCATCGCCTCGACCTGATCATGGGTCACATAGATCATCGTCGCGCCGATTTCGCGGTGCAGACGCGCGATTTCGGCGCGCATCTCGACCCGCAATTCGGCGTCCAGGTTCGACAGCGGTTCGTCGAACAGGAACACCTTGGGCCCGCGCACGATGGCGCGTCCGATGGCGACCCGCTGACGTTGGCCGCCCGACAGGGCGGCAGGTTTGCGATCCAGAAGCGGCTCCAGCTTCAGGATGCGGGCGGCCTCATCGACCTTCTGGGCGATTTCGGATTTCGGGTGGCCGGTCATCTTCAGGCCAAATCCCATATTCTCGCGCACGGTCATGTGCGGGTACAGCGCATAGGTCTGAAAGACCATCGCCACGCCCCGGTCGGCGGCATCGGCATGGGTGACGTCATCGCCGCCGATGTCGATCTGGCCACCGCTGGTTTCTTCCAGCCCGGCGATCATCCGCAGCAGCGTGGATTTGCCGCAGCCCGAGGGGCCGACGAACACGCAGAACTCACCGTGATCGATATCGAGGTCGATGCCGTGGATGACTTCGACATCGCCAAAGCGCTTGACGATATTGCGCAGCTGAACGCCTGACACGTGGTTTCCTCCCAAGGGGTTATTTCTGTTCGGGGAACCGCCAGGCATTGGCGGCTTCTGCGATATGTGCCGCCGTCCGGCGCACCAGCGGGGCATAGCTTTCAAGTCTTGCGCGATCCGAGGCATCCGCCGTCGTGATCGACAGCGCCCCCAGAACCCGTCCGGCCAAGGACAGGATCGGGGCGGCGATGCAGCGGATGCCCAGTTCGTGTTCCTCGTCGTCCCAGGCAAATCCGCGCGCGCGAATATTCGCCAGTTCGTCCCGCAGCGCCTGTTCGCTGATCAGCGTGTGGGGGGTGAAGCGGTGAAAGGATTGCCGGGCAATGGCATCGGCCAGCTTGTCTTCGGGCAGATGGGCCAGCATCGCCTTGCCGACGCCGGTGCAATAGGCGGGACCGATCTTGCCCGATTGTGCAAACATCTCGATCGGGCGGGCGGCATTGCGCTTGTCGACATACAGCACCATCCCCTGATCCAGCTGCGCCAGATGGATCGTCTCGCCGGTTTCGGCGGACAGGCGATCCAGATGGGTCGCGGCGATCGGGGCAAGGCTGCTTTGCGCCCATGCCGCATGGGCCAGCCGCACAAGACGCAGCCCCGGCGCATAGGTCTGACGGTCCTCGTCAAAGGCCAGCATGCCCTGATTGGTCAGCGACTGGACAAAGCGGAACAACGTCGCCTTGGGCAGATCCGCCTTGGGAAGCAGTTCGGAAAATCGCACAGGGCGACCGAATTCGGCAACCAGATCCAGCACCGCCAGCGTACGCCCGACGGTTCCGTCCTGTTTCGACTTCAGATCGCGGATTTCCTTCATCGCCTCCTCCAAACGATGGTTGACAGAATGGCTGATTCGGCCCAAGGTTTCAATATCCAATATCTGGTTCCACTATGTGAGACAAGTGTGGGGCCGTGGATCGAGTATGGGAGGAATACGATGAAACTTTCGACGACCGTCGCGATTGCGGCGCTGATGGCGACCGTATCGCTGCCAGCCTTCGCGCAGCAGCGCACGCTGGTGCTGAACACCGATGCCTCGGACCCGGCGCCGAAGGCCGCGTTTGATCAGCTGGTCGCTGATTTCGAGGCCGCGAACCCCGATATCGATGTGGTGGTCAATGTCTTCGACCATGAAGGCTACAAGACCGCGATCCGCAACTTTCTGACCGCCGACAGCCCCGATCTGGCCAACTGGTACGCGGGCAACCGCATGGCGCCCTTTGTCAATTCGAACCAGTTCACCGATGTCTCGGACGTGTGGGAAGAAAACGGGCTGAAGGAAAGCCTGGCCCCGGCGCTGTCTTCGATGACTATCGACGGCAAGCAGTGGGGCGTCCCCTATACCTATTACCAGTGGGGCATCTATTATAACAAGGATGTCTACGCCAAGGCCGGTGTCGATGCCGGCGCGATCAAGACCTGGGACGAATTCGTCGCCGCCTGCGACAAGTTCAAGGAAGCCGGCGTCGACTGCCTGACCACGGGCAGCAAGGCATTGTGGCCGATTGCGGGGATCTTCGACTATCTGGACCTGCGCACCAACGGCTATGATTTCCACATGCAGCTGACCAATGGCGAGGTTGCCTGGACTGACGACCGCGTGAAGGCCGTCTTTGCGGAATGGGCCAAGGTTCTGCCCTATACCACGCAGAACCACGCCGCGATCGACTGGCAGGATGCCGTTGCCAACCTGGTGCAGGGCAAGGCCGCCAACTATGTCATGGGCAACTTTGCCGTGGCCGCGTTCAAGGATGGCGGCATGACCAACGACAATCTTGGCTTCATGCCGTTCCCGGAAATCACTCCGGGTCTGGCGCGTGCCGAAGAGGCGCCGACCGACACGATCCACATTCCGGCAGGCGCCAAGAATGTCGAGGATGCCAAGACCTTCCTGGCCTTCCTGGCCTCGGCCGACGTGCAGACCAAGATGAACGACACGCTGGGTCAGCTGCCGATCAACACCGGCGCCTCGGTGGGCGAGGATCCCTTCCTGCAGCAAGGGTTCGAATTGCTGTCGACCGCCGATGGCGGCATCGCGCAGTTCTTCGACCGTGACGCCCCGGCCGAAATGGCCAAGGCCGGCATGGAAGGCTTCCAGGAATTCATGGTCAAGCCCGACCGCGTCGATGCGATCCTCGAGCGTCTCGAAAAGACCCGCGCCCGCGTCTACAAGTAACGACCCTGTGAAGGGGCGCGGCCCGTGTGGCTGCGCCCCTTTTTTCCACGTCTGACAGGACTGGGAGGATTTACCATGCCCGAAGCCCCTGCAATTCCCGCAACCCATGCGCCCCGGCCCCGTCGGTCGCGCCGCGCGCTTGCGCCCTGGTTGTTCCTGGCCCCCGGGCTGGCGATGTTCCTGATCTATGTGATCATCCCGATCTTTCAGTCGATGTGGGTGTCCTTCTACGACTGGGACGGGCTCAGCGATGCCACCTGGGTCGGCATGGCCAACTATGTCGAGCTGATGGATGACGAGGCGTTCTATGTCAGCCTGAAGAACAACGTCATCTGGCTGGTCCTGTACATGCTGGCGGTGCCTGCGGGTCTGATGATCGCGCTGTTCCTGAACCAGACCGTGCGCGGTATCCGCATCTACAAGTCGCTGTTCTTCTTCCCCTTCGTGATCAGCCAGGTCGTTGTCGGCCTGATCTTTTCGTGGTTCTACGCCCCCGATTTCGGCCTGCTGTACAAGCTGATCGAGGGGCTGACTGGTCAAAGCGTCGCAATCCTCGCCGATGAGCGGCTGGTGACCTATGGCATCATCGCCGCCGGTCTGTGGCCGCAGATCGCCTATTGCATGATCCTGTATCTGACCGGCCTGAACGCCGTCGCCCCCGACCAGATCGAGGCCGCGCGGCTGGACGGTGCCAAGGGCTGGAAGATGCTGTGGTATGTGGTCCTGCCGCAATTGCGGCCCGCGACCTTCATCGCCATCGTCGTCACCGTGATCGGCGCACTGCGCAGCTTTGACCTTGTCTCGATCATGACCTCGGGCGGGCCGTTCGGCTCCAGCCGGGTCCTGTCCTATTACATGTATGAACAGGCGCTGTCCGAATATGGCTATCGGATGGGCTATGGCGCCGCCATCGCGGTCGTCCTGTTCGGCATCATGATGATCTTCATTTCGGGCTTCATCTGGAAGATGTGGCGCGACGAGAAAGGGGTGCGCTGAGATGTTTCCGCGTCCGATCCAGACCCTGTCCCCGGCCTCGCAGCGGCTGTACAAGATCGCGCTGCCGGTCATGCTGATCCTGTGGCTTCTGCCCCTGCTGGGCGTTGCCATGACCTCGGTCCGGCCATCTTCGGATCTTGCCTCGGGGAATTACTTCGGCATCCCGTCGCGGCTGGCCTTCGAGAACTACCTGACCGTGTTCCGCAACACCGAGCTGGAAAAATACCTGCTGAATAGTTTCAAGGTGACGATCCCGACGGTGATCGGCGCGGTGGCGTTGTCCTGTCTGACCGGGTTCGCGCTGGCGATCTACAAGTTCAAGGCGAACCTGATCCTGTTCTTCATGTTCGTGGCGGGCAATTTCGTGCCGTTCCAGATCCTGATGGTCCCGGTGCGCGACCTGACGGTGAACATGGGCCTGTATAACAGCATCACCGGTCTTGCGCTGTTCCACATCGCCTTTCAGACCGGGTTCTGCACGCTGTTCATGCGCAATTTCATCAAGGCGCTGCCCTTTGAACTGATCGAGGCCGCCCGCGTCGAGGGCGTCAGCGAATGGCAGATCTTCCGCCATGTGGTGATGCCCCTGATGCGGCCCGCCATTGCCGCGCTGTCCGTGCTGATCTTCACCTTCATCTGGAACGACTACTTCTGGGCGACGGTGCTGACGACGGGCGCGGATACGCAGCCGATCACCGCCGGTCTGAACAGCCTGAACGGGCAGTGGATCGCGGCCTGGCATCTGGTTTCGGCGGGGTCGATCCTGGCCGCGCTGCCGCCGGTTCTGATGTTTTTCATGATGCAGCGGCATTTCATTGCCGGTCTGACCCTTGGCGCGGTGAAATGATGCAGGTCTGGAAGCTAGAGGACGCAGGGCAAACACTTGTTCTTGCGTCCGAAAACGATCGTCTGCCCTGTGTGGCCTATTGGGGACCGCGCCTGCCCGAGGGCGAGGATCTGGACCAGTTGGCGCTTGCCCTTCTGGGCGATGTGACGGGCGGCATGCTGGACCGCAATCCCGATCTGTCGGTCTGCCCGGAAACCACGCAGACCTTCCCCGGGCAACCGGGGATGGCACTGCGCGGCGCCGATGGCGCGGTTCTGAATCCGCGCCTGCGCCTGACGGATGTGACGCAGGAGGGCGACCGTCTGACCATCACCGGGCAGGATCCGGCGCTTGGTCTGACCTATCGCGCCCATATTGCGCTGATCCCGGCAACCGGCGTGATCGAGGCCCGGTCCGAGGTCGAAAGCACCGCCCCGATCCGTGTCGAATGGCTGGCCGCGCCGGTCTTTCCCGCCCCGCAGCTGGCCGATGAGCTGATCGATTTCTCGGGCCGCTGGTGCGCCGAGTTTCAGGCCAACCGCGTCGCCTGGACCCCCGGCATCCATCTGCGCGACAATCGCACCGGGCGCACCGGGCATGAACATTTCCCCGGCGTGATCCTGCCCCTGCGCGGCGCGACGAACACGCAGGGGCAGGCGCAGGCCTTCCATTACGGCTGGTCCGGCGGGCATCGCATGATCGCCGAGGAATTGCCCGACGGTCGCCGCCAGATCCAGTTCGGTCATGCGGCGGGCACCATGCTGACGGCCGGCCACCGCTTTGCCAGCGCGACCCTTTATGCCGCGCAATCGGCGGCGGGGCTGAATGGCTGCGCGACCGCGTTTCAGCGCCACCTGCGCGATCATGTCGTCACCTGGCCGCATCCCGACCGGCCGCGTCCGGTCCATTACAATTGCTGGGAAGCGGTCTATTTCGACCACAAGCTGCCCGAATTGAAGGATATCGCCACACGCGCCGCCGCCCTGGGGGCCGAGCGTTTCGTGCTGGATGATGGCTGGTTCGGGCGTCGTGACGACGACACCACATCCCTTGGCGACTGGACCATCGACCCGCGCAAGTTTCCTGACGGGCTGACGCCGCTGATCGATCACGTTCACGATTGCGGAATGCGTTTCGGCATCTGGTTCGAACCCGAGATGGTCAATCCCGACAGCGATCTGCATCGCGCCCATCCCGACTGGGCACTGGGCGAGGACGATCAGATCACCGGTCGGCAACAGCTGGTTCTGGACATGTCGCGGCCCGAGGTTCGTGCATATCTTTACGACCATATCGCCGCCGTCCTTGGCACCTATGCCATCGACTATGTGAAATGGGATCATAACCGCGTGCTGCCCCATCCCGATGCGGCGCAGGCGCAGGGAACCTGGGATCTGCTGGACCGGCTGCGTGCGGATTTCCCGCAGGTCGAGATCGAAAGCTGCTCGTCAGGCGGGGGGCGGATCGATTTCGGCATCCTGTCGCGGACGCAGCGGGTCTGGCTGTCCGACAGCAACGACGCGATGGAGCGGTTGCGCATTCAACATGACGCCGCCCTGTTCCTGCCGCTGGCCGTCACCGGCAGCCATGTCGGCCCGCGCGTCTGCCACACCTCGGGGCGCATTCTGGATATCCGCGTTCGGGCCTGGGTCGCGGCGCAGCGGCATATGGGCTTCGAGATGGACCCGCGCGAGCTGACCGAGGATGAGGCCGCCGTGCTGACCCGCGTCACCGCCTGGTGGAAGGACAATCGCGACTGGATGACCCGCGCCGATATCCTGCGGCTGGACAGCGCCGATCCCAGCGTGATCGCGGAACAGCAACTGGCGCAGGATGGCGGGCGCTTTGTCGTTTTCGCGGGAAGTGCCGCCAGTTCGGCCCAGGTTCTGCCGCGCCCTCTGCGGCTGACGGGGCTGGACCCGCAGGCGCGATATCGGGTTGACCTTACCAATCGTGACGACCACAACCCGGCGTCGCGGATCGGTGTTCCGCTGTCCTCGGGGGCGCTGACCCTGTCGGGACAGTTCCTGATGACGCAGGGTGTGACCCTGCCCAAGGCCTTTCCGCAGACGATCTGGGTCCTTGAAGGAGAGAAGCTTTGACCAAGCCGGAATGGATAGCCGCCGATTGGGGCACCACGAACCTTCGGCTATGGGCAATGCAGGGGACCGAGGTTCTGGACAGCCGACAATCCGATCAGGGCATGGGCAAGCTGAACCCCGATGACTTTGCAGGCGTGTTGGCCGACATGACGCAGGGCTGGGGCGATGCGCCGGTGATCGCCTGCGGCATGGTCGGATCGCGTCAGGGCTGGATCGAGGCGCCCTATGGTCCCGTTCCGCTGGCCGCGCGACCGCGTCTGGTTCAGGTGCCCGGTCAGAATGTCTGGATCGTCTGTGGGGTCAACCAGATGGACCCGCCCGACGTGATGCGCGGCGAAGAAACCCAGATCGCGGGCCTGTTGGCGGCGCGGCCCAACTTCGATGGCACGATCTGTCTGCCGGGCACCCATACGAAATGGGCGCGTATCTCGGCCGGAGAGATCGTCTCGTTCCAAAGCTTCATGACCGGCGAGATGTTTGCTCTTTTGGCGCGGCAATCGGTGCTGCGCCACACGGTCGGCGATCCGACCGATCTTGGTGCCTTCGACGCGGCGTTGAATGATGCGCTGGCACAGCCCCACCGCGCCTATGGCCGCCTGTTCCAGTTGCGTGCCGGGGCGCTGCTGGGCGATCTGTCGCCCGAAACGGCGGGCGGACGCCTGTCGGGATCGCTGATCGGCTGGGAACTGGCCGCGGCGAAACCCTATTGGTTGGGGCAAGAGGTCTGCGTCATCGGCGCACCGGCGCTGTCCGCCCTTTACGCCCGCGCATTGTCGGCGCAGGGCGTCATCTGCACCGAAGGCGCGGCGCAGGCGACCACGCTTGCCGGCCTTTATTCCGCCTGGACCACGCTGAAGGAACACGCATGACCCGCAATATCGTTGCCATTCTTCGCGGGATCACCCCGCCCGAGGCCGTTTCCGTCGCTGCAGCCCTGATCGACGCCGGGGTGACCACGATCGAGGTGCCGTTGAATTCGCCCGATCCGCTGGACAGCATCCGCGCCATGCAGGACCATTTCGGCGATCAGGCAAAGATCGGCGCGGGAACGGTTCTGACCGTTCAGCAGGTTCGGGACGTGGCTGCGACCGGCGCAGGTTTGATCGTGTCACCCAATTGCGACCCGGCGGTCATTGCCGCGACGAAACAGGCAGGGCTGGACAGTTTTCCGGGCGTCATGACCCCGACCGAGGCTTTTGCCGCGCTGGCCGCGGGCGCCGATGCGCTGAAGCTGTTTCCGGGCGAACTGGTCGGCCCCGTCGGCCTGAAGGCCATGGGCGCGGTCATTCCAAAGACCGTGCCGCTTTATGCGGTCGGCGGTGTGTCGGCCCAGAACATGGGCGAGTGGCTGGCCGCGGGCGCAACCGGCTTCGGGATCGGCTCGTCGATCTACAAGCCGGGTGACAGTGCCGAAACGGTGGCGGAAAAGGCCCGCGCCCTGGTCGCTGCATGGGATGCCGCGATATGATGTTCGACGAGACCCGCTGCGAACTGGGCGAGGGACCGCTGTGGCATCCCGGTCGGCAAAGCCTGTTCTGGTTCGATATCCTGAACCGGCGCATGTATGAAAGGCCGCTGGACGGCGAAACGCGACGCCGCGATTTCGACGATCTGACCAGCGCGGCGGGGATCATCGATGACAACCGGCTGCTGGTTGCATCGGAAAAGGCGCTAAGCGTTCTGGACCTGACCAGCGGCACCCTTGAAACCGTCACCGCGCTAGAGGCCGACAACCCGGTCACGCGGTCGAATGACGGGCGCGCAGATCCGCAGGGCGGCTTCTGGATCGGGACGATGGGCAAACAGGCCCAGCCCAAGGCGGGCTCGATCTGGCGTTTTCATCGCGGCGAGCTTCGCCGCCTGTTTCCCCAGATCACGATCACCAATTCGATCTGCTTTTCGCCTGACGGGCAGACGGCCTATTTTGCCGACACCGCCGAGGCGGTGATCCAGTCCGTGGCCCTGGATGGCGATGGCTGGCCCGCATCCGCGCCACAGGTCTTTGCCGATCTGCGGTCCGAGGGGCTGAACCCCGATGGCGCGGTCGTCGATGCCGAAGGCTGCCTGTGGTCAGCGCAATGGGGCGCGTCCCGCGTTGCCCGCTATGCGCCGGACGGCCGGTTCCTTGAGGCGATCGAATTTCCTGTCGGTCAGATTTCCTGCCCGGCTTTCGGCGGCGCGGATCTGGCCACGCTGTTTGCAACCTCGGCGCATGAAGGATTGGCGCAGCCCGGCGATCAGGATGGCTGCGTCTTTGCCACGCCGACCCGGTTCCGCGGACAGGCCGAACATCGCGTGATCCTGTAGCGATCCTTCACGGCATCAAAAAACCCGCCCGAGGCGATGCTTCGGGCGGGTTCTTTCATTTCGGGGCAGCTTAGTTGATGTCGGCGCTGCGTTCGGCCTGCAATTCGGCAGTCGCCTCATCGACCGAGGCTTTCATCAGGTCAAAGATGTCCTGACCGCCATCGACATTGCTGGTGAACCATTCGTAGACGGGCTGTGCCGCATCGGCGAAGGCCTGCTTTTCTTCGGGGGTGGGCACATACAGATCGCCGCCGCCTGCCACGAATTCCTCGTAGGCCGGGATCGATTTCCGCTTGGGCGAGGCGAAGGTTGCCTGCTGAAGCTGATAGAACCCATCGACCACCACCTGACGCATGTCCTCGGGCAGTTCCATGAATTTCTGGTTCGACATCCACCACAGCGCCGCCATGTAGGCGTGGCCGTCCAGCGTGACATATTGCAGCCCCGCCTCGGGGAATTTCATCGACATGATGTCGGTGATGCCGTTCTTGGTGCCCTCGACCACGCCGGTCTGCAACGAGGTGAACAGCTCTGGCCACGGAATCGGGGTCGGCGATGCGCCAAGCGCGCGGACCAGTTCCTGCGGCAGGTCGGCGACGACGGTGCGCAGCTTCATCCCGGCCAGATCCTCGGGCTTCTGGACGCGCTGCTTGGTATTGGCAAAGTTGCGCCAGCCGCCGGTATTGCCGATGGTCATCAGGCGGATGGTGTCGCCCGAATCCGCCAACGCCATCTTGCGCATCTCGCGGGTGAAATCGCCTGCCAGAACCTTTTCGGCGATGCGGTCATCCTGCATCAGATAGGGCAGATCCAGCACCTGCACATAGGGAAACAGGCCAGCCGCCCCGCCCGAGGTCGAGATATAGACATCGATCGAGCCGTCGGCGACGCCCTGCAGACATTCGGCCCCGTTCGAGCACAGCTGCGTGCCCATGTAGATCTCGACCGCGATGCGCCCGTTCGAGGCGGCTTCGACATGGGATTTGAAGACCTGCAGGCCGTCGTAATCCTCGTCTTCCTCGTTCGAGTTGGCGACGGCGCGGATGGTGAAATCCTGTGCCATTGCGGGCGCGCTCAGCGCCAGCATCGCGGCCAGTGTCAGCGAAGTCTTCAGCATTTCAGTTAGCCTCCCTTGGTTATTCTGAATCTTGTCAGTTCGCGAAGCCCGTCAGGCGCGGGATCGTCATGGAAATCGCGGGGAAATAGGTGATCAGGAAGATCACGATGATCTCGACCGCAAGGAATGGCAGGATCGTGCGCGAGATCGACATGACCTTTTCCCCTGACACGGCCGAGGCCACGAATAACACCAGTCCCATCGGCGGTGTGGCCAGACCCACGGTCAGGTTGACGCACATGATGATCGCGAAATGGATGCTGTCCACACCCATGCCCACGAAAACCGGCCCCAGGATCGGACCCAGAATGATGATCGCGGGGCCTGCGTCAAGGAACATCCCGACCACGAACAGCAGCAGGTTCACCAGGAACAGCAACAGCAACGGGTTCGCGGTCAGCGTCAGGATGAACTCGGCCAGCATCTGCGGTGTATGCGACAGCGACACGACCGTCTTGAAGGACATCGCCGCCCCGACCAGCAACAGCACAACCGCCGAGGTCAGGCCGGCGCGGCCCATCACATCGCCCAGTTCGCCGATCCGCATCGTGCGCAGGACGAACAGGCTGATGAACAGCGCATAGGCGACGGCCACGGCGGCGGCCTCGGTCGGGGTAAAGACACCGATCAGGATGCCGCCCAGAATGATGATCGGCGTCATCAGCGGAAAGAACGCCTTCAGGCTGGCCTGTCCGCGTTCGCCCCAGGTGAACTTGCGCGACGCGACCGGAAAGTCATAGCGGTCGGCCATCAGCTTGATCAGCAGCATCAGACCGATCCCGACCATCGCCCCTGGAACCAGACCGGCAAGAAACAGCGCCGCGACGCTTTCGCCCATGACATAGGCATAGATGATCATGATGCCCGATGGCGGGATGATCGGCCCGATGACCGAGCTTGCGGCCGTGATCGCGGCGGCGAAGCGGCGGGTATAGCCCTGTTTTTCCATCGCCGGGATCAGCATCGACCCCAGGGCGCTGGTGTCGGCGACGGCGGATCCCGACAGCCCCGCGAACAGCATCGAGGACAGCACGTTCACATGCGCCAGACCGCCGCGCAGATGCCCCATCAGCGCCTGACTGAATTCGACCAGGCGATGCGTGATGCCGCCGCGGTTCATGATCTCGCCGGCCAGCATGAAGAACGGGATGGCCATCAGCGGAAAGCTGTCCATGCCGTTATAGAGATTGCGATACAGCAATGTCAGATCGCGTTCCTGACCATTCAGGAACAGCAGGATTCCCGGCGCGGCCAGCAGGCCGAAAAACACCGGCAGGCCGATCATCAGAAAGACCAGAAAGACGGGAAGAAACCAGACCAGCATCACTCGGCACCCTGCGTATCGGCGTGGGGAATGGGGGGAAGATCGGTGACGCCAAGAAGCTGGGCGACATTGCGCAGGATCAGTTCGACATTGACCATGATCAGCAGCACGATCCCGACCAGAAGAGACGCCATCATCCAGCTGCGCGGCACGCGTTGCCATTCGCTGAAATCGATCGCGGTCGGAATGTAAAGCGAGGCCGAGGCAAAGCGCCCGCCAAGGCCCGTCGTCTCGGACCAGCCGATCTGGACGGCAAAGACCAGCACCGTCAGGCTGACCACCATCAGAAAGATGTTCAGGATCGCCGCCGCCGCGCGGGGCAAGGCCAGCGCCAGCATGTCGATGGCCACGAACCCGCCACGGCGGAACGCCGTCGGCGCCATCAACCCGGTCATCCACAACATGCAGAACCGTGCGGCCTCGTCGGGCCAGGGCAGGGCATTGTTCAGCACATAGCGGCAGAACACCTGCAACAGGGTCACCGCCACCATCACGGCGATGGCGATGATGCCGACGCCGCGCCCCAGCATCAGAAGATGCTCGTTGATCCAGGAAATCGGCCGGATCACGCCGCCAAGCAGTGCCATATACTCCCCCCGACGCCTGTCAGCCCGGCTCCTCAACCGGGCCGGCGGCGCTTAATTGATATTCAGACGCGCGATCTTTCCACCGAAGAACGCCAGCGGGTCCCCCTCGCGCATTTCGGCGCGCAGCACCTCGCCGACCACGATGGCGTGGTCGCCAGCGTCATGCAGCGCATGCCGCGAACATTCGAAACGTGCAAGACAATGTTTCAGGACCGGCACGCCTTCGGCGTTCACGTCAAGGTCACCCTCGGTCAGTGCGGTGGCGCTGCGTGCGACGGCAAAGGCCAGCGCCTCTTGTTCGGCGGACAGCACATGGATCGCATAATGCGTGGCACCGGCGAAATGCTGAAACCGGGACGAACTGCGCGCGGGCGACCATAGCACCAGCGGCGGCTCCATCGAGACCGAGGAAAAGCTGTTGGCCGTGATTGCCACGCAGCCTTCGGGGCCCTTGGCCGTCACGATCGTCACGCCGGTCGCAAAGCGACCGAATGCGTCGCGCAGCATCCGGCCATTGGCGGGATCGGGGACAAAGCTTGTGGGTTTCGCCATCTGCATCACGCGACCTCGTGGCCCAGTGCGGCCTCGTACAGCTGGAACCACTGAACGCGGGTCAGCTGAACCTTGGCGGCATCGCCGATCCGCGCGATGCGGTCCAGCGCGTTGGTGCCCAGAACCGGCAGGATCGTTGCCGGGTGACGCAGCAGGAAGGCGATCGCGATTGCCGCGCGGTCAACGCCATATTCCTGCGCCAGCACGTCCATGCGGCGTGCCACCTCGCCATCACCCTGCATCAGGCTGCCACCGCCAAGCGGGGACCAGGCCATGATCGGGTCCTGACGGCGCTGATGGAAGGCCAGATCGCCATCGGTGAAGGGCGCGATGCGGGCCAGCGAGATTTCGATCTGGTTGGTGGCCAGCCGCGTCGACATCGCGCTTTGCAGCAGCTGGACATCCCAGGGACGGAAGTTGGACACGCCGACGGCGCGGACCTTGCCCGATGCCACCAGCGCGTCCAGCGCGGCGCCGGTTTCCTCGGCATCCATCAACGGGTCGGGACGATGGATCAGCAGCAGGTCCAGATAGTCTGTCCCCAGATCCTTCAGCGAATTTTCGACCGAGGCATCGATATGCGCCTTGGACGTGTCGTAGTATTTGCACGGCGCGTCGCTGTATTTGCCGATCGGCGCGACGATGTCGCATTTGGTGACCAGTTCGACCTTCTGGCGCAGGGCGGTGTCGGCCTTCAGCGCCTGGCCAAGGATCGATTCGGCGGTGTAATCGCCATAGATGTCGGCCTGATCCAGCGTGGTGATGCCCTGATCTAGGCAGGCGTCGATCTTGGCGCGGACATGGCTGGCCGAAGTGTCGGCATCATCGCCGATCCGCCACATTCCATAGACAAGGCGCGAAAAGCTAAGCCCCTCGGCGATCTGCACGCGGTCGGTGGTGGGGGTCGTGGTGATATCCATCTTAGCGACGTTCTCCTGCGCCAAGGGGCGTCTGCGGCATGCTGTCGGGGACGCGGCCCCAGACCTTGTTCAACTGACAGGTTTTCATCTGCGGCAATACGCGGCTGCCAAAGTGATCGGCTTCGTCGATATGGGGATAGCCCGACAGGATAAAGGCACGGATGCCCATCTTCTGAAGTTCTTCCAGCTTGGTCAGCACCTGATCGGTCGAGCCGACGATCGCCGCGCCACAGCCCGAACGCGCGCGCCCGATGCCGGTCCACAGATTCGGTTCGATATAGCCTTCCAAATCGGCCAGTTCGCGGTTGCGGGCCTGATGGCTGACGCCAAGGCTGCCCGAATCAAGCGCGCGTTCACGTATCGCACGGCCCAGATCGTCATCCAGCTTGCTGGCGATGTGGCGGGCGTAGTCCTTGGCCTCGGCTTCGGTATCGCGGACGATCACATGCGACCGGAAACCGTAATCCAGCGTGCGGCCGTATCTTTCGGCGGCGGCATTGGCGGCCTTCATCCGTTCGGCGATGTCTTCGGATTTTTCGGGCCACATCAGATAGACGTCGCAATGCTGGCCGCACAGGTCCAGTGCGGCGGGGCTGTAGCCGCCGAAATACAGCATCGGACCGCCCTGCTGATAGGGGCGGGCGGGATCGGTGGTGAGGCCGCTGAAATTATAGACCTCGCCCTGATAATCGATCTGGTCGCGGGTCCAGGCCTGTTTCAGGATCTCGACCACCTCGCGCGAGCGTTGGTAGCGATAGCCGCTATCGGCCTGTTCGCCCGGAAAATCGGACGAGATGATGTTCACCGTCAGCCGGCCTTCCAGCATGTGGTCCAGCGTGGCGATGGTGCGGGCCAGCATGATGGGCTGCATCTCGCCGCAGCGCACGGCTGCCAGCAGGTTGATGCGGTCGGTGATGGGCGCGCAGCCCGCGACAAAGCTAAGCGTGTCCTGGCCGACCTGATACGAGGACGGGCACAGGATATTGCCGAAGCCTTGCGATTCGGCGGTCTTCACGATGTCCGAACAGTGTTTCCACGACGACCGCAGCGACCCGTCCGGCACGCCCAGGAACTGATAATCGTCCGAGCAAAGCGCCGAAAACCATGCCACTTCGACTGCGTCGAGATCGGCGGATGTCACGGGTACGACCGTCATGAATTCCCCTCCTGAAGGCGTGCAACTTTCCCTTTTCCTACCCGTGTCCTTGATGTAGATCAATGGGGCATCAATTTTTTCGCCAATCGGATCGAAACGTGCAGACCGACACCCGAAATCGCCACAGCAGGCCCGACGCGCTGCCGATCTATCTGCAGATCAGCGAGTTGGTGATTCGCGATATCGCGGCGGGTCGGCTGGTCGATGGGCAGAAGCTGCCACCTGAACGCGAATTCGCGGCCAGCCACGGCACGACGGTCCGCACCCTGCGCAAGGCCCTGGCTGATCTGGAAGGCAAGGGGCTGCTGGAACGGCGTCAGGGATCGGGCAATTATATCCGCGTGGGCGCGCCCGTCGCCTCGGTCTATTCGATGTTCCGGCTGGAACATGCGCAGGGCGGGGGCGGTCTGCCCAATGCCGATATCCTGTCGGTCGATTATCTGCCAAAGGATGCGGCGCAGCCCGACTATGGCAGCTCGGATCATGGGACGCGGTTCCGGCGGCTGCGGTTCCTGGATGATGTCGTGATCGCGGTCGAGGAGATCTGGCTGGATGGCGGGGCGGGTCGCGTGGCCCGCGCGCAGGTGCAGGATTCGCTGTATCTGACCTACAAGACCGCGCTGCGGCTTTGGATCACCCGCGCCGAGGATCGGGTTGGCGTGGGCGCCGTGCCGCCATGGTCGCCCGACCGCTTTCGCCTGCCTGCGGGGCAGGTCACCGGCTATATCGAACGGCTGTCCTGGGCGCAGGGGCCCCGCGCGGTCGAATTTTCACGAACTTGGTTTGACACCGACAGGGCGCTGTATGTGCAGCGCCTGATCTGATGAGGAGCGACTTCATGTCCACCCAGACCCTCGCGCGCAGCGAGACCCGCACCATCACCTATGGCATCATCGGATGCGGTATGATGGGGCAGGAACATCTGCGCAATATCGCGCTGCTGGACAATACGGCGATCGGCGCGATCTTCGAACCCGATGCCGCCATGCGCGAGGCCGCCCGCCGCTTTGCCCCGACCGCCCGTTTCGTCGACAGCGTCGAGGCGCTGCTGGATCTGGACGATATCGACTGCCTGCTGATTGCCAGCCCGAACTATCGCCATGTCGAACAATTGCTGGCCATCGCCAGCCGTCGCCCCTTGCCGGTTCTGGTCGAAAAGCCGCTGTTCACCGATCCTGAACATGCAGCGGTGATCGAGAATTTCGCCGCGAACTACCCCGCGCCGGTCTGGGTGGCGATGGAATATCGCTATATGCCCCCGGTCGCGAAGCTGCTGGAAGAGGCCGAGGCCGCGACCGGCGGCATCAAGATGCTGACCATCCGCGAACACCGTTTCCCTTTCCTGCCCAAGGTCGGCGAATGGAACCGGTTCAACCGCTTTACCGGCGGCACCTTCGTGGAAAAATGCTGCCATTTCTTTGACCTGATGCGGGTTGCGCTGAAATCGAACCCGGTGCGCGTGATGGCGATGGGTGGTCAGGCGGGCAACCATCTGGACGAAACCTATGGCGGCGAAACCCCGGACATCTTCGACCACGGCTATGTCATCGTCGAATTCGAAAGCGGTGTGCGCGCGATGCTGGAACTGTGCATGTTCGCCGAGGGCTCGCGCTATCAAGAGGAAATCTCGGCGGTCGGTCCGACCGGCAAGATCGAGGCGCTGGTCCCCGGACCGGGCCGTTTCTGGCCCGAACATCTGGGCGAGGCGCCGGTCCCGCAAGTGATCGTGTCGCCGCGCATGCCCAAGGGGCCAGAGATCCGCGAGATCCCGGTCGATCCGACCATCCTGGAGGCGGGCGATCACAACGGCTCGACCTTCTATCAGCATCGCGGCTTTCTGGAACTGGTGCGCGGTCAGCGCAGCGCCCCCGAGGTCAGCCTGCAGGATGGCAAATGGGCGGTTCTGATGGGCTTTGCGGCGCAGCGCTCGATGCTGGAACATCGCGCCGTCGAGATGAGCGAATTGCTGGACTGACCCGTCACCTGACGTCACGCGGCGACCCATCATCCTGCGGCCTTGAAAGGGGCCGCAGGATCCACTAGCTGCGGCGCAGTTTCCGGCGAATCCTGACGGCATGCAAAACATGCCCCTCAGGGCAGCAGGAACCACCCAAATTTTGAATCTTGCAGGAGGATGCCATGCGCAATCTGCCTTATGCCGTCTTGGCTGCTTCGGGATGGGTTCCAGTACTGGGCCTGTTCGCCGCCGCCGCCCATTTCGATCAACCGCTGCTGGCCGTGGCGGGCACCGGCCTTCTGGCGGTCAAGCTGTCGCTGGGGGCGATGCGTCGCTGGCTGGTCTGACCGGGTCAGTCAATCGCCATCAACCAGAACTGCGGCGCGCAGTCCCCGATCGGTCAGCTTGCGCGCCGCAGCCCATGCACGAAGACCCGTGGCGCAGGCAAAGATCGTGCGCCGTCCCTGCGGGATCAGCCCGGCCACATCTTCGGGCGCAAGACGGATCGCCTGCGGCACGGCCATGACCGGGGCCTCGGCGATATCGCGAAGGTCGATCACCTCGTCATCGGTCCGCAGGTCAAGACGCGACAGCAGCACGGGGTGCCGGCCTGTCGGTTCGGGGGCGCTGTCGAACCGGAACCGCGTCACCTGCCAATCGGCCAGATCGACCGTCATCATCAGCCCCAGAGGACTGGGCTTCAGGCCCAGCAGTACCGCCATCGCCATCTGCGCCTGCAACGATCCCATCACCGCGACCGCCGGTCCCATGACGCCTGCCGTCGCGCAGCTTTGCGCCCCGCCCGGCAGGTCGGGAAAGATCGCGCGATAGCTGGGCGCAGCGCCGCAGAACCCGCCGACATGTCCCCGCCGCCCCAGCACCGAGGCGCTGATCATCGGCAGCCCGGCAGCGTGGCACAGATCCGACAGAAGATAGGTCAGGGTAAAGCGGTCCGCGGCGTCGATGACCAGATCGACGCCTTCGATAGCCGTACGGGCGTTGGCCGGGGTCATATGCTCGGCCCGTGCGACAATTCTACATTCGGGGTTCAGCGCCGTCAGTTCCCGTGCCGCACTGCTGACCTTCGGCGTGCCGATATCGGTCATCCGGAACAGGGTCTGGCGATGCAGGTTGTGCGCCTCGACCACGTCGCCATCGAACAGGGTGATACGCCCGATTCCGGCCCCGGCCAGAAGGGGCAGCAAGGGCGCCGCCAGCCCGCCCGCGCCCGCCACCAGAACATGCGCCTTTCGCAGCCTGTCCTGGCCGTCGGGGCCGATTTCGGGAAGGCGGGTCTGTCGGTCATAGCGGGTCATGGCAGATATCCTCGGGTCGCGGCGATCCAGTCGCGGCAACGCGCGACGGGATCGGGCGCGCGCTGGATGTCGGTGACGACGGCGGCGCTGTCGGCCCCGGCGGTGAACAGGTCGGGCAGCCGCTGCACGGTCAGCCCGCCGATCCCCACCAGCGGCACCTGGCCCGCACGGCGTTTCCAGTCCGACACGCGGTCCAGGCCCTGCGGCCCCCATTTCATCTTCTTCAGCAGGGTCGGATAGACCGGTCCCAGCGCGACATAGGCCGGATTCTGCGTCAGGGCGCGGTCCAGTTCGGCCTCGTCATGGGTCGACAGCCCGACGCGGATGCCGGCACGCCGCAGGGCGGGCAGATCGGCGCTGTCCAGATCTTCCTGGCCCAGATGCACGAAATCGCAGCCTTCTTGCAGTGCCAATTGCCAGTAATCGTTGATGACAAGTTGGCAAAAGTGCCGATCGCAGATCGATTTGGCCAGCGTGATCTGACGGCGCAGTTCTGCCGGCGGCTGATCCTTGACCCGCAGTTGCACCAACCGCACCCCCAGCGGCACCAGCGCCTGCAATTCGGCCACATCGCCCACGATCAGGTAGAACGGATCCAGCCGCGTCATGCCAGTGCCGCCAGTCCGAAGATCGGGGTCGAGGCGACGGCCATGTCGCGCGGCGGCATCAGCCCTGCCTGATGCGCCAGCTGTCCGGCGACGACCGCCTGACCAAAGGCGCGGGCCATGCCGACCGGATCGACCGCCTTGGCGACGGCGGTGTTCAGCAGTACGGCGTCGAAGCCCATCTCCATCGCCATCATCGCCTGCGAGGGCGCGCCGATGCCCGCGTCGATCACAAGCGGAATGTCGGGGAAATGGGCCCGCATGCTGCGCAGCGCATCCAGATGCCGCAGGCCCTGACCCGACCCGATCGGTGCGCCCCAGGGCATCAGCACGCGGCAGCCCGCCTCGATCAGCTTTTCCCCGACGATCAGATCCTCGGTCGTGTAGGGAAAGACCTGAAAGCCGTCCTCGGACAGGATGCGTGCCGCCTCGACCAGCGCGAAAGGGTCGGGTTGCAGCGTGTCGGCATGGCCGATCACCTCCAGCTTGATCCAGTCAGTGCCGAACAGTTCACGGGCCATATGGGCGGTGGTGACGGCCTCGCGGACACTGTGACAGCCCGCGGTATTCGGCAGGATGCGACAGCCGCTGTCTTTCAGGATACGCCGGAAATCGCCGCCCTCCTGTCCTTCGCGCCGCAGCGAGACGGTGATGACATCCGCGCCCGACGCCGCGATCGCGTCGCGCAGGATCTGGGGCGAGGGGTATTGCGCCGTGCCCAGCATCAGGCGGCTGGACAGGGTCCGATCATAGAACATCGCCTAGCCCCCCTGCATCGGCGACAGGATCTCGATCCGGGTGCCGGGGGTCAGCGCGGTTCCGTCGCGCAGGCCGCGCGGTACGAATTCGCCGTTGACCGCCGTGGCGACCGAGGCGGCGTCCAGACCGCGTTCCGCGATCAATTGCGCCAGCGTCGCGGCAAGCGTGACGGTCGGCTGGCCGTTCAGGTCAATTTGCATAGATCACCTCGTGGCAAAGCTGCTGCGCCAGATCGGTGGCCAGAACCGGGGCCATCAGAAAGCCGTGGCGATGCATCCCGTTCATGTGGATGCGGTCGCCCGCGCGGCGCAGGGCAGGAATGTTGTCGGGAAAGGCGGGGCGCAGGCCCGCGCCGCCGTGGATCAGCCGCGCCTCGGCAAAGCCGGGATGGACAGCATAGGCGGCAGACAGCAGTTCCATCAGGGCGCGGGCGGTGATCGGGCCGCCATCGGCGGTTTCAACCATGGTCGCGCCGATCATATAGCGGTGCTGCCCGCGCGGCACGATATAGCAGGGAAAGCGCGGGTGCAGCAGGCGGATGGTCCGGGTCAACGCGACCTGCGGGGCGAACAGTTCCAGCATCTCGCCCCGCACGCCGCGCAGGTCGGGAAGATCGGCGCGTGCGGACCAGCCCCGGCAATCGACGATGCGACTGCCGGTGTGCGGGCCATGATGAAAGCGCACGCCCCGCGTAGTCAGGCGGCTGCGCAGGCTTGCCATCGCCTCGGCCGGGTCAAGATGGCCTTCATCGGCAAAGAACAGACCGCGGGCAAAGCGTCCCGACAGGTCAGGTTCCAGATCGTCGGGCCGCACGGTGCGATGATTCTGGGTGGCGCGGGCAAAGCGGTCCAGTTCCGCCCGATCGCGGGCCGCGGCCAGGACCAGGGTGCCGCGCGGCTGAAAGCTGCGCACGCGGGCGGACCACCATGCGATGGATTGCTGCCCCCGGCGGGTGACAAGCGGATCGGCGCCGTCGCCTTCGCAGAACGGCGCCAGCATTCCCCCCGCCAGCCCGGAAACCGGGTCCGGCGCGTCGGCCGGGGTGACGACCTCGACCGTCATCCCCTGTTCGGCAAGGGCGGTGGCGGCGCAAAGCCCCGCCACCCCCGCACCCAGAACGGTGATCATTCGCCGGCCTCGTGGACCGGGACATAAAGCTCGCCCCCTTCGCGGAACCGCGCGGCCATGCGTTCCATGCCCTGCTGCTTTTCCGCCTCGGCCCGGATGTCGTGGCTGATCCGCATCGAGCAGAATTTCGGCCCGCACATGGAACAGAAATGCGCCACCTTATGCGCCTCGGCGGGCATGGTTTCGTCATGCATCTCGCGCGCGGTGTCGGGGTCCAGACCAAGGTTGAACTGATCGATCCAGCGGAACTCGAACCGGGCGCGCGACAGGGCATCGTCACGGCGCTGCGCGCCGGGATGGCCCTTGGCCAGATCGGCGGCATGGGCGGCCAGCTTGTAGGTGATGACGCCGGTTTTCACATCGTCACGGTCGGGCAGGCCCAGATGTTCCTTGGGCGTGACATAGCACAGCATCGCCGTTCCGAACCACCCGATCATCGCCGCGCCGATGGCGCTGGTGATGTGGTCATAGCCCGGCGCGATATCGGTGGTCAGCGGCCCGAGCGTATAGAAGGGCGCCTCGTGGCAGTGCTTGAGCTGCTCCTCCATATTGGCCTTGATCTTGTGCATGGGCACGTGGCCCGGCCCTTCGATCATGACCTGGCAATCCTTGGCCCAGGCAATCTTCGTCAGCTCGCCCAGGGTGTGCAGTTCGGCGAATTGCGCCTGGTCGTTGGCATCGGCGATGGAACCCGGACGCAGCCCGTCGCCCAGGCTGAAGCTGACGTCATAGCGGCGGCAGATATCGCAGATCTCTTCGAAATGTTCATAGAGAAAGCTTTCGCGGTGATGGTGCAGGCACCATTTCGCCATGATCGAGCCGCCCCGGCTGACGATGCCGGTCACGCGTTTCGCGGTCATCGGGATCATGTGCAGCCGCACGCCGGCGTGGATGGTGAAATAGTCGACGCCCTGTTCGGCCTGCTCGATCAGCGTGTCGCGGAAAATCTCCCATGTCAGGTCCTCGGCCACGCCGCCGACCTTTTCCAGCGCCTGATACAGCGGCACCGTCCCGATGGGCACGGGCGCGTTGCGCAGGATCCAGTCGCGGATATTGTGGATGTTGCGACCGGTGGACAGGTCCATGACCGTGTCTGCCCCCCATCGGATGGCCCAGACCATCTTTTCGACCTCTTGTTCCATCGACGAGGTGACGGCCGAGTTGCCGATATTGGCGTTGATCTTGACCTTGAAATTGCGGCCGATGATCACCGGTTCCAGTTCCGGGTGGTTGATGTTGGCGGGGATGATCGCGCGGCCTTCGGCAATCTCGCGGCGCACGAATTCGGGCGTGACCAGATCGGGCAATTCGGCGCCCATCGGTTCGCCATCGCGTTCCTGGGCGGCGATGCGGCTTTCGTTTTCGCGAATGGCGACGAATTCCATTTCCGGGGTGATGATCCCCGCCCGCGCATAGGCCAGCTGGGTCACCGCGCGGTCGCCCTTCGCGCGCATCGGCCGATGACGCAGCGGGAAGGCCGGGGTCAGGCGGTCGCCCTTGGCAAAGCCGTTATCGGCATCGGTGACTTCGCGCCCGTCATACGCCTCGATATCGCCGCGCTGATGCTGCCAGCCGCCGCGCATCGGCGGAAGGCCCTTGGCGATGTCGATGTCGATCTGGGGGTCGGTATAGGGGCCGGAACTGTCATAGACCACCAGCGGGTCTTCGTTGGAAATCGCGATCTCGCGCATGGGGACGCGGATATCGTGCTGCTGGCCGGCGACATGGATCTTGCGCGAGGCGGGCAGCGGGCCGGTGGTGATGGCGGGGGCAGTGTCTTTCATTTCGGTCCTCTCTTTCGAAAAGACCCAAGTGAAACTTTCGGCAGAAAGGGGCCGCAAGGCCCGGCGCGATGACGCGGTTGGGCCCTTCGGCCCGAAAGGCTTTCCGTGTCGGAAAAGCGCCCTTCGGTCTTCCTACGCCAGCATCAACTGGGTCAGGTTCAAAGGGTCGCTTCACCGGGGTTTCCCCCTGTCAGCCTCTCAGTCCCCGTGGCGGGACTCCCCTGACGTGGGGACATGGCTAGCAGGATCGGCGGCTATGTCAAGCGGTCGGAATCGCCGGGGCGATCCGACCGCCCGCGATCAGGATTTGCCCTTGAAGCGGCGCGGGGGCGCATCGCCCGACCGTGCGGGGCGCGAGCCGGATTTCGCCTTGAAGCCCTTGGCGGGCTTGTCCTTGGCGCGGAAGGGCTTGCCCTCGGGGCGCGCCGCGCCGGGCTTCTTGCTGCGAGGTGCAGTGAATTCACCTGCGGGACGCGGCTTCTTGCGTGCGGCGGGCTTTGCTTCGGTCGGGGCCTCGTCACGCGGCTTTTCGGCTGCGGGTCTGGGGCGCGGCGCGAATTCCTTTTTCGGCTTCGGGCCGCGGTCGCGGTCCTTGCCCGCGCGTTGCGGCTTGCCACCGGGGCGGGGGCCGTCGGTGCCGCGACCCAGCGGCGGTTCGCCCGCCATGCGCAGCATCATCAGCCCCTCTTCCAGTTCGGCAGCATCGCCGAATTTCGGGGCATCCGCAGTGGCGATCTGAACGAAGGTTTCGTGTTCACGCACACGGATCGCGCCGATGGCGTCACGGGTGATGCCACCTGCTTCGCAGATCTTCGGCAGCAGCCAACGTGCCTCGGCGCGGCCGCTATAGCCGACCGACAGGGTGAACCAGACCGAATCGCCAAATTCGCGCGGCGGGCGCGGCGCGGATTCGGACGGAGGCGCCTGCACGGTCAGTTCCTCGGGCGAGGGGCGGCCATCGCGCCACAATTGCACGAATGCGGCGGCAACCTGCTGCGCGCCGAACTGTTCCAGCAGCTTGTCGGCGATGGATGCGTCTTCCAGCGCGGTTTTCAGCGCGGGATGGTCCAGCATCCGCACATCGTCACGTGCGCTGACCTCGTCGGCCGAAGGCGCGTTGCCCCACTCGGCTTCCAGCTTGGCACCTTTCAGCAGGCGGTTGGCCTTCTTGAATTCGCCCGGCGTCACGATCAGCGCCGAGACACCCTTGGCGCCCGCGCGACCCGTCCGCCCCGAACGGTGCAGCAGCGTTTCGGGGCTGCCCGGCAGATCGGCATGGATCACCAGTTCCAGGCCGGGCAGGTCGATGCCGCGCGCGGCCACATCGGTCGCGATACACACGCTGGCCCGGCCATCACGCAGCGCCTGCAGCGCATGGGTGCGTTCCTGTTGTGACAGCTCGCCCGACAGGGCGACGGCGCGGAAACCGCGATTGCCCATGCGGGCAAGCAGGTGGTTCACATTGGCGCGGGTCTTGCAGAACACGATCGCGGTACGCGCCTCGTAGAAACGCAGCAGGTTGAAGATCGCATTCTCGCGGTCGCGCACGGCCACCGACAGGGCGCGATAGGCGATGTCGCCATGCTGGCGGGCCTCGCCCTTGGTGGTGACGCGCAGGGCGTCACGCTGAAAATCGCGGGCCAGCTTTTCGATATCCGACGGCACCGTGGCCGAAAACATCAGGGTGCGGCGTTCTTCGGGTGCGGAGGACAGGATGAATTCCAGATCCTCGCGAAAGCCCAGGTCCAGCATCTCGTCGGCTTCGTCCAGAACCGCGACGCGCAGGTCGGTCAGAACAAGGCTGCCGCGCTCGATATGGTCGCGCAGACGGCCGGGGGTGCCGACCACGATCTGCGCCCCGCGGGCCAGTGCGCGCCGTTCGTTGCGGTAATCCATGCCGCCGACGCAGGTGGCGATCTTGGCGCCGGTCGCCGCATAAAGCCAGGTCAGTTCTGCCGCGACCTGCAGCGCCAGTTCGCGCGTCGGCGCAATGGCCAGCGCCAGCGGCGCCTCGGCCTGATGCAGAAGCCCATTATCGTCCAGAAGATCGGCGGCCGAGGCGATGCCGAAGGCCACGGTCTTGCCCGAGCCGGTCTGCGCCGAAACCAGAAGGTCGCGACCGACCATTTCGGGATTCAGAACCGCCTGTTGCACGCCGGTCAGTGTTTCATAGCCGCGATCGGCCAAAGCCTGCGCCAGGGGCGCAGCAATATCAGTCTGTGTCATGTATGTGCCTAGAAGGGCCCGCAGGCCGGTGGACGGCCCTATTCTGCCTCCACGCGCCCTCAACCATGCGCCACCAGAACAGCCGATTGGGCGACCTATCCCGAATGGGCGATGAAGTCAAAGCCAGATTGCACAGTTGTCACGATGCCGGACCCAAGGTTAAGCTTGCCCAAAACAAACGAGCGGACAGAAGGGGCAGGCGATGAAAACCGCAAGGCGCGGGGCGTTGAGGCTGGGTTTGGTCGGGGTGATGCTGCTGGCCGCCTGCGGTGGCGGCAAGGGCGTTGGCCGACATTCGGCGCAGAACTGCATGGAACGCGCGATGTATTTCGAATCGAACCGTTCCAGCCGCGATGGGATGATCGCGGTCGGCAGCGTGGTGATGAACCGGGTGCATTCACCGCAATTTCCAAACAGCGTCTGTGGCGTCGTTGCGCAAAAGAACCAGTTCGCGCCGGGCGTGATGACGCGCGACATGAACAGCCGCGCCATGCCGCTGGTCCGCGCCTCGGCCGCCGCGGTGCTGCGGGGCGAGCGTCATCCCTATGTGGCCAATGCGCAGTTCTTTCACACGGCGGGCTACAGCTTTCCCTATGACAACATGCATTACGTGTTGGTCACGGGCGGCAACGCCTTCTACGAAAAGCGCAAAAGCCATCTGGTCACCCGTCCGGTGCCGCCCCGCGCGATCGAGGGCGTGACCGGGCGTCGTTAAGGATCCGGACGCCAAGGTTCGGGGCGGGCATATCGCCCGCCCTTCCTGTGCTGCCGGATCTAAAGCTGATCTGCCAGCACCTCGGCCATGCCAAGGACCGTGGCGTCATGGCCGCGCGGCGCGGTGATCATCAGCCCCGCGCCCGGCAACTCGGTCAGCGGCAGGCTGACCGAGCAGCCATCGATCACGTTCCCAAGGCTGGTATTGCGCAGTGCCAGCAGGTTCACGCGGTCATAGGTGGCGTCGTCCGACAGGTCGGCCAGTTGCGGCGGCAGGGTCGCGACGGTCGGCAGCACGATGGGCGCATCCGCGAAGATGCGCGTGGCCTCGTTCACCAGCGCCTGGCGCGCGATCAGCGTGCGGGCATAGCCCGGGGCATCGGTCTCGTCCGCGCGGGCCATGCGCGAGGCGACGCGCGGGTCCAGCCGGTCGCGGTGATCCGCGAAGGCCGCGCCGTGATGGCAGCGGGATTCGACCGCGCTGAACTGCCAGACGGGCAGGGCGCTGTAATCGTCGAAGAAGCGCATCGACAGGCGGCGGATGGTGATGCCGCCCTGGGCCAGGACCTCCAGCGCGGCCTCGAAGGCCTCCATGATCTGCGGATCCACGCCGTCCAGCCCGAAATTCTGCGGCACGATCACGGTGCCGGGGATGTCGGCGGCGGCCAGTGGGCGGTCGCGCAGCACGTTCAGCACCGGGCGCAGCAGGGCCGGATCGCGGGTCATCACGCCCACGCTGTCCAGCGAATGCGACAGCGGCACGGACCCCTTGCGCGAGATGCTGTCCGCCGTCGGCTTGAACCCGTAAAGCCCGCAGAAGGCCGCCGGAATGCGTGCCGATCCGCCCGTGTCGGTCCCAAGCGCGATATCGGCCACGCCGCGCGCCACCGCCGACGCCCCGCCCGAGGTCGAGCCACCCGCGATCGCGCCCTCGATCAGCGGGGTCAGCGGCGTGCCGTGATGGGGGTTCAGGCCCAGCCCGCTATAGGCGTATTCGGTCATGTTGGCATGGCCGATCAGCCCCGCCCCTGCCGCCCGCAGCCGCGCCACGGCGACCGCGTCGTCCTGCGCAGGCGCGCGCGCGGGATCGGGGGCGGTGCCCGCGCCGGTCGGGTAACCGCGCACGTCGAACAGGTCCTTGACCGCGACGGTCAGGCCGCTCAGCGGGCCTTCGGTTTCCACCGGATCGTCGAACACGCGCGTGAAGTCGGGGGCAGAGGCGCGGGCGCGGGCGGCGGCAAGCAGGTCGTTGGTCATCGAAGCTCTCAGATCGTTTGTTGGACAAGCCAGGTGGCGATGCCGGGGAATGCCGTCAGCAATATCACCGCCAGCACGAGGATCAGGAAATAGGGCACGATCATGCGCGTGATCTCGAAGATGCCGCGCCCGGTCAGGTTCTGGATCACGAACAGGTTGAAGCCAAGAGGGGGCGTGATCTGCGCCATCTCGACCACGATGATCAGGTAGATGCCGAACCAGACCGGATCGATCCCCACCGCCGCGATGGCGGGCATCACCACCGAGGTCGTCAGCACCACGATCGAGATCCCGTCGAGGAAGCAGCCCAGCAGCACGAAGAACACCGTCAGCACCGCGATCAGCCCCGCCTTGCCCAGCCCGCTGTTCGAGATCACTTCGGCCAGGTCGGCGGGCAGGCCCGAGAAGCTCATGGCGGATGTCAGGAAGGCCGCGCCCAGAAGGATCAGGCCGATCATCGCGGATGTCCGCGTCGCGCCGAACAGCGCGGCGATGAAGCTGTCGCGCGTCAGCGACCGCCCAAGCGCGGCGATCAGCAGGGCGCCCGCCACGCCGATGGCCGCAGCCTCGGTCGCGGTGGCGAAACCGGCATAGATCGAGCCGATGACGCCCACGATCAGCCCCACCACCGGCAGCAGCAGGCGCAGGCGGTACAGGCGCTCGGCCCAGCCGATGCTGGTTTCGGGGGCGGGCATGGCATCGCGGTTCATCCGCGACCAGATCGCGATATAGCCCGAGAACAGCGCCATCAGCATCAGCCCCGGCACCACGCCCGCGATGAACAGGCGGTTGATCGAGACCTGCGCCGCGACGCCATAGACGATCATCACGACCGAAGGCGGGATCAGCAGGCCAAGCGTGCCCGACCCCGCCAGCGACCCGATGGCCAGCCGGTCGTCATAGCCGCGCGATTTCAGTTCCGGCAGCGAAATGCGGCCCACGGTGGCCGTGGTGGCTGCCGACGATCCAGACACGGCGGCGAAGATGCCGCAGCCCACCACGTTCACATGCGCCAGCCCGCCGGGCAGACGCCCGACCCAGGGGGCAAGGCCGGAAAACAGATCCTCGGCCAGGCGGGTGCGGTACAGGATCTCGCCCATCCAGATGAACAGCGGCAGCGCGGTCAGGGTCCAGCTGGCGGAATGCGCCCACATCGTGGTGCCAAGCACCGCATCGACCGGGCTGGAGGTGAACAGCAGGAAGATCACCACGGCGGATGCCAGAAGCGCCACGCCGACCCAGACGCCCAGGCCCAGAAGGACCAGCAGCGTCACGACAAGAACGGCGGATTGCGAAAGGATTTCCATGTCACTCGCCCCGTGCTTGTTCGGCGACATCGTCGCGTTCGACCGGCAGGCCCAGGACCAGGCGCAGCGTGCGTTCGGCAAAGGCCACCGCGAACAGGATCGCGCCGAAGGCCATGGCCGATTGCGGGATCCACAGCGGCACCGCGACGATCCCCTGGCTGACATCGTCATAGGCCCAGCTTTCGTGGACATAGCCGAAGATCGCCCATGCGACCCAGGCCATCATCAGCGTGGCAAAGCCCGCAGCGATGATGTCCGCCGCGTGTCCGATGCCCGCAGGCAGCAGCTGGCGCAACGAGGTCACGCGGATATGGTCGCCATGCGTCAGCGCGGTCGGAAGCGCCAGGAAGATCGAGGCCGACAGCCCCCATGCCGCGAAATCGTCGGCGGACGGGATCTGGCTGCCCATCATGCGCAGCACGATCTGGGCAAGGATCAGCACGGCGATCCCCACAAGCGAAAGCGCGGCCAGGGCCCCGCAGAAGGTGAACAGATGTCGTGTCAGGACCATCGCGACGCTCCTTTTGTCGTGGACGGGCGGCGCCCGTGGCAGGATGCCCGCGACCCCGTGGGCGGGATCGCGGGTGCGGGGCCTCAGTTCAGGCCGTCGACGATGGTCTGGCCATCCTCGCCCGCCTGTTCCAGCCACTCGGCGCGCATGGTCTCGGCGATGGCCTCGAAATCGGTCGCAAGGCCTTCGGGGGTGGGCAGGACCTGCATGCCGTTATCGGCCATGGTCTGCGTGGCCTCGGTGGTGGCGGTCTCGGCCATCTCCCAGCCGCGGGTCTCGGCCAGGTCGGCGGCCTCGCGCAGCGCGCCCTGGACGCCCTCGTCCAGCCCGTCGAAGGACCGCTGGTTCACGATGACCATGTTCTTCGGGATGAAGGCCTGCACGTCATAGTAATGCGAGACGAAATCCCACGCCTGGCTGTCCACCCCGGTCGAGGGCGAGGTGATCATCCCGTTGATGACCCCGGTCGAGAAGGCCTGCGAGATCTCGGCCGTGGCGATGGTCGCGGGCACGGCACCCAGCAGCTCGGCCAGCCGCGCGGTCGAGGGGTTGTAGGCGCGGAACTTCACGCCGTCGAAGGACGAGGCGTCGGTGACCTCGCTGTTCATGTAGATCCCCTGCGGCGGCCAGGGCGCGGCATAGAGCAGGACCAGGCCTTCCTCGGCCAGCTTCTCCTCGTAGATCGGGCGCGATGCGTCCCACAGGGCCTTCGCCTCGTCGAAGGTGGTGGCCAGCAGCGGCACGGCATCCGCCGAATAGGCCGCGTCCTCGTTCCCAAGCGCCGAGATCAGCACCTCGCCGATGGGCACGATGCCGCGCTGCACGCCGCGCTTCAGTTCCGGGCGCTTCAGCAGGACCGAGTTCGAGACGACCTCGATCTCCAGCTCGCCCTCGGTCAGGCGGGCGACGTCATCGGCGAAGGCGCGGATGTTCTGGGTCAGGTAGTTGCCGTCCGGCGCGTCCGCCGACATCTGCCAGGTTTCGGCCTGTGCCAGACCGGCGCCGAAAACAGCGAAGGTGGTGCCAAGAAGAAAGCGTTTCATGATGCGTAAACTCCTGTTGGTCGGATCTTGTGATTGAAAGGCCGGGGGTCTGCGCCCCCGTGCCGGGCATTGTCAGTCGGTCAGGGCCGGCAGGTCGTGCTCGTCCAGCGACCACAGCAAGGTAAAGGTCTGTGCCTCGCGGATCGCGCCCTCGAAGCGTTCGGTCATCTGGCGCAGGGTCGCCTCGGCCACGGGTTCGGTGGTGACATCGACGACAAGGCAGGGCGCAAGGACGCGGCCTTCAGTCTGTTCCGAGGGCAGGGGCGTCGAAAGGGTTTCGTCGGGGACCATGTAGTGGACGCGCAGCACGCCCTCGACCGCCATCAGCGCCTCCATCTGGTCGCGGATCGCGTCCTGATCGACCGCGCCGGGGGCCAGTTCGACCATCGCGACGGCCGATCCCCAGCCGAAGCCGCCTTCCAGCGCGACCTGCATCACGCGGCGGCGGGTGTTCGACATGCGGGTGAAGTTCGTGACCGACCACTGCGTCTGGTGCTGGAACGCCTGCTTGTAGGCCGCCGAGGTGAAATCGCTCAGCGCGCTTGCGCGATACAGCGCAAGGTAGCGCCGCGCCGATCCCGACACCGCGCGATAGCGGCGCGCACCGGTAAAGCCTTCGATGCGGACGCGCTCTTCCATGTGTTCGCGATCGTACCACAGGTTGAAATCGCTTTCGTGGTCGGGGTCCACGTCGCTCCAGACGAACAGTTGCGCTTCGGTGGTGGAGTGGATCTTGCTCATGTCACGTCCTGCCTGCGGGACGGGCGGACGGGCCGCCGCGTCGATTGCGTTTGCGCAAAGCTGCGCCAAGGCGGTCGGTTCACGCAAACGGGAATTTCCGTCAGGGGGCGATCGGGTTTTCCTAAGTTTCTGTTTTAGCTTTGGAAAGTGAGGCTGTGCGATGCGCCTCGGCGCAGGTTCGGGCCAGATCGGCAATGGCCTCGTAGATGGCGGCATCGGAATTTCGTCGCCAGACGCAAAACAGCGGCAGGTCGGGCAGGCGGGCATCGACCTGCAATTCGCACAGGCCCGGCCCGGCCAGATCGCAGCCGCGCGGCAGGGTCGCCACGCCAAGCCCGCGTTCGGTCAGCCGCGCAATCGCCGAGATCGAGGTGACGCAATGCACCATCGACGGCCGCAGCCCCTGTTCGGAAAACAGCGCCACGATATTGGCATGTGGGCGCGAATTGCGGGTGAAGGTGATCAGCGGGCCGGTGATGATATCGGCAAGGGTCAACGCCTCGTCGCGCATCCCCGCAGGGCCGAACCAGCCCATCGGCAACGGCGGCAGTTCGACACAGGCGATCTGTTCGCCCTGCGTTTCCTGTGTCGTCAGCAGCATGTCCAGACCGCCGCGATCGAAGGTGACGGCGATATTCGATGTCGGCTCGATCGTCAGCTCCATCTCCAGCCGGGGATAGCAGCGGGCGATCTCTTCCATCAGGTCACAGAACCATGTATGAACGATCGAGGTCACAAGCCCCAGCCGCACACGCCCGGCGGCCTTGCCGGGATCGGAGAGCGTCAGCCGCAGCTTGCGTTCGGTCGCCAGAATATCCTGCGCCTTGTCCAGGATCAGTGCGCCCGCGACGGTGATGCGGGTGGCATGGAATTCCCGGTCGAACAGATTCACGCCCAATTCCGTTTCAAGCGCCGAGATGCGGCTGGATACGGTCGCCTGCGAGATGTTCAACTGCTCGGCCGCGGCGCGAAAACTGCCAAGGCCGGCGACGGTCACGAAGGTTTCCAGAAATCGAATATTCACCTTTTTCCCGCCCCATGCCGCCTGAAACGCATCTGACGGTCCTAAAGGCTGGGGCGGGTCGGGGCAATTCAGAAGACGGGCGGGATCGAAAGAAGGCCGCGACAGGCGCGACCCTTTCTGGCGGTCATTCGTCGCGCATTGCCGCCCTGGCCTGCGTCGCGGCGTGATCGGCTGCCGCTGCCAGCTTGGCGCGTTCCTCGTGGTAGATCGCGCTGACCTCGTCATAAAGGCGGTCACTGTAGCGGCCAAGATAGGCACGTTCCTGACGCGTGCGCGGCAGCAGCGCGGCGATCCCCGCGCCGATCCCGAAGGCAAGTGCCCCAAAGACCAGTGGCGCCTTGTCGAAACCTTGTTCGGTGTAGCGACGCGCGTTGCGGGCGGCATCATGTGCGGCGCGCTGGCCGTCTTCGCGCCACTGGCGGGCACGTTGGCGCAGATCCGCAGGCCGGGGGTCGGTTGTTGTCTTGAAGGTCATGTCTGCCTCTGCTGGATGGGGGCCGGCGCGGGGCGATGCGCCCGCAGGGTCAGGCTGATCGCGAGTAGGGACAAGGCCAGAAGGTTAAGGGCGACGAACATGGGAACCTCCGGGCAGGTCGTTGTGGATCCGCGATCCGGCCATCACGAACCTTGCGGCGGCAAAGCCCAGAAGTGTCGCCCCCGCGATAAAGCTGGCGGGGTTCGCACGGGCAAAGCGACCTAGGTCGCGGGCCACGTCGCCCAGATCCTGATCGCGCAACAGGGCCGAGGCCTGTCCGACATTGCGGGCGGTGTAATGCGCGGCCTTGGCGGCGGTGCGTTCGTTGATATCCTCGGCCGCCGAATGCAATGCGCCCGATACCTTGTCCACGCGATCGGCGATATCGTCGCGCAACTCGGCTTCGCGTTCGCTGAACTCGCGGGTGATTTCGTCGCGGGCCTCGCCAAGACGGTCCTTGGCATGTTCCTTGATACGGTCAAGGCGGCCCTGCGCCTGATCCGAAGGCGTCGCGTGATCGCTTTCCATCTTTGGTCTCCGATCTGACTGGTTTTGACAGCTTAACCAAGGCGGCGGGCGCTGGGTTCCGCGGTTTAACCTTTGTTCGCGGCAACCGCCTGCTGCAACGCCTCGCCCAGACGGCCAAAGGACAGCGCAACGGCCAGTTCCAGATCAAGCCCGTCGGCGATGACCGCGCCGGGATCCTCTTGCCCGTCATGCAGATTGCTGCGGCTGGCCAGCCAATCGTCCAGATCGGCGATCTGGTCGGCGGTCAATATCGTGGCAAGATGCTGGATCAGGCGTCGTCCCGCGATCATCGGGGCATCGGTTGCGCGGCTTTGTGTCATGGCGGTTTCCCCTGGGCATGGTCCATGCGGATCAATCCGGCACGCCGCGCGTTGGTTCCGCGGATCAATCGGCAGGAGGAAGGGATGCTGGACTGGATCGGTCAGCACAGCAGCGTGGTTCAGGCAGGCGTCGGGGTGATCACGGCGCTGGTCTGGCTGGTCTATCTGCATATCATGGTGTCGGGATTTCGTCGCCAGCGGCGCAGCGAGATCCTGATAACCCTTGGCGGGCCGCGGCGCGTATCGGGCCATCTTTTCGTCAGCAATCTGGGGTTCGAGCCGATCTATGTCCTGGATATCCTGCTGACCTGTTGTCGGGATCAGGATAAGGTCACGGTCTCGATCGTGGATCGCTTTGACGAGGGTGACACAGGGGATGGCAGGGTGACGTTGCAGATGCCGCTGAACAGCGGCGATCATGTCGATGCGGGGCGGATCAGCGATCTGCTGGAACGGGCGCAGGCGCGTTCGGACCAGATCAGCGATATCGGCGATTTCGCCAGCTTGCGGATCACCGTGGCGGCCCTGACCGCCGCGAATGCCGGGATCGTCGCCGCCGAGCGCAGCTTTCGGGTTCTGCAGGACGATGATGAACCCGTCCTGCAGGCAGAACAGCTATATGCACGGCAGATCCGCGGTCGCCATGCCCGCAAATCGATCGAGGCACAGCTGAAGGATGACTTCCGTCGCCGCAGGGTTTCCTGAGCCTTGGGTCGCTTACCCGCCATCCGAGAAATTTTTACGCTGCGTTGGAATAGAAATGCGGCACCGCACGTCTACCCCACACGGAAGGCAGTTCGGCGTGACATGCTTTCCTGAAAATCAAGGGAGAGACAGATGACGATCATACCCAATCTGAAACGTCGGCATTTTCTGATCGGCACCGCCGGTGTGGTGACCAGCGCCGCGACCGGCCTGCCCGCGCTGGCAGAGGGCGACGCGACCGCGCTGCCCGATTACGTGTCCTGGAAGAACGCCGACACGGTGATCGTTCATACCAAGGAAACGCTGGAAACGCAGCGCGCCGCGCAGGGTGCCGAACTGCTGACCCCCAGCAACAGCCTTTATGTGCGCAACAACCTTCCCGCCCCTTCGGACGAGATCGTCGCGGATCGCGATGCGTGGGAAATCGAATTCGGCGGCGTCGCCAACCCGACCAGCATGACCCTGGGCCAGTTGAAGACCATGGGCATCGAAACCGTCGTATGCGTGCTGCAATGTTCGGGCAATGGCCGCGCCTTCTTTGATCACGAGGCCAGCGGCACCCAATGGGGCGTCGGCGCGGCGGGCAATGTCGCATGGACCGGCGTCCCGGTTCGCACGGTGATCGAGGCGATGGGCGGTGCCGGCGATGACCTGCCCTGGCTGACCGGAACCGGTGGCGAGGTCATCCCCGAGGGCATCCCCGCCGAGACCATCCAAGTCGAGCGTTCGGTCCCGGCCGAGGTCATGGACCGGGCAATTCTGGCCTGGGAAATGAATGGCGAGCCGATCCCGCTGGCGCATGGTGGTCCGCTGCGGTTGATCGTTCCGGGCTATTACGGCGTCAACAACGTCAAATACGTCAAGAAACTGGCCTTCACTGCCGAAGAATCCTCGGCCAAGATTCAGCAATCGGGCTACCGGATCCGTCCGGTCGGCGAAAAGGGTGCGCCCTCGCAGCCCTCGATGTTCGAAATGAACGTCAAATCCTGGATCACCGGCCCGCTGACCGATGCGGCCACCGGCAAGGTGCAGATCCATGGTGTGGCCCTTGGCGGTGTCAGCGCCGTCAGCAAGATCGAAGTGTCGATCGACGGTGGCGAGACCTGGACCGAAGCCAGCTTCATCGGCCCCGATCTGGGCGAATATGCCTGGCGTCCCTTCGTTCTTGGCGTCGATCTGCCTGCGGGCGATCACGTTCTGGCCAGCCGTGCCACCAATGCGGCCGGCGACACGCAGCCCGAAACGGTCGAGCCGAATGAACGCGCCTACGGCCATAACGGCTGGCGCGCCCATGCGGTGACCGTGACCGTCGCCTGATTATCCTGACCGGTCGGCGGCTTTCGCGCCGCCCGGTTTTCACCTTCGGAGATAGCCATGAAGTTCTTCACGTCGCCGCTGTTCTGCGGCGCAGCCATTCTTGCGGCCTCGATCACCGGTGCCGCCCATGCGGGGACGGATCTGGATGCAGGTCGCCAGATCTTTGTCGAGGGCGCCGAGCCGAATTGCGCGATCTGCCACACGCTTGGCGATGCCGAGGCCGTGGGCGAGATCGGTCCCAATCTGGACGACCTGAAACCGACCGCCGATCAGGTGCGCGCCGCTGTGACCAGTGGTATCGGCGTGATGCCGGCCTTTGCCGACATGATGTCCGAAGAGGATATCGAAACCGTCGCGCAATATGTGGCTGCCGCGACCGGCGGCGAGGCGCAGTAAGCCCCGCTTGCCATCGTTCCGCCCGTGACGGAACTTGCCGCGTTTCACTCCCTGGGCGCGGGCAAGGGCCCCGGCGGAACATCCGACAGGCCCGGACGCAAGATCGTCCGGGCCTGTCCTTTGGGAGAAGGCGGTGTCAAGCGCAGCTGCGGCTTTGCAGGAAATCACGGGGCAGATCGGCGGCCATGTCGCGGCGTCCCGTGGTCCGGTCCTGAAGATAGCGGGCGATCAGCGCAAAACGACGTTGATCCATCCCCTCGGACAGGGCCATGAAGCGACGCCCGTCCGCATCCCATTCTGCCACGCGGGTCACCGCACCCCTGGGTGCCGTCAGCGGATATTCGGACATCAGCAGGGTGATCCGGCAGCCATTCGGCCCGGCGTAATGCGCGGCCTTGATCCCGTTCTTGTTGTACGAGGCGACATGCACCAGCCCTGCAACGCCCAGTTCGGGAAAGTCGCTGTCGACCTGACCCGGCGCCGCGATCGGCGTGGTGCCGGATGCGGGCTGGCTGGCGGCGATGAATTGGGCGTGAATCGACGCGGCCGAGGGTGCGGTGCCGCTGCCAAGGCCCAGAAAAACCGCAAGCGCGGCACTGGCCGCCAATGCGGTCAGGCCGGTCCGGATCATCGCGCGTCGGGGCCTGTTCATCGAAACAGTTGCCGTCGCCGTCGCCGGGCGCAGCGTTCGCAGCCGGCCCGACAGCGCCTGCAATTCGCGCAGCTCTGCCGCAAGCGCGGGTTCGGCCCGCAGGCGGTGTTCGAACAGGCGACGTTCCGACGCCGACATTTCGTCGTCGTGATAGGCGTTCAGTGCCTGCCAGTCATGATCGGTCAGAATGGTCATGGCCTAAACTTGATCCTCTGTGCTGTCCTGTGTTCCCACGCCTTCGACAAGATCGCGCAGCGCCCTGCGGGCGCGGCTGATCCGGCTCATGATGGTGCCTTGGGGTACATCCAGGATTTCTGCAGCCTCGCGGTATTTCAATTCCATGATATCGATCAAAAACAGGATCTCGCGTGTCTCGGGCGGAAGGCGCTGGAACAGCATCCGCATCTGGATGTCGGATTCGGTGCCCCATTGGATCGCCGTGACATCGGATAGACGTTTCTCACGCGCGGAATATTCCCGGCGCACGCGCGTTTTACGCAATTCATCGTAGTGCAGGTTTCTGATGACCCGGAACATCCAGGGCCGCAATGCGGCAAGCTGGCGCGGGCGGGTCCCCGATTGCAGGGCCCGCTCGATCGCATCCTGTACCAGATCATCGACCTCGTCGCCTTTGCGGCAGATCGACAGCGCATAGCTGCGCAGCTCCGGCAACAGGGTCATAAGAAGTCGTTCGCGCGCCATTTTCGGCTGTTAGCACGAATGGCTTTCGCAAGAGTAGCCGGAATCCGGCCCGGCGCGCGGGTCTACAGAACGTCCTGCCAGTCGCGATGGCGCTGAAACTGGGCCTTGGCAAAGGGACATAGCGGCAGGATCCGGATGCCGTTCTGCCGCGCATCCGCAACCGCGCGTTCAACCAGCCGAACACCGACGCCCTGACCGCGCAGGGCGTCCGGCACATCGGTATGATCGATGATGATCATGCTGTCGCCCGCGCGGGAATAGGTCAGTTCGGCCAGATGTCCGTCGACCTGCATCCAGTAGCGGCCTTTGCTGTCGTCCTTTTCGTGGTGGATCTGGGACATTTTTCCTCTATCCTCAGGGGGTTCCGGTCCGGGATCGTCGGGCTTTCCCGGCCGGGTTCTTGTGGTCAGCGCCGTTCTCTATCATGCACGGAAGGGCGAGACGGGGAAGGAGTATTGCCGCATGCAGCCTGCGACACCCGGCGAACCATCCCCGGACAGTGCAAGCCCGCCACGGTTCAGCGCGACCCTGACGGGGGAGTGCCTGATCCTGTCCGGGCCGCTGCGCGTGCAGGCGCTGTCCGATCCGGCGATGACCAGATCGGCGGCGACCATAGATGCCAGCGCCGTCACGGCGCTGGATACGGCAGGTGCGTGGTTTCTGGAAAAGGCGCGGCGCGGTGGCTGCAAGGTCACGGGATTGCCGCAAGAACTGCAGCCGCTGCTAAGGCAGGTCGCGGCATCCTGGCCGCAAAGGCCCAAGGAGACCGGTCCCCCCCGTGGCAGCCTGCGTGGCGCGGTGGAACAACTGGGCCGCCATGTCGGCGCGGCGATCGCCTCGCTTCTGGCGCTGGTCGAATATCTGGGCCGTTTCCTGGCGGCGCTTGCCCGCGCATTGCGCCATCCAAGGCAGTTTCCGCTAACCTCGCTGGTCTATCATTGTCAGGCGGTGGGGCTGAACGCGGTGCCGATCGTGGTGACGATTTCATTCCTGATCGGGGTCGTCATCGCCTATCAGGGGGCCTATCAGCTGCGCGCCTTCGGGGCCGAGATCTTTACCATCGATCTGGTCGGCATCGCGGTCCTGCGCGAATTGGCGATCTTGCTGACGGCCATTGTCGTGGCCGGGCGTACGGGTGCGGCCTTCACCGCCGCGCTGGGGGCGATGAAGATGCGCGAAGAGATCGACGCCATGCGCACGCTGGATATCGACCCGGACCAGACCCTGATCCTGCCCCGTGTTCTGGCGCTGACGCTGATGATGCCGATCCTTGCGCTGATCGGCGATATCGCGGGCCTGTTCGGGGGCGGGGTGATGGCATGGGCGGCGCTGGACATCTCGCCCGCGATCTATGTGGCGCGGCTGTCGCAGAACGTGGATGTCACCCATGCCTTTGTCGGTCTGGTGAAGGCCCCGGTCTTTGGCATGTTGATCGCGATCATCGGCTGTCGTTTCGGGATGCAGGTCGGTGGCGACACGGAATCGCTGGGGCGCATGACCTCGGCCTCGGTCGTGGCGGCGATCTTTGCGGTGATCGTGGCGGATGCGGGCTTTTCCATCTTCTTCGCACAGGTCGGCCTATGAGCGATCCGATCATCACCATGCGCGGCATCCGGACCCAGTTCGGGCCGAAGGTCATCCATGACGGGCTGGATCTGGATGTGATGCGGGGCGAGATTCTGGGCATCGTCGGGGGATCGGGCACTGGGAAATCGGTTCTGTTGCGCAGCATCGTCGGCCTGCTGACGCCCGCGGCGGGTCAGATCACCGTGAAGGGGATCGATGTCCATCGCGCATCGGGTCGCGAACATGCGTTGCTGGGGCGGTCCCTGGGCGTCATGTTTCAGGATGGGGCGCTGTTTTCGACGCTGACCGTGCGCGAGAATGTCGAGGTGCCGATGCGACGGCTGGATCTTCCGGCTGGGGTCCGCAGTGAACTGGCCGATCTGAAAATCTCGATGGCGGGGCTGCCCTGGGATGCTGGCGGGAAATACCCGTCCGAGCTGTCGGGCGGCATGCGCAAGCGCGCCGGTCTGGCGCGTGCGCTGGCGCTGGATCCGGAACTGGTCTTTCTGGATGAACCGACCGCCGGTCTGGACCCGATCGGGGCATCCGAATTCGACCGCCTGATCCGTGGGCTGACCGACACGCTGGGGCTGACGGTGTTTCTGGTCACGCATGATCTGGATACGCTGCACGCCTGTTGCGACCGGATTGCGGTTCTGGCGGAAAAGCGGGTTCTGGCCACAGGCAGCATCGATCAGCTGCGCCGGATCGACCACCCCTGGGTGCATGAATATTTCAATGGCCCACGCGCCCGCGCCGCGATGGAACAGACGGCCCGAAAGGACGACTAGCATGGAAACCAAGGCCAATTATCTGCTGATCGGCGCGTTCACCCTGGCCGGTTTCGTCGGGCTTCTGGGGCTGCTGATGTGGTTTGCCGGGCATGAGGCGAACCGCCAGTATGAGTATTATCAGGTGATGTTTCCCGAAATCTCGGGCATTTCGGCGGGGACGCAGGTTCAGTTTTCGGGCGTGCCGACGGGCCAGATCGTCGATCTTTCCCTTGAGGAGAACGGGCAGGTCCTTGTCCGGCTGGAACTGCGACAGGGCACCCCGGTGCGGACCAGCAGCGTCGCGACCATGGTGCCGCAAGGGATCACGGGGCTGTCGATCCTGTCGATTTCTTCGGGCACGCCGCGTGCGCCGCTGCTGCGCGAGGTGCGCGACGAACCCGAGCCGCGGATCATCGCGGGTCGGTCGGTCCTGGATTCGATCACGCAAAGCGGACCGGAACTGGTCGATCAGCTGTCGCAGGCCGCGACCCGCCTGAACGACCTGCTCAGCGATGAGAACCGCGATCACGTCGGCAGCATTCTGGGCAATGTGGACAGCGCCTCGGGGCAGTTGGAGGAATCGATCAGCGCGATTTCCGATGCCGTGTCGGGGATCAGCGACGTGGCCGAGGCGCTGGACGAATTCGCGGGTCAGTTCGACGGCCTGGCCCCTCGTCTTGAAACCGCGCTGGATGCCGCGACCGACGCGGCCCGCCAGGTCGAACAGACCGGCGCGGCGCTTTCCGATGTCGATTACGCCGGCCTGTCGCAAGAGGCGCAGGGGCTGGTCGGCGATCTGCGCGCGATGCTTGGCAGCGAGGATGCGGGCGAATTGCCCCGCAACCTGTCCGAAACGCTGAAGGCGGCCTCGGCCCTGCTGCGCGACATGCAGGACAGCGGCACCGTTGCCAATCTGAACGCCAGCCTGCAATCAGTGGCCAATGCGGCCGAGGATCTGGAAAACGGCATCGGGCCGCTGCTGTCACGCTTTGGTCGTGCCGCCGACAATATCGCCCGTGCCGCGCAGGCGTTCGGCGATGGCGGCGCATTGCAGGTGGATCTGCGCAAGATGACCCGCGAAATCGCCAAGGCCGCCGCCGCGGTCGGGGCGACGGCACGCGATATCCAGCGCAATCCCAATTCGCTGTTGCTGGGCCGCTAGGCGACCACCCGCATCATTATTTCAGATAGGTGTCGAACCATTCGATGGTGCGATCCCAGGCCAGTTCCGCCTTTTCCTTGTCATAGCGCGGTGTGCTGTCGTTATGGAAACCGTGATTGGCCGCCTCGTAGATATGGGCCTGATAGGTCTTGTCGTTGGCCTGCAGCGCCTCTTCGAAGGCGGGCCAGCCTTCGTTGATGCGTTCGTCCAGTTCGCCCATCTGGATCATCAACGGGGCCTGGATCTTTGCGACATCCTCGGACGCGGGCTGGCGGCCATAGAAGGAAACGCCGGCCGACATTTCGGGATAGGCGACGGCCAGCGCGTTCACGACCCCGCCGCCATAGCAAAAGCCGACCGCGCCGACCTTGCCGGTGCTGTCCTCGCGCGTCAGCAGATGTTCGAAACCTGCGAAGAAGTCGTTCATCAGCTGAGTCGTGTCGACCGTCTGTTGCAGCTCGCGTCCCTCGGCGTCGTTGCCGGGATAGCCGCCGACCGAGGTCAGCCCGTCGGGCGCCAGCGCCATGAACCCGGCCTTGGCAAGGCGGCGCGCCACATCCTCGATATAGGGGTTCAGACCGCGATTTTCGTGGATGACCAGCACGGCGGGCAGCGGTCCTTCCACCCCGGAAGGACGGACCAGATATCCGCGCACATCGCCGGTCCCGTTGGGCGAAGGGTAGGTGATGTATTCGGGCAGGATTTCGGGATCGTTGAACGACACCTGCTGAGCCAGCGCGTAATCCGGGCTCAGCATGTTCAACAGCGCAATGGCGGTCACGCCGCCGACCGCGAATTTTCCGGCGCGGTCCAGAAACTCGCGCTTGGTGATCCGGCCATGGGCGTAGAAATCATAAAGATCCAGAAGTTCCTGATCGAAATCCTTGGCGGTCATGCGGGTCATCGGCATCTCTCCGGGTAAAGGCCAGCGTGGGCGGGAAGGATGCGATCAGCCTAAGGGCGTTTTACGCCAACACGGCGCGAAAAATCCCGCGCCGCGTTCACGATTTCTTGCGGGCCGCGCGGATCAGGCCGCCCGGTTGCGGGACAGCGCGTGGATGATGCCCCTGATCTCGGCCAGGCCGCGCAGGCGCCCGATGGCCGGGTATCCGGGCGCACCACCCTGTCGGGTCAGGTCGTCCAGGATCTGGTGCCCGTGATCGGGACGGAAGGGCAGTTCGACCCCGCGCGCCTTCTGGATCGACAGCGCCTCGGAGACGATGGCGACCATGTCCACGTCGCCCTCCAGATGCGCGGCCTCGTGGAAGGACAGCCCGTCCTCTTCGCGCAGCGTCGCGCGCAGGTGTAGGAAATGGACCCGGTCGCCGTGCCGCGCCAGCATGGCGGGCAGGTCGTTGTCGGCCCGCACGCCATAGGAGCCGGTACAGAAGGTGAAGCCGTTGGCGTGGCTCTCGTCGATGCCCGCGATGAAGTCCATGTCCGCGGCGGTCGAGACGATCCGCGGCAGGCCGAACAGCGGGCGGGGCGGATCGTCGGGATGGATCGCCAGCACGACCTTCGCCTGTTTCGCGGCGGGCAGCACATGGCGCAGGAAGGCCGCAAGGTTTTCGCGCAGGCGGGCCGCGTCGATCCCGTCATAGGTCGCCAGCCGCTCGCGGAACTGGTCCAGCGTATAGCTTTCCTCGGACCCCGGAAGCCCGGCCAGGATGGTGCCGGTCAGCGCATCGCGGTCGATGCCGGGTGCGCGGCGGGCGGCCTCGGCCACGATTTCGGCGGGGTGGTCGGCATCCGCGCCGGGGCGTTCCAGCACATGGATGTCGAAGACCGCGAAATCGGCGGCGTCGAAGCGCAGGCAGCGCGCCCCGTCCGGCAATTCGTGATCCAGCGAGGTCCGCGTCCAGTCCAGCACCGGCATGAAGTTGTAGCACACCGTGCGGATGCCGCATTCGCCCAGGTTCAGCACCGATTGCGCCCAGGCATCGGCATGGGCCTGCCAGCCGGGGGCGGCGGTCTTGATGTCCTCGTGGATCGGGATGCTTTCGACGACATCCCAGGTCAGGCCGGCTTCCTCGATCAGGCGCTTGCGGGCCATGATCTCGTCCACGGACCAGACGGCGCCGTTCGGCAGGTGGTGCAGCGCGGTCACGATGCCCGTCGCCCCTGCCTGCCGGATATCGGCCAGCGTCACCGCATCGTTCGGCCCGAACCAACGCCAAGTCTGCTTCACTTCCTGTTCTCCGTAATCTTCAAAGCGCCTGCCGGGCGCGTGCGGTCGAGAATAGATACCCGTCGAAGGACGGATCGTCGGGATCGGACAATTGCATCAGTGTCGCGCTGACATTGCCGATATGGTCGCTCATGGCGTTGCGGGCGCGCTGGCTGTCGCGGGCGCGCAGGGCGTCCAAGATTTCCTGGTGGTCGTCCAGCCAGCGGTTGCGATAGGCGTCGTCGAAGATGCGGCTGTGCAGCTGTGCCCACATCCGGCTGCGTTCGCGCCGTTCCCACAGGTCGGTGACCGTGCGGACCAGAACGCCGTTCTGCGTCGCCTCGGCGATCAGCAGGTGAAAGCGCTGGTCGCCCGAATAATCGCCGGTGCCTGCCTCGATATTGCGGCGCTCCTGGTCCAGCGCCTCGCGCATGGCGGTGATGTCGGCCTTGGTCACGGTGGCGGCGGCAAGGCCCGCGACGGCGCTTTCGATCACCATCCGCGCCTCCAGCAGCTCGAACGGGCCGATATCGTCGTCGATGACCGTCGCCTCGCCCGCAGGCTCGTTCAGGTAGATGCCTGACCCTTGGCGCACCTGCACCAGCCCCTCGACCTCCAGCATGATGATCGCGTCGCGCACCAGACTGCGCCCCACGTCCAGCCGCAGCGCGATCTGGCGTTCGGTCAGCAGGCGGTCGCCCGGGCGCAGCCCCTCGGCCCGGATCAGGTCGCGCAGTTCTGCGGCGACATCCTGGTAACGGCGTTGCTGCGATCCGCTCATGCCTTGCCCTCGGCCCGGCGGGCATAGAAATCGGCAAGGATGCCGAAGGCCTGCTTGCGCGTGGTCTTGTCGGCGGCGATCAGCCCCTTGCGGTTCCAGCCGCGCTGAAAGATGCCCTGCCGCCGCTCGGTCCGGAAATCATAGAGGATCCAAGGCGACATGCCCTTGACGTAATCCAGCTTGGACAGCGTGGCGATCTGCTTGCGATAGATCTCGGCCTGATAGGCCTCGGAGAACAGACCGGTCTTCGGACCCTGCGGCGTGATGTCGGCATCCGCGCCGGTCTCGGAGATCACCACGGGGCGGTCGGGGTCGGAATTGCGGCCGATCTTTTCCAGGTCGTCGAAATCCTCGTCGTACCAGCCGTAATATTCGTTGATCCCGATGATATCGAGATGCTCGGCCAGCCTGTCCTCGATCTTCAGGGTGTTGTGGTTGATCAGGCAGGCCGCCGCGATCAGGCGGGTCGGGTCCATCCTGCGGGCCAGCGCCGCAAGGTCGGACATGAAATCCAGCCGCGCGTCGGTATCGGGGTTCTCGTTGCCGACGGACCAGATCACCACCGATGCGCGGTTGCGGTCGCGGCGGACCAGTTCGGCCAGCTGGTTGCGTGCATCGGCCTGCGTGGCCGGATTGGCAAAGTCGATCGCCCAATAGACCGGGATCTCGGCCCAGATCAGGATGCCGCGTTCATCCGCCATGCGCGAGGCATCCTCGTGATGGGGATAATGCGCCAGCCGCATGAAATTGCTGTTCAGCGCCTTGGCGTGGTCGAAGCGGCGGGTCAGGTCGGCGTGGTTCGTGAGCTTGCCCAGCTTCTCGTCATCCTCGTGGACCGCGATGCCGCGCAGCCAGATCGGGCTGCCGTTCAGCAGGATCTCGGTCCCGCGGCGTTCGATCTGGCGGAAACCCACGCGGTCGGTCACGCGGTCGGGGCCTGCGGTCAGTTCGACATCGTACAGATGCGGGTCGTCGGTGGACCACAGATGCGGTTCGGCCGGGATCTCGATCACGGCCCGGCCATCGGTCAGCGGGATCGTCCGGTCGACCAGGCCGTCGATGCGCAGATGCGCCTCGGTCGCGCCCTCGACCTCGATCTCGGCGCGGATCAGGTCATAGCGACCCGGCGCCAGCGTCACGAACAGGTCGCGGATGACGGTGCGCGGGGTCCGGTACAGCGACACCTCGCGGTAGATGCCGCCATAGTTGAACCAGTCGGTGTTCTGCATCGGCAGACGGTCGGGGCGGCGGCGGTTGTCCACGAACAGCATCAGCCAGTTGCGCCCTTCGCGGACGTGATCCGTCAGTTCGACGAAGAACGGCGTCGAGGCCCCGAGGTGGTTGCCCAGATATTCGCCGTTCAGGAACACCTTGCAGTCATAGCTGGCGGCCCCGATGCGTAGGAACAGCCGACCGTCCGGATCGGGTTCGATATCCAGCGGACGCGTGTACCACGACCCGCCCTCGAAGAAATACCAGCGGTCCTGAAGCATCTGCCAGTTGGACGGGACGGGCACGGTCTCGCCCATATGGGGGTCATAATCCCAGGGCTCGATCCGGTCGGCGGGATCGCCGGGCTGCATGGCGAACCATTTCTGGCGCAGCCCGGTATCCAGCAGATCGACGCAGAAGTTCCAGTCCCCGTCCAGCGACTGCGCCTTGCGCCCGCCGATGAAGATCATGCCCTGCGCCGTCAGATCGCGCCGGTCGAAGGCGCGATCATAGGCTTCGTCATGCAGGGCCGCCAAGGCGTTTTCGGCCAGATCCGAACGTTCAAGCATGGCGTCCCCGTCCCCTTACTGCGCCGAGGCGCGGATCTGTTCGATCAGACCGGCCAGTTCGGGATTGGCCTCTTCGGCCTCTTGGTACATCGGCTGCACGGCCTCGATGAAGGGGGCCTTGTCCACCTCGTGGATCTCCACGCCCATCTCGGCCTGCGCCTCTTCGATGGCGGCGTCGGATGCCAGCTTCCAGGCTTCGGTATGCGACAGCATCGAGTTGTGCGCGGCGGTGGCCAAGGCCTCCTGCTCTTCGGTGCTCAGCCCGTCCCATGCGCAGTTCGAGATGAACACCACCGAGGGGATCAGCGTGTGTTCGTCCAGCGAGAAGTGCTTGGCGACCTCGCCGTGGCGGGCGGTGGTCAGCGCGGTCGGGTTGTTCTCGGCCCCGTCCACGACGCCCTGCTGCAGCGCGGAATACAGCTCGCCCCAGCCGATGGGGGTGGGGTTGCCGCCCAGCAGTTCGACCATGCGCACCGCCGAGGGGCTGGGCTGGACGCGGATCTTCATGCCCTCTAGGTCGGCGGGCGAGTTGATCGCCTTGTTGGTATAGAAGGACCGCGCGCCCTCGGTATAGTAGGCCAGCCCGCGGATGCCGTTCTCGATGCCGGAATCAAGGATTTCCTTGCCGATATCGCCCGCGATCACCTGGTTGAAGTGATCCTCGCTTGCGAACATGTAGGGCAGGTTGAAGACGGCATAGGACGGCACGAAGGCCTCCAGTTCCGCCGCGTTCGACCGCGCCATGTCCAACGAGCAGTTCTGCACCTGCTCGGTGGATTCGCGCTGGGTGCCCAGCTGGCCGTTGGCATAGATGCGGATCTTCAGATCGCCGCCGGTGGCCTCTTCGACCTCATCGGCCATCTTCTGCATCGAGATGTGGACCGGGTGATCTTCCGGGTTGTTGTGGTTCAGGCGCAGGGTCTTTGCCTGCGCGGCAGCGGTCATGGTCAGCAGCGCAAGCGCGGTGCCTGCGGCAAGCTTGGTCGCGATCTTCATTCGTGTCCTCCCGAAAAGATGCGTGGGGCGTTGAATCGCCAGATTGTGGTGCGGCGATTTGATCCGCCAATTTGCCTGATTGTCAACCAGTTTAATAAATTGGTTGACCACTTTGTCGGTTGGCGTCATCTTCCGCCCCAATCAGGAACCTGCGGGAGGAGCACGCAGCATGACCGACGGAACCCCTTGCCCCCGGATATCCGCATGAGGCGGGTCGCGGATCTTGTGCTGCGTGGCGGCATCATCGTGGCCTTTGCCGTCCTGCTGATCTGCGTCAGCTGGCAGGTCATCAGCCGGTATGTCCTTGGCACGCCATCGACGGTGACGGACGAATTGGCGCGTTTCATCTTCATGTGGCTGGCGCTTGTGGGCGGCGCCTATACCTATGGGCAGGGCCGCCATCTGGCGATCGATTTCCTGCCCTTATCGCAGATCGGTGGCAGGCGTCAGGCGACCGAGGCGGCGATCACGCTGCTGATCGCCGCCTTCGCCGTGATCGTGATGATCTGGGGCGGCTGGCAACTGGTCAGCAAGACGCTGGCCTCGGGTCAGATCTCGCCTGCGCTGCGGCTACCGATGGGGTGGGTCTATGGTGCGGTGCCGGTCGCGGGCGCGATCATCACGGCCTATGCGGCGGGCAACCTGGCCCGCATTGCCAAGGGCCGGCACATCCTGTCGCCTGCCGATGAAATCCTGGCCCAATCGGCCGACCCGAAGGAGAGCCAGCGATGAATTCCGCCGCAATCGTCCTGTTCGGCAGCTTTGCCGCGATGATGGTGCTGGGCGTGCCCATCGCCTTTTCCATCGGCATTTCCGCCGCGCTGACCTTCCTGCTGTTCATGTCGCTGGACCAGACGATCTTCATCGTGGCCCAGCAGATGGTGTCGGGGCTGGACAGCTTCACCCTGCTGGCGATCCCGTTCTTCATCCTTGCGGGCAACATCATGAACCGCGGCGGCATCGCCCTGCGCCTGATCGAGTTCGCCAAGGTCCTTGGCGGTCGCCTGCCGGGCGCGCTGGCGCATTGCAACGTCATCGCGAACATGATGTTCGGCGCGATCTCGGGCTCGGCGGTGGCATCGGCCGCCGCCGTGGGGGGCGTCATGGCACCCCTTCAGCGCAAGGAGGGCTACGATCCGGCCTATTCGGCGGCGGTCAACATCGCCTCCAGCCCGACGGGCCTGCTGATCCCGCCCTCGACCACGCTGATCGTCTTCTCGCTGATCACCGGGGGGACCTCGATCTCGGCGCTGTTCGTGGCGGGTTACCTGCCGGGCATCCTGCTGGGCCTGTCGCTGATGGTCGTCGCGGGCATCATCGCCAAGAAGCGCGGATACCCGCTGGCCCCGCGCCCCAGCATGGCCGAGGTGCGTCATCGCACGCTGGACGCGATCCTGCCGCTTGGGCTGATCGTGGTCATCATGGGCGGCATCATCGCGGGCATCTTCACCGCGACCGAGGCATCCGCCGTCGCCGTCCTCTATTCGCTGTTCCTGGCGCTGGTGTGGTACCGGGAACTGAAGCTGTCGGACCTGCCGCGCATCTTCCTGGAAAGCGCGATCACCACGACCATCGTGCTGCTGATGATCGGGACATCCATCGCGATGTCGCGGGCCATGGCCTATGGCGACATCCCCTTCGCGCTGTCGGACTGGCTGCTGGCGCTGTCGGACAACCCGATCGTGATCCTGCTGATCATCAACGCGGCGCTGCTGGTCGTCGGCACCTTCATGGACATGACCCCCGCGCTGCTGATCTTCACGCCGATCTTCTATCCGGTGGTGCAGGATCTGGGCATGGACCCGGTCCATTTCGGCATCATGATGACGCTGAACCTGTCCATCGGCATCTGCACGCCGCCGGTGGGGTCGGCGCTGTTCGTCGGCTGCTCGGTCGCGGGCGTGCCGATCCAGCGGGTGATCCGCCCGATGCTGCCGCTCTATGCCGCGATGATCGTCCTGCTGCTGGCGGTGACCTTCATCCCCGAAATCAGCCTGACGCTGCCGCGCTGGCTTGTAAGCTACGGTTAAGATCATGAAGACCCTCAAGGACTGGACCCTGCAGGGGCGCGACGGCGCCACCGTCACCCTGCTGACCGATGGCGGCCGCCAGTTGCGCATCGCCGTGCTGGACCGCGAACTGATCCGCGTGTCGCTGACGGGGCAGGACGGCTGGCGGCTGGACCGCAGCTGGTCGGTGGCCCCCGATGGCGACGTGCCGTTCGAGGGACGTTCGCGCGACGATCTGTCGGGCTTTGCCTGCCCCGATTTCGACCTGTCGGACACGGATCGGGGGCTGGTGATCGACACCGGCACGCTGCGGCTGCAGGTGCTGCGCCCGCTGCAGCTGGTCTGGCAGGCGAAGGTCGGGGACGAGTGGCGCGTATTCGCCGCCGACCGCACGACCGGGGCCTATATGGCCGGCGTCCGCGACCACGCCCACAGCCATTTCCTGCGCCGCAACCCGGGCGAGCTGGTCTATGGCCTGGGCGAGAAGTCGGGCGATCTGGAACGCTCGGGCCGCCGGTTCGAGATGCGCAACCTCGACGCGATGGGCTATGACGCGGAACGCACCGATCCGCTGTACAAGCACATCCCCGTCACGCTGACCCGCACGCCGGATGCGGGGTCGTTCTCGGTCTTCTACGACAACCTTGCCTGCTGCTGGTTCGACCTGGGGAACGAGCTGGACAACTACCACGCCCCCTATCGCGCCTATCGGGCCGAGGACGGGGACCTGGATTACTACATGGCCTGGTCGCCCGATCTGGCGGGGCTGACGCGCAGGCAGGCATGGCTGACGGGCGGCACCGCCTTCATGCCGCGTTGGGCGCTTGGATATTCCGGGTCGACCATGAGCTATACCGACGCGCCGGACGCGCAGGCGCAGGTGCAGGGGTTCCTCGACCGGATCACCGAACACGCGCTGCCCTGCGACAGCTTCCAGATGTCGTCGGGCTATACCTCGATCGGGCCGAAGCGCTATGTCTTCAACTGGAACACCGACAAGTTCCCCGACATCGACGCGATGACCGCGCGCTTCGCGGATGCGGACCTGCACCTGATCGCCAATATCAAGCCCTGCATGCTGCATGATCACCCGCGTTATGCCGAGGCCGCCTCGGCGGGCCTGTTCATCCGCGACAGCGAGGCCGACCGGCCCGAGATCTCGGTCTTCTGGGACGACGAGGGGTCGCATCTGGACTTCACCAACCCCGCGACCATCGACTGGTGGAAGGCCAACGTGACCACCCAGCTGCTGGAGCACGGCATCGGGTCCACCTGGAACGACAACAACGAATACGAGATCTGGGACCGCGCCGCGCGATGCCACGGCTTCGGCGACCCGATCGACGTCGCGCTGATCCGCCCGCTGCAGCCAGTGCTGATGACGCGGGCCTCGCGCGATGCGCAGGCCGAACATGCGCCGCATCTGCGCCCCTACCTGATCAGCCGTTCGGGCGCGCCGGGGATCCAGCGCTATGCCCAGACCTGGACGGGCGACAACCGCACCGACTGGAAGACGCTGCGCTACAACAACCGCATGGGGCTGGGCCTGTCCATGTCGGGGATCTTCAACATCGGCCATGACGTGGGCGGCTTCTCGGGGCCGCGCCCGGGGCCCGAGCTGTTCCTGCGCTGGGTCCAGAACGGCATCTTCCATCCGCGCTTCACCATCCACAGCTGGAACGACGACGCGACCGTCAACGAGCCCTGGATGTATCCCGAGATCCTGCCCCATATCCGCGCGGCGCTGGCGCTGCGGGGGCAGCTGATCCCCTATCTTTACACGCTGACATGGCAGGCCGTGCAGGACCACCAGCCGATCCTGCGCCCGACCGTGGCCGAGTTCGAGGCCGATCCCGCCTGCCGCGCGGAATGCGACGAGTTCATGCTGGGCCGCGACCTGCTGGTCGCCACCGTGATCGAGGAAGGCGCCGCGACCCGCAGCCTGTACCTGCCCGACAATGGCAGCGGCTGGTGGGATTTCCACACCGGCACCTTCCACACGGGCGGCCAGGTGATCGAACAGCCCGTCGATCTGGGCAGCATGCCGCTGTTCGTGCGTGCCGGTGCCGCGCTGCCCCTGTCCCGGGGCTGCGCCCGCGCCAAGCCGGAGGCCGACACGACCCGCCGCATCGCGCTGTTCCCCGCGCCGGGCGATTTCAGCGACCGGACGATGCTGTATGAAGATGACGGCGTCTCGGCCGACGCGCTGGCGGGCAACAACTGCCGCCTGCTGATCGAAACCCGCGCCGATGCGGATGTGATCGATGTGACGATCACCGCCCGCGGCCCGTTCCGTCCCTTCTGGCCCGCGCTGGACCTGTCGCTGCCCGATGCCGAAACCCGCCCCATGCGCGTGAACGGCCAGCCCGTCACCCGCATCGCGTTCGAGGATATCCCCCATGCAGATTGAGACCCTCGCCCCCGCGCATGACCGTCAGGGCCTGCGCCCGCGCATCCTGCATATCGGTTTCGGCGCCTTCGCCCGCGCGCATCAGCTGGTCTATCTGGACCAGGTGCTGGCGGATGGCGGCGATTGGGGCGTCATCGCCTGCCGCCTGAATTCGGGCGTCGAGGATCTGGACGCGCTGGACGCGGCGGACGGCATCTATCACGTGCTGGAGGCCGACGATCGGGGCATCGTCGCGCGGCCCATTGGCGCGGTGGTGGGTTCGGTCCATCCGGTGCGCGACGGCATCGCGGCGGTGACGGGGCGGATCGCGGATCCCGCGCTGGCGATCATATCCCTGACCATCACCGAAAAGGGCTATGCGCTGAAGGGCGATGGCCTCGACGCAGATCACGCGGGCATCAAGGCCGATCTGGCGAACCCCGATGCGCCCCGGACCGCCATCGGCGTCATTGTCGCGGGCCTGCGCGCGCGCCGCGATGCGGGGCAGGGCGGGCTGACCGTGATGTCCTGCGACAACCTTCCGCATAACGGGCGGCTGGCCCGCGCCGCCGTGCTGGACTATGCGCGGCTGCTGGACGCCGATCTGGCCGGTTGGATCGAGGGGAATGTCCGCTTTCCGGCCACGATGGTCGATCGTATCGTGCCCGCGCTGAACGACAAGGCGCTGGCCCTGATCGAGCAGGCCACGGGCCGCGCCGATCCGAACAGCATCCTGACCGAACCCTTCCGCCAATGGGTGATCGAGGACGACTTTGCCGCAGGCCGCCCCGCATTCGAGGATGCGGGCGCGCAGATGGTTCAGGACGTCGCCCCGTTCGAGGAGATGAAGCTGCGGATGCTGAACGGCAGCCACAGCTTCCTGGCCTGCCTGGGCCAGCTTGCGGGATGCGAGACGGTGTCCGACTGCATGGACGATCCGGTGCTGCGCGATGCCGCCCGCCGCCTGATGCTGACCGAGCAGGCCCCGACGCTGCGCCCGCTGCCGGGCGTGGACATCGCGGATTACGCCGACCAGCTGATCGCGCGCTTCGGCAACAGCACGCTGCAGCACCGCACCGCCCAGATCGCCACCGATACCAGCGCCAAGCTGCCGCAGCGCCTTGTCGCGCCCGCCGCGGCGCATCTGGCGGCGGATCGCGACTGGCCGCTGACCGCGCTGGCCATCGCGGGCTGGATGCGGCTGGTCCGCCAGACCGTCGAAGGCGGCGGCAAGCCCGCCGACCCGATGGCCGACAGGCTGGCACAGGTGGTCGCGGACACGCAGGATGGCGGCGATTACGTCACCGCGATGCTGGCGCTGACGCAGGTCTTCCTGGTGGAACTGGCCGCCGATCCGCGCTTTGCCGCGCCCATCGCCAGCGCCTATCTGAACATCGTGCGGACCGGCGCCCGCACCGCCATCGCCAACGCCATGGGGGCAGCATGACCGAATTCCTGGGGCCCGACTTCCTGCTGGACACGCCCGCAGCGCAACGCATGTACCACGATGTTGTGGCCGATCTGCCCATCGTGGATTACCACAACCACCTTCCCCCGGCCGAGATCGCGCAGGACCACCACTGGGACAATCTGGGCCAGCTGTGGCTGGCGCATGACCACTACAAGTGGCGCGTCATGCGGTGGGCCGGCATCCCCGAGGATCTGTGCACCGGTCCCGCGACCGACCGCCAGAAATTCGACGCCTTCGCCCGCGCCATGCCCGCGCTGGTGATGAACCCCGTCCACCACTGGTCGCATCTGGAGCTGTGGCGCTTCTTCGGGCTGGACGGCACCGTCCTGTCGCCGGATACCGCAGACCGGGTCTGGGATGTCGCGAATGCGGCGCTGCCGGGGCCGGATTTCGGCGCGCGCGGTCTGCTGCGGCAGATGAAGGTGCGCTTTGTCGGCACGACCGACGATCCGCTGGACGACCTGGCCCATCACCGCGCGATGCAGGGCGATCCCGACCTTGTCGTCGCGCCCAGCTTCCGCCCCGATGCGGCCTTCAAGGTCGAGGATGAGGGCTTTGCCCCGTGGATCGCGCGTCTGGCCGAGCTGACGGGGATCCGGATCGACGGCTTCGCGCCGCTTCTGCAGGCGCTGATCCAGCGGCTGGACGTCTTTGTCGATCATGGCTGCCGCGCCGCCGATCACGGCATCGAGCGGCTGGAGGCCGGCCCCGAATGGTCCGAGGATCAGCTGACCGCCGCGCTGAACCGCCGCCTTGCGGGCGAGGCTCCGACCCCGGACGAGGCCGCCGCCATCCGCTCGGCCCTGTTCGTCGGGTTGGGGCGCGCCTATGCCGAACGCGGCATCGTCATGCAGCTGCATCTTGCGCCCCTGCGCAACAACCGCCAGCGCCTGCTGGACCGCGTGGGCCGCGATGCGGGCGCGGACGGGATGAACGACTTTGCCATCGCGCAGCCGCTGAACGCGCTGCTGGACCGGCTGGACCGGACCGACCAGCTGCCGGACATGGTGCTGTATTCGGTGAACCCCGCACATAACGCGGTGCTGGCGACGACGGCGGGCAATTTCCAGGACGGATCGCGCCCCGGCAAGGTGCAGGTCGGCACCGCGTGGTGGTTCAACGACCAGCTTGACGGGATGGAGCGTCAGATGACCGATCTTGCGCAGATGGGGCTGATCTCGACCTTCCTGGGAATGCTGACCGACAGCCGGTCCTTCCTGTCCTTCACGCGGCACGAATATTTCCGCCGCCTGCTGTGCCGGATGTTGGGACGGCAGGTGCAGGACGGGTTGCTGCCGAACGATCGGGCCGCGCTGGACAGGCTGGTCCATGACATCTGCTGGGGGAATGCCGCGCGGCGCTTTCTGCCTGCGGATCGCATCTGAGGTTCATGGCGGCGCGGGGCCGGGTCGTTCCGCGCCGCGCCCTTTACTTCGCGACGGCCTTTGCCTGATTGACGCGCTGCGACAGCGCGTCGTGGCTTTCGACACGTTCGGAATAGCGGTCGACCAGATGATCCTTGATGTCGCGGGTCAGCAGGGTGAATTTCACCAGCTCTTCCATCACATCGACGATCCGGTCGTAATAGGGCGAGGGCTTCATGCGGCCATCCTCGTCGAATTCGTCCCATGCCTTCGCGACCGAGGATTGGTTCGGAATCGTCAGCAGCCGCATCCAGCGGCCAAGGATGCGCAGCTGATTGACCGTGTTGAAGGATTGCGACCCGCCGCAGACCTGCATCACGGCCAGCGTCTTGCCCTGCGTCGGCCGCACCGATCCCAGCGACAGGGGAATCCAGTCGATTTGACTTTTCATGATGCCGGTCATGGCGCCATGCCGCTCAGGCGAGGACCAGACCATGCCTTCCGACCACTGCACCAGATCGCGCAGTTCGGCGACCTTGGGGTGGTCCAGCGGCACCGTGTCGGGTTGGGGCAGATCGCGGGGATCGAAGATCCGCACATCGGCGCCCAGACGGGTCAGGATGCGACCGGCCTCTTCGGCGGCAAAGCGCGAAAAACTGCGGTCGCGCAGCGATCCGTAGAGGATCAGGATGCGCGGGGCGTGTCGGCTGCGGGTGGTGGGGAACAGTTGATCGGGGTCGATCGCGGCAAAGCCGGCTTCGCTGATCTGTGGGGTGTCGGTCATGCGCGGGCCTTGGTTTCGGTGTTGACGATCTGGCCGTCCTCTTTGCGGATCACGCCGTTGGGCAAGTTGTCCAGCAGATCGAAAACGGTTTCGGACGGACGGCACAGGCGCACGCCCTTGGGGCTGCACACGATGGGACGGTTGACCAGAACAGGATGACGGATCATCGCGTCCAGCAGATCGTCATCGGTGACGCCTTGGGCCAGCAGCCCCATTTCCTCGGCGGGCGAGCGTTTGTCGCGCAACGCCTGTCGCGGTGTCAGCCCCGCCGCCGCGAACAGCGCCAGAAGCTGTGGCCGGGTCCAGCCTTCCTGCAGATAGTCGATGATCACCGGCTCGACCCCGCTGGCGCGGATGAAGGCCAGCACATTGCGCGACGTGCCGCATTTGGGATTGTGATGAATGACGATCATGGCTCAGTCCTTGGCAAAGCGGTAACGGGTGCGGTTGGCAAAGGCCACCAGCGACAGCATCACGGGCACTTCGACCAGCACGCCGACGACCGTGGCAAGCGCCGCGCCCGAGTTCAAGCCGAACAGGCTGATCGCGACGGCGACGGCCAGTTCAAAGAAATTCGAGGTGCCGATCAGCGCGCAGGGGGCGGCGATCTTGTGCGGCACCCGCATCAGGTAGGCCGCGCCATAGGCCAGCGCGAAGATGCCGTAACTTTGGATCAGGATCGGCACCGCGATCAGCAGGATGACGCCCGGACGGTCAAGGATCGTGTCGCCCTGCAACCCGAACAGGATCGCGACCGTCGCGATCAGCCCGATCATCGACAGCGGCTTGATCCGGGCGGTGAACGCGTCGATCGCCCGCGCCGAGCCCAGCACGCGCCGGGTGATCAATCCGGCGACAAGGGGCAGCACGACATAAAGCAGCGTCGCAAGGACCAGCGTGTCCCAGGGCACGACGATCTCGGTCACGCCCAGCAGCAGCGCCACGATCGGGGCGAAGGCCACGACCATGATCAGGTCGTTCACCGACACCTGCACCAGCGTGTAGGTCGCGTCGCCCCGTGTCAGCTGTGCCCAGACAAAGACCATCGCGGTACATGGCGCGGCGCCCAGCAGAATCAGGCCCGCGATATATTGGGCGGCATCCTGCGGCGCGATCCAGGGCGCAAAGATGTGATCGAAGAACAGAACCGCCAGCAGCGCCATGGTGAAAGGCTTGATCAGCCAATTCACCACCAGTGTCACCAGCAGGCCCCTGGGTTGGCGGGCAACGCCGGCCACGGCGCCGAAATCGACGCTGACCATCATCGGATAGACCATCGCCCAGATCAGCACCGCGACCACCATGTTGATCGAGGCGATCTCGGCCCCGGCAATGCCCTGGACCAGGCCGGGGGCCAGAGTGCCGATGGCGATGCCCGCCACCATGGCCAGCGCGACCCAGACGGTCAGCAGGCGTTCGAAACTGCCCATTGGGGCGGGGGCCGGGGTGTCGGTCATGCGGATCTCCGGTGCGGCGGCTGTCATGATTTCGTCATTTCGCGAAATTGCGAATTGATGCCTTCTAGGCCTGTGGCGCACGGCTTGTCAATATCCGTCATTTCGCGTATTTACGAAATATGGATCAGAACCTTGCCATCGACGCCTTTGGCGCCCTTGCCCATGATACGCGGCTTGCCATCTTTCGCCTGCTGGTTCAGCGCGGCCCCGACGGCACCCCGGCGATGGAGGTGGGGCGGCTTCTGGACCTGAAGCCCTCGACCCTGTCGGGGCATCTTGCGGTGCTGAAACGCGCCGGTCTGGTCACCAGCGAACGGCAGCACCGCGAGGTGTTCTATGCGCCCAGCTTTCAGGCGGTGAATGGACTGGTGCGGTTCCTGTTGCAGGATTGCTGTGGCGGTGACAGCGCGGCCTGCGCGGGGCTGGTCCTGCCACAGGCCTGAGGCCCCGCCGGTCAGGGCGGGGCTGTTGGCTGGGTCAGTCGTCCCAGTCGGGCGCAAGACCTTCAGGGGCGACGATACGGCCATCGGGCCGAACCAGCGCGTCGATCCGCGCGATCTGGTCAGGGCTCAGCGCGATTTCCGCAGCCGCCAGATTGCCCGCAAGACGCGAGGGTTTGGCGGTTTTCGGCAGGGCGATCACACCGGGCTTGTGCAGCAGCCATGCGACGGCAATCGCGGCGGCACTGGTCTGATGCGTCTCGGCGATCTCGGCCATGACCGCGTTTTCCATCACGCGCCCCTGTGCCAGCGGGGCATAGGCCTGCAACGGGATATCCGCCTGTTGCATGAAGGCGCGCAGCCTGGTTTGGTCGATGAAGGGATGCATCTCGACCTGATTGGCGGCCAGCGGCGCTTGCAGGATGTCGCGGGCCTGTTCCAGCATCGGGATGGTAAAGTTCGACACGCCGCCAAAGCGGACCTTGCCCTCGTCGATCAGCTGATCCAGCACCGGCAGGGTTTCGGACAGCGCGACCTCTTTTGACGGCCAGTGCAGCAACAGCAGGTCGACATAATCGGTGCCAAGCGCCTTCAGGCTGGCCTCGGCCGCCTTGCGGAAATCGGCGGCGGCAAAGTCGCGTGGCAGGATCTTGGTCGTCAGAAAGATCTGGTCGCGCGGCGTGGCCGAGGCACGGATGCCCTCGCCCACCTCGATCTCGTTTTCATAGGCCTGCGCGGTGTCGATATGGCGATAGCCCTCGGCCAATGCGGCCTTGGTGATCTCGCGCGCTTCGCCCTCCTTCATCTTGAAGGTGCCAAGGCCAAGGCTGGGAATGGCGGCAGGTCCGATATTCAAGATGCTCATGTCGATCTTCCTTTATTCTGCGGGAACGGTACGGCTGCCGGTCGCGGAGCTGCGGTCCAGACGCCCCGACAGGCGGGTCAGCAGGATGCCGACGGCAACGACCAGCGCGCCAAGATAGGGGGCCGCGGCAAGGCCGAGACCCTCGACGATCAGGCCACCGGCCCACGCGCCAAGCGCAATGCCCAGATTGAATGCGCCGATATTCAGGCCAGACGCGACATCGACCGAGTCGGGCGAAACCTCGCGGGCAATCTGCACCACATAGACCTGCAAGGGCGGCACATTGGCAAAGGCAAAGCCACCCCAGACCGCAATCACAGCAATGGTCGCGACGGGCGAGGTCAGGACAAGGCCAAGGGCGAACAACACGACCGTCAGGCCGACGAAGATCAAGGTCAGCGCGGGCACGGCCCCCATGCGATCGGCCAGCTTGCCGCCAACGATATTACCCACGGCAACCGACGCGCCATAAAGCAGGATGACCAGGCTGACCGCACCCACGCTGAGGCCGGTCACATCGGTCAGCATCGGTGCCAGATAGGTGAAGGCGATGAAATTGCCGCCATAGCCGACCGCGGTGATCAGATAGACAAGCAGCAGCCGGGGCGAGGTCAGCACGCGGGCCTGTTCGCGTAATCCCGGCGCCGAACCCTGACGCAGGTTCGATGGCACCAGCACGGCCGAGGCGATCAGACCGATGACGCCAAGCGCAACAACGCCAAGGAAGGTCGATTGCCAACCAAAGATCTGGCCGATCCAGGTTCCCAGCGGAACACCGGTGACCAGCGCAACGGTCAGGCCAAGAAAGACCATCGCGATGGCCGAACTTTCCTTTTCACGCTCGACCAGATCCGTGGCGATGGTCGAGGCGATGGCAAAGAACACGCCATGGGCCAACCCGGTCAGGAAACGGGCGACGATCAGGCTGTTATAGCCCGGTGCATAGGCGGCAAAGGCATTGCCCGCGATGAAAAGCACCAGCAACGACAGCAGCAGCGTCTTGCGCGGCATCCGGCCTGCCATTGCGGTCAGAACCGGTGCACCGATGGTCACGCCAAGCGCATAAAGGCTGACCAGCAGGCCGGCCGAGGGAAGGGAAACGCCAAGATCGGCGGCGATGGTCGGGATAAGGCCGACGATCACGAACTCGGTCGTGCCGACGGCAAAGGCGCTGATTGTCAGCGCCAGAAGGGCGAGTGGCATTGGGGAAACTCCTGTTTCGGTTTCCCGGCCCATATGGATCGGTTAGGCTTTTGCGTGAACAGACAGGTTGGCAAAGGGTCTTTGCGTCAAATGCACGAATTGCCTCAAACGCGCGATTTGGCGGCCTTTGTCGCGGTGGTCGAGGATGGCGGCTTTGCCGAGGCCGGGCGCCGGCTGGGGGTCGCGCCCTCGACACTCAGCCGGACGGTGACGCGGTTGGAACAGTTGCTTGGGGTCAGCCTGTTGCGGCGATCGACCCGCGCCATCGAACTGACGCCCGAGGGGCGGCAATTGCTGCAAACGGCGCAGGACATCGTGCGACAGACGGAGTCACTGGCCGATCTGGCGCATGGCAGCCGCACACCGCGCGGGCCGCTGCGGGTGAACGCCCCGGTGCCTTTCGTTCTGCATGTGATCGCGCCACGACTGGCCGATTTTCACCGGCAATATCCGCAGGTTCACGTCACGCTGGACATGACCGACCGCCCGGTGGACCTGATCGACAGCCATGCCGATGTGGCGATCCGCTTTGGCCCGCTTGGCAATGGCGATCAGTTGCACCGTCGGCTGGGCCGGACCCCGTGGAAATTGTGCGCCGCCCCCGATTATCTGGATCGCTGCGGCTGGCCCGACACGCCCGCCGATCTGCTGCGCCTGTCACAGGTGCGCTTTACCGCGCCCGACCATATCAACAGCCTGCGGTTTCGCGGATCAGAGGCACCCCTTGCCCTGACCTCATCGGTCGAGGCTGCGAATGGCGAGGCCGTACGCAGCCTTGTGCTGGGCGGCATGGGGATCGCGCGGTTTTCCGATTTCATGGTGGCCGACGACATCGCGCAGGGTCGCCTGGTCGAGCTGTTCCCCGACCAGTTGGATGCACAACCCCTTGCTATTTCTGCGCTGTATCTGACCCGTGCGTCGGGCTTGCGGCGATTGGCGGTCTTTCTGGACTGGCTGGGGCAGACGCTGGCCTAGCCGGGCATGTCCATGATCAGGCAGGTCGTGGTGCCAAAGGCCATGACGCGGCCATCCTGATCGACCAGCTTGGCTTCGGATGTGCCGATGCTGCGGCCAAGGGTGATGACCTCGCCCAGACAGGTATATGTCTCACCCAGCCTGGGGGCGCGCGTCAGGTTTGTCTTGACCTCGACCGTGGTATAGCCGCGACCGGCCGGCAGCGCCGAATGCACCGCACAGGCCAGTGCGCTGTCCAGAACCGTCATCGCCCAGCCGCCATGCACCCCGCCCATCGGATTGACGAAATTCGCAGGGGGCGAGCAGGTCCAGGTCACGCGACCCTTCTCTACCGATGTCATCCACTGGTTCGACACTTCCGAGACCGGCGGAGAGGGCAGTTCCCCCGCGATCATCCTGGTGAACAGCTCCAGCCCTGAAAGCTTTGCCATGGTTTCAAGCGGAATGGCGCCCAATGGGCGATCGGGACGGGTGGTCATGCGGGGGTCCTTTGGTGGCCGGTCCTGTTGCCGCCAATAGGACCGGGCCGCCCGTTGATTATCAAGGGGCGTCCCGGAAGAATGTCACGTCATCCGACGATCAACTGCTTGATTTGCAACGCTTCCAGTTCCAGCTGGGTCAGGCGGAAATGCACCACGTCGCCGATCGTGACCAGATTGACCAGCGACTCTCCCTCGACGACGGGCATGTGGCGAAAACGCCCCTGGGTCATGCGGGTCAGGACGGTGACCAGCGGTTCCTCTGCGGTGCAGGTTTCGACATTGCGAGTCATCACCTCTTCGACCTTGTGCGGCAGGGTGCGTCCCGGCGTTTCGGCCAGTTTGCGCACGATGTCACGTTCGGACAGGATGCCGATCAGCGCGCCATTGGCATCTGTCACCGGCAGCGCGCCGATATTGTGGTCGCGCAGCATCTCGACCGCTTCGTGCAGGGTCTGCTGCGGGCGGATCGTGTACAAGTCCCCGGTCTTTTCATGCAGCAGATCCCCCACCTGCGCATTCGCGTTCGACGTATTGGTCGAAACCGACTGGCTTGCGGTGCGGTGCTCGGCGTCGTCCTTGCGCAGATGCGGGCGATAGGATTCGGGCATGGTCATGGCTCCTTGCTTGTCGCTGTTTCAGCGGTTATGCGACCTAGTCTAAACCGCATAAGCACAGGAGTGGTTCAGATTTTTTCGACCTTGCCGCTACTTACCCCGACAAGCGCGACAATTCTGTTCGTTCTGGGCTGCCTTGCGGGCTATCGCTATCGTGCCGTCTGGAAGAACGAAGGGCCGCGCTGGCAGCTTTGGGCGACCGGGCTGATCGCCGCCGCCGCCTTTCTGATCCTTGGGCTGGTGCCGATGTCCGGCCCGAACTAGGGTCGACCGCCTAGGCCTCGGCCTCCATCCGCTCCATCATCTGGCGGGCGCGCGGGCAGGCCAGTCGTTCGCGCAACGGGCTTTCGGGATCGATTTCCTTCTTGCACACAAGGCATTGGTCGGCGTCGCCGATAGCGTTCAACCCGCCGCAGCTGCCCTTGATGCGGCGACCGGAAAAGATCACGCCGACGGCCATGCCCAGCATGATCAGGCACAGGAAAAAGAATGCGAGGGCGGCGGTTTCCATGGCGACCTCCTTACTGGTCCGGTTGCAGTTCGCCAAAGCGGCGGCTGGCGGTGGCGACAAAACCTTGGTCGGGGTCGCGGTCGATGAACAGAACGGCAAGCCCCTGTTCATCCGCGATCTGCACGCCACGTTCGCGCCCAAGAACCAGCATCGCGGTCGCCCATGCATCGGCGGTCATCGCGTCATCGGCCAGCACGGTCGTCGATACGGTCTGATGCAGGATCGGGCGGCCGGTCGCCGGGTCGATGATATGGGAATAGCGCTTGCCATCCACCTCGAAGAAATTGCGGTAATCGCCCGATGTCGCCATGCCCATGCCCGACACATCGACCACGCTGTGCAGGGCACGATCGCCGGCCAGGGGCGACTCGATCCCGATCTGCCACGGCGTGCCGCCCGCATTGCGGCCCGAGGCATAGATTTCGCCGCCGATCTCGACCATGAAATCTTTCAGGCCGAAATCGCGCATCACATCGGCGACGCGGTCCACGCCATAGCCCTTGCCGATCGCCGACAGATAGATTTCCACCCCGTCGGCCGTCTTGCGCAGCCCGTCGTCCGACAGGTCCAGAACGCGGCTTTGGCCGCTGCGGGCCATCGCCTGTTCGATCTCGCTGTCGCTGGGAACGCGCGGTCCGGCATCTTTAGAGCCAAAACCCCAGGCATCAATCAGCGGGCCGACGGTAATGTCAAAGCGGCCCTCGCTGACCTCATGCACCTGCATCGCGCTGTGCAGAAGCTCCGACAATTCGGGCGACAATACGACCAGTTCGCCTTGGGGCGCGGCGTTCAGCCGCGAGATTTCCGAGGTCTCGTCCCAGTTCGACATCTGCGCATTGACCTTGGCCAGTGCGGCGTCGATGGCCGATTGCAGGGCGTCCTTGTCGATATCCTGTCCGTGGGGCACCGCGACGATATTATAGGTCGTGCCCATCGTCGGGCCCGACAGGCGGAGAGGTTCTTTGGCTTCGGCCTTGCCGGAAACAAGGGCGGTGGCCGACACGGTCGACAGGATCAGGAACGAGCGCCGAGAGAATCGCTGAGTGACGGACACGGGACATGCCTCCGGGAAATTGGGCGTTGCGTCTCAATATGGGCTGAGTTTTACAGCCGCAACCGGCGTCGGGTGAAAAAAAATGCGTGGTGCGGCGCTTCACCCGGTTTTGTTTGGCGGCCCGGCGTTGCATAAGACGCGCGACTAAACAGATGGCGATCCAAGTGCAACACTACTCATTCAAAAGAGGTCTCGATCTTCCGATCGAGGGGGCAGCCGAAAACGGCCCACCGGTAAATGCAGACATCAGGACGGTCGCGCTGCTGGGCGCAGACTATCTTGGATTGAAGCCGCGGCTTGCGGTCGAGGAAGGCGATATCGTCGGGGCGGGCGCACCGATCCTGTCCCACAAGGACAATCCCGACGCGCTGATCACCTCGCCCGTGTCGGGGCGGATCAAGGCAATCCATCGCGGCGCGCGGCGCAAATTGATCAGCGTCGAGATCGAAATCGACGAGGCCGCCGCGCCTGCCGTCGATTTTTCGGCGCTTGGGGATGTCACCACCGCCGAGGGTGTGGCGCAGCGTCTGTGCGCGGCAGGTCTGTGGACCTCGTTCCGCACGCGGCCCTATTCCAAGGTGCCCGATGCCGCCAGCCGTCCCGCCGCGATCTTCGTGAACGCCATGGATACCGAGCCGCTGTCGCCGGACCCCGCGCCGATCATCGCGGAATCCGCCGATGCCTTTGTTCGCGGTCTGGAAGCCATCGCCCTTCTGACCGAGGGCAGCACCTTCCTGTGCCACGAGGCCGGGGCCAATGTGCCGGGTGGTGATGTCGCGGGTGTCAGCGCCGCCACCTTCTCGGGTCCGCATCCGGCAGGTCTGCCGGGCACGCATATCCATTTCCTGGCCCCGCCGACAGCCGACAAGACGGTCTGGACGATCGGCTATCAGGACGTGATCGCCATCGGTCGCCTGATGCTGACGGGCCGTCTGGACATGAGCCGTGTGATCGCCGTGGCCGGCCCGCTGGCCAGCAAGCCGCGTCTGGTGCGCACCGTCGCGGGCGCGTCGATGGGACAGCTATGTGCGCAGGACAATCCCGAAGGTCTGCCGATGCGCGTGATTTCGGGTTCGGTCCTCAGTGGCCGCGCGGGCGAGGGCGCTGACGCCTATCTGGGCCGATATGCCCGCCAGATCACCCTGATCGAGGAGGATCACAAGCAGATCCCGATGGGCTGGATCCGTCCGATGCCCTCGAAATTCGCGTTTCAGCCGGTGCTTGGTTCGGCCTTTGCCACCAAGCTGTACCGCCTGACCACGAACCTGAATGGCGGCCGCCGCGCCATGGTGCCGATCGGCACCTTCGAACAGCTGATGCCGCAGGACTTCCTGCCGACCCAGTTGCTGCGTGCGCTGCTGGTCATGGACACCGATCAGGCACAGGCGCTTGGCGCGCTGGAACTGGACGAGGAAGATCTGGGGCTGGTCGGTTTCGCCTGCCCTGCCAAATATGAATACGGGATGGCATTGCGCGACTGCCTGACCAAGATCGAGAAGGAGGGCTGACATATGGGTTTGCGCAGCTTCTTCGACAGGATCGAGCCCAGCTTCGAAAAGGGGGGCAAGTACGAACGCTACTTCCCGCTTTACGAAATGGTCGAGAGCTTCCTGTTCACGCCAAAGACCGTCACCACCGCCGCGCCGCATGCGCGCAGCTATATCGATATGAAGCGGATCATGACCTATGTCGTGATCGCGACCATCCCCTGTATCCTGTTCGGCCTATATAATGTCGGCCTGCAGACGAATATGGCGATTGCCGAATTCGGGGCTTCGGGCTGGCGTGCCGCCATCATCGAGGGGCTGGGCATCGGCTTTGATGCCACCAACCCGTTGGCCAACATGCTGCACGGGCTGCTGTATTTCCTGCCCATCTATATCGTGACGCTGGTCGCGGGTGGCTTTTGGGAAGTGGTCTTTGCCACCGTCCGCCGCCACGAGGTCAACGAGGGCTTTCTGGTCACTTCGATGCTGTACACGCTGATCCTGCCGGCTTCTACGCCGCTGTGGCAGGTCGCGCTGGGGATTTCCTTTGGCGTGGTCATCGGCAAGGAAGTGTTCGGCGGCACCGGCAAGAACTTCCTGAACCCGGCGCTGGTCGGACGGGCATTCCTGTATTTCGCCTATCCCGCCTATATGTCGGGCGATACGATCTGGACCCCGGTTGACGGTTTTTCGGGCGCGACCGCGCTGGCCGTCACGGCCGCCGAAGGCCCCGCCGCACTGGCGACCTATGGTATCACCTGGATGGATTCCTTTGTCGGCACGATTCAGGGCAGCATGGGCGAAACCTCGACCATCGCCTGTCTTCTGGGCCTTGCCTTCCTGTTGCTGACGAGGATCGCCAATCACCGCATGGTCGTGGGCTGCCTGCTGGGCATGATCGCCTTTTCGACGCTGCTGAACTGGATCGGATCGGACAGCAATCCGGCCTTCGCCACGCCCTGGTACTGGCATCTGGTGATGGGCGGCTATGCGTTCGGTCTGGTCTTCATGGTGACCGAACCGGTGTCGGGATCGCATACCAATCTGGGCCGCTATATCTATGGCGCGCTGATCGGCTTCATGGTCGTGATGATCCGCGTCGTGAACCCGGCCTTCCCCGAAGGCATGATGCTGGCCATCCTCTTCGGCAATGTTTTCGCCCCGCTGATCGACTATTTCGTCGTGCAGGCCAATATCCGCAGGAGGGCTCGTCGGCATGCCTGACAAGGATAACCAGAACCCGTCCGATGAGGCGCAGTTCACCCCCGAGATGAACCCGCCCGATCGCGACATTCCCGCCCCCGAGGGCGAGGTCGTGGCCCGCAAGGGCCTGCTGCGCCGCTTTCTGGACGCGCCAGCCGACAACACGGTCAAGACCGTCGTCGTGGCCCTGGGCCTGTGCCTTGTGGCTTCGATGGTCGTGTCCTCGGCCGCGGTGTCGCTGCGCCCGTTGCAGGAACGCAATGCCGCGCTGGACAAGCAGGTCAACATCCTGCAGGTCGCCGGTGTCTATGAAGACGGCATCGACGTGGCCGAGGCCTTTGACGCGTTCGAGCCGCATGTGCTGGAACTGGCAAGCGGTGAATTCACCGATCAGTTCGAAGCCGACAGCTTTGACGACCGTGCCGCAGCCGATGACCTGACCCTGTCCGCCCCGCTGGAGGATGACCCCGCCAGCATCGGCCGTCAGGCCAATTACGTCACCGTCTATCTGCTGCGCAACGAAGACGGCACGCTGGATAAGGTGATCCTGCCTGTCTATGGCTATGGCCTGTGGTCCACGCTTTATGGCTTCATGGCCATCGAAGAGGACGGCAACACCATCTACGGCCTGCAGTTCTATGAACATGCCGAAACGCCGGGTCTTGGCGCCGAGGTTGACAACCCCCGCTGGAAGGCGCTGTGGCGCGACAAGAAGCTGCGCACCGATGATGGCGAGGGCGAATTGGCGATCACCGTCGCCAAGACCCCGCCCGCAGCCGGTCGCGACTATTACGTCGACGCGCTGTCGGGGGCCACGCTGACCTCGCGCGGGGTCGACAACCTCGTCCGCTTCTGGATGAGCGAGCGCGGCTTCGAGCCCTTCCTGGAACGTGTAAGAGCAGGAGAAATCTGATGGCCCAGACCTATCGGAGCATGCTCGTCGACCCGATGGTCGACAACAACCCGATCACCTTGCAGGTGCTGGGCATCTGCTCGGCCCTGGCCGTGACCTCGTCGATGCAGGTTGCGCTGGTGATGACCATCGCCGTGACCACCGTGACCGCGTTTTCGTCGATGTTCATTTCGGTGCTGCGCAGCCAGATCCCGTCCTCGATCCGGATCATCGTGCAGATGATCATCATCGCCTCGCTGGTGATCGTGGTCGATCAGGTTCTGAAAGCCTATGCCTATGAAATCTCGAAGACGCTGTCGGTCTTTGTCGGCCTGATCATCACCAACTGCATCGTGATGGGCCGGGCCGAAGCCTTTGCCATGAAGAACCCGCCCTTCGCGTCCTTCGTCGATGGCGTCGGCAACGGTCTGGGCTATGGCCTGATCCTGATGCTGGTCGGCACCATCCGCGAGCTGTTCGGTTCCGGCTCGCTGTTCGGCATCACGATCTTCGAGACGGTCAACAACGGTGGCTGGTATGTGCCAAACGGCCTGCTGCTGCTGCCGCCCTCGGCCTTCTTCGTGATCGGTCTGCTGATCTGGGCCTTCCGTACCTGGAAGCCGGAGCAGGTCGAAGAGCGTGAATATCGCATTCAGACGGTAGAGGCCCACTGATGGAAGCACTCGTCTCTCTTGCCGTGAAGGCCATCTTTGTCGAGAACATGGCGCTGGCCTTCTTTCTTGGCATGTGCACCTTTCTGGCCGTGTCGAAGAAGATCGGCACCGCGATCGGGCTTGGCATCTCGGTGACGCTGGTTCAGGCGATCACGGTTCCGGCCAACAACCTGATCCTGACCTATCTGCTGGCGCCCGGTGCGCTGGCATGGGCGGGCTTTCCCGATGTGGACCTGACCTTCCTTGGCCTGATCTCGTATATCGGGGTGATCGCCGCGATGGTTCAGATCCTGGAAATGATCCTCGATAAGTATTTCCCGCCGCTTTACAACGCGCTTGGGGTGTTTCTGCCGCTGATCACGGTGAACTGCGCCATTCTGGGCGGGTCGCTGTTCATGGTGGAACGCGACTATGACCTGGCGCAATCGACCGTCTATGGCCTGTCCTCGGGCTTTGGCTGGGCGCTGGCGATCACGGCGATGGCCGGTGTGCGCGAAAAGCTGAAATACTCTGACATCCCCGAGGGGCTTCAGGGTCTGGGGATCACCTTCATCAGTGCAGGACTGATGGCCATGGCCTTCATGTCCTTCTCTGGCGTCAACCTCTGAGGAGCATTCGATGCAGACATTCTCTCTTGGCGTCCTGCTCTTCTCGCTGATCGTCGTCGCCCTGGTGTCGATCATCCTGGTCGCACGTTCGCGGCTGGTGTCGTCGGGCAACGTCAACATCACCATCAACGGCGAAAAGACCATCTCGGTCCCCGCAGGGGGCAAGCTGTTGCAGACTCTTGCGGCCGAAAAGCTGTTCGTGCCCTCGGCCTGCGGCGGTGGCGGCACCTGTGCCCAGTGCCGCGTGCGCGTGCTGGAAGGCGGCGGCTCGATCCTGCCGACCGAGGAAAGCCACATCACCAAGCGCGAGGCCGCCTGCGGCGACCGCCTGTCCTGTCAGGTCGCGGTCAAGCAGGACATGCATGTCGAGGTGCCCGAAGAAGTTTTCGGCGTGAAAAAGTGGGAATGCACCGTGCGTTCCAACGAAAACGTCGCGACCTTCATCAAGGCGCTGGTTCTGGAACTGCCCGAAGGCGAGGACGTGAATTTCCGCGCCGGCGGCTATATCCAGATCGAGGCCCCCGCGCATCGCGTGAAATACAGCGATTTCGATGTGCAGGAAGAATATCGCGAGGACTGGGACAAGTTCAACATCTGGCAATACGAGTCCGTCGTCGATGAACCGATCGAGCGGGCCTATTCGATGGCGAACTATCCGGATGAAAAGGGCATGATCATGCTGAACGTCCGGATCGCCACGCCGCCGCCGCGCACCGAGGGCATCCCGCCGGGCAAGATGTCGTCCTATATCTTCAACCTGAAACCCGGCGACAAGGTCACCATTTCGGGCCCATTCGGCGAATTCTTCGCCCGCGAGACCGAAAAGGAAATGGTCTTCATCGGCGGCGGTGCGGGCATGGCGCCGATGCGCAGCCACATCTTCGACCAGCTTAAGCGCCTGAAGAACAAGGATCGCAAGATCACCTTCTGGTACGGGGCCCGGTCCAAGCGCGAGATGTTCTTCGTCGAGGATTTCGACGAGCTGGCCAAAGAGTTCCCGAACTTCACCTGGCATGTCGCGTTGTCCGACGCCCTGCCCGAGGACGATTGGGGTGGCTATACCGGCTTCATCCACAATGTGCTGTTCGAAGAATATCTGAAGAATCATCCGAACCCGGAAGATTGCGAATATTACATGTGCGGCCCCCCCATCATGAACCAGTCGGTCATCAATATGCTGCTGGATCTTGGGGTCGATCGCGAAGACATCATGCTGGACGATTTCGGCGGCTAGAAAATCACGAAACCCGCCCCTTTGGGCGGGTTTCTTCTTTCAGGGCGGGTGTAACGCAAGACGGACCTATGCAGCGCCGATCAACCCGGCCTTTCTGAATTTCCGCCGTTGCCGTGCCGTGATGGCGTGCAGGCTGGCGGCGAATTCTCCATCATCAAGACGGATCAGCGCGGAATGCGCCGCACACAGATTGCGGGTGTCGGCCCAACGGTCCGCCAGGTCATCGGCCCAGTCGCAGAAGCTGGCCGCCGCCCCGGCCTGAGGTTTCAGCGCGCTTTTCACCGTGGGGTGGAAGGACAGGCGCGGCAGGCCCAGCAGACTGCGAAGCCACCTCGGAATCGGCAGCACATTCAGCGTGTCATCGACATGCAGGCTGCGACTGGCGGGGTGGTAGGCCAGCAGCGATCCGGCATGCACCTTTTCATTGCCGCTGATATAATCGATCCCGGCGGGCAGCGAGAACTGCAACTCTGGGAACAATGCGGCGACGGCGGGGCTTTCGACCGGATCGTCGGCCCAGTTCAGGTCCGACGCCTTCGCGCGATGCCGGGCCGAGCCATAGAAGGTCGCGTTCGGCAATTCCTGCGCCATTGCCTTGCAATGCAGCGTGTGGAACGGGTGCAGGTTCAACACCGCCTCGACCGCGCGGCCATTTTCGGTCAGTGCCATCAGGTCGCGATGCACCGCGCCCGACGGTCGGTAGCTGTCCAGCATCACGAAACGCCCGTTTGATCGGCGGATCAGCGAGGCCTGCGTGCCGACATTCACCACGCCACCCAGCCGAAGATCGCCACGGATCGACCAGAAACCCTGACCAAGATCAATGATCGTTTCTGTCATGGTCGGCCCTTTCTAGCTGCCCGGCGGATTGCCGCAATCCTGATTGGGGGGAAGGGCGGTGTCGGACGCCCTGCAGATCTGGCGCAATGCGGAACGCAGGCCTTCCTCCAGCGTGGGATGATAAAACGGTCGGTTCAGCAGTTCGGTGGCGGTCGCCCCCTCGATCACCGCCCAAAGCAGCAGATGCGCCAGGTGATCGCCGCCGGGCGCGAACAGGTCGGCGCCGATCAGGCGGTCCTGACTATCGGCATAAAGATGCACGCTGCCCTGCGCCTGATCCTCGACCCGCGCGCGGCCCTGATTGCCGTAATCCGACAGGCCGACACAGGCGGCGTCATCCGGACCCTTGCCGATGCGGGCAATCGGTGGATCGGTAAAAGTGATGGTGAATTGCGGTGATCGGTCAAAAGGTTGGACCTGTGGAAACCGCGCGGCATTTCGCCCGGCAATCGCGCCTTCCTGCGAGGCTTCGTGCAGGACCGGACGCGCGCCATTCACATCGCCCGCGATGAAGATCGGCAGATCCTCGATCTGCATGGTCTGGTCGTTAAAGGTGGGCATACCCCGTTCGTCCAGTGTCGCGCCGGTTCGGTCCAGATCCAGCCCCGCCACTTGCGGCGGACGGCCTGCGGCGATCAGCACATGATCGAACATGTCGCTGCGCCCTGCACCCCAGTCCAATCGCAGCTTGCCGTCGACGCGGGACGGCGTGGGCGAACTGCCGTGATGGATGGCGAATTCCGCACCAAGCGCCTGCGCGATCGCCTGATTGATCGCCGGCTGGCGTGACAGGCGGATCTGGTTTGCCCGATCAAAGACGGCAACCCGCACGCCCAGACGCGCCATGGCCTGCGCCAGTTCCAACCCGATGACGCCCGCGCCGATCACCGCAAGGCTTTCGGGAAGGTCGGGCAGTTCGAAAACATTGTCATTGGTCAGGATCAGATCGCCCAAATGCTGAAAAGGACCGGGGATCGCGGGGGCCGATCCGGTCGCGATGACCGTGCGCGCGGCGGTGACGCTGCGCCCGTCATCCAACAGCAGGCGGTTCGGCCCCGCAAATCGCGCCCGCGCCGTGATCGCGACGCCCTGCGGCAGCCGCTTGAACCCGTCGCGAACGCCTTGGGCAAAACGGTCGCGTTCGCGTCGAAGGCGCTGCATCACCGCCTTGCCGTCGATCTGCGGCGGCGCGGATATGCCGAAAATGTCGGCGGTGCGGGCATGATGGGCGCGTTTCGCCGCGGCCAGCAGCAGTTTCGAGGGCATGCAGCCGACGGTCGCGCAGACGGTGCCCGCGAAATTCGGATCTATCAGCAGGGTCGAGGCCCCCGCGCCACGCGCCGCCCTCTCGGCCGAGATGCCGGCGGTGCCCGCGCCGATTACGGCGACGTCGCATTGTAGGTCGCTCATGCGCGATTACCCGGTCGTTGTGATCGCTTGCCTGCTGTCATCCGCGTCCCTCTGTCTGTCGGTTCCAAACCGATCAGCGGCGAAACCGTTCCCGGTTTTGGGGTCCAACGTTGGAAAAACCGGGGGCGCGACGGGGGGCAGGCGCGGCGCACAAGGCCTTGGCAGCAAGGAAAAGCCCCCGATATCCGGGGGCTTTCGGTTCTAAGCGGCAATCACGACATTGCCGCCTTCGATGCGAACTGGAACCGGGTCCAGCCCGCAATCGGCACCCGCGATATTCTGGCCGGTTTCCCGGTCAAAGCGTGCGCCATGCGCGGTGCACAGCAATGCGGTTCCGTCCGCCGACAGCAATTGATCGCCACGATAGTCCAGCGGCAGATACTGATGCGGGCAGGCGTTCACGAAGGCACCAATCCCGTCGCCCTGACGCAGCACAAGGACCGGGAACTGCCCCCGATCCGAGGTGACAGTCACCGCGAGCACCCCAGTCACCTGATCTGCGGGGCAGATCACGGTGCCGGGGGCGGGGGCGCTGCTGTAGTCGGTCCAGCTCATGCCCGCGATCAGTCCGAGGTCGTCAGCACGCCGCGACGGATCTGATCTTCTTCGATCGACTCGAACAGGGCGCGGAAATTGCCCTCGCCAAAGCCGTCATCGCCCTTGCGCTGGATGAACTCGAAGAAGATCGGCCCGATCACCGTCTTTGAAAAGATCTGCAGCAGGATGCGGGTTTCACCACCGCCGACGACCCCTTCGCCGTCGATCAGGATACCGCGCGCCTTCATGCGGTCGATCGGTTCCTGATGGCCTTTCACGCGCTTGTGCGACATTTCGTAATAGGTGTCGGGCGGTCCGGGCATGAAGTCCATCCCGGCCTCGGCGATCTGATCGGTCCCGGCATAGATATCCTCGGACGCGATGGCGATGTGCTGAATGCCTTCGCCATTGTATTCGCGCAGATATTCCTCGATCTGGCTGTGATCGTCGGTGCTTTCGTTGATGGGAATGCGGATCTTGCCATCAGGTGAAGTCAGGGCGCGGCTGACAAGGCCGGTTTGTTTGCCCTTGATGTCGAAATACTTGATCTCGCGAAAATTGAAGGTGTCGTGGTAGAACTTGTACCACGTGTCCATATTGCCGCGGATCACGTTATGGGTCAGGTGATCCAGATAGTAGAAGCCAAACCCCTTGGGGCGCGGATCGACCTCGTCCAGCCAGTCGTAATCGGCGGAATAGGCGCTGCCTTCCGTGCCGTAGCGGTCGATGAAATACAGAAGCGACCCCCCGATGCCGTAAACCGCGGGTGCGTCGATGGATTTGCCGTCGCCGGTATATTCGGTCGCGCCTAGATCCAGCGCACGTTTCAGCGCCACCTGCGCATCGACCACGCGCCAGGCCATGGCCGGGGCGCAGGGGCCATGTTCCTCGACAAAGCCTGCGGCATGGCTGTCAGCTTCGGCGTTCAGCAGATAGTTGATGTCGCCCTGGCGATACAGCGTGATGTTCTTTGTCTTGTGCCGCGCGACCGGGGCAAAGCCCATCTGGCGAAAGATCTGGTCCAGCTTTTCGGGCTGGGGATGGGCATATTCGACGAATTCAAACCCGTCGGTGCCGGCCGGGTTGGCGGCGCTGATCGTGGCTTTCGGGGCGTTGTGGGGAAAGGGGCCCATGCGTTCCTCCTGCTTTCATCCTGTTGCGTTGAAGCCAGTGTCCCGCAATTGACCTGCACAAAGCTTGCAATTGGCGCGGATGGGCGCAATTAATCGCATGAAACATGCATGTAGATTGGATTGGATGCGCGTAATGCAGCTGGACAGCTATGATGTCGCGATTCTGGTTGCATTGCAGCGCGATGGCGCGATGACCAATGCCAGCCTGTCAGAGGTGGTGAACCTGTCCGCCTCGCAATGTTCGCGCCGACGTGCCGCACTGGAACAGGCGGGGGTGATCCAGGGCTATGCCGCGCGGCTTAGCGCGGCAAAGCTGGGCTACGGGTTTCGGGCGGTGGTGCGGGTGAACCTGTCCAGCCACGGCCAGTCGAAGGAAAACGACTTCGCCCGTTTCGTGACCAGCCATCCGCAGATCCGCAGCGCGTTTTCGGTCTCGGGCGATGCGGATTATGTGCTGGATGTCCGGACACGCGATCTGGATGTGTTCGCCGATTTCATGCATCGGCATCTGTTGCCGCACCCACAGGTGTCGCAGGTGCGGTCCGAAATCGTGCTGAAAACCCTCAAGGACGAGGCGGGCGTGCCCGTCGTCTGACGGTCGGGCTATTTCACGCCGGGCGTGCCGTCGAACTTCTTTTCCAGATGCTGCCAGACCTCGATATATTCCTGCTGCCTCGGGGCCTCCTTGGCGGCGTATTCGGTCAGATGCTGCGGAAAGCGGGTCTCGAACATGAAGGACATGGTGTTGTCCAGCTTTTCGGGTTTCAGATCGGCGTTGCTGGCACCTTCGAAGGCATCGCGATCCGGGCCATGGGGCAACATGCAATTGTGCAGGCTGATGCTGCCCGGCGCAAAGCCCTGCGGCTTGGCGTCATACTGACCGTAGATATTGCCCATCAGTTCGGACATGATGTTCTTGTGATACCAGGGCGGGCGGAAGCTGTGTTCCGCCACCATCCAGCGTTCGCGGAACAGCACGAAATCGATATTCGCGGTGCCCGCCTGACCCGACGGGGCGGTCAGCACGGTGAAGATCGACGGATCGGGATGGTCGAACAGGATCGCGCCAACAGGGGAGTATGTCCGCAGATCATACTTGTAGGCGCAATAGTTGCCGTGCCACGCCACCACATCCAGCGGGCTGTGGCCGATATGGGTTTCGTGAAACTGGCCGCACCATTTGATGACGACGCGGCTGGGCACTTCGCGATCCTCGAAGGCGGCGACGGGGGATTTGAAGTCGCGCGGGTTCGCCAGGCAGTTCGCGCCGATCGGGCCGCGGTCGGGCAGGTCGAATTTCTGTCCATAGTTCTCGCAGACAAAGCCGCGGGCGGGGCCGTCCAGCAGCTCGACCCGGTAGACCAGCCCACGCGGCAGGATCGCGATTTCCTTGGGCTCAAGGTCGATCACGCCCAGTTCGGTGCAGAACCGCAGCCGGCCTTCCTGCGGCACGACCAGCAATTCGCTGTCGGCGGAAAAGAAATACTCATCCTGCATGGATTGCGTGACCAGATAGACATGGCTGGCCATGCCGGTCTGGGTGTTCACGTCGCCCGCCGTGGTGATCGTGCGCATGCCGGTGATCCAGGTCAGCGGCTGATCCGGCACCGGGATCGGGTCCCAGCGATATTGCCCAAGGCTGGTCACGTTCGGCACGATATTCGGTGCCGTCTTCCAATGCGGCACCTCGATGGGCGAAAAGCGCCCGGTATGATGGACCGAAGGCCGGATGCGATAGCACCAGGTGCGTTCATTCTGGCCGCGCGGCGCGGTGAAGGCGGTGCCGGACAGCTGTTCGGCGTAAAGACCGTAATTGCATTTCTGCGGGCTGTTCTGCCCTTGGGGCAGGGCGTCGGGCAGGGCCTCGGTTTCAAAATCATTGCCGAAACCGGGCATGTAGCCCGCATGGGTTCCGGTGGTGCCGGCGGCGCGGATCATGCCCTTGGGCAGGTCGTGGGTGGTCATGCGGCCTCCTGTTCCGATTCATTGCGATTGCAACGAATATATCGTTGTGAAAGCAACAAAGTCAATCGCGGCATCGGATTTCTGTTGCGCGGGCAATGAAATCTTGCTGTCTAGGGGCGGTCAGGAGGCATGATGAGTTTTCAGCTGGATGAGTTTCTGCCCTATCGGCTGTCGGTGGCCGCGGCCCAGATCAGCCGCCGCTTTGCCGCGCGCTATGCGCAAGAGGCCGGGCTGACGATCCCGGAATGGCGGGTTCTGGCGCATCTGGATCACTCGGGCGCGGTCAGCGTCCGCGACATTCACGCGCGGGTCAATCTGGACAAATCAATGGTCAGCCGCGCCGCGACCCGGCTGGAACAGGCGGGATTGCTGCGCAAGGACGGGCACCGGACGGATCGGCGGCTGATCGTGTTGGAGCTGACCGATGAGGGGCGTGACCTGATGCTGCGTCTGGGCCGCATCGCGACCCAGTTTCAGGACGAGTTGTTGGCCGAACTGGGCAAAGACGGTCCGGCCCTGCGCCGCGCCCTGGCGCAACTGTCTGACGGCTAGGGTTTTTTCGGTGGCTGTGGGGCCGATCCGTCGCTGTCGGCGATGGCGCGGCCAAGTGCCTCGACCCCCTGGATCAGCGCGGCGCGGTCGTCCTGTGACATCGCCTGCAGGATCCCCTCGGCGCGGGCCCGAACGCCGGCAAAGGCCCGCCCGAACAGATCGCGCCCCGCCGGTGTGATCGCATAGTTGCGCAGGCGGCGGTCGGAACCCAGAATCTCTCGTGTGATCAGGCCCTTGTCCTGCAACCGGCTGGCCGCGCGGCTGACCTGCACCTTGTCCAGCGAGGTGCGCTGCGACAATTGCAGCGAATCCAGCGCTCCGGCCCCTTCCAGCAGGAACAGCAATCGCCACTCCTCGCGCGTCAGGCCGTGTTCCTGGCCATAAACGGCCACCAGTTGCCGCGAAAAGGCTTCGGCCACGATGGCAAGGCGATAGGGAAAGAAGGTCTCGATGCTCACATCTGGGTCCGGTATTCGGGCCACGGGCCGGGATGACGGCCTGTGGCGGCTGGGTCAGGTCGCAAGATACAGCGACAGGATCGGCAGGGCGATGATGATCGCCAGACGGAAGATATCCGCGATCCAGAACGGCAGCACCCCGCGAAAGATCGTTGCCAGCGGCACATCCGGCAGGACCGAACGCAGGACGAACACATTCATCCCGATCGGCGGCGTTATCAGGCTGATTTCCGTCACGACGACGACGATGATCGCGAACCAGATCAGCACGGCGTCGGGATCCTGTAGCACGCCCAGCCCGAAATCCAGACCCGAGACCAGCGGATAGAACACCGGCACCGTCAGCAGGATCATCGACAGGCTTTCCAGAAAACAGCCCAGCACCATATAGATCGCGACGATCAGCAGCAGCACGGCCCAGGGCGACAGGCCCATCTGTTCGATCAGGTCCGACAGCCCGTCGGGCAGGCCCGCGAAGCTGACGAAATTGCCAAAGATCTCGGCCCCGATGATGATGGCGAAGATCATCGCCGAGGCGGTCGCGCTGTCCAGAAAGGCGGTCCACAGCCCCGCGCGGGTCAGCCCCCCGGTCAGCGCCGCGATCAGCAGCGCGGCGGCGGCACCCATCCCGGCGGCCTCGATCGGGGTGAAGAACCCGCCATAGATCCCGGCCATGATAAAGACGAACAGCGCCAGCACGGCCACGACGCTGATCGCATCGCGCCGTGACATCGGCTGAACCTCTTTGACCTGCGGGGCCAGTTCGGGGCGCAGGCGCACGGCGACCATGACGGCCAGAAGATAGCCGATGATCCCCAGAATGCCGGGAATGATGCCCGCAAGGAACAGCTTGCCGATATCGGCCTCGGTCAGCAGGCCGAAGATGATCAGCACGACCGATGGCGGGATCAGGATGCCAAGCGTGCCGCCCGCGGCGATGGCGCCGGTGGCAAGGCTGTCGGAGTAACCAAAGCGCCGCATCGAGGGCATGGTGACCTTGGACATGGTTGCCGCCGTCGCCAGCGAGGACCCGCAGACGGCCGAAAAACCGCCGCAGGACAGGACCGTGGCCATGGCAAGCCCACCGCGCATCCGTCCAAAGACCCGGTCGGCGGCGGAAAACAGGCCCTGCGCGATGCCCGACCCGGCCAGGACATTGCCCATGAAGATGAACAGCGGCACGACGGACAGCGAATAGTTCAGCCCGGTTTCAAACACCGCATTGCCCACCATCGCGCCCGCCGGACCCCAGCCGCGCAGCAGCGCAAAGCCGATCCCGCCCACCAGCGCCATTGCAAAGGCAATGGGCACGCGGGCAAAGACCATCATGAGCAGGATGGCAAGGGCGATCAGGGACAGGGTCATGGGGCTTCCTTGCGCAGCAGGATCAGGATTGCGGAAACGGCGCAGCTGACAGCGGCCAGAAAGGCCAGGGGCGCCATCGGAATGGCCAGCGACGCGCTGCGCGTGCCGTCATGCAGCTGGTCCATCCCGATCACCACCAGCCGCCATGCAAAAAAGGCCAGCGCGACCGAGGCCACCGCCCCGGCCAGTCGCCCCAACACGCGCTGCACGCGGCGCGACAGCAGGTGCAGCGCCAGATCGACCTCGACATGGCCGCCATCGGCGGTGGTCAGGGGCAGCGCGACAAAGACCAGCGCCGCCAGCAGGATCTGCGTCAGCTCATACGCGCCGCCAAAGGGACGGTTCAGCGCATAGCGCCCGATCACATCGACGCAGGTCACGCCGATCAGCGCCACGATCAACAGCGCCGCCACCCCCGCCAGCGCGCGATACCACGGCGCGCGGCGATGTGGGGTCCGGCCCGGGACCATGTCGGGGGCCGGATCGGTGTCGCAGTGGTCGGTCATTCCGCCGACACGCCGGTCATTTCGCGGAAGGCGGCCAGTGCGGCGGCACCGTCATAATCGCCCAGCCCCTCGGACCATGCCTGTTCCAGCTTGGCGGCCTGTTCCTTCAGCGCGGCGACGACCTCGGGGGTGGCCTGATAGAAATCGACCTTGTCGCCGATCTCGGCCTGCGCGGCGGTGTCGGCATCGTTCCAGGCCTGGCCCACACGTTCGGCGAAGGCCTGACCCGAAATGGCGTCGATGGCGGCGCGGTCCTCTTCGGACAGGCTGTTCCACTTGTCCTCGTTGATCACGAAGAACCAGGTGGTGTTGTAGATGCCGCCGGGCACCGTCATCGAATATTTGATGTCATCTACCAGATTGAAGGCGGTCATCGCCTCATAGGTAAAGGCCACCCCGTCGATGACGCCGCGCGACAGCTTTTCGTAAACCTCGGGCGAGGACATGAACAGCGGCGTCGCCCCCAATGCGCTGACCAGATCACCGACATAGCCGCCGGGCACCCGGATCTTCAGCCCCTGCATGTCGGCGGGGGTTTCGATCTTGCGGACATTGTTGTGCAACAGGCCGGGACCATGCATGAACAGGCCCAGCAGATGGGTGCCTGCATGTTCCTCGGCCGCGTTCAACTGATCGCCATAGACCGACCAATAGGCCTGAGAGTTGGCGATGGCGTCATCGCCCAGAAAGCTGAACTGGCCCAGCCGTGCGCGGTTGAAGCGGTCATCCTCGGTGAAGGAATGCAGGCCATAGGTCACATCGGCCACGCCGTCGCGGGCCATGTCGAAATGCGCGGGCGGGCTGCCAAGGGGCTTGCCCATGATGCGCACGGTCACGCGGCCATCGGTGACCTTTTCGACCTCTTCGGCCCAGGGTTCGAACGCATTGACCACGATCGGGTGCTTGGGCGGCAGCCACGAGGACATGATCAGTTCCTCGGCCATGGCCGGGGTGACGGATAGCAGCAGGGCGGCAAGCGCCGGTTTCGTGATGGTCATGGGGTTTCCTCCTCTGTCGCCCTCGCCTCCCGCGAGGGGTCGAAATTGTCGGGATGGGCTGCGGTAAAGTCGGGATGGGCGGCGCAGGTCGCGGCGACCTGCGCGATGCGGGGCAGGTGGTCGAAGCCGACGCCCCAGCGCGTTGCGTTGTAAAGCTGCGGGATCAGCACGCAATCGGCCAGCGAGGGGGTGTCGCCGTGACAAAAGCTGCCGGTATGGGTGGGGTGATCCAGCATCGCCTCGATCGCGGTCAGGCCATTGGCGATGTTGTCGCGGTTCCACGCGGCGCGGGCGTCCGACCCGGCCAGCGCCTCGACCCGCTGCAGGATCTTCAGGTTCGAGACGGGGTGGATCTCGCAGGCGATGGCCTGGGCAATGGCGCGGACATGCGCCCGCGCCGCCGGATCGACAGGCAGCAGCGCAGGCTGCGGCCGGGTTTCTTCCAGATAATCCAGAACCGCCAGCGATTGCGTCAACACCTGTCCGTCGATTTCCAGAACCGGGACAAGGCCCTGCGGGTTTAGCGCGACGTGATCGGGGCTGCGGTGATCGCCCGCCACCAGATCGACCGACAGGCGGCGATGCACGATCCCCTTCAGGCGCAGCGCGATCCGCAGCCGATAGCCCGCCGAGGACCGCCAGTAATCATGCAGGATGACCGGGTGCGACATGGTCATTCCACGGCGGGAAGGATCTTGCCGGTGCAGGGGCCAAAGCCCACGCGATAGCCGTCGCCCTGTGCATGGGCGAACAGGCCGATCTCGTCGCCGTCCTGAATGAAGGTCCGGTCCTCGCCATTGACGGTGACGGGGCTTTTGCCGCCTTCGGTCATTTCCAGCAGCGCGCCGGTCTGGTCACGTTCCGGGCCGGAAATCGTCCCGCTGCCCAGCAGGTCGCCGACGCGCATCGGGCAGCCTGACACCGCGTGATGGGCAAGTTGCTGGGCGCTGGAATAATACATGACGTTATAGTTCGTCTGGCTCATCCGCTGGCCGTTCATCGTCCAGCCGACGGTCATGTCGTAAAATCCCGGCCGGCTTTCCTGCAGATAGGGCAACAGCGGGTTCACCCGTTCGGCGCCATCGCAGCGAAACGGCTCCAGCGCGGCCTGCGTCACGATCCAGGGGCTGATCGTGGTGCCAAGCGCCTTGGCCTGAAACGGCCCCAGCGGTTGATATTCCCAAGCCTGAATGTCACGCGCCGACCAGTCGTTCAGCAGCACATAGCCAAAGATCATCTGTTCGGCCTGATCGACGCTGATCCGCGAACCCATCTGGCTGTCGGCCCCGACGATCGCGCCCAGTTCCAGTTCCAGGTCCAGCCGCTTGCAGGGCGACCAGACGGGGCCATCCTCGCCTTTGACCTGACCCATCGGGCGATGAATGTCGGTGCCCGAGACGACGACCGACGAGGCGCGGCCGTTATAGCCGATGGGCATATGCGTCCATTGCGGCGGCAGCGCATTTTCAGGGCCGCGAAACAGCACGCCGACATTGAAGGCATGGTTCTTCGAGGCGTAGAAATCGGTGAACTCGGTCACTCGGATCGGCAGGTGCAGTGTCGCGTCGGACATGGCGACAAGCGGCACGGTCTGATCGGCGCCCTCGGCCAGCAGCGCGGTCAGCTGTTCGCGGATGCGGTCCCAGACCGGGCGGCCAAGGGCGATGAAATCGTTCAGTCGCGGGCGGTCGAAGGTGCCGGCGGCGTCCAGCATCCCCTGTGCCTCGCAGGCGGCCAGATCGACGATCATCTGCCCGATGGCCACGCCGCAGCGCGGTCCGCGATCCGCGGTCGAGAAAACGCCAAAGGGCAGGTTCTGGATCGGAAAATCGCAAGCGGGATCGTTCGCGCCAGCTACCCAGCTGCGCAGCGGCATGTCTGCCATCGCCATTTCAGGCCTCCTGTCTTTCAGATCCCCGAGGCGGTCGGTGCGTGCCACCGCCTAAAGTCGGGCTTCCAGAAAGACATAACACAGTTCGTTTCATATGCAACAAGTTTGTCCCGGCGCGGGAAAACTGTCCTGGCGCTGTTCGGAAACCAGATCACATATCAAGATCAAGATTTTGATATAAAGCGAAAATATGATATTTAATCTTCGCGCATTCTGCGGCGGGTCGCCAAATTCGGACAGGCGCGCAGATCTTCATCCTCGATTTTCAGGCTGCGGCCGGCGGGGCGATCGGCCCATTTCGCACGGTTTCCGGCCTTCGTGATCGTGTTGCCGCGCGGCAGGATCAGCCGGTCGATCAGGTTGCGACGCAGGCCAAGGGTGCTGGTCTGGTCAAAAAGCGCCTCTGCGATGATCGCTTCATGCGCGGGGTCGCAAAGCAGTTCCATCCGCGTGACGGGGCGCGATTTCTTGCCCTGCGCATTCAGCAGGATCAGGTCCAGCACCCCCGGCATGTCGCGCAGCCGGTCGGTCGCGGCGCCGATTTCTTCTCCGGTCATGTCGTCCAGGTCGCAAGCAAGCTGGACAACCCGGTCGCGGTCGGCCCCATGCGCGATGTCGAAGGTCGTGACGCGCAGCACGTTCGGGCGGTCGGGCAGGTCGCGCGTGCCCGCGCCCATGCCGGTCGCCCCCATGCGCCCGCCGGGATGGGTGGGGGCGGGGCGTCCGCCGGTCACATGCGCCAGGATGGCCGCGCCCGTGGGCGTCACGCGTTCGCCGCCGATCCCGTCATCGATCCAGTCGTATCCTTGCAGGATTCGCGCGGTGGCCGGGGCGGGCACCGGCAGGATGCCATGCGCCGTGCGGATCGTGCCCCCGCCAAGCGGCAGGGGCGCGCAGGACCATGTGGCATCGGCCAAGGCCACGACGATGCTGCCCGCCGCTACGACATCCATCAGCGAATCCCAGTCGGCCAGTTCGTGGAAATGCACCTTCTCCAGCGGCAGGTCATGGGCCGCAGCCTCGGCCAAGGCGATAAGGTGCAGGATGGCGCAGGCGTGGTGCGCGGTGCCTTCGGACAGCGGCGCGGCGCCGATGCGGTCGCGCAGCGCGGCATAGGTCGTGGCGTGGTCATGGTGATGGTGGTCATGCGCGTGCCCGCCATGCAGGCCGAAGCGCAGGACCGACATGCCCCGCGACATGCCGCGTTCCAGCCGCGCGGTCCCCGCGTCGTTTGGCAGCACGGCCGCCACATCGGCCAGCACGCGATCCGTCAGTTCGGGAAAGGCGTCCAGCATCGCCGCGACGAACATGTCGCCCGCGATCCCGCCAAGCGGGTCCAGGTGCAGATGCCGTCTCATGGATGCGCCCCGGGCCACGGGTTCGCCAGCCGCACGCCGTCGAAGCGCATCGGCTCGGGCGGGCCGATCACCTCGATCCCCGGCCTGTCCTGCAGTTCCGGCAGCATGGCCTCGGACGCATAGAGGTATTCCAGCTGCAGCGTGTTGGGGATGCGCAGCAGGCGGGCCTTGGCGATATCCTCGGCGCCGCAGGTCTTGATCGCGGCCTGGATGGCGCTGCGATCGTCGGGCATGACCATCGGCATCTTGGCCTGCAGCAGCACGGTCGAGGTCAGCGCATTGGCATAAACGGCCTCTCGGTCGAAGGCCTGTTCCAGTCGTGCGGTGACCACGTCTGCGCGGGCCGCACCGTTGCCGTTGCCGTTGCTGCGCGGCGACAGTTCCAGCGCGGCAAGGCGCGAGACATGCAGCGTGGCATGCGCCATCATCCTGGCCGACGAGAAGCGATGCGTGATGTTCGGGTCCATGCCGGTGCCCGAAAACTCCTTGCCGATCTGATCGACGACCAGCACGTCCAGATTGCCCGCAGCCGAGGGCGCATCGGCTGGCCCTATCGGCAGGCGTGGCATGTTCGCCATCGCCTTTTGCAGCCAGGGCTGTTCGGCCTCCAGCAGGCCCTCGCTGTCGAGGACCGCGATTTCGGACAGCTGGTCATAGGCGTTCTCGATCGTGCCGATGCCGAACAGCACCTTGCAGCGTTCTAGCTTCATCCGCGCCATCAGATCGACATAGATCGGCACCTGGTCGATGCCGCGCGAATGGCATGCCTCGGCCCCCGACTGCTTGCCCAGACCTATGGACAGCATCTTGGCCAGCCCGCTTTCGTTCGGCGCGCGGAACGAGGTGTGGGGCTTGATGCGGTTGAACAGGACGATGCCGTCGGCATCCTGCGCGTGGCGGTCCATGCGGACGGACATGCCGTTCTCCAGTCGACCGATCTCGACCGTGTCCATGCTGGATCGGATGGGGCAGCCGATGACGTCCTCGGTGACGCCCAGCTTGGCCAGGACGGCGGTCTGACCCTCGGCGGTGGCGCCGCCATGGCTGCCCATCGCGGGCACGACAAAGGGGTCGGCCCCCCGCGCACGGATTTCCGCGACGATGGCCGCGACCAGCTCGGGAAAGGCCGCGATGCCGCGGCTGCCCGCGGTGATGGCGATGGACATGCCGGGGCGGATCTTCGACGCGCAATCGGCGGCGGCCAGCGCGTCGTGGATCGCGCGGGCCGGATCGTCGATCCGCGTGCCCTGGAACCGCTGGCGGCACAGCGCGATGCGGGGCAGGGGCGTATCCTCGACCAGCCGGACATAGTTCGGTTTCGCAAGCTGGGTCATGGGCCTCATCCCGTCACGCCGATGGGCCAGGGGGCGAATTCATCCTCGCCCACGCCAAGTGCCTCGGATTTGCTTTGTCGGCCCGATGCGATGTCCAGGATGGTGCGGAAGATCTCCTCTCCCATCTCCTCGACGGTGCTGGTGCCGTCGGCGATGCGGCCGCAATTGACGTCCATGTCCTCCTCCATCCGTGCGAACATCGCGCTGTTCGAGGCCAGCTTGATCGTCGGCGAGGGGTAGCTGCCGAAGCACGACCCCCGACCGGTGGTAAAGCAGATCAGGTTCGCGCCCCCCGCAATCTGACCCGTGGCCGATACCGGATCGAAGCCCGGCGTATCCATGAAGACAAGGCCCTTCTCGTCCACAGGTTCGGCATAGCGATAGACCTGCATCAGACCGGTCGTGCCGCCCTTCTTCGCCCCGCCAAGCGACTTTTCCAGCACGTTGGCCAGCCCGCCCGCATTGTTGCCGGGGCTGACATTGCCGTTGATCTGCGTGTCGCGGCCACGGGTGTGATCCAGCCACCAGTCCATCCGGTCGACCAGCTTGCGGCCCACTTCCTCGGATCGGGCGCGGCGGGTCAGAAGCTGTTCGACGCCGAAGATCTCGGGGGTTTCCGACAGGATCGCGGTGCCGCCATTGCGGATCAGGATGTCGGCGGCAGCCCCCAGGGCCGGGTTGGCCGTCAGCCCCGACAGCCCGTCCGAGCCGCCGCATTGCATGCCGATGGTGATATGTTCCGCCGAACAGGGCTCGCGCCGGACCTCGTTCGCCTGGTCCAGCATCTGGCGCACGGCCTTTTTGCCCTCGGCGATGGCGCGGGCGGTGCCGCCGACATGCTGCATGGTGATGCTGCGCAGCATCTTGCCCTCGGCCAGGCTGTGGTCGCGGAAGAACTGCATCAGGTCGTTCCGTTCGCAACCGAGCGAGACGACCACCGCGCCCGCCATGTTCGGATGGCGGACATAGCCCGCCAGCGTGCGGCGCAGCAGGTCCATCGGCTCTCCTGTCATCTCCATCCCGCAGCCGGATTCGTGGATGAAGGGGATGACGCCATCGACATGGGGCCAGTCCTGCAAGCGTTCCTCGTCGAAGTGATTGGCGATCTTGCGGGCCACCGTGGCCGAGCAGTTCACCGTCACGAACAGCCCGATATAGTTGCGCGTCCCCACGCGCCCGTTCGCGCGGCGGATGCCCTGGAACACGGCCCGCCTGTCCGGCGGCAGGATGCGGGTCGGGCGATAGTCGCGCGCGAAGGCATAGTCCTTCTCGACCGCGTCGAAGCGGATGTTGTGGCTGTGCAGCCAGTCGCCGGGTTGCAGATCGGTTCCGGCATAGCCGATCACCACGTCGAATTTCAGGATGGGCGAACCTTCGGGGATAGGCCGCAGCGCGATCTTGTGACCCCGCGGAATGTCCTGACGGGTGGTGATCCCGGTGCCGGGGATCGGCGTTCCGGCCGGTATGTCCCGAAGGGCGACGATGGTGTTGTCGCCTTGATTCAGCCGCAGGATCAGCGGTCGGTCGCGCGTGGCGGCCTGATCTGACATGATGTATCCTCCCTGACGGATCGGCTGCGCCTGATGGGCAATCGACATGCCGAACACATCTGATATATTAATATTAGCAATAACCACAGGCGCTCGCAATGGCCCACAGTTTTGACAAGACATCTGCCACGCCGGACGACACGCTGCGTCTGGCGCAGGGTTTCGGCCTGCCGCCGACGACCCAGGTCCTGTTCGAGGGCGGGCAGGCCGGCCGGGGCGTCTACGAAGCGTTGCGCGGTCAGATCGTGCGTCTGGAGCTGCCGCCCGGAACGCCGCTGTCGCGGGCCGAACTGGCCAAGGCCTTTGGCGTCAGCGTGACCCCCCTGCGCGATGCCTTGCAGCAATTGGCGGAAGAGGGGTTGGTCCTGATCTATCCGCAATCGCGCACTCTGGTCGCGCCCATCGATGTCGCCGCCATTCGCGAGGCGCAGTTTCTGCGGCTTGCGCTGGAAACCGAGGTTGTGCGGCAGCTGGCCCACCGCATCGCGCCTGCCGATCTGGAGCGTCTGCGCGCGATCCACAAATTGCAGTCCGGGCTGGCGGGCGACGCTGACAGCATCGCCACCTTTCAGGAACTGGACGCGCTGTTTCATCAGGCGCTGTTCGCGGCGGCGGATCATTTGCCCAGTGCGCGGCTGATGCGTGGCCATTCGGGCCATCTGGACCGCCTGCGCCGCGTCTATCTTCCCGAGGCAGAGATGCCGGACGAGGATGGCAACCTGCGTATGGACGCGGTCATTCAGGGTCATGGCGCGATCCTGTCCGCGATCGAGGCGGGCGAACCGGATGCCGCCGCGCAGGCAATGCGCAGCCACCTGACCCGCACGGTGGATCGGTTGGCCGAAAAACGCGCGGCCTTCCCGGAATATTTCGGCTGAACCCTAGGTGTCGCGCGCGTAATCGGTCACGCGCTGCCGCGATTGCAGCAGGTGATAGGACATCGACAGGCCCGCGGCCTCGACATCGCGGGCGACGATGGCGTCATAGATCTGCCGATGTTCCAGCGCGACGCGATCGACGCGGGCCTGCGTGCCGCCGCGGGTGATGCTTTGCGCGACGGTGATCGCGCGTTCGACCTGATCGCGGATGGCATTCAGCAGGGTGACGAAAACCTCGTTTCCGCTGGCTTCGGCGACGGCAAGGTGGAAATCGAAATCGGCATCGCGGGCCACCTCGCGGCGTTGCATCGCGCCTTCCAGCGTTGTCAGCGCGGCTTCGATCCGCGCCAGATCGCGTGGTCCGGCGCGTTGTGCGGCAAGGCGCGCGGCCTGTCCCTCGACGGCCATGCGCGCCTCCATCGCCCGCATCAGTCCCGACACGCTGTCGGCGGTGGCATATTCGATCAGTCCCTGCGGTGGCCTTTTGCGCACGAACGAGCCGACGCCCCGCCGCGCCTCGACAAGGCCATCTTCCTGCAACTTGCGCAGGGCTTCGCGGACCACGGGGCGCGACACTTCGAAGGCTTGGCAGATCTGGTTTTCCGAAGGCAGTTTTTCCCCCTGTTGCAGGCTGCCCGATACGATCTGTTCAAGGATCTGGCCGTAAAGCTGATCTGCCAGCGTCTTGCGCTTGCGTATGGTCAGCCCGCCATTCTCCATTCCCGGTCCACCGATCGTTGCCATGCGCCCAAGCGGCGCGGTCACCGGATTATCCAGACCCTCCGGCGTCATGTAAAGCCGCCCGCCGCATTGGCAAATCGCAGCGCGGCACAGGCCGCGCCATAGCCATTGTCGATATTGGTGACCAGAACGCCCGGTGCGCAGCTGGCCAGCGCGGCATCCAGCGCGGCGCGACCGCCCGCCGCCACGCCATAGCCGACCGATGTGGGCACCGCGATCACCATCCCCGGCACTAGCCCGGCGACCACGCTTGGCAGGGCCGCATCCATGCCGGCGCAGACGATCACCACCTGCATGCGTTGCAGGCTGTCCTGATGCGACAGCAGCCGCCACAGCCCGGCCACGCCGACATCGGCGATCATGGTGGCGCTGATGCCGGAATAGGCCAGCACCCGTTGCGCCTCGGTCGCGGGACCGGAATCCGAGGTGCCTGCGCTGACGACCGCGATGCGTGGCATGTCGCGCGGGCTGGGCCGCGCGCCCAGCATCGCCGTGTACGACATCGCGCAATAGTCCAGCGCGGCCCGTTGCGCGGCGGGCAGCGCCTGATGCTGATCGGGTTGCAATCGCGTTAACAGCAGGCGGCGATCCTCGGCCATGGCATCGGCGATGATGGCCGCGATCTGCCCGACCGATTTCGGCTGGGCAAGCACGGCTTCTTCAATGCCGATGCGATCCTTGCGGGTTCGGTCGAACATGACCGAGGGGTGGGTGTCAGGCATGGATGAAGGCGCTTCCCTGTCTATAGGCGCGAATGGTGATGCCCAGCCCCGCGCCGCCATGCGGCCGGGCCAAGTCGCGGGCCAGCGTCGTCAACTGCATCAGGCGCAGCGGTGACAGGCCGTCCAGCAAGGCGGCATCCAGTTCGATCGCCAAGGCATCCGGCAGGCGGCGGCAGCGCAGGGTCACGGCCCCCAGATCGTCGCGCAGCGCGGTTTCGATGGCGTCGATCATCGCCAGTTCCGACGGCTCGACCCGCAGGCCGGTCTGGATCCGGCTGGCAAGGCAGGGCGCGGCGGGAAGATCGGCGATCTGCCCCAGCCCCAGTTCGCGGGCAAGGGCGCGGACGGCCGCCTTGTCCATCCGTGCCGTCACGAAAGGGTGGATCACGCGATGTTCGTCGGCTGCCCGATGGCCGGGACGGTAATCGCCCAGATCGTCCAGATTGGTTCCGGCGGCCAGCGTTGCGCCACCGGGCAGGGCGGTCAGGCTGCCATAAAGGTTCGACTTGCAGAAATAGCAGCGATTGACCGGGTTGCTGCGATAGCGTTCGTCCCGAAACTCGCCCGCGTCGATCACCCGCAGCGGCAGGCCGTGCGTTTCGGCAAATCTGCGGGTGCGGGCCGTCGCGGCAGGGGGCACTGCGGGCGATGTGGCGTGGCACAGTTGCAGGTCGCGGCCCTCGCGTGCCCGCGCGGCGGCGGCGGACAGGCACAGGCTGTCGACCCCGCCGCTGACGGCGATACGCAGGGTTTCCGGGGCGCGCAGCGCGTCGATCAGGGGGCTTGGCAGGCTCATTCGCCGTCCTCCGCGCCCCAAAGATGCCCCAGAAGGCGGTCGCGCGACAGTGCAAGGTGGCGGCGCATCAGTTTGCGGGCCGCCATGCCGTCCTGAGCCTTGATCGCAGCGGCAATGGTGTGGTGTTCGGCGGCGGCCTCGCGGCTGTCGCCGCCGCGCTGCGCGGATCGCAGGCGTCCGGCCTCGATCACTTCATGCAGGCTGGCACCAAGATAGTTGAAAAGGCCAAGGTAATATTCGTTCTGTGTCGCCACACAGATCGCACGGTGAAAGGCCATGTCGGCATCGACCCCGTCGCGCACGCGGCCCGGATCGAACCGTTGCACGGCGGCGAATTCCTCGACCGCGCGATTGATGCTGTCCAGATCCGCCTGGCTGCGGCGCTGTGCGGCGATGGCGGCTGCCTCGATCTCGATGCCCAGCCGCAGTTCAAGGATCTGGGCCAGCTTGCGGCGGCTGTCGACATCGCGGCTGTCGATGGCAAAGCCCGATTTCGGGCGGTTGCTGGCCACGAAAACCCCGCGTCCCTGATGGCTTTCCAGCAGCCCCTCGGCCTTCAGGCGCGACACGGCTTCGCGAATGACGGACCGGCTGACCGTCAGCGTCTGCGACAGCGCGGTTTCGGCAGGCAGCATCGTTCCGACCGGCCAGTCGCCGTTCAGGATCTGGCCGCGCAGGGCGGTCGTGGCCTGATCGCCAAGCGTGCTGCCGCGCGCCAATGGCGTCGCATTCTGAAACATATCGCCCATCGACATCCTCCTGCCGGGATCGTCGCAGTTGTCTGTTCTGCTGTCAATCATATGACATTACAAGTTGAGGCTGTACAAGCCGCGATTTCAGAAATATCCCAATAAAAACAGGGATGAGATTTTGATTTCCTGAAGCCTGGCCCTATTTTTTGTATTTTTATTTGACAAGTTGCCGTGCTGTGACGCAGGGTTGTTGCAGTCGGAAAGCCCATGAGCGCCAGAGGAGGGGCGGGGCGCCGATCCCTGCTGGTCGCGATGCCATGTCGCCCGCGCCAGCCATAACAACATGGGGGAGTATCGTGTCTTATTTCATCAACACCCTGCGCGGTGTCGCGCTGGCCAGCGTGGCCGTTGCCGCCGCTGCGACGGGCGCTCATGCGCAGGCCCTGACCATGGCCACAGGTCAGCAGGGCGGATCGTGGTTCCCGGTCGGCGGTCAGATCAAGGCGATCGTCGAGCGGGAACATCCCGACCTGGATTTCACGGTGACGCCGGGGGCGGGTGTGTCGAATGTGGTGGGCGTCGATGCCGGCCGCTTTCAGATCGCGTTCGCGAACTCGATCTCGACCGTGGACAGCATGTCGGGCAAGGAGCCGTTCCGCAAGCCGACCACCAATGTCTGTAATATCGGCATCCTTTATCCGCAGTTCTTCCAGATCGTGACCATCGCGGATGCCGGGATCGGCTCGATCGCGGATATGAAGGGCAAACGCCTGACGACGCAGCAGCTGGGCAATACCGGCGAATTCCTGACCCGCGAATTGCTGGCGCTGGAAGGGATGAGCTTCGATGACCTGGAATCGGTGGCCCATACATCCTATTCCGACAGCGCATCGCAGATGAAGGACGGCCATGCCGACATCTTCACGCTGGGGTCGTCGCTGCCGACGGGTTCGGTGATGGATCTGGCATCGTCGCGCCAGATCGCGCTGGTCGATATCGATGATGCGACCTTCACCCATTTCAAGGACCAGAACGCGGCTTTCCAGCATCGCGACGTACCGGCGGGATCCTATCCGGGCTTCGATCAGGCGATCAAGGCGATCAGCTATGACAGCCACATGGTCGCGCCCTGCGATTCCGAGGGCACAATCGTCAAGGCCGTGCTGGCAGCGGTGGCCGACAACGTGGACAGCTTTGCAGCGGTGAACAAGTCGATGTCGGGCCTGACGGTCGAGGCGATGGCCACCGATATCGGTGTGCCGATGCACCCTGCGGCCAAGGAATTCTATGCCGAGCGTGGCATCGAGGGTATGGAATAACCATTCCCCGGCCATGTCCCGGACGGGGCCGCGCGGCCCCGTTCTTCCACATCCGGTGCCGGGACCAAGGGTCCGGCGCATAGGGAGGACGTCGTGACTTTGTCGATACTGGACCGCAACATCCCGCTGATCGGGCGTATTGCGCGGGTGATCCTGATCGGAATGGCGCTGTGGCATCTGTATGTTGCCTTTGCCGGCCCGCCCAACCCCTATGTGATGCGCGGGGTTCACGTCGCGCTGGCGCTGTTGCTGATCTTCCTGACCGTCGATATCCGCGGTCAACTGGTCGAGCGTCCGCGCTGGTACGATATCGGCTTTGCGGTCATTGCCTGTCTTGCGGCGCTGTATCCATCGCTGAACCTCGACTATATTTATCAGCGGTTCCTGTATGTCGATCCGCTGTTGCCGCGCGATATCGTCGTCGGCATCGTGCTGGTCGTGCTGCTGCTGGAGGCCGCGCGGCGGATGCTGGGGCCGGTCCTGCCGATCACGGCGATCCTGTTCATGGCCTATGGGCTGATCTTCACCAACACCCTGCCCACGGTCATCCTGGAACAGCTGTTCATGACGCCCGAAGGGATCTTCGGCATCCCCATTTCGGTCTCGGCGACCTACATGGTGCTGTTCATCCTGTTCGGTTCGCTGGTCGAGCGGATGGGCGTGGGCCAGCTGTTCATGGATTTCGCGGTCGCCCTGACGGGGCGGCAGGTCGGCGGTCCGGCCAAGGTGGCCTGCGTGACCTCGGGGATGTTCGGCTCGGTCTCGGGTTCGGCGGTGGCGAATGTCATGACGACGGGCACCTTCTCGATCCCGCTGATGAAGCGCATGGGCTTCAAGCCCGCCTTTTCCGGCGCGGTCGAGGCCGTGGCATCGACCGGCGGGCAGATCATGCCGCCGGTGATGGGGGCCGCGGCCTTTGTCATGGCCGAATATCTGGGCGTCGGATACCTGCAGGTCGCGGCCTATGCGATCGTGCCCGCGATCCTGTTCTATGTCGCGCTGTTCGCCGCCGTGCATTTCGAGGCCAAGCGCACCGGTGTCGGCTCGGTCCCGGCCGAGGATCAGGTCCCGATGATGCAGGTGCTGCGCGAACGCGGCCACCTGTTCATCCCGCTGGCGATCATCATCGGCGTGCTGTTGCAGGGTTATTCCGCGCCTTATGCCGCGCTGTGCGGTGTGGTGTCGGTCATCCCGACCGCCGCGCTGCGCAAGACCACGCGCCATTACGTGACGATCGACAACATCCTGGGCGCGTTGGAAAATGGCGCACGGAACGTGCTGTCCATTGCCGCGGCCTGCGCCTGTGCGGGCATCGTGGTCGGCGTGATCGACATCACCGGGCTGGGGCTGACCTTCTCGAACTTCGTGATCTCGGCGGCGCAGGACACGCTGCTGATCGCGCTGCTGCTGTCGATGGTGGCGGGCATCATCCTGGGCATGGGGATGCCCACGACCCCGGCCTATATCGTGCAGGTCGCGCTGCTGGTGCCCGCGCTGGTCAAGCTGGGCGTCCAGGTCGAGGCGGCGCATCTGTTCGTCTTCTACTTCGCGATCCTGTCCGCGATCACGCCCCCCGTGGCGATGGCCGTCTATGCCGCCAACACGCTGAGCCAGGCCAAGATCGTCGAGGCCAGCTGGGCGGCGGTCAAGCTGGGCGCGACCGGTTTCATCGTGCCCTTCATGTTCGTCTATGAACCCGCGATCCTGCTGCAGGGCGACTGGTTCCACATCTTCATGGTGATCGCGCAGGCGACGCTTGGGGTCGTGCTGCTGGCGGCGGCGCTGCAACGCTACTTCTTCGGCAGGCTGCGGCCCCTGCAGGCGATGGTCCTGTTCGCCGGGTCGCTGTGCTTCATCTATCCCGACTGGCGGGTGACCCTGGCCGGACTGACCTGCGCGGGCGTGATCTGGTTCACCCAGACCCTGCGCCAGTCGAAACCCCTGACCCAGCCGGGCGAGTGACCGGAGCCGGAGAGAGACATGCTGAAGACCACAGATACCGCGACCCGCACCGGGGGCCAGATCCTTGTCGATCAGTTGCTGATCCACGGCGCAGACACCGCCTATTGCGTGCCCGGCGAAAGCTATCTCGAGGTGCTGGATGCGCTGCATGATGTGCAGGATCGCTTTACCCTGATCAATGCCCGCCACGAGGCAGGCGCCGCCACCATGGCCGAGGCCTATGGCAAGCTGACCGGGCGTCCCGGCATCTGCATGGTGACGCGCGGTCCGGGGGCGTGCCACGCGGCCATCGGCGTCCATATCGCGCAGCAGGACAGCACGCCGATGATCCTGCTGGTCGGCCAGATCGCCCGCGACACGACCGACCGCGAGGCGTTCCAGGAACTGGACTATCGCGCCATGTTCGGCCCCGTCGCGAAATGGGCGACCCAGATCGACGATGCGCGGCGGATCCCGGAATACATGGCGCGGGCCTTCCGCGTGGCGACCTCGGGGCGTCCCGGTCCGGTGGTGATCGCCTTGCCCGAGGACATGCTGACCGATGCCGTGGCCGTCGCCGATGCGCGGCCCTTCTGCCCGACCGGAGCGGAGATCGCCCCGGATCGGCTGGACGCCCTTGCGGACGAGTTGTCGCGTGCCGAACGCCCGCTGCTGCTGCTGGGCGGATCGGGGTGGTCGGATGCCTCGGCCGCCGCGATCCAGCGCTTTGCCGAAGGCAATCACCTGCCGGTGGCCTGCTCGTTCCGGCGGCAGGACATCGTGGACAACCTCTCGCCCGTCTATGCGGGCGATTTCGGAACCTCGACCGCGCCCAGCCTGTATCGGCGCCTGCAGGATGCCGACCTGCTGGTCGTGATCGGTGCCCGCCTGGGCGAGATGACGACGAAGACCTATACCACGCTGACCCCGCCGAACCCGGCGATCCGGCTGGTCCATATCCATCCCGACCCCGACGAGATCGGGCGCGTCTATTCCCCCGACCTTGGCATCGCCGCGACGCCGGACTCGGTCGCCCATGCGCTGGACGGGCGCGATCTGGGGCAGGGGGCGCGCTGGTCGGAATGGTGCGCGGGGCTGCATGCCGAATATCTGGCCGACAGCGAACCGCCCGCGCCTGATGGGGACTGGCCCTTGGACATGGGCGCGGCACTGGCGCAGATCCGCGACGGGCTGCCCGCCGACATGGTGGTGACGCTGGACGCCGGCAACCATACCGGCTGGGCGCAGCGTTTCCTGCGCTTCGGTCGTCCGGGCCGCGTGGTCGGATCGACCTGCGGGGCGATGGGCTATTCCGTGCCTGCCGCGGTCGCCGCATCGCTGGCCGACCCCGACCGTCTGGCCCTGTCCTTCGTCGGCGATGGCGGCTTCATGATGAGCGGGAACGAACTGGCCACCGCCGCGCAATATGGCGGGCGACCTGTCGTGCTGCTGTTCAACAACGGCACCTATGGCACGATCCGGATGCACCAGGAACGCGAACATCCGGGGCGCGTGTCGGGCACGACGCTGGTGAACCAGGACTTCGTCCGCATGGCCGAGGGCCTGGGCTGTCACGCCGAACGCGTCACCCGGACCGAGGATTTCGGCCCCGCCTTCGCCCGCGCCCGCGACAGTGGCAGGCCCGCCGTCATCGAACTGTTGACCGACCCCGAACAGATCTCGACCCGGACCACGATCGGCAGGCTGCGCGATGCGGCGCAGGGCCGTGGGTGATCCGATGCTGACCGCCCGACCCGATCTGCTGACCGCGCGACTGGAACAGGCGATCGGCGCGCAACATGTCACCACCGACCCCGCCCAGATGGGCGGGCGCCTGGCCGAGGATCGCGGCCTGTATCGTGGCGAGGCGCTGGCCCTGATCCGCCCCGGCAGCACCGCCGAGGTCGCCGAATGCGTCCGCATCTGTCGCGCGGCGGGCGCAGCCATCACCCCGCAGGGCGGCAATAGCGGGCTGGTCGGCGGTGGCGTTCCGCAGGGCGGCGTGATCCTTGCGACCGACCGGCTGAACCGCATCCGATCCGTCGATGCGCTGAACAGCACCATGACGGTCGAGGCGGGCTGCATCCTGCAGGTGGTGCAGGAAGCGGCGGCGCAGGCGGACCGGCTGTTCCCGATGTCGCTGGCCTCCGAGGGGTCGTGCCAGATCGGCGGCAACCTTGCCACGAATGCGGGCGGCACGGCGGTCCTGCGCTATGGCAACATGCGCGAGATGGTCCTGGGGTTGGAGGTGGTGCTGCCCGACGGGCAGGTACTGTCGGACCTGAACGGGCTGCGCAAGAACAACACCGGCTATGACCTGAAGCACCTGTTCGTGGGGTCCGAAGGCACGCTGGGGATCATCACCGCCGCCGTGCTGAAGCTGTTCCCGCGCCCCGTCACCCGCGCGACCGCGATGGTCGGGGTGAAGGGGCCGGAACAGGCGTTGACGCTGTATGACCGGCTGCGCGGGCAATGCGCGGATGCGCTGTCGACCTTCGAATATGTCGACCGCCTCGCCCTGCAGATGGCGCTGGATCACGGGCCGGGCTGCACCGATCCGATGACCGAACCCCATCCGGCCTATGCCCTGATCGAGCTGACCTCGGCCGATGCGCAGTCCGATCCGGACCAGCGGCTGGAGGGGCTGCTGGCCGCCGCATTCGAGGCCGACGAGATCCGCGACGCCGTCATCGGCGCCTCGGAAGCGCAGCGCGACGGGCTGTGGCGCCTGCGCGAATCCCTGTCCGAGGCGCAGAAGCCCGAAGGGGCCTCGATCAAGCATGACGTGTCGGTCCCGGTGTCGCGCGTGGCCGATTTCCTGACCCGCGCCACGGCGGCCTGCCACGCGCATATGCCCGATCTGCGCGTCTGCCCCTTCGGGCATTTCGGCGACGGGAACCTGCATTTCAACCTGTCGCGGCCAAAGGCGATGAAGGATGCGGATTTCCTTGCCGAGTACCCCGCCTTCAACCGCATCGTGCATGACATCGTGGCGGATATGGGCGGCAGCATCTCGGCCGAACACGGCATCGGGCTGGTCAAGCGGGCCGAGCTGCGCCGCTACAAGGACCCCGTCGCGCTGGCCGTGATGGAACGCATCAAATCCGCGCTGGACCCCGACGGGCTGATGAATCCCGGCAAGGTGCTGTGATCCGGCGCGCGACCACGACAGGAAGGAAAGACGATTTGACCGATCCCGTGAAGACCCCCTCCCAGCTGCGCTCGGCCCGCTGGTTCGCGCCGGACGACCTGCGCAGCTTCGGCCACCGGTCGCGCCTGATGCAGCTGGGCTATGGCGAGGAGGATTTCCGCGACAAGCCCGTCATCGGCATCCTGAACACCTGGTCCGAGCTGAACAGCTGTCACGCCCATTTCCGCGAACGCGCGCAGGACGTGCGGCGCGGCGTGCTGCAGGCGGGCGGCTTTCCTGTGGAACTGCCCGCGTTGTCGGTGGACGAAAGCTTCACCAAGCCGACCTCGATGCTGTATCGCAACATGCTGGCGATGGAGACCGAGGAGATGATCCGCAGCCACCCGCTGGACGGCGTGGTGCTGATGGGGGGCTGCGACAAGACCACGCCGGGGCTGGTCATGGGCGCGATCAGCGCGGGCGTTCCGATGATCTATCTGCCCGCCGGGCCGATGCTGCGGGGGCATTTCGCGGGGCGGACCCTGGGGTCGGGGTCAGATGCGTGGAAATACTGGGACGAGCGCCGCGCGGGGAACATCACCGACGACGAATGGCTGGGCGTGCAGGGCGGCATCGCGCGGTCGGCGGGCACCTGCATGACGATGGGCACGGCCAGCACGATGACCGCGATCACGGATGCGATGGGACTGACCCTGCCGGGCGCGTCCTCGATCCCGGCGGTGGATTCGGGGCATCAGCGCATGGGCGCGGAATGCGGCCGCCGCATCGTCGGCATGGTCTGGGAGGATCTGACCCCGGACCGCATCATCACCCCGGCTTCGGTCCGCAACGCGGCGATCGTGGCGATGGCGACGGGCTGTTCGACGAACGCGGTCGTCCACCTGATCGCGATGGCGCGTCGCGCGGGCGTCGCCCTGTCGCTGGACGATCTGGACGCGCTTGGCCGCGACACGCCGCTGATCGCGAATGTCCGCCCCTCGGGCAAGGACTACCTGATGGAGGATTTCTTTCAGGCGGGCGGCCTGCGCGCGCTGATGAAACAGATCGAGGACCGGCTGGACGGCAGCGCCCTGACCGTCACGGGCCGCAGCCTTGCGCAGAACCTGCAAGGGGCCGAGGTCTTCGACGACGACGTGATCCGCCCGCTGTCGAACCCGGTCTATCGCGAGGGATCTCTGGCGGTGCTGCGTGGCAACCTGTGCCCCGACGGCGCGATCATTAAGCCCGCCGCCTGCGATCCGAAATACCACCTGCACGAAGGACCGGCGCTGGTCTTCGACAGCTATCCCGACATGAAGAAGGCCGTCGACGACGAGGATCTGCAGATCACGCCCGACACGGTGATGGTGCTGCGCAACGCGGGGCCGCAGGGGGGGCCGGGCTTTCCCGAATGGGGGATGCTGCCCATCCCCAAGGCGCTGATCCGGCAGGGGCATCGCGACATGCTGCGCATCTCGGACGCGCGGATGTCGGGCACGTCCTACGGGGCCTGCGTGCTGCATGTCGCGCCCGAAAGCTTTGTCGGCGGTCCGCTGGCGCTGCTGCGCACGGGCGACATCATCCGCATGGACCTGAACGCGCGGCGGCTGGACATGCTGGTCCCCGACGACGAACTGGCCGCCCGCAAGGCCGCCTGGACCCCGCCGCAGCCGCGGTTCGAGCGTGGCTGGGGCTGGATGTTCGAACGTCACGTGACGCAGGCCGACCAGGGCTGCGACTTCGATTTCCTGCAAACCGATTTCGGCCGCGTCGCGGGCGAACCCGACATCTTCTGAATGGATAGACACATGGACCAGTCCGCCAAGGGACGACACGATCTGGACGCCGCATTGACCGGCATCTCGGGCATTCTCGTCACGCCCTATGACGACGCGGGCGAGATCGCGCCCGACCGCCTGCAGCCCATCATCGACCGCGCGCTTGGTGCGGGGATGCACATCCCGGTGGTGAACGGCAATACCGGCGAATTCTATGCCCTGACCACGGACGAGGCCTGCACCATGGCGCGCGAGGTCGCGGCCATGGTCGGTCCCCGCGCGCCGCTGCTGGCGGGCGTCGGGCGGGGCCCGCGCGATGCCTGCCGCCTTGCGCGGGCATCCGCGGATGCGGGGGCGGCGGCGCTGATGATCCACCAGCCGCCCGATCCCTTCGTCAGCCCGCGCGGCACGGTCGATTACATCCGCGCCATCAGCGATGCCAGCGGCGGGCTGCCGATGATGCTGTATCTGCGCAACGACGCCATCGGAACGGCGGCCATCGCGGATCTGTGCGCGCTGCCGGGCGTGCGCGGCGTCAAATGGGCGACCCCCAACCCGCTGAAGCTGGCCGAGGCCAAGGCCGCCTGCGACCCCGCCATCGTCTGGGTCGGCGGCCTGGCCGAGGTCTGGGCGCCCGCGCTCTATGCCGTGGGGGCGCGGGGCTTCACCTCGGGGCTGATCAACATCTGGCCGGAACGCTCGATGGCGATCCATGCCGCGCTGGAGGCGGGCGACTATCCCCGCGCCAACGCCCTGATCGCCGAGATGCGCGCCTTCGAGGATATCCGTGCCGAAGAGCTGAACGGCACCAACGTGACCGGCGTCAAGGCGGCGCTGCAGGCGACGGGCATGGATTGCGGCCCGACGCGCCCGCCCTCGGCCTGGCCGCTGACCGACGATCAGTCGGCGCGGATGATGGCCTTCCTGCGCAAGGCGGGCCTGGCATGAGCGGGACGATCATCGTCACCGGCGCATCCGCCGGCATCGGGCGCGCGACCGCGCGGGCGTTCCTCGATGACGGCTGGCGCGTGGGCCTGATCGGTCGGCGCGAGGATGCGCTGACCGAAGCCGCCGCCGGCCATGCGGGCGCGCTGATCCTGCCCTGCGACGTCACGGACGAGGGGCAGGTCGACGCCGCCTTCGACCGCGCCGCCCGCGAATGGGGCCGGATCGACGGTCTGTTCAACAATGCGGGCGTGGGGCTGAAATCCGTCGGCATCGACGAAATCGCGCTGGAGGATTGGCGCCGCGTCATCGACACGAACGTCACCGGGATGTTCCTGTGCGCGCGCGCCGCGTTCCGCCACATGCGGGCGCAGGACCCGCAGGGCGGGCGGATCGTCAACAACGGCTCGATCTCGGCGCATGTGCCGCGTCCGGGGTCGATCGCCTATACCGCGTCCAAGCACGCCGTCACGGGCATGACCCGCAGCCTGTCGCTGGACGGGCGGGCCTTCGGCATCGCCTGCGGCCAGATCGACATCGGCAATGCCCTGACCGAGATGTCGCAGCACCAGACCGAGGGCGTCCCCCAGGCCGACGGAGCGATCCGCCCCGAACCGATGATGGACGTGGCGCAGGTCGCGTCTTCGGTCCTGCACATGATGCGCATGCCCCCGCAGGCCAATGTCCAGTTCATGACCGTCATGGCCACGACCATGCCCTTCATCGGGCGCGGCTGAGCCGGCGAAAGGATCACAGCGATGAAAGACCAGACCTTCACCCCCCATGGCAAGCACCTGATCGCGGGCGAACGGATCGACGGCGACCAGCAGTTCCAGTCCTCGCCCGCGCATGGGCCGGCACATTCCTTCGCGGTCGGCACGCCCGATCTGGTGGATCGCGCCTGCCGCGCCGCCGAGGATGCCTTCGACGCGTTCGCCGCGACCTCTCGTGAGGATCGGGCGCGGCTGCTGAACGCCATCGCCGACCGGATCGAGGCGCGGGCCGATGCGATCACGCTGATCGGCACGCAGGAAACCGGCCTGCCCGAGGCGCGGCTTCAGGGCGAACGCGGCCGCACCACGGGGCAGCTGCGCCTGTTCGCGGATCACATCCTGAAGGGCGACTATCTCGACCGGCGCCATGACGCGGCGCTGCCGGAACGTCAGCCCCTGCCGCGCCCCGATCTGCGGATGATCCAGCGTCCCATCGGGCCGGTCGCGGTCTTCGGGGCCTCGAACTTTCCGCTGGCCTTCTCGACGGCGGGCGGGGACACGGCGGCGGCGCTGGCCGCGGGCTGTCCGGTCGTGGTCAAGGGCCACGGCGCCCATCCCGGCACCGCCGAGATCGTGGCCGACGCCGTCGCCGAGGCCATCCGCGACACCGGCATGCCCGCGGGCATCTTCAGCCTTGTCCAGGGGGGCAAGCGCGACGTGGGGCAGGCACTGGTCCAGCATCCGCTGATCAAGGCGGTGGGCTTTACCGGATCGCTGGCCGGGGGGCGCGCGCTGTTCGACCTGTGCGCGCAGCGCCCCGAGCCGATCCCGTTCTTCGGCGAGCTGGGCAGCGTGAACCCGATGTTCCTGCTGCCCACAGCACTGGCCGCACGCGGGGCCGATCTGGGCGCGGGCTGGGCCGCCAGCCTGACGATGGGCGCGGGGCAGTTCTGCACCAATCCCGGCATCGCCGTGGTGATCGAGGGCGCGGATGCCGATGCCTTCGCGCATTCGGCCGCGCAGGCGCTGTCGCAATCGGGCGCGCAGGTGATGCTGACCGACGGCATCGCCGATGCCTATCGCGATGGCGCGGGCCGCGTGGCGGGGCAGGCGGGCATCCGCGATCTTGTCACCTCGACCTGCGAGGGGCGCCAGGCGCGTCCCAACCTGTTCCGCGTCACCGCCGAGGATTGGATGGGCAACCACGCCCTGTCCGAAGAGGTGTTCGGCCCGCTAGGCGTGATCGTGACGGTCCGCGATGCCGACCAGATGCTGCAGGTGGCCCGCAGCTTCGACGGGCAGCTGACCGCGACGCTGCACCTGGACGACGCCGATGCCGATCTGGGCCGCCGCCTGCTGCCGGTCCTGGAACGCAAGGCCGGGCGCGTGCTGGCCAACGGCTTTCCGACCGGGGTCGAGGTGTCGGACACGATGGTCCATGGCGGCCCTTACCCCGCCAGCACGAATTTCGGCGCGACCAGCGTCGGCACCCTGTCGATCCGCCGCTTCCTGCGGCCGGTCTGTTTCCAGAATATCCCGGCGGCGATCCTGCCTGCCGACCTGAGCTGAGGGACTGCCCATGGATGAAACGATCCGCCAGAAGCTGATGGATGTCTCGGTCGCGACGCTGGCCACCGCGCTGTACAAGCGCGGCCTGCGCCAGCAGGTGATCCAGGGGGTCCACCCCATCGGCCACAAGGGCCGCAACATGGTCGGCCCGGCCTTCACCCTGCGCTACATGCCCGCCCGAGAGGACCGCAACCAGCTGTCCGAGTTCCGCAACCCCGAACACCCGCAGCGCGTCGCGATCGAGACATGCCCGCCGGGGCATGTGCTGGTCATGGACAGCCGCAAGGACGCGCGCGCGGCCACGGCGGGCGACATCCTGCTGACGCGGCTGATGATGCGCGGCGCGGCGGGCGCGGTCACCGATGGCGGGTTCCGCGATGCGGCGACCATCGCGGGGATCGACATGCCCGTCTATCACCAGCGGCCCTCCAGCCCGACGAACCTGACCCTGCACGAGGCGATCGAGATCGACGTGCCCATCGGCTGCGGCGACGCGCCGGTCTTTCCGGGCGACATCATCGTGGGCGACGGCGATTGCGTGATCGTCATCCCCGCCGATCTGGCCGCCGAGATCGCGGACGAGGCCGTCGAGATGACCGCCTACGAGGATTTCGTCATCGACCGGGTCAAGGACGGCGAGGCGATCATCGGGCTGTATCCTTGCACGCAGGACCGCCATCAGGCAGCCTTTGCCGAATGGCGCAAGGCCAATGGCAGGTAAGGGGGCAGAGGTGACCGGCAAACCCAGGGTGATGGTGATGACGACCCTGCGCCCCGCCGCGATGGAGCGGCTGGCGCGCGATCACGACCTGCAGCGATGGGACCTGACCGAGGATCGCGACGGGTTCCTGCGCGATCACGGGCCGGGCTGCCGCGTCCTCGTGACGAACGGGCATGTGCCGCTGACGCGTGCCATGCTTCAGGCGATGCCGGATCTGGAACTGGTGACCTGCTCGTCCGCCGGATACGACGCGTTCGACACGCGGGCGCTGGCGGAACGCGGGATCGCGCTGACCAACACCTCGCAGGCGCTGCGCGACGACGTGGCCGATACGGCGATCATGCTGATCCTTGCCGCGCGTCGCGGGCTGGTCCCCGCCGAGGCGCATGTCCGCAGCGGCGCATGGGGCCGCGACGGGGCCTTTCCGCTGCAGCGCAAGGTGTCGGGCACGCGGCTGGGCATCGTCGGCATGGGCACGATCGGCCATGCCATCGCGGAACGGGCCGAGGCCTTCGGCATGTCCGTCGCCTTCTGGAACCGCAGCCGCAAGGACCTGCGCTGGCCGCAGCAGGACGATCTGGTGCAATTGGCCCGCGACAGCGACCACCTTGTCGCCATCGTCGCGGGCGGCGAGGGCACGCGCGGCCTGATTTCAGAACAGGTGCTTCAGGCGCTTGGGCCGCAGGGGCTGTTCGTGAATGTCGCGCGCGGCACCGTCGTCGATCAGCACGCGCTGATCGCCACGCTTGGCGACGGGCGGCTGGGGGCCGCCGCGCTGGATGTCTACGAGGATGAGCCGAACCCCGATCCGCGCCTGACCCGGATGCCGAATGTCACCAACTATCCGCATCATGCTTCGGGGACGGTCGAGACGCGGGACGCGATGGCGCATCTGGCGGTCGACAACCTGCTGGCGTTCCTAGGTGGGCAGCCGCTGATCTCGCCCGTGGATCTGGGCGGGGCGCGCAAGGGGGCCGCATGACCAATCCGTTCAAGCAGGCGCTGGCCGCGCGCCGCCGCCTGCCGGGCTTCTGGCTGTCGCTGTGTTCGCCCACCGTGGTCGAGATCGCGGCCCATTCCGGCGCGGACTGGCTGCTGGTCGACATGGAGCACGCCCCCGCCGACCTGTCGCAGATCGCCGATCAGCTGCGCGCCGCGCGGGGCGGCCTGGCCGAGGTGGTCGTGCGTCCGCCCCAGTCCGAGCCTGTGATCACCAAGCGCCTGCTGGATATCGGGGCGCGGAACCTGATGTTCCCGATGATCCAAGATGCGCAGGATGCCGCGGATGCGGTGGCCTGGACCCGCTATCCCCCCCACGGCATGCGGGGGATCTCGGCCACGGTCAGGGCGAACGGTTACGGGCGACAGGGCGATTATCTGCAACGCTATGCCGACGAGCTGACGGTGATCGTGCAGGTCGAAACGCCCGAGGCCGTCGCGAATATCGCGCAGATCGCCGCCGTGCCGGGGGTCGATGCGATCTTCATCGGGCCGGGCGATCTTGCGGCCTCGATGGGGTTTGCCGGGCAAGGCACCGCGCCCGAGGTCCGCGCCAAGATCGCCGAGGCCGTCGCCGCGATCCATGCGGCGGGCCTGCCTGCGGGCATCCTGGGATACGGGCATGACCTTGCGCAGGGCTATTTCGATCAGGGTGTCGAATTCGTGGCCGTCGCGGGCGATGCCTGGCTGCTGGCGCGGCAGATGGACGGGATGATCGCCGCGCTGCGCTAGCGCGGCGATCGCTCAGGCGCGGCCCGCGATCAGGTCGCGCATCATCGCGGTCTCGACCTCGTCCAGATCGGTCAGGGGCGCGCGGACATGGCCCGCATTGAAGCCGCGCAGCCGCACGCCCGCCTTGATCGCTGACACGGCATAGCCCGTCTGCCGATCCCGGATGGCGGCGAAGGGATAGTAGAAATCCTTCAGCAGCCGTTCGCATCCGGCATCGTCACCCGCAAGGAACGCCTTGTGGAAGGCAAGCGCCGTTTCCGGCACGAAATTGAACACCGCCGAGGAATAGGTCGGCATCCCCGCCCCGCGATAGGCCTGTGCGAACAGCTCGTGCGTGGGCATGCCCCCGATATAGGACAGCCGGTCCCCCATCGTCGCCGTCACCCGGCGCACCGTGTCGATATCGCCGGTGCCGTCCTTGAAGCCGATCAGGTTCGGGCATTCCTCGCAGAGTTGCGCCAGCGTCTGGGCCGAGATCCGCGACTGCCCGCGATTGTAGAAGATCACCGCCATCTTCGTCGCGCGGCAGACGGCGCGGACGCGGTCGGCGACCCCTTCCTGCGGGGCCTCGGTCAGGTAATGGGGTAGCAGCAGGATGCCGTCGCCGCCCGCGGCCTCGATTTCCTGCGCCAGGTCGCAGGCCATGCGCACGCCATAGCCGCAGCCCGCTAGCACCGGCTGATCGCCCGCCACCTCGCGCGTGGCGCGCACGACCTCGACGATTTCCGACGGGGCAAGCGAGAACATCTCTCCGGTGCCGCCCGCGACGATCAGGCCCGCGACCGGATATTGCGACAGCCATTCCAGATGCGCCTGAAACGGCGCCTTGGCGAAACGGTCATCGGCGTCGAAGGGGGTGACGGGAAAGGACAGCAGGCCGTGGCGAATGATCTTTTGCAGGTCCTGTGGGTGCAGCATCATGTTCTCCCCAAAACGATACATGCACTAATATATCAGTTTGGCAGCTCGTTCAACGCCGGATGTGAAACGGGCGGCCAAAGCCGCCCGCAACCGCGATCTATGCCGCCAGTTGGTGGTCCCGCGCCCGCCGGTTCACCTTGACCGAGGACCACAGCGACAGGCCGATCAGCCCGGCACCGCCAAGCCCGGTGATCACCTCGGGGATATGAACCAGCGATTGCGCGAACATGATGATCGACAGCGCGATGATCGCCCAGAAGGCGCCATGTTCCAGATAGCGGTATTCGGCCAGCGTGCCCTTTTCGACCAGCATGATCGTCATCGAGCGCACATACATCGCGCCGATGCCCAGACCGATGGCGATGATGAACAGGTTCTGCGACAGCGCAAAGGCACCGATCACGCCATCAAAGCTGAAAGACGCGTCCAACACCTCCAGATACAGGAACGCGCCCAGCCCGCCTTGCGCGCCCGCCTTCAGGGCCTGTTGCGAACGATCCAGAAAGCCGCCCAGAACCTCGACCAGAAGGAAAGTCAGCAGGCCCCAGATCGCGGCGTTCATGAACACCTCGCGGTCGGCCTCGCCCAGAAGGCGCGAAAAGCCGATGACGGTCAGCAGGACAACGGCCACCTCGACGCCACGGATGCTGGAATATTCCTGCATCCGCTGTTCCAGCCAGCGCACCCAATGAATGTCCTTTTCCTGATCGAAGAAGAAGTTCAGCCCGACCATCATCAGGAAGGTGCCCCCGAATGCCGCGATCGGCAGATGGGCCTCGTGCATGATATGGGCGTATTCCGCTGGCTTTGTCGCGGCCAGCACCAGCGCCTGCCACGGCCCGATGCCGGCGGCGATGACCACGATCAGCAGCGGAAAGACGATCCGCATCCCGAAGACCGCGATCAGGATCCCCCAGGTCAGAAAGCGGCGCTGCCAGACCGGGGTCATGGTCTTCAGCTTGTTGGCGTTGACGATCGCATTGTCGAAGGACAGCGAGATTTCCAGCACCGCCAGAACCGCGCAGATGAAAAAGATGCTGGCCATGCCGCCGATGGTGCCGGTGGTCTGCCAGCCAAGGACCGCACCCAGTGCCAGACCCAGAAAGGTGACGATGAAGGCCCATTTGAAATATCCCAGAACGGGACGCGCGGGCGCGGAATTGTGGATCGTCATGACATGAAATGTCCTGCGGCGAGTCTCGAATTGGTGCCGACATCACGAATGTGCCGCCGCATTCGCCAGAGGGGCCCGGTCACCGGAGATATACGGCGGAATATGCGCCCAGGCTGGCCGGAAAACAAGCAGTCCACGGCGAAATCGCATCTGCCGTGGCCGCGCGGCATCATCGGCGGACAGGCATGGCTGGCACGGCGGGCAGGATTGGATTAGGCAGGGTCCCAGTGGCCGTGCGCGACCACGGGCCGCACCATGTCGCACGAAGGGAAACTGCCCGGAATGCCCACAGCATCCGACTATCCGCTGCGCGGGATCTTGTTGAAATGCGGCAGCGTGGCCGTGTTCACGGCGATGGCCGCGCTGGTCAAGGCCACATCGGGCCCCGAAATCGGCGTTCCGGCGGGCGAGCAGGTCTTCTTCCGGTCCTTCTTTGCGATCCCGGTGATCCTTGTCTGGCTGATCATGCGGGGTGAGTTGTCGATCGGGCTGCGCACCTTCCGTCCGATGGGGCATTTCTATCGCGGGCTGGTCGGCACGGCGGCGATGGCGCTGAATTTCTGGGGCCTGTCGCTGTTGAGCTTTCCCGAGGTCACCGCGATCGGCTATGCGGCGCCGCTGTTGGTGGTGATCTTCGCCGCGATGTTTCTGGGTGAAGAGGTGCGCCTGTTCCGGCTCAGCATGGTCGGGCTTGGGCTGCTGGGTGTGCTGGTCGTCCTGTCGCCGCAGCTGGGGCTGGGCCATGCGGTCGTGCCGGACCTGACCCGCAGCCTTGGCGCGGTGGTGACGCTTGGCGGTGCGACCTGCGCGGCGCTGGCGCAGATCTTCGTGCGCAAGCTGGTGCAGGACGAACGCACATCGGCGATCGTGTTCTGGTTTTCGGTGACGGCGACGGTGCTGAGCCTGATCAGCCTGCCCTTTGGCTGGGTCATGCCTGATGCGACCACCGCCGCCCTGCTGGTCACGATGGGGCTTCTGGGCGGTGTCGGGCAGATCCTGCTGACCTCGGCCTATCGCTTTGCCGATGCCTCGCTTGTGGCGCCGTTCGACTATACGTCGATGATCCTTGCGGTCGGTATCGGCTGGTTCATCTTTGGCGAGGCGCCCAGCCTTGTCGTGCTGATCGGGTCCGCGCTGGTGATCGTGGCGGGGCTGCTGATCATCTGGCGCGAGCGGCAACTGGGCCTGGAACGCAGCCGCCAGCGTCGGGCCATGACCCCGCAGGGCTGATCCGTAGTTCGCCCATTCGACCAAGATACGACAGATTTTCTGGCCCTGCCGTGTCATAGTTTCCCCAAGGGGAGGAATGGCACATGCAGGTTGGGGCACATGCACAGGAAATAGATCAGGTCCTGAACGGGGGGCTGACCGGGCGCGACGATGTGGTTCGCGACAGCTGGCGACGCTGTGTCGAGACCTGGGGGCTGGACCCGGCGCGACCCTCGCCCGTGCAGGTGCTGACCGAAACCGAGCTGCGCGTCCATCGCGAACAGTCCGAGCGTCTGATCGCCATTGCCCGGTCCGGTCTGGATCATCTGTTCCGGCAGGTGGCAGGCCAGAATTACGTCCTGCTGCTGGCCGATGCGGCGGGCGTGACGGTCGATTTCTTCGGCGACCGCCGGTTCGAGGATGAGTTGCGCGGCGCGGGCCTTTATATGGGCGCGAACTGGTCCGAAAAGCTGGCCGGAACCTGCGGCGTCGGGTCCTGCATCATTACGGGCGAGGCGGTGACGATCCATCAGACCGATCATTTCGACCTGCATCACACGCCATTGTCCTGCACCGCCGCGCCGATCTTTGACACGTCGGGGCATCTGTCGGCGGTGCTGGATCTGTCACTGCTGCGGTCGCCTCAGCCCAAGGCCAGCCAGAATCTGGCGATGTCGCTGGTCACGGCCGCCGCAAGGCGGGTCGAGATGGCGAATCTGATGGCGATGACCCGTCGCGAATGGGTGCTGCGTTTTTCCGCAAGCCCCGAATTTCTGGAGGTCGATCCCGAAGCCGCCGTGGCCGTCGATGATGGGGGCCAGATCATCGGCATGACCCATGCCGCACAACGCCTGCTGGGGCAGGGGGGCGATATTCTGGGGCAACGCATCGACCGGCTGACCGAAATCGGCATCGACGATCTGCCTGAACTGATGCGAGGTCGCCCGACCGAGGAACGGGTGATCCGGCTGTCGGATGGGCGCGCGCTGTTCGGTCATGCGATTGCCCCGCAGAACCCGCGACAGCCGCGCGTTTCGGGACAGTCTTTGCCCGGCGGGCTGTCCAGCCTTGCGGGGGGCGATCCCGGAATGCAACGGCTGCTGGGTCAGGCCGCGCGGCTTGCGCAGACGTCCGTGCCCCTGCTGATCGCGGGCGAGACCGGCACCGGCAAACAGAAACTGGCCCGCGCGATCCATATGTGCGGGACTGCCGAACGCGGTTTCGCGACGCTGGATTGCGCCGCGCTGGACCCGGCCTCGATCCTCGCATTGCAGGATCGCAAGGATCAGGCGGGCACGCTGTTTCTGCGTGGCATCGACGATCTGTCACCGGCCGGTCAGGCCGCGTTGCTGCGGCTGCTGCATGACAGCAAGCTGCGGGTGATCGCCTCTGCCCGTGCCGATCTGGCGGCCGGGGTTCAGGCAGGCGCGTTCCGCAGCGATCTGTATTTCCGGGTCGCGGGCGCGGTTCTGACACTGCCGCCGCTGCGCCTGCGCCGCGATTTCGACGGGCTTCTGGACCGGCTGTTGCGCCAAAGCAGCGCCGATGGCCTGCGCCTGTCGCCCGCTGCCCGCGCCGAATTACGGTCGCGCGAATGGCCCGGCAATCTGCGCGAACTGGGCAGCGCGTTGCAGGTCGCCGCCAGCCTTGCCGAAGGCCCGGTCATTGATGTCACCGACCTGCCCGCCCCCGTGCTGCGTCGGGACGAGGGCGGTGAAGATCTGGAAACGGTTCTGGAGGCCTGTGGCTGGAACATGGCGCAGGCGGCGCGGCGGATGGGGGTGAATCGCTCGACCGTTCTGCGCCGGGCACAGCGTCTGGGCCTGTCGCCGCGACAGTGATCCTGCTGCCCCGCAGCATATCCGGGCCAGACCGTTGCGCGCGATGTTGCACCCCGTTGCGCCTGCAACCGCGATGCACCGAAAGCGCCGCCGCAGCGCAGCATTCGCGCAAAATTCCTAGCCCGGTCTCGGCCCGCGCGGCACGCTGACCCCATCAAGACGCATGATGGGAGGAGATCAGATGCTTGATTCCACGCTTGCCGCGCAGGTGCAGAACCTGCTGGACCGTTTCGGTGCCGCGCTGGAGGCCGGCGATGCGCAGGCCGCCGCCGGGATGTTCGTGACCGATTGCTATTGGCGCGATCTGGTCAGCTTTACCTGGAACCTGCGCACGATGGAGGGCCGGGAGCAGATCGCCGACATGCTGACCGCGCAACTGCCCGCCGCGCGGCCCTCGGGCTGGCGGCTGGATCCCGATGAGATCCCGACCGAGGACGGCGGTGTCGTCACCGCCTGGATCACCTTTGAAACCGCGGTTGCGCGGGGCTACGGGCTGATCCGTATCCGCGACGGGCTGATCTGGACCCTTCTGACCACGATGCAGGAACTGAAGGGCCATGAAGAACCCAAGGGCCGCCGCCGCCCGCTTGGTGCCCAGCACGGCGCAGACAAGCGCCGCGTGACATGGAAGGAATCGCGCGAGGCCGAGGCCGCGCAACTGGGCTATGACCACCAACCCTATACGGTGATCGTCGGGGGCGGTCAGGGCGGTATCGCACTGGCGGCGCGGTTGCGGCAACTGGGCGTGCCGACCATCGTTCTGGACAGCCATGACCGTCCGGGCGATCAGTGGCGCAAGCGGTACAAGTCGCTTTGTCTGCATGATCCCGTCTGGTACGATCATCTGCCCTATATCAAGTTTCCGGACAACTGGCCTGTCTTTGCCCCCAAGGACAAGGTCGGCGACTGGCTGGAAATGTATACCAAGGTGATGGAGCTGAACTACTGGACGCGCAGCACCTGCAAGCGCGCCAGCTTCGATGAGGCGACGGGCGAATGGACGGTCGTGGTCGATCGCGACGGCCAGGAGGTCGTGCTGAAACCGCGGCAACTGGTTCTGGCGACCGGCATGTCGGGCAAGCCGAACGTGCCGAAATTCCCCGGCGCCGAGCGGTTCAAGGGCGAACAGCAGCATTCCTCGCATCATCCCGGTCCCGATGCCTATGCCGGAAAGAAGGTCGTCATCATCGGGTCCAACAACTCGGCCCATGATATCGCGGCGGCGCTGTGGGAACATGATGCCGATGTCACGATGGTTCAGCGGTCCTCGACCCATATCGTGAAATCCGACACGCTGATGGAGATCGGGCTTGGCGCGCTGTATTCCGAAGAGGCGGTCAGCAACGGCGTCACCACCGAAAAGGCCGACCTGATCTTTGCCTCGCTGCCCTACCGGATCATGCACGAGTTTCAGATCCCGCTTTATGACCAGATGCGGCAACGCGACAAGGAGTTCTATGACGGGCTGGAACGGGCCGGGTTCAAGCTGGACTGGGGCGATGATGGGTCGGGCCTGTTCATGAAATACCTGCGGCGCGGGTCGGGCTATTACATCGATGTCGGTGCCAGCCAACTGATCATCGACGGCGAGGTGAAACTGGCCAAGGGTCAGGTGACCGAGATCGTCGAGGATGGCGTGAAACTGGACAATGGCGAGGTGCTGCCCGCCGATCTGATCGTCTATGCGACCGGCTTCGGGTCGATGAACGGCTGGGCTGCGGACCTGATCGGGCAGGAAGTGGCCGACAAGGTCGGCAAGGTCTGGGGTCTTGGGTCGGATACCACCAAGGATCCCGGCCCCTGGGAAGGTGAACAGCGCAACATGTGGAAACCCACCCAACAGCAGGCGCTGTGGTTCCATGGCGGCAACCTGCATCAGTCGCGGCACTATTCGCTGTATCTGGCGTTGCAGCTGAAGGCCCGGATGGAGGGGATCGACACCCCCATCTATCGCGTCCAGGACGTTCATCACCTGTCCTGACATTTCTGCGGTGCTGAGGCCCGCCCGCGGCACCGCCCTTTCAGATACCGAATGACATAGGAGGAACCCATGAAGGCAGCACGCTGGCATGGTGCAAAGGATATTCGCGTCGAAGAGGTGGCCGAGCCGTCGGTCGGCCCCGGTCAGGTCAAGATCAAGGTGGCATGGACCGGAATTTGCGGCAGCGATCTGCACGAATATCTGGCCGGTCCGATCTTCGTGCCGGTGGAACAAGACCACCCGCTTAGCCATGACAAGGCCCCGATCACAATGGGCCACGAATATTGCGGCACGATCACCGAACTGGGCGACGGGGTGGCGGATCTGGCCGTTGGTGACCGGGTGGCGATCGAACCGATCTTTGCCTGCGGCACCTGCGCCGCCTGTCGCGCCGGGAAATACAATCTTTGCGACAGCCTTGGCTTTGTGGGGCTTTCGGGCGGGCATGGCGGTTTTGCGGCCTATTCAGTCGTGCCTGCGGGGATGGCACACAAGATGCCCGACAGCCTGTCGATGGAACAGGGGGCATTGGTCGAACCCGCCGCCGTGGCGCTGCATGCCGTCCGGCTGAGCCAGATCAAGGCCGGCGACAAGGCGGCCGTGTTCGGCGCCGGTCCCATCGGGCTTCTGGTGGTCGAGGCGCTGCGCGTCGCCGGTGCCTCGGAAATCCATGTCGTCGAACCCTCGCCCCAGCGGCGTGAACGGGCGCTGGCACTGGGCGCGACCTCGGCGGTCGATCCGATGGCACAGGATGCGGTGGCCGCCATTCGCGCGGCGACAGGGATCGGCGTCGATACCGCCTTCGAGGTGACGGGCGTGCCCGCGGTTCTGGCGCAATGCATCGATGCCACCAACTTCGAGGGGCAGGTTCTGATCGTCTCGATCTGGGAAAGCGAGGCAGCGTTTCAGCCCAATAGCGTCGTGCTGAAGGAACGGCAGCTGAAAGGCACCATCGCCTATCGCAATGTCTATCCCGCTGTCATGTCGCTGATGACACAGGGCTATTTCAGCGCTGAGCGGCTGGTCACCAAGCGCATCCAGCTAGACCAGATCGTCCAGCAGGGGTTCGAGGCGCTGGTGGCCGAGAAATCGCAGGTCAAGATCTTGGTCGAGGCCCCGGAATAGGCGCACGGTTCCGGCCCCGCACGACACGATGCCGGAACCTCAGGCCGCTTCCCTGCGGTCGCGGCGGGCAGGATATAGCGCCGCGACCAGATCCCGGACCGGATCTGGGCTGCGCTGGAACAGCAGCGGTCCGGGTTGGATGTTCAGCGAAATCAGCATCGCCGCCGTGGTGCCCGTTTCCGGCACATCTAGTGTCAGCAATCGGGATCAGCACACCACCGTTGACGAGTCTTACCCTACGCCTTCAGCGCCAGCTCCAACCAGTCGGCAACATCCTGCGCCTTCATCGTCGCGCATAGCTTTCAGGCGATGGCGTCGCGGCTGTGGTCATCGAACATGCTATCGAGACAGAACCAGACTCAGCCAATCGTCCTAAGATAGGTGAAGCAGGTCTACCAATGTTCGCGGCGCCGGGCGGTCTTGCCACGGAACATATAGGCCGCCCAGATCACCACATGGGCCGGCATAGAGAAAGGCGATATACGAAGGATTCAAGACGAAGTACCGCTGCTCATCGGTGTAATTCACCGCCAGCTCGCGCGGTGTCAGGTCTTCGTGCTTCAGCGCAAGGCCGGTGATACCCTCGCGGACATTGCGAGCGATGCGGTTTCAAAGCGATCCCGGCCTGAGAAGGTCGATCCATCAGGGCATCTGATCCGCTCTCTCCCCAACGGACGCAGCAGTCGGAACAGATTCTGCCTGGAATGCCGATCATGCTTGCTTTGGCACGCCGCCTGCTGGCTGATGTCGATATTCTGGTCAGTAATTTTAGCCGCGGCGCGCTGGCCAAGCTGGGCCTTGAGGCAACGGCGCCGAAGGATCCGAACCCGCGCCTGTTCGTGACCCGAATCAATAGCCATGGCCGCAGCGGACCCTCTGTCGATAGCCAGCCTTCGACTTCATCGCCCAGGCGATGAGTGGCTTCATGGGCGTTTACGGCGAGGCAGACGGCGCCCTGACCTGTGCCGCCGCCCCAGTCAGTGATCTGGTCGCGGTGGTCTGTGCCGAGCCGGGGATCCTGGCCTTGGTTATCGGCGCGACAAGACCAAGCTGGGCCAGGCGGTCGAGGTCGCAAGGGGGACCTCGCATGACCAGGTTCTGACACGGTTTGCGGAAACGCTGGAGCATGGCAGACCCGCGCCGCGACGCGAACCCCAAGCGGATGACCGCGCCCGAGGAACTTCGTGATCTGATCAGTGGCCTCATTGCCAGAAAAAATCGCGATCACTGGCCGACGGTTGCGAACAAGGCTGGCGTGCCTTGCGGTGTGGCACAAGGTCTGGCGCAGGTATTTTAAGTAAGATAAATCAACGTACAGGATATGGTTCTTAAAGCGCCGTGACAGGATCGTTCGACGCAACCGGTGCTGGGCTTTCCAGCGAAATTGCGCGGGACACCCTGTGCGCTGCGTCGGCCCGTCCACAACCGGGCGATGGGGCGGTCGATGTCTTGGCCGAGGCTGGCGACACTCAGGCCCAGATCCGGAAATTTATGGCAAAGGGAAGTGTCCAAGGCCGATGGGCGGGGTGCGACCGCACCGTGCCGGCCTTGCTGGCACGGTGCCTTCGGCCTGGCGGCAGCGAGCGGGGCGGGCTTTGCCCGCCCCGTCCCTCTTCAAGGTTCAGCCCGCTTTGCGATAGGTATTCGGCAGCGTCGGATAATCGGTATAGCCTTCCGCGCCGCCACCATAGAATGTCGCGGGGTCGGCATCGTTATAGGGTCCGTCCTGGGCGATGCGTTCCGGAAGGTCGGGATTGGCCAGATAGCTGCGGCCAAAGGCGATGGCATCGGCCCGGTGATCGCCGACCCACTCGGCCGCTTCGGCCGCCCCGAAATCGCCATTCGCGATGAACGGTCCGCCGAAGGCTGCCTTCATTTCGGCCATCAGCTGGGCCGCTTCGGTCTTGCCATTGCCGTCACTGGTAAAGTCGTTCGGGCGGATCACATGCAGATATGCCAACCCTTTGCCGGACAAGGCGCGCGCGGCCGCGACATAAAGGGTCCGGGGGTCGTCGTCATGACTGCCACCGGGGCCGCCTTGCGGAGACAGTCGAACGCCGACGCGGCCTGCACCCCAGACCGAGATCGCTGCATCCACCGCTTCGACCAGCAATCGGATCCGGTTCTCGACCGAGCCGCCATACTGATCGTCGCGGTTGTTGACCGATGAACGCAGGAATTGGTCGATAAGATAACCATTTGCGCCATGAACCTCGACCCCATCGAAGCCTGCGCGCTTGGCGCATTCGGCGGCGTGACGGTAATCCTCGATCAGGCGGGGGATTTCATCCAGACGCAGGGCGCGGGCTTGCGGATGCGGCAGGGTCGGCCCGTCGGGATGCAGGTCACCCACGAAAGCCTCGCCCTTCGGGGTCCAGGCGCTTGCCGACACCGGGGGCTGCCCGTCCTGAAAGACGTTATGGCTGATCGCACCGACATGCCACAACTGGCAGACGATCTTGCCGCCCGCGTCGTGAACGGCCTTGGTCACCGGCTGCCAGTGATCGATCTGGGCATCCGTGAAGATCCCCGGCGTCCAGGCATAGCCCTGGCCCTCATCGCTGATCTGGGTGGCCTCGCTGATCAGCAGACCGCCCGAAGCACGCTGTGCATAATAGGTTGCATGCAACGAAGTTTGCAGATTGTCACCCGGCGTGGAACGTGACCGCGTCAATGGGGCCATGACGATCCGGTTCGCGATCTGGATGTCACCGAATTTGCCGGGTTGAAACAGGGGGGCATGGGCCATGAGATGATCCTTGGTGGGCTGGTTTTGGCCAGACCAAACCCCTGACAATGTCTCGGGTTCCGCCCGGGGATCAACACCTCGGCGTGAGGATCGGGGTCGGGGGGGACGGCACGGGTAAAACCCGTGCCGGTCGCTGCCGCTAGGCCGGACGCGCCTTCGGCGCGGGGGCGGCGGCTCGACACCGGGGGCGATTTGAACCAGAAAGCCGGAAACGCATGGGGGATCGCGATGGACCTGACACGGGCCTTGGCAGAATTCACACCGGTCGCGGCACCGACGATCTCGGCCGAGGCTCATCTGGCCCGGCTTTCGGCGTTGCAGGTCCATATTCGCACTGTCGGTTTGGCGGGCATCTGGCTGGATGGCAGTACATCGCTGCGCTATTTCACCGGGCTGCGTCTGGGTCAGTCCGAACGTATCCACGGCGCCCTGATCACCGCCAGCGGACCGCCCGTCTATCTGACACCCGTCTTCGAAGCGCCCAAGCTGGACGGCATGCTGATCATCGCGGGCCCCAAGCTGATGTGGCAAGAGGATGAGGACCCATTCGCGCTGGTCGCCGATCATCTGGCCGGGCAGCCGGGCGCGGGGCTGGCGCTTGATCCCGCGACACCGTTCCGCTTTGCGGCGGGGTTCATGCGGGTGATGGCAGGACAGGTCAGCGATGCGGGGGCAATCATCGCCGGGCTGCGCCAGATCAAGTCAGAGGCCGAGATCGCCATCATCCAGACCGCGATGGACGCCAGCTGGCGCGTGCAGCGGGCGGTGCATGCCGGATTGCGCCCCGGCCTTACCACGACCGAGATCGGGCAGTTCATCGACGCCGCGCATCGGGCGTCGGGCCTGAAGCCCCTGTTCAATGCCGTCCAGTTCGGCGAGGCAACCGCCTATCCGCATGGCGTGCCCGATCCCCAGACCCTGCAGGACGGCGACATGGTTCTGGTCGATATGGGCGGCACGCTGAACGGCTATCAGTCCGACATCACCCGCACTTATGTCTTTGGCACGGCAACCCCGCGTCAGCGCCAACTGTGGCAGGTCGAGCGGGCCGCGCAGGCCGCAGCCTTTGCAGCCGCGCGCAACGGCGTCGCCTGCGAGGCCGTCGATGCGGCGGCGCGGGCGGTGATGGTTTCCGCGGGCTTCGGGCCGGGCTATGACGTGCCGGGCCTGCCCCATCGCACGGGGCACGGTCTGGGCATGGATATCCACGAAGAACCCTGGATCGTAAAGGGCAACCAGACCCCGCTGCAACCCGGCATGTGCTTTTCGATCGAGCCGATGCTGTGTGTCTATGGCGAATGTGGGGTCCGGCTGGAGGATATCGCCGTCATGACGAAGACCGGTCCGCGTTGGTTCTGCCCGCCTTCGCAGGATCTGGATCGACCATTTGGGTAAGCAGTCTTTACCTTACGTCGCACTTGCACCTTGTGCAGGAAAGCGGTCTGTCTCATGCGTTGGCAGTAGAACAACTGCCCCCGTCAGGTATATGCCTACAGAATAAGCATCGCGAATCCCCCGTGGAATGACAACGCGATCACAAGTTCAACAGAGAGCGAAAAGGATCATTCGCATGAAATATCTGTCCCGCAGCCTTCTGGCCGTGTCGGCGCTGGCGCTGACCACCGCCGTGGCCGAAGCAAAGACCTTTGTCTATTGCTCGGAAGCCTCGCCCGAGGGGTTCGACCCGTCGCCCTATACCGCCGGTACGACCTTCGATGCCTCGGCGCATCCGATCTATAACCGTCTGACCGAATTCAAGAAGGGCACCACCGAAGTCATGCCCGGCCTGGCCGAAAGCTGGGACGTGTCCGAGGACGGCACCGAATACACCTTTCACCTGCGCGAAGGTGTGAAATGGCAGTCGAATGACAGCTTTACCCCGACGCGCGATTTCAACGCCGATGACGTGATCTTCTCGTTCCAGCGTCAGGGCGATACCGAACATCCGTGGCACCAGTATATTCCGGGCATCACCTATGAATATTACACCGCCATGGACATGCCGAACCTGGTGAAATCGATCGAGAAGATCGACGACTACACCGTCAAGATCTCGCTGAACCAGCCCGAGGCACCGTTCCTGGCCAATATCGCCATGCCCTTCGCCTCGATCGTCAGCAAGGAATATGCCGACACGCTGGCCGAGGCCGGCACGATGGAAGACCTGAACAACCTGCCGATCGGCACCGGTCCGTTCAAATTCGTGGCCTATCAGAAGGATGCGGTGATCCGTTACCAGAAGAACGCCGATTACTGGGGCACCGCGCCCATGATCGATGATCTGGTCTTTGCGATCACGCCCGATTCCGCCGTGCGCCTGCAAAAGCTGAAGGCCGGCGAATGTCACCTGATGCCCTATCCCTCGCCCGCCGATCTGGAATCGATCAAGGGTGACGACAGCCTGAAGCTGGACGAACAGCCGGGCCTGAACGTGGGCTATCTGGCCTATAACACCACCATCGCGCCCTTCGACAATCCGAAGGTCCGCAAGGCGCTGAACATGGCGATCAACAAGGACGCCATCATCGACGCGGTGTTCCAGGGCGCGGCCGAACCGGCCAAGAACCCGCTGCCGCCGACCATGTGGTCCTATAACGACGCGGTCGAGGACGATGCCTATGATCCCGAAGCCGCCAAGGCCATGCTGGAGGAAGAGGGCGTCACCGATCTGTCGATGAACATCTGGGCGATGCCGGTGCAGCGTCCCTACATGCCCAATGCCCGCCGCACGGCCGAGCTGATGCAGGAAGATCTGTCCAAGGTCGGTGTCAGCGCGGAAATCGTGTCCTATGAATGGGGCGAATATCTGTCGAAATCGATGGAAGAGGGCCGCGACGGTGCGGTCATTCTGGGCTGGACCGGCGACAACGGCGATCCCGACAACTTCCTGTCGGTTCTGCTGTCCTGCGAATCCGCCAAGGAAGGCGGCGCGAACCGGGCGTTCTGGTGCAACGAGGAATTCTCGGATCTGCTGCAACAGGCCAAGGTGACCGCCGATCAGGCCGAACGCACCGCGCTGTATGAACAGGCGCAGGTGATCTTCAAGGAACAGGCGCCCTGGCTGACCATCGCACATTCGACCCAGTATGTGCCGATGTCGACCAAGGTGTCGGGCTTCAAGATGAGCCCGCTTGGCGATTTCACCTTCGAGGATGTGGATCTGGCCGAATAAGCCCTCCGCGTCACGTTTGTTGACATACGAACGCGCGGGGCCCAAAACCCCGCGCGTTCTTCAAGGAAAGAGGCGAATGGTCCGTTTCATCCTCTCAAAGCTGCTATATCTGGTCCCGACCTTTCTTGGGATCACCATCATTGCCTTTGGCTTCGTCCGCATCCTGCCGGGCGATCCGGTGCTGTTGATGGCGGGCGAGCGCGGCGTTTCGCCCGAACGCCACGCCGAACTCAGCGCGCAGCTGGGCTTCGACAAGCCCTTCATCATGCAGTATTTCGATTTTCTGGGGCGCCTTCTGCAGGGTGATTTCGGCAATTCGCTGGTCACCAAGAAACCCGTCCTGACCGAATTTCTTGCCCTGTTCCCGGCAACGGTCGAACTGGGCCTGTGCGCGATCATCATCGCCACACTGATCGGCGTGCCGGTCGGCGTTCTGGCCGCGATCAAGCGCGGCAGCTGGTTCGATCAGCTGTCCATGACCACCGCCCTTGTCGGCTTTTCGATGCCGATCTTCTGGTGGGGCCTGCTGCTGATCATCTTCTTTTCGGGCTTCCTAGGCTGGACCCCGGTGTCGGGCCGCATCAGCCTGATGTATTTCTTTCCGCAGGTCACCGGTTTCATGCTGATCGACAGCCTGTTGTCGGGGCAGGACGGGGCCTTCATCTCGGCCGTCAGCCACCTGATCCTGCCAAGCGTCGTTCTGGCCACAATCCCGCTGGCAGTGATCGCACGCCAGACACGGTCGGCCATGCTGGAAGTGATGGGCGAGGATTACGTCCGCACCGCCCGCGCCAAGGGCATGCCGTCGCGCCGGGTGATCGGCGTTCACGCGCTGCGCAATGCGATGATCCCGGTCGTCACCACCATCGGCCTGCAGATCGGCGTGCTGATGGCGGGGGCGATCCTGACCGAAACCATCTTCAGCTGGCCCGGCATCGGCAAATGGATGATCGATTCCATATCGCGCCGTGACTATCCGGTGGTGCAATCGGGGCTGCTGCTGATCGCGGGCATGGTCATGGTCGTGAACCTGCTGGTCGATCTGACCTATGGCCTCATCAACCCAAGGATCCGCGCGTCATGAGCAATTCCGCACAAATGTCGACCGCCGCGATCCGCCGCCAGATGCTGGCCGAGTTCTGGTTCTATTTCCGCCAGAACCGCGGTGCCGTGGTCGGGTTATTTGTCTTTATCCTGCTGGTCCTGACCGCGGTCTTCGCGCCGGTTCTGGCGCCCCATTCCCCCGCGACGCAATATCGCGACGCGCTGCTGCTGCCACCCTTCTGGCAGGAAGGTGGCCGGGCCGAGTTCCTTCTGGGCACCGATGCGGTCGGGCGGGACATGCTGTCGCGGCTGATCTATGGCGCGCAATATTCGCTGTTCATCGGCATCGTGGTCGTGTCCATCGCGCTGTTCGGCGGCATCTTCATCGGGCTGGTCGCGGGGTTCTTCCGGGGCTGGGTCGATGCCGTGATCATGCGGGTCATGGACATCATCCTGGCCTTCCCCTCGCTGCTGCTGGCGCTTGTGCTGGTCGCGGTTCTGGGGCCGGGCCTGACCAATGCGATGATCGCCATCGCCATCGTCTATCAGCCGCATTTCGCCCGCCTGACCCGCGCCGCCGTCATGAGCGAGATGAAGCGCGAATATGTCACCGCCGCCCGCGTGGCCGGTGCCGGCAACATGCGCCTGATGTTCAAGACGATCCTGCCGAACTGCCTTGCGCCGCTGATCGTTCAGGCCACGCTGTCGTTTTCGTCCGCCGTGCTGGATTCCGCCGCGCTTGGCTTTCTGGGCATGGGCGCACAGCCGCCTGCGCCGGAATGGGGCACCATGCTGGCCGAGGCGCGTGAATTCATCCTGCGCGCCTGGTGGGTCGTCACCTTCCCCGGTCTGGCCATCCTGACCTCGGTTCTGGCGATCAACATGATGGGCGACGGTCTTCGCGACGCGCTCGACCCGAAACTGAAGCGGAGCTGATGCCATGTCCCTGCTGACCATCCGCAACCTGACCGTCAAATTCGCGACCGCCACCGGCAGCTTCACCGCCGTGGACGGAATCGACGTGTCCGTCGATCGCAGCGAGGTTCTGGCCATCGTGGGCGAATCCGGGTCCGGTAAATCGGTCTCGATGCTGGCGGTGATGGGGCTTCTGCCCGACACCGCCACCGTCACCGCCGATGAAATGAGCTATGACGGCCAGAACCTGCTGACCATGTCCGCCAACCAGCGCCGCAAGCTGATCGGACGAGAGATCACGATGATCTTTCAGGAACCGATCGCCTCGCTGAACCCGTCTTTCACGGTCGGTTTCCAGATCGAGGAAGTACTGCGCATCAATCTGGGCCTGTCGGGCAAGGCGGCGCGTGCCCGCGCGGTCGAGCTGTTTCAGGCGGTGGGCATCCCCGAACCCGAAGAAAAGCTGAAGGCCTATCCGCATCAGATGTCGGGCGGGCAATGTCAGCGGGTGATGATCGCCATCGCCATCGCCAGCAATCCGCGCCTGCTGATAGCGGACGAACCGACGACGGCGCTGGATGTGACCATCCAGAAGCAGATCCTGGACCTGCTGATGAAGCTGCAAGAGGATTACGGCATGGGCCTGATCCTGATCACCCATGACATGGGGGTCGTGGCCGAAACCGCCGATCGCGTGGTGGTGCAGTACAAGGGCCGCAAGATGGAAGAGGCCGACGTCCTCAGCCTGTTCGAGGCCCCGCAAAGCGGCTATACACGCGCGCTGCTGGCGGCGCTGCCGGAACATGCGACGGGCGACCGCCTGCCCACCGTGTCCGACTTTTTCCAAGAGGAGGCCCCCCGATGACCCCAGTCGTCGAAGGACGCGCCATCGTTCAGAACTATCACGTGCCGGGCAGCATGCTGCGCAAGGCCAAGACCGTCCGCGCCGTGAAGGGCATCGATTTCAGCGTCCAGAAGGGCAAGACGCTGGCCATCGTGGGCGAATCCGGGTCCGGCAAATCGACGCTGGCGCGGATCGTCGCGCTGATCGACGCGCCCTCAGGCGGGCAGTTGCTGATCGACGGTCAGCCGGTCGATATCGCGGCGAAACGCCCCGGCCCCGAGATGCGGTCCAAGGTGCAGATGGTGTTCCAGAACCCCTATGGCAGCCTGAACCCGCGTCAGAAGATCGGCGATGTGCTGACCGAGCCGCTGGTCATCAACACCGATGTGCCTGCCGCCGAACGGCGCGACCGCGCCAAGGCGATGTTGCAGAAGGTCGGGCTGATGCCTGAACATTACAACCGCTATCCGCACATGTTTTCCGGTGGACAGCGGCAGCGGATCGCGATTGCGCGGGCGCTGATGCTGAACCCCTCGCTGCTGGTGCTGGACGAACCTGTCTCGGCGCTGGATCTGTCGGTGCAGGCGCAGGTGCTGAACCTGCTGGCCGATCTGCAGGACGAATTGGGGCTGACCTATGTCTTTGTCAGCCACGATCTGTCGGTGGTGCGCTATATCGCGGATGAGGTGATGGTGATTTCAAAAGGCGAGGCCGTCGAACAGGCCTCGCGCGATGAGATTTTTGCCAACCCCCGACACGCCTATACGCAGCAATTGTTCAACGCCACGCCGGTCACGGATATCGAAGCGATCCGCGCCCGCGTCGCCCGCCGCAAGGCCGCGCGTCAGGGCGCGGCCGTCTAGGGCGGTTCAGGCGAAGCTGACCGAAACCTCGGCCGATCCGGCCGAGGCGCGAACCTCGGTTGCGCCGTTCATCGGAAGGGGTCCGATCCGCGCGCCGGTGATCAGCACATCGCCTCGGCGCAGCGGCAGGCCCTGAGCTTCGGCGTGATCGGCAAGCCAGACCAGAAATTCGATCGCGCCCGACAGCGGTTGGGCAACTTCGGTCACCTCGACCGCCGTGCCGTCATAGGACAGGCGCAGATCCATCTTGCCTTCCAGGGTGCCGTCCCACTCCTCGATCTGGTCGCCCAGAACGATCCCGGCCGAGCTGAAATTATCGGCCATGCCGCTTAGCGGATTTGCGGCGGTGCGGTCGGCAAAGCGCGACGATACCAGTTCCAGTGCCAGACGCACCTCGGCCACGGCGGCGCGGGCGGCGGCGGCGTCCGAACCCGCGGGCAGGTCGGCGCCAAGGATCAGCGCGGTTTCAACCTCGACACAGGCATCCTTGGGCAGCGCGGGACGGGTTTCCCCCCACATGCTGATTTCGCTGCGCGGCATGACGCCGGTGTGGCGGTGACGACCCTCCAGCATCGCGATTTTCCATGCGCCACCCTGACCGAGCCCTGCGATCACCTCGCGCTGGACGGCATAGGCCGCGTCGGTATCGGGCGGGGTCTGGTCCAGATCGGCGGGCCGTTCGGCCCCGTTGCGAACGGCGAGGATGGTTGCAGCGGCGGCTGCGGGGTCGAACTGGCTCATGCTGGGTCCTTGCTGTTGGTCAGATCGGGCATGGCCTCGCGTGGGATGACCGCACCCGGATGCTGCACCACGGTACCCGCCAGCCTGGCGGCGCGTGCAATCGCATCCGCAGGCGTCATGCCACAGGCACGCGATGCGATCCAGCCGGCATTGAAGCTGTCACCCGCGCCGGTGGTATCGGTCGCCGCCACCTTTGGGGGCAGGGCATACTGATCGACCCGGTCCTGCCCGCCGGGGCGATGCAGCACGGCGTCGCCGCCCGTGGTCAACACGATTTCCGCCTTGGTCAGCGCGGTCAGACGGTTGATCGAGGCTTTCGCATCCGCGCAGCCGAAGGCCGCTTCCATATCGTCCTGCGACGGCAGGACAAGCGATGCCAGCGCCGCAGCGCGGCCCATGACCTGCGCCGCCGTGGTCGCGTCGGGCCACAGGATGGGGCGATAATTCGTATCCAGAACTGTCGCCAGACCGGCGCGATGCCGGTGCCGCAGCACGGCGAACATCTGGTCGCGGCTTTCGGGCAGCAGAACCGCCAGCGTGATCCCCGACAGAAAGACCGTTTCGGCACTGGACAGGATTTCGGCGGCGGTCGAACTGTCTTGCAACATGCGCCGGGCAGGGGCCTGATCGCGCCAATAGGTAAAGCTGCGTTCGCCCTGGGCGTCGGTGCTGATAAAGCTTAGCCCCGGTCGCGCGCCCTCCTGCGTTTCGCAGAAATCCTCGATGCCGTCATCGGCCATGACCTGCCGCAGCCACCGGCTCATGGCATCGTCACCCAGACGCGACAGATATCCGACCGAACCCGCCGGCATCAGCCGTGACAGGTAGATCGCACTGTTCAGCGTATCGCCTCCGGCACGACGGTGGAAAACCGACGGGCTATCCGCCCGTGAGGTGAATTCGGCCAGTGGTTCGCCAACGCCCAGAAAACGCATGATCCCTCTTTCATAACGCGGCATCCATCCGCATTTAGAACGATCTAAAACTCGGGCGAGGCGCTGTCAAATCCTACCCGTGCTGTCGCGGACGATCAGTTGGGTTGGCAGGATGCTGCGTCCGGGCCCGATGGACGGGTCGCGCAGACGCCTGCCAAGAAGGGCGGCGGCCTCGTTCCCGATCCTTCGCGGATGAACGGCCACGCTGGTCAGGGCAGGGTGCATCATGCGGGCCAGCGGCAGATCGTCCAGCCCGACGACCGAGATATCGCGCCCCGGCTTGGTCCCTGCCCGGCGCAGACCCAGTATCAGCCCCGCGGCCAGAACGTCGTTGAAGCACAGAACCGCGGTGGCGCGGGTTGCAAGGATTTCAGTGGCGGACTGCTCGGCCGCGTCCCAGGTCAGGTCGGCCTCGATGATCCCGGCATTGCGCGTCCCCGTTTGCGCCAAAGCCTGCGCAAAACCCACGCTGCGTTCCGTCCGGGCCGAGGTATCGGCGGTGACCGATAGGAATGCGATGTCGCGATGGCCCAGATTACGCAGATGCCGCAGCGCCTGAAGGATGCCGTCACGGTAATCGGCCCCCGCATAATCGCCGTGGCCCGGTCCGATTTCCCGCAGCGCCTGAACCAAGGGCAGGTTCCAAAGCCGCATCCGGGTCAGCAGGTCCGGATCGCTTGTCTGGGCGGGGCACAGGATCACGCCATCGACGCCATGCCCGCGAAATCGTTGCAGGATCGCGTCCTGCCGCAGCGGATCATCATGGCTGTCCGCCAGCAGGACAACGCGGTCCTGATCGCCCATGACCTGTTCGACGCCGGAAAGGAACTCGGTGAAAAAAGGGTTCACCAGATTGGGCACGATCAGGCCGATGGTGCGGCTGCTGTTGCTGCGCAGGCGGGCCGCACCGATGTCGCGGACGTAATCAAGCGCGGCCATCGTCCGCTGAACCTTCTCGCGCGTCTCGTCGGCGACAAGGGGCGAGTCGCGGACCACCAGCGACACGGTTGCCCGCGAAACGCCCGCCGCCTTTGCGACCTGTTCCAATGTGACCCGCTGTCGTGCCATCTGCGCCCCGTTCCCGCCTGCCTCTACGGGTTGGCGTTGCGGGGCGATATGTCAAGTCGCGTGGTCTAGTCGATCGACTTGATGCTGGTGTCGGCCTGCCCATTGACCCAGTACCCGGCGGCTTTCATGCAGTCGCGGGGATGATTCCGTTGGGTCAGGAAATATTCGCGCAGGGCTTTGGCGACGGCGGCCTCTGCGGCGATCCAGACAAAGCCGCGCCCCTCGGGGCAGGGCAGATCGGCCACCGCATCGACCGCCACGGCTGGGTCGGTCGGGTCGGCACGATGCAGCCAATGTCCCTGAAGTTCGGCGGCGGTCGTGAAGTTCTGTTCTTCGGCCCGGTCCTGCACCAGTCCCAGCGTGGTGACCTTGGTGCCCGCGCGCATCTCTTCGACCCAGCGGCCCATGGCGGGCAGGGCGGTTTCATCACCGATCAGCAGGTACCAGTCGAAATCCTGTGCGATCACGGCCGATCCGCGTGGGCCGGCAATCTTCAGGCTGTCACCAACCTGCGCGTCGATGGCCCATTGCGTCGCGGGCCCGGCCTGATGCACCGCGAAATCCAGCGTGATCGTCGCGGTATCAAGATCGAAGGCGCGCGGGGTATATTCGCGCATCATCGGCTCGGCCCCGTCCTGATCGAAGACAAGCTTGATGTGATCGTCGGGCGACAGGCTGTGGAATTCCTGCAGATGCGGACCCTGAAGAACAAGCCGGATCATCTTTGGCGTGACGTGGCTTTTCTCGATCACCGTCAGTTCCCGACGGTGGATGTCGAAACGATGGCGGGTGATGACCGGCTGATTCATGGATGCCCCCTGATCGCAGAAACGGTGTTTCACCGCTGATGACAGATCGCGGGCCAAAGCGAAAGCTAATTCCCGATTATTTTACTATGTTTCTTGCGCTGGGTGAGACGACCTCGACACGCCAGCCACCGATCGCGTTGATCTGAAGCCTGTAGGAACCGGCTGCTTCAACAAGATGTTGTCCGGCGCCCCTGCCGCCATGATGAAGGTTCTGGACGACCGCACCGTGACGGTCCAGCAGATAGGCCACGAACACCGCATCGTCGCTGTGAAACCGCAGCACGGACTGCGCCTCGGCGTGAAAGGCGGGCAGCGATTTGCTGCCACTGCCGCTAAAGACGATCCGGTCGTGATCGTCGGGCAGCGGCAGCGCATCATAACAGGCCAGCCGCGCAGGATCGGATGCCACCTTGCGGCACTCGGACAACCCGTCCGAAGCGGACGAAGGGCCTGCGCCCAGGGTTGCCGCCGCCAGCAAAGCTACCAATCGACCGGGCATCCGGTGCAGTTTTCCATATGCACGCCTTCCCAGATGGCAAAGCGGATGTTGTTTGACTCCATCACCGCCTCGGCCATGTCGGCGTTATAGAACTTGGCCTCGGACAGGTTGGCGGCCACGATCCTCGCGCCGACGAACTTGGCCTTGGGGGCCCATGATGCCTCCATGGAAATCGCGGTCAGGTTCGCCCCGCTGAGATCGGCCCCGGCAAGGCGGGTATAGTCCAGATCGGCCCCGGTCAGATCGGCCCCGCGTGCCTTCATGCCCTGAAGCTGGGTCTTTTCGAAATTGACGCCGCGCAGATCCGCGCCGGACAGATCGACCCCCTTCATCGTGGCATGCGACAGATCGGCCCGTGCCAGCTTGGCCCCGCGCAGGTTCGCGCCGCTCAGGTTCACGCCCGCCAGATCGGCATTGCGCAGGTCGATGCCGGGGCAATCCGCGCCGGGCTTCAATTCGCACCCGGCGATGATCGGCGGGCCATCGGGTTTGTCATCGGTATCCATGATGATCGGAAAGCTGCGATCTTCGCGCGTGACATGGGCCTGTTGGGCCGTGGCGGGCATCGCGCCGACCAGCAGGATCGCTGGCAGTAGGGCTTTCAGCATGGTCGCGGTCCTTGGATGTTGGGAATGGATGCGGCGGGCCACAGATGCGCCCCGCCGCCGGGTTTGCTTATTGCGCCATGGCCAGCAATTCATCCGGGATTTCAAACACCCAGAACGAGCCGCCCTGACTGACCTGCGTGGTCAGTTGCGCCATGTCGCCGCCCCACAGCGGCACCGCGCCGCCATAGCCCGAGGCGATGCCCAGATATTGCTTGCCATCCATCTCCCAGGTGATCGGGATCGACACGATCCCCGAACCGGTCTGGAATTTCCACAATTCCTCGCCATTCTCGGAATTGAACGCCTTCACGAACCCATCCGAGGTGCCGGTGAACACCAGATTGCCTGCGGTTGCCAGCGTCCCGGCCCACAGAGGAAACTCTTCCTTGTGTTCCCAGACCTTTTCTCCGGTGGCCGGGTCAAAGGCACGCAGTGCACCGATATGGTCGTCAAACAGCCGTTTGATGCGGAAGCCCTGTCCCAGATAGGCCGCACCGGCCTGATAGGTGACATTTTCGGTCCAGTAATCCTCGGTCCAGTCGTTTGAGGGGACATAGAACAGGCCGGTGTCACGCGAATAGGCCATCGGGTTCCAGTTCTTGCCGCCAAGGAAGGGCGGCGTGACCTGAATGGTGGCACCTTTGGTTTCCCCGTCGGCGGGCAGGGGCGGGCGCTGACCTTCGACCTCGATCGGGCGGCCTGTTTCCAGATCGATCCCCTCGGCCCAGGTGATGTCCTCGACAAAGGGAAAGGCGTTCAGCAGGGCGGTCGGCTTGTTGATCTGGGTGCCGCGTTCGCTGAGCGCGTCGATATCGGTCACATAGAAGAACCCGTTGCGGTCGGCATGGGCGCCGGCGCGATGGGTATTGCCGTCCTTGTCGGTATAGTCGAACAGGATGATCTCGTTATTGCCGGAAAAGTCCCAGGCGTCGTTGGGCGTGTGCTGGTAAAAGCCCACCACCTCGCCATCGGTCGGGTTCACATAGGCCTGACCCGAGGTGTAAAGACTGTCGTAATCCCAGTAATTTTCCCCCTGCGAGCGTTCCCAGGTGTTCCAGGGTGCCGGGTTCCCGGTGCCGACGATGATGGTGTTGGTTTCGGGATCGAAACTGGCCGATTGCCAAGGGGCACCGCCGCCATGGTGCCAAGCTTCGACCTTGCTGCCATCATCATTCACCGGCCAGCTGGGTGCCGACGCATCGCCGGTGACGGTGCTTTCCTCGCCGTTCAGATTGCCCTTGTGGCCTTCGACAAAGGGCCGCATCCAGATTTCTTCGCCGGTTTCGACATCGCGGGCATAAAGCTTGCCGACCACGCCGAATTCATCGCCCGAACTGCCATGGATCAGCATGACCCGGTCGGTTTCGCTGTCCTTCACGATGGTCGGCGCACCGGTCATGGTGTAGCCGACCTTGTGATCGGCGAATTTCTCGCGCCAGACGACCTTGCCGGTCTTCTTGTCCAGCGCATAGATGCTGGCATCCAGCGCGCCGAAAAAGATCTTGTCGCCATAGATCGCCGCGCCACGGTTGACCACATCACAGCAGGGCCGGATATCGTCGGGCAGGCGGGCTTCGAATTTCCACAGACGCTCGCCCGTCTTGGCGTCCAGCGCCCAGACCCGGCTGTAGGACCCGGTGATATAGATCACGCCATCCTGCACGATCGCCTGGGTTTCCTGACCGCGCTGCTTTTCGTCGCCAAAGGAAAAGGCCCAGGCGGGCCGCAGATGGGCCACGGTTTCGGCATTGATCTGGGTCAGCGTGGAAAAGCGTTGGGCGTTGTTGCCCATGCCATACATCAGAACGTCCTCGGTCGTTTCGTGGTCGTTCAGGATGTCCTCCCAGGTGACGTCCTTGGCGAATGCGCCGCCAAGGCCGCCCGCCACCATCAATGCAAGGGCGCTGACCGTGGGTAGTTTCAGATAGTGATGTGCCATGTCTTCCTCCTCCTCTGTCGCTATGCTGCGGCGGATGCCGCCGGGTCGTCAGGCGGTGCCACCGATCAGCGGCAGGGCCATGTCTTCGAAATCGCGCCAGCGTTGGACCACGGCGCGGTGATATTCCTCGGGGTTGGCGCCCAGCCCGGCGAATTCGGGCATCGGGCCCGCGGCCAGCGTTTCGGCCGGGGCAAGACCAAGATCCGCGGCGCGACCCAGGCGGTCCTGAAACGCGTCCAGATAGGCGCGCGTCTGGGCAAAGGCGCGGCTGTCGCGCATGAAAGGCCCGTGCCCCGGCACGATGCCCGAGGCCGGGATCGCGGCCAGCCGGTCCAGCGCCCCGCGCCATGCGTCCAGATCCGCGTCGGGAAAGCTGGGCGCACGATCCAGAAACAGCAGATCGCCCGCGATCAGCGTGCCGGTGGTCGGGTCCAGCAGCGCCAGATCGGCCTGGCTATGCCCCGACAGCGCCAGCAGGCGCAGTTCGCGCCCGCCGATGACCATGTTGCCGCCCGTCACGGCGGTCGCCGCAGGCAGCGGGACGGTGCCGCGCATCCAGCCGCCAAGAATGCGATACAGCCCCTCGCTCAGCGCCTGCGCGTTCTGCGCCTGCAGGCCCCGCGTCGCGGGCAAGGCAAGGATCGGGCGGTCGGCAAAGGCCTGATTGCCGAACCAGTGATCGGGGTGATGATGGGTGTTCAGTGTGGCGGCCACCCCGCCCAGCCGCTGATCGGCAAAATCCCGCAGCGCCGCCCCGTGCAGGGCGGTGCCGCCGCTGTCGATGACGACCGCGCCCTGATCGGTCCGCAGCATCACAATATTGCAGATCGCACCGCCATTCGCGGGCGCGAAACTGTCCTGCGCCCCTTCGATCAGCCAGACGCCATCGGCGATTTCAGCCGGTTTCAGGTGATAGCCGGGATCGGTCGCCCGCGCGGCCAGCGGCGTCAGCAGCGCGGCGGTTCCGGTCAGCAGCGCGGTGCGACGGGTGATCATGCGCGGACCTCGCCGGAAAAACGATAGCCGTTGCTGTCGCGGGCCTCGATCCGCACCGGGCCCAAGGCCAGATCCGGCGGCAGGGCGAAGGTCAGGGTGGGGTTCTCCTCGACCGGGTGGCGCAGCTCGATCCGGGCGATGGGCGCGCCTTGGGCATCCAGCAGCTGCAGATCGGTCAGATGATGGGCGGGAATGCCATCGGCCAGCCCGGTATCCATCGGATGGCGGATATTCACCCGCAAACGGCCACTGTCGGGAAACAGCCTGCCGCGCATCTCTCCGAAACCTTGCTGCCAATCGGGGCGGGTATGGGCGACGGCGGGTGCGCTGCAGCCCCCGCCCATCGCGTCGATGAAGGCCCCACCCATCCGCGCGGGCACCCCATCGGCCAGTGCGGTCGCGCGGATGGGCCCGGCGATTTCGTATTTCACGCCAAAGCCCAGCAGGGGCAGCGCACGGCCCGGATGAAAGATTAGTGCCAGTGGCAGGGGGCTGTAATCGATGGTGATGACGATCCGCGTCACCGGATCGGTCAAGCCCGTCGCATCGACCATGATGGGCACATGGCTGGCATCCTCGGCGTTGCGGGGCGTCAGCACGCGCATCCGGGGATCGGCCCGCCAGTCCGGCGGATCGCCCAGGTATTCCAGGCGATGCAATTCCCACATGCCGCTGTCGAACGGGTCGGAATCGGGCGCGGTGACGGGGGCGATGCCGCCGCCATATTGCGCCAGCGCCGCCGCGCCATTGGCCAATCGATCACACAGGAACGCCGACATCATCCGCCCCGATCAATCCGCCGCCGCCTGCAGCGTTTCCAGCGCCGCCGCGACATGCGGCGGGTCCGAGGCCAGCAGATGCGCCGCCTCGTCGAAGGGGGTGATCGCGCGGGGGGCACCGGACAGCGCCTCATAGCCCTGACCTGCCGCGGCCAGCTCATCGGCCATCGCGGTTGCCGCCGCGGGATCGTCCTGCAACCCGGCCAGCTTGTCGCGCAGACCGGCGATCTGGTCGCGGCTTTCGGCCATCTCCTGATCGTCGGGGCGGGTTTCGATATAGGTGCGGATCGCCCAGATCGCCTGCTGGTTCAGGATCCCTTCGAAGGGCGGCATCTTGACCGCGCCATTCTGTTCATAGCCATGCAGGATCCGGTCCAGATACCATTCATCGCCGTAATCATTCGCCTCGAGATAGCGCAGATCCGGGGCCAGTCCGCCCGAAATCGCCTCCAGCCCGTGGCAGCGCGCGCAATTGCTGTTGTAACCCTTGGCCCCGACATCGACCGCCTTGAACAACAGCGCGGGATCGGCTTCGCGCCAGGGGTTTTCGGATGCCATTTCCGGGGGCAGCTCGGGCAATCCGGCCGTGTCCACCGATTGCGGCACCGTGTCGCCATGCCCCAGGGCCGCGGCCGTTCCCAGGACGATGACAAGGCCCGCCCAGCCTGCTGAGTTGCGCAGCATCGATCTCTCCTCCGATAAGCTGGGTTCAGCGTGCCAAAGCGGGTGGCAGATCAGCAATTGTCCGATGGTCGAATGCGCCAACCCCCTGAATCGACACCAAGGTCGTATGGTCATTCCGAAGGATTCGGCCAATGATCGCGCGCCGCGCAGGCCAGTGTGATCACAGGGCGCGATCGCAGGGGGGCACGTCCCGCCCGCCAAAATTGCGACCTATTTACAGGTCGGCAGGTGGCACCCAAGGCTTCATAATAAGGCCAGCGCCAAGTTTTATCTGCCGGAAAGGGACAAGTCATGTCCGTGCCGCTTTACGCCAATCGGGACCGGGACGCCGTGTTTCGCACCGCCTTGATCATCGAGGATCATCCGCTGTTCGGCGACGCCTTGGCCATGACATTGCGATCGGTGTCGCAGATCCAGAATGTTACCCATGCCGAAAGCCTGGCACATGCACAGGGCCTGCTGCAGGACAAGACCGCCTTCGACATCATCCTGCTGGACCTGAACCTGCCCGATGTTGACGGTCTTGAAGGCCTGATCGCACTGCGCCGGACCGCACCGCAGATCCCGATCCTGCTGGTGACCTCGGTCGATGAAACGCGGGTGATCCGGGCCTCGCTGGCGGCGGGGGCGGCGGGCTTCGTGCCCAAGCATTCGCGCCGCGACATCTTTCGCGCCGCTTTTCAGGCCCTCGCCGCCGGAGAGGTCTATGCCCCCGACCTGCCGACCGAGGATGAACTTGAGGCGTTGCCACAATCGGGGCGCGATGCGGCCATTCGCAGCCTGTCGCAACTGACCCGGCAGCAGGCGAAGATCCTTGACCTGATCTGCGAAGGAAAGATGAATAAGCAGATCGCGTATGAACTGGCCATCGCCGAAACGACGGTCAAGGCGCATGTGACCGCGATCATGCGCAAGATGGGTGTGTCGTCGCGGACCCAGGCCGTGCTGATGGCCCGCGATGCCAATATGACGGGGCTGCTGAGCGATGGGCGAGATATCTCATGACTGGATACCGGACAGCGATCCTGCCGCGCTGATCCCGCGCAGCGCCTCGACGTCGATTTCTCAGGCCGATCCGATGGGGGCCATCGCCGCGCGGCTGGGCAGGGGGCCCTTCGCCGCCCTGACCCTGTTCGTCAGCATCAATGCCGACCTGCCCGCGATCCTGTCGCGGGCGCGACAGCTGTTCCCATCCTGTCAGGTGACCGGCTGCACCACCGGGGGCGAGATCAGCGCAGCCGGTTACGACGATGACCAGATCGTGGCCATCGCCTATCCGGTGTCGGGTTTCGCCGCCGAAACGGTGGTGATAGATCCGGTCGATGCCATCGACAGCCGCGTCGTCATCGGCCAGTTGCAGCGCGCCCGCCTGTCGCTGCAACAACGCGCCGGGGGCTTTCCGCATGAATTGGGCATCCTGCTGATCGACGGGCTTTCCGGCCGCGAAGAACATGTCGTGGCCTCGCTGGCCGGGGGGCTGGGACCGGTGCCGACGGTCGGCGGCTCGGCCGGGGATGGGCGCCGTTTCGAAAACACGCTGGTCTTTGCCGATGGCCGGATCCACCAGCGCACCGCGATCCTGACCCTTCTGCGTGCAAGGGCCGGTTTTCGCACCTTTTCCTATGACAGCACCCGCCCGTCGCAAACGCGCATGGTGGTCACCCATGCCGACCCTGCCGAACGCGCGATCCTGCGCATCAATGATGAACCGGCGGCGGGTGAATATGCGCGTCTGCTGGGCCGCCCGACAGACAGCCTTGGCCCACATGTCTTTGCGGTGCATCCGGTTCTGGTGCGGGCGGGCGGGCGCTATCACGTGCGCTCGATCAAGGCGGTGCGCGACGACGGGGCGCTGATCTTCTTTGGTGCCGTGGCCGAGGGCATGGTTCTGACACTGTCCGATGAAAGCGACCTGACCGGACATCTGCGCGAGGTGATGGCCGATCTGGGGCGCGACGAACGCCCCGGCATGATTCTTGGATTCGACTGCATCTTTCGCCGCATCGATGCCGAGGCGCGGCAGAAAACCGGCGAAATGTCCCAGATCCTGCGCGACAACCACGTCGCCGGGTTCTCGACCTTTGGCGAACAGTTCGGCGCGATGCATGTGAACCAGACCTTTACGGGCGTGGCCTTTTACGGCGCGGACGGTGCCCCATGACCAACGGACCCGTCGATATCGACCGGATGATGCTGCCCGATGATGACAGCGCGCGGCGGCATGAAAAGCTGGTGCGCATCACCCGTTCGCTAATCCGCCATATCGAAGATCTGCCCGAGGACAGCGCACAGGGCTATGCCCAGTTTCAGCGCGCCGCCGTCCTGGAGGACGAGGTGCGGGCCCGCACGCATGATCTGGAGCACGCGCTGGATCTGCTGAATGCGTCGAATGCGCGGCTGGCAGAGGCGTGGCGGGAAAAGGACATCGCCCGCCAGAACCTCGCCACCGCGATCGAGACTGTGCAAGAAGGCTTTGCCCTTTTCGATGCCGATGATGTGCTGGTCCTGTGCAATTCGCGGTTCAACGCGTTGCTGCCCGATATCGTGGACCGTCTGAAACCGGGCCTGCATTTCGACGATTACCTGCAGCTTGCCGCAGGGTCGCGCCATCTGGTGTTTCCGCAGGGCATGACGGCCGAAGGCTGGGTCCGGATGCGCCGCCAGCGTCACCATGAACATCATTTCAGCCTAACCCAGCAGATGGCCGAAGGGCGTTGGGTGCAGGTTTCGGAACAACGCGCGGCGGATGGCAGCACCGCGATCATCCAGACCGAGGTGACCGACCTGATCCGGTCCGAACGTCGGGAACGCGGTCGCCTGCTGGACGATCAGGCCCGCATTCTTCAGGCGACGTTGGACCATGTGCCGCTTGGGGTGTGCATTTTCGACGGGCGATTGCGCCTGCTGGGCTGGAACCCGAACCTGTCGGACATGCTGGCATTTCCGCGAACCAAGCTGCGGCAGGGGATGCATTTCGACGACCTGCTGCATCAGTTGCGCAGCCAGTTCGCCTTTCCGCTGCATCAGGGTGCGAACCTGTTGGCCGACTGGGTGCGGTCGGTGCGGCGCGGCGTCAGCTATACGGTCGATGTCACCGGCAAGGGCGGGGGGCGCAGCCTGTCGATCTTTGCGCAGGAAATCCCCGATGGTGGCTTCGTCATGTCGATCGACGATGTGACCGAACACAAGAACGCGCTGCTGGCGGTGCGCCGCGCCAATGAAACGCTTGAGGCGCGGGTCCGTGATCGCACGCTGGAACTGGAGGATGCGCTGGCCAGCGCCGAACGGGCCAATGCCTCGCGCGTGCGGTTCGTGGCGGCGGTCGGCCATGACCTGATGCAGCCCCTGTCCGCCGCGACCCTGTATGTCGGATCGTTGATCGAGGATGCGGGCGGCGGTGCGGAACGGGGCAAGCTGGAAAAGGTGCAGCGGTCGCTTGATTCCGTCAGCGGATTGTTGGGGGCGCTGCTGGATATTTCCCGGCTCGAGGCCGGGCAGGCGGCACTGACGATCGAACCCGTCTCGCTTGGTCCGATCTTCGACCAGTTGCGCGAAGAGTTCACCCCCGTGGCCGAGGCGAAGGGGCTGACCCTGATCATTCACGCCATCCAGGCGACGGTCGTTTCGGACCGGATCTACCTGCGGCGGATCCTTCAGAACCTGATTTCCAACGCGATCCGCTATACCGATCAGGGCCGCGTTCTGGTCGCCGCGCGCCCGCGGCGCGGGCGCATGCTGTTGCAGGTCCGCGACAGTGGGCGCGGCATCGCCGAGGGCGATCAACAGGTGATCTTCAGCGAATTCAAGCGGCTGGATGCCAAGGCTTCGGCGGCCGAGGGGCTGGGGCTGGGTCTTGCTATCGTGGATCGCGCGGCCGCGCTGTTAGGCCATCGCCTGACCCTGCGATCCGCGGCGGGCGCGGGCGCGACCTTTTCGGTGGAACTGGCAACCACCTGGAGCGCAGAGCCGCGCGGGCCGGTTTCGCCCGCGATGCCAAATCTGGATCAGGATCGCATCGGCGACAGGACCGCGCTGATCGTCGAAAACGACGCGCAGATCGTGGCGGCCCTGTCCGATCTTCTGGAACAATGGGGTGTCGAGGTGCTGGACGTCGCCTCGGGCGAGGATGCGATTGACCTGTTGCAGGAAACCGAACTGCAACCCGACCTGATGCTGGTCGATTATCAGCTTGGCAGCGGCATGGATGGGCTGGCCTTCCTGAAAAAGGTCGCAGCCGATTTCGACATCGCCGCCAGCAGCTGGCTGATCACGGCCGACCGTTCTCAACGGCTGGCCGAACAGGCGCGGCAGGCTGGGGTGCAGATGTTGCTCAAACCCCTGACCGCCGCCGCGCTTGCGCAGGCGCTGGCCTCGGTCCAGACGGGGCGCGCCGACTGGATCCGCGTCACCCCGGATCCTGCCGGCGCAAAGCCCGTCTAGCCCAGTTCGTGTTCTTCCAGCAGCGCGGCATATTGGGCGCCGTGCATGTCACGATCCGCCGCCGAGCCCTGGACGACCGGACGCGGGACGCTGAACTTGATGACGCGCAGATCCTCGATGTCGAACCGTTTCAGGATCTGTTCGGGCACCTTGTAAAGCCCCGCGACGGCGGCGTTGGACAGCCGGTCGCGCACCATCCGGTAGACATCGGGCTTGTCGCAGAAGATGTCGATGGTGACCCAGAACGGGCCTGCATTCTTGGATCTGACCTTCAGAACCGTATCGCCCAGTTTCATGCCGGAACCTTTGCGTCTGTCTGGCTGAGTTCAATGCGAAAGGCCGACATCGGGTCGTCCAGATGCAACACATGGTTCAGCGCGAATTCATAAAGCGCGCCACGATTGGTGGTCGCGGGCGAATAGGGAAAGGCGAAGGTCGGCAGTTCCTCGTCATCGGTCAGCGGGTAGTGCAACACGAAGGGATTGATCAGCTTGCCGATCTCGGCGGCTTCGTCCTGGCTGCGGGCGGTGATGATGCCCAGAACGCCGACCTCGACCGGATCGCCGCTGCGGTTTTCCAGATCGCCCAAGGCGCCATTTACCCCGATCAGCCGGAATTCCAGCGTGTAATCGGCGGTGGTCAGCCCCATGCGGCTTTCGATCTCGCCGGTCAGGAAACCGGTCAGCCGATCGACCCATGCCTGCGCATTCCTTGCGTAATGGGCGTTGCGCAGGATCGCCATGATCGTGGTCTGATAGCCGCCGATCCGCGCCCCCTCCAGCTTGACGGTATATGGGCCGGGAACCCAGCGCGACCCCTCGACCCGCACGCGGCGGGCGTCCAGCGCGGTATAGCGCGCGTCGGTCACGTCCAGATGCCCGCCCGGCTCATACAGGCGGAACGGGTCTGAATTTTCATACAGCATATGCGCGCTGACCGAATGGGGGGTGCAGGCGGCGGTTTCGGCCATCGGCTCGACCGTGAAGCCGTCGGCGTCGAAATCGACCATGATCACGCCCGAGGTCGGGTTCGTCGAACACAGCGCCCCGCATTCCGCGATCTTGGCGCCATGCCAGGCACCGCCCGCGGCATCGCCACGTGCCAGCGGCAAAGCGGCGATGGTGGCGGTGTCGGTGGTGCGACCGGCGATGACGATATCGGCACCGGTGTTCAGCGCGGCCTGAATATGTTCGGCCCCGGCAAGGGCGACGATGTTCGACAGGTTCGACAGATCCAGTTCCGGCGCGGGCGTCAGCGGCGTAACCTGCCCCTGTTGCACGGCGGTCGCGATCCGCGCGACCGGTTGGCTGCAATACAGCCGCGCGATCTTCAGCGACTGGCCCAGTTCCGCCGCCAGTTCGACCGTGATGTCATGCATCCAGTCGACGGTGCTGTCGGTTCCGCAGGTGCCGGCGGTGCCGATGACCAGCGGCACACCCAGTTCGGCGCGTGCCTGCATCAGGCTGCGCCATTCCGATTTGGTGGCGGCGCGGGAATATTTCGATTGTCCCGCCCCAAGGCTGAAGGGGCCACTGTCGGTGGACCCTCCGTCGATGCAGATGATGTCCGGGCGCATGGCCACACCGCGCGCCAGCGCGGTGCGGTCGAAGCCCAGTCCCAGGACGCCCGAAGGCACCAGAACGCGTGTTGGCATGTCAGTCCTCGATCGTTGTCGGGTCGTTGTCGGGCAGGGCGGGCTTTTTCAGCAGGCCCCGCAGGAAGATCGGGGCGACAAAGCCCAGACCGGCGGCGATCCACAGCCCCACCGCGATGGGCGAGCTGAACAGGAAGGTCCAGTCCCCGTTCGACAGAACCATGGCGCGGCGCAGGTTGTCCTCCATCGCGTTGCCCAGCAGGATGCCAAGGATCACCGGCACCGTCGGAATGTTGAGCTTGCGCATGATATAGCCCAGAACCCCGAAGCCCACCATCATCAGCATGTCAAAGCTGGACCCGGTCAGCGAATAGATCCCGACAAAGGCGATCATCGTGACGCCGGGCAGCAGGATCCAGGCGGGCACCGACAGGATATGCACAAAGACCTTGACCATCGGCACGTTCATCAACAGCAGCACGACATTGGCGATCAGCAGCGCCGCGATCAACGACCAGACCACCTCGGGGCGTTCGGTGAACAGCAGCGGTCCGGGCGTGATGTTCAGCGTCAGCAGCAGCGCCAGCAGAACCGCCGTGGTGCCCGATCCCGGCACACCCAGCGTCAGCATCGGCACCAGCGCTCCGCCCGCCGCCGCGTTGTTCCCGGCCTCGGGGGCGGCCACACCGCGCGGATTGCCCTTGCCGAAGCTGTCCTTGTCGCGGGCCGATGATTTTTCGGCCATATAGGCAAGGAACGACCCCAGAGAGGCCCCCGCACCCGGCAGCACACCCGCGACAAAGCCGATGCCGGTGCCGCGCGCCATGGCGCCGCTGGTCTGGCGCAGCATCTTCCACGGCACCAGGATCTTGCCCAGCTTGACGCCGATGGCGCTGTCCTTGCCATGTGTTTCGATGAAGAAGAACACCTCGGCCACGGCAAACAGGCCGACGATGGCCACAAGGAAATCGACACCGTCCATCAGATGCAGTTCGCCAAAGGTGAAACGCGGCATGCCGGTGGTCTTGTCCAGCCCGATCATCGCAATGGCCAGCCCGATCGCGGCGGCCAGCGCGGATTTTGCCTGATTGTTGGAGCCGATCCCGCCAAGCGTGCAGAAGGCCAGCATATACAGCGCGAAATACTCGGCCGGGCCGAATTTGAACGCCACGCCCGCCAGATAGGGGGCAAAGATCATCAGGCCGATGGTGGCGGCAAAGGCCCCCACGAATGAGGCGACGCCCGACACGACCAGCGCCTCGGCGGCGCGGCCCTGCTTGGCCATGGGATAGCCGTCCAGCGTCGTCATCATCGCGGGTTCGTCGCCCGGAATGTTCAGCAGGATCGAACTGATGCGACCGCCATACATCGCGCCGTAATAGACCGAGGTCAGCAGCACCAGCGCCGAGATCGCGTCCAGCCCCATCGAAAAGGAAATCGGGATCAGCAGGGCGACGCCGTTCGACGGCCCAAGCCCCGGCAACGCGCCGATGATCGTGCCGACGAAACAGCCGATCACCGCCAGCAGCAGCGTATAGGGCGATGCGGCGATTTCAAAGCCCATCGCAAGATTGGAAAGAATATCCATGTTTCAGAACCCCCAGCCCGCAGGCAGGCCGCGCAGACCCAGACCCAGGATCAGACGGAACAGAACCCAAAGCCCGACGCCCAGCCCGACCCCGGTCATGGCTGCGCGCAGCGGATGTCCGGCGATCTGCCAGCACAGGACGCCGGATGCGATCGCGGTCGGAATGATGAACCCCAGAGGAGAGATGGAATAGGCATAGCCGACCAGCACCGCGAATGCGATCGCCAGCTGCGCGACCATCGGACCGGCGGGCCAGTCGGCCTCGGGGTCGGGGCGCAGCACCATCACCAGCGAACACAGGATCATCACCACTGCGATCAGATAGGGAAAGACACGCGGGCCGACCGGGTCCGACATGAAGCTGGTCTCGATGCCACGCGCGCTGAGGATATACCCCAGCGCGATGACGATCATGACCGACCCGAAGATGCGGTCGCCACGGATCATTTCAGCAACCCGATCTCTTTCGAGACGTCCTGGATCTGGGCGATGTTGTCGGCCACGAAGGCCTCGAAATCGGCGCCGAAGATGTCATAGGGCGCCAGGCCGTTTTCGGCCATGACCTTCTGCCATTCGTCGCTTGCGCCGACCTGTTTCAACGCCTCGACCCACTCGTCGTAACGCTCGTCGCTGATGCCCTTGGGCACATAGACGCCGCGCCAGTTCATCGCGACGATATCGACACCCTGTTCCTTGGCGGTGGGCACGTCGTCAAAGCCCGCGACGCGGTCTTCCGCCAGAACGGCCAGCGGGCGCACGTCGCCCGATTTGATGAAGCCGGTGATTTCCGACAGATCGCCGGTCATGGCCTGTGCGAAACCGCCGACGGTCTGGGTGACGGCATCGGCTCCGCCATCAAGACCGATATACTTGACCTGACGCGCCTCGCCGAAACCGGCCTTGTCCAGCATCATCAGCACCTTCAGATGGTCGAACCCACCCACGGCAGAACCGCCCGCGAAGGCGACTTTCGACGGATCGGCCTTCACGGCCTCGACCAGATCGTTCAGGTTCTGGAACGGGCTGTCCTTGCCCACGACGATCACGCCGGGATCGCCGCCGATGGTGCCGACCCAGCGCACCTGATCTGCCGTCGCGCCTGCAAAGGCGTTCTGCGCAAGGCGCGTCGTCGTGGCCGAGCTTGCGGCGACAAAGACCTCGGGGTCGTCATTGCGGCTGCTGACCACCTGGGTATAGGCGACTCCGCCACCGGCACCGGCAAGGTTGGTGACCTGCACCAGATTGGGCGAAATGCCCAGATCGGTCATGATCCGGCCAATCTGACGGCAGGTGAAATCCCAGCCGCCGCCCGGGTTGGCGGGGGCGATGCATTCCTCGGCCATGGCGGGTGCGGCAACGGTCGTCATCAGCGCAGCGATCGCCGCGCGGGTCCAGTTCTTCATGGTTATCCTCCCTTGCGCCCGCGCGTTCGGCACGGGCTTGCGAGGGACAAGTTTTGGTGAAAAGCTGACACCAACCTGTCATGAACTGCCAAAAAGTTGGGCGGATGCGATTTCTTCTGGTCGAGGATACCGACGATCTGGCCGCCGCCGTGGCCTCTCGGCTGGCGATGGATGGGCATGGGGTTGACCGTGCAGCAACCCTGAAAGAAGCCAGAGAATTTCTGGATTCCGCGCCTTATGACCTGATATTGCTTGATATTTCATTGCCGGATGGCGATGGGCGCGACTTCCTTGCGCGTGAGCGGGCAGCCCGGCGGGACACCCCGGTGATCATGATGACGGCCAGCGCCTCGGTCGGGGATCGTGTCAGCACGCTTGATCAGGGTGCCGATGATTACATCACCAAACCTTTCGAATTTGCCGAATTGCAGGCCAGGTGCCGGGCGGTGCTGCGCCGTCATCAGGGCGTCGCCGACAGCCGACAGCATTTCGCGGGCTTCATCTTCGACGCGCTGGCCGCCAATGTCACCGTCAATGACGAAGTCCGCGAATTGCGTGCGCGTGAGCTGCGGCTGTTGGAAATTCTGCTGTCGCGGCCGGGTCAGACCTATTCCAAACCCCATCTGATCGACCGGTTGTTTTCCTTTGACGAAGAGGTCAGCGACAACGCGATCGAGGTTTATGTCGGACGCTTGCGACGCAAGCTGGACGGATCGGGTGCCAGGCTGGAAACGCTGCGCGGTGTCGGCTATCGGCTGATCCCGGAATGAGGCCGGGGCAGGCGCGCCCGGCGGGGTTTTCGCTGCGTCGTCGGCTGGTCTGGCAGTTCGTGGCGCTGTCCTTGCTGCTGGTCGTGGCACTGTTCTTTGCCGTCAGATTTGCCGCGGAACGCGCCTCGCGGGCCAGTCAGGATGCGGTTCTGGGCGCGGCGGTGATTTCCATCGGCGATGGCATCCGCGCCGTCGATGAGGGACTGGAACTGGATCTGCCCTACGCGACCTTTTCCATGCTGGGGGCAATGGGCGACGAACGGATCTTCTACAGCCTCATGATCGGGGAACGGCTGGTCACGGGCTATCAGGCCCTGCCGCAGCCGCAGCAGGTTCCCGGTGATCTGTCGCCGGTCTTTTACAGCGATGATTACAAGGGCAGCCGGTTGCGGCTGGCCGCGATCACCCGGCGGGTGCTGCTGGAAAACCGGATGCAGGAAATCACCGTGGTTCTGGGACAGACCCGCTATGGTCAGGCGGCGATTGCCCGCGACACCGCGCGTGGCGCGCTGTGGATCGGGGTGGTGTTCCTTGCCTTTGCCGTGCCGCTTGCGCTGTGGGCGACGCAGGTGGTGGTTCGGCCCGTCGATCGGCTGGCCGAGGCCGTGACACGTCGCGGCCCGCATGATCTGCGACCGGTGCGCCATCCCGCGCCGCGTGAACTGTTGCCATTGGTGGGGGCGCTGAACGGCTTTATTGCCCGTCTGCGCGGCGCGTTGAAACTGGCCGAGACCTTCATCTTCGAGGCCGCGCATCGTATTCGCACACCCCTGTCGCTGGTCAGGACCGAGGCTGAAATGGCCCTGGCGGAAACCACGGATGAGGCCGTGCGCGTCCGTCTGCGCCGCATGGTCCGGGCCATCGGTGAAAGCAGCCGTTCCGCCACGCAGATCCTTGACCACGCGATGGTTCTGTATCGCAGCGATCAGTTCTCGGCCGCGAAGATGGATCTGGCCACGCTGGCGCGGTCGGTGTTGCGCGCGGTCGATCCGCTGGCGGAATTGCGCGACATCCAGATTAAGGCCGATGGGCTGCACCATGCCTGCATGATCGACGGCGACGAACGCATGATCGAGGTCGCGCTGCGCAACATGCTGGACAATGCGCTGAAATATTCAAATGCCGAGGGCGCGATCCATGTCGCGCTGACACGGGACGGCGGCATGGCCCGGTTGTCGGTGACCGATCAGGGCCGCGGCCTGCCCGCGGGCGATACCGACCTGACCGCCCAGTTCCAGCGGGGCGACAATGTCGGCGATATCGTCGGTTCGGGCCTCGGGCTGACCATCGTGGCCGAGGTGGCGATGGCGCATGGTGGCCGTTTTCAGCTTTTACCGGGAAAGGAGAAGGGGGCATGCGCCATCTTGTATCTGCCGCTGTCGTGATCCTTGCGGCCTGCCTGATCGTCCGGCCCGTCGCGGCCTACGAGATCGAAGAACAGCGCACCTTCGGTGACGGCCCGCGCGAGGTCTCGGTCCTGTCCACCACCGATCTGGCGGCGATCGACAAGGTCATGCAGGATTTCGCGGCCACACGCCCCGATCTGCGCATCCGTTATGATCAGGCCGCCAGCGTCGAGGTGTTTCGCGCGATCCATGATGAGGGGGCGGCCTATGATCTGGTGATGTCCTCGGCGATGGATCTGCAGATGAAGCTGGCCAATGATGGCTTTGCGGCGTCGGTCCTGCCGCGCATGGGCAGATTGCCGTCATGGGCTCGCTGGCGCGACCAGCTGTATGGCGTCGCGCTGGAGCCGGTGGTGACGCTGGCCTCGCGTCGCGGGCTGGGCGATCTGCCGGTGCCGCGCACCCGGCGTGATCTGATCGCCATGATGCGCGAAAATCCGCAGGCGCTGGGTGGTCGGGTCGCCACCTATGATCCGCAGCAATCGGGAGTGGGCTATTTCCTGATCTCGCAGGACAGTCAGGAATCCGACGGGTTCTGGCGTCTGGCCGAGGTGATGGGCCGCCTGAATACCAGATTGTTCTGCTGTTCCGTCGATATGATCAACGAATTGCGGGCGGGCCGCATCACCATCGCCTATAATGTCGTGGCCAGCTATGCCGCACGGTTCACCCCCGACGATCCCGATCTGGTGCGCCTTGTGCTGGAGGATTACACCTTCGCGATCGTGCGCTCGGCCTTGGTGCCGGTGAATGCGCCCGACCGGCAGGGAGCGACGGATCTGTTGTCCTATCTGTTGTCGGATGCCGCGCAAACGCGGATCGCGGCCGATGCCGGGGTCGCGTTGGTTCCCGGCACCGGCCCCGATCCTAGCGTGCATCTGCGCCCGATCCGGCTGGATGCGGGGCTGCTGGTCTATGACGATCAGTTGCGCCGCGCGGGGCTTCTGGCGGAATGGAACGCCGCGATGGTTCAGCGCTAGGTCCCGTGCCGCAAGGGATCGTCGCGCCGCAGCAGATAGCTGTCCATGATCCACCCGTGGCGTGACCGGGCTCGTTCGCGCGTCTCCGCGATGGTGTCCCCGATCCCGGCAACCGGGCCGGACAGCAGGATTTCATCGGGACTGCCCAGATAGGCACCCCACCAGATCAGCAGGTCCTTCGGCGGCAGATGCCGAAAGCTGCATTCTGCGTCCAGCATCACGACCAGCGTTTCGGCCCCCTCGGGCCAGCCCTGATCGCGCAGGCGGCGGCCGGTGGTGATGGTCACGGTGCCGTTCACCGTGTTTAGCGGGATCGCGTGGGCCGCCGTCAGGGCCTGAATGGCGGTGATGCCGGGAACCACCCGCAACGCGGGTTTCGGGTCCAGCCGTGCGGCGATGCGCAATGTGCTGTCATACAGTGAAGGATCGCCCCAGACCAGCAAGGCCACGGGTCCGCTGTTGTCCTGGGCCGCCGCCGCCCACCGCAATGCGATTTCGTCATGCCAGTCCGAAACGCGTTGCAGATAGGGCGATGCCGGGTCGCGTTCGGGATAGTCGAAACAGGCGATCCGCGCCGTCGTGCCAGAGGCTGCGATGATCGTGCGCCGCAGATCGGCCAGTGCCGCCTTGTCCGCGCCTTTCAGGGGCAGCAGGATCAGCGACGCGTCGCGCAAGGCCTGCAAACCCTGCTGCGTGATATGGCCGGGATTTCCGGTGCCGATACCGATCAGCCATAGATCCGTGATCACGCGCATCTCCTGTCGAAAAGATCCGGGCGGGGTCGCCCGGATCGCTGGTGACGACCCTCAGGCCGCATATAGCCGGGCGTGGAACAGGCGGGACGCGCCGGTGTCACGCAGCGCCTTTGCACCCGCCAATGCCGCCAGATCGGCCAGCGGCTCGATCAGGATCACCATCAGATAGGCCGCGCCGAAGGTGGTGACGGCCTGGAAGGTTTCGGCGGTGACGCCCTGACCGTAGAAGGCCCAGAAGGCCACCCATGCCACGACGCCCGCCTGATAGGCCGCCGACAGTTTCAGCACATCCGCATAGCGCAGATCCACATAGGCGGTCCCGGCAGGCAGGACACGCCGCGCCAGCCCGGAAACCGCAAACAGCGGCACCAGCAATGTCGTGACATTGACGAAATACATCGGCAGGTCGCTGGGGGCAAAGAACATGCCCTGGATCAGCAGGCCTGCCGCAAGGCCGATCGCCGCAGGGGCCGCGCCCAGCAACAGGAACAGGGTCGAGCCCAAGATGAAATGCACCTCGGAAACGCCGACGGCGAAATGCGGCAGCACCTCGAAGAAGATGAAAACGCCGATGGCGGCCAACAGGCTGCGCAGCGCGACCGAGATCACGCTGCTGCGGTCGATCTCGGCCTTGGTCAGGGCCAGCGTATAGGCGCCGGCACCTGCCGCCGTGGCATAGGCAAAGGCCATCTTGGCGCCGTCGACGACGCCCGGTTCGATATGCATCATGCTTCCTTTCTGTCAGGGGCGGCGGGCCGCCATTCGGGGTGATTTCGTGTCATCGGGCCTCTTCCGGGGCCAGAAGGTGAAAGAAGGTTCCGGTGACATGACCAAGGGCCGATCCGGTCTGCGCGACGGTCGCGCCATCGGCATCAGCGATCAGGGCCAGGGCCGGGTCGGGTTGATCGAGGATGGTGGAATAGCGAAACTCGTGCCCGCGCAGGACCGCACCTGCCGCATGTCCGGGGATCGGGTGGTGCAGGGTCGCGCGCCGATAGCCCAGATGCAGCTTGCGCCTGTGATAGCTGGTCACAAGACCCAGAAGCCCGGCCATCTGATGCCGGTGCCCGTCCTTGTCGATCAGCGCGGTGCCAAGCGCCATGTAGCCGCCGCATTCGCCGTGAACTGGTTTAGTCGCCGCATGTCGGTGCAGCGCGTCGCGGAACCGGTCCGCCGCCGCCAAGGCCCCCGCATGCAGTTCGGGATATCCGCCGGGCAGCCAGACCAGATCGCAATCGGGATCGGGGGCCTCATCAGCCAGTGGCGAAAAGGGCAGGATCTCGGCCCCTGCGTCGTGCCAACCCTGAAGGATATGCGGATAGGTAAAGGAAAAGGCCGCATCCCGCGCCAAAGCGATGCGTTGGGCCGGGGGCGGGGTCAGCGGGGCGCGCGTCAGTGGATGATCGTTGCTGCGCGCGGCGGCCACGATGGCGGACAGATCGACATGCTGACGCAGGAAATCGGCGTAACCGGCGATGGCGCTATCCAGATCCGGATGTTCGACCGCCTGGATCAGGCCCAGATGCCGTTCTGGCAAGGTCAGGTCGCCGCGACGGGGCAGGACACCCAGAACCGGCAGCCCCGCCTGTTCCATCCCCAGACGCGCCAGTCGTTCATGGCGGGCCGAGGCGACGCGGTTCAGGATGACCCCGGCAAAGGGCAGGTCCGGCATGTAGCTGCGAAACCCCAGCGCGGTCGCGGCGGCCGACTGGGCCTGACCGCTGACATCCAGCACCAGAACCACCGGCCAGCCCATGCGCCTTGCGGTTTCGGCGCTGCTGCCAAAGCCCTGCTGGCCGCGCGTGGCGACACCGTCATACAGCCCCATCGAGCCCTCGCCGATGCACAGATCGGCCCCCGCCGCCTGCGCCGCGATGCCCTGCCACAACTGCGGGCCCATCGCCCACAGATCCAGGTTGAAACTGGCCCGCCCGCTGGCCGCGCGATGAAAGGCCGGGTCGATGTAATCGGGGCCGGATTTGAAGGGCTGCACGGTGATGCCATCATCCGACAAGGCCCGCAGCAGGCCCAGCATCACGGTCGTCTTGCCGGTCCCCGATGACGGGGCCGAGATCATCAGTCCGGGCGGATTAATCATGACGCGTCCCTTCCTGTTCGGGCGACCAGCCATGCCAGACGCTGGTGTCGCCCTGCGGACGATAGCGGCGGTCATATGCGGCGGCGTAAAGACAGCTGTCCTCGAAGCCCTCGCCCACAAGGGCCGGACCGACAAGGATCAGCGCGGTGCGCGTCACCGAACCGTCCATCCTGTCGCCGATGTCCCGCAGATGTCCGCGGATGATGCGCTGATCGGGCCAGCTGGCCCGATAGACAACCGCGACAGGGCAATCCGCGCCATAGTAGGGCAGTAATCGCCCAACCACGCCATTCAGATTCTGGATCGACAGATGGATCGCCAGCGTGGCACCGGTTCGGGCGAAATTCGCCAGATCCTCGCCCTCGGGCATGGCCGAGGCGCGGCCCGGCGTGCGTGTCAGCACCACCGATTGCGCAAGTCCGGGCAGGGTCAGTTCCGTCTGCAACGCGGCGGCGGCGGCGGCAAAGGCAGGCACGCCGGGGGTGACCGATACAGGGATGCCCAGATCGCGCAGGCGGCGCAGTTGTTCGCCCATCGCGGACCAGATCGACAGATCGCCCGAATGCAGCCGCGCGACATCCAGCCCCTGTGCATGGGCCTGAACGCATTCCTCGATGATCTGGTCCAGCGACAGGGGGGCGGTATTCACCACACGCGCGCCCTTCGGACAATGCGACAGGATATCCGCCGGCACCAGGGATCCGGCATAAAGGCAGATCGGGCTTGCAGCGATCAGGTCGCGGGCCCGCAGCGTCAGCAGGTCGGGCGCGCCGGGACCGGCGCCGATGAAGTGAACGGTCATGGCGTGCCTTTCCGGGCCAGGGCGCAACAGGCCATCCCGTCGCGGGACACATGACGCGCCCCGATCAGGCGGCCATCGGGATCGGTGGCGGCCAGCGCTGCGGCCTCGGCCACCGAGCCGGTGCCACGTCGGGCCGAAACCCTGGCCGAGCGGGTGACAGTGTCCTGCGTCACGATCCGGTCCGGGGCGATGGGATACAAACGCAGGCCCAACTGATCGGCCAGCCGGATCAAGGCCGGCGCGCTGGCCTTGTCCGCAACCGTTGCCAGCGCGTCGATCCGCAGATCGCCCGTCGCCCGCAACAAGGCCTCGCGCAGGCTGTCATCCGTGGCGTCACGGCGAAATCCGAACCCGGCGACGATCATAGAACATGGCTCCATTGGGTGATCGGATAGCTGGCTTTCCAGCCGCGACGCGATCCGATCGGCGTCGCGACAGCCATCTCGATGCGCAGCAGATCGCCGCCCAGCCGGATATGGGTCTGCGTCAACATCGCCTCGGATTCCAGGGTCACGGCATTGGCAACGATCCGGGTGCCGGGCGGCAGATGCGTGCCCAGCCAGTCCAACAGCGGGTCCGACAATCCGCCGCCGATAAACACCGCGTCGGGACGATCCAGATCACGCAGGACGGCGGGGGCGTGGCCGGTGACCACATGCAGTCGGTCCATCCCCAGCCGTGCGGCATTCGCCGCGATGCGGTCGGCGCGATCCGGGCGCGGCTCGATGCTGGTGGCCCGCAGCGAAGGATCGCTCATCAGCCACTCGATCGCGACCGAGCCCGATCCGCCGCCGATATCCCACAGATGCTGCCCTGCGCGCGGGGCCAGCGCCGACAGGGTCAGGGCGCGGATCGGGCGTTTCGTGATCTGGCCGTCATGGTCGAACCACGTGTCGTCGCGCCCCGATGCCAGGGGCAGCGACGCGCCGTCCCCCGCGACATGGATCGCGACGCAGACCGGGTGGCCGAAATCGCGATCCGGCAGCGTATCGGCCAGCGCGCGGATGACCGCCTGTGCCGGGCCGCCAAGTGCCTGCATCACCGTCAGCGCCGAGGTGCCGAAGCCCTGCATCCGCAGATAGGCCGCCAGATCGCGCACCGCCTGTCCGTCGCGCAGCAGGGCGATAATACGCTGGCCGGGCGACAGATGCGGGCGCAGGCGGGACAGGGGCGCGGCATGCAGGCCAAGACAGATCGTCGTTTCCAGCCCCCATCCCAGTTGCGCCGCCGCCAGCGAGAAGGTGGACCGCCCCGGCAACGCCCGCCATTCACCGACAGACAGCCGCGTTGCCAGAACCGTGCCCGCGCCGAACCAGAATGGATCGCCCGATGCCAGAACCGCGACCCGCCTGCCACGCAGATCCAGCAGCCGTTCGATCCCCTCGCTGAACGGCACCGGCCATGCGATCCGCGTGGCCGTTGCGTAGGGCAACAAGGCCAGATGCCGGGGCGGGCCCATGATGATTTCCGCCGATTCCAGCGCGGCGCGGCTTGCGGTCGAAAGCCCGTCCGGGCCATCTTCGCCCACGCCAATGATTGTCAGCCACGGATCTTCAGACATGCGACCAAACCTGTTGTTGCTGGGCGGCACGACCGAGGGAACGCGGCTGGGGCATCATCTGGATCAGGCCGGCATCGCGGGCACCGTGTCCTTGGCCGGGCGGGTGGCCGATCCGGCGCGGCAGGGCTTGCCGATGCGGGTCGGCGGTTTCGGCGGCGTGGCGGCGCTGGCCGACTACCTGCGCCAGAACGCGATCACCCATGTCGTCGACGCCACACATCCCTTTGCCGCGACGATCAGCGGCAACGCCGTCGCGGCCTGCCGACAGGTTGGGGTGCCGTTGATCGCGCTGACACGTCCGCCGTGGCAGGAACAGCCAGAAGATCGCTGGATCAAGGTGCCCGACATCGCCACAGCAGTTCAGGCGCTGGCGGGTCCGCCGCGCCGGGTCATGCTGGCGGTGGGGCGGATGCATCTGCCCGAATTTCAGCCGCAGTCGCAGCATTTCTACCTGCTGCGGCTGGTCGATCCGCCACGCCAAACGCCCGGCTTTCCCGATCACCATGCGATCATCGACCGTGGTCCCTTTACGGTCGAAGGCGATCTTGCCCTGTTGCGTCGGCACCGGATCGATCTGATCCTGTCCAAGAATTCGGGTGGGACCGGTGCCATGGCCAAGATCATCGCCGCGCGGCAACTGGGCCTGCCGGTCGTCATGATCCAGCGCCCCGCCATTCCGCAGCGGCCGCAGGTCGAAACGATTGCCGAAGTGATCGACTGGCTGGGTCATGGCCCCACCTTGCGGGGGGTATAGACAAGGGGCACACCCGCCCGCGCGATGACGCGCGTTGTCGATGACCCGACGATCACGACCGTCCGCATATCGGCCATCTCGGGGCGACATTGGGGCAGGGGGACGACGCTGATCCGTTCCTCGGGGGTTGACACGGCGCGGGCGAAGATCACCGGGCGATCATCGCCGCAGCATGCGGTCAGCACCTCCAAGGCGCGGGCAAAGCCCGCCGGGCGCGAGGTCGAGCGGGGGTTGTAGAAGGCCATCGCGAAATCGCCCTCGGCGGCCAGACGCAGGCGACGCTCGATCAGTGGCCAGGGCTTCAGGTTGTCCGACAGGTTGATCGCGCAGAAATCATGGCCAAGCGGCGCACCGGCCCGTGCCGCCGCCGCAAGCATGGCGGTGATGCCGGGCAGCACCTGAATGTCCAGATCGCGCCATGCCGCAGGGCCGTTCTCGACCGCCTCGAAAACCGCCGCCGCCATGGCGAAGACGCCGGGATCGCCGGATGACACGACCACGACCTGCCGCCCGTCGCTGGCCATCGTCAGGGCGTGTCGTGCCCGGTCGATTTCCACACGATTGTCGCTGGGATGCAGGGTCAGGCCGGGGCGCGGCGCAATCCGGGCGACATAGGGGATATAGCCGACGATATCGCTGGCATCAGCCAGCGCCTGCGTCACCTCGGGGGTGATCAGGGTTTCGGCGCCGGGGCCAAGTCCGGCGATGACCAGTCGTCCGGTCATGGCCGCCTGCCCTGACCATGCACGATCACGATCGAGAAATAGGGGGTGACGCGGCCCTCGGCCTCGGACAGTTTCTGGACGGTCTGGTTCGGCATCGCGGCGTACTCGACCAGCCAGGCGGCATCGAAACGGCCCGCGCGGCGCAGGGCGCGGCGGATCTTGTCGATATTGCGGCCGATCTTCATCACGACCAGCGCATCGGCCCGGCACATGCGATCAACCAGATCATCTTCGGGCAGGGTGCCCATCAGCGTCGCCATCACATCATCGCCCCATGTGATCGGCTGACCCGTCGCGGCCCATGCCGCAGACATGCCGGTGATCGCGGGCACGACCCGAACCGGCACAGCATCGCGCAGCCGGTCGTAAAGATGCATGAACGAGCCGTAGAAGAACGGGTCGCCCTCGGCCAGGACCAGAACCTCTTGTCCGGCCTGCGACAAGGCGCGCAACTGCGCCGCGCAATCGGCGTAGAATGCCGACAGCAGGGCGTTGTAGCGCGGATCGGTCAGCGGGATTTCGGTCGTGACCGGATACTCCATCGCGATTTCCCGCACATCGGGCGGCAGCAGGCCCTCGACGATGCAGCGGGCATGGCCGGGGCGGCCCTTCTTGCGGAAATAGGCCACATGGCGGGCCTGCCCCAACAGGCGGTGGGCGCGCACCGACATCAGGTCCGGATCGCCCGGACCAAGCCCGACACCCCAGATCGTTCCCGGCTTTGTCGCGGTGATGTTCATTCGGCGCGGCTCGCGATGGCGTTGATGGCGGCGACGGTGATGGCGCTGCCACCCAGTCGCCCTGCGACGATGCAGCACGGCACCGGCTGATCGGCCCAAAGCGCGGACTTGCTTTCCATTGCGCCGACAAAGCCCACCGGGCAGCCGATGATCGCGGCGGGGCGCGGGCAGTCGGGGTCCTGCAGCATGTTCAGCAGATGAAACAGCGCCGTCGGCGCATTGCCGATCGCCACCAGCGCACCGGCCAGATGCGGCCGCCACAATTCCAGCGCCGCGGCCGAGCGTGTGTTGCCCAGATCAGCGGCCATCTGCACCACGGCGGGGTTGTGCAGCGTGCAGATCACCGCGTTCTCTGCGGGCAGGCGCGGGCGGGTCACACCTTCCGAAACCATCCGCGCATCGCACAGGATCGGCGCACCGCCCTGCAAGGCCGACCGCGCCGTCTGAACGAAGCCCGGCGAAAAGCGGATATGTTCCTCTAGGCCGACCATCCCGGCGGCATGGATCATGCGGACTGCGACCTGTTCCTCGGCGGGGTCAAAGCGGGCCAGATCGGCCTCGGCGCGGATGGTCGCGAAGCTTTGGCGATAAATCGCGGCCCCGTCCTTTTCGTAATCATATGGCATTCACGGACACTCGTAGATTTCGCATAATTGGGCGGGATCAAGGCCACGCTGGCTGGGCTGATCCCAAGCCCGGCCATTGTCGATCAGGTCAAAGCGCCCGTCGCGACCGGTCAGGGTCAGGCGCGCGGCGCGGGACAGGGCGCAGCCCTTGGCACAGCCCGATACATGCAGCCCGCCACGGATATGCGGGGCCAGTCGCCGCGCCAGATCGCGGGTTGCGACGCTGGCCTGCCTACAATGGGGCGCACCGGGGCAGGCATGGGCGGCCAGCAGGGGCGCGTTGGGCGTCTGGATGAAACCCGGGGCGATGACATCGCGCGCACCGGTCAGCCAGAACAGCCGATCCGGTATCAATCGCATCTGACGCGCGTCACTGTCCCGCATCAGCCGACGCAGCGCATCCGCCGGGATCGCACCGAAGGCGGCGCCCAGGATTGTTCCGGCGCCCCAGGGTCCGGGCTGCGGGGCGGGCGATTGCGGGCGTGGCGCGGTCTGCTGCCACATTGCGGGCATGTCGGCGTGCCGCAGATGACGTGCCATCCGGCCCGACGCGGGGCCGTCGCTGTCCACGAACCAACGGGCCATCTCGGCAAGGGCAGGCACCGCCTGTTCCGGCGTGACCGGGCGGCCCCGTTCGGCCCCGTCGGCCCGCAGGATCAGCTGCCCGTCCCGCGACAATTCAAACCTGAAATCGGCCGATGCCGCGCCCAGCATCGCATATGCCCCGGTATCCAGCGCAAAGCCCATCTTGCCCGGCAGTTCCGGCAGCGACCCCAGCCCCGTGCAAAGCGCCAGGTACAGCCGGTCGGTCAGCTCGCCGGGGCGGTGATCCGGGTGCATCACGATGTTGCGCCGGGCCTCGGTCGCGGGATCGGGGTCCAGAAGCCGCGCGGCCATCAGGCGTTGCAGGGCGCTGTCGTGCCCCGCCTCGGTCAGCCCGCGGATCTGGATATTCGCGCGCGAGGTCAGATCCAGCGTGCCGTGGCCCAGATCCTCGGCCAGATCGCACAGCACGGCGACCTGCGTGGGATCAAGCTGACTGCGAAACGGGCGCACCCGCAGGATCAGCCCGTCACCCGACATCATGGGCCTGTAGGCACCGGGGCACCAGCCTTTGATGACCGGGCCGCTCATGCCGCGCCCTCGGCCACGGTCGCGCGGATCGAGTTGCGCCGCGTCTGCCACAGACCGGCCCGCATCAGGGCCTGAAACTGATCCTGCATCGCCGCGAAGGCACCGGGATTGGCCTCTTGCAGGAACCGATGGGTGCAGGGATCGCCCAATGTGGCGTCGTGATACAGATCGAACAGATGTGGCCCGACAACGCCTGCCAGATGCGCGAAGGCGGCCATGTGATCCAGCGTCGCCGCGATTTCGGCTGCGCCGCGAAACCCATGCGCGCGCATGCCCGCGATCCAGTCCGGGTTGGCCGCACGGGCCTGCACGACGCGGGCAATCTCTTCGCGCAGGTCGCGCGCGCGGGGGCGCGACGGATCGGTGCTGTCCAGATGATACAGCGCGGCCCGGCCACCTTCCACGGCGTTCGCGGCCGCGAACCCGGCCTCGTGCGCGGCATAGTCCGAGGCCAGCAGCAGGTCGGTCTCGGGCAGGTCCTGCAAGTGGACAAAGGCGTCTGCGGCTGCGACGCGCCCGGCGATACCGTCCCGATCCGGCACCGCATGATCGCCATCCAGCGCCCAGCCCGAGGCCGCAAGCCAGGCCTGCCCGGCATCGTGGCGGGCCTGATCGTCATAGCGGTGCAGAAAATCGGCCATCTGCAAGCCGAAACTGCCCGGCGCGGGACCATAGACGCGCGCCAGCCCATCCCGCGCGACAAAGGGGTTCCAGTCCGGGGCCTCGTCACGGGCGGCAAGGGCGCGAACCGCCTTGGCAAACAGCGCCGACAGGGTCGGAAACACGTCGCGGAACAGACCCGATACGCGCAGGGTTACATCCAGCCGGGGGCGGTCCAGTTCGGCGATGGGCAGGATTTCGAAGCCCGACACCCGTTCCGAACCCGGATCCCAGACCGGACGCACACCCAGCAGATGCAGCGCCATGGCAAATTCCTCGCCCGCTGTGCGCATCGTGGCCGAGCCCCACAGATCGACGATCAGGTTGCGCGGCCAGTCGCCGTGGTCCTGCAGATGGCGGCGGATCAGTTCATCCGCCAGCGTCATCCCTTGGGCATGGGCGGCGCGGCTGGGCACGGCACGGGGATCGGTGCAGAACAGGTTGCGCCCCGTCGGCAGCACGTCGCGCCGCCCCCGATAGGGCGAGCCTGCCGGCCCGCCGGGAATGAAACGCCCGTCCAGCGCATGGATCAGCGCATGGCTTTCCTGTGCGACCGCGTGGTGGAAGGCGGGATCGGACTGGTTGCCAGCCTGACGCCCCCAGATATGCAGCCCCTCGCCGAACTGGCTGTCTTTCACATCGCAGACGAACCGGTCGATGCGGGTGATCGCCTCGGCGGTCGAGCTTGCGCGATGCAAGCCAAGATCATCTTCCAGACCAAGGGTTTGCGCCTCGGACCTGATGTCGTCCTGCAACCTGTCGCGGCGGCGCGGATCCAGTCCGTCGGCGTTGGAAAACTCGTCCAGCAGCGCCTCGAGAAAGGCCAGCCGGTCGGGCGTCGCGGCCTGTCGCAGGGGTGGCGGGACATGTCCCAGCGTGACGGCCCCGATGCGGCGCTTGGCCTGTGCGGCTTCGCCCGGATCGTTGACGATGAAGGGATAAAGGATCGGCATGTCGCCGGCCAGGGCCTGTGGCCAGCAGGCATCCGACAGCGCAACCGATTTTCCCGGCAACCATTCCAGCGTGCCATGGGCACCGATGTGAACGATCGCGTCGACCTGCTGCGCAAGCCACAGATAGAAGGCGACATAGGCATGCCGTGGCGTGCGGGCCAGATCGTGATATTCATCGCCGCGAAGGGCAGGGTCGCCGCGTTCAGGCTGCAGGGCGACGATGGCATTGCCGCAGCGGATCGCCGCGAAACGAAACGCGCCATCGCTGATCGCGGGGTCAGATTCCGGCGCGCCCCAGCAGTCATGCAGCGCATCGCGCAGCGCCGCAGGCAGGCTGGTCAGCGCGTGGCGGTAATCGGACAGGGGCCAGTCGATATGCGCGTGTTGCAGACGCTGGTCCAGATCGTCTGCGATGTCCCCGGTGGCATAGCCCGCAGCGCCCAGATCCTGAAGGATCGCGCGGGCCGACGCCGGGGCATCCAGCCCGACCGCGTGGCCCAGGTTCCAGGTCTTGCCCGGGTAGGTGGACAGGATCAGCGCAACGCGACGTTCCTGGCGCGGCAGGGCCGACAGATGCAACCAGCCCATCACCCGCCGCACGGCCTGCGATACCAGCGACGGATCGGGGCGATGGATCACGCGCGAAAATTGCAGGTCGGTATCGCGCTGCCCGGCCTCCTTGAACGAAATTGCCCCGGCAAAGATGCGGCCATCGACCTCGGGCAGGACGACATGCATCGCCAGATCGGCAGGCGACAAGCCCCGGGCCGAACCCTGCCAGGCCGCGTGATCCGATGTGGCCAGCGCGACCTGAAACACCGGCACATCCCCGGCATCAAGGGGCGAGGCCCCGTCCGTGCCCTTGCCGCTGAAAGCGGTCGCATTGACGATCGCATCGGGCGCAAGATCGGCAATCTGCTGACGCAGCCAACCGGCGTGACGGGGTGATTTCAACGAGGGCAGGAAAAGCGCCCGAACCTCGCAGCCATGATCGCCGAAAGCCCGGAACAGGGCGGCGATCGGGGCAAGATCGGCCGAGACGACATAGGATCGGTAAAAGACGATCACGATGCGCGGTTTGCTCTTGGTCGCAGGCATGGGCACAGGATCGCAGACGCCGTCATGCGGGCTCCAGCCCGCGGCATCGGGCAGGGCGGGCGCGGACGGTTCGGCACAGGCCTGCAATCCCGCCGCATGGGCAAGTTCGGCCAATGCGCCATGTGCCGCGTCCGCGCCACCCGCATCGCAAAGCCGCGCAAGACGCCGCAGCACCGGAACCGGCAGCGTCGAGGCACGATCCAGCCGGCCATCCGGCCGCCCGTCCGCCGCCAGCACGGCCAGCGCGATCCCCCGGCGTTTTGCCAGTTCGTGCAATTGCGCCAGACCGTATTCCCAATAGGGCACGCCACCGATCAGGCGCAGCAGCACCGCCCTTGCCCCCGATACCGTACGCTCCAGATAGGTATCGACCGACAGCGGGTGCCGCAGATCCGCAAGATTTGCCAGTCGCAACGAGGGCAGGGCACCCTTTCCGCGATGCCAGGCCGAAGCGAAGGCACTCAGATCACTGTCGGAATAGGACAGCACGATCAGATCCGCCGGATCCTGTTCCAGATCCTTCGGGGTCGCGCTGTCTTCCAGACCGTGACTTTCGCGGAAAACGACATGCATGACGGGTCAGCCGGCAACCTTCGCGCCGATCCGGTTCAGCGCGGCATGGATTTCGACGGGCCGGATATCGTCATGTTCGGCGATCACGACCAACCTGCCCCGACGCCCCTCGGACGGGGTCCACATGCGGTCATATTGATGCCGGACCCGTGCGCCGACCGCCTGCACCAGCAGGCGTGCGGGCTTGCCACGAACGGCGGCATAGCCCTTGATCCGCAGGATGTTGTGCGACATTGCCAGCCCTTCGATGGCGCGCACCAGGTCCTGCGCATCCTCCAGTTCCGGGATATCGACCACGATGGTCTCGAAATCCTCGTGATCGTGGTCATGGGCCGCGTCGTGGTGGCTGGGGCGGGCGTCCAGATCATCCTCGGCCGCGGCACCGAGGCCTAGGATCACGCGCGGATCGACCGCGCCCTCGGCAACCTCGATCACGGGCAGCGCACGCGGCGCATGAGCCGCGATTTCGGCCTTGGCGCGGGCGACGCCTTCCGGACCTGCCAGATCGGGCTTGGTCAGCAGGACGATATCGGCGCAGGCGATCTGATCTTCGAACACCTCGGACAGGGGGGTGTCGTGATCCAGACTGTCATCCGCCAGACGCTGCGCATCCACCGCAGCCACATTCGGCGCGAAACGGCCCGCTGCGACCGCCTCGGCATCGGCCAGCGCGATGACGCCATCGACCGTGATGCGCGACCTGATATCCTGCCAGTCGAACGCCTTCAGTAAAGGCTTGGGCAGGGCAAGGCCACTGGTTTCGATCAGGATGTGGTCGGGACGCGGGTCCAGCGCCATCAGCGCCTGGATGGTCGGAATGAAATCATCGGCGACGGTGCAGCAGATACAGCCATTGGCCAGTTCGACGATATTCTCTGCCGGGCAATCGGGAATCGCACAGCTTTTCAGGATCTCGCCATCGACACCGACATCGCCGAATTCATTGACAATGACGGCAAGCCTGCGCCCACCCGGATTGCGCATCAGATGCGAGATCAGCGTCGTCTTGCCCGACCCCAGAAAGCCTGTGACGATCGTCACCGGAAGTTTCACCAGATTGCTCATGTCAGTCGTTCCTTGGATCGGTATTCGGGGGGATGCGGGCGATGCAGTTGCGCTTGAAATGTTCGGGCCGCTGGCGCCAGGGGATCACGCCGTCCTCTGCCGCATGATATTGGGCGGCGCCGTCCAGGATCATCTGCGGATGGGCCTGATCATCGACATTGGCAAAGACATAGGTCCATTTCGCGTCCCCGCCCCGCAGCGCAACGGTGCAGCCGTGATCGCAATTCTGTAGGCATTCAGTCGGGGTCACACGCAGACCCGGCGGAAGGTCCAGCGCGGTGATCTGATCATAAAGCGCACGACCGGGGCGGCGATCATCGACGGGCACGGCCCCCGCGCGGCGACAGGTCACGCAGACCAGAAGTTCAGTCGATGGCGGCTTGGTCAGATCGTCCATGCAGTCATGCCCATATCGTGGGGCAGGGTGCACAGACGGAATGCAACCCAGAGGCAGGGTTCACCCCGACCCCCGGCACACCCCGTCCGGTTTCAGTCGTCTTGTGCTGGCAGGTCTCCCGGCTGACGAAAATCGGGACGTGATCCCGGCAGGTGCAATGCCTTCCCAGCCATCAGGCCAGTGGCGATCTGCACCCTTTTCCGCTTACGGTCGCGGGGGCGGCTGCGCTTTGCCGACCCTGCTACAGGTGGCCGCGCATTCCCTTTTCACCCGCGTTGACGGGCACCAGCCGCGTCAGATGGAACTTTTTCGCGACCCAAGTCAAGCCAGAGCAAGACGCAGCTGCGGATAAATTCAGACGGCGCTTGATCCGGCAGATAGGCAAGTTTCCGGTTTGCGACCGTCCTGTCGGGTGCATCCCCAAGAAACAATCGCAATGGGTCAAGCCCGCGCCGACAAATCAGCTGTGTCAGTTGACAACAATCCTGTCGGACTGCCTGCGTGAGATTTTATTATAAACATAGTTATGGAACATTAGACTACTGCCTGATGCGCAAATCCCTAGAATTTTGATCAATTACTTGCCTCTTGACGGTCACAATTGGGTACAAAAGGACCGAAGTGCTTGTCTGTCATCCCTGTGTCTATATGAAAACAGCTGCAAAGTTTTTTCATTGAAGCATGGATAAGCTGCGTCCGATGAGTGATCGATCTGACAGAACGACCTTGGCCTTCCAGACCGATCGTGGATCATCGCGGCCGTTCTGGATCGCAGTGCTGCTTGTCATCCTGATTGTCGGCTGGATGGCCAGCGGCATGGTGATGCCCGAAAAATCCGTGTCAAACCAGGCCGCCACGACCGAGGTTGCGCCGACCTCGGTTCTGGTGATGCAATCGACCGCAAGTCCGGTCACGCTGAACTACCGGGCCGAGGGTCAGGCATTGCCTGATCGCGACACCGAGGTGATCGCAGAAACCTCGGGCACGGTCATCGACATGCCGGTCCAGAAAGGTGACCTTGTGCAGGCGGGTCAGATCGTCGCCCGGCTGGATTCGGTGCGGGCCGATGCGGCGCTGACCCAGGCGCAAGAGCAGCGCGCCAATGCGCAGCGCGAAATCGATAATGCGACGCAATTGTTTGACCGGGGTGTCGCAACCCGCGACCGGCTGTCGGACGCGCGTGCCGATCTGGCCGCCGCCGAGGCGGATGTGGCCGCTGCCGAGGAAGCGATCAGGAACCTTGTGATCGAGGCACCGTTTTCGGGCCGGATCGAAAGCCTGCCGGCAAGCGTCGGTGAATATGTCGCGACCGGAACGACATTGGCGCGGGTGGTGGACAATGATCCGCTGACCATCGCGATTCAGGTGCCGCAGCAGGCCCTGAACCGGATCAAGGCAGGACAGGCGGCACAGGTCAACTTCATCACGGGTCAGACACGCGAAGGCACCGTCGCCTTTGTCGGTGCGGCCGCGGCCTCGGAAACGCGGACCTTCCTGACCGAGATCGAGGTCGCGAACGCGGATCGCGCCATCCCGGCGGGGGTTTCCGCGCAGGTGACGATCCCGACCGGGACCGCCACCGCACATCGCATCGCGCCCTCCATCGTATCGCTGGACGCACAGGGCCAACTGGGCGTGAAAACCGTTCAGGATGAACGTGTTGCCTTCTTTCCCATCGAAATCGTGAAGACGGAACTGGACGGGATCTGGGTCACGGGGCTTCCGGCCGAAGTCACGATCATCACCGTCGGGCAGGGCTTTGTTCAGGACGGAGAACAGGTCAGCGCGACACCCGCGACGGACGAAGATGCCCAGTCGGCGCTGGTTCAGGACGCCCGCGAACTGGTCGAGACAGGCCAATGAACACGTTGATCGACGCCGCTTTTTCGCGCGGCCGGGCGGTCATGATCCTGCTGGTCATGGTGCTGACGGTCGGCGCCGTCGCCTATGTCTCGATCCCGAAAGAGGCCAACCCCGAGGTGCCCCTGCCGCTTGTCTATGTCAGCACGACACTGGACGGGATCAGCCCATCGGATGCCGAACGCCTGCTGATCAAGCCGATGGAAGCCGAGTTCGGCGCCATCGAAGGGCTTGAGCAGATGTCCTCGGAGGCGACCGAGGGGTTTGCCAGCGTTCAGCTGGAATTTGCGGCCGGCGGCGATATCGACGAGGCGCTGGACAAGGTCCGCGAGGCCGCCGACACGGTCGAGAACGAGCTGCCCGAAGACGCGACCGATCTGAACGTCACTGAAATCAACACCGCCCTGTTCCCGATCATCACCGCCGTCCTGTCGGGCCCCCTGCCCGAGCGTACGCTGAACGATATCGCCGAAGAGGTGCAGGACCGTCTTGAGGCCCTTCCGGGCATTCTGGAAGTCGATATCGGCGGTGCGCGCGACGAATTTCTGGAAGTGCTGATCGATCCGACGGTATTTCAGACCTACAATCTCAGCTTCGAGGGGCTGGCCAGCCAGTTGCAGCGCAACAATCAGCTGATCGCGGCGGGCGCCATCGAAACCGGCGGCGGGCGCATCGTTCTGAAGGTTCCCGGCCTGATCGAGGATCTGGCCGATGTCATGGCGATGCCGATCAAGGTGGATGGCACGACGGTCGTGACCTTTGCCGATGTCGCCACCGTACGGCGGACCTTCGAGGATCCGACCGGCTATGCAAGGATCGACGGTCAGCCCTCATTGGCGCTGGAGGTCACGAAACGATCGGGCGCGAACATCATCGACACGGTCGAGGCGACGAAAGCCGTCATCGACGAGATGCGCGCCGACTGGCCCGACAATCTGCGCGTGACCTATCTGCAGGATCAGTCTGAACAGGTGAAGACCCTGCTGTCCGATCTGGAGGCGAACGTGATGGCCGCGATCATGCTGGTCATGATCGTCATCGTCTTTGCGCTGGGGCCGCGATCGGCCATTCTGGTCGGGCTGGCGATTCCGGGGGCGTTCCTGGCTGGTGTCGCGGTGATCTGGGCGATGGGATACACCATGAATATCGTGGTGCTGTTCGCTCTGATCCTTGTCGTGGGCATGTTGGTCGACGGGGCCATCGTCACGGTCGAACTTGCCGACCGGCGCCTGCAGGAAGGCGACACCCCGCGTCAGGCCTATGCCCATGCCGCCAAGCGGATGGCCTGGCCGATCATCGCCTCAACCGCGACGACGCTAAGCGTGTTCTTCCCATTGCTGTTCTGGACCGGGCTGATCGGGCAATTCATGAAATACCTGCCGATCACGGTCATCCTGACACTGACCGCGTCGCTGTTCATGGCGCTGATCTTCATCCCTGTGCTGGGCAGCGTCATTGGTCGCAACCAGCCCCAGACGGCAAAGGCCAAGGCCGCGCTGCACGCCGCCGAACATGGCGATCCGCGGCAGATCGGCGGGTTGACCGGCGCCTATATCCGCCTGCTGGAACGGGCGATCCTGCGGCCCTGGACGACCGCGGTTCTGGCTTTGGCGCTGCTGTTGGGGGCCTTTACCCTTTACGGGCAGTTCGGGCGGGGGGTGTCGTTCTTTCCCTCGGTCGAGCCAGAGTTCATGCAGGTGCAGGTTCGCGCGCGCGACAATCTGTCGATCTATGAACGCGACGCGCTGGTGCGCAAGGTCGAGGATCGCATCATCGGGACCGAGGGCGTCGAAAGCGTCTATGCCCGCTCGACCATGAGCGCGAGCGGCGGCGACGAGGATGTGATCGGCACGATTCAGCTGGACCTGATGGATTGGCAGATCCGTCGCAAGGCCGACGAGATCGGGACAGAGATCCGCGATGCCACCGCAGATATTGCCGGGATCGACAGTCAGGTCGAAACCGAAAGCGGCGGCCCGACCAGCGGCAAGCCGGTCAATCTGCGCGTCTCGGCCGCGACACCGCCGGAACAGGCCGCTGCGGTTCAAATGGTGCTGGACAGCATGGATCGGCTGGGCGGTTTTACCGATGTGACCGACACGATGCCCCTGCCCGGCGTCGAGGTTGCGGTGAATGTGAACCGGGCCGAGGCCGCGCGATACGGGGCCGATGTCAGCCTGCTGGGCCAGGCGGTGCAATTGTTGACGCAAGGGATCACCGTTACCGATTACCGCCCCTCTGATGCCGATGACGAACTGGATATCAGGGTTCGATTTCCCAGCGATTCCAGATCCTTGTCCGAGCTTGGAAACCTGCGCGTGCCCACATCGGCAGGGTTGGTGCCGGTTTCGAATTTCGTGACATTCGAACCGGTCGAGCGGGTCGGCGTCATCCGCCGCGTCGATGAACAGCGCGTCACCACGATCGAGGCGAATGTCGCGCCGGGGCTTCTGGTCAATGATCAGGTCCTGGCCCTTCGCGCGGCGCTGGAACAGATCGAACTACCGGCCTCGGCCAGCTATGAATTCGCGGGCGAGGCGGAGGATCAACAGGAATCGATGATCTTCTTGATGTCCGCATTCATCGCCGCCATCACGTTGATGTTCATGATCCTTGTCGTGCAGTTCAACAGCCTCTACCAATCCTTCGTCGTGATGAGCGCGATCGTCTTTTCGGTCGCTGGGGTGCTGTTGGGCCTGATCGTGACCGGGCGGCCCTTCGGCATCGTCATGGGCGGGGTCGGGGTGATCGCGCTGGCCGGGATCGTGGTGAACAACAACATCGTCCTGATCGACACCTATAACGATCTGCGCCGCAACGGACTTTCCCCGCTAGAGGCCGCCCTGCGCACCGGCGCACAGCGTTTCCGGCCCGTTCTGCTGACCTCGATCACGACCGCGCTGGGGCTGATGCCGATGGTTCTGGGGATGAATATCGACTTCATCGGCCGCGATATCGTGTTCGGCGCCCCTTCGACCCAATACTGGACCGAGCTGTCCAGCGCGATCGCGGGCGGCCTTGTGATCGCGACGATCCTGACCCTGATCGTGACCCCGGCCATGCTGATGCTGCGCGAAAAGCCGGACACACGGGCCGTCCCCACAGCCGATCCCGCCATCTGATCAGGCCCGTTTCGCCATTTGGTAGCGTTTTGTTAAGACCATTGCTTCAATAGCTAAGTCCGGGGATCCTGACCACGGATCCGAAGGGCAGAATTGGTGGCATCATGCGACAGGGTCATTCCGCGAGGGTGGTATCAAAGGTGGGCTGGGGCGCGACACGGAAGGTTGGCGCGATTGTCCTGGCTTTTCTGTGGGGGGTGACCCTTGCGGGCGGTTGCGTCGCACAGACCGCCCTGGTGCTGCCCGATCCGGCACCGGCACCACCGATGACCGTGTTCCTGCCCGTGCCGGATCAGCGTGTGGAACAGGCCCTTGCGTCGCTGGATGATCTTGCCGAAGACATAAGGCGCCGCAGCGACATCCCCGGTCTTGCCATTGCCGTCGTTCATCGTGGCCAGACCGTCTATGCCAAGGGCTTTGGCACCCGGCAGGTCGGGGCCGATCAGCCGGTCGATGCCGATACGGTGTTCCTGCTTGCCTCGGTTTCGAAGCCGATCGGCGCATCGGTCGTGGCGCGGCAGGTTGATGCCGGGATGGCAGCCTGGGACATGCCGGTGCACCAATCGCTGCCCTGGTTTGATCTGGGTGATCCCTGGATCAGCCGACATGTCACCATCGGCGATCTTTATGCCCATCGCTCGGGTCTGCCGGATCATGCGGGCGACGATCTTGAGGATATCGGCTATGATCGCCGACAGGTTCTGGAACGGCTGCATCTTTTGCCGCAGCGGGCGTTTCGAAACCATTACGCCTATACCAATTTTGGGCTGACCGCCGCGGCCGAGGCCGTGGCCGCCGCCGCCGACAGCGATTGGGCCAGCCTGTCGCAATCGGTATTGTATGATCCGCTTGGCATGACCCGGACCAGTTCGCGCCATGCCGATTACCTTGCCCGCGACAACCGCGCGCTGCCGCATATGGCGGGTGCACAGGGCTATGTCCCGACCGATCAGCGCCAGCCCGATGCCCAAAGCCCCGCCGGGGGAGTCAGTTCCAGCGCTGCGGACATGGCGCGCTGGATGGCGATGGTGCTGCGGGCCGATGGGGCACTGACCGACGCGATCACGCCCCAGAAGGTGACCGAAAAACCGATGGCGGTTGCCGCCCGGCCCGGCATCTATGGTTACGGCTTCAATGTCGCCACGCGGGCAACGGGGCGCGTCGCGATCAGTCATTCCGGGGGTTTTGCTCTGGGGGCCTCGACGAATGTTTCGCTGATCCCGGATCTTGATCTGGGCATTGTCGTCCTGACCAACGCGCCGCCGGTCGGCGCCGCCGAGGCTATTGCGGCAAGCTTTCTGGACAGGGTCGAGATCGGGACCGACAGCCGTGACTGGCTGGCGGCCTATCAGCCTTTCATGGCCCCGCTATCGGCGCCGTTCCTGCATCTGGCGGCAGAAGGGCCGGCTAAAGACCCCACCCCCGCAGGCCCGGCAACGCGGTATCTCGGCCACTATGAGAATGCATATTTCGGGGCAGCGACCGTCGCACAGACCGATGACGGGCTGATCCTGAGGCTTGGACCTGCGGGGCTGGAATGGCCCATGCAGCATTGGGACGGCGACAGCTTTGCCGTGCGCCCCCTGTCGGAAAACGAACCGCCGGGGTCGGTCTCGTTGGTCAGGTTCCGCGATGACGGCGCCACGCTTTGGATCGAACATCTGGACCATTACGGATGGGGCAGCTTTGGGGCGACCGACTAGGCTACAACGCCAGGGGCGGTGTCCTGCCGCTGTCTTCCAGTTCCCATTCGGCGCTCCATCTGCCGTCGCGACGATCCAGCGTCAGGTAGTTGCGCTCGGCGGTATAGCGATGGGCCTGACCGGGCAACGCCCTGATCCGGATCGGGTTTTCGGGCAACGGATCTTCGCCCAGAAAGGACAATGCCCCCAGAAACCGGGCCCAGCCCCTTGGCGGGGCGCGATGCGCAATCCCCGACGCGACCAACTGATGCAGCTGTCCGTCCGGCCCCAGATCCATCACCGCGCGGGTGGCAAGGTGGATCTCGCCCGACAGGGCGGTCACCGATTGCCCCTTTTTGCGGATCATGTCGCGAACCAACCGCAGCATCCGCCGCCATTCGCGGCGATGGGCGCGGCTTTGCCATTGGTCGCGCAGATCGTCTTCGTATTTCTGCATCCGCGGGATCGCGACCATCACCGCCTCCAACAGCGACATGCGCGGCCCCAACAAGGGCACGCTGGACATCAGCATCCTGTGTCCGGGGGCATCGCGGTCCGCCTCGGCCTGCATCATGTCCCAGCCGCCCTGCCCCATGATGTTGCGGCGGCTGCGCTCACTGCGCAGATCGGGCGCGATGATCGACAGATCGGGCAGGTGCAGACGCCATCCCAGATGCGATCCCTGCGGATCGGCAAAGCGCCGTGGCAGATCGTTATCGGTGCAGCCATGTTGAAACAGCAGAAACGCCTGACGTGCGGCCGCGAACACCGCCTGTCCGACCTGCGAATGCGTCCGCGACGCCCGCAGCGATCCCCAGCCGTCGCAGATGTCATGATCGTCCCATTGCATCAACGAGGGCACCCGCGCCATCACCCAGGCCGGTTCGGGGGCGGCATACAGCGCGGCATAGCGTTCCAGAAAACGGTCCCGCAGATGTGCACGCAGATCGGCCAGCGCCTCGGGTGCGGGGTCGTCGGGAACCTCGTCGGGCCAGTCCCGGCTCAGGGTGTGGCCATGCGTCACCTCATCGGCATAGACCTGATCGCCACCATGCAACAGCAACGCAAAGGGCCGGTCGCGATGTTCGGTCCGCAAGCGTGCCCACATCGCGTTTCGTTCAGACCCTTCGCGGTCCATGTCCCCGATCTCTTCGCCGTTGCAGGACACATAGGCCAGCCGCAGGTCGCCAGCCATGTCCCCCGCGACGGGATAGTCGGTTCCGTTCCAATGATAAGAGGCGCCCGCATGGGCAGGCAGGTCGAACCGGGCCCGCCAGACCGTCGCCGTCCCGTATTCGGCAATCGCCTGCGGCGCGACCTGACCGCCAGGCAGATGTATCGCGGGCGGGGTGATACCCTTTGGCACAATGAACAGCGCGGCCAGATGCAGCATCCCGTCAGAGACATCATCAAGCAGCAGGACAGGACCGATGGGGCGAAGGATCTGGAAAGCCATCTTCATCAGTTATGTCGCGCCCGCGCCTTGCGCAATCGCTGCCCGGCAGGCGCGTGGTCACGGTTGCGTTGAGCGTCGCGCGGCGGTCCCGCCGGGTGCAGGATCTGCACGGTCGATGTGCAGCAAGACCTTGTTTTGGAAAGACGGTGACCGCCAAAAGTCATAGATGTGAAACTTGTTCTTGCCACAAACCCGCTTTGGCGGGCAGTCTTTCCCGGTGATGAGCCAAAGGGTCAGGAGGAGGCCCCGGTCATTCAGGGAGGAAGAAATGTCCAACAAGCACGAGAAATCGGGCCCGGTTTCGCGCCGGTCGTTCCTGCGCCGTGGCGGCGCCATCGCGGGGGGCGCAGCGGCAAGCTCGCTTCTGGCGGCGCCTGCGGTCATGGGGCAGTCGCCCATGGTCCTGAAGATGCAGACCAGCTGGCCCGCATCCGACATCTGGCAGACCATGGCCCAGCAATATGTCGACCGCGTCGAAGCCATGTCCGGCGGTCGCATCAAGATCGACCTTCTGCCCGCGGGCGCGGTGGTCGGCGCGTTCCAGGTGATGGATGGGGTCAGCGACGGCGTGATCGACATCGCCCATTCGGTGTCGGCCTATTGGTATGGTAAGAACAAGGCGGCGTCGCTGTTCGGGACCGGCCCGGTTTTCGGCGGCGATCCGACCAATATGCTGGCATGGTTCTATCAGGGCGGCGGACGCGAGCTTTATCGCGAATTGACGCAGGACCAGATGGGGCTGAACGTCGTGGGGCTGATGGCATTTCCGATGCCCGCCCAGCCTTTCGGGTGGTTCAAGGACCCGATCGGCGGCGTCGACGACATCAAGGGCATGAAATATCGCACCGTCGGCCTTGCGGCGGACCTGTTGCAGTCGATGGGCATGTCCGTCGCCCAGTTGCCCGGCGGCGAGATCGTGCCCGCGATGGAGCGGGGCGTGATCGACGCGTTCGAATTCAACAACCCGTCGTCCGACATGCGTTTCGGGGCGCAGGATGTCGCCAAGAACTATTACCTCGGCAGCTATCATCAGGCGTCCGAGGCGTTCGAGTTCCTGTTCAACCGCGACATGATCGAAACGCTGGACGAAGACCTGCGTGCAATTCTGGAACACGGGGTCGAGGCGGTCTCGACCTATAACACCGCCTATGCGCTGGATAACTATTCGGCCGATCTTCAGAAGCTGCGCGAAGCAGGGGTGACGGTGCACAAGACGCCCGACGACATCCTGTCGGCGCAGCTGACGGCATGGTCGGACATGATCGCCACGCTGGAAGAGGATCCCTTCATCAAGAAGGTGATGGACAGCCAGCGCGACTGGGTCAAGCGGACCGTCTATTACGAATTGATGGATAAGCCCGATTACGCCCTGGCCTACGAGCATTTCTTTCCCGGCGAATTGAAGCTGTAAGCAGGTCACCCCCCGCCCGGTCCGGTATCGGGCGGGGTCGACCGAAAGGAATTCCATGCTGGCATTCATTCGTTTCGCCGACCGTCTGTCGGCGTGGTTCGGCAAGACATTTGCCTGGCTGATCATGCTGATGACCTTCGGTGTCAGCTATGAGGTCTTTGTCCGCTATGTGCTGAACAGCCCGACAAGCTGGTCGCTGGATGTATCCTTCATCATGTATGGCACGCTGTTCATGATGGGGGGCGCCTATACGCTGTCGCGCGGCGGCCATGTGCGCGGCGACTTCCTGTATCGCCTGTGGCCCGTTCGGGTGCAGGGGGCGGTCGATTTCGTCCTTTACCTGCTGTTCTTCTTTCCCGGCGTCACCGCGCTGATCCTGTCGGGCTGGAAATATGCCAGCCGGTCCTGGCGCTATGGCGAGGTCAGCGTGAACAGCCCCGCGGGCATCCCCATCTATCAGTTCAAGACCGTGATCGTGGCGGCGGGCATCCTGTTGTTCATTCAGGGCATCGCGCAGTTGCTGCGCAGCGTGATCGCGATGCGCGACGGCGTCTGGATCGCCGCCGAAGAGGATGTCGAGGAAACCGAACAGTTGCTGCTGCGCGAACAGGCGCCGCGGGCCGGCATCCATGTCGAGTGACATGGGCCATTCCACCACGGAGAGACGCGCGTGACCGACCCCCAAATCGCCCTGTTCATGCTGGGCATTTTCATCTTTCTGGTGTTTCTGGGCTTTCCCATCGCCTTTACCCTGATGGCCCTTGGCATCGGCTTTGGCTATTACGCCTATTTCGACGCCGCGCGGATGTGGCGCGGTATGGACCGCCTGCCCGAGGATGCCAGTTGGCTGACCCACAACTGGGCCTGGCTGGAGGGGTTTTACAACAACCGCATCTTCGACCTGTTCATCAACCAGACCTATACCGTGATGTCGAACGAGGTGCTGACCGCCGTGCCGCTGTTCCTGTTCATGGGCTATATCGTCGAACGCGCGAATATCGTGGATCGGCTGTTCTCGACACTGGCCGTAGCCTCGCGGCGGATGCCGGGGTCGATGGGCGTGGCGGCGCTGATCACATGTGCGCTGTTTGCGACGGCCACCGGCATCGTCGGGGCGGTGGTCACGCTGATGGGCCTGCTGGCGCTGCCGGCCATGCTGAAGGCGCGCTATGACCCGCGCTTTGCCAGCGGCATCATCTGCGCGGGTGGCACGCTTGGGATTCTGATCCCGCCGTCGATCATGCTGATCGTCTATGCGGCGGCGTCGGGTGTGTCGATCGTGCGGCTTTACGCGGGCGCGATGCTGCCCGGACTGGTGCTGGTCGGGCTGTATCTGGTCTATGTGATCGGGCGTTCGATCCTGCAACCGTCTGTCGCGCCGCGCCCGTCCGAGGATGAGGTGCCTGCGGTCTCGACCGGCAAGCTGTTGTTGATGCTGGCGACCTCGTTCTTTCCGCTGGCCTTCCTGATCCTTGCGGTGCTGGGCTCGATCCTGTTCGGCCTGGCAACACCGACCGAGGCCGCGGCCATCGGCGCGCTTGGCGGGATGGTTCTGGCCATCGTCTATCGCGCGATGACTTTTCAGCGGCTGCGCGAATCCGTCTATCTGACCGTGCGCACGACGGCGATGGTCTGCTGGCTGTTTGTCGGCTCGTACACCTTCTCGTCGGTATTTTCCTATCTGGGGGGCGAGCATGTGATCTCGGAATTCGTCAGCGGCCTGGACCTGACCCCGCTGCAATTCCTGCTTCTGGCGCAGCTGATCATCTTTCTGCTTGGCTGGCCGCTGGAATGGTCCGAAATCATCATCATCTTCGTACCGATCTTCCTGCCATTGCTGCCGATGTTCGATATCGACCCGCTGTTCTTCGGCATTCTCGTCGCGCTGAACCTGCAGACCTCGTTCCTGACACCGCCGATGGCCATGTCGGCCTATTATCTGAAAGGCATCGCCCCACCCGAGGTCAAGCTGACCCAGATCTTCGCGGGCGTCATGCCCTTCCTGTTCATGGTCTTCATCGCCATGGCGATCATGTATATCTATCCGGATATCGTCTATGTCCTTCCGAACCTCATCTATGGCTCCTGATCCCGCAAGTCTGGGGGCGGTGGCGCTGCGCGATCTGATCGCATCGGGCGCGATCACCGCCGAGGCCGCGACCGCCGCCTGCCTGAACCGCATTGCCCAGACCGAACCCCAGTTGCGGGCATGGGCCTATGTCGATGGTCAGAACGCCATGGCGCAGGCCCGTGCGTTGGATCAGCGTCGAAAATCCGGCGCGGCGATCGGGGTGCTGCATGGCGTGCCGGTGGGCATCAAGGATGTGATCGACACGGCGGGTATGCCCACGGAATACGGCAGCCCCATCGCCAAGGGGCGCGTGCCGCCGCAGGACGCGCTGGTCGTGGCACGATTGCGCACGGCGGGGGCGGTCATTCTGGGCAAGACCGTGACGACGGAATGCGCCTTCATGCACCCCTCGGACAGTCGCAACCCGCATGACCCGGCCCGCAGCCCGGGCGGGTCGTCCGCAGGGTCGGCCGTGGCGGTGGCCTCTGGTCAGGTGCCCTTGGCGGTCGGCACCCAGACCGGCGGGTCGGTCATACGGCCCGCATCCTATTGCGGGATCGTCGGGTTCAAGCCTAGCTATGGCCTGATCGGACGCACCGGTATTCTGCCGCAATCGCCGTTTCTGGATACCGTCGGTGCCTTTGGCCGCGACCTGCAAGACGCCGCGCTTCTGGCCGAGGTCATGGCGGGGCACGATCCGCAGGACAGCGCCACCGCGATGCAGCCCGTGCCCCGTCTGGCGCAGGCCGCGTCCGAGGCCCCGCCCCTGCCGCCACTTTTGTCCGTGGTGGCGCTGCCCGGTGCGCAGCAGGTGATGCTGGACGCGTTGGGGGAACTGACCGACGCGCTTGGGGGGCGCGCGCATCGGGTCGATCTGCCCGCGGTCTTTGCCGAGGCCGACCAGATCCGCCGCCGCATCAATCTGGCCGAACTGGCGAAATGCTATTACGCGCTGGAACATCAGGGGCGGGATCAGATGTCTGACACGCTGCGCGACGGCTTGGACGAAGGCAAACAGGTCCTTGCACGCGACTATCTTGCGGCACTGGACTGGCGTCAGGTGCTGAATGCCGGGTTGGATGAGTTGCTGACCCGCTGCGACGCGATCCTGTGTCCGGCCTCGCCCGGCCCGGCGCCGGAGCTTTCGGAAAACAGCACAGGATCGCCCGCGATGAACGGTCCCTGGACGCTGTGCGGCGTGCCCGCGATCACCCTTCCGCTGCTGACGGATGCAAACGGGTTGCCGATGGGTGTGCAACTGATTGGCCGCCGGGGCGAGGATGCACGGCTGCTGCGCGTCGCGCATTGGCTGATGGAACAGTTTCACGACAGCACCGCAGAGGTAACGACATGATCGACCGTATCCTGGCCCTGCTGGCCTTTATCGTCCTATGCGCGTTTCTGGTGATCCTGTTGTGGCATGTGCCCCGTCTGGATCTGGGCGCGGTGGTGCTGTTGACGCTGGGGCTGGCGGGCTATGATACGGCCCAGGTCATGCGTCGCCATGCCATTGACGATCGGCAAAAGTGACCTGGGTCTTGGATTGCCGCCCTGCTGGTCGTACAGCTTTGACCAGCAGGATCTTACAGGACGCAAGGCATGGCCGATTATGTGATCACACCGCCCCGAACCGTCGCGATCCCGGTCGCGGGACAGGACGGGTTGTTTCCGGTGCGGCGGGTTTATTGCATCGGGCGCAACTATGCTGCCCATGCCGTCGAAATGGGGCATGACCCGAACCGCGAGCCGCCCTTCTTCTTTCAGAAGAACCCCGACAACCTGACCGCGTCTGATCGGTTCGTCTATCCGCCCAACAGCGGCGATGTTCACTACGAGGCGGAAATGGCCGTCGCGCTGAAATCCGGCGGGCGCGACATTGCCGTCGCCGACGCGCTTGATCACGTGTTTGGCTATGGTCTGGCGCTGGACATGACGCGGCGCGACCTGCAGGCGCAGGCAAAGAAGATGGGCCGTCCTTGGGAAATCGCAAAGGCCTTCGAAGGCTCGGCCCCGGTTGGCCTGATCCATCCCGCCGACCGCATAGGTCATCCCGATCGCGGCGCGTTGCGCCTGTGGATCAATGATGAGCTGCGGCAGGATGGCGATCTGGACCAGATGATCTGGAAGGTTCCCGAAATGATCGCCTATCTGTCGCGGTATTTCGAACTGGCGGCGGGCGACGTGATCCTGTCCGGCACCCCGGCAGGCGTCGGCGCGGTCGATCGCGGGGATCGGATCAGGATTGCCATCGACGGGTTGGGTGACATGGACGTGACTGTGATCTGACGGCGGTAATCCGCGCCCGATCACGTCCATGTTGGTTTGCCGGAACCGCGAAATGTGCTGCATTGTTGTGGACTTGCCCGAAACAAGGAGAGTTCGATGCGCAGACTGATCTGTACCGCCGCCATTGCACTGGGTCTGGCGACCCCTGCCCTGGCAGATATTGAAACCGTTGCTGCCGAAGGTTCGGTTCCCGAAGTGATGGACCGGCTGGAAAGCGCGGTCGAGGGTGCGGGCGCGACAGTCTTTGCGCGCGTCGATCACGCCAAGGGCGCGGCCTCGGTCGATTTGCCGCTGGAGGATTCGCAGCTTCTGATTTTTGGCAACCCCAAGCTGGGCACCCTGCCGCAGCAACAGGACGCCCGCGCCGGACTGTTTCTGCCACTACGCGTTCTTGTCTACAGCCAGGACGGGGAAACCAAGATCGCCTGGCAGGAACCGGCTGAGATGTTTGACGATCTCGACATCGACGATGATGCCGAATTCATGGCCAAGATGACGCAGGCCCTGCAAAAATTCGTCGATACGGCCAAGGCCCCCTAAGTTAGGGCCATATGAAGCGGACGGCCGGGGCGCTTCGTCGCGCGCCCCGACCGTTTTTTTGTGCCAGCGTCTTGGTCAAAGCCGGGATCAGGCGACCTGCGCCTCGGGATCGACATCTTCGCTGTCGTCGGGCGCGATCATCTCGGCCACGCATTTCGACAGCGTCACCATGCCCAGATGCTGTCCGTCCAAGCCCTGGATATTGGCGCGCAGCACCTCGGCATTGGTCATCGCGCGCGCCGCTTCTTCCAGCAGGGTTGTGGCCGGCAGCGTCACCGGGGTTTCGGCCCGTGCGCCTTTGCGCATGATGGTCCGGACCGAGATGACGTGACCGCGGCGCACATCGCGCACGAAACTGGCGATGTAATCGTCCTTCGGGCGCAGGACGATCTGTTCGCCCGTGCCCTGCTGGATGATCTTGCCATCGCGCAGGATGGCGATGCGTTCGCCAAGGCGCAGCGCCTCGTCCAAGTCGTGGGTGATGAAGACGATGGTCTTTTTCAGCTCGGATTGCAGGTCCAGAAGCACCGACTGCATGTCGGTCCGGATCAGCGGGTCCAGCGCCGAGAATGCCTCATCCATCAGCAGGATCTCGGCGTCGTTGGTCAGGGCGCGGGCCAGGCCCACGCGCTGCTGCATCCCGCCCGACAGCTGATTGGGATAGCTTTCCTCGAACCCGTCCAGACCGACGCGGCTGATCCAGCGGCGCGCGCGTTCCTCGGCTTCGCGGCGGGATACCCCGCGCACGTTCAGACCATAGGTGGTGTTTTCCAGCACCGTCCAATGCGGGAACAGCGCAAATTTCTGAAACACCATGCCGGTGCGCTGGCGACGAAACTCGCGCAGCTCGGTCTCGGACATCTTTGCGATGTCCTGACCGTCGAACAGCAATTCGCCCGCGGTCGGGTCGATCAGGCGGTTGATATGCCGGATCAGGGTCGATTTGCCCGACCCCGACAGCCCCATCACGACCTGGATCTTGCCCGCGGGGATGGTCAGGTTGATGTCGTCCAGCCCCAGCACGTGATTGTGCTGGGCCTTCAGTTCTTCCTTGGTCATCCCGTTGCGAACGCTTTCCACGTGCTTGGCGGCGTTCGGACCGAAGATCTTGTAAAGGTTGCGGATCTCGATGTCGTGGGTTGCCTCAGCCATGCACAGCCTCCAGGTGCTTCTGCAGGCGCTTGCCATAGGCCTGCGTCGCGCGGTCGAAGATGATGGCGATGGCGACGATGGCCAGACCGTTCATCACGCCCAGGGTGAAGTATTGGTTGTTGATCGCCTGAAGGACGGGCTGGCCCAGGCCGCGCACGCCGATCATGGATGCGACCACGACCATGGCCAGACTCATCATGATGGTCTGGTTGACGCCCGCCATGATAGTCGGCAACGCCAGCGGCAATTGCACATCCATCAGCTTTTGCCGACCGCTGGACCCGAATGCCTCGGCGGCCTCCAGCACGTCGGCGGGGACCTGGCGGATCCCCAGATTGGTCAGGCGGATGATCGGCGGGACGGCATAGATCACGACGGCGATCACGCCGGGCACCTTGCCAAGGCCGAAGATCATCACGACCGGGATCAGGTAGACGAAGCTGGGCATCGTCTGCATCATGTCCAGCAGCGGGGTGATCGTGGCATTCGCCCGGTCCGAGCGGGCCATCAGAATCCCCACCGGAATGCCGATGACGACCGCGATCAGCGTACAGACCGACACCATCGCGATGGTCCGCATCGTGTCTTCCCACATGCCGAAATAGCCGATCAGCAACAGCGCGACGATCGTGCCTGCGACGATCTTCAGGTTGCGGCTTAGCAGCCAGACCAGTCCGGCCAGCGCGACAAGGACGATCACCCAGGAACTGTCGATCAGCATTCCCTCGATGAAGTTCAGCAGCAGCTGGATCGGGTGGAACAGCTGTTCCAGGGTTTCGCCATAAGCCCGTGTAAAGTTGCGAAACGCCTCATCGATACCGATGCGAAGGTCTCGCATGTCGCCCCTGCTCATGGCTGGAAAATCTATCAGATCCATCTCTTTTCTTCTTGTTCCGTTTCGGGATGTCGACAGAAAAAAGGGGCGCCCGACAGGCGCCCCTCAGATCTTACAGCGCGTCTTCGACCTTGGTTGCCACATCTTCGGGCAGCCAAGCCTTCCACACCTCGGGATAGTTTTCGAGGAAGTAATAGGCGCCATCCTCGTTGGTGGCCTGATTGTCACCCATCCAGGCCAGAAGCGTGTTGACCGTGTCATTCGACCAGGCGCGCTTGCCCAGATAGTCCATGGTCACGGCGTTCTTTTCGGCGAATTCGGCGGTCACGGCGGTGAACACGTCCGAACGCGGCCATTCGTTCAGCGCGGGATCGGGGCAGTCGTTCACGACCGTGCAGTTGTCCCAGGCTTCGCGTTCATGTTCCACGCCCAGGTCCAGGCGGGTCATCTCGTATTTGCCCAGAATTGCGGTCGGGGCCCAGTAATAGCCCAGCCAGCCTTCCTCGCGGTTGAACGCCCGCGCGATGGATCCGTCCAGGCCCGCGGCCGAGCCGCTGTCGACCAGCTCGAACCCTTTTTCCTCGGCGCCAAGCGCCGCGAACTGGTTGGCGGTGATGATCTGGCAGGCCCAGCCCGAGGGGCAGTTGAAGAAGGCGCCCTTGCTGCTGTCCTCGGCGCCCGGGAACAGTTCGGGATGAGCCAGCGCATCCTCGATCGTCTTGATGCCGTTTTCCTCGGCAAGGCTGGTCGGGATCCAGAAGCCTTCGACACCGCCATCGGTCAGAATTTCCGAGGCGACCTTGATGCGGCCTTCCTCGACCGCGGCGTCCAGCGGCACCTTGACCGCGTTCACCCACAGTTCGGGGGCGATATCGGGTTCGCCCTTTTCATTCATCGAGGTAAAGGTCGGCACGGTGTCACCCGTGACCAGCGCAACGTCGCAGTCATAGCCTTCTTCCAGGATGATCTTGTCCACCCAGGCTGCCAGACCGGCCGATGCCCAGTTCATCTCGGCGATGGTCAGGCTGCCGCAATCTTCGGCGGCAAACGCGGCCGGTGCCGCAACCATCAAGCCAAGAATCGCCGTTGCCGGTTTAAGATATCGCATGAAATTACCTTTCGTTTCCCTGTCAGATCCCAAAAGCCGGGGCCATGGGATGAGGGGCGCGTCACCCCTCCCAAGCATGTTAGCTTAGACAAACCATAGACAACGTGAAGGGGATTGTCACATTTTCGAATATTACGTCCGGTTCTGCGTGCATTTTTCGATGGATTTCCACCTGTGGAAGCGCCGTGCTTCACACTCTGCAAATTTGCAGCACCGGGGACGGGTGCGACCGCTATGGTGCGTAGAATCACAGACGCGCCGAGGCGCGACGCGTCAGAACGGTCTTGCGGATGAAGGCGCCGATGAAGATCGCCGTCAGGATCAGGACGATTGTCGGCGCGGGTGCGCTGTCCAGATAAAAGCTGGCATAGACGCCGCCCAGCATCGACGCCATGCAGACGATCACCGCGACACGCAGCATGTTGCGCAGGCTGCGCGACAGCAGAAACGCAATCGCACCCGGCGCGATCAGCAAGCCGACGGCAAGGATCAGACCCGTCGCAGACAGTGTCGCCACGATGGTAAGGGACAGAATCGCCAGCAGCCCGTAATGCAGCACGCCGACCGGCAGCCCCGACACCCGTGCCTGCGCCGGGTCAAAGGCGTGCAGCATGAAATCCTTCCATTTCAGGATCAGAACCGCCGCCACCCCGGCGGAAATTATGCCCGCCGTCCACAGGTCATCCGGTCCCACGCCCAGCATGTTGCCGAACAGGATGTGGTCCAGATGCACATTGGTCTTCAGCCCGACATACATCACGATCCCCAGACCGAACATGCCCGAGAACACGACCCCCATGATCGTGTCCTGCTTGATGCGGCTGTTTTCCGACAGATATCCGGTCGCGACCGCCGTCAGCATGCCCGCCCCGAAAGCCCCAAGGATCAGGGGCAAGCCCAGAATATAGGCCAGAACGATGCCCGGCAGTACGGCGTGGCTGACCGCGTCGCCCATCAGCGCCCAGCCCTTCAGAACCAGAAAGCAGGACAGCAAAGCCGTGGGCACCGACACGATCGCGGCGATCCAGAAGGCATTCTGCATGAAGCCGAACTGGAAGGGCATCAAGATCGTCTCCGACATCAGGCGGCCCCATCCCTTAACGCGGCAGCCGCCTTGCGGCGTGCCGCAAGCAGCCCATGTTTCGGCGCAAACAGGAAGGTGGTCAGAAAGATCACCGTTTGCAGCACGACGATTACGCCTCCGGTCGCGCCATCAAGGAAATAGCTGAGATAGGCACCGACGAAGCTGGTGATCGACCCGATCGCGACCGAGGTCATGATCAGCCGCGGGAACCGGTCGCATAGCAGATAGGCCGTCGCCCCCGGCGTCACCACCATCGCGATGACCAGAAACGCGCCGACCGTCTGCATGGCGGCGACCACGCTGGCCGACAACAGCATGAAAAACACCACCTTCAGCAGCCCCGGCCGCAGCCCGATAGACCTTGCGTGGCTTTCGTCGAAGAATGTCACCATCAGATCCTTCCATTTCAGCAGAAGAACCGCCAGCGACACCACGCCGATGATCGCCAGTTGCAGCGTATCCTGCGGCGTGATCGCCAGGATGTTGCCCATCGTGATCGTCTGGATCGAGACCGCCATGGGATTGACCGACACCATGAACAGGCCCAGTCCGAAGAACGAAGTGAAGATGATGCCGATGATCACATCGACCTTCAGCCCCGACCTGTCCGACAGAAACAGCATCGCGCCCGCGGCAAGACCGCCTGAAATGAACGCCCCCAACGCGAAGGGCAGACCAAGGATATAGGCCCCCGCGACGCCCGGCACGACCGAATGTGACAGCGCGTCGCCGATCAGCGACCAGCCTTTCAGCATCAGGTAAGAGGACAGGAAGGCGCAGACCCCGCCTACCAGCGCCGAAACCCACATCGCATTGGTCATGTATCCGTAGGAAAAGGGTTCCAGCAGCAGGGTCATGCGTCGCGTTCCACCTTATGTGTCCGGTCGCCATATTGAACCAGCGGGCGTTCATCGTCGGTAAATATCGACAGATGCCGTTCATCGTCGTCATCATGCAGATCGGCCCCGCCAAGCGTGAAATGGCGCAGGACACCACCGAACGCGGCTTCAAGATTGGCGCGGGTGAAGGTCGTCTCGGTCGGGCCATGGGCCAGAACCGTTCCCTTGACCAGAACCGTCCGGTCGCAGAATTCGGGCACCGATCCCAGGTTGTGGGTCGACACCAGCATCACCCGCCCCTCGTCCCGCAGGGCGCGCAGAAGGGCGATGATCTGTTCCTCGGTCTTGACATCGACGCCGGTGAAAGGCTCGTCCAGCAGGATGACCTGCCCGTCCTGTGCAAGGGCACGTGCCAGAAAGACGCGCTTTTTCTGGCCGCCGGACAGCTCGCCGATCTGGCGGTGGCGATAATCCAGCATGTTCACGCGGGCCAGCGCATCCCGGACGGCCTGATGATCCGCCTTCGAGGGGCGCCGCAAAAAGCCCATATGACCATAGCGGCCCATCATCACCACATCTTCGACCAGCACGGGAAAGGACCAGTCGACCTCTTCGGATTGCGGAACATAGGACACAAGATTGCGGCGCAGCGCCTCTTTGACGCCAAGGCCAAGCAGACGGATTTCGCCCCTGGCCACCGGGACGAAGCCCATGATCGCCTTGAACAGCGTCGATTTCCCGGCGCCGTTTACGCCGACCAATGCCGTCACCGTCCCGCGCGGGATTTCGAAACTGGCGTCGCGCAGCGCGGTGTGACCGTTGCGATAGGTGACGGTCAGCTGACTTGCGGCGATGCCCGCGCCCGCCTGTTGCGTCTGTGCCATGCGACTGCTGTCTTTCATTGCGTGCTTTCTGCCCGAAGGGCCGCGCCGGTGTGGGTCGGCGCTACAGATAGAAAGGTCAGTTCGCGCCGGTTACAAGCCCCTCGGCCACGGTTTGCGCGGTGACTTTCAGCAGGTCCAGATAGCTGGGCACGGGGCCGCCCGGTTCGGACAGGCTGTCGACATACAGGACCCCGCCATACAGCGCCCCGGTTTCGCGCGCGACCTGTTCGGCCGGGGCAGTGTTGACGGTGCTTTCGCAGAAAACGGCCGGGATGTCATTGTCGCGAACGCCGTCGATGACGCTGCGGACCTGCTGCGGCGTGCCCATCTGATCGGCATTCATGGGCCACAGATACAGCTCCTTCATCCCGAAATCGCGGGCCAGATAGCTGAACGCCCCCTCGCAGGTCACAAGCCAGCGACTGGCCTCGGGCAATGCCGCGATTTCCTGGCGCAGGGGTTCGATCGTGGCGCGCAGTTCTTCCTTGTAGGCCTCGGCATTTGCGGCATAGGTCTGCGCGTTGTCGGGGTCATGCTCAGCCAAAGCCGCCTGGATATTGTCTATGTAGATCAGTGCGTTGTCCAATCCCATCCAGGCATGCGGGTTCGGTTTCCCCTGATACGCTCCCGCCGCGATCGGGATCGGATCTATCCCCTCGCTCAGCGTGACCGAAGGAATCTCGCCCAGATTGGTCAGAAACTGTTCGAACCACAGTTCAAGATTCATTCCGTTCCACAGGATCAGGTCGGCGTCATGGGCGCGAACGATGTCCTGCGGCGTGGGTTCATAGCCATGAATCTCGGCGCCCGGCTTGGTGATCGACACGACATCGGCCGCGTCACCTGCGACATGGGCCGCCATATCCGCCAGAACCGTGAATGTCGTCACGACTTTCATCCGATCCTCGGCCAAGGCCGCAGGTGCCGTAATTGCCGTCAGGGCCACCGCCCCCATCAGCCGTCCCAAAGTCATCGTCATAGGCATCCCCCAATCAAGACGCGGTGTTTCGATCTGCGAACAAGTCGCAACAAGCCTACAGCGCCCAAGATTATTTGCAACTGCAAATCAGTCGCAAGTAAAGGCGGTAACGCGGTTTGTCAGGCCTCGGAACGCTTACGTTCAAGGGTGAGCCGCTGAAGACGAGGGCATTCATCAATGAATGCAAACTGCTGGAAGATAATCGCAGCCCTGGGATCGCAGCCGGAAAACCGCAACAGACCCGCAAGATCCGCAAAATTGCGATGACAAACATAAGGGGTTTGATGGCGCACCCATCAGGATTCGAACCTGAGGCCTTCGCCTTCGGAGGGCGACGCTCTATCCAGCTGAGCTATGGGTGCGCAACGGGATTCGGAAATCCACTGCGCCTTGGCGACTTCTGATGCTCTTAAATCGAAAAACGATCCGCTCGGCAAGGGCTTCGTTGCCGTTGATCGCCAGCGGCGGCCATGCGCGTGATGGCGCAGATCAAAATGGAGAGGTAACAAACCTAATTTAAAGCATGAATTCTGCGCCGCAAGTTGCTGTTATAATTCATATCCTAGACTTCAATGCGCTTCACGTCCGAGAACCCGGCCATCTGGGCATAGCCCTTGACCAGCGCCTCGCGGTCGGCATGCGGCAAAACCTGATCAATGTCATCGAAGCCAGCCGGAGCCAGCTTTTCCACGGCGTCAATGACAGCTTCGGGGCCGCCCTTGCGATTCTGTGCCACGACCTGTGCGGTTGCCGGCCGGCGTTGCGCCTCATAAGCCCACAGCCCGGCGCGGGGATGAGGCTGCGTTTTCAGGGCGTCGGCCAAGCAGCGCGCATCCAGCACGGCCTGGCTGGCACCATTTGAACCGACCGGATACATCGGGTGCGCGGCATCGCCCAGCAGCGTCACCCGCCCAAAGGTCCAGCGCGGCAGCGGGTCGCGATCGGCCATGGGGTATTCGAAAATTTCTGGCGTGGCGCGGATCAATGCCTCGATGTCGTAGCCCGGCACGCGAAATCGCCGCGCATGGGGCAGCACCGTCGCCAGTGCGACCTTGCGCGACCAGTTATCGGGTGGCGGGGGACTTACCGCCGGATCCTTGGTGCGGACATTGACGACCCAGTTCATCAATTGCTGCCCGTCGGATTGCCGAGGGGCGATGGGATACAGAACCAGCTTGGCCCCGAACCCGCCGCCGATGGCCATGACCGTGCCGTTCTGCCACGCGGGCGCCATGGTCGCGCCACGCCACATCGAAACACCATTCCAGGACGGCGCACCCTCGTCGGGATAGAAATGCCGCCGCCCGGTCGAGTGGATCCCGTCGGCGCAGATCAGCACATCGCCCCGCGCGATTTCCGAGGGCCCGCCCTCGGTTGCGTCGGTAAACTGCGCGGTCACGCCGCCTTCGTCCTGCACGAAACCGGCCAACCTGCGGCCGCATCGCACGGCATCCGGTCCCAACCGCGCGATCACCGCGTCATGCAGCGTTTTTTGCAGCCGCCCGCGATGGCTGGAAAATTGCGGCACCTCGTGACCGGCCAGCATGCCGCGCGGCTCGTCCCAGACAAGCTGGCCGTTGCGGGTGTAGTAATACAGATGCGAGGTACGCACCGCGATACGGTCCAACGCGTCCAGAAGGCCAAGCGCGTCGAATTCGCGGATGGCGTGGGGCAGGATGTTGATGCCGACGCCGACCTCGCGGACCTCGCGCGCGGCTTCCCAGATCTGGCAGGGGATGCCGCGTTCATGCAGCATCAGCGCGGTCGTCAGCCCGCCGATCCCGGCTCCGGCGATCAGGACCCGCATCAGTCCTGATCCTCGGGCGGCAGAAAATCGACCTCATGTGCCGCCGATACCGCGACCACCTCGGCGGGGTTGGGGTTCGGGCCCAGATTGTGCAGCGCCCAGAACAGGTCGAACAGACGCCGCGTGGGCGATACCCAGAACAGGCATTTGATATCGGTGTCGGTCTTGTTGAAGATGCCATGCGGCACACCCATCGGCAGCCGGACAAGATCGCCGGGCATCGCGCGATGTTCGGCACCGTCCAGCAGCAGATCGAAACAGCCGTCGAGGATATACAGGAATTCGTCCTGCGTGGGATGTATATGGGGTGGCACGAACGTGCCCTTGGGCAGGGTCGCATGCCATGACATCGAGGACGGAGATACCTGTTTCGGGACATAGATCTGACCCAGAATGTTCCAGCTGATCGCGTCCAGCCCTTCGGTCGCGCGGGTGATACCGGCACTCATGGTCATGGCGTGGTCCCTTCACACATGCAAAAAGCGTTCCTTGATGTCGGGCGTGCTGCGCAGCGCGGCGTTATCGCCGCTCCAGACGACCTGCCCCTTTTCGATCACCACATGCCGGTCGGCAAAGCGGGTCAGCGCGTCGACATTCTTGTCGATGATCAGGATCGATTCACCCGCCTCCTTCAATTGCGACAGACAGGCCCAGATTTCGTCACGGATCAGCGGGGCCAGCCCCTCGGTCGCTTCGTCCAGAACCATCAGGCGCGGGTTGGTCATCAGCGCCCGCCCGATGGCCAGCATCTGCTGTTCGCCGCCCGACAGTTGGTTGCCCTTGTTGCCCAGACGTTCGCCCAGACGGGGAAACAGCGCCAGAACCTTGGCAAAGTCCCAGTTGCCGGGGCGGGCCATGGCGATCAGGTTTTCGCGCACATCCAGCGTGGGAAAGACCTGCCGCCCCTCGGGGACCAGCCCCATTCCGGCGCGTGCGATGCGGTGGGGGGCGGCATTGGTCATGTCGGCATCCCCGATCCAGACCTTGCCTGCGCGGGCGGGCAGCAGGCCGAAGATCGTGTTGATCGTGGTGGTCTTGCCCATGCCGTTGCGGCCCAGAAGGGTGACGACCTCACCCTCGGCCACCTCGAATGCGATGTCGTGCAGAACCTGGCTTTCGCCATAGGCGGCCTGCAATCCTTCGACGCGCAGCATCACGCATCCTCCGTTTCTTCGCCCAGATAGGCGGCACGCACCTTGGGGTCGCTGCGGATCTGGTCGGGGCTGCCCGTCGCGATGATGCGGCCATAGACCAGCACGCTGATCCGGTCGGCCAGCGAGAAGACCGCGTCCATGTCATGTTCGATCAGCACAAGGGTCAGTTCGGATTTCAGGCTGCGCATGACCTCGACCAGACGGTCGGCCTCGGCCCCCGAAGTGCCGGCCAAGGGCTCATCCAGCAGCAACAGCCGCGGGCGGGTGGCCAGCGCGATCGCCAGTTCCAGCTGCCGCTTTTCGCCATGACTCAGGCTGCCTGCCTTGACGAAGGCGCGGTCGTCGATGCCGACCCGTGCCAGCGCCGCCAGCGCCGCATCGTTCAGGGCGGCCTCATCTGCGACGGGGGCAAGGAAACGAAAGCTGCTGCCCTGCCCGGCCTGCGCCGCCACGGCGACATTTTCCAGCGCGGTGAAGCCCGGCAGGATCGAGGTGATCTGAAAGCTGCGCGACATGCCCGCACGCACGCGTTTGTGCATGGGCATCCCCATCATATCGGTCCCGTCGAAGCGGACCGATCCGCCATCCGATCCCGCCTGCCCCGACAATTGCGCGATCAGGGTCGATTTTCCCGCGCCGTTCGGCCCAATGATGGCGTGCAGCTCGCCCTCATCGACCGAAAGGTTCAGATCGTCGGTCACCTTCAAGGCGCCATAGGATTTGCGCAGATTGCGAACGTCCAGCAAGCTCATAGCCGCCTCCGGAAAAAGCCGGTCAGGCCGTCGCGCGAGTACAGCACGACCAGCACAAGGATCAGGCCGAACAGCAGCGGCCAGTGTTCGGTCAGAACGGCCAGCCATTCCTCCAACAGCAGGGCGATGGTCGCGCCGGCTACCGCGCCCAGCAGGTTGCCGATGCCACCAAAGACCACCATCACCACCAGTTCGCCCGAGCGGTGCCAGTCCATATAGGCGGGCGAGACGAAGCTGGCCTGATTGGCCAGCATCACACCGGCAATCGACGTCATGCAGCCCGAGATCACAAAGGCCGTCAGCTGATAGCGGAAGGGCGAAAACCCGATGGCCTGCATGCGAACAGGGTTTTCCCGCGCCCCCGTCAGAACCCGGCCAAAGCGCGACCGGGTAACCGCGACCGCCGTCAGATACAGTCCCAGCAGGATCGCGAAGGCCGTGTAGTAAAGCGCGGTGTCATCTTCCAGCACAGGCTGTCCGAACAGGGTTGATCGCGTGGACAGCGTCACCCCGTCATCGCCGCCATAGGCCGAGAGCGAAACGAAAAAGAAATAGGCCATTTGCGCAAAGGCCAGCGTGATCATGATGAAATAGATGCCCTTGGTGCGCAGTGAAATCGCGCCGGTGATCACGGCAAAGATCGCGGCACCGGCAATCGCGCCCAGAATATGCAGCGACAGATCGGTGATGCCCGCGCGGCTGAGGATCGCGACCGAATAGGCCCCGATTCCCAGATAGGCGGCATGGCCAAAGCTGACCATGCCGCCATAGCCAAGGATCAGGTCCAGCGCGAGGGCCGCGATCGCATAGGCCAAGATGCGCGTGGCGATCACGACCAGATAGGCATCGTCCAGCGCCGCGGCGATCAGCGGCAAGGCCGCGAAGGCGGCGAACAGCAGGGTCGCGGCCCAGGCACGGGTCGGGATCAGCCTCATGTCCGCGCTCCGAACAGGCCCGCGGGCCGTGCCGCCAGAATGACCGCCATCAGGATATAGACCAGCATCGGGGCCAGCACCCGCCCCGCCTGTCCCGCCGCCGAGGGGTCCAGAAAGCTGCGCAGGATGATCGGGCCGAAACTGCGCCCCAGCGTATCGACCAACCCGACCAGCAGCGCACCCGCGAAGGCACCTTTGACCGAGCCGATGCCGCCAATGACGATCACCACGAAGGCCAGGATCAGAACGCTTTCCCCCATGCCGGGATCGACGGTCAGGATCGGCGCGACCATCGCCCCGGCAAAGCCCGCAAGCATCGCGCCAAAGGCAAAGATGATGGTGAACAATTTCTTGATGTCGACGCCAAGCGCGGACACCATCGCCCGGTTGGTGGCCCCCGCCCGCAGGCGCATGCCGATCCGCGTGCGGGTAATGATCAACCACAGCGCAACCGCCGTCGCCAGACCCGCCGCGATGACGACCAGCCGGAACACCGGATAACGCAGTGGCCCGATCAGCGGCACCGAACCCGACAACAGATCAGGCATCTGCACCGACAGCGGGGCCGCGCCCCAGATGATCTCGACCCCTTCGGTGATGATCATCACCAGACCGAATGTCGCCAGGACCTGATCCAGATGCGGCCGGTCATACAGCTTGCGAAAGACCAGCAGTTCCAGCACCAGCCCGATCACCAATGTCGCCGGCAGGGTCAGCAGCAGGCCCAGCCCATAGCTGCCGGTCATCTGGCTGAACGTCACCGCAAGATAGGCGCCGACCATGTAGATCACACCATGGGCGAGATTGACGAAATCCATGATCCCGAACACCAGCGTCAGGCCGGCGGCGATCAGGAACAACAGGATGCCGAATTGCATCCCGTTCAGAAGCTGAAGCAGAAACAGGTTGGTCATGATGTGTCCTGACGGAAACGGGGCGCGCCCTGGCGCACCCCGCTTTCGTTTCAGTTCATTTCGCACGCGCCGACATAGTTGTCGGCATAATCATCGAAGATCTTCTTGACGATCGAGGTGGCGAATTTGCCATCCTCGCGCTGGACGACCTCGGTAAGGTAGAAATCCTGCACCGGATAGTGGTTGGGGCCAAAGCTGAAATCGCCCCGGACCGAGGTGAAGGGCGCGCCCTCCATCGCCGCGATCAGCGCGTCCTTGTCGCCGGTCCCGCCCGCCTCGCGGATGGCCGCGTCGATCAGATGCGCCGCGTCGTAGGCCTGCATCGCATAGGTTGCGGGCACCTTGCCGTATTTCGCCTCGTATGCGTCGACGAAAGCCTTGTTTTCTGGCGTGTCCAGATCCGGGGCCCAGTTCGACCCGGCAAAGAATCCGACCGCGGCGTCCTGTTGCGCGGGCAGCGTCGATTCATCGACGGTGAAGGCTGACAGGAACGGGATGGTTTCAAGCCCGGCCTGCCGATACTGTTTGACCAGGTTCACGCCCATGCCGCCCGGCATGAAGGCAAAGACCGCGTCAGGCTGCATCGCGGCGATCTGCGCCAGTTCGGCCGAATAGTCCAACTGCCCCAACTGGGTGAAGATCTCGCCCGCGACGCCACCCTTGTAGCTGTTCTTGAAGCCCGCAAGGCTGTCCTTGCCCGCCTGATAATTCGGGGCCAGCAGGAAAACGTTGGAATAGCCCTGTTCCTGCGCATAGGCGCCCATCACCTCGTGCATCTGGTCGTTCTGATACGAGGTGACAAAGAAGTTGCGGTTGCATTCAGCCCCCGCAAAATTCGAGGTCCCGGCATTGGGGCTGATCAGGATTGCGCCGCTGTCGGTCACCGGCTTCATGATCGCGCCCAGAATGTTGGAAAAGATCGGCCCGACGACGATATCGACCTGATCGCGTTCCACCAGTTCGCGGGCCTTGTTGGCGGCGATATCGGGCTTTTGTTCGTCATCGACGACGATGATTTCGGTCGGCATGCCGCCGATCTCGCCGATCTGTTCGGCAGCAAGCTGAAATCCGTCGCGGCCCATCTCGCCCAGAACGGCGGCCGGCCCGGACAGCGTGAAGATCAGGCCGATCTTCAGCGTTTCGTCATCCTGTGCGATGGCCGGACCCGCAAGGCAGGTCGTCGCGGCCAGCACGGCAAGCATCTTTCCCGAATACGTCATGGCGTGTTTCCCTGTTGAGTGCGCCGCGATGACCGCAGCTTGGCGTTCTTTTCCTTAGAACGCACCAACAAGGGGCAAGCTGTCAAGAAATTATTTCAGGCTTAAAATAATCCGACGGCATGCAGCCCGGATCGGGTCCGGGCTGTCAGCAATCTGCCAATGTTCGAAGCTATCAGAAGCCAAAGCTGAAGCGGCGCACGATGCCAAGGCGCAGCGCGGGCTGATATTCATCCTGCACGATGGGCGAATCCGCCGCGTCGCCGATCAGCTTGCCGTATTCCACCTCGCCCAGCACGGCCAGGTTCTCGGTCAGGTCATAGCGGGCTTCGAAGGTGATGGCGGCCTTGTTGAACCCGCCGCCTGCCGAATAGGCCGCGCGACCGGCGGTCGCCTCGTCGGACGAGACGCCGAAATAGGTGTCGTTATACTCGTCGTCACCATAGCCCAGTTCCAGCCCCGACCACAGCGTCACGCGATCCGACAATTCGGTGCGGTACTTGGCGCCGACCTCGCCGGTCAGCCCCTCATGCCCGCCAAAACCGCGACGCAGGGTGACATAGCTGTTCACCGGGCCACGCCGATAGCTGACCTTGCCGCCGATTTCATAGGCGCGGTCGATCTCTTCCAAGCCGATCAGCGCGTCGTCGTCATCCTCGTCGCGCGACCCGACCATGCCGAACGAGCCGCCGAAGGACAGGCCTTCCTTGGCGGTGCCCCCGAAAGACGCGTTCTTCCAGATGATCCAGGGCTGCGCTTCGGCATCGTCGGCGCCCGGATAGGTCGATTTGCCAACCACGCCCAGACCCAGATCGACCGAGAACTGGCGATCGCCCGACAGGCCGAAATCCTGTGCCGCAGCCGCACCGGCAAGGGCCGAAAGTCCAAGGGTCAGGCAAAGCGCAAGTTTCATGTCAGGCATCCCGGTAGAAGAAATTTCAGCCTCTCTAGGGGCGAATCGACCCGTGTGACAAGGCGGCGGCGCGGCGATCTGCAACAGCGTATCCGAACGCCGCAATCTTGCAACAATCTAGCTGCCACCGGCGGTTTCAAGGTTTTCAAGCGCGGTCATCCACAGCTCTTCGGCGCGGGTCATCGCCTCGACCGCCTCGGAATGCTTGCGACCCCATTTCTCGGCCTCGGCGGGGTTTTCGTAAACGGCCGGATCGGCCAGCTTGACGTTCAGCTTGTCGATCATGTCGGTCAGCTTCTGAACCCGGTCCTCGGCCTTGCGGACCTCGGATCGCAGCGTCTGCAATTCATCGCGCGGCGCGCGCCTTGGCGCGGGTTTCGGCGCTTCGGCGGCTGGCCTGGATTTGGCCGTGTCATCGCCCTGCAACAGAAAGCGGCGGTAATCGTCCAGATCCCCCTCATAGGCGGTGACGGCCCCGTCATTGACCAGCCACAGCCGTTCGGCGACCAGCCCCAGCAGATGCATGTCGTGGCTGACCAGAACCACCGCACCGGTGTAATCGTTCAGCGCCTGCGACAGCGCCTCGCGGCTTTCGATGTCAAGGTGGTTGGTCGGCTCGTCCAGAACCAGAAGATGCGGCGCGTCGATCGTGGCGATCAACAGCGACAGACGCGCCTTCTGGCCGCCTGACAACTGCCCGACCGGCGTTTCGGCTTGCGCCTCCATCAGGCCAAAGCCCGCCAGCCTTGCGCGCAGTTTTGCCGGCGCTTCGTCGGGGCGCAGCCTGCGCACATGGTCCAGCGGCGTTTCCTTCAGCGACAGTTCATCAACCTGATGCTGGGCGAAATAGCCGATGCGCAGCTTGTTCGAGCGGACCAGCCGCCCCTCCATCACCTGCAAACGGTCGGCCAGCAGTTTCGACAGCGTCGATTTGCCCTGCCCGTTGCGCCCCAGCAACGCGATCCGGTCGTCCTGATCTATCCGCAGGTTCAACCGCCGCAACACGGCGCGGTCGCCATAGCCGACGCTGACCCCTTCCATCGCGATGATCGGGGGCGACAGCTCTTCAGGCTGGGGAAAGCCGAAGCGGTGAAACTTCTCTTCCTCGGGCGCGGTGATCGGCGTCATCTTTTCCAGCATCTTCACCCGCGCCTGCGCCTGACGCGCCTTGCTGGCCTTGGCGCGGAACCGATCGACAAAGCTTTGCAGATGATCGCGACGCGCCTGCTGTTTCTTGGCTTCGGCGGCCTGCAAGGCGCGCTTTTCGGCCCGCAGACGCGCGAAATCGTCATAGCCGCCGGTATACAGCGTCAGTTTGCGATGTTCCAAATGCAGGATATGTCCCACGGCGCGGTTCAGCAGCCCGCGATCGTGGCTGATGATGATGACCGTGTGCGGATAGCGCGCCAGATAGCTTTCCAGCCACAGCGCACCTTCCAGATCCAGATAGTTGGTCGGTTCGTCCAGCAGCAGCAGATCGGGGCGCGAGAACAGCACCCCCGCCAGCGCGACCCGCATCCGCCAGCCGCCGGAAAAATCGCTGGTCGGACGGGCCTGATCGGCGGGCGAAAAGCCCAGTCCGACAAGGATCGAGGCCGCGCGCGCCTCGGCCGACCATGCGTCGATATCGGCCAGCCGGGTCTGGATCTCGGCGATGCGCTGCGGATCGGTGGCGGTTTCGGATTCGGCCATCAGCGCGGCGCGTTCGCGGTCCTCGGCCAGAACCGTCTGCAGGACCGACATCCCGGTGCCCGGCGCTTCTTGCGCGACGCCGCCAATACGGGCGCGGTTGGGCAGGCTGATCTGGCCGTCATCAAGCCCGATGTCACCCCGGATCAGCCTGAACAGGGTCGTCTTGCCCGCACCATTGGGACCGACAAGGCCGATCTTGTGGCCCTCGGGGATGGTTGCCGAAGCATGTTCCAGAAGCGGACGGCCCTGGATCGAATATGAGATGTCATCGATACGCAGCATGGATGGGGCATGGCCCAAGGCGGCCCGCCCGTCAATGCCCGACAGCGGCACGAAGCAAGGCGTCGTTGGGGGCGATAACGCTGCGGCGCGGCAAAGTTAAACATCGTCCTATTATCAAAAGATAATAATTGCCCGAATTCAGAAGCTGCAGCAGGCTGTGCAGATAGGGTGGAGGTTTGTGATGCGGTTTATTTCCTGGTTCACTCGGAAAATCGAACAATTCATTGCTGATAGCTATGATCCTGCGGCCGAGGAATTGATGATGCAGGACGCCGAACGGCAAGTGATCCCGCAATCGGCAGATGCCGCGCCGGTCGAAGCGGACGCGGATACTTCAACCGAAGATAATCACACCAGCTCGAACACCGCCGATCCTGTCCAGCCGATGTGAACAGGTTTTGCCGCCACGGGGTCGTGACGATGCTGCCCTTGCAGCATCGGTTGCGACCAACCACCTGTGCCACATCGATATTTAAGGAGAGACGCATGAAAACCGTCCGCCACAGCGAATTCGGTGATCCGGCACAGGTACTGCACATGGAACAGGTTGCGGATCTGCAGCCCGGCCCGGGGCAGGTCCGGCTTGGGATGATCATGGCCCCCATCCACAATCACGATCTGTGGACGATCCACGGCAGCTATGGCGTCAAGCCCACGCTGCCCGCAACCGCCGGAAGCGAGCTGGTCGGCAAGGTCGAGGCTGTTGGTGAAGGTGTCGATGCCGGTTTGATCGGGCGTCGCGTTGCCGCCGCCGGGGTGCAGGGCGCATGGGCCGAACAGGTTCTGGCACCGGCAAATGCCCTGATCCCCGTGCCCGAACAGATGTCGGACGAAGCCGCGGCGCAGTTGATCGCCATGCCCTTCAGCGCGATCACGCTGGTCGAGTTTCTGGGCGTCGCTTCGGGCGACTGGGTCGTGCAGACGGCCGCCAATGGCGCGGTCGGCAAGATCGTGGCGGTTCTGGCGAAATCGCGTGGCATCAAGCTGTTGAACCTGGTCCGACGGGCCGAAGCCCGGGACGAGTTGATGCAGATGGGGATCGAGAATGTCGTCGCAACCGATCAGGACGGTTGGATCGATCAGGCCAAGGCGATCATCGGCAAGGATGGCGCGCGGGCAGCCGTGGATTCCGTCGGGGGCGAGGTTGCGGGCGCATTGACCCAGTTGCTGGGCGAAAACGGGCTGCTGGTCACCTTTGGCTCGGCCACTGGTGGCGACCTGTCGCTGGGAACCGGGGACATCATCTTCAAGCACCTGACCGTCAAGGGGTTCTGGGGCGCAAAGGTGGCGCAGGCAACCTCGGATGCGGATCGTCAGCGGATGTTTCAGGAACTGATCGGGCTGGTGCTGGACGGTTCGCTGCGGTTGACGGCGGATGCGGTGCTGCCATTGGATGAACCTGCCGCCGCGATCAAGGCCGCGACGACGCCCGGCCGTCAGGGCAAGGTGATGTTCAAGGCCTGATGACCGCGGAACATATGAAAAGGCCCCGGCAGATGCCGGGGCCCGATCTTACAGATCCTCGCGCCCCTGCAGATGTTCGGCATCGGGGGCAAGCCGGGCAAAGCGCCCGTCTTCATAGGCCCAGCTGACCCCGACCGACGTCGCCAGATACTGATCCGCGAAACCGCTGTCGATTTCAGCCTGCGGGTGGCGTGGCAGCACAAGGGCCTTCATCAGCGCCAGATACAGGATCAGACCCAGCGGAAATCCGATCAGGATCGCATATTGCGACCACCATGCCGCCAGACCGCCCGCGATCAGCCACGCAATCAGCCCGGCCGGATTGAATCCGCCCGCATAGCGGAACTGGCCCGACATGCGGAACAGGTCCGGCACGTTCAGGCGACGGCGGCGCAGCAGGTAATAGTCGGCCACCATGATCCCGCCGATCGCGGACAGGAACGCGCCGCAATAGCCCAGAAACACGAACAGGTTGTTCAGGATCAGCCAGGGCATCGACAGGGTGCCGACGATCCCGGCGATGACCACGGCCATCCGATAGGTGATCCGGCGCGGCGCAAGGTTCACGAATGTCAGCGCCGAAGGGATCAGGTTGGCCGAGTTGTTGGTGGACCATTGCGCAAGAACGACCAGTGCCAGCAGCAGGACCAGCGACAGCCCCTGCCCCTGCGCCTGAATGACCTCGACCGGATTCCAGTTGCCGGTCGCGATGAAGCTGACCGCGCCGAGCCCCGCGATCAGCGCCTGCGTGATCGGCAGGGCGACGATCTGTCCCAGAAAGATGTTGCGGTTGCGGCGCACATAGCCGCGCGCCCCCGGCTGGGTCCCGATAAAGCGGGTCAGGTTCGGAATGTCGATGGCCAGGGTCGACCAGAACGCCATGTTCGAAATGAACAGCACGACGACGCTCATCTGTCCGCTGCCTTGCCAGTTCCAGATGTTCAGCCCCTTGGTCTGGGCCACGCCTTCCAGCGTGAAATACATCCAGACGGAAATTGCGATGATCGCGGGCGCGGCCAGCGCGGCCAGACGCTCGACCGATTTGATGCCCATGGCGGTATTCGCCATTTGCAGGATGGCAAAGACCGCGTACCACAGCGGCCAGCTTGCAAAGCCCAGGAAATACTCGCCGATCCCGTTCAGCGCCAATGCGCCCAGATAGGTCTGGATCCCGAACCACATACCGGCCACGATCCCGCGGAAGACGGCGGGCAGATGCGTTCCGTGGATGCCGAAAGGCGCGCGCAGATAGACGGCGAAGGACAGGCCGTGTTCGGTCCCGATATCGGCGGTCAGCAGCATGAACAGACCGATGGTCAGGTTCGCAAGTCCGATCACCGCGATCACCTGGATCAGGCCAAGGCCGCCCTCGACCCCACCGGCCCCCAGCGAATAGGTCGCGATGATGACGGCGATCCCGACCCACATCCATGCATAGCCCAGCATCCCGATGGGACGCTGGCGCAGGGTCGTGGGCAGGATCGATTCCTCGATCAGCGCAGAATCGTCATGCGTCATTGGCATCTTTCTCCCTGTTCTGTCCGACCCTTGTTGCGCCATCGCGCATCAAAGGCCAGACCCCGGGATCAGATGCGCCTAGCTGGCGTCAGGCGTTTGCAACAGGTCCGTGATCCGCCGAACCGAACTGCGGCGGTTGTCGCGGATGTCACCTTCGGCCTCGACCTTCAGGAAATCCTCGCCATAGCCCTGCACCACAAGGTTTTCGGGCGGCACGTCGAAATATTCGGTCAGGGCCAGCGCGACGGATTCGGCACGGCGATCCGACAGGGCAAGGTTCGCGGCCGAGCTGCCGACCGTGTCGGTATAGCCCTCGATCAGGAACATTTCCTGCGGATCCTTGGCGATGGCATCACGGATCACACCGCCCAGTTCCGACAATTGACTGGCCTGATCGGGCCGGATCGCGGCCGAGCCGGTATCGAAGGTGATTGAGTCGATGCCAACCGGCTGTACCAGTGACCGCACCTCGTGGATGTTGCGGATCTGGCCAAGGGTAAAGCGCCTATCGGCGCCCGCCTCGCGATACAGGGCCTCGCGCAGCGCGGCCTGATCCATGTCGCTGTTGGCACCGGTCTGGGTCACGGGCTGCGGCAGTTGCGCGACATCGACGGGGGGTACGCCGCTGGTGTCGTCTATCAGCTGGCTGGTGCGCCCGTCGGGTGAAATCAGTGTCCGGCGCAGGATGTTCATGTCGCGGTCGCGGATGGTGACCACCTTGCTGCCATCGGAACGGGTCACGATGCTGCGCGAAGAGCCGTCGTCGAATTGTTCGGTCTGAACCTCGCTGCCGGGCTGGCGCAACAGCGCCTCGTCATCGCGATAGACCTGCTGGCTGCCATCGGGGCGGTCCAGCACCACCCTGTCGGACGAACTGAGCGCAACCTGCGAATTGTTGTTCAGAACCGAGCCAACGGCCAGCGCACCAAGGCCCAGCAACAACGCCTTGGTCAGGTCGTTGTCATCATCGTCGTCGCGGTCGACCCGCTGGTCATTGCGGCGCAGCGCGTCATGAAGGCTGGTGCCGAAATCCTCGTCCGAGGACCGATAATCGCGGTCGGTCACTCGGCGATTCTGCCGCTGATCCAGTTCCGACAGCGAGGCCGCAAGCGCCTGAAGATCGCCCCCATCGCTGCCCCGTGCGGCCTCGCGGGCAGCATAGGTACGATAATTGGCCGAATTGCCGGAATTGCGCACACGCAGGTCGCCGTCATCATCGACGAAATAGATCTGCCTTTCCGCCGGCGCCAGTGCATAGCGGCCATTCGACCCCTGTTCGACCACTACCCCGTTCGGCGTGATCAACGAGCCGTTGCCACAGGGCGGCATGGTGCCGTTCAGGCAGCGCAGGTCATCGGCATCCAGCCCGCTGCCAACCTCGTCCTGCAGGCGGCGGTCAAGGCGCGACATGCGGGCGCTGCGATCCTCGGTGCGCTGCAATTGCAGACGATCCGCGCGTTGTTCCTGACGACGCTGTTCCAGCATCCGTTCACGCAGGCGGTCTTCCAGATCCTTGTCACGTTCGGCTTCGCGCAGTCGGCGTTCCTCACGTTCCTTCCGCTCGGCTTCGCGGCGTTGCTCGGCTGCCCGCTCGCGCTGCTTCTGCGCCTGTTCCTGCTGTTTCTCGCGCGCCTCTTCGCGGCGTTCGGCCTGTTGCTCGCGACGCTCGGCTTGTTCCTCGCGCTTCTGGGCCTGTTCTTTCTGCTGCTGCGCCTGTTTTTTACGCTCTTGATCGGGACGCTGTTTCTGGTCCTGATCCTGTTTCTGGCCCTTGGGCTTCTGCTGGGCGTCGCGCTGCTTCTGGTTTTCCTGCTGACGCTTGGCCCGCTGTTCCTGCCGTTCCTTGCGCTGTTCGGCCTCCATGCGTTTTTTCAGGCGCTGTTCCAGCGTGTCTTCCTGCTGATCCTGGGCCAGGCGCAGGCCGTCAGCGGGAAAATCCGTCTGGGCCATCGCCAGATGCGGCAGGATCAGCGACAGGCAGGTCGCAAGGGCGGTCGTGTTGCGGACAAAGATTTTCATCGGGCTTCCGGCATGTCGTTACTTCGGTTGCCGGTAGAACACGCGCTGAACCCTGTGGTTCCAAACCACGCCAAAGACACAGCGCGGACTCGGCGTTGTCCAAACTATCGCAAGTTGCGATCAACCGCGCATAAATTGGCGGTGATCGGCTGTGGGCAAAGGCGCCTGCGGCGAATTTCCGCCGCAGGCAGGGCGATCTTACCAGCTGGTCAGAACCGCGCTTTGATACTTATCCTCGATATAGGCCTTCACTTCCGGGCTGTGATAGGCCTCGATCAGCGGCTTGACCCACGGCTCATCCTGATCACCCTCGCGGACGACGATGATGTTCACATAGGGGCTATCGGCCTTTTCCATCGCGATCGCATCGTCTTCGGGGTTCAGACCCGAAGCCAAGGCGTAGTTGGTGTTGATGATCGCGATATCGGCATCGGCCAGGGCGCGGGGCAGCTGCGCGGCGTCCAGTTCAAGGAAGGACAGGTCCTTGGAGTTTTCAGTCACGTCAAGCGGGCTGGGCACAAGGCCGGAGCCATCGGCCAGCGTGATCAGGTCCAGTTCCTGCAACAGCAGCAGCGCGCGGCCGCCATTGGTCGGATCGTTCGGGATCGCGACCTTGGCGCCTTCGGGCAGGTCGGCCAGATCCTCGATCTTGTCGGAATAGATGCCCATCGGCGTCGTGATGGTGGTTGCGATCTCGGCCAGGTCAAAGCCGCGATCCTTCATCTGGTTTTCCAGATAGGGACGGTGCTGAAAGCTGTTGGCCTGCAGATCGCCATCGGCCAGTGCCTGATTGGGCACGACATAGTCCGAAAATTCGACCACATCGATATTCAGGCCCTTGGTTTCGGCCACTTTCGCGACCTCTTCCATGATCTCGGCATGTTCGCCGGGCGACACGCCGACCTTGATGTCTTCGGCCATGGCGGCGGTTGCCGACAGTGCCAGTACGGAAACGAGGGTAGTCAAACGCAGCATGGGATGGCTCCTTTCTTGTCTGCGAAAATCAGTGCCCGCGATTGCGGGCGGCACGCTTGTCGACCCGTGCGGCGATCCATTCGCCAACGGACTGCACAAGCTGGACCATGACGATCAAGATCACCACCACGGTCAGCATCACATCGGGCATGAACCGCTGATAGCCATAGCGGATGCCCAGGTCGCCCAGCCCTTCGCCGCCGACCGCGCCGACCATCGCCGAATAGCCGATCAGGCTCACCACCGCCAAAGTCAGACCCAGCGTGATCCCCGGCAGCGCCTCGCGCAGCAGGACCTTGCGAATGATCTGCATGGGCGTCGCGCCCATCGCGCGGGCAGCCTCGATCAGACCGGCATCGACCTCGCGGATCGAGTTTTCGACAAGCCGGGCGATGAAGGGCGTCGCCGCGATGGTCAGCGGCACGATCGCCGCATCGGTTCCGATCGAGGTGCCGACCAGCGCGCGAGTGAAAGGAATGATCGCCACCACAAGAATGATGAACGGCACCGAACGCGCGGCATTCACGATCAGGCCCAGAACGCGGTTGACCATCGGCGCCGACAGCAACTCGCCGCGCTGCGAGGTGGCCAGAAACACCCCAAGCGGCAGGCCCAGAATGGTGCCAAGCACGGTCGAGGCCGCGACCATGTAGATGGTCTGCCAGGTCGCCTCGATCAGAAGGGAAATTAGGTTAGCGGACATAGCCCAGCACCTCCGTCAGCAGACCGTGGCGTTCAAGATAGGCGCGGGCATCGTCACCGCGCATGGCATCGACCGAGATCAGCAGATTGCCGAAGGGACGCGGCCCGATTTCCTCGATGGCGCCCGCAAGGATGTTCACGTCGATGCCCATCTGCCCGGTCAGACGCGCCAGCATCGGGTCGGTGGCGTGATCGCCCGCGAAGGTGACGCGGATCACCTCTTGCGACGCGGCATCGGGGCGGGTCTGTTCCAGCCGGCCGGCGATGAACTGCGGCAGGGTGACGCCGGTCACGCCCGACAGGAAGGACCGCGTTGTCGGGTGCTGCGGACGCACGAAGACATCATAGGTCGCGCCCGCCTCGACGATGCGGCCCTGATCGATCACCGCCATATGGCTGGCAATATCGCGGACGACCGCCATCTCATGGGTGATCAGCAGGATGGTCAGCCCCAGATCACGGTTGATATCGCCCAGCAGCCGCAACACGGTCTGCGTCGTTTCGGGATCAAGGGCCGAGGTCGCCTCGTCCGACAGCAGGACCTTGGGCCTGGTCGCCAGCGCGCGGGCAATGCCGACGCGTTGTTTCTGGCCGCCTGACAGTTCCGCGGGATAGCGGTCGCGCTGCGCCTCCAGCCCGACACGGGCGATCAGGTCGTTCACCGTCACGCGGATCCGATCCGACGGCGTGCCCGCAATTTCCAGCGGCAGGGCGATATTGCCGAACACCGTGCGCGAGGCCAGCAGGTTGAAATGCTGAAAGATCATGCCGACGTCGCGACGGATCCCGCGCAGGGCGGAACCGCTGGCGCGCCCCACGTCATGGCCTGCCACGGTGACGGTGCCGCTGGTCGGACGTTCCAGCCCGTTCACCATGCGCAGCAATGTCGATTTGCCCGCGCCGGAACGACCGATGATGCCGCAGACCGCGCCCGGCTGGACCGTCAGCGAGACGTCTTCCAACGCTGTGACCTGACCTTTCGGTCCGGCAAATGCCTTGCCGACGCCATCAAAGCGGATGGCCGCGCCTGTTGTCGGTTCTGGGGTCATGTCGTTGCGCCCGTATTGTGCTGATCGGCGCGCGGGTTGCCCCAGTTACCCCCCGGATGCAAGGGCACCAACACAGCCGTGACCCCGCTTTCGCCCCGAAAAGGAAGAAGTTCCGCGCTTTGCCGCGCCACGCCCATGACATTCGTGCCGCGCGGCTTAGTCACGACCACCTTTCCGACCCCAACGCCACGCCAGCGCCCCCGCCCCCAGCAGCGCCGCACCGATCATGATGTGGCGCGAGGTGATTCCCAGACGTGCCTGCGCGCTGCGCCGGTATCTTGGGTCAAAGACGCGGCTTTCGGCCAGCGCTTCGCCGAACCAGGGGTGGTGTCTGCGCGGATGCAGCGGATGCAGCGTCTTGCCCGTACCGCCCATCAGGCTTTCAATGGCCGGAATGATCCCGCCCAGATCGTCGATCCGGTCCTGAACCGTCTTCAGATCGGCGCCCAGATGTTCCGCGATCAACCCGTCGCGAAAGTCGCGGACGCGCGCCTGATTGTCCGGCCCGTCAGCCTGCATGGCGATGTCACATTCGGTGTCGAACCCCATCGAGCGGCGGTCGATATTGCTGGACCCGACACGCAGGACCCTCCCATCGACCACCATCACCTTGGCATGGACATAGATCGGCTGCCCAGCTTCGGTGACGGGATACAGGATGCGGAACCGACCATTCCTGTCGGCCCGTTGCAGACGGCGGATCGCGCTGCTGCGCGGAATGTGCATCGCGTGATCCTCGACCGCTTTCTGCGCGGCATGGGGGTTGATGACGACGATTTCGGGGCAATCCGGCTGACTGATGCGCCGTTCCAACGCACGGGTGACGGTATCGGCGCAGAAATACTGCGATTCCAGGTAGATGGAGTCCTGCGCTTCAGCGATGGCATCCAGATACATCTGTTCGATCTCATCGACCATCGGATCGTTTTCATCAGGCGGTTCGGTCCGGGCGATGGCAACCTGCTGATCGCGGAACATCGGGTCGATGCTGTCGGGCCAGATATCGCCGCCGGGACGATAGGTGTCATCCAGCTCCTCATCATTGGCCCGCAGCCAGCGCCGCCGCGCCAGAACCGCGATCGCCTCGGCCGCCTTGCCGGAAAACACGGCCGAGGCATCATGCCAAGGCTGCATGATCCGCCCATCCTCGATCGAGCGCAGGGGATTGTCGTCCAGATGCCGCCGATCGTCCCAACGTCCCGCCGTCAGGTCGATCCCGCCGCAGAAGGCAAGGCAATCGTCGATCGCCACCAGTTTCTGATGATGGCAGGCCCCGATCGGGTGCCGACCGTCAAAGGCCAGATGGATCTGATCGGGGGACATGAACTTGACCTGCAACGACGGAAGGACCCGTCCGGGCGCGATCAGGGCACCGCCGCTCCATTTCAGAAGATAGATGTCCAGATCGGGGCGGCGCGCGGCAATGGCATCCAGAAACGGCCCGACCGCATTCGGCAGGCCGTCGGGTGCATTGCCGTCCTTGTCGCTTTCGCCCGGCAGCATGTCGATGGCAAAGTCGAAATCCCAGCCGATCAGCATGACCAGTCGTTCGGCCTGGATCAAAGCTTCGCGCAGCGCGCGAAAATAGTCCTTGCCGTCAACGATGAAGGACAGCCGGTCCGCGGGCTCGACCCGCCAGCAATTCCGTCCGGGGCGAAACTGGGTCATTGCATCTCCTTCATGACGGCGCGCTGGATCAGATGCGGGGGCAACTCTTTTCCGCCGCGCCTGGATCCATCATTCATGCGGACATGCGCATCCCCTCTGGTTCAAGGATCGTCGCGGGCGTATGAAACAGGCATCGTTTCGCCGCAGGACCCGATGCCTGACAGCCAGTTTTCCATCCGACACCGCATCCCCGCCCTGAGGGCGGTCAGCATGCTGTTGGCGGTGCTGGCCTTGGCGGTGATGTCGCTGGCGGGGCCCGCGCATCGGGGCGATGCTTCCGACGGTCTGTGGCAGCCTCTGCGCCATATGCTGTCAGATAATCTGTCGCGGCAGGTCCATGCGACGGTTGATCGGCAAGGCACGCCCGATGCATTGCCGCCACAGACGCGGATCAACGCGCCGCGCCCGTCATGGGCCCGCGGCGCGTGGCCAGTGCCCGATCAGCCCGTCGCACATGCAACGACGCCGATCAAAGGCAAGCCCCGCGCGCCGCCTGTGATGTGATGCCGCCCGCGCCCATGGTGCGGATCACCTTACAGTTATTCAGGATCTCCAAAAATGGACGACACCCCCGACACGCGGGGTCAGAAACCTGCGGCGAAATCCGCCGTGCGCCAGACCCTGCTGCACTGGGCGATCTTTCTGATCGTCATGACCGCCCTGATCGGCGGCGCTGCCGCGTTTCAGTGACGCAGCCGACCCTGCCGGATCGACGGCAGGGTCACTTGAGGCCCTGGCGGCGCCCCCAGGCGATCCGCGACCAGATCATTTCATGCCCGAAATAGCACAGATAACCGGTCACGGCGCTGACGATCGCGATGCCGCCCCCCGCCCGGACCGAGCCGGTAAAGATGAAGCCGATCACGATCATCACCGCCAATCCCAGCAATTGCCAGGTCAAAGCCTTGATTGCGATGCGCGCCTTGCTTTCCATCTTTCCCCCGATCGTTAAGACGGATCAGCCATAGCCTGATCTCGTCGCAGCGAAAATTCGGGGAATTTGCAGCAATTTATTTGCGTTGTTGTGAATAATCTGCACTGTTGCGTTATGGCTAGCCGTGATCGACATCAGACCTTTCGCCTGCGCCTGCATCAGGCCATGACCGACCACGGCGTCACCAAAAGCGGGCTTGCGCGGGCCACGGGGGTCGACCGCTCGACCATCGGGCAGCTTCTGAAGGGCGATGCCCCGCGACTGCCCAATGCCCAGCTGGCAGCGGATATGGCCGAAACGCTGGGGGTCAGCCTGGACTGGTTGCTGGGACTGACGAACCGGCCCGAGCCTGCGGGCGACATCCTGGCCTCGGCACTGGGGCTTAGCCCTGCGGAACGCGACGCGGCGGATGCCCAGATCATCGAATGGCATCAGGAGGCCGTCGGCAGCAAGATCCGCCATGTGCCCGCCACCCTGCCCGAGATGTTGAAGATCCCCGCCCTTCTGGAATGGGAATATGCGGCCAGCACGCCCGACACGATCCGTCAGATCATCGGCACGGCGCACAGCTATTTCGACTGGGTCCGCCGGGGCGAGGCCGATTACGAGATCGCGATGCCGGTGCAGGAATTGACCGCCTGTGCCGAAGGCAGCGGCTATTACGCCAATCTGCATCCCGACCACCGCCGCCAGCAATTGCAGTTCTTTGCCGACCAATGTGAGGCGCTGTTTCCGCGCCTGCGCATCTTTCTGTTCGACAAGCGGCAGGCCTTCAGCGCCCCGGTCACGGTCTTTGGCAACGCGCTGGGGATCATCTATGTCGGCAAGTTCTACCTGTCATTGCGCGAACGGGCGCGTGTGGCCTCGCTGATCGAACATTTCGACTGGCTGGTGCGCGAATGTCAGATCGACGCCCGTCAAACGGCTGATTTCGCACGCGGCCTGATCCCGCCCGGTCGGGCCTTATAACCCCAAGGCCGTGACCGCCCGATCCACCGCCGTCAGGAAAAGCTGACAGGCGGGGCCGGGGCTGGTCACGCCGGCGCGGGTCATCAGGCCGACCGGGCCTTCGGTCAGGTCGGTGGCGACAGGCAGCCGCGCAAGCCGCCCCTCGGCGATTTCACGGGCGACCACCCCGGCCGAGATCAGCCAGATCGCATCGCTTTTCGCCAGCAAGGCCCGTCCGAACGCCCCCGAGACCGTCTCGATCCGGCGCGGTGGCGGGCCGACGCCCTCGGCGATCAGCAGCCGTTCGACAATCGGGCGGATCGCGGCCCAGGGGGCGGGATACAGGACCAGCCAGTCCCCGATGCGGCGCAGGTCGGGATCGTTCAGGATCGGATGACCGGGCCGGGTCACGACCGCGACCTCTTCCAGATATAGCTGGGTAAAGGACAGACCGCGCATCGTTTCGGGCTCGCCCAGCCGGCCGATCACCAGATCCAGTTGCCCTGCCTGCAACTGCCCGGTCAGATGTCCGTGCGATCCATCGGCAACCGTCAACCGCAGATCCGGGGCAAGGGCGGCAAGCTGCATCACGACCTCGGGCATCAACCGCGCGGCGACCGATGGCAGTGCGCCGACCCGCAGGTGCATCGCCCCTTCGCACCCGGCCTCTTCGATGCCCGCAAGCCCTTGTTGCAGGGCCGACAGGCTGGTCTGGGCATAACCGTGAAAGAACTCGCCCTGCGGGGTCAGCGCGACACCGCCCCGCCCCCGCGTCAGCAAGGCCGCCCCCAGAATATCCTCAAGCTCGGCCAGCGTGCGGGAAATCGCAGGCTGGGTCAGCGACAGGTGTTCCGAAGCCCGCTTCAGGCTGCGCTGACGCACGATTTCGGTAAAGGCCTGCAAATGGCGGATCTTGATGCGACGGTCCATGATTATCAATTCCGGTAATTTAGAAAGACATTATCTCATTTTACTTGGCGTTTTCTACATGCAATCTTTCCAGCACGGGGAGAGGAGCACCCGGCAGGAGGAAGTCATGCGGACGCAGGTCGCCATCATCGGCGGCGGCCCTTCGGGGTTGCTGCTGGCACAGCTTTTGCATCGTCGCGGCATCGACGCGGTGGTGCTGGAACGCAAGACCCGCGACTATGTGCTGGGCCGCATCCGGGCCGGTGTGCTGGAAACCGGGCTTGTCAGCCTGATGGAAGAGGCCGGCGTCGCCCAACGCCTTCATGCCGAAGGGCATGTCCATCACGGAACCCGGATCGCCGCCGATGGCGAGATGTTCCAGATCGACATTCACGCCCTGACCGGAAAGCCCGTCATCGTCTATGGCCAGACCGAGGTGACGCGCGATCTGTATGACGCAAGGCAGGCGGCCGGACTGCGCACCGAATTTCACGTCGATGCCGTCCAGATCCACGCGGCCGACAGCGATGCGCCCCATGTCACCTATCGGCAGGATGGCGTCGAACACCGTCTGGATTGCGATTTCATCGCCGGCTGCGACGGGTTTCACGGGATCAGCCGCCAGACCATTCCGCTAAGCACCCGGCGCGAATATGAAAAGACCTATCCCTTCGGCTGGCTGGGCGTCCTGTCGCGGACGCCTCCGGTTCATGACGAACTGATCTATGCCAATTCCGACCGGGGTTTCGCGCTGTGTTCGATGCGCAACGACAATCTGTCGCGCTATTACATCCAATGCGCGCTGTCCGATCACCCCGAGGACTGGACCGATGCCGCCTTCTGGGCCGAGCTTCGCCGCCGCCTTCCCGCCGATGTCGCCGCCAATCTGGTGACCGGCGACAGCATCGAAAAATCCATCGCGCCCCTGCGGTCCTTCGTGACCGAGCCGATGCGTTGGGGCCGGTTGTTTCTGTGCGGCGACGCGGCCCATATCGTGCCGCCCACAGGGGCCAAGGGGCTGAACCTGGCCGCCAGCGATGTGCACTACCTTTATAACGCGCTGCGGCAGTTCTACGAGGAAAACGACCCCGAAGGCATCGACCGCTATTCCGAACGCGCCCTGCTGCGCGTCTGGAAGGCGGAACGTTTCAGCTGGTGGTTCAGCGGTCTTTTGCACCGCTATCCCGACCAGTCGCCTTTCGATCTGAAAATGCAGCGTGCCGATCTGGCGTTTTTGCGCGACAATCAGGCGCAGCAACAGGCCTTTGCCGAAAACTATGTGGGGCTGCCCTACTGATGCTGACCGCCCATGTGAACAATGTCGACCTGCATTACGCCGATCAGGGGCCGCCGAACGGCCCTGCGGTGATGTTCTCGAATTCGCTGGGAACGGATCTGCGGGTTTGGGACGCGCTGATCCCGCATCTGCCCGCCGGGCTGCGGATCATCCGCTATGACAAGCGCGGGCATGGCCTGTCCGAACACTGCCCCGGCCCCTGCAGCATCGATCAACTGGCCGATGACGCGGCGGGGCTTCTTCGGCATCTGAACCTGTCGCGGGTGGCCTTCGTCGGCTTGTCGATCGGCGGGCTGATCGGGCAATCCCTAGCGGCGCGGCATGGCGATCTGGTGGCCGGGCTGGTGATTTCGAACAGCGCAGCGCAAATCGGCGAGGCGCAGATGTGGCAAGACCGCATCGCGCAGATCCGCGCGGCCGGACTGACCAGCATCGCGGGCCCGACGATGCAGCGCTGGTTTTCGCCCGCGTTTCGGGCCAACGGTCGCGACGGCCCGTGGCGGCGGATGTTGGAACGTCAACCGCAGGATGGTTACATCGCCTGCTGTCAGGCCATCGCCGATGCCGATCTGCGCGACGCCGTCGCCCGCCTGCGCCTGCCGGTGCAGGTGATCGCGGGCGCACTGGACGGGGCGACGCCGCCCGTTCTGGTGCAGGGCACCGCCGACCTGATCCCCGATGCCGAATATGCGGTTATTCCGGGCGCGGGTCACATCCCTTGCGTCGAATGCCCCGCCGAACATGCCGCCATCATCACCCGTTTTCTGGAAAGGATCGGTCATGTCTGATCGCTATGACCGCGGCCTTCAGGTGCGGCGACAGGTTCTGGGGGACGCCCATGTGGACCGGGCCGAGGCCGAGATGTCCGATTTCGACCAACCCTTTCAGGACCTGATCACGCAGGCCGCCTGGGGCACCGTCTGGGCCAGCGACGGGATCAGCCTGCGCGAACGGTCCATGCTGACGCTGGCGCTGCTGGCCGCCACCGGAAATTTCGATGAGATCCCCATGCATATCCGCGCCACCGCCCGCACCGGGGCCAGCCGCCGCGACGTGCTGGAGGCGTTTCAGCATGTCGCGATCTATGCCGGGGTGCCCCGCGCCAATCACGCCCTGAAGCTGGCAAAGCAGACCTTCGCCCAGATGGACGCCAAGGAAGACAAGGCATGACCCCCGCCGATTTCTATCAGCGCGACCGCCGCCTGCATCCGCCCGCGCTGACCCCTGACTACAAGACCTCGGTCGCACGCAGCCCGCGCTATTCGATGATTTCGCTGGAAAACACTGTCAGCGAGGTGACCGGGCCGACATTCGGACATGGCGATATCGACCCCATCGACAACGATCTGATCAGTAACTACGCCCACACGGGCGACCCGGTCGGGGAACGGATCATCGTTCACGGTCGCGTGCTGGATGAAAATGCACGCCCCGTGCCCGGCACGCTGGTCGAGATCTGGCAAGCCAATGCCGGCGGGCGCTATCGCCACAAGAAGGACAGCTATCTTGCGCCGATCGACCCGAATTTCGGTGGTTGCGGTCGCACCCTGACCGACCAGAACGGCCAGTACGCCTTTCGCACCGTGAAACCCGGCGCCTATCCGTGGCGCAACTGGGTCAATAACTGGCGGCCCGCACATATTCATGTCTCGGTCTTCGGCACCGCCTTCGCGCAACGGCTGATCACACAACTGTATTTCGAAGGAGATCCCCTGATCCCGAAATGCCCGATCGTGCAGACCATCCCTGACCCCGAGGCCATCGAACAGCTGATCGCCAAGCTGGACCTGAACGCCACGATCCCGCTGGATTCCATCGCCTACAAATTCGACATCGTGCTGCGCGGCCGGCGCTCGACATGGTTCGAAAACCGGCCAGAGGGGAACTGAGATGCCACAAACCCTGTCCTATCTGCGCGAAAGCGCATCGCAGACCGCGGGCCCCTTTGTTCATATCGGCCTTGCGCCGGGGGCTGCGGGCTTTGACATCTATCGGCAGGAACTGGGCCATGACATCGCCGGACCCAACGCAAAGGGCACCCGCATCCGGGTCGAAGGGGTGGTCATCGACGGCATGGGCAGCCCGGTCAAGGACGTCCTGCTGGAGGTCTGGCAGGCCAACGCCGACGGCCATTACGCGCATCCCGAAAGCGGCACGGTCGAAGACGGCTTTCGTGGCTGGGGCCGCGTCATCACCGATTTCGACAGCGGCGAATGGTCGTTCGACACCGTGAAACCCGGCCCGGTTGCGGGGCGGAACGGAACCGTTCAGGCACCTCATCTGAACCTGTGGATCGTGGCGCGGGGCATCAATATCGGACTGAACACACGGATGTATTTTCCCGACGAGGCCAAGGCGAATGGCCGCGACCCGGTCCTGAACCTGATCGAGTGGGACAATCGCCGCGCCACCCTGATCGCCGCTTTGCACCAGGACGGCGACATTCCCGTCTATCGGTTCGAGATCCGCCTTCAGGGCGAGGGCGAAACCGTGTTCTTCGATATCTGACGGTTCTCCATGTCAAACCCCTGCATCATCTGCGTCGCCATCACCGGCAGCCTGCCCAGCAAGGCTGACAACCCGGCCGTGCCGATCACCGTCACCGAACAGATCGAATCCACCCACGCGGCGTTCGAGGCCGGGGCGACCATCGCCCATTGTCATGTCCGCGACGATCAGGGAAAGCCCAGCAGCGATCCCGACCGGTTCGCCGCGCTGAAACAGGGGATCGAACGGCATTGTCCCGGCATGATCGTGCAGCTTTCAACCGGCGGCAGGTCCGGGGCGGGCAAAACGCGCGGCGGCATGCTGTCCCTTTCGCCCGACATGGCCAGCTTGTCGGTCGGGTCGAACAACTTCCCAAGCCGCGTCTATGAAAATCCGCCAGATCTGGTCGATTGGCTGGCGGGTCAAATGCTGACATACAAGATCAAACCTGAGATAGAAGCATTTGATCTAAGTCATATTTTTCAGGCCGCCAGAATGCACGATGAAGGTCGCATCAAGGATCGCCCCTATGTGCAATTCGTGATGGGCGTCAAGAACGCGACGCCAGTCGATCGCGAGGTATTCAATTTCTATGTTCATACGGTCAAAAGATTGTTTGGGAATGATATTCCTTGGTGCGCAGCGGGGATCGGTCCGAACCAGATCATCTTGAACGACTGGGCGATTTCCTCGGGCGGACATGTTCGTACCGGGCTGGAAGATAACGTGCGGTTGGATCGCGACCGGCTGGCCCCGTCGAACGCTGCGCTGGTCGCCCGTGCGGCGACGCTGTGCCAGAAATACGATCGCCCCGTCGCCACCCCGGCGCAGGCGCGACAGATATTGGGATTGCGGGCGGCATGATTCTGATGGACCGGCTTTTCGACGATGACGAGGTTGCGCGGCGGCTGGACGCCCCGGCGCAACTGTCCGCGATGCTGCAGGTCGAGGCCGCGCTGGCCCGTGCGCAGGGTGTGTTGGGCATCATCCCCACCGACGCCGCGACACGGATCGCGGCGGTCGCCGCAACGCTGAACCCCGACCCCGCCGCGCTGATCGCGGGGGCGGCCAGGGCCGGCATCGCAGCGCAGCCCTTGATCGCGACGCTGAAAAAGGCCTGCGGCATGGATGCCGACTGGGTGCATTTCGGCGCGACATCGCAGGATATACAAGACAGCGCGTCGATCCTGCAGACGCGCGATGTGCTGTCGATCCTGCAAGACCGTCTGACCGCGCTGCACGACATTCTGACCCGGAAGGCGCAGGCGCATGCCGATCTGGCCATGCCCGCGCGGACCCGTTTCCAGATCGCCGCCCCGACGACACTGGGTGCCAAGATCGCGGTCTGGCGCGCGCCCTTGCCGCGCCATCTGGACCGATTGGCGGAATTGCGGCCACGGCTGCTGAACATCTCGCTTTACGGCGCGGCGGGAACCGGGGCCGCATTGGCGCCGCAGATGCCTGCGCTGCGCCGCGCGGTGGCCGCTGATCTGGGGCTGAACGCGCCCGACATCCCGTGGCACGCGACCCGCGATGCGATTGCGGAACTGGCCGGCTGGCTGTCGATGGTGACGGGCACGCTTGGCAAGATGGGGGCCGATCTGATCCTTCTGGGCCAGTCCGAGGTCGGGGAAGTGCATGCGGGCATCGGTGGCGGATCCTCGACCATGCCGCAGAAATCGAACCCCGTCGCGGCCGAGGCTCTGGTCAGTCTCGCGCGGCTGAATGCGGGTGCGGTCGGCACCATCCATCAGGCGATGATCCATGCGCAGGAACGCGACGGCACCGCGCTTGCGCTGGAATGGCAGACCCTGCCCCAGATGCTGATCCGGACCGGTGCGGCGCTGCGGCTTGCGCAGGATCTGACGCACAACCTGACACCGAACCCGCAGGCTATTGCCGACAGTTTTGCCCGTGATCGCGGCGCGATGCTGGCCGAGGCCGCGGGATTTTACCTGACCCGCCACATCCCGCGCGACAAAGCTCTGCGCATCGTGGCGCAGGCCTTGGCGCGGGTTGCCGCAGAGGGCGACACAACCCTTGCGCAGGCACTGCACGATCTGCAGCCGGGGCATGACTGGGCGCAGATCCTGAGCCCCGCGGCGAATACGGGCGATGCGACCACGCAGGCCCGAAACCAATCATCATGGGAGGAACGCAGATGATGAAGTCACTGATGCTGGCCACGGTCGCGACCGCCGCCATCGCCACCACCGCCACCGCGCAAGAGGTCACCCTGCGCGTCCACCACTTCCTGTCCGCCGAGGCGCCGATCCAGAAAGGGGTGCTGGAGCCGTGGGAAAAGGCTGTCGAGGAACAGTCCGAGGGCCGGATCGACGTGCAGATCTATCCCTCGATGCAGCTGGGCGGCAAACCGCCGCAACTGTTCGATCAGGCCCGTGACGGGGTCGTCGATATCAGCTGGACCCTGTTCGGCTATACGCCCGGCCGCTTTCCCGTGTCCGAGGCGTTCGAACTGCCCTTCATGGCGGGGTCGGCCACGGAAACCACGATGGCGCTGCAGGACTATCAGGCGCAATACATGCAGGACGAACTGACCAGCGTGCACCCCCTGCTGATCCACGCCCCTGCCGCCTACAAGATCCACACCAAGGGCAGGCCCATCGCCGCGATGGCCGATCTGGACGGGCTGAAGATCCGCGCACCCTCGCGCACGATGACCGACGGTCTGAACGCACTTGGCGCGACCGCCGTCGGCATGCCCGTCCCCGAGGTGCCGCAGGCGCTGACCACCGGCGTCATCGACGGCGCCGTCATCCCGTGGGAGGTGTTCGGCAGCTTGCGCATCGAAAGCGTGACCCGCGATCATACCGAGTTCGGGACCGAGAATGGCGGGTTGTCGACCTCCGTCATGGCGCTGGTGATGAACCAGGCGAAATATGACGCACTGCCCGAAGATCTGCGTCAGGTGATCGATGCCAATTCCGGCGCGGCGCTGGCCGAAATCGCGGGCGCGGCCTTTGACGCGGCCGAGCAAGAGGAACGCCAGAAGGCCCTGGACGCCGGAAACAGCATCACCCTTGTCCCCGAAGGCGATCTGACCCCGTGGCGCGACGCCAGCCAGCCGGTGATCGACGCTTGGGTGCAGTCGATGACGGAGGCGGGTCATGACGGTCAGGCGATGCTGGATGACGCACGCGCCATGCTGGACAAGGCCAAGGGCCAATAACACCGAAAGAAGGGGGCACGGCATGTCCGAAGACCTGACCGAACACGCGCATCCCGTGCTCCTGCCCGGCTGGCTGGCGGCGCTGTGCCGGGGCTTTGCCGGAATCGGCGGGCTGGTCCTGTTGGCGATGATGCTGATGACGGTGATCAGTGTGACACGGCGCACCCTGCTGGGCGCACCGATCCCGGGCGATTTCGAACTGGTCGAGATCGGCAGCGCCATCGCCATCTTCTGCTTTCTGCCGTGGTGCCAATCGACCGGCGGCAACGTCCTTGTCGACTTCTTCACCCAAAGGGCCGCGCCGCGCACGAACCACCTGCTAGAGGCCGTGGGCGACCTGCTTTACCTGCTGATCGCCGCGCTTCTGATGTGGCGGATGGTCCATGGCGGGATGGAGATGCGCGAATATGGCGAACAGTCGATGGTGCTGCGAATCCCCGTCTGGTGGAGCTTTCTGATCATCATTCCGGCGATGGCGCTGCTGGTTGCGACCTGCGCAGCCACCATGATCGGCCATCTGAGAAAGGCACGCGCATGAGCGGGGTCGCCGCCGGGCTGACGGGTTTCGCGGTGCTTCTGGCGCTGATGGCCATTCGCATTCCCATCGGAGTCGCAATGCTGGGCGTGGGGATCGGTGGCTATGCGATGTGGACGGGCGCCACGCCGCTATTGGCCTTTCTGAAAACCTCGACCTATTACCAGTTTTCGACCTATTCGCTGTCGGTGATCCCGCTTTTCGTGCTGATGGGCGAATTTGCGACACAGGCGGGTATGAGCCGCGCGCTGTATCGCACGGCCGCCGCCTTTCTGGGACATCGCAAGGGCGGGCTGGCCATGGCCTCGATCGGGGGCTGCGCGGCATTCGGGGCGATCTGCGGATCATCGCTGGCGACCGCGGCCACGATGGGACAGGTCGCCCTGCCCGAAATGCGGCGCTACAATTACAGCGGCGCGCTGGCGACCGGATCGCTGGCCGCCGGGGGAACCCTTGGCATCCTGATCCCGCCGTCGGTCATTCTGGTGCTGTATGCGCTGATGGCCGAGCAAAGCATCGCCAAGATGTTCGTCGCGGCCATGGTGCCGGGGGTTCTGGCGGCGCTTGGCTATATGCTGGCGGTGGCGATCTTCGTGCGACGCAATCCCGATGACGGCCCCGCCGGTCCCCGTGCCACCTGGCCCCAGCGGCTGGCCGCCCTGCGCGAAACATGGACCCTGATCCTGATCTTCGCGCTGGTGATCGTGGGGATGTATCGCGGCTGGTTCACCCCGACCGAGGCCGCGGCTGTCGGCGCCTTTGGCACCGGGGTGCTGGCCGTCCTGCATGGCGGGATGCGACTGGCCGGGATCGCGCGATGCCTGCGCGGCACCGCCACGACCAGCGCGATGATCTTCCTGATCCTGCTGGGGGCCGAGACGTTCAACGCCTTTCTGGCACAGACGCAGACGCCGATGCTGCTGGCCAATGCGATCCAGAATTCGGGCCTGTCACCGATGCTGGTGCTGCTGGCGATGCTGGCGCTTTACCTGGTTCTGGGCTGCGTGATGGATTCGATGTCCATGCTGTTGCTGACGATCCCGATCTTCTATCCGATCATCGCGGGGCTGGATTTCGGCATGCCGCGCGAGGATACGCTGATCTGGTTCGGTATCCTTGCCGTGGTCGTGGTCGAGGTCGGGTTGATCACTCCGCCTGTCGGCATGAATGTCTTTGTCATCAACGGCATGGCGAAGGATGTTCCCATGTTGGAAAGCTTTCGCGGGGTGTTGCCCTTCCTGATCAGCGACATCATCCGCATCGCGGCGCTGATCGCCTTTCCGGTGGTCACGCTGGGGCTGGTCAGGTTGCTGGGCTGATGTGGCTGCCGGGGTCAGGCGGGCACGGGCCATAGCCGGTGAAAGTGATGCACCGGCCCCTGGCCCGCGCCGACCGTCAACTGATCGGCCCCGGCAATCGCATCGCTGATATAATCCTTGGCCCGCGCGACCGCCTGCGACAGCGGCAGACCGCGCCCCAGCCAGGTCGCCAGCGCCGACGACAGGGTGCATCCCGTGCCATGCGTATTCGCGGTCGCGATGCGCGGGGCAAGGATCCAGTGTTCCCCCGCGCCGTCCAGCAACAGATCCGGGCTGTCCTGCCCCCCCAGATGCCCCCCCTTCAGCAGCACGGCCCCCGGCCCCATCGCCAGCAGGGCCCGCGCCTGCGCAACCATCTGATCGCGACTCTTCGCTTCGGGCAGGCCCAGCAGATCGGCGGCCTCGGGCAGGTTCGGGGTGATCACCGTCGCGCGGGGCAGCAGATCGTCGCGCAAGCTGCGCACCGCCGCGTGATGCAGCAACCGGTCACCGCCCTTGGCCACCATCACCGGATCCAGAACGATCGGCGCGCTCATCCCGCGCAGCCCTTGCAGCACGGCCGCCACGATCTGGGCCGAGCCCAGCATCCCGATCTTGACCGCATCGACCCGGCAATCGTCACGCACGGCGGAAATCTGGGCACGCACCATATCTGGTGTCACCTCCTGGACCGCATGCACCCCGCGGGTGTTCTGCGCGGTCAGCGCGGTAATCGCCGTCATCGCATAACCGCCATTGGCGGAAATCGCCTTGATATCGGCCTGAATGCCCGCGCCTCCGGAACTGTCCGAGCCTGCGATCGAAAGAATATTGGCAATCTGCGTCATCTTGTCCTTTGCTGCCATTGCAAGGAAACGGGGGATGACAAACCCGAAAGGGGCTGATACCCGACGCGCCTCCCTCCGCCAGCATGATCTGGTTCAGGTTCCAAGGGTGCTTCTCAGACCGCCGATGCGGACGCCCCCGTCGCTGTGGCATGGATGGCACAGCAGCACGGCCAAGGTCAACGCGCGTTGCGTCAAGTGGGGGCGTAACGAAAAATTAGCTTTGACGATCACACCGCATGTTGACGAAGGCAGACAGGTGATGTCTAAATCTAGGGGTCATGATGCCCCTGACTCGCGTCCGGGGTGAAAAGGGAAACCGGTGGAATTCCATCGCGCCCCGCAACTGCAAGTGGTTTGAACGGCTGACTGCGCCGCCGGGGCGTTCCGGGACGGCATCGGCGTTTTCGACTGCATGTCGTGGGAACCTTTCATGACGGAGCGACGACACTGGGCATCGGGTCCGGCGGCGTGGTTCCGGGTCCGTCCGGCCCGGCCCTGTCGCAATCCGGCGCCCGCGAAAAAACAGACAGGATCATAGGGCCATGAGCATCACCGTCTATTCGAAACCCGCCTGCGTTCAGTGCACCGCCACCACCCGCGCGCTGGACGCCCGCGGTCTGGATTACAGCGTCATCGACCTGACCCAGGACGCGGACGCGATGGAGCGTGTGACCGCGCTTGGCTATCGTCAGGCCCCGGTGGTCATCGCCGGTGAAAGCCACTGGGCCGGGTTTCGTCCGGACATGATCGGTCAGCTGGCCTAAGCCGACTGCGATGACAGGGCTGGTCTATTATTCCTCGGGGTCGGGAAATACCGCGCGCTTCATCGAGGCGCTGGGTCTGCCCGCACAGCGCATCCCGGTGCGCATGGGCGAGCCGATGCCCGAACCCGACCAGCCCTATGTGATGATCTGCCCGACCTATGCCGATGGCGAGGGGCGGGGCGCCGTGCCAAAGCAGGTCATCCGCTTTCTGAACGATGAATCACGCCGCGCCGGCCTGCGGGGCGTGATCGGTGCGGGCAATCGCAATTTCGGCCAGACCTTCGGCTTGGCTGCCCGCGTCATTGCCGATAAATGCCGCGTTCCCGTGCTGTATCGATTCGAACTGGCGGGAACCCCAACCGATGTCGCCCGTGTCCGTGACGGGCTGAAAAAGCTGCAGGAACTGGAATGCTTGACAGTGTGAAGCCCGATCTCGACTATCACGCGCTGAACGCGATGCTGAACCTTTACGACGACAAGGGGCAGATCCGTTTCGACGCCGACCGTATGGCCGCGCGGCAGTATTTCCTGCAGCATGTGAACCAGAACACGGTGTTCTTCCACAGCCTCGACGAGAAGCTGGATTACCTTGTCGACGAAGGCTATTACGAACCGCAGGTTCTGGACGCCTATCCGCGCGACTTCCTGCACCGGATCTGGGCCGCGGCCTTCGCCAAGAAGTTCCGCTTTCCGACCTTTCTGGGCGCGTTCAAATATTACACCAGCTATACGCTGAAAACCCGCGACGGGCAGCGTTTCCTGGAACGTTACGAGGATCGGGTGGTCATGGTCGCGCTGGCGCTGGCGCGCGGCGATCAGGATCTTGCCATGAGCTTCATGGATGAAATCCTGTCGGGCCGGTTCCAGCCGGCGACGCCGACCTTCCTGAACGCGGGCAAGAAATCGCGCGGCGAGCTGATTTCCTGTTTCCTGCTGCGCCTTGAAGACAACATGGAATCGATCGGTCGGGCGATCAATTCGTCGCTGCAACTGTCCAAACGCGGTGGCGGCGTCGCCCTGATGTTGACCAATATCCGCGAATCCGGCGCGCCGATCAAAGGCATCGAGAACCAATCCTCGGGCGTCATTCCGATCATGAAACTGCTGGAGGACAGCTTCAGCTATGCCAACCAGCTGGGCGCACGGCAGGGCGCGGGCGCGGTCTATCTGAACGCGCATCATCCCGACATCCTGCGTTTTCTGGATACCAAGCGCGAAAACGCGGATGAGAAGATCCGCATCAAGACGCTGTCGCTTGGCGTGGTGATCCCCGATATCACCTTCGATCTGGCCAAGCGGAACGAGGATATGTACCTGTTCTCGCCCCATGACATCGAACGTGTCTATGGGGTGCCCTTCTCGGAAATCTCGGTGACCGAGAAATATGCCGAGATGGTCGATGACAAGCGCATCCGCAAGAAAAAGATCAATGCCCGCGCCTTCTTCCAGACGCTGGCCGAGATCCAGTTCGAAAGCGGCTATCCCTATATCATGTTCGAAGACACGGTGAACCGCGCCAACCCGATCGACGGGCGCATCACCATGTCGAACCTGTGTTCGGAAATCCTGCAGGTGAACGAGGCGTCGACCTTCAACGATGACCTTGGCTATGCCCATATGGGCACGGATATTTCCTGCAATCTGGGGTCGCTGAACATCGCCAAGACCATGGACGGCCCCGATTTCGGCGCCACGGTCGAGGCCGCGATCCGCGCATTGACCGCCGTGTCGGAAATGTCGGCGATCGATTCCGTGCCCTCGATCCGCAAGGGCAATGACGAGGCGCATGCCGTCGGTCTGGGTCAGATGAACCTGCACGGGTTCTTGGCGCGCGAGCATATCCATTATGGCAGCCCGGAAGGCGTCGAATTCACCAGCGTCTATTTCGCTGCGATCGCCTATCACGCGATCCGCGCATCCATGCTGCTGGCCCGTGAAAAGGGCACGACCTTCAAGGGGTTCGAGAAATCGACCTATGCCGATGGCAGCTTCTTTGACAAATATACCGAACGCGACTGGCTGCCAGCGCTGCCCGATGTCGCGCGCGTCTTTGACGGCATCACCCTGCCGACGCGCGACGACTGGACCGCGCTGAAGGCGCAGGTGATGGAACACGGGCTGTATAACCGCAATCTGCAGGCCGTGCCGCCGACCGGATCGATCAGCTATATCAACAACTCGACCAGCTCGATCCACCCGATCGTCAGCAAGATCGAGATCCGAAAGGAAGGCAAGATCGGTCGCGTCTATTATCCGGCGGCGTTCATGACGAACGAGAACCTGCATTATTATCGCGACGCCTATGAGATCGGCCCCGAGGCGATCATCGACACCTATGCCGCGGCGACCGAGCATGTCGACCAGGGCCTGTCGCTGACATTGTTCTTCCCCGCCGAGGCCACGACCCGCGACATCAACCGCGCCCAGATCTATGCGTGGAAGAAGGGGATCAAGACGATCTACTACATCCGGCTGCGTCAGGCCGCGCTGGAAGGGACCGAGGTCGAGGGCTGCGTGTCCTGCACCTTGTAAGCAAGGCCGGGGGGCTGTCGGCCCCCCGGACCCCCCGAGGATATTTTTTGCACAGAAGATGAGAGGGGTTCTTCGGCCATGAAGGATCAGGTGATGCGGCAGGTGCAGCGGGCGGTGAACTGGAACCGGCTGCAGGATGAGAAGGACCTTGAGGTCTGGAACCGGCTGACGGTGAATTTCTGGCTGCCCGAAAAGGTGCCGCTGTCCAATGACGTTCAAAGCTGGGCAACGCTGCGCCCGGAAGAACGCGAATTGACCATCCGGGTGTTCACCGGGCTGACGCTGCTGGACACGATTCAGAACACCGTGGGCGCGCCGCGCCTGATGGGCGATGCGCAGACGCCGCATGAAGAGGCGGTTCTGTCGAACATCGCCTTCATGGAAGCCGTACACGCACGGTCCTATTCCTCGATCTTCTCGACCCTGTGTCTGACGAAGGAGGTCGACGAGGCCTTCCGCTGGTCCGAGGAAAACCCGCATCTGCAGGAAAAGGCGCGCCTGATCCTGGACGAATACGATGCCGGCGCCGATCCGATGAAGCGCAAGATCGCCAGTGTGTTCCTTGAAAGCTTCCTGTTCTATTCGGGCTTCTACCTGCCGATGTACTGGTCCAGCCGGGCCAAGCTGACCAATACCGCCGACCTGATCCGCCTGATCATTCGCGACGAGGCCGTTCACGGCTATTACATCGGTTACAAATATCAGCGCGCGCTGGAAAAGCTGGATGAGGCGAAGAAGGCCGAGTTGAAGGACTTCGCCTTCGCGCTGATCTTCGATCTGTATGACATCGAGTCGAAATACACAGCCGAGCTGTATGACGGGATCGGTCTGACCGAGGATGTGAAGGCGTTTCTGCATTATAACGCCAACAAGGCGCTGCAGAATCTTGGCTATGAGGCGCTGTTCCCGCCCGCCGCTTGCGAGGTCAATCCCGCGATCATGGCTGCGCTGTCGCCCGATAGCGAGAACCATGACTTCTTCTCGGGTTCGGGGTCGTCCTATGTGATCGGCAAGGCCGTCGCGACCGAGGACGAAGACTGGGATTTCTAAGGCCCCGCAAACACCGCGTTCGCGATAGCCGAACGTGAAAACGCTGGTCAGCAAGGGGTTTCGGCGTAGATAATCGGGGCAGTCCACACAGGAGGCCGCGATGAGCTGGAACCCCGCACTGACGCCCGGATGTCCCGACGATATCGGCATCGATGCAATCGAGACGCTGATCATTCCCCGTGCCCGTGACCTTGGCGGGTTCGAGGTGAAACGCGCCCTGCCCGCCCCGAAACGGCAGATGGTGGGGCCGTTCATTTTCTTCGACCAGGCCGGGCCGGCCGAATTCCTGACCGGTCAGGGGATCGATGTCCGGCCACATCCGCATATCGGTCTTGGCACGGTCACCTATCTGTATCAGGGCGATTTCCATCATCGCGACAGCATCGGGACCGATCAGGTGATCCGTCCCGGTGCGGTCAACTGGATGGTCGCAGGCAAGGGCGTCACCCATTCCGAGCGCACGTCGGACGTGACGCGCCGGGGGCCCAGTTCGCTGTTCGGGATCCAGACATGGATGGCGCTTCCCGAGGACCGCGAAGAGATCGACCCCAGTTTCGAACATCACGGCAAGGACACCCTGCCCCGGATCGAGGCCGAGGGCGTGGATGCCCGGCTGATCCTTGGCACCGCCTATGGCGAAGCCGCCCCCGCGACGATGTTTTCCGACACCTTCTATCTGGATGTGGTCATGCAGGCGGGCGCACGGTTTCCGCTGCCCGACGATCACGAGGATCGGGGACTGTATGTCACGCAGGGTTCGGTCACCATTGCCGGGCAGGATTTCGGCGCGGGTCAGATGATGGTGTTCCGGCCGGGCGATGCGATCACCGTCGCCGCCGGCCCGACGGGCGCGCGGGTGATGGCGCTTGGCGGGGCGACGCTGAACGGCCCGCGCCACGTCTGGTGGAATTTCGTGTCGTCCAGCCGTGACCGGATCGAGGCGGCGAAAGAGGAATGGCGGGCCGCCCGCTGGGGCGATGGCATGTTAGATCTGCCCAACGGCGACCGCGATGAATTCATTCCCCTGCCCGCAAGGTGATCAGTCCAGAAAGCAATACTGCGTGACCTCTTGATAGGTCTGGCCGGGGCGCAGGATCGCGTCGGGAAACCCCGGCCGGTTCGGTGCATCGGGCCAATGCTGCGTCTCTAACGCCAGTCCTGCATGGGCGCGATAGATCCGCCCATCCAGCCCCGGCAGATCCTGAAAATGCGCCCCATCATAGATCTGCAGGCCGCAGGCAGTGGTTTGCACCTGCATGCGCAGGCCGTTCTGCCCCTCAAGCGTCGCCACCAATCGCAAGGGTCGGGGGGCGGTTGACAGGCAGAAATTGTGATCCAGCCGGGTGTCGCCCAGCAGCCGTGCCTTGCGAAAGTCGAAATCGGTGCCATCGACCGCTGAGACCTGCCCCGTGGGGATCTGATCGCTGTCCAGCGGCAGCATCCTGTCCGCGTCGATCTGCAGGCTGTGGCCACGGATATCACCGCGCCCATCAAGGTCGAAATAGCCATGATGGGTCAGGCTGCAGGGCGTCGCGGCGTCGCTGGTGGCGGACAGGTCGATCTGCAACGCCTTGTCCAGCACCGAAATCCGCGCGGTGATCGACAGTTTTCCGGGAAAGCCCATATGCCCATCGGGCAGATCCAGCGCCAGGGACAGGCTGTGCCGCGACACGTCAAGCGGGGTCCACAGCATCAGGTCGGGGCCATCGTCGCCGCCATGCAGGGTGTGGCGGCCCAGGAAATTCGGATCGGTGTGATGGGTTTGGCCGTTGATCGTGAACCGGGCATTGGCGATGCGGTTGGCGAAGCGCCCGACGATCGCGCCAAGATAGCGATGGCTGGTCAGATATCGTGTCGGATCGGTAGCGCCCAGAACCAGCGGATGATCGTAACCCTGCATTCGCAGATCCTGCACGATGGCGCCAAGTGTCAGCACCCGCGCCCGCAGCCTGCCCGCGCCTAGCCAGACCGCCTGCACCTGCCGTCCATCCGGCAATGTTCCGGCGTCCTCGATCTGTGGGTCGTTCATTCAAAGCCCCCTTCTGTTGCGCCTGTTCTGCCCAAGCGCCGCGACGGGGGAAAGGGTAAAAGGGGCCGGTTCAGGGCCCCCTTCACATGATCAGACCGCCAGCAGAACCGCCATCAGGCCGAAGCCCGCGATGAACAGCCAGGACAGCGCGCCCAGGATTAGGGGCCGCATCCCCTTCAGGCGCAGTCGGCGCAGGTCGGTTTCAAGCCCCATCGCAGCCAGCGCCATGGTCATCAGAAAGCTGGTCAGCGTCACGACCGCATGTTGCGCGGGTTGCGGCAGGCTGACGACCGAGTTCAGCAGCATGACGCCCACGAAACCAAAGGCGAACCACGGAACCGGCACTTTCGTCTCTGACCCGCTGGCGCCGCGCCGCGCCATCGCGCCAAGCATCAGGATCACCGGGGCCAGCATCATCACGCGACCCAGTTTCGCGACGGTCCCGGCATGGCCCGCCTGATCGCCAAGCGCAAAGGCCGCCCCGATCACCTGCGCCACTTCGTGGATGCTGGTACCGACCCACAGGCCGTAGACATCGGGGGTCAGGCCGATCAAGCCCGCCACGACCGGCGACAGCAGCATCGCGGCAGTACCGAACAGCGTCACGCAGGCCATGGCATAGGCCACATCCTCGTCACTGCCGCGCGTGACCGTGTTGCAGGCGATGATGGCCGACGCGCCGCAGATTGCACTGCCTGCGCCGATCAGTTCGGCCAGTTTGGCATCGACACCCATCCAGCGCCCGACGGTCTTGGCAAAGACCAGCGTTGCGACCAGCGTCGCGACGACGGCAAGGCTGACCGACCAGCCAAGCCCGGCCACCTCGGTCAGGGTGATCTGAAAGCCCAGCATGACAATGGCGCTGCGCAGGATCGGCCGCAGGGTGAAGGCGATCCCCTCATGGGTGCCGGCGGGTTTGCCGATGACGGTGCGGAACAGGATCCCCAACAGCATCGCCAGCACCAGTGGGCTTAGCGCGGCGATACCACTGGCGCGTTGCAGGCCAAAGGCGACGGCGGCGACGACAAGGCTCAGGCCCACACCCGGTGCGCGGCGGCGAAAGCTGTCGGGCAGCAAACCGTGGTGCTGCGTCATTCCCTGATCGGCCATATCGAACCCTCCTGTCATGTTGGAACAAGGGTTTGACGCAGGGCCGTCTATCTTTATACCTAATAATTCTGTACGAACCGTTCGTAGAAATCGATCAATTATCATGACCCTGGATCAGCTTCGCATCTTTCTGGCCGTCGCCCGGAACTGCCACGTGACCCGCGCGGCACGGGAATTGCGCATGACCCAATCGGCGGTGTCCGCCGCCATTCGCGCCCTGGAGGATCAGCATCAGGTGCAGCTGTTCGACCGGATCGGCCGCGGCATCGCACTGACCGAAGAGGGCCAGACCTTCATCGCCGCCGCGCGACAGGTGCTGGGCGCCGCCGAAAGCGCCGAAGGTTTGCTGGACGATCTGAACGCGACGCCGCGCGGTCGGCTGCGGGTGCAGGCAAGTCAGACGATCGGGACCTATCTTCTGCCCCCATTGCTGGTGGCGCTGCGGTCCGAATGGCCATCGTTGCAGATCACGCTGGATGCCGGAAACACCGCCAGCGTCGCCCGCGAAGTGGCCGAGGGTCATGCCGATCTGGGCTTTGTCGAAGGCGAGGTGCGCCACGATGAACTGCGGCAGCAGGTTTTCATGCGCGATGAGCTGGTCCTGCTGATGGGCGCGGATCATCCGCTGCGCGACAAGGCCCAATGGGATCGCGACGATTATCTGGCCCAGACATGGGTGCTGCGCGAGGAAGGGTCGGGCACCCGCTCCGAGGTCGAACTGCATCTGCGTGACATGGGCCTGACCGTGGCGGATCTGCAGGTGGCGCTGACCCTGCCCTCGAACGAGGCGGTGCTGTCATCGCTGGCCGGCGGGCATTCGGTGACCATGCTGTCCGCGCGGGTGGCCGACCTGACCGGCGCCGGGGTCCATCGCCGGCATGTGACCTGGACCCGCAAGCCCGAACGCGCCTTTTCCGTGCTGACCCATCCCGAACGACACCGCAGCCGCGCGGCGCGGGCGTTGATGACCAAGCTGGGCCTTTAGATGCTGCATCGGCCCGGCATACCCTGCTAGACTGTCGTAAAGACAGGACCGGACCACCGATGGATCTACCGATTTCCCACGCTGCGCTGTCGCCTGCGGACGAAGCCGCGCTGACGGAACTGTATCGCCGGGGCACGCCCGCGAACACGCTGCGTGCGTGGGAACGCGATCTGGTCTACCTGACCGCGTGGAAACAGGCCGCCTTCGGCGCGCCGCTGACCTGGCCCGAGGATCAGCGCGTCGCCCTGCGTTTTGTTCTGGATCACGCAAGCGATCTGACCGACGCGACCGGTCCCGCGCGAACCGTGGCCGAGACGCTGGTTGCGGCGGGTATCCGGCGCGGGTTTTCCTGTCCCGCGCCCGCGACGGTGGATCGCCGGATCGCCAGCTGGCGGGCCTTTCATCGGATGAAGAACCTGCCCTCGCCCTTCGAGTCGCCATTGATCCGACAGGCCCGCGCCCGCGCCCGCCGCGCCGCCGCACGGCCCCGCCATCCGAAATCCGAAAACCCGATCACGCGCGAGATCCTCGAGACGCTGCTGGCAACCTGTGATCACAGCCATCGCGGCATGCGCGACCGGGCGGCGCTGATGTTGGGCTGGGCTTCGGGCGGGCGGCGGCGGTCCGAGATCGTCGGCCTGAACCGAGACGACATCGACGACAGCCAGTTTCAGGATAAGGGGCTGTTGCGGATCAGGCTGCTGGTCACGAAAACCACCGGTATTGATCAGGCCCCGCGCCTGCCGCTGAAGGGTCGGGCGGCCCGCGCGGTGATGAACTGGATCGCGTTGGCGCGGATCACCGAAGGCCCGCTGTTCCGGCCCATCAGCCTGGCCGACCGCCCGCTGGCCCGCAGGCTAAGCGGCGACGGCTTTCGCAACATTCTGCGGCACCGGCTTGAACTGGCAGGGTTTTCGCCAGGATTTGCCAGCCCGCACGGGATACGGTCCGGTTTTCTGACGCAGGCCGCGCTGGACGGCGCGCCCCTTCCTGCCGCCATGCAGCTAAGCCTGCATCGCAGCGCCGTACAGGCGCAGCAATACTATACCGACGTCGAGATCACGGACAATCCGGCCACAAATCTTCTGGAAGATGATCCGTGATTACCTAGTTAAACAGTCGGGATTGTATATGCCTCTAAGCTGACCTATCACGAGGGGATCGGCAAAGGGGGCGACAATGGCGCATCTGCGTGGTTACAAAAGCTTTGGCACGATCCCAAGCGCATCTGGCGCCGCGATCGCCGCGCTGAAGGCACGCGCCGCCGCCTGGGATGTGCCGCTGATCGAAACCGCCGATCACCTGATCCTTTCGGTCTGGGGCTGCGAACTTCGCCTGACGGCGCATAGCGATTCCATGAGTGTCGACCTGTCCGCGCCGGAACAACGCCTGATCGGCAATCTGCGCGACAGCGCGACCGAGCTGTTCGCCGAAATCGGCCTTGCGGTCGCCTGGGATCATGTCGATGCCGGGGCGCTGGCGCCGGGTCTGTCGCTGATGCAGTTGCGCGATCTTTGCCAGGTCAGCCCCAATTTCACCCGCGTCCGCCTGGCCGGACCCGATGCGGCGCGCTTTGCCGAGGGTGGCTATCACTTTCGGCTGTTGCTGCCGCCGCAGGGACGCACGGCCATCTGGCCCCGCGTGCAGGACAACGGGCGGGTCGGCTGGCCCGAGGGAAAGGACGCGTTGCATCGCGCGGTCTATACAGTCGCGGCGCAGTCCCAAGACTGGCTGGATTTCGACATCTTTCGACACGCGGACAGCCCGACTTGCGACTGGACCGCGCAACAGATGCTGGGCCAGACGGTCGGCATCATCGGCCCCGGCGGCGGCGGATGTCCGAATGCCGACCGGATCCACCTGTTCGGCGATGAAACCGCCCTGCCCGCCATTCGCCGCATCCTGACCGAAAGCCCCGCCAGGGTCACGGCCCATCTTCGCTGTCACCCCGACGATCTTGGTGCATTGCGCCACGACCCACGGGTCAGCCTCTCGCATGACCTGCGTGGTAATCTGGCGGATAGTTCGGTCAAGGACGGCGATTTCATCTGGTTTGCCGCCAGCGCCGATGAGTCCCGCCTTGCCCGCAAGGACCTTCTTGCACGCGGGATCGCCAGGCGCGACATGCTGGTCGCGGCCTACTGGTCCTGACACGCGGCACTGCGGGGGCTTGAACAGCCGCACCGATTTGGCGATAACTCAACGCGTTCAGATCGAAGGTATCGTCATGCGAGTTCGCATCTATCAGCCTGCCCGAAACGCGATGACCTCGGGGACCGCGCGCACCAAAGGATGGGTTCTGGAATTTCCCGCCGCCGACGCGCGCGAGATCGATCCCCTGATGGGATGGACCAGCAGCGATGACACCCAGTCACAGGTGCGCCTGCGCTTTGAAAGCCGCAAACAGGCCGAGGATTACGCCCGCGAGCGTGGCCTGGACTATGTCGTGCAAGAGCCGCAGAAACGCGCCGCGAATGTGCGGCCCCGCGGCTATGGCGAAAACTTCGCGACCGACCGCCGCGCCCCCTGGACGCACTGAACGCACCCGCCCCTGGCCTGGACCGCGTAAAGGCGGGGAATTGCGCGTGATCTTCACAGACCGCCTTCGGGGCGGTCTTGTCATTTTCAGGAAGTCAGATGACCATCGACTATCTCGTCACCCATTCCGGCGGTTTCCATGCGGATGAGCTGCTGTCCTCGGTCATACTGACCCGGCTGTATCCATCCGCGCGGATCGTGCGCAGCCGCGAGGCGGCGTGGATCACCCCGTCCGAGGATCGCATCATCTATGATGTGGGCCGCGATTATCAGCCCCAGCTTGGGATTTTCGATCATCACCAGAAGACTCCGCCCCTGCGCGACGACGGTCAGCCCTATAGTTCGTTCGGACTGATCTGGCGGCACTACGGGCACGAATATCTGCAGTCGATGGGCATTCCCGACACCGATATCACCGCGATCCATTCGGGATTCGATGCGGATTTCGTGCTGCCCGTCGATCAGGTCGACAACGGCACGCTGTCGCCTTCAGGACCGCTGGCGGATCTGTCGCTGCCCCTGCTGCTGGAAAGCCTGAAACCGGTGTTCGACGACCGCGATCCGGATGCCGAGGATCGCGCCTTTGGGCAGGCGCTTGTCATCGCGCGCGCATTTGTCGAGGCCGCGATCGGACGGAAATCCGCGAAGCTGCGCGCCGAGGCCGTGGTCATGGCCGCGATCAGGGACGCGGGCGAAAGCCCCATTCTGGAACTGCCGATGGGGATGCCTTTCCGTTCGGCCATTGAAAAGGCCGGGGCCGACCACCTGCTGTTCGTGATCCACCCACGCGACAGCGACTGGACCCTGACCGGCATTCGCCGCGACCCGGAAAATTTCGCCTTGCGCGCGGATCTGCCCGCCGCCTGGGCCGGGTTGACGGATGCCGATCTGGAAAGGGCGTCAGGCGTGAAGGGCGCGAAGTTCTGTCACAATGCACGCTTCATCGCGGTCGCCTCTGACCGCGAGGCCGTGCGAAAACTGGCCGAACTGGCCGCAGAGGAAGCACGACAGGGCTAGGTCATCTTGGCTGGCTCGCGACATGATCGCGCGACGGCCCGGACGAGATATGCGACAGCGGCAAACCGACGCGTTCGGCAATTGCAACGGCAAGCCCTGCCTTCGGGATATCGGCGGCCTTGCCATCATCCATCACGACACCCGTGGCACCGATCTGATCCATGCAGGTCACCGCCAGCCCGGCCCGCACGTGCAGCCCCCCGGCCTGAGCCAGATCCTGCCGGATCAGCGCCCCCATCGCCGCCGGCTGCAACGGTGCGAACCGCAGGCGGCCCTGCCATTCATTGGGCGCGTTGGTCGAGTCGGTGACCGTGGCCCAGCCATCGATCTGCGCCTCGTACGGCAGCGGTCCCGCACCATGCCGCGTCGCATAGGCGCGGGTCACGTAATGCGCCTGCAACGCATCTATTCCCATATCCGCGCAGAGAAGGGCGATATTGCGCAACCCGGTATGCGAGCGGGTGACAAAGGGAAAGGCACCGAACGCCATATCCAGTTGCAATCCTTGCGCAGCCTCGAAGATGAAGGTGGCGCCACGCGGCAGACCGGCAACATCCGCGTCGGATCGCTGCCCGACTGCATCGGTGAACAGGTCGCAGTCCTGCAGGTATGCCCGCATCAGGCCCGTGCTTTGGGCGGCATCGGCAAGATCACGGTCGGGAAAATCGACGCCCAGTTGCCCCATCCGCCGCGGCATCCAGACATCGCGGATATATTCCAACCGCGACCGCAGATCGCCTTGCCGCAGATGCCGCGCCAACAGGCGAACGCCGTTTTCCTCGCGCTCGATCGTTTCGCCAAAGCCCAGCCCACAGCTGCCATGCCGCCCCTGATTACGGGCCATTTCCAGAATCTGGTTGATCATCGTATCCCAAGGGGTGGTGACCGGCGCATCGGGGTCGATCGTCAGCGTCGGGGCGCCGGCTGCCGCCAGATCGACGCGCTGGCCCCGCAACGCATCGATTTCAGACCGCAGCAGCATCGGATGCGCCACGAAGAACCGCGACAGATGGGTGTCGGCGCCCGCAAAGCTGCCCGATCCGATATGGTGAAAGACATGGCGCCGACCATCGGGGGTGACGACGGTATGACCCGCCTGCGCACCGCCATTGCTGCGTATCACCGTCACCGAGGCGCCGGTTCGCCCTGCGGCATGGCAAAGATGGTCGGTCATCAGACCCTTGCCCTCGTCCCCCCAACCGGCACCGATCACGGCCTGTGCTGTCCTGATCATCGTTTTCCCCTTTCCAAAGACCGGGCGGGGTCTAGGCCCCGCCCGCAGGATCACCCGAAAAGACGGCGCAGGCCGCGACGGGCCGGGACCGGGGCCATGCCCCTGATCGCCTCGGCGACGACCAGCGCGGTCGATCCCGACCAGCTTGCGGTCACGTCTTGGGGGTGTGCGCCCTCATTGATCTGGATCGCCGAGACCACGGTTTCCGCAAGCCGGTCCACATCGCCCAACTGAATCGTGCGTTCCGGCAAAAGCGCCTTCCACGACCGCAGCACCGCATCCGGTCGCGCCCTGGCATAGCCTTCGTTGGAAAGGATGATGTGGAACACCTCCCAGTTGCGCTGCGCCATGGTCAGGATCTCGTGCGAAGACAGGTCGCGCGGGGTCTCGAACCCCATGACCCGCGCGGCCTGTTCGCGGGTCAGGCCATCCAGCACCGGTTCATCGCCGATGGTGAACAGATAGCCTTTGCGACCGCGTTTTTCGAACGCGTCGGCGGCGGTCTTCGTTGCCGCGAACAGATGCGCCGACATATAGGTTTCGCCACCATTGCCGCCGCCCCCGCCTTCCAGCCACAGGTTGCGGACCTGATCGGCAAGACGGATGTCGGCCTCGAACTGGGTGACCTGCAACGGGGCCTGATCGCAGCAGGCATCGCCGACGGCCATGGCCATCACATGCGGATCGGTGACCGGCTTGCGCGCATAGATTTCGGTGGCCAGCGTGTTCAGGCCATCCTGCATCAGCTTGTGGGCCACCATCCCCATCGAGCCGGTAACATCCGCCGCCAGGATGATCGGCGTCGATTGCGGATTGTCCGCGCTGTCGCGGCTTTCACGCATGGCAATCCTTGCGGGGTTCACCGCGTCGTCAAGGCTGCGCCGGGTGAACAGCTCTGTGCGGCTTTTGCCGCTGACATTGCGTGCGGCATAGTTCTGCCAGTCGGTCGAGCTCCAACGTCCGTTGCCCATCTTCCTTCTCCTTCCTGAAATGCGCCCAGATCGGGCAGGTCATGCAACACGGTCGCCAAGGACATCGGCGGCCGTGAATGGCATCGGGTGAAACCGTGGGCGACCCCATGCCTGCTCCAGCGCGCTGCGCCACAGGGCATAGTCCTGAAACGCATCAGCGGCCGGGGGAAACACAAGCCATTCGGCAATCGGCATGGGCACGACGCGCCCCGCCAACAGATCGCCATCGGCGGGCTTTCCCAGCAACTGCCGCAGCAGATCGCGGATCAGCAGAGGGTCGATCGTTCCATCGGCGGGGACGCCGTCCGCGCCCAGTTTTGGTGCCAGCCAAAGCGTGCGTTCCGGCAAGGCCCGTGGTCGCGCTCCGAAAGGCGTCGCGTATTCCCATCCCCCCAAAAGCATCACGTCATGCGTTTCCGGATTGATCGCGACGGAAGCCGCGTCGATCGATCCGTGCATCAGACCGGACCACGCCAACCACGCGGCAAGGTTCATCAGGCCCGATCCGATCCAGGCGACGCCCTTTGCGTCGATCCTGCGCCCGCTGCGCGCAAGATAGGTGTCGACCATGAAAAGCGGCAGCGCCCCCGCGTCGCGCGGCGTGATATACAGACTGCCGCCGTCGATCAGCGTCAGCCGTTGCCCGACCTTGGGCAGAAACCGCTGCATTTCGCACTGCATTGCGGGATCCGCATAACTGAAGCTGGCGATGGTATCGGCCATGTCCTGTGCCAGATCCGCCGTCGCAGCATCGAACCGCTGCGCAAGACCATCAGCCAGGACCAGCGTTTCGCCGCTGTCGGTCGGGGTCGTTTCCAGCACGACCACCGGCTTGCGGTGCCCGTCGGCAAGCGTGAACAGCAAGGTATCGGCCCGCTGCGACCCAAGGCTTTGCAGACGGTCACGCAGAGTCACCAGATGCGAAAACACCTCGGCCGATTGGGGATCGGCGCAGAAATCGGGATGCCAACGCGCCGCAAGCTTGCGAAAATTCCGCTTTCCCGCCGTACCCTGCCCCAGAAACGCGCCGGCCTGACGCGGCTTTACGGCAAGGATCGTCGCCGCATCCAGCGCAAGAATATCCAGATCCTTCGTCATGGCGATGTCCTTTCTTGTTTCTTGCAATCTACAAATATATAGCGATCAAGCGCAGGTCAACAATTTTCTTGCACCTTGCAAGGAAATAAGCATTCGATTAATCCAAGGGCCATCCCAGTTGCGAGGCAGGATGCAGGACCAGTCTTTTCCCACACCGATCGTCACCACAGATGCCGTCGTCCTGACGCTGGAAGATGGCGTTCTGCAATTGCTGACCCTGCGCCGGGCACAGCCGCCCTTTGCGGGGGTGGCTGCCCTGCCCGGCGGCTATATCCATACGCAAGAAGATCACGACGCGGCAGGCGCGATCACGCGGATCCTGCGCGAAAAGACCGGGCTGGGCGGGTTTCACCTTGAACAACTTGCCAGTTTTTCCGGGCCGGATCGCGATCCGCGCGGCTGGTCTGTCTCGTTGGCCTATATGGCGCTGGTCCGGCGGAAGGATCTGGGCGAACTGGCCGAAGGGGTTGCCCTGACCCCGGCATATGAGGCCCGCGACCTTGCCTTCGACCATGACGACATTCTGGCCACGGCGCTGCGGCGGCTGCGCGACAAGGGCGCGTGGTCCAATCTGCCCGCCTTGCTGCTGCCAAGCGAATTCACCCTGCCCGAGATCCAGAACATCTACGAAACCGTCCGCGGAACCAAGCTGGATCAAAGCAGTTTTCGGCGCAAATTGAATGAGCTGAGGCTGGTCGAGGAAACCGGGAAAACCCGACAGGAAAGCGCGGGCCGCCCTGCAAAACTGTATCGCCTTGCCAGCGGCGCGGCCTATGCCAGCCGATTATTCGACCGCATGATCTAAGCCGTCAGGCGATCCGGCTGGGTTGGAACGATGGGATGCGGTCGGCACGGATGAAATCCATCGCCGCGACGCTTTCGCGCGGGACCGGTGATTGCTATCTGTCGCACAGCACGGGCGCAGATCGAAAGGACGGATCATGGCGGAGGTGACAATCCTGGACGGCGGGCTCAGCCGCGAACTGGTCCGCTTTGGCGCGGAACTGAAACAGCCGGAATGGTCCGCAGGTGCGCTGATGACCCATCCTCGGGCGGTGAAGGACGCGCATCAGGCGTTTTTCGACGCCGGTGCGGCGATCGCGACGACCGCGAACTATGCCGTGGTGCCATTTCACCTGGGCGCCGAGGTTTTCAAGCAGCGCGGCCTCGAACTGACCCAGCTGTCGGGAAAACTGGCGCGCGAGGCGGCGGATGCCGCCATTGCCAGGGGGCAGAATGCGCGCGTCGCGGGATGTCTGCCCCCGGCCTGCGGGTCCTACATCCCGCATGCGTTCGACCCGCAAGCCGCCAGCCAGATCTTGCAGGTGTTGGTTCAGGGGCTGTTGCCGCATGTCGATCTGTGGCTGGCCGAAACCATGAGCAGCCTGCAGGAGATGCGCGTGACGGCGCAGGCGGCGGATGGAACGGGCAAGCCGCTTTGGATCGCGTGCAGCCTGCGCGACGACAGGACCGACCTTCCACCGCAGCTTCGATCGGGCGAGGACGTGCGCGACGCCGCGAAGCTGGCCGCCGATCTGGGCGCAGGGGCCCTGCTGTTCAACTGTTCCCTGCCCGAAGTGATGGAAGATGCGCTGCACGTCGCCCGCGACACGCTTGCCGCGAAGGGTCATTCCATGCCGCTTGGCGTCTATGCCAATGGCTTCGCGCCGGAACCACGCGCCGGCGCGGCGAATGAAAGCCTGTCGGCGCTGCGCGGCGATCTTGACCCGCCAGCCTATCTGCGTTGGGCCGAAACATGGGTCGCGGCGGGGGCAAGCCTGATCGGTGGATGCTGTGGGATCGGCTCGGCGCATATCGCCCAGCTGCGGGCCCATCTTGGTGCCCCGGACTAGATCTGCGGCGATGGGCAACCACTGATCCCTCGACCGCACGCCCGTTTCGTGGTCAACTTTCAATGACATGCGCCGCAGAACGCGCAAGCCGCAAAACAAGACACGAACGAGGATCGAATATGAGCAAAGCCAAACTCGCGCCCCTTCTGGGCTTTCTTCTTGTCGCAGCCTGCGGCGTCGCGCCGGACGGACGGGTGATGGTCAAGGGCGCGGGGCCGGACGACCTGTTGAAGCTGCGCACAGGCCCTGGTCTGGACCATGAGGTGATCATGGGCCTTCCCGATGGCACGCGTCTGGTCCGCCAGACCTGTGCCCCGGTCGAGGGCAGAACATGGTGCCGGGTCTATCTGGCCGACACGCCGCGGGTGTCGGGCTATGTCTCGGCCGAGTATTTGGCGGTCATCTGATCATCGCGGCGCGGAAACAGGCCGTTGACCGCCTCAACCATGCAGGGGCGTGGGCAGGTCGGTGCCGATCACTCGGCAAACGATGCCAGCCTGTTCCGGGCGGTGACCGCCCGCCCCGTCCCCGTGGCTGCATTCGGATAATCCGCCCCCCAGATCGCTTTCCTGTCACGGTCCAGCATCCGGCGCTCTGCCTGATCCAGACCGGCGGTCATGGCCGCGACATCGCCGCCGGTCTCGCGATGCAACCGCGACCATAGCCGCAGGACCGAACTTGCGCTCCACGGCAGGGCGGCGGTCGTGATCCAGCGGCGCAGTTCCGGCGGCAGGCGGTCATACCGGTCCATCGGACGGATATTGTTGCGGCATTTCAGGGATGTGGCAAGATTTCGGGCGGCCAAGACGTCCCTCGTAAAATCTGTTTCGGATAGCCGACCGATCAGGAAACGGCAGGATTGATCGGTCGGCAAGACGCGCCGGATCTATGCGACGTTGCGATGGCCCCACTGGGGGAACGGGTCAGGCAACTGCGCCCAGACCTGCGGGGTGAAGTCCAACGCATCGACCAATGCCGCGTCCAGCGCGGCCGTGATCGCAGCCGGGTCCATTCCGGCGCCGATGAAGACCAACTCCTGACGGCGGTCCCCCCAGGGTTCGACCCAGTTCTTTTCCAGTTCCTCCATCGCCTGCGGATGATCCGGCCAGCGATCCTGCGGGACCGAAGCCCACCATCCGCCAAGCGGCTTCACGGTCGAAATCGCCCCGGCAAGGCTGAATTCGACCGCCCAGTTCGGGCGGCTGGCGATCCACAAGTGGCCCTTGGCGCGGATGACGCCGGGAAGATCACCGTTCAGAACCGCATGGATCTTTTGCGGATGGAAAGGTTTGCGCGCCCGGTAGACGAAGGACGAGATGCCGTATTCTTCGGTTTCAGGGATATGTTCCTGAAAGCCGTAAAGCTCTTTGGCCCACATCGGGTGCATATGCGCCTTGTCGAAATCGAACAGGCCGGTGTCGAAGATCGCATCGCCCGACACACGGCTGAAATCGGTCTCGATCAGCCGGGCATCGGGGTTCAGCGCGCGGACGATCTTGCGGGCCTGATCCAGCCGTACGGCCCCGGCCTCGGTCGCCTTGTTCAGCACAATCACATCGGCGAATTCCATCTGATCGGTCAGCAGGTCGACCAATGTGCGCTCGTCTTCCTCGCCAAGCGACTCGCCGCGATCGGCAATGAAGTCGTGGCTGGAAAAATCCTGCGTCAGGTTCACGGCATCGACCACGGTGACCATCGTGTCCAACCGCGCGACATCGGACAGGCTGTCGCCGTTCTCGTCGCGGAAATCGAATGTGGCGGCGACCGGCAATGGTTCGGCGATACCGGTCGATTCGATCAGCAGATAGTCAAAACGCCCTTCGCGGGCCAGGCGACCGACCTCGACCAGCAGGTCGTCGCGCAGGGTGCAGCAGATGCAGCCATTGGTCATCTCGACGAGCTTTTCGTCGGAACGCGACAGTTCGGTCCCCTCGCGAACCAGATCGGCGTCGATATTCACCTCGGACATATCATTGACGATGACCGCGACGCGGCGACCGTCGCGGTTGTTCAGCACATGGTTCAGCAGCGTCGTCTTGCCCGCGCCCAGAAAGCCGGACAGGACAGTCACGGGAAGGCGCTGGTCGCCAGCGGGGCGTGTATCTGGCATGGCATCCTCTAAATGTTATATCGTTACACTAATTACGCCCGCCGCCAACCTGTCGCAAGAGGGGGGTCGCAAAAAATGTTACACTATTACTAGCCCTGTCCCACCGACGGGCGCGGGTTCAGTGGACTTGGGCCAGCGGAAAGGTCAGGCGCATGCAGGTTCCCTGCCCGGTCGGCACCATGCGGACCATGCCGCCATGTTTCCGTGCGACCTGTTCGACGATGGCGAGGCCCAGCCCCGAGCCTTCACCATTGCGCAGCTGGGAAAAACGTCGGAACGCGGTTTCCACCAGCTCGGGGGGAATGCCGATGCCGTCATCCTGCACCTCTATGACTGCGGCATCGTCCTGCACGGATGCACGGACCGATATGGCGGTCATGTCGGACCCGCCATGACGCAGCGCATTTTCGACAAGATTGGTGATCGCCTCGCCGATCAGCACGGCATCCCCCGTCACGATCAGCGGTTGATCGACCGTGGACATGGAAAAATCCAGATCACGCGCAAGCGCGACAGGGCCGATCCTGCGGCAGATCTGTTCGATCCGCGGGTTCAGGTCGAACCGTTCGGGCGGCTTGTTCCTGTCATAGCGCAGCCGTTCCAGCGACAGCAGCTGTTCCGCCAGACGGGCCGAGGCACGGGCCGCCTGGATCAACTCTGCTTCGTGCCGCCTGCGTTGATCGGGGTCACTGACATCGGGCAAGGTTTCGGCCAGGGCCAGCAGCGCCGAGGCCGGGTTGCGCAATTGATGCGCGGCATCCGAAATGAACGCCTGATGCGCGGCGATGCTGTCCCTGACCTGCCCCAGAAGCCGGTTCAGCGTGAAGACCACCCCGCGCACCTCTTTGGGGACCGGGCGGCGAATGCTGGCCAGATCATCGGGCGAGCGTTGGCGGATGGCCTGTTGCAGATCGTTCAGCGGCCTCAGACCAAGATTGACCCCGAACCAGATCACCAGTGCCAGCGCGATCATCAGCCCGCCGATCAGCGCCGCCGCCCGCAAGGCCAGATCGCGCGCAAACGCCTGCCTGTCGCTGACGCGCTGCCAGATGGTCACGACCGTCTCGCCGGTCAGGTTGTCGATGGTGCGGGTTTCGAACATCCGCAGCACGCGCATTGGCTCGCCCCGGTAATCGGCCATGTAGTAATTGGGAATGTCGCGCGGCAACCGACGATCCGGGCGCGGCGGATAGGCGTATCCCGTGACATAGATGCCCCCCGGCCCGGTGACGTGATAGAACACCTCGCCCCCTCCGGCGTCAGAGATGAACCGCCGCGTGCTGGGCGACAACGCATCACCTTCCGAAATCGCCACATCGCGGGCAATCGCCAGCCCGGCCGCCAGCAGGCTGCGGTCGAACAGTTCCTCGGTAGTTCGCTGCGCCACGTCGATCCGCCAGATGCCCAGCAGCACCGACACGACCAGAAGCGGCGGCAGGATCACAAGGATAAGCCGCAGACGCAGCGACATCGCCTTCATGCGCCATCGACCTCGAGCATGTAGCCAAGGCCACGCGCCGTCTTGATGCGGATCCCATAGGGTTCCAGCCGTTTGCGCAGCCGCGAGACATGCGGCTCGATCGCGCTGTCCTCGGCATCCGACCCGGTTCCGTAGACATGGGTGATCAGCTGCGTCTTGGACACGATCCGCCCGCGCCGTTCCAGCAGGCATTCCAGCGTCGCGATTTCCTTGCGCGGAATGTCCAGCGGCTGTTCCTGGTTCAGCAACTGCCGGCTGGTGCGGTCGAAGATCAGCGCGCCCAGGCTGTCGCGCGCAGCAAATTCAAGGTTCTTGCGACGGGCCATGGCCCGCAGCCTTGCCTCCAACTCATCCATTTCGAACGGCTTGGTCAGATAGTCGTCCGCGCCGGCATCCAGCCCTGTCACCCGCTCGGCGGTTTCGGAACGTGCGGTCAGCAGTATCACCGGCGTGCTGTCCCCGCGACGGCGCAGCGCCCGCAACACGCCCAGCCCGTCCATCCCCGGCAGGTTGATATCCAGAACGACGATATCGGCACCCTCTTGTGACAGGAACGCATCGGCATCCGCCCCGTCATGCAACAGATCCACCGCATGGCCGCGATCCCTGAGCCGGGAGGCAATGCCATGGGCCAGGGCCTCGTTATCTTCGATGACGGCGATGCGCATGATTACTTCTTTGTCATGTTGCGCAAGTTTCGCGCAAGGTTCGGACGGCATGCTGCCGATGTTGGAGGAGGGAATCACTTCCCTTGCAAGAAAAAACATGGCGACCGGACATACCGGACGCGAACAGGTCTACGGGAGGATACCAATGACCATCAAGCAACTCGCAGCCTCGGTTGCGGCAGCCACCCTGATCGCAGCCCCGGCCATGGCAGAGGTCGACCTGTCCGGCAAGACGATCGAATGGGTCATCCCCTTCTCGGAAACCGGCGGTTCGGCGAAATGGGCCAACTTCTTTGCCCCGCTTCTGTCCGAGGAACTGCCCGGCAATCCGACCGTCGTGGTCAAATTCATGCCCGGCGCCGGTTCGACCAAGGGGGCCAACTGGTTCCAAGAACAGGAACACGAGGAAGGCACGCTGCTTTTCGGCACCTCGGGTTCGACCCAGTTCCCCTATCTGCTGGGCGATCCGCGGGTGCGCTATGAATACAGCGACTGGGTGCCGGTCATGGCATCGGGCACCGGCGGCGTGGCATATCTGAACCCCACCGATGGCGAGAAATTCGACGGTTCGGCCAACGGGCTGAAGGGTACCAATTTCATCTACGGATCGCAGGGGGCGACGCGGCTTGACCTGGTGCCGCTGCTGGCCTGGGAAATGCTGGGCATGAATGTCGAACCGGTCTTCGGGATCAAGGGACGCGGCGATGGCCGCCTGATGTTCGAACGCGGCGAGGCCACGATCGACTACCAGACCTCATCTGCCTATCTGGGCGCCTCGGCCGATCTGGTCGCACAGGGCAAGGCCGTGCCGATGATGACCTGGGGCGCGCTGGACGAGGACGGCAATATCGTTCGCGACCCGACCTTCCCCGACATTCCGACCTTCAAGGAGGTCTGCCAGGCCACCGATGGTTGCGAAACCGAAGGCGAGGCATGGGATGCGTGGAAAGCCTTCTTCATCGCAGGCTTCCCGGTCCAGAAGATCGCCTTCCTGCCCGCAGGCACGCCCGATGACGTGGCCCAGACCTATTCGGACGCTTTCGATGCCATCCGCAACCGCCCCGATTTCGCGGAACGCGCGACCCAGCAGGTCGGCGAATATCCGGTCTTTGTCGGCGCGGGTGCGGAACGTGCCACCAAGGAAGGCACGACCGTATCGGACGAGGCCAAGGCTTATGTCCAGAACTGGCTGCAGGAAGCCTATGGCGTCTCGCTGAAATAAGCGACGCCACCTGACGGCCCCGGCATCGGACCGGGGCCTCATTTTACCTTTTCCGAAAAATCCAAGGTGGGTGCGATGGAACTCTTCGCAACCGCCCTGCCCGCCCTTGGCGAGGCATGGGCGCTTATTCTGCAACCCGTTGTTCTGGGCTATCTGGTGCTTGGGGTTGTCATGGGCCTGGCCGTCGGCGTCTTTCCGGGGCTGGGCGGGATCGCGGGCCTGTCGCTGCTGTTGCCCTTCATGTTCGGCTTGGACCCGGTTCTGGGGCTGGCGCTGATGGTGGGGATGGTCGCGGTCGTGCCGACCTCGGATACCTTCGCGTCGGTGCTGATGGGCATTCCGGGGTCTTCGGCCTCGCAGGCGACGGTGCTGGACGGCTTTCCGCTGGCCAAGCGTGGTCAGGCGGCGCGGGCGCTGTCGGCGGCCTTTACCTCGTCGCTGTTCGGCGGGCTGGTCGGGGCGCTGTTCCTGACGCTGTTCATCGTGGTGGCACGACCGCTGGTTCTGGCATTCGGGTTGCCCGAGATGCTGATGATCTCGGTTCTTGGGCTGTCGATGGTCGCGGTTCTGGCGGGGCGCGTGGCGTTGAAGGGGCTGGCGGCGGCCGGGCTGGGCATGCTGATCGGCACCATTGGCGAGGCGGATGCCGGCGGCAGCCTGCGCATGGCCACCTATGACATTCCCTATCTGACCGACGGGCTGCAACTGGTGATCGTGGGTCTGGGCATCTTTGCAGTGCCGGAAATCGTGTCGCTGCTGCGGCAGGACCGGTCCATCGCCAAGGATGCCAAGCTGGGCGCGGGCTGGGGCGAAGGCGTGCGTGACTGGGTTGCGAACAAATGGCTGTCGATCCGCTGTTCGCTGATCGGGGTGCTTGTCGGCGTGATCCCCGGTCTGGGTGGATCGGTCGTGGACTGGATCGCCTATGGCCATGCCGTCCAGACCACCAAGGACAAGTCGAATTTCGGCAAGGGCGAGATTCGCGGCGTAATCGGGCCTGAAAGCTCGAACAACGCCAAGGAGGGCGGCGGGCTGGTCCCCACGCTGCTGTTCGGCATTCCCGGTTCGGGATCGATGGCGATCTTCATCGGGGCCATCGCCCTGCTGGGATCAGGCGATATCGAGGTCGGCCCCTCGATGCTGCGCGACAATCTGGACATCACCTATTCCATCGTCTGGCTGTTGGCTCTGGCCAATGTCGTCGGCACGCTTCTGTGCATCGCGGCCTCGGGCGGGATCGCGCGGCTGACGACGATCCGCTTCACCTATCTGGCACCGTTCCTGTTCATGCTGATCAGCTTTGCGGCGTTCCAGTCGGGCCAGAATTTCGAGGATATCCTGGCGCTGTTCGCCATCGGTCTGATCGGCATCTTCCTGCGCCGGTTCGACTGGTCGCGCCCGGCGTTCCTGATCGGTTTCGTGCTGTCGAACCCGGTCGAGAAATTCTCGAACCAGGCGTTCCAGATCGCGTCCTTCCGGTTTCGCGACTCCTTCGACGCGGGGATCAGCTATCTGTTCTCGCCCATCGTGATCGTGTTGCTGATCGTGACCGTGGTGTCGGTCGTGCTGGGCCTGCGTCAGGCCAAGTCGATCATGGCCGAGGGAGAGGTGCAATCGGGGTCAAAACGTGCGCCGATCGTCTTTCTGATGGTGATCATGGCCTATGTCGTCACGGCTCTGATCAACGCCAACATGATCCCCGACTATAACCTGACCGACAAGATCGTGCCGTTGGTCATTGGCGCGATCACCCTGATCGCGCTGCTGATCCTGCTGGTGCAGATGATCCTGCGACCGGAAACCGATGCCGTCTTTGCCGACAAGGAACTGGCGGGCGAGGATGCCGACGCGCCCTATGGGCTGTGGGGCACGCTGGCCTGGTTCGGAGCGCTGATCGCGGCGACCTATGTGGTTGGCTTCATCCTTGCGCTGTTCGGTTTCCTCATCGCCTTCCTGCGGGTCCGCGCCCAGGCGGGCTGGCCCAAGACCGCGATCCTGACGGCCTGCGGCATCGCGCTGATGTGCGTGATGGCCGGTGCGCTGAACCGCGATTTCCCGCCGGGGCTGCTGCAGGACGCCGTGGATCTGCCCTGGCCGTTGAAATGACCCGCCACACGTCACCAAGAAAGGCTTTGACATGACACAGACAGGCATTCCCTTCGTCTTCATGCGTGGCGGCACATCGCGCGGGCCCTATTTCAACCGCGCCGACCTGCCGCAGGATCAAGAGATGCTGGCGCAGGTGCTGCTGGCCGCGCTTGGCTCGGGGCATCCGCTCAATATCGACGGGATCGGCGGTGGTGTCGCCGTGACCACCAAGGTGGCGATGCTGTCGCCGTCAGAGGATGACTGGGCAGATGTGGATTATTTCTTCGCCCAGGTCTCGGTCCAGGATCGGCTGGTCGATTTCAAGCCGACCTGCGGCAACATCCTGTCGGGCGTCGGTCCCGCCGCGATCGAGATGGGGCTGGTCGCGCCGACCGGCACGGAAACCGAAGTCCGGATCCGTGCCGTCAACACCGGTGCACGGGTGCTGGCCCGCGTCCAGACGCCCGACGGGGCGACGCGCTATGACGGCGCGGTCGCGATTGCGGGGGTGCCGGGCACGGCCGCGCCGATCGCGCTGAACTTCATGGGGGTCGTCGGATCCTCGACCGGGGCGTTTCTGCCGACGGGACATCTGCGCGACCGTTTCGACGGGATCGAGGTCACCTGCATGGATGTGGCCATGCCCATGGTCATCGCGCGGGCCGAGGATTTCGGCCTGACCGGCCATGAAACCGTTGCCGAACTGGACGCCAATGCCGATTTCTTCGCCCGTATGGAATCGATCCGTATCAGCGCCGGACGGGCGATGGGCATGGGGGACGTGTCGAAATCGGTCACGCCAAAATTCGGCCTTCTGGCCCCGGCGCGGAACGGCGGCACCATCGCGACCCGCTATTTCATGCCCTGGACCACGCATCCTTCGATGGCGGTGACCGGGTCGCAATGCCTTGCCTCTTGCGCGCTCACCCCCGGAACCGTGGCCGACGGTCTTTTGCAGCGCCCGACGGAAAGCCCGGCCAATGTGGTTCTGGAACACGCCTCGGGCACGATCGAGGTTCTGCTGGATTTCCAGATGAACAACCATTTCACGCTGAATTCGGCAGGTCTTTTGCGGACCGCGCGCAAGCTGGCGGATGGCAAGGTCTATGTCCCGTCCGACGTCTGGAAGGGTCACTGACATGCCGATGATGAACCTGCTTGTGGCGTTCAACGGGTCCGACGGGTCGCGGGCCGCGCTGCGCTATGCCGCCTCGATGGCGCGGCGGCACGGCGCGCATGTCACGGCCATTCTGGCCCATAGCGGACACGAGGTCATCGACCGCCGATCCCGCTGGATCCCGAATGATGTGCGCAAACTTCTGACAAGCGCCAACAACAGCGTCGTCGAGGCGATCAAGGCGGCTTTCGCCCAGGAACGCGCGGCGCTGGACCTGGATCAGGATGTGCCACTGACCGAAATCACCGGCCGTGTGGACAAGGTCCTGTCCGAGGCCGCGCGCCATTACGACATGCTGATCGTGGGCACCCATTCCGACGAGGATGACGAACATGTCACGGTCCATCCCGACCGGATCGCGCTGATGTCCGGTCGCCCGGTGATCGTCGTGCCTGCCGGCCATGACGCTGCCGCCCGGCACAACCACGCCGCACTGGCCTGGGATGGGGGTCGCGCCGCGGCACGCGCCTTGTCGGACAGTCTGCGCCTGCTGGAAGAGGACGGTCAGGTCAGTGTTCTGACCGTCGGCCCGCGCAACGCCTGGCCGATCGACGACCTGATGACCCATCTGGCCCGCCACGGTGTCGAGGCCAGCCACCAGGAATGGCCCAGCAGCCACCCCGTCGCGGAAACGCTGCTGACTTGGTGCGAACGGCATGACCCGTCGCTTCTGGTGCTGGGCGCGTTCGAACATTCCAAATTCCGCGAGGATTTTCTGGGCGGCGTGACCTCCGAGGTTCTGTCCAGAACCCGTATCCCCGTCCTGCTGTCGCATTGATGGCACCAACATGAGCGATTACGAGAAACTGAAACGGGCCTGCCGCGAACTGGAAGAGGTTCGCAATGACCTGTCGCAGCGCATCGCAGACAACGACCCCGACAAACGTGCCCTGGTCGAGCTTCATGACCGCGTCAGCCGCGCGATCAAGGCGCTGTCCGGGCAGGGATAGGCGCGATGCGGGTCCATATCCTTGACGACTGGTTCGACACGTTGCGCAGGCTGCCCTGCTTTGACCTGCTGCATCGGCATCAGGTGACTGTCTGGACCGATCACGCCCCGGATATGGCGACACTTGTGCAAAGGCTGTCGGATGCCGAGTGCCTTGTCCTGTTTCGCGAACGCACGAAGGTGACGCGCGATCTGTTGCGGCACCTGCCCGCCCTGCGGCTGGTGTCCCAGCGCGGGGCCTTTCCGCATGTCGATGTGGCGGCCTGCAGCGATCACGGTGTGTTGCTGTGTTCGCACAGCGGCGGCGACGGCGCCAATCATGCCGCGGCAGAACTGACGCTGACCTTGATGCTGGCGGCGATGCGCCAGCTGCCCCAACAGATTGCCAGCGCCAAGTCCGGGAACTGGCAGATGGGTGTCGGCCGTTCGCTGCGCGGACGAAAGCTGGGGCTTTACGGCTATGGCCGGATCGGGCGGGTGGTGGCGGGCCATGCCCGCGCCCTTGGGATGCGCGTGATCTGGTGGGCATCCGAGGCAGGCCGCGCCCGTGCCCTTGCCGATGGCGAAACCGTTGCTGTCAGCCGCCGGGCCTTTTTTGCCGAATGCGATATCGTCTCGTTGCATAAACGGTTGACTGCGCAAACCCGCGCAACGATCAGCGCCGATGATCTGGCCCAGATGTCGCCGCGCTCGCTGCTGGTGAACACCGCCCGCGCGGAATTGATCGCGCCGGGGGCATTGCTGGCCGCGCTGAATGCGGGCCGTCCCGGCATGGCGGCGGTCGATGTCTTTGATCACGAACCGCTGACCGATGCGTCCGACCCGCTGTTATCGCACCCAGGCCTGCTGGCCACGCCACATATCGGCTTTGTCACCGAGGACGAGCTGGACAGGCAGTTCACCGACATCTTCCAGCAGGTGAACGCCTATGCGGACGGGGTGCCGATCAATATGGTCAACCCGCAGGTCTACGCGCCATAAGCCCCGCGATCAGCGGCGCCCCCACGATCACCAGCACGATCCGCGTCAGGTGATGGGTGATGACGAAACCCAGATCGGCCCCGGTGACGATGGCCAGCACGGTCATCTCGGCCTGACCGCCGGGTGCGAAGGCCAGGAATGCCGGCACCGGATCGCCCAGCCCCAGCGCGGTCACAAGCGCGGTGAACCCCGCCGCCAGCACCGCCAGCACCAGCACATAGGCCACGCCCGCCGCAACGACGCGGGTCAGTTCCCGCCATGTCACGCCCAGGAAATGAACCCCGATGCCGCAGCCGATGAAGAATTGCGCGGCCAGGATCGCCTCGGCCGGGGGGCGCGAATGGATCACATCGGCCAGCGACAGGGCCGCCGTCACGATCATCGGTCCCAGGATCGAGGCGCCGAACAGCCCCACCCGCTCGCCCCCTTTCCAGCCGATCCAGGCGGCCAGAACCATGATCGCGACCTCGTGCAGGGGCAGATCGGTGACCGGTGCGCCAATCGGGTTGGTCAGTGCCGCGCCATAGAAATGCCCAAGAATGAACGGGGCCAGCGTGACGATGATCAGAACCCGCGTGGCATGGATCAGCGACAGGGCACGCGGGTCGCCGCCGGCCTCGGTCCCGAAGATCACCATGTCCTGCAGACCGCCGGGCATCGCCGCGTAATAGGCCGTCGGCCCGTCGAAATGCCACAGCTTGCGAAAGAACGGCACGCCGACCAGCGCGATCAGCCCGATGAATACCGGAACCAGCGCCACCGACAGCGCCATGCGCGGCAACTGGCCCACCACCTCGGGCGTGATCGAGGCCCCGACGGCGACGCCAAGGATGGTCCGCGCGGCGACGGAAATCTGACCGAACCCTTTCAGCGGCAGATGCGCCAACGCACCGGCCAGGCAAAAGGCCATCGGCCCGAACAGGAAAGGCAGCGGCAGATCAAGCAGCCAGAACAGCGCCGTCCCAGCCCCCGCCAGCGCAAGGGTCAGGCCGCGCCGCGCCAGTGGTGAAGCGGTGTGAATCATGCCCATGCCAGTCCCCTCGCGATTCTTGACGCCTACTGTGTGCCATTGTATCCATTTGGATGCAACAAGGACCAAGGACGCCATGACCCGCGACGATGACAGTACCCCGCAGGGCAATGCCACCTATCAGCGGCTGTTGATGGACCTGCGCGAAGGACGGCTGGGACCCGGTGACAGACTGCGCGAAACCGAACTGGCGGAACGGCTGGGCGTATCGCGCACCCCCATCCGCGAAGCGATCCGCCTTTTGGAAGCAGACGGTATCGTCACCCATCTTCCCCGTCAGGGTGCCACGATCCGCGGCCTCGACTATGCCGAGGTGATGGAGCTGTACGAGATGCGCGCCGTTCTGGAAGGCACCGCGGCGCGGCTGGCCTCTCGTGCGGCCTCGGACATCGAGATCGAGGAGCTGTATGACATGAACCAGCAGATGGCGGCCCTTGGAAATTCGGCCGAGGCGTTCACCCTGAACCGGCAATTTCACGCCGCACTGGTCGATGCGGCGAAGAACCGGTTTCTGACACGATCCATTCAGGCGCTGCACAAGGCGCTGATGATCCTTGGACGCACAACGCTGATCCAATCCGACCGCGCGGACATGGCGGTCAAGGAACATCTGGCGGTGCTGGACGCGATCAAGGCCCGCGACGCCCTGCGCGCCGAGGCTGCCATGCGCGCCCATATCGAGGCCGCGCAGCGCGTCCGCGTGCGCGCCCTGCGTGCCAGCAGTTTTCATGGCACGAACCAGGGCAACGACCTGATCTGACGGCGGCCCTGCCCGCCCTAGCCATCGCGCAACTGCCGTCCCGCGGCGTGCAGCAACTCGATCAGATCGGCCAAGGCGCCGGTCGGCCGTTGCGCGGTGCGGGACAGAAGGCCGATCGGGCGCAGGATCTGGGGCTGACCGATCCGTCGCCAGACCACGCCACGCGCCGCGTCGTTCTGCAACGCGATACGCGGCAGCAGTCCGATGCCGATCCCGTCCTCGACCAACCGCAGCATCGTCGTCGAACGCCCGGCCTCGACAACCCAGTGCACCCGGTCGGCGGCGCGGGCCAATGCATCGTCGATCAGCAACCGGTTGCCGGTGCCGCGGGCGGGCAGGATCAATGTCTGATTGCGCAAGTCACCCCAATCCAGATGACCGCGATCCGCAAGGTCATGCCCCTGCGGTAGGGCAAGAACGATGGGATCGGCGAACAGGTTGTCGAACTGGGTCGAGGCGTCGTGAAGCGACATCGAGGTCACGCCGATCTCGGCCTCGCCACTGGCCACCGCATCAGCGACCCCGCTTGCCGACAGATCCATCAGGCGGATGCGCAGCCCGGCCCTGCGCGCCTGCAACGTCCGCATCGCCGGGATCAGCAGATGCCGCAGCACCGTGGGAATGCTGGCAATGGTCAGGATCTGCGCCCGCTGATAGGCGTGGATCTGGCTTTCGTCGCGCATCGCGCGTGTGGTTTCCGTCGCAGTTTCCAGCATCGCCTCGGCGCTGACCTGCAATCGCCGCGCCGCCAATGTGGGCCGCACCGCGCGGGTGGTCCGCTCAAACAGGGTCGAGCCAAGGCTTTCCTCCAGCCCCGCGATACGCCGCGTGACCGAGGGCTGCGACAGCGACAACCGCTGTGCCGCGCCATGAAAAGACCCGGTCTCCAGCACCGCCAGAAAGACCTGAAGGTCGATGAAATCAAAATTGATGCGCATCGCCTATCAATCACTGAAAACACGGAATTAGTCAAATCAATCTGCCCCCGCTAGAACATCCCAAACGGAGGAGGCGATGGCGACAGATCCAGATATCGTGGTGATCGGGGGCGGGAATGCCGCCCTCTGCGCGGCCATCACGGCGGCCGAGGCAGGCGCGAAGGTGGTCATTCTTGAAGCCGCGCCCAAGGCATATCGCGGCGGCAATTCGCGCCACACCCGCAATTTTCGCTGCATGCATTCGGGCCCGCTTGGACCCCTGGTCGAAAGCTATGGCGAGGACGAGTATTTCGACGATCTGATGAAGGTCACCGGCGGCAAGACGGACGAAGATCTGGCCCGGCTGGCGATCCGCAGTTCCGAAGAATGCCTGCCCTGGATGGAATCGCACGGCGTCCGGTTTCAGCCCTCGCTGTCTGGCACATTGTCATTGGCGCGAACCAACGCCTTTTTTCTTGGTGGCGGCAAAAGCCTTGTGAATGCCTATTATCGGACAGCGAAAAAGCTGGGCGTGGTCGTGCATTACGATGCCAAGGTGACGCATGTCGCGCTGGACGGTGATCGCGTGTGCCGCGTCGACTATTCCACGGGCGACACGCAGCACAGCCTGTCGCCGCAATCGGTCATCGTGGCCTCGGGCGGGTTTCAGGCCGATACTGACTGGCTGGCCAGGGCCTGGGGTCCGGCGGCCAGGAATTTCCTGATCCGTGGCACGCCCTATAACCGTGGCGTCGTGCTGGCGGACCTTCTGGATCAGGGGGTTCAGCAGGTGGGCGACCCCACCCAATGCCATGCCGTCGCCATCGACGGTCGTGCCCCGAAATTCGATGGCGGCATCGTCACACGTCTGGACTGCGTGCCCTTCTCGATCGTGGTCAACAGGGATGCCGAACGCTTCTATGACGAGGGCGAGGATGTCTGGCCCAAACGCTATGCGATCTGGGGCCGTCTGGTCGCCGCACAGCCAGATCAGGTCGGTCACGTCATCATCGACGCCAAATCGCTGAACCTGTTCATGCCTTCGGTCTTTCCGCCGATCAAGGCAGACACGCTGGAAGAACTGGCGGAAAAGATGGGCCTGCCCCCGGCACGGCTGCGCGCCACGGTCAAGGAATTCAACCGCGCCTGCGGCGATACCAGCGGCTTTCACCCGACCGAGCTGGACGGTGTCGCAACCAGCGGCCTGACCCCGCCCAAGACCAACTGGGCCCGCCCGATCACCCAGGCGCCCTTCTACGGCTATTCGCTGCGCACCGGTGTCACCTTCACCTATCTGGGCCTGAAGGTGGATCGGAACGCGCAATGCAGCATCGGCGACCGGCCGATCAGCAATCTTTGGGCCGCGGGCGAGACCATGGCCGGGTCGATATTGGGTCAGGGCTATCTGGCCGGGTTCGGCATGACCATCGGCACCGTCTTCGGACGCATCGCAGGCAAGGAGGCAGCCGCCCATGCAAATGCACATTGATTTCATCGCCGAGGCGCGCCGCCAGTCGGAAATCTGCAACGCCTGTCGTTACTGCGAAGGCTATTGCAGCGTCTTTCCGGCCCTGCATCGCGAACGCGCCTTCAGCGATGGCGATATCACGCAGCTGGCCAATCTGTGCCATAATTGCCGCGGCTGCTATTACGCCTGCCAGTATACCGCACCACATGAATTCGACCTGAACCTGCCGCAGGCTTTGGCGAATGTCCGTCAGGACAGCTGGAAGGCCCATGCCTGGCCCGCGCGCTTTGCCCATGTTTTCGACCGCAACGGCGTGGCGATGACGGGGCTTCTGGTTTTGGGCTTCGGACTGATCTTTGCGCTGGCGCAGGGGATGCGCCCCGCCTCGGGCGAGGGATTTTATGCCTATCTGTCGCATGGGTTGATGGTGGCGATTTTTTCACCCGCCTTCCTGCTGCCGCTGCTGACCATCGCGATATCATTGCGTGGCTACTGGACCACCGTCGGCGGCGGCAGGCTGCGCTGGACGGATCTGCGCGGGGCTTTTGCGCTGGCCGGCCAGATGAAAAACCTGAAGGGCGGGCATGGCGACGGCTGCAATTTCGAGGACGAGGACCGCTTCAGCCACGCCCGGCGCCATTTCCATCAGGCGGTTCTTTACGGCTTTCTGATGTGCTTTGCCGCCACCTCCAGCGGCACCGTGCTGCATTACGTCTTCGGGCTGGAAGCACCCTATTCCTTTGTCAGCATCCCGAAACTGCTGGGCGTTCCCGGCGGCATCCTGCTGTGTATCGGAACCGCGGGGCTGGCATGGCTGAAAACCAAGGCCGATCCCGAACTGGGCGCAAGCGGGGCATGGGGTGGCGAAATGGCCTTCGTGCTGCTGCTGTTTTCGGTCAGTGCGACGGGGCTTGCGCTGTATGCCGCGACCGGATCCGGGGCTGTCAGCTGGCTGCTGCCCCTGCATCTGGCGACGGTGCTGACCTTCTTTCTGCTGACACCCTATTCCAAGATGGCGCATGGGTTCTATCGCCTTGCGGCGCTGACCCGCGAGAACGCGAAACAGCGCGGCGACGCCTGAGGGACCCGGAACCCGGTCGCGCCGCACAGATCAATGCCGCCGGCGGATCTGGCACCGACGCTAGTCGCGGTCCAGATCCGCCGCGCCGATCGTGGCGATGCTGTGTTTTCCCGCAAGGCCCATGGTCGTGCGCAGCTCTTTTTCCAGGATCGTCAGCAATCGCTCGACCCCCGGCTGCCCCATGGCGCCAAGCGCATAGACCATCGCCCGCCCCAAAAGCACACCCGATGCCCCCAGGGCGCAGGCGCGGAAGATATCCATGCCGGTGCGGATTCCGGAATCCAGCATCAGTTCACAGCGGTCACCGACGGCATCCCTGATGCGTGGCAACCATGAAATCGTGCTGCCCGCCCCGTCCAGTTGCCGACCGCCGTGATTGGACACGACGATCGTTCCGATGCCCAGATCCGCGGCAATGCGGGCATCCTCGCTGTCCATGATGCCTTTCAGGATGATCGGGCCGCCCCATTCCTTGCGGATCCATTCGATATCGTGCCAATCCAGCGCGGGATCGACCATTTCGGACGCCCAGACCAGCAGGCTGGCCAGATCCTCGACGCCCTTGGCATGGCCCACGACATTGCCAAAGCTGCGATAGGGCGTGCGGGCCATGTCCCATGCCCAACGCGGTTTGGTGGCGATGTTCAGAAGGTTGCGCAGGTCGGGGCGGATCGACAGCCGGTTCCTGATGTCCTTGTGGCGCTGTCCCAGCATCGACAGATCCATCGTCACCACCAGCCCCGAACAGCCGATGGCCCTGGCGCGGTGGATCAGGTCGCGGACAAAGCCGCGATCCTTGACGACATATAGCTGAAACCAGAACGGCGTTCCCGTGGCCTCGGCGACCTGTTCCATCGAACAGACCGACATGGTGGACAGCGTGAAGGGCACCCCGAAATCGCGGGCGGCGCGCGCCACCTTGATTTCACCGGCGGCGTTCTGGATGCCCAGCATGCCGACCGGTGCGAAACCCGCAGGGATCCTGGCCGCAGCGCCGGCCATGGTGGTCGCCGTGTCGATCCGCGAGATGTCGATGCCGACGCGCTGCCGGATGCGGATCGCGGCCAGATCGCTTTCGTTCCGGCGGAACGTGGATTCGGTATAGGATCCGCTTTCGGCATAGTCGTAGAACATCCGTGGCACGCGGCGGCGATACAGACGGCGGAAATCCTCGACACAGGTGATGGTGGTCATGTCGCAGCCCCTATGCCATGCCGACCGGGGTCTGGTTCGGGCGCATGTCGTCTGGGCGTGACATCAGGATCGCGGTCAACTTGTCGCGCAGGGCGGCATGGGCCGGATCGTCGAAGATGTTGTCCAGCTCGGCAGGATCGCTGGTCAGGTCATACATCTCGCCGGCGCCGGATTTCAGGTCCATCGTCAGCTTGGCCGTGCGGCTGCGGACGGTCCGCAGGGACAGCCCCACCCCGACGCGGCCCGGCAGCAATTCCCATTCCGACAGCGCCCCGTCGCGGGTGCCATCCCCCGAAATCACGTCGCGCATGGATTTGCCATGGATCGGCATCAGGCTTTCGACGCCCGCCCAGTCCATGAAGGTCGCCCCCAGATCCAGCGTCGAAAGCGGCTGATCCTTGACCGCACCCACGGGCACATCGGGGCCCTTGACGATGGCGCGCACGTTCAACAACCCCTCGAACGGCATCGGGCCTTTCAGAACCAGCCCGTGATCGCCCAGCCAATCCCCGTGATCGGCGGTGTAGACGATATAGGTATTGTCGGCCAAACCCTGTTCTTCCAGCGCGGTCAGGATGCGACCGACGGAATGGTCGATCAGTGCGATCTGACCATAGGTATTGGCGATGACCTCGCGCAGGTGATCGTCGGACAATTCCGGCATACGCGAATATTTCTGCCGGATTTCGGCATGTTCGCTGGGAATTTCGGATTCGCAGGCCGCCTGATGCCACCAAGGCCGCTTGCTGAAATCGCGGCTGCGATGTTCGGGCAGGTCCACATCCTCGGGGCGATGCAGGCTGGCCCAGGGTTCGGGCGCATCGAAGGGGTGATGCGGATCGGGGAATGACACCCACAGGCAGAAGGGCTGATCGTGGTCGCGCTTCAGATAGTCGATGGCGCGATCCGCGATCCAGGTCGAGTTGTGCCAGGCCACCGGCAGTTTCGATGACCAGACCTGCGGCGCGCCCTTGTGATCGCGCACGCTTTCCCACAGCAGTTTGTTCTTCATCTCGCCCCGGCCATCGGAATAATACCATTCCTCATAGGCAAGGCCGCGCGGAGGCTGCTCAGGCAGCCACCAGTTATGCCCCACCAGCACCAGTTCCGCATGGTCAAAGCCCATATAGGGGCCGCGCCAGCCCGGCGGCACCTTGGCCGAACCGGGGATGCTTTCGGGGCGACCCGTCTCTTCAAAGACGTGATAGGTCGAAAAATGCGCCTTGCCGATCTTGGCCGTGTGATAGCCCGCCGCCGACAGCGATCCGGCAAAGCCCTTTTCGCCAAGTTCCGGGTCCAGATCGATGCCATTGTCATGGACCCCATGCGTGCGCGGCAAAAGCCCCGTCAGGATCGAGGCGCGGGCCGGCTGGCAGACCACGCAGGGCGTGACCACGGTTTCAAGGCTGGTGCCTTCGCTGGCCAGCAGGTCAAGATGCGGCGTCTGCACCTTTCGCCCCCGAAAGCCATAGCAGTCACCACGCTGCTGATCCGCGGTGATGAACAGGATATTGGGGCGTGTGTCGGAACGGGACATCGGAAACTCCTTCAGGAAACGGGAACCGGGCTTAGGCGGCCCGGCGACCGGCGCGCAGCCAGCCGGAAAAGACGATGATGGCCACCGCCAGCACCAGACAGGCGGGCGAGAAAAAGCCGTGGAACAGGAACCAGGGATCGGCGCCGCTGGCTTCGAACGCGTTGCGGATCGTCATCTCCAGCGGGGCGGCCAGGATATAGGCGATCACGAAAGGCAGGATCGGAACCCCGGACCAGCGCATCAGGCAGCCCGCGACACCAAAGATCAGCAGGATGATCACATCCATCATCGCGCCGCCCTCGACATAGACCGAGGTCAGCGTCAGCAGCAGGACGATCGGCAACAGGATATGGCGCGGCACGCGGATCAGACCGCCCAGCATTTCCATGAAACGGGCGCCGGTCGCCCAGTTCAGCAGGTTCGCAACCACCATCAGCGTGAACAACCCGAAAGCGATGACCAGCTCGGGATTGACCTGATCCTGGGTAAAGCGGAACACCGAGGGTCCGGGATTGAAGCCGCCGATGCTGGTCGCGGCAAGGATCAGGAACACGGCCGAGATATTGCCGGGAATTCCAAGGCTGAGCGCCGGGATCAGATTGGCACCCGACACGGCTGAATTCGCCGCCTCGCACGAGGCGATGCCTTCGGGCGTGCCTTCGCCAAACGGCACCGGCCCCTTGTGCATCTTGCGCCCGGCCGTATATCCCAGCGCCGCCGCAAGGGTCGATCCGATCCCCGGCAATGCGCCGATCAGGGTACCCAGGCTCATCGAGACACCGATGAAGGGCAGAAGGGCGCGCCGCTCGGCCCAGCTTAGCCCGGACTGGTCATCGGGGGTCGGCGCATGGGCACGCGCCTTGTGCCGGTCGCGGCGCAGCTCGGCAAGGCCCGCAAGGATCTCGCTGACGACCAGAAGCCCGATGATCACCGGGATCGTCGGCAACCCGGCAGCCAGCACATCGCTGCCAAGCGACAAACGCGGATAGGCGTCCGCCCCCGTCGCGACCGAGGCGACCAGCAGGCCAAGGCTGACGGCCAGCAACCCACGAAACGCATCGCTGCCCACGACCACCGCCACGAAGGACAGCGACAGGATCATCAGCGCGGCCTTTTCCGACAGGCCCAGAAACAACTCGATCGAGATGGCCAGAAACGGTGCGCAGACAAACAGAACAAGATCGGAAAAACTGTCCCCCGTCACCGAGGCGAACTGCGCCACCCGCAGCGCCTTGCGGCTTTGGCCCTTTTGCGCCATCGGATAGCCGTCAAGCGTGGTCATGAAGGCATCGGGTGTTCCCGGAATGTTGAACAGGATCGCAGGCACCGCGCCACCCAGCGTCGCGCCCTTCATGATCCCGACCAGAAAGCCCATGACCGGCAGCAAGGCATCGCTGCTGAATCCGAAGGCCGAAATCAGGATCGGCAGCGCCATCGCCATTGCAAACGGGCCCGACAGCCCCGGCACCGCGCCGATCAGGACCCCCGTCAGAAAGCCCGACACGACCATCAGCACCGGCCATGACAGGATCAACGGTCCCAGCGCCAGCGCAGGGTTTCCGGTCAACGCCTCGACGATGCCGGCCAGAACATAGTCCAGAACACCCATCAGAAATCTCCGTTCGGGGGCAGCAGCAGATCCTCGAAGGGAAGACCGTAGAACATCGCGATCAGCACGCTGGCCAACAGCCCGACCCCGACGGATCGCCAGCGAAGCCGCCGCATCACCAGCGCCTGAAGGGCCGCGATCAGGAATGTTCCCCCGATCAGAAAGCCGGTGTATTTCCAGGGCATGTCATCGCGCAGAATGCGGTAGGGCTGATCCGGCCCCATCACGACCCAGGCCAGCACCGGACCCGTCAGCATCATCAACGCGAGACTGACCATCAGCACCGCCCCGGCCATCAACAGCATGGGCGCATGAAGCAGTGCCCAATCCGCGCCGGGCCGGCGCAGCGCGGCATTCGCCGCGATCCCCATGCAGGACAGAAGGATGCCGATGGTCGCAAAGACCGGCAGCATGGCGTCACCGATCCGGGTCACGCGGCGCCATGTGTCGATCACCCCGGTCGAGATATCTGCCGGGATCCAGACGAACAGGATCACCCCCGCAGCCGCAATCCCGAAGATACCCAATCCCAGATCCTTCCAGCGCGTCGTCACGGTCATCGTCGCGACTCCTTATTCCGCCGTCGCGTCCAGAAGGTTCTGCGCATCCTGCCGCTCGGCATCGACGTAATCGCGCGCCGCGTCGGCCCCCATGGTCTTGGGCACGAACAGCCGCTGGATGAAGGTGCTGACCTTGCTGTCGGGGTCCTCGACCGCCCCGATGATCGCATCGCTCAGCGCGGCTTTCGCATCCGCGGGCAGATCAGCGGGCGCAAGGGCAAGAAAGGTCGTCCCGAAATGGAAATCGACGCCCAGATCGCCCAGCTTCTGCGCATCGGGCGACATCTCCAGCGGCAGATCCTCGCCATTGGCAAGGTTCACCAGATCGCCGGATTGAACACCGGCCTTCTGCGGACCCGCAACCCAGCCGATATCGACATCGCCCGCGCTGATTGCGTTCAACACATCCTGCCCGCCGGAAAAATTGCTGACGATGCTGAAATCGACGTCATTCGCCTTGCCGATGTAATAGGCGCCATCGGCAAGCCGCGGGGTCATCGCCCCGAACGAGATCGTCTTTCCGTTCCTTGCGTCCTGAATGACATCGCCAAGGTTCTGCCAGCCGCGATCTGCCTTGGCGACGACCGCGATCTGGGTTCCGGCGATGGTGGCCAGAAAGTCGAAATCATCGGCTGCATAACCGGGATCGCGCACCGCCAGAAGGCCATAGCCGAATGTGTCGGTGATGCCGACGCCGATGGTCAGACCATCTGGCCTTGCATCCTTCAGCTCGCGGGCCATGATCGCGCCACCGCTGCCATCGACATTGACGGGGATCAGGTTCCAACCTTCACGCGCCTGGATATCCTCGGCCAGCAACCGCGCCAGACTGTCCGCGCCACCCCCCGCCTTGAAGCCGATCAGCACCTTGATCGGGCCGTCCGGCGCCCATTCGGCATGGGCCGCACCCACGCTGAGAAGTGCCGCGACCGCGGCAAAACCTATATTTTTCATGCTTACCTCCCCTGCGCCCGGCCTCCTACCGGGTAGCCTGACGGTAGCGAAGATATGCTAGACCCAGAAATATTAACTTGGCATAAAAGTCATATCCAAAAGGTTATAGCGCGCCATGGGACCACGTCAGTTGTCACATTTCCTTGCCGTCTGCCGTGCGGGGTCCATCTCGGCGGCGGCGCAAAGTCTGCGGATCGCGCAGCCCGCGCTCAGCAAGCAGATCGCCCAGTTGGAACATGATCTGGGCGCCGAACTGTTTCAGCGCCATTCGCGCGGGGTGTCGCTGACGCGGGCCGGTCAGCGTCTGCGCGACGAGGCGGCCGATCTGCTGCGGCGGATGGATCAGATCCGGCAGGCCGTCACCGAAAGCGAGGACACCGTCACCGGCGAGGTGACATTGGCGGTGATCCCATCGCTGGCGGCGGCGATCGCAGGCGAGATCTACCCCCTGGCCGAACGAAAATACCCGCAGATGCGGTTGCGGATCATCGACTATCCTTCGGATCGGGCGCGTCATGCGTTGCAGCGCCACGATGCCGATCTGGCGATCATCCCCAACGCGGCCACCGACCTGCCGCAGGCCGGGTCAATCCCGCTGTTCGAAGAGGCGTTCCACTATGTGACCCGCATCGCGCCGGGCGCGCGCAACACTCCGATCTCGTTCGCCGAGGCCGTTGCCCGCCCGCTGGTCCTGCCCTTCGTGAACCGCGACCTGCGCCGCCGCATCGAGGAAACTGCCCGCGCCATCGGCGTCGTTCCGAATGTGAAATACGAAACCGGCAGTGTGAATGTGGTCAGCAAGCTGATCGACGAAGGGCTGGCCGGGACGATCGTGCCGCTGACCTTCTGGCTGGACAAAATCGCCACCGGCACGGTCAGCGTGCAACCCGTGACCCGACCCGCGATCACGCGCACACATTCGCTGTGCTGGCTGAAGGATCGTGCGCAATCCCCGGCGGCGACCGCATTGCGCGACCTGCTGCCCGGCGAGATCGACCTGATGCTGGCTGCAGGCAAGCTGTCGGGAAACAAGCCAAGCCCCTAAGGCCCGGCGGGCGCCGTTTTGACGGTATGGGTGCAGGCCGCGACGATCACTTCGCGGATCAGTCAGTTTGCCAGTGAACCAATAGGATATACAATATTCCTTGAAAAATTATAGGAATCCCCGCGGTCTTGCCGACCGCGCATAGGCGGCACTGGGCCGGACATGCCCGGAAATGCCGCCAGCCAATCGGTCTGCATATCAGCGGTCTCTGGATGCCATAAGCCAGCGCTATTTGCGCTTGCGACCGATCCGTCAGAGGCTTGCGCACAAGCATTCAGCACCATGACCGCACAGCCTGAACTGGCGGATCGTTGGACAATATGAAGGATCTGCCATGCCCATCGCCCCTGACAGCCGCGTCGATCTGGACCGCTTCTGGCAAACCATCGAAACCTCGGGTCGGATCGGCCAGGGACGGCCGGGCGGCCTCTCGCGTCTGACGCTGTCGGATGCCGACAAGGAGATGCGCGACCAGTTCGTGGCCTGGTGCCAGGATGCGGGGCTCAGCGTGGAAGTCGATGAATGCGGCTCGATCTTCGCGCGGCGGGCAGGCAGCGATGACAGCCTGCCGCCGATCCTGATCGGCAGCCACTTGGACACCCAGATCAATGGCGGTCGCTTCGATGGCATCGCGGGCGTTCTGGCAGGGCTGGAGGTCGTTCGCGCCCTGAACGAGGCGAACCATGTCACCAAGCGCCCCATCGTCATCGTGGACTGGACCAACGAGGAAGGTGCCCGGTTCTCGCCGCCAATGGTCGCGTCGGGCTGTTTCGTCGGCAAATATTCGGTGGATTGGGTCCATGACCTGATCGGCGATGACGGCACCCGGTTCGGCGACGAATTGAAGCGCATCGGCTATGACGGAAGCCGCCCCTGCAAGGCGGGCGAGATCGACGCCTATTTCGAACTGCATATCGAACAGGGTCCGATCCTGGATGCCGAGGGGCGCGATGTCGGCATCGTCACCGGCGGCTATCCGGTGCGCGGAATGCGCGCCTCGTTCGAGGGCAAGACCGCGCATACCGGCCCGACGCCGATGGATCTGCGCCGGAACGCGCTGGTCGCGGGCGCGCGCTGGCTGACGGCGGTGGACGATATCGGCTGGGATTACGCGGTCCATGACGGCAAGGCCACCGCCGCACGGCTGACCGCCTGGCCGAACAAGCCCGGCATCCTGTCCGATACCGCCGAGGCCGTCTGCGATGTGCGCCATCCCGACCCGATCACCACGCGTGTCATGGCGGAGAAGATGCGCCGCTCGGTCCACGAGGCGGCCGCCGTGGCGGGCTGCACCGCGACCATCGAGGATGAATGGGAATGGGGCGGCGACATCTTCGATGCCGGGTTGATCGACAGCATCCGCAACCAGGCGATCCGCCTGGGCGTGAACTGGCGCGATATCCAGTCGCAGGCCGGGCATGACGCCTATTTCCTGGCGACGCATTGCCCGACCGCGATGATCTTTGCCCCCTGCAAGAACGGCATCACCCATAACAACGAGGAACATTGCGAGCCGCAGGATTTCGATGCCGCGCTGAACATCCTGCTGCATGCTGTCGTGGAAAGGGCCGATCGTGACTGACATCTTCCTGACCGAACACCAGCTGGAAACCGCGCTGGACTGGCGACCGCTGGTCGAGGAACTGCGCGACTGGTTCGCCCGCAATGCCGTCGTCGCCCCGCCCCGTCAGGTGCTGCCGATCAGGCAGCCCGACGGCAGCGAGGCGTCACTGCTGATCATGCCGGCCTGGATTCCGGGCGAATCCATCGGCGTGAAGATCGTGACCTTCTTTCCCGAAAACCCGCAACGCGGGCTGGCGACGATCAACGCGGGCTATATGCTGTTCGATGGCGAAACCGGTCAAATGAAATCGGTGATGGATGGCGATGCGCTGACCGCGCGGCGAACGGCGGCGGCATCCGCGCTGGCGGCGGATTACCTTGCCCGCAAGGACGCGCGGACCCTGCTTGTCGTGGGAACGGGTCAGCTGTCGCGCGCGATGGCCGCGGCCCATTCCAGCGTTCGCAACCATGATCGCATCATGGTCTGGGGCCGCAATTGCGACAGCTCGGCCCGGATCGCGGGGGCGATGCGCGAGGACGGTCTGCCCGCCGAGGCGGTCACCGACCTGGAACAGGCCTGCCGGAGCGCCGACGTGATCACGACGGTCACGGCGGCGACCAGCCCGATCATCCATGGCGACTGGCTGCGCCCCGGCACCCATCTGGACCTGGTCGGCGCCTTCCGCGAGGATATGCGCGAGGCGGACGATACCGCACTGGGTCAGTCACGTGTCTTCGTGGACAGCGTCGACGGCGCGATGAAATCGGGCGATCTGGCCCAACCCACCCGCGCGGGCCTGTTCGACCCGATCCAGATCGAGGCGGACCTGGCCGAGCTGGCGCAGGGTCGCCATCCGGGGCGCGGATCGGACGCCGAATTCACGCTGTTCAAATCGGCGGGCGTCGCGATCGAGGATCTGGCTGCGGCCGAGCTGGCCCACCGTCAGGTCACATCCTGATACATCGGGGCCAGTTCCTCGACGGTGCGGACAAAGGCACGTTCGGCCCCGCTGAGATCCTGTTTTGGGGCATGGACCAAATACACATCCGCCCCGATGGGCCGGTCCGTAACGCGGATCGGCCATAGCACGCCTTCGTCGATATCGGCCTGCACCGGATAGGTCGGCAGCAGGCCGATCCCGATGCCCGACACAATCATGCGCTTGACCTCTTGCAGGTTCGAACTGACGCCGGTGATACGGTTGCCGATATTCGCGCTGGCCTGAAGAACCGCCATCGGCTCCAGTCCCATGCCTTCGCTTGCGCAGGTGAACGAGATGAACGGTTCCTGCCGCAACTCGCGCTCGCTGATGCTTTCGCGACCGTAAAGCGAATGCTCGGCCCCGCAGAACAGTTGAAATTCCTCGCGGAACAGGCGAACCGATTCCAGGTTCAGTACCGGCTTGTTCAACAGGCAGAAGCCCAGATTGACGTTGCCCTTACTGATATTGCGCAGGATTTCGTGGCTGTTTCTGACCTCGACATGCAGTTTCACCGAAGGGTGGCGTTGATGGAACAGGCGCAGCAATTCGTAGATCATCGGCGACGCCAGGTTCGAGATGACCTGATAGCGCACCTCGCCGCGTTCCTCTTCCAGCGCGTCCTGCGACAATTGCACGATGCGGTCCGCCCCGTGGAACATGTCACGGCATTCCTGATAGACCTTTTCACCGCGCAGGGTCAGTTCGAAATGGCGGCTGTCGCGAAAGACCAGCTGGCAACCCAGCTGCGATTCCAGCTTCTGCAGGGCGTTGCTGACCGAGGGCTGCGAGATCCCCAGCCGTTTCGACGCGGCAGTGATGCTTTGTTCCTGCGCGATCACATAGAATGTGCGAAGCAGGTTCCAGTTCAGATCATTCTGCAGCACGGCGATGCACCCCCATTGGCCCGGCGGCCCCAATAGCACAGTGATCCCGGAAATATAGCGACGAAGCATAGGGCGATGCTATGGCATCCTTATGCTGCACCCCCCGCATTGTCGAAACAGACAGCGCCTTGGCGTGAAGCCGGACCTGCAGAAGCCACCCAAGGTTGTCGCCCGTCCTTCGCGGGCCCGTATCTGCCCACCAGGCAGGCATTCTGCCCCGAAAACACCCTTGATCCGGCCGCGTCTCGGGCCGCGCGGGACCGGTCTGCCCCGGTGCTATTCTTGGAATAGCCTGCGACTATTTGCGCCGGACGCGGCATCAGAATTATCGTTCATCTGACCTCAGAACCCGAGGAAGAACACGACATGACGCGATCCCGGAAAACCACAGCCCAGGCCTGCGATCGGATCGCGGTACGGCTTGCGGGGGCGCGGCGACCGACCGGCTTGCGGTCGGCGGGCAAAGAATAAGATACAGCGACAACAGAGAGGTAGACCCATGAATCGTTTGATGATCACGGCAGCGACGGCTGCACTTGTCCTTCCCGCGGCCGCGATGGCGACCGATCTGCGGATGCTGACCAGCTACAACATGAACGCGACCTATACCAAAGAGGTCGCGATGCGCTTTATCGACATGGTCGAAGAAGCCTCGGGCGGTGAGACCAGCATCAATCTCAGCGGTCCTGACGTCATCCCGCCCTTCGAACAGCTGCAACCGGTCGGCGCGGGCGTCTTCGACATCCTGTACACCCACGGCGCCTATCACACCGACACCACCGGCGTTGGCGCGGCCATGGACGCGGTGTCCGTCGATCCCGCCAAGGTGCGCGAGGCCGGCATCTGGGATCTGGTCGACGCCCATTACGCCGATCTGGGCCTGAAGCTGATCGCGGTGCCGCCGTTGGGATCGTCGGGCTTCCAATATGTGCTGGAAGAGCCGATCGAGGGATCGCCCGGTCTGGACGGTCGCCGCATCCGGGGCAGCGCGACCTATACCAACATCACCGAGGGGCTGGGCGGCGCGCCTGTGCTGATGTCGTCGGGCGATGTCTATTCGGCGCTGGATCGCGGCGTGATCGACGGCGCCGCATGGGGCCTGAACGGCGTCAAGGATCTGGGTTGGCACGAGGTTGCGGGATATTTCTCGAAGCCGACCTTCGGGCAGACCTATACCTATATCCTGATGAACCTGTCCAAGTTCGAATCCCTCGACCAGGCTGAACAGGCGCTGCTGCTGGAACAGGGCCGCAAGCTGGAAGAAACCAATGCCGAGCTGCTGGACGGTCTGGCCGTTCAGGAATGGAAAGAACTGGAAGAGCTGGGCATGCAGCCGACCGAGTTCGCCCCCGAGGATGCCGAGCGTCTGGACGCACTGGTCAACGAGGGCATCTGGAAGCTGGGCATGGAAAAATCGCCGGACACCGTCGCCCGCATGCGTGAACTGGCGCAGGAAAACGGGCTGACGGAATGAGCCAAGGCCGGACATTCGGCGCGGGGATCTGGCGCGCGCATGATGCGCTGACCCGCGCCGGGTTCCTTCTGGGCGGCGCCGCGCTTGCGGGGATCGTCGTGACCTTCCTGATCGAGGTCGTCGCCCGTTATTTCTTCAATTCGCCGACGCTGTGGTCGGCCTCGGCGGTGGCGTATCTGCTTTGCGCCGCGGCCACGCTTGCAATGCCCGAACTGGCCCGCACGCGCGGCCATATCGGCATCACCATCCTGGAAGAAAAGCTGCCCACGGCAACGCAGGCCCGCTTTATCCGCATCATCGCGGCGCTGACGGCGATCGTCTGCAGCTTTGCCGCCTACATGATCTGGGTCGAGGCGATCCGGCAGGTGCAATCGGGCACCAGCACGTCCTTTGCGGTCAGGATCCCGAAGATCTGGCTGTCGGGGCTGATCTGCTACGGCTTTACCGGGACGGCGATCTACTATCTGCGGGCCGCGCTGGCACCCGACAGCCTGCCGTGGAACGCGGACGAAGATCCGCAGGAAGGACTTTGATCATGGATTGGCAACTTGCGCTTGGCCTTGGGGTCACGTCGTTGATGGTGCTGTTCGCCCTTGGCATCCCGATCTTCGCGGCCTTCCTGACCATCAATGTCGCGGGCACGCTGTGGCTGATGGGGCCTGCGGGTTTCGGGATGTTCACCAACAGCGTCTATAACACCGTCACCTCGGAAACGCTGTCGACCATCGCGCTGTTCGTCCTGATGGGGGAATTGCTGTTCAGGTCCGGGTCGATCGACGTGATCTTCGATTCCCTCGACACGCTGATGGGCAAGATCAGGGGCCGCCTGTATTTCTTCGTGATCGCGCTGTCGACACTGTTCGGGGCGCTGTCGGGATCGGCGCTGGCGGTGACGGCGATGCTGTCGCGGTCCGCGCTGCCGACGATGCGGGATCGCGGCTATGACGAAAAGATCTCGGTCGGGCTGATCCTTGGCGGTGCGGGTCTTGCACCGATCATTCCGCCCAGCCTGCTGGTCGTGATCATCGGCTCGCTGGTCGATGTGTCGATCGCGCGGCTGCTGATCGCGGGGATCATTCCCGGCCTGGTGCTGGCGGGACTGTTTGTCGGCTATACGCTGATCCGCATCTGGGCCGACCCGTCCAAGGCACCTGCCGGCGATGACGACCACGACCGCTCGCTGCCGGCGATCCTGGCCGCCATCGGCAAGATGCTGCCCTTCAGCATCATCATCTTCGCCGTTCTTGGCCTGATCATGCTGGGCATCGCCACGCCGTCCGAATCCGCCGCAACGGGCGTTCTGGGCGCGATCCTGGTCGCGGCGTTCTATGGCAAGTTCTCGTTGAAGATGTCGGGGCAGGCGCTGATGTCGTCCCTGCGCATCAGCGCGATGATCATCGCCATTCTGGCCTGTTCGCAGCTGTTCAGCCAGCTTCTGTCCTTTACCGGCGCGACGCGCGGTCTGGTTGAGGCCGCGACCGAGTTCGACCTCAGCCCCGCCTTGATGCTGCTGTTGCTGATGGTGATCCCGCTGATCGCCTGCATGTTCATCGACCAGATCGCCTTCATGATGGTGGTCGTGCCGATCTATGATCCGCTGGTGTCGCTGTATGGCTTTGATCCGGTCTGGTTCTGGACGCTGTTCCTGATCAACCTTGCCGTGGGCAGCCTGACACCGCCCTTCGGCTATAACCTGTTCGCCGCCAAGGGCAGCGCGCCCTGGATCCCGATGCCGTCGATCTATGCCGCCGCCATTCCGATCTGTCTCTGCTTCCTGATCGGGATCCTTCTGTTCAGTCTGTTTCCAGGGATCATCACCTGGCTGCCGGGGTTGATCTGATGACCGCCTACAATATCGCACCCATGCCGCCGCAGATGGACCCGGCGCTTCGCGACCGCCTTGGCGGCTGCGAGCCCGCTACCATCGGGCATTTCCGCCGCAATGGCTTTGTCGATCCGCAGATCACCTGCCGCCATGCCAATGGCCCGGTGGCCGGGACGGCAGTGACGATCGCGCTGCCGCCGGGTGACGGCACGCTGTTGAACCACGCGCTGCGGCTGCTGCGCCCTGGCGATTTCCTGATCGTCGATCAGGGAGGCGACCGCCGCCACGCCTGCTGGGGTGCCGTGCTGACCGATGTGGCCTGCCGCATCGGGCTGGCGGGTGTGGTGATCGACGGGCTGGCGACCGATGTGCTGGCGATCCGGCAAGCGGGGCTTCCCCTGTGGTCGCGCGGGCTTGCCGCGCTGACGACCAAGCTGGCCAATGGCGGCGGGGCGATGAACCGCCCCGTTTCGGTCGGTGGGGTCGTGGTCAATGCGGGCGATGCCGTCCTTGCGGATGAAAACGGCATCCTGATCATGCCCGCATCCGAGGCCGAGGCAGCCGCCACCCACGCAGCCGAGGTCGAGGCCGAGGAACGCCGCATCCTGGCGCGTCTGGCCAACGGCGAGGTATTGCCCGATATCAGCGGCGCGACGCGGCTGGTTCTGGGCCAGACCGGTCGCTAGGGCGAACTGCCGTCCCTGTCGGGGATCTCGGCTGCGCCGCCCTGGGTCGCCCAACGGGGGCGCCCATCGCCCTTTGTAGGCGTCTGCCCCCGGAATGTGACGAACCGGGGTTGTAACCGGGCCGCAAGACGGTAGGAACCCATCCCAAACGGGACAGGCGCAGACCCGACTTCCGGGTTTTGTTGTTGTCATGTGAGGCAAGGTTTCTGCGATGGGCTGGGCGAGGGATCCGAACGTGCTGTTGCCGCGCAAGCATCATGGGCTTGCGGTTGCGGCGCGGGGGAACCTGTTGCGGCGGCGGTTGTTCGCGCGGGGCAACGCGGTCGGCTTCATGGTGCTGGCGGTGGCGGTCGGTGCGCTGGCGGGCATGGTGGTCAGCGCAATCAGCCTGGCCTCGCAGGCGCTGCACAGCCTGCTTTACGGCGTGGCCTTCGGCGCCGGGCTCAGCGGATCGGATCTGGCGCGCGACTGGCGATTGCTGGCGACGCCGGTCGCGGGCGGGCTGCTGACCACGCTGTTTCTGCACCTGCGCCGCCGCAAGGGCAGCATCGTCGACCCGATCGAGGCGAACGCGCTTTATGGCGGGCGCATGTCGCTGACCGACAGCATCTGGGTCAGCCTGCAGAACCTGGCCTCGAACGGGTTCGGCCTGTCGGCGGGGCTGGAGGCGGCCTATACGCAGGTTTCCTCGGGGATCGCCTCGAAGCTGGGGTTGAAGCTGAAGCTGCGCCGCGAGGATATGCGCGTGCTGGTCGGCTGCGGTGCGGCGGGCGCGATCGCGGCGGCCTTCGGCGCGCCCCTGACAGGTGCCTTCTACGCCTTCGAACTGATCATCGGCACCTACAGCACCGTGTCGCTGGCCCCGGTCATCGCCGCCGCCATCGTGGCGATGCTGGTCTCGCGCGCGCTGACGGGCGAGCCCTTCACCATCGATGTCGGCCCGATCGGGACCATCACCGCGATGGATTTCCTGCCCGCGCTTGCCATGGGCGGGATCTGTGCGGCCCTAGGCATCCTGGTGATGATCGGCGTCACCCGCACCGAACGTCTGGCCACGCTGGCCCGCATTCCGGCCTGGATCCGCCCCGCGATCGGCGGGCTGCTGGTGGGCGGGCTTGCGCTGATCTCGCCGCAGATCCTGTCGGCGGGACACGGCGCCATGCATATCAACCTGGATCACGACGTCGCGCTGCACGCGCTGGTGGGGCTGTTCCTGCTGAAGGCGCTGGCGACGGCGATCACCATCGGCTCGGGCTTTCGGGGCGGGCTGTTCTTTGCCTCGTTGCTGCTGGGGGCGCTGGTCGGCAAGGCGCTGGCCGTGCCGCTGGACTGGCTGGCGCCGGGCATGATGTCATCGGCGGCGCTGGCCGTCATCGGGATGAGCGCATTCGGCGTCGCGGTGATCGGCGGACCGCTGGCGATGACCTTCCTGACCCTCGAGGTCACGGGCGAGTTTCCGATCGCAGTGCTGGTTCTGGCGGCTTCGATCACCTCGTCGCTGGTGGTGCGGCAGACCTTCGGCTATTCCTTCAGCACCTGGCGCTTTCACCTGCGCGGTGAATCGATCCGCAGCGCCCATGATGTCGGCTGGATCCGCAACCTGACCGTGGACCGGCTGATGCGCCGCGATGTGGTGACCGCCCGCGACGACATGACCGCCGAGGAATTCCGCCAGGCCTTTCCCCTGGGCTCGACCCAGCGCGTGATCGTCACCGATACCGACAATGCCTATGCCGCGGTGGTGCTGGTGCCCGAAATCCACGCCGATGCGGATGCGGCCGAACCGCGCAGCGATCTGGCCAGCTTCTTTCATCAGCAGACCGACATCCTGCTGCCGGGGATGAACGCGCGACAGGCCGCGGCCCTGTTCGAAAACAGCCGAAGCGAGGCGCTGGCCGTCGTCAGCGACCGCGTCGAGCGTCGCGTTCTGGGCATCCTGACCGAGTCCCACACCCTGCGCCGCTATAGCGAGGAACTGGACAAGCAGCGCCGCGACATCATCGGCGCGGCGGAATAGGAAAAAAGGGGGGCAGGATCATGCAGGACCAGGGCAAGGCGTGCTGCGGCGCGGGCCGCGGCGATCGCGATACGGCACCCGAGGGTCGCGACGCGATGTTCCTGGCCGCGGCGCGGGCCGTGCCGCGGGCCCCGGACCGGGAACGGGGCGCCCTGCGCGCCCGGCTGGTCGCCATTCCCGGCGGCATCTTCGAAATGGGCGCCCGCAAGTCGCGCTCTGCCGCCGATCTGGACGCGCCCCGGCGCAAGGTCAAGCTGTCGCCCTTCCTGATCTCGGCCACGTCGGTGACGAATGCCGAATATGCCCGGTTCACCGAGGCGACCGGCTATCGCACGGTCGCCGAGCGTGAAGGCTGGAGCTTTGTGTTCCACCTGCTTCTGCAGGATGCCGCGGCATGGCCGGTCAGCCCGCCCGGCCTGCCATGGTGGCGGCGCGTCGATGGCGCCTGCTGGTCCTCGCCCGAGGGGCCGGGATCGGACATCGGCGGGCGCGAGGATCACCCCGCCGTGCATATTGCCTGGTATGACGCGCTGGCCTATTGCCAGTGGTCGGGGCTGCAATTGCCAAGCGAGGCGCAATGGGAACGCGCCGCCCGCGGCGGGCGGGCGCGGCGGAAATTCCCCTGGGGCGATGAGATGATGCCCGGCGATGCCCATGCGATGAACATCTTTCAGGGCCATTTCCCGACCCGCAACACCGCCGAGGATGGCTGGCCGGGCACCGCGCCGGTGCGGGCCTTCGCGCCCAATGATTACGGGCTTTACAACATGACGGGCAATGTCTGGGAATGGACCGCCGACCGCTTTGGCCCCCTGCCCCAGGGCAACCGCCTGCCGCCGCTGGACCCGGTGAATGACGACGACAGCCCGGGCGCCGCACGCGCACAGCGCGGCGGATCCTATCTGTGCCACGACAGCTATTGCGACCGCTATCACGTCCATTCCCGCACCAGAAACGACCCCGACAGCTCAACAGGAAACTGCGGATTCCGGGTCGCCGCAAAACACTGAAAAAGACCAGGCAGGACAACGACCAAACGTTCAAGTTAGGGTCAGGGAGCATTGCTACTCGGACAACGACTGACGCGGATGTCCGTGAAGATGCAGTGTAACGGACGGCTGAGCCCCACATTGCTTGGTTGACGCGCTGCTGCGAAGTCTTTTTCATCGACCAGTGAGAGTGCGTTTCGCAATGTGTGCCAAGAATTCGTTTCTCACACCTCCGGGCGTGGAGATCTATGCGTCGGGCCATCGCGGGTGGCCGACCCAGGTGAAAGCTTTGATGGTCGCCCATACGCTTGAGCCTGTCGCCACGGTGAATGCCGTTGCAGATCGGTATGGTGTGCAGCCGCACCAGTTATCGGCGTGGCGGCGGCTGGCCAAGCAAGGCAAGCTGGTGCTGCGTTCCGGGACGGGGCCATGACCCTGAGCCGAATGCCGTTCGAGACGCTTTTTTCCGGTCTCGACTGGCGTCGGGTCCGGCCTCTGGAAGCCCCGAATCCAGCCGTTGCGGAATGACCTGAATGCAACAAAAGGCGTTCAACTACAGATGGATCAGGATATGATGACAGCACGTCCGCCGCTCCCTCCATCGACCTTTCCGCCATCCCCGAAAGCCAACACGCCGCTGTTCTTGCCGTGCTGCGTGAACGGGACGCGCTGCAGGAAACCAACCGGCGGCTGGAGCATCTGATCGCCGAGCTAAACCAGATCTTGCATGGCAAACGCTCCGAGAAGCTGAACGACGACAAGCGTCAGGTGGCTTTCGAGGATCTCGGCACTGCCGTGGCCGAGGCCAAGACCCGGCAGGATGCGGAGGCTACGCCCCGCACGCCCCCGCGCCGGGCCGCCCGCCGCAATCGCGGGCATCTTCCGGAAAGCCTGCCCCGCGTTGAGCGGGTGATTGAGCCGGGCACCTTCCCTTATACCGCCAGAGCCAGATCTTTACGCGCGCAGGCATCGAGCTTCACCGCAGCACGCTGGCCAATTGGGTCGGCACCGCCGCCTTCCACCTCGGCCCGGTGGTCGATCGGCTGACCGAACACCTGATGACGTCGAACGGTAATCCCCCCGTTTTTGCGGGGGCTTGGTCGTAAAATTTATGCGGCCATCTTCAGTTTCTGTGCAGGTGTCATCCCGCCGTTGCCCATGTTCGGGCGTTCATGGTTGTAGGACCAGAGCCACTCGGTGGCAATCTTCTGGACCTCTTCGATGCTTTCGAAAATGTATAAGTCCAGCCATTCGTGCCGGACCGTCCGGTTGTAGCGCTCGACATAGGCGTTCTGCTGAGGCTTTCCGGGCTGGATGTATGCCAAGGCAATGCCCCGGTTGTCGGCCCATTCCATGAGGGTGCCACTGACGTATTCCGGGCCGTTGTC
>NZ_FOHO01000009.1 GCF_900111675.1 Paracoccus homiensis | reverse complement strand
CCCGCAAGAACGCGAAGCCCTGGAAGACGATCACCGCTGGAGCCGTGGCGCGAAACGAGGCCCTGCGCGCGGTGAAATACCTGGGCCGCGCGCTCTGGCGACGATGGAGCGGATACCACCGCCGAAGCCGCGTCGAGACAAAGATGCATTGTGTGAAGTTGCTGGGGCAGCGGCTCGTGGCGCGGGACTTCGACCGTCAGGTCGCTGAACTCCAGGTCCGAATCGCCGTCCTGAACGGATACACCGCGCTCGGCATACCCGTCACGGAAGCTGTGGGATAAGTCCGTCCGGGGAAGGGGGAACCTCGGCCATCACCCGATTTGTGCAACAGAGTCATCTCGCCCGGGAACTGTTCTGGAAGATAGCTAGTCCAGCCCTTGCGCATTACCGAATTCGATCCGCCTGTAACGATAATCCGCATGGCCATTCCTCTATGAATCTTGAGATCAGCCGTGCCGCTTTAGCCCCACAGCGCCGCAAGTGCCGCGATCGGGTCGTCTTCGGACCAGATTTCAGGACCGATGGCGATGAAATCGCAGGCGGGGCTGATGCGGGTGATCAGGTCGCGGGTCAGGGCGCCTTCGGCCACGACGGGGATCTCGATCATTTCGGACCACCACTGGAACAGATCCTGCGGCGCCGGTTCGCCCCGGCCCAGGGCCGAATCGCCGATCGGGCCAAAGCTGACGTAATCGGCGCCCGCTTCGCCCGCGCTCATGCCGTCATGGCGCGACGCGCCGCAGAAGGCGCCGACGATGGCATCCGCACCCAGCTCCGTCCGCGCAAGCCGTACGCCGCGTGAGCCGTCGGTCAAGTGGACGCCGTCCAGCCCGTGGCGCTGCGCCAGCTTCACATGGTCGTCGATGACCACGGCCACGTCGCGGGCATGGGCGATTTCGCGGGTCAGATCGGCGATGCGACCCAACTCATCCTCTTCGGCGCCGCCGCGGATGCGCAGGCAGGAGACCGGAAAGCGGTCCATCACCTCGGCCAGAAGCGGCCCCAGTGCCGAAGCCTGGGCACCGGCGGGGGTCATCAGATAAAGCTGCGGCTGGTCGGACATCATATTCTCCTTCGTCTTGTCCGCAGATAGCGCAGCTTGCCCGCCGCTTCCAGACGGACTATGCGAACGGCCATGTCAGACAATCGCACACCCGTCGTCATCCTCGTGCGCCCGCAGATGGGCGAAAACATCGGCGCCGCCGCGCGCGCCATGCTGAATTTCGGGCTGACCGAAATGCGGCTGGTCGAACCGCGGGATGGCTGGCCCAATCCCAAGGCGGTCGCAATGGCCTCGGGCGCGGCGGGCAAGGTGCTGGACCATGCCAAGGTCTATCCGACGCTGGCCAGCGCGATGGAGGGGATCGAATACGCCTTTGCGACAACCGCGCGCGGACGCGAATTGTCAAAGCCGGTCTTCACCCCGCAGACCGCGATGGACAAGGCGCGCGCATTGGACGGGCGCTGTGCGCTGATCTTCGGGCCTGAACGCGCCGGTCTGGAAAATGACGATGTGGCGCGGGCCAATGCCATCGTGACGGTGCCGGTCAATCCCGATTTCCCGTCGCTGAACCTGGCGCAGGCGGTATTGCTGATGGGCTATGAATGGGGCCGCGACACATTGCCGCCCGAACCGGCCCCGCATGTCCGCAAGGCCGCCGCCGAGTTGCTGGCGGATCGCGTCGAGATCGAGAAGCTGGGCGACCACTACGAAGAAAAACTGAAGGAATCCGGGTTCTTCTTTCCGGAAACCAAGGCTGAAAGCATGCGCTTGAATCTGCGCAACATGTGGTCACGCCTGACCCTGACGCAGGGCGATGTCCGCATCCTGCACGGCGTCCTGCGGCAATTGACCCGCCGCTGAGCCCGACCTAACCTCCGCCCGACGTCAGAGGAGCCCCCAGATGGCCAAGCGCCCGATTTTCGAGGAAGTCTCGGATCAGACCGTCACCCGGCCCGTCACCCGGACCGGCATTATCGACGCCGCCCCCAAGGGCGCGCGCCGCGCGATCCGGTTGTGGCTGATCGTCCTGTTCGCAATGGTGGCCGCGATGATCGCGCTGGGGGGCGCGACGCGGCTGACCGGTTCGGGTCTGTCGATCACCGAATGGGCGCCCGTGACCGGGGCTTTGCCGCCCATGGATCAGGCGACATGGCAGCGCGAATTCGAGGCGTATCAGCAGATCCCGCAATTCACCGAGGTGAACCCCGAGATGGACCTTGCGGGGTTCAAGCAGATCTACTGGTGGGAATGGTCGCATCGCCTGTTGGGCCGGGCCGTGGGGCTGGTCTGGGCGCTGGGTTTCCTGGGCTTCCTGCTGACCCGCCGCATTCCGACGGGCTGGACGCAGCGGTTGCTGGGCATCGGTGTTCTGGGCGGGATCCAGGGGGCGATCGGCTGGTGGATGGTCAGTTCCGGCCTGGTCGAGGGGATGACCCGCGTCGCCTCGTACCGCCTTGCGACGCATCTGGGCATCGCCTTTCTGATCCTTGGCCTGATCGCGTGGTACGCGCTGTTGCTGGGCCGGTCCGAGGCCGACCTGCTGCGTGCCCGCCGCGCGGGCGAGCCCAAGCTGTTCTCGATGTGCACCGGTCTGCTGCACCTGACCTTTCTGCAGATCCTGATCGGTGCGCTGGTCGCCGGGATCGATGCGGGCCGGACCTATACCGGCTGGCCGACCATGGGGGGCGAGTGGATTCCTGCTGCGATCTGGGATGGCACCCTTGGCTGGCGGAATTTCTTCGAGAACCCGGCGCTGGTTCAATTCATCCACCGCATGACCGGCTATCTGGTCGCGATCTTCGCGGTCGTCGTCTGGCTGCGGGCGCGTCGGTCGCCTCATCCGGTGACGCGCGGCGCCTTTACCGTCATGCTGGTGATGGTCGCAGCGCAGATCGCGCTGGGGATCATGAATGTCGTGCATGCCTCGCCGCTGATGCTGGCCCTGACCCATCAGCTGGGCGCGGTGGCCCTGTTCGTGCTGATCATCCGCGCGCGGGCGCATGCCCGCTTTCCGTATGAAACCTCGGTTCGGGGGACCGTGAAATGAGCGCCTTCAACGATCTTCTCGCCTTTCAGCGCCAGACCGAGGCGCTGTCATCCGTGGCCGAGCGTCTGGGATGGGATCAGGAAACGGTCATGCCCCGCGGTGCAACCGAACAGCGGGCCGAAGAAATTGGCGCCATGGAAGAGGTGCTGCATGAACGCCGCACCGATCCCCGCATTGGTGAATGGCTGTCCGTCGCCGAACCCGAAAACGAGGTCGAGGCGCGGATCCTTCAGCTGATCGACCGTGACTATACCCGCACCAACCGCATTCCCGCGCGGCTGGCGGCGGAACTTGCGCGCGTCACCTCGCGTGCGCAGGGGATCTGGGCCGAGGCACGGGCCAATGACGCGCCGCAGGATTTCCTGCCGACGCTGGATCAGGTTCTGATGCTGAAGCGCGAAGAGGCGGCGGCGCTGGCCGATGGCGGCGATCTTTATGACGCGCTGCTGGAGGATTACGAACCCGACACCACCGCCGCCGAGATCGCCCGCGTATTCGATGCCATGCGCCCGCGTCTGGTGGCGCTGCGGGACGACATCATGGGCGCGGACCGACAGCCACAGCCGCTGACCGGACATTTCCCGCAGGAAACCCAGCTGCGTCTGGCAAGGGCCTGCGCAGGGGCCTTTGGCTATGACTGGTCGCGCGGGCGCATGGACATCGCCGTCCATCCGTTCAGCAGCGGTCGCTGGCAGGACAGCCGCATCACGACGCGCGTGGTCGAAACCGACCCCTTCAACTGCATCTATTCGACGATCCACGAAGTCGGTCATTCCAGTTATGAATTGGGTATCGACCCTGATTACGCCTTCACGCCGCTGGGGCGTGGCGTGTCGATGGGCGTGCATGAAAGCCAAAGCCGCATCTATGAAAACCAGATGGGCCGGGGCCGTGCCTTCACCGGCTGGCTGTTCAACCGCATGTCCGATGCTTTCGACGGGCTGAACATCGCCAATGCCGATGATTTCTACGCCACGGTGAACCGCGTCACCCCCGGCTTTATCCGCACCGAAGCCGACGAGGTGCAGTATAACCTGCATATCATGCTGCGCTTTGATCTGGAACGCGACCTGATTTCGGGGCGTCTGGATACGGACGATCTGGTCGAGGCGTGGAACAGCCGTTTCCAGAAGGACTTCGGCGTCGCCGTCGATCGCCCTGCGCATGGCGTCCTGCAGGATGTTCACTGGTCGGTCGGGTTGTTCGGCTATTTCCCGACCTATGCGTTGGGCAATGTCTATGCCGGATGCCTGAACGCCGCGATGCGCAAGAATGTCCCGGATCTGGCGCAGGCGCTGGCCGAAGGCGATGCCGCACCCGGCGTCGAATGGCTGCGCGAGAATGTGCAGCGTCATGGCGGTTTGCTGCCGCCGCGCGATCTGATCGAACAGGCGACAGGCGCCGCGATCAGCCCCGATCCGCTGCTGGATTATCTGGAAGAGAAATTCGGCGCGATCTACGGGCTGTAACTGCCCTCGGCAAGGCGTGACACACCGCGGCCATGCAGGCGCATGGCTTGCACATGCTGCGATGTTCTGTCACGGCAAGGTGATCATAACAGCTTTACTGAGGAGGAAGCATGGCACTTGGTGTCTGGATCAGTCTGATCCTGTATTTCCTGCTGATGCTTGCCATCGGCGTCTATGCATGGCGCAAATCGACTTCAAGCTCTGAGGAATATATCCTTGGCGGCCGCAACCTGCCGCCCGCCGTCGCGGCCCTGTCTGCCGGTGCATCGGATATGAGCGGCTGGCTGCTGCTGGGTCTTCCCGGCGCACTGTATGCCACGGGCCTGGTCGAGGCATGGATCGGCATCGGCCTGTTCGTGGGTGCGCTGCTGAACTGGATCATCGTCGCGCCGCGACTGCGCGAACAGACCGAACGCTATGACAACGCACTGACAATCCCCGGTTTTCTTGCCAATCGCTTCCCGTCGCGTGCGCTGATCCTGCGGGTGGTGTCGGCGATCGTGATCGTCGTGTTCTTCGTGGTCTATACCGCCTCGGGTCTGGTCGGCGGCGGCAAACTGTTCGCCAGCGCCTTTGACGGCAGCTATCAGACCGGGGTCTGGCTGACGCTTGGCGTGGTTCTGGCCTATACCGTCATCGGCGGCTTTCTGGCCGTCAGCCTGACCGATTTCGTGCAGGGCTGCATCATGATGCTGGCGCTGGTCATCATGCCCGCTGTGGTGCTGATGGGGCCGGGCGGCGGCGGTCTGGAACAGGCCCGCGCCACCCTGTCCGAAGTTGATCCCAATTTCCTGTCGCTGACCCAGGGCCTGACGGCTGTCGGATTCCTGTCCGCCGTGACCTGGGGGCTGGGCTATTTCGGCCAGCCGCATATCATCGTGCGCTTCATGGCCGTCCGCAGCGTCCGCGACGTGTCGACCGCGCGCAATATCGGTATGGGCTGGATGGCGATCTCGCTTCTGGGTGCGGTCGGTGTCGGCGTCTTTGGCCGTGCCTATGTCGTGCGCAACGGGCTGACGATCGAGGATCCGGAAACGATCTTCATCGTCCTGTCGAATCTGCTGTTCCATCCGCTGGTCACCGGTTTCCTGTTCGCCGCACTTCTGGCCGCGATCATGAGCACGGTGTCCAGCCAGCTGCTGGTATCATCCTCGTCCCTGACCGAAGACTTCTATCGCCTGTTCCTGAACCGCGAGGCCAGCGAACAGCAGGTGGTGATGGTCGGCCGCATCGCGGTGCTGGCCGTCGGCGTGGTTGCGGCCTTCATCGCGGGTGATCCGAACTCGAACGTGCTGTCGCTGGTGGCCCATGCCTGGGCGGGCTTCGGTGCGGCCTTCGGTCCGCTGATCATCCTGTCCCTGATCTGGTCGCGGATGACGGGTTCGGGTGCGGTGGCCGGTCTGGTCGTCGGCGCAGGCACGGTCATGGTCTGGACCTGGGCCGGGCTGAATGCCAGCTTCATGGGCGGACCGGGGGTCTACGAGATCATTCCCGGCTTCACCCTGGCCGGTCTGGCGATCATCGTGGTCAGCCTGATGACCACAGCCAAGGGTGAATTCCGCCCGCTGTCCCGCTGACCTGAATGAGGCGCGGGGCCGATCCGGCCCCGCGCCACGCCTTATTCCGCGGCAGTCGCCGCGGGGTTGTTCGGGTGGGTCGTCCAGTTGGCGTAATCCCCCCGCGCGATACCGGTCCGCAGATCGGTTTCCCCCGGCGCAAGTTCGCGCATGGTGATGCAGTCCTGAACGGGACAGACATCGACGCAAAGATTGCAGGCGACGCATTCCTCTTCGACGACCTCGAAAACGCGTCCGGACTTCATCGCGATGGCCTGATGGCTGGTATCCTCGCAGGCGGCATAACAGCGGCCGCATTTGATGCAGGCTTCCTGATCGATGACCGCCTTGGTCACATAGTTCAGGTTCAGTTCCTGCCAGTCCTTCACATTCGGCACCGCGCGACCGATCAGGTCGGACAGGGCCATGTCATGTCTGTCCAGATAGTCGTGAAGGCCGGTGATCATTTCCTGAACCACCTTGAACCCATAGGTCATGGCGGCCGTGCAGACCTGCACATTGCCTGCGCCAAGCGCCATGAATTCGGCCGCATCGCGCCATGTGGTCACGCCGCCGATACCGCTGATCGGAAGGCCTGCGGTGGCCGGGTTGCGGGCGATTTCGGCGACCATGTTCAGGGCGATGGGCTTGACCGCCGGACCGCAATATCCGCCATGACTGCCTTTGCCGTCGATCGTGGGTTCGGGTGCGAACAGGTCCAGATCGACCGAGGTGATCGAGTTGATGGTGTTGATCAGGCTGACCGCGTCCGCGCCGCCGCGTCTGGCGGCCTCGGCGGGTTTGCGGACATCGGTGATGTTCGGCGTCAGTTTCACGATGCAGGGCATGCGCGAGTATTGCTTGACCCAGCGCGTGACCATTTCGATATAATCCGGCACCTGACCCACGGCGCTACCCATGCCACGCTCGGCCATGCCATGAGGGCAGCCGAAGTTCAGCTCGACCCCATCGGCGCCGGTATCCTCGATCCGTTTCAGGATGTCGCGCCAGCTGTCCTCGTCGCAGGGAACCATCAGGCTGATGATCAGGGCGCGGTCGGGGTAGTCGCGCTTGACCTGCTTGATTTCACGCAGGTTCACCTCCAGCGGGCGATCGGTGATCAGTTCGATATTGTTCAGGCCCAAGACCCGGCGGTCGGGACCATGCACCACGCCATAGCGCGGGCCGTTGACATTGACGACGGGCGGACCTTCGGCGCCCAGGGTTTTCCAGACGACACCGCCCCAGCCGGCCTGAAAGGCGCGGCGGACGTTGTATTCCTTGTCCGTGGGCGGCGCCGAGGCCAGCCAGAACGGGTTGGGGGATTTGATCCCGATGAATTCGCTGCGCAGATCAGCCATGGCCGTGCCCTTTCTCAACCGGGGATTTCAACGGGACGTCCGGTCAGCCGGGCGTCGATATCCTCGGCCGCATCGCGGCCTTCGGCAACGGCAGTCACGGTCAGATCGTCCCCGCCCATGGCGCAGTCACCGCCGGCCCAGACGCCATCCAGACTGGTGCGACCGGGGCCGGTGACGGCGATCTTGCCGCTTTTGGCCAGATCAAGATCGGCAAGCGGCGCTTCCAGACGCTGACCGATGGCCTTGAACACCTGATCGGCGGGCAGCTGGAAGCCGTTCTCGGACAGATGCAGCTGACCCTCGCGGATCTCGGTATAGGCGAATTGCACGGCCTCGACCTTGCCCTTGCCCAGCACCGCGATGGGGGCGGCACCGTGGATGATCCGCACCCCCTTGCTGGTGGCGTGATCCTGTTCGTGTTCGGACGCGCCCATCTGATCGCGGCTTCGGCGATAGACCATCGTGACGTTTTCCGCGCCCAGCAGCTTTGCCTGAACGGCGGCGTCCACGGCGGTCATCCCGCCCCCGATGACCACGACATCGCGGCCGACGGGCAGGGCCCCGCGATCATCCGCCTGCCGCAGTTCCGAGATGAAATCGACCGCATCGCGAACATTCTGAAAGCTCTCGCCCTCGGTCCGCAGGGCATTGACCGCGCCCAGCCCGATCCCCAGAAACACCGCGTCATATTCGGCCCGCAGGGTGTCCAGCGTCAGATCGCGGCCAAGCGCGCGCCCGGTTTCCATGGTGATGCCGCCGATGCCCATCAACCACGCGACCTCGGCCTGTGCGAAACCGTCGACCGTCTTGTAGCTGGCGATGCCATATTCATTCAGCCCGCCGGGTTTTGCCCGCGCATCGAAGATGGTGACGTCATGGCCCTTGGCCGCAAGGCGATGGGCGCAGGACAGGCCTGCCGGGCCCGCGCCGACGACCGCGATACGCTTGCCGGTCGGCTCGGCGCGGCGAAACGGGTGGGCGCCGTCAGCGATCAGACCGTCGGTGGCATAGCGCTGCAATGCGCCAATGCGGACCGGCTGACCCTCGGCGTCGTTGCGGACGCAAGACCCCTCGCACAGGTTTTCGGTCGGGCAGACACGGGCGCACATGCCGCCAAGGATGTTGGCGTGGAAAATCGTCATGCCGGCCGCATCGGGCGTATCGGTCGCGATCTGGCGGATGAACAGCGGAATGTCGATGCCGGTCGGGCAGGCCGTGATGCAGGGCGCATCATGGCAGAAATAGCAGCGATCGGCCTCGACATGGGCTTCGTGCCGGTCCAGCGGCGGGGCGACATCGGCGAAATTCACCGCCAGCTCATCCGGTGTCAGTCGACCCGGAACGATTCCGGGCGACAGCGTTGCTTGGGACATTTTCGTCTCCTGGCTCACCTGTTGGTAAGAATCAGGCTGGCACAGGTCCAAAATTTTATCAAATGGTAAAATCAGGGCGATCGCAGTTTGCCAAGATTTCAGGCGGGCAGGTCCAGTATTGCGGCAAGTCCCCCGATATCCGCCCGTTCCAACCGCAATGCGCCACCGTGAAGCGCGGCCAGATCAGCCACGATGGCCAGCCCAAGCCCCGCGCCGGGGGGGCCGTTCTCGTCCAGCCGTGCGCCGCGGATCAGCGCGCGGGGCGTATCGGTTTCGGCCATGCCGGGGCCGTCATCGGCAATCTCGATGCGCAGGCGGTCTGCGTGGCTGGTCACCGAGACCCGCAACTGGCTGCGGCCCCATTTGGCGGCATTTTCGGACAGGTTGCCGATCATTTCCTCCAGATCCTGCCTTTCGCCCGCAAAGCGCGCATCATCGGGGCAATTGATCGCGGTCATGATCCCCTTGTCCTGAAGGGGACGGCGCAGCACCAGAAGAATGTCCTCGATGACCGGGCGGACGGCGCTGTACTGACCCAGAACGCGCGGTTGCGCAGATCGGGCGCGGCGCAGATGCCATCCGATCAGCCGGTCCATCCGCGCAATCAGCGTCTGACCTTCATGTTCCGAGGGCAGCGCATTCGACAGCGCGGCCAGCGGCGTTTTCAGTGAATGTGCCAGGTTGCCCAGATGTTGCCGCGAGCGGGTCAGCAATTCCGCGTTCTGATCCAGGGCCGCGTTGATCTCTGCGGCCAGCGGGCGAAGTTCCCGGACATCGGGACGGGGCAGGCGGTCGGACCTGCCGGCCCGCACGCGGCGCAGATCCTGGCCGATGCGGTCCAGGCTGCGCAGCCCGATGGCCACCTGAATGACGCTGGCCACTGCCAGCCCAAGTCCCAGGACGATCAGCGACACGGCCAGCGGGCGGCGCACCTCGCGCAGGCTGGCGCGGATCTGCTGGGCGGGGGCAGTCACGGTGACGGCGATGGTCGCGTCGCTGTCGGGAATGGTGATTTCGCGGCGCATCACCCGCAGCGGCGCCTGATCGGCCCCGCGCCCCGCGCCGCCATCGTAATTCCCCGTGGGTCCGGACAGCACGCCATCCAGCAAGGACGCCGACCGCGCGATCACCCGATCATTCGCCGCGATCTGCCAATACCAGCCGCTGAAGGGCAGGTTGAACCGGCTGTCGGGCGGCGTCGCCCCGATTACGATCTGACCTGCCTCATCCGCCGAGATCACCGCAAACAGCGCATCGGTGATCGCCGCGCTTTCGGCGTCAAAGCGGCTGGTGACGAAATCGTCCAGAAGCTGCGAGATGACCAGAAACGCGGCCAGCAGCGCCGCCGTCAGCCACGCCGCAGCCAGAATCAGCAATCGCGCCCGGATCGAATGGATCACGCGCCCACCCGCAGCACATAGCCTTCGCCCCGGCGGGTCTGGATCAGCCCGTCGCCCAGCTTCTTGCGCAGCCGCCCGATCACCACCTCGATGGATTTGAAATCGCGATCCGTGTCGGCCTCGTACAGATGCTCGGACAGTTCGGTCCGGCTGACGATACGGTTCTGATGGTGGATCAGATAGGTCAGGATGCGCGTTTCGAACGCAGTCAGCTTCAGTGCGACCCCGTTCAGCGTGATGACCCCCAGCTGACTGTCCAGTGCCAGCGGCCCCGCCGTGATCGCGGCCCGCGCATGCCCCGCCGCGCGACGCACCAGCGTTTGCGCACGCAAAACGACCTCGTCCAGCCGAAAGGGCTTGACCGCGTAATCATCCGCCCCGGCACGAAACCCCGCGACCTTGTCGGTCCAGTCGCCCCGCGCGGTCAGGATCAGCACCGGCATCGAAATGCCCTGATCGCGCCAACGGGTCAGAACCTCGATCCCCGGCATGGTGGGCAGACCAAGATCCAGGATCGCGACATCGTAAGCCTCGGTCGCGCCCAGAAATTCGCCGTCTTCGCCATCTGCGGCATGGTCGGTCACAAAGCCCGCCTCGGACATGGCGCTGCGCAACTGGTCCGACAGGACGGGATCGTCCTCGACAATCAGGGCCCTCATCAATCATCTTCCTTGTCTGTCATGCGACGTGCCGCCGTCTGCCCCCGACCCGCGATTTCCAGAAACCGGCCGCTGCGCGCGTCCAGCCGGATCAGCAGCAAGTTGCGCTGCGGCGTCAGCAGGCGGAACTCATAGACCAGCGCCGCGCCCAGCATCCGCTCATGCGGCGTCGGCGGCGCCATCTGCGCCCCGATCAGCCGTCCGCGATACCGGTCCGTGACGCTTTCGGCCAGTTCGTGGAACGGGCGCGGGCTGAAATCCTGCGCGACGGCCTTGGTGGCAGGGCAGCGCGGCGCGATTGCAGGCGGGGCCAGCAACGCGGCACAGGTCAGGGTCAGGATCATCAGGCGTTTCATGTCATGCCCTATGCGCTATCCAAGCCAAACGAATACCAAATGCGCCATTGGCCTTTGGTTCAGGGTGAGGAATGTAAAAGCGATTCGTGAGGCGGGACAAGCCGCCGCAAAAGACACGATGAAAGGACAAGACATGAGCAGTTACAGCCTGACCGCCGCCTCGATGGCACTGATCGCGATCATGGGCAGCCAAGCCGTCGCGCAGGATGCCCCGGCCGATGCGCAGGATCTGCCGCAGGCGCTGACGACGCTGAACCTGCAGGATATTCAGATCGAGGACGCGCGCCGCGGCGGTCGTAAGATCGAAGGCGATCTGCCCGATGGTGGCGAGATCAGGGCCTTTGTTGATGCCGATGGCAATATCCGCATGATCGACGCTGATGACACCGCGATGCCGCAGGCGCTGATCGACGAACTGCTGCCGCAGGCGGTGCGCGACAACGACATCCTGTCGCAATTCGCCGTGGTCGAAAAGTTGGGCACCTTCCATGGCAGGGTAATGGTCGGCGGAAGTGACAGCGACGGCGAAGATCTGCGCGCCGCCTTTGACGAGGACGGTCGGCTGATCCGCTTTGGCCGTGGGGATGACGACATGAAGGGGCCGCGCGGCATGAAGGGCCATGAGCGGGGTCACGACAAGGGCGATCATCGTCGGGGCCCCGATGGCGAGCGCCACGGTCACAAGGGCCATCATGGCCACAAGGGCGATCACGGCAAGGGACCGCGTGGCGACATGCCCCGGATCGACCGTGACGCGTTGCAGGAAAAGCTGGGCGAGGCCGGCTACACCGATCTGGACAATGCCCGCCACACCGGGCCGCGCTTGGTTCTGGACGGAACCAATGCCGCGGGCGAGGCCGTCACGATCGAGGTCGATCCGGCTGGTGAGGTCGTGCGCGAAATCGCCCGCTGATCGTCTGTCGGATAACATGGAAGGGAGGGCACCGCCCTCCCTTCGCGTCGATGCGGATCAGTCGAAGGCGCGATCCGTGATCAGATGGGTAAAGGCGCCTTCCGGCACGGCCGAGATTACCGGATCCGAGCCGCCCGACATCAGCGTATCGACGGTGCGCTGATAATCGGCTTCGTCCAGGGTGCCGTTCGATCCAGCGGTCAGCTTGGCGATCTCGCCCATCATACGGGTCTGATGCTCGATCGTCTGGGCGCCCGTTTCATCGTTCTCCAGAACGATTTCGGCGGCCTCTTCGGGGTTCTCTTCGGCATATTTCCACCCCTTCATGCTGGCGCGCACAAAACGGACCAGCGCGGTGACCTTGGCTTCGTCCTCAAGCGTGGATTCCAGCGTGTAAAGCCCGTCTTCCAGCGTGGCGACGCCCTGATCCTCGTATTTGAAGGTGACCAGATCATCCTCGGACAGGCCGGCATCCAGAACCTGCCCATATTCGTTATAGGTCATGGTGCTGATGCAGGCCGCCTGTTTCTGCAACAGCGGATCGACATTGAAGCCCTGTTTCAGAACGGTCACGCCATCTTCGCCGCCCTCGGTGGACAGGCCAAGCGTGCTCATCCAGGACAGGAACGGATATTCGTTCCCCGCGAACCAGACGCCCAATGTCTTGCCCGCGAAATCGGTGGTCGGGTCGCTGATGCCGCTTTCCTTCAGGCAGGTCAGCATCATCCCCGACGATTTGAACGGCTGGGCGATATTGACCAGCGGCAACCCTTTTTCACGCGCCGCCAGCGCGGCAGGCATCCATTCGACGACCACATCGGCACCGCCCCCGGCCAATACCTGCGTCGGTGCAATATCCGGCCCGCCGGCCTTGATGGTGACGTTCAGATCCTCTTCGTCGTAAAAGCCCTTGTCCTTGGCGACGTAATAGCCCGCGAACTGGGCCTGCGTGACCCATTTCAGTTGCAGGGTCAGGTCATCGGCGGCATGGGCCCCGCCGGACATCAGCGCAAGGGCGGCTGCCGTCAGCATCATCCGTTTCATTCATCACTCTCCTGTTGGGGGGCGTCAGCCCCGTTGATTGCGCTGCGACGGATGCCAGAACGTCACCTTCTTTTCGATCAGCGCGACAATGCCATAGAACAGGGAACCCGCGATTGCGGCCACACAAATTTCGGCCCAGACAAGGGGCAGGTCCAGACGCCCCACCGCTGTCGAGATGCGAAAGCCCATTCCCTTGGTCGGGCTGCCGAAAAACTCGGCAACGATTGCGCCGATCAGGGCCAGGGTGGTGGTGATTTTCAGCCCGTTGAACAGGAATGGCATGGCGGCGGGCAGGCGCATCTTCCACAGCGATGCGCGATAGGGTGCGGCCCAGGTCGCCATCAGGTCCCGCTGCATCGCGTCGGTGGCGGCAAGGCCCGCAACCATGTTCACGAGGATCGGAAAGAACACCATCACCACGACAACAGCGGCCTTGGAGTGCCAATCGAAGCCGAACCACATCACCAGGATCGGGGCAAGGCCCACGATCGGCAGCGCCGCGACGAAATTCCCGATGGGCAGCAACCCGCGTTGCAGGAACGGGCTGCGATCGACCGCAATGGCCGTCAGCGTCGCGGCCAGAGCGCCCAGCACCCAGCCCGTCAACGCGCCCTTCAGGATGGTCTGGACAAAATCGGTCCACAAGATGCCCAGATTGCTGCCAAAGCTGGCCGCGATCTGGCTGGGCGCGGGCAGAATGACCGATGGCACCTGATACAGGCGTACGATCATTTCCCACAGGATCAGGATCGTCGCACCAAAGATCGCGGCCACCAGAAACCGCGTCAGCCGCGTGTCACGGCGCGACAGCCAGATGTTCAGCGCCCAAGCCGCCAGCCACACCCCGATGATCAGAACTGCCTTCATCCGCCCAGCCCCATGCGTTTCAGGACCAGCCGCTGGATCAGATCGATCAGCATGACCAGCAGCGCGGCCAGCGCGGCGGCGGTGAACAGCGCAGACCAGATCTGGACCGTTTGTCCGTAATAGCTGCCCGACAGCAGCCGCGCACCCAAACCCGCGGTCGCACCCGCCGGCAGTTCGCCGACAATCGTGCCGACCAGCGCCGCGGCCACGCCGATCTTCAGGCTGGCAAACAGATAGGGCAGGGATGAGGGCAGCCGCAGCCGCCAAAAGACTTGCGGGCCTGATGCGCTCCAGCTTTTCATCAGGTCCAATTGCATCCCGTCAGGGGTCCGCAGCCCTTTGACCATGCCCACCAGGACCGGAAAGAAGGACAGCCAGGCGGCGATGATCGCCTTGGGCAGCAGGCCGGTGACGCCCGCACTGGCAAAGACGACGATGACCATGGGCGCGATGGCCAGGATCGGCACGGTCTGACTGGCAACGGCCCAGGGCATCACCGATTGGTCCATCGCGCGGCTGTGCACGATCCCGACGGCCAGCAGGATCCCGGCCAGGCTGCCGATCCCGAACCCCGCCAAGGTCGCAGACAGCGTGACCCATGCGTGATAGATCAGGCTGCGCTTCGAGGTGATCTTCTGACCGGCGATTCCGTCCCAAAGCCCCGCCGCGACCTGATGCGGCGCGGGCAGCACCGGCCGGTCCTGCGTCAAGGTGTCGGCGATCAGCGCGCTGGTGGTCAGCTGGGTCTCGGCCCGCGCCGCCTGATCGCGTGCCCATTGCGCATTCATGCCGATCGCACCCAGATACCAGACCAGCAGGATCGCGGCGACAACGGTCAGAACGGGTAGGGTGCGGCTCATCCGGTCACGGTCCTAGTCATCGCCATGCCCCTCACGCAGCCCCTCGCGAACCTCATGCGCCAAGGCGATGAATTCCGGGCTGTCACGAATATCCAGCGGGCGTTCGGGTGGCAGCGGGCTGTCGATGACTTTGGTGATCCGCCCGGGACGCGGCGACATCACGACGATCCTCGTCGAAAGATAGACGGCTTCTGGGATGGAATGTGTCACAAAACCAATGGTTTTCCCGGTTTTCCTCCAAAGTGTCAGTAGCGCCTCATTCAGCCGGTCGCGCACGATTTCATCCAATGCGCCAAAGGGTTCATCCATCAGCAGGATATCGGCATCGAAGGCCAGCGCACGAGCAATGCTGGCCCGCTGCTGCATCCCGCCGGACAGCTGCCAGGGGAACTTGCCCCCGAACCCCGCCAGATCGACCAGATCCAGCACGCGGGCGATCCTCTCTTGCCGGTCGGATCTGGAAAATCCCATGATCTCAAGAGGCAAAGAGATGTTCCCAGAAATCGTGCGCCACGGATACAGGCCCGGCGCCTGGAACACATAGCCATAGGCCCGCGCCCGCTGCGCCGCGTCGGGGGTCATCCCGTTCACGCTCAACTCGCCGCCGGTCGGGGTCTCCAGCGCAGCGATGGTGCGCAGGAACGTGGTCTTGCCGCAGCCCGAAGGGCCGATGAAGCTGACGAAATCCCCCTTGCCGATGGTCAGATCCACATCCTTCAACGCGTGAACCGGTCCATCGGCGGTCTGGAAGGTGAGGCTGATCTTCCTGGCCTCGATCACCGCAGCTGACAAGCTCAGACCCCCGTCGCCGGAATGCCCGACCGCTGGACCGGGCGCGGCGCGGTCAGTTCCTTCCACTGCGACAGCGCACGGTTCACGGTGCCCCGCGGCTCGCGGGCGACGAATTCGCCGTGACCCTCGCGGCTGTCCACCTTGCCCTCGGTGACGGCAACCACGCCGCGCGTCAGCGTGTAGCGCGGCAAACCCTTCACCTTTTTCCCTTCGAAGACATTATAGTCGATCGCCGATTGCTGGCTGCCCGCCGAGATCGTCTTTTCCGCTTCGGGATCCCAAACCACCAGATCGGCATCCGCGCCGACCAGAACCGCGCCCTTCTTCGGGTACATCCCAAGGATCTTGGCGATATTGGTCGAGGTGATGGCCACGAATTCGTTCGGCGTCAGCCGCCCGGTGCCCACGCCATTGGTCCACAGCATCGGCATCCGATCCTCCAACCCGCCGGTGCCATTCGGGATCTTGGTGAAATCGCCCAGACCGTAACGCTTCTGATCGGTCGTGAACGCGCAATGATCCGTCGCCACCACCGACAGGCTGCCAGATTGCAAGCCTGCCCAAAGACTGTCCTGGTGCTGCTTGTTGCGGAACGGAGGCGACATCACCCGCCGCGCCGCATGATCCCAATCCGCATTGAAATATTCGCTTTCGTCCAGCGTCAGGTGCTGGATCAGCGGCTCGCCCCAGACGCGCTTGCCCTGCTGGCGTGCGCGGCGGATGGCTTCGTGACTGTCCTCGCAGCTGACATGCACGACATACAGCGGCACGCCCGCCATATCCGCAACCATGATCGCGCGGTTCGTGGCCTCGCCCTCGACCTGGGGGGGGCGCGAATAGGCATGCGCTTCCGGTCCTGTATTCCCTTCGGCCAGCAACCGCGCGGAAAGCTCTGCCACGACATCGCCATTTTCAGCATGAACCATCGCGATACCGCCCAGATCACCCACGCGGCGGAAACTGGCGAACAACTCATCGTCATTCACCATCAGCGCGCCCTTATAGGCCATGAAATGCTTGAAGCTGGTGATCCCGCGCCTGACCACGGCGTCCATCTCGTCAAAGACCTGCTCACCCCACCAGGTGACCGCCATGTGATAGCTGTAATCGCAATGCGCGCGACCCGATTTGTTGTCCCACATCTGCAGCGCATCCAGCAGCCCCTGACCGGGCGAGGGCAGGGCGAAATCCACCACCATAGTCGTCCCACCGGCCAGTGCCGCTCGGGTTCCGCTTTCGAAATCATCAGCCGAATAGGTGCCCATGAAGGGCATTTCCAGATGCGTATGCGGGTCGATTCCGCCCGGCATCACATAGCATCCCGTCGCATCCAGTGTCTGGTCGCCGACCAGGCCCTCACCGATCGCGACGATCTTGCCGCCCTCGATCAACACATCCACCGCATAGCTCAGATCCGCAGTGACGATGGTTCCGTTCCGAATGACCGTGCTCATGGGGCCCTCATCTTCTGTGTTCAAATATCCCGGGGGTCCGGGGGCTGGCCCCCGGCATCGTCCGCGTCAGCGGACAATCCCGGCTGTGTCCAGCACCGACTGCAGCAACACATCCGCGCCGGCCTTGGCCCATTCCGGGCTGATTTCTTCCGCCTCGTTATGGCTTAGCCCATCGACACAGGGGCACATGATCATGACCGTCGGCGCAACGCGGTTGATCCAGCAGGCATCGTGGCCCGCGCCGCTGACGATATCCATATGCGAATATCCCAACCGCTCGGCAGCCGTTCGAACGGTCCCGACCAGTTCCGGATCGAAGGTCACGGGATCGAAATGCCCAACAGGCTCTATCTCGACATCAAGGCCAAGTTTTTTTGCGATAACAGCAGCTTCTGATTCAAGATCAGACCGCATCGAGGTCAATTTTTGCAGATCCGGGCTGCGAAAGTCGATGGTGAAAACCGCCTTGCCGGGGATCACATTGCGGCTGTTGGGGTAGACATTGGCCTGACCGACCGCGCCGACGGCATTGGGCTGGTGATCCATGGCGATGCGATGCACGGCCTCAATGATCCGCGCCATGCCAAGACCGGCATTCACGCGCATGTTCATGGGTGTGCTGCCGGTATGTGCCTCCTTGCCGGTCAGCGTCACCTGCAACCACCACAGGCCCTGGCCATGGGTCACGACACCGATCTGCTTGCCCTGGGCCTCAAGGATCGGGCCTTGCTCGATGTGGTATTCGAACATCGCGTGCATCGGACGCCCGCCGACCTCTTCGGTGCCGCGCCAGCCGATACGATCCAGTTCGTCGCCGAATGTCTTGCCTTCGGCGTCTTGGCGGGTGTTCGCATAATCTTCGCTGTGCATCCCGGCATAGACCCCGCTGGCCAGCATTGCCGGGGCAAAACGCGTTCCCTCTTCATTGGTCCAATTCACCACGACGATGGGCCGACGGGTCCTGATTTCCATGTCCCGGATCGAGCGGATGACTTCCAGCCCGGCCAGCACGCCCAGCACGCCGTCATATTTGCCACCGGTCGGCTGCGTATCCAGATGGCTGCCGATATAGACCGGGTCCAGCGTCGGATCTTCTCCCTCATGCCGCATGAACATATTGCCCATACGGTCGACGCCCATGGTCATTCCCGCGTCTTCGCACCAACTTTGGAACAGGCGGCGCCCCTCGGCATCGGCATCGGTCAGGGTCTGGCGGTTATTGCCACCGGCAATGCCGGGGCCAATCCGGGCCATCTCCATCAGGCTGTCCCACAGCCTTTCACCGTTTACGGCCATGTTGCCAGCCGCAGCCAGCCCACTGCTGTCGGTCATCATCAGTCCTTCCTGTCTGACCTCCCTGTCTTTTTGCAGGGTCGGCGTGATGGGTCGGGGGCATCCTTGCCCCCGGTCCGGTCAGGTTTGCACCCGCTGCCGGATAATTGACCATTTAGTCAGGTTCACGCTAGCACGGGGCTAAAACCAGTCAAGCTTTCTCACGGCCAGGGTGACAAAACCCGAATCTCTGCCCAAAAAGGGACCAACAAGCCCAGAGGATGCCATGTCGGATAACCCAGATCAGCCCCTGACCCGGATTCAGCGACAGAATCGCCAGATCATTCTTCAGGGCGCATTGACGGCCTTTTCGACGAACGGCTTTCGCGGTGCGACGATCGACCAGATCGCCGAGGCGGCCGGTCTGTCAAAGCCGAATGTCTTCTACTATTTCGGATCGAAGGACGAAATTCATCGGAACCTGTTGACCGGCCTGCTGGATATGTGGCTGGCGCCGCTTGTGGCGATCAACCCGGATGGTCAGCCGTTGGACGAGGTTCTGACCTATGTCCGCGCCAAGCTGGACATGTCGCGCGATTACCCGCGTGAAAGCCGGCTTTTTGCCTATGAGGTGATGCGCGGAGCGCCGCATCTGACCGAAATCCTCAGCGGTCGCTTGCGGAACCTGGTCGAGGATACGGTGACCCTGCTTCGGCGCTGGATGGATGAAGGCCGCCTGGCACGGGTCGAGCCGCATCACCTGATCTTCTCGATCTGGTCCATGACCCAGCATTACGCCGATTTCGAAGTTCAGGTTCAGGCGGTGCTGGGTCCCGGTCACGACCCCTATGCCGAGGCGGGCGAGTTTCTGGACCAGATGTATCGCCGCATGCTGGCGGTCTAGTTGTTACGCAGCAGATCCGCTGCCGGGATGATCATGTCCAGATATTCATGCGCGGCCTCGACGAAATCGGTGCGCGGACCCTGGGCCCAGTCCTTGGTCGCGCTGTTTGTCGCGGCAATGACGGCAGAGGCAAGGATATCCAGCTTGCGGGGATGTTCGTTTGGCATCCGGCTGCGCAGCAATTCGGAAATCTGGCCGCGTCGCGAAATCACCATGCTGTTGCGCAATGCCTCCAGCTTGGGGTCGGATTCGGACAGGCGCAGGACATGGCCCAGCATCTCGCGTTCATCCACGAAACGCGACAGATGTGCGGTGATCAGGATCTTGAGATCGTCCATCAATGCGCCGCGACCGGTCAGAAAGGCCGCCACCGCATCGGTGGGGTAATCCGGTGCGGGGCCCATCAGGGCGGCTTCCTTGTAGGGGTAATAATTGAAGAATGTCCGTGCGCTGACGCCTGCCGCCGTTGAAATCGCCTCGGTCGTGATGTTCGACAGGCCGTGGCGCACGGCCAGTTCGACCGCTGCGGCCTGGATCTTCTTTGCGGTGCGATAACGGCGGGTGGCAAGCTGGGGCATCAATTCTCCTGGATCTGACCGGTGCGACAGCACGGTCCTATGCGTCAAGAGTCGCCAAATATTGCAATCTGTCAATACATTAGGCGGTTCATCTTGCCGATGACTGAAATCGAAAAGCTGCCCGCAGGCGAGGCAGGCAGCTTGTCAGGACAGGTTTTGCCGAAAGCGTGGCGCCCTCAGGCGCCCCAACTGCGGACCGGTCCGCAATCCATGTGAACAAAGTTCGAGCGGCTGTACTTACCGACCCCGCCCGCGCGGCAGGACATTGCCGCCTGATACATCTGCCCGACCGAGCGCGACTTCAGCCGAAGATCCGCAGCCTTGCCCTGTACATGCAACGAGTTCTTGGCAACGCCGCTGGACGTGCGACGCAGCATCGCATTGGTCTGCGGCGAGCGATAGCCCGACAGCATCATGTAGGGTTCATTCGTCTGCAGCAGCCGGTGCGAGGCCGCGGCGACATCGATCATGCGGGGGTCGATGCCGATGGCCGTGCCCGTGCGCCAGTCGCGCATGAAGATATTGATTTCGTTCAGCGATTCGCGAACGTACTTGCCGTTGACCCAATAAACGGTGTCGATGCTCTCGCCCGTGCGGCCATTATACATCCGGATGCGTCGCATGTCGCCCGCGCCGCGCAAGAAACCGAAGGCATTCGCCATTACCGGAGCGGCCGCCACCGAGGTTGCCGCAAAGGCACCCAGGATTCCCCGACGGGAAATAAAATCCATTGTCATGTCTGATCGCCTGTCCTGCTTCGTTCTTGTTGCCGCGTCATTCGGCGGCGCCCCAAGGTTAACCCCTGGTCCTTAACAATATGTCAAAACCCTGTGCGTGCGGGAACAAGTTTCTTCGCGGGAATATGGGTAATACCCCTTATGCGCGAAAAATTGCCGAGTGACGGTTCTGCGACGGTTTCCGGCGGGCGCCGTTGCTTTTTCGTCACAGGCCGCGTTGCAGATCGGGCGCAGTTCGGCGGTTCATGGACGCTTAACCCCCTGAATGTCAGTATGATGACAGCAGTGATAACCGAGTACCAAGATGCGCGCGCTTTTCCATTTCCTCTGTGCGGCAAGCCTTGCACTGGCGGTGCCGGCCGCCGCGCAGATTGGCGGTGCATCGGTCGCGGTTGCGCCGCGACTGTCCTTTTCCGCGGAAGAGATGGCCTTGGCCGAGGCGGTCGCAGGCGATCCGGTCCTGGCCGAATTCTATGGCACGAACGGCTTGCGGCGTATTTTCACCGCGTCCGAGAAAACTGCGCTGCGTGACGCGATGGCCGCGACATTTGCGGCGGCCGGTGATCATGGTCTGCCAACCGGGCGTTATCAGATCCCGGCAAAAGCCTCGGGGCTGGCGGATGAGATCGCACATGCACGCAGCCTTTCCAGATATCTGGGCGATCTGGGTGGTGGGCTGATCGATCCGGGCAGCGCCGATGCCCAAATTCATCGGCAGGCACGCCGCACAAAGGTTGCCGCGGCGATGCATCAGGTCGTCGCCGCCGAAGATCCGCGCGACGCGCTGGCCGATCTTGCCCCGCAAGACCCTGCATATCGTGACCTGCAAAAGGCGCTGAAGGCACAGGCACAACTGGTCGTGTCCGCGGATCTGCCAAAGGCGCCCGAGGCCGTCTGGCGCGTCGGCATGTCCGGCCCCGGCGTGATTCCGCTGCGTGACCGGCTGCGCAGCATCGGTTACGACAGCATCGCATCCGATGCCGCGATCTATGATCTGGCCCTGTCCGAGGTCGTTGCACGCTATCAGGACGCGGTTGGTCTGCGCCCCGATGGGGTCGCCGGACCGAACACGATACGCCGGTTGAATGCCGGTCCCGGCGCACAACAGCGCGCCATCCTTGTCGCGCTGGAGCGGATGCGCTGGCTTGGCGAACAGGATCTGTCGGCGCGGATGGTCTGGGTGAACATCCCCGAATTCACGGGGCGCATCAAGGAAGGCGGTCACGAGGTATTTCGGACCCGCGTCGTCGTCGGAAAGACGGATCACGACATGCGGACGCCGGAATTCTCGGATCTGATGGAATATGTGGTCGTCAATCCGCGCTGGAATGTCCCGCGTTCGATCACGGTGCGCGAGTATCTGCCGCGCTTGCAGGCAAACCGTCATGCGGTGGCGCATCTGGATGTCGTGGACGGGCGAGGGAACATCATTCCGCGCGACCGGATCGACTTCGGGCGCTATACCGCCGCGAATTTTCCCTATCGGATGCGGCAGAAGCCAAGCGATGACAATGCGCTGGGGCTGGTGAAATTCATCTTCCCGAACCAGTGGAACATCTATCTGCACGACACACCGACCAAGCATCTGTTCGCCAACAATCGCCGCGCCTATTCGCATGGCTGCGTGCGCGTGGGCGATCCTTTTGATTTGGCCACGGCGCTGCTGTCGCGGCAAAGCGATGATCCGCATGGTCTGTTCCACCGAACGCTGGCCACACAGAATGAACGCTGGCTGAAGCTTGAGCCGCCGGTCCCGGTGCATCTGGTCTATTTCACGGCCTTCCCCGACCAGACGGGTCGCATCCGCTATTTCGACGATATTTACGGGCGTGACGCCGCGGTCTGGGAAAAATTGGCGCAGGCCGGACTGGATTTGAACGCCGGAAAGGACTAGATCGCGGTCAAAAGGAGGGCGCTTATGTCCGTGACGATCGGTGATCTGGCCAACGCATTGCAGGCCGAGGCGTGGGGTGACCTGTCGCTGTGCGTGACCGGTGCCGGAGAGCCTGCGCAGGTCGATCCTGTCGGGCCACAGGGCGGTCTGATCGCCATGGCGATGGCGCCGAAATACGCCGAAGCGCTGAAACCCGGCAGCATCGCCATTCTTGCGGTGGGCATGGATCCTGCGGCCTATGGGCTGCGCGCGGCAATCTTTGCGCCGCGGCCACGTCTGGTGATGGCGGGACTGACGCGGGCCTTCGACAAGGGGCCGCAGGTTCAGCCGGGCATTCATCCCTCGGCCGTGATCGACCCCAGCGCAGTGATCGGCGAAAACGCGGCCATCGGCCCGCTGGTTGTTATCGGGCCGAATGTCCGGATCGGCAGGAATGCCCGGATCGCCTCGCATGTCAGTATCGGGCGCGACTCCGTCATCGGTGATGATGCCCTACTGCATCCGGGTGTGCGGGTCGCGCATGAGGTGCGGGCCGGTGATCGGCTGATCTTGCAACCGAATGCCTCGATCGGGGGGGATGGGTTTTCCTTCGTGACACCCGAGGAATCGGGCATCGAGGAAATCCGCCGTACCCTTGGGACGCGCGACGGGATCACCCAGCAACACTGGACCCGGATCCATTCCCTTGGCGGCGTCGAGATCGGCGACGATGTCGAGGTCGGCGCGAATACCAGCATCGACCGTGGCACCATCCGCGCCACCCGCATCGGATCCGGCAGCAAGATCGATAGTCTTGTTCAGATCGGCCACAATGTCATCATCGGCGAGGATTGCCTGATCTGCGGCATGGCGGGGATCGCCGGATCGGCACGGATCGGCAATCGCGTGGTGCTGGCCGGTCGGGTCGGCGTGAACGACAATATCGAAATCGGGGACGACGTGATCGCAGGCGGGGCATCCAAGATCTTCACGCGCGTTCCGGCGGGGCGCGTCGTTCTGGGCAATCCGGCGGTCAAGATGGAAACCCAGATGGAAATCCAGAAAGCCATGCGCCGCCTGCCGCGTATTGCACAACAGCTATCAAAACTTCAGGAAACTGTTACACGCCTGTTGGAAAAGGGCTGAACAGGAGGCCGTATGACAAACGACATCAAAACCCGGATCCGCGAAATCATTGCCGAACAGGCGATGCTGGAACCCGAACAGGTCACCGACAGCGCGACGCCGGAAGACCTGGGCATCGACAGCCTTGGGCTGGTCGAATCCATCTTTGCCATCGAAGAGGAATTCGACATCTCGATCCCCTTCAACGCGAATGAACCCGAGAAGTCGGATTTCGATATCACCAGCATGGGCTCGATCATTTCAGCGGTCGAGCGGTTGGTGTCGGAAAAGGCCGCATGACCTCGAAGAAATCTCCGAAGAAAAAGGCCGCCATCGCCAGTTTTCAGCCCACTGACCAGAACGGTCAGCGGCGCGTCGTGATCACGGGGGCGGGCACGATCAACGCGCTTGGCCATGACGTTTCGACGACGCTGGAGGCGTTTCGCGAAGGCCGCTGCGGTATCACGCAGCTGGATTTCCGCGATGTCGAGCGTCTGTCGATCCAGATCGGCGCTCAGGTCCACAATTGGGAACCGGCTGATTATTTCAATCGCCAGCAGATCCTGCTTTACGACAAGTTCACCCAGTTCACGCTTCTGTCCGCCAAGCAGGCCGTCGCGCAATCGGGTCTGAATTTCGAAGGGGCGCTGGGGCTGCGGTCCGGCGTCATCCTGGGCACTGCGGGCGGTGGTCTGAACACCTGGGACGAAAACTATCGCGCCGTCTATGAAGAGGGGAAGAACCGCGTTCATCCCTTCGTCGTCCCAAAGCTGATGAACAATGCCGCCGCCAGCCATGTCAGCATGGAATTCGGTCTGCGCGGCCCGTCCTTCACCGTGGCGACGGCCTGCGCCAGCTCGAACCACGCGATGGGCCTGGCGCTGCAGATGATCCGCTCGGGCGCGGCGCAGGTCATGCTGACCGGCGGGTCAGAGGCGATGCTGTGCTTTGGCGGCGTCAAGGCGTGGGAAGGCCTGCGCGTGATGTCCAAGGACGCCTGCCGCCCGTTCAGCGCCAATCGCAACGGAATGGTGCAGGGCGAAGGGGCCGGGGTTTTCGTCTTTGAAGATTACGAATTCGCCCGCAAGCGCGGCGCCGAGGTGCTGGCCGAGGTGGTGGGCTTTGCCATGTCCTCGGACGCGCAGGATATCGTCATGCCTTCGGCGCAAGGTGCCGAACGCGCGATTACCGGTGCGTTGCAGGACGGTCACCTGAACCCCGATCAGGTCGGCTATATCAACGCCCATGGCACGGGCACCGCGGCAAATGACAAGACGGAATGTGCCGCTGTTGCCCATGCGTTCGGCCATCACGCGGATCGGCTGATGATCTCTTCGACGAAATCGATGCATGGTCACCTGATCGGTGGCACGGGCGCGGTCGAGCTGTTGGCCTGTATCATGGCGCTGCGCGACGGTGTGGTCGCGCCGACGATCAACTATCAGGAACCCGATCCGGAATGCGCGCTGGACGTGGTCCCGAACGAGGCGCGCGACGCCGATGTCGAGGTGGCGCTGTCCAATGCGTTTTCCTTCGGTGGGCTGAACGCCGTGGTTGCGCTGCGTCGCGTCTGATCCTCGTCGCGCCTGACCATAATGACAAAAAAACCGCGCCGGATTGGCGCGGTTTTCATTTTGGCAGGATGGCGGATCAGTTGCCGTCCTGGCTGACCGTGGCGGCCAGTTCGCTGAGTTCGTCGAACGCGGCTGTGAAGCCCGACAATGACAGGTTCAGTTCGACGGGCTTTTCCGGATCGGCGCCGAAAGGCAGCAGGCTGACGGTCGCCTTGCCGCCACGCTTCAGCTGGGTCAGCTCGGCCTCGGTAAAGCCCATGCGGGACACGCAGCCGACGGGGGCGCAGAAGCTGAACGGGTAGCCGCGCGCCTTGCCGCTGTCGACGACAAAGCCCAGCCCCTTGATCAGATCGGTTTCCAGCGGCGCAACAAGGGTCGCGCCCGCGGCAACGTCACCATTCTTCAGCGGGATCATCGTCAGTTCGGCGACCGAATTGCCGTCGCCATCCTTCATCAGCTGATACAGTTCGCAGGGATCGGTGTCGCGATCCGACTTGATGCAGCGAATGGTCCAGTCCTGATGCGTGGTCCGGGCGTAATATTCGCCGGCCTTCGGGCCTGGATCGGCGGCTTCGGCTGCGGCTTCTGACGCGGTTTCGGCCTGATCTGCCGCTGGGGCCTGTTCGGTTTCGGCGGCGGGCGCCTCTGCAGCTTCGGGCTGAGCCTCGGCGGGGGCGGCATCGGCGGCCGGTTCCTGGGTCGCAGGGTCTGCTGCCTCTTGTGCGAAAGCCGGCGCGGCGATCATGGCCAAAGCAGCCAGAAGCGCGTGCGAAGGTTTCATGGACATATCGTTTTTTCCCTTTGCTCAATGCTTTGCAGGCACTACCACGTTGCCGCTTGGATGTCAGGCTGCAACGGATTTCGACAGCATCACCTTGGCTTGACCTTGGGGTGACTGCAAGCATCCTGTGTCTTGGGCTGGCAAAGAAAAAGGGCCACGGTTTTTCCGTGACCCTGATCGCGTTTTTGAACGCTTGCTCCCTGCCGGACTGGCCGGTCATCATTGGTCGCCACGCTAGTCGCGAGATCGTGAGACGTCAACTGTCCAATCAGGCAAATGCGATCACAAAAAAAGCCGCGCCCAAGGGGCGCGGCAGTCCAACAGGGAGGAAGGTTCGTTATGCAGGATTTGCATCCCGAACAGCTTCATACTGGCACAAAGCAGTTAACTTTGTATTGTCCAATCGTACGCAACGGCAACATTTTGCGCGAAATGATCGTGCAACGCACACGCGAGGGGTGAAAATGCAACAGGTTCTGGACTTGGCATCCGGCACGGTTCTTGTCGGCGGAGCAGGGCAGGGCTACGGTTCGGCGCAGTCGTTGCTGTTGAAATATGCCAATCGGCACGGGTTGATCGCGGGTGCTACGGGGACCGGCAAGACCGTTACGTTGCAAACCCTGGCCGAGTCGCTGTCGCTTGCGGGCGTGCCGGTCTTCCTGGCGGATGTGAAAGGCGATCTGTCCGGTCTGGCGCTGTCCGGCACGCCACAGGCGAAGCTGCATGATGCATTCGTCAAACGTGCCGACCAGATCGGGCTGACGCTGGACTATCAATCCTTTCCCGTCACCTTCTGGGATGTCTGGGGCGAAAAGGGACATCCGGTGCGCACCACGCCGGCCGAGATGGGCCCTTTGCTGCTGTCGCGACTGCTAGAATTGACCGATGTGCAAGAGGGGGTGATGAACATCGCCTTCCGCGTCGCGGACGAACAGGGGCTTGCGCTGCTGGACCTTAAGGATCTGCAGGCGATGCTGGTCTGGGTCGGCCAGAATGCCGAGGATCTGTCGCTGCAATATGGCAATGTCAGCACCGCCAGCGTCGGGGCCATTCAACGTGCATTGCTGGTTCTTGAAAATCAGGGCGGCAACAACCTGTTCGGCGAGCCGGCCTTGGAACTTGCGGATCTGATGCGTCAGGATCAATCCGGTCGCGGGGTGATCAACGTTCTGGCTGCCGACCGGCTGATGCATTCGCCGCGGTTGTATGCCACGTTCCTGTTGTGGCTGCTGTCTGAACTGTTCGAACAATTGCCCGAGGTGGGCGATCCGGACCGGCCCAAGATGGCGTTTTTCTTTGACGAGGCGCATCTGCTGTTCGATGACGCGCCCAAGGCGCTGATCGACAAGGTCGAACAGGTCGCCCGCCTGATCCGGTCAAAAGGTGTCAGCGTCTGGTTCATCAGCCAGAATCCGACCGACATTCCCGAAGATATCCTTGGACAGCTTGGGAACCGGGTGCAGCACGCGCTGCGCGCCTATACGGCCAAGGATCAGAAGGCGCTGCGGATGGCGGCGCAGAATTACCGCCCCAACCCGGATTTCGACACGGCCGAGGCGATCCAGAATGTCGGCACCGGCGAGGCCGTCACCTCGCTTCTGGAAAACAAAGGCATTCCGGGCGTCGTTCAGCGCACGCTGATCCGGCCGCCTTTCAGCCAGCTGGGGCCGCTGACGGCGCAGGAACGCTCTGCCGTGATCGGCGCGTCGATCATGGGGGCGAAATACGACACGCCGCTGGATCGCGAATCCGCGCAGGAATTGTTGGCCAAGCGTGCGGAAGAGGCCGCAAAAGCCAGCGCCGAGGCTGAAAGGCAGCAGGCCACGGATGACGGGCTGTTCGACATGGATCGCGAGGATTATCGCAACGCCCGCCGCTATGACCCGGATGCAGGAAACCGGACACGCCAGTCCCGCAGCAGCGGCGGACGAAGCTCTCGCTCGGACAGCATTGCCGTAACCTTCGGAAAAAGCCTTGCGCGACAATTGGGAACAAAGTCGGGGCAAGCCTTGGTCAGAGGTGTGCTGGGATCGCTGTTCCGCGGACGTTGATCAGATCCTTGGCCGCAGTCAGGATGCCACCAAGCGGAGCGGCGCTGACTTCGGGGGTGGCGGCGACCGCGGCGCGCATCTCGGCCAGAATGGCGATCATCAGCAACACGTGGCGATGCATGTTATAGTCATCGCGCTTCTCAAGGCGCGCGGCGTTCAGCATCTCTTCTTCCGCGCGCAGTCGGGCAAGGGCGAGGCCGGGGCGCGGGGCGCTGTCGCTGCGCAACAGACGCGCCAGATCACGATCGCGGCGCCAGGCCGATTGCCCTTCGCGGGCGGCACGGATCAAGGTGCGGGGACGACGCAGGCTGGGATTTTCGCTGCGGGGACGAAAGGCGATGACATTGGTGGTGGCGGTCATGGGAAATCTCCGTTCCTTCTGTAAAACCGACTGTGACACAACCAATGCGTGTGTTGCCCGTTGCGCTAACGCAGCGCTCGGATAGGCAACGAATCTTTAGTTTTTGTTAGGGAATGTTGCGTCTGTGTTTAGGAACACGGTCGCAGATGACGCGGCCCACGGATCAACCCAGGGTGGTTAGTTTTGCAGCCACCCGAGGATCACAAGGGACAAGATATGACCATACTGAGCGGAGATTTCGCGATCGATTGCAAGGCGGCAGACCAACGATCGGAAATTCCCGTAAGCCTGCCCAAGCATCTTGATATGCCTGAAGATGCCCGCCTTTATCTGCGCCATGTCGAAGACGGTGTTTCGATCCGTGCGCTGGCCCGCGAGATGGGCTGCCATGCCTCGACCGTGCTGCGCCGGATCCGTCGTTTCGAACAGCGGCGCGACGATCCACTGGTCGATGATGCGCTGTCGGCACGTCAGGACCTGCCCGAAGATGGATCGCGCGATGGCAAGCAACTGCTGCGGGTGTTGCGTCGTCTGGCTGAACCGGGTGCCGTGATGGCGGTGGCCGAAGGTATGGAAAAGGCGATTGTCACCCGGGACGAGATCCGCACCGCGATCCTGGATCGTCGGCTGGCTCAGGATCTGGCGCTGCGCGGCTGGGTCGGGCAGACGGGCAAGGGCGGTCGGATTCAGCGCTATGTGCTGCTGTCGGGTGGCCGCGATGCGCTGCGCAAGATGCTGCGGTCGCCGCGACAGCGGAACGCGGTTCCGGGGCCCGGCGATTTCACCGACGCCAGTCCCGTGGCCTCGGACCAGGGCATGGCCGAGGCGCAAGCCGGGTTCGATCATGCCGATCAACACCGCGTCTGGGAAGATCGCGTCATTCAGGACCCCGAGGATGGCAAACGCCGCCGTACCCGTGTCAACATCGCGGAAAGCCCGCTGCTGCTGCTGGCCCGCCGCCGCGATGTGAATGGTGAGGCGTTCCTGACGCCGGGGATGGTCACCGCAGGTGAGCGCCTGCGCGAGGATTTCGAGCTTGCGCAGATGGGGCCGCGCGTCACCCAGAACTGGGACGGGTTCATGACCTCGGGCATCGATGTCAGCCGCAATGGTGGTGGTCTGCGCGGCGGATCGGAATCGGCGCGGGACCGCGTTGCCGCCGCGCTGCGCGAACTGGGTCCGGGCATGGGCGATATCGTGCTGCGCGTCTGCTGCTTTCTGGACGGAATCGAGTTGACCGAGCGCCGCCTTGGCTGGTCGGCGCGGTCGGGCAAGATCGTGCTGCGGCTGGCCCTGATGCGGTTGGAACGTCACTACGAAGAGGTCTATGGCGGCGGCTCGCGTCTGATCGGCTGACCACAAGGCAGTAGTCACCAGTATGCGGGCGCCGTTTCGGGCGCCCTTTTTCTTGGCGTTTCGGGATCTGTGCTGATAAGTCACGTCCTGAAATCGGAATGCGCCGGATCAGTCACGTTTATGAACATCACCCTGCGACAGTTGCGGTATTTTCTGGCCCTTGCCGAACAGGGGCATTTCACCCGTGCGGCCGAAACCATCCACGTCACCCAGCCTGCCTTGTCGATGCAGATCAAGGCGCTGGAGGATGTGGTCGGTGCGCGCCTGGTGGAACGTACCCCCAGCGGCGTTGTCCTGACACCGCAGGGACGGGGATTGGCCGATCACGCGCGCAAGGTTCTGGCGGCGATGGCGGGGCTGGAACAGGGGCTGCGAAAGCCGGGGCAGGGTGGCCGGCTGATGTTGGGCATGATCCCGACCGTCGCGCCCTATCTGCTGCCGCAGGCCCTGCCGATCCTGCGCGCGCGCGACATCGGACGCGACCTGCATCTGCGCGAGGCGCAGACCGACCGCCTGATCGAGGAACTGGCCCTGGGCCGACTGGATGCGGCCGTCATCGCCTCGCCTCCGGGGGACGAAGGTCTGGTGGCCATGCCGCTGTTTACCGACCGCTTTCTGCTGGCGGGCAGTGCGCAACGGATCGGGGATCTGAAGGCGGGCGGCCCGGGCATGGTTCAGCCGCGCGCGCTGGACCCCGGTCAATTGTTGCTGCTGGACGAGGGGCATTGCCTTGGCGATCAGGCGCTGGAAGTCTGCGGCCTGAACCGGCGCAGCGGTCGGCTGGATCTGGGCGCGGCGTCGCTGTCGACCTTGTGTCGTCTGGCGGGGCAGGGAATGGGGCTGACCTTCCTGCCCGAGATTGCCCTGACACAGGAAATGGCCGCCGCGCCCGGACTGACCGCGATGCGCTTTCCCGATCCCCAGCCCGCGCGCGAGGTGATCTTGCTGCGTCGCAGCTCGACCCTGCCGGATGGCTGGTTCGAGGATCTGGCCGGTATCCTGCGCCAGGCCGGACGGGCGCTGCTGACCGCGGCATGAAAAAGGCCGCCCGATCGGCGGCCTTTCCCCAAACTTCGATCCTTGCGGATCAGGCCGGTTCAGCGACCTTGGCCTGTTGCAGCCATGCCAGAACCGTCTCGGGCGAGCTTTCGCCATAGGGGTCGTCCGCGCAATCGTCACAGCGGCCGGGCTCTTCAAAGAACGCCTCGACGACGCCGTCATTGACGACGGCCGCATAGCGCCAGCTGCGCGGGCCAAAGCCCAGATTGTCCTTGCGCACCAGCATGCCGACCTTGTCGGTGAATTCGCCCGACCCATCGGGGATCACGCCGACATTCTGCAGACCCTGCGCCTTGGCCCATTGGTTCATGACGAAGCTGTCATTGACCGACATGCAATAGATCGCATCGACGCCCAGATCCTGCATCTCGCCAAAGGCTTTCTCAAAGCCCGGCAGCTGGTAGGTCGAGCAGGTCGGCGTGAACGCGCCCGGCAGCGAGAACAGCACGACGCGCTTGCCGCCGAAATAATCTTCGGTGGTCATGTCCTGCCAACGGAACGGGTTCGAACCGCCGATCGATTCGTCACGGACGCGGGTCCGGAAAGTCACCTGGGGAAGCTTGTCGCCGATTTTCATCTGTCTTTCCTTCTCAACTCGGTTTTCTCCTCCCACCCGCCGATGCCGCACTGCGGCAACGGCCATGCGGATGCATCATGGCTGGCTGCATTGATCAAGCCCCAAAATAGGACTAGGTAGGGGGAAACCATTCAGAGATCGGACATGACCGACACGACGATCCCCCAACCGCCCCGTCTGCGCCATCCCGAAAAGGCCCATCGCGCCGATCAGGCACAGCCGAAAAAGCCTGACTGGATCCGCGTGAAGGCACCGACCTCGGCGGGATACAAGCAAACGCGCGACATCATGCGCGAAAACAACCTTTCGACCGTCTGCGAAGAGGCCGGTTGCCCCAATGTCGGCGAATGTTGGAGCCAGGGTCACGCCACCATGATGATCATGGGCGAAATCTGCACGCGGGGCTGTTCCTTCTGCAACGTGATCACCGGCCGCCCCAACGAACTGGACGTGTTCGAACCGGGCCGCGTGGCCCATGCGGTGCAAAAGCTGGGCCTGAAGCATGTCGTCATCACCAGCGTTGATCGTGACGATCTGGACGATGGCGGGGCCGAACATTTCGCCCAGACGATCCGCGCGATCCGTCACCGCAGCCCCGATTCCACGATCGAGGTTCTGACCCCGGATTTTCTGAAATCGAAGCCCGGCGCATTGGAAACCGTGGTCGAGGCGCGTCCCGACGTGTTCAACCACAATCTTGAAACCGTGCCGGGCCTGTATCCGTCCGTGCGCCCCGGCGCGCGCTATTTCCACTCGCTTCGTCTGTTGCAGCGGGTCAAGGAACTTGATCCGTCGATGTTCACCAAATCGGGCATCATGGTCGGTCTGGGCGAAGATCGTCAGGGGGTGTTGCAGGTCATGGACGACATGCGTGCCGCCGATGTGGATTTCATGACCATCGGTCAGTATCTGCAGCCGACATCAAAGCACCACCGCGTCGACCGCTTCGTGACGCCCGAAGAATTTGCCAGCTATGAAAAGGCGGCCTTCGGCAAGGGGTTCCTGATGGTGTCAGCCACGCCGCTGACCCGGTCCTCCTATCATGCGGGCGATGATTTCGCGCGGATGCGCGATGCACGTCTGGCCCGGTTGGGGATGGCCTGACTTCCAGCGCGGAAGGTCAATTCCGGGTCTTGCAAATCCCCGCGTGTGGCCTTACCGCAGTCCAAGGAAGCCCGAGTGGCGGAATGGTAGACGCAGCGGATTCAAAATCCGCCGGAGCAATCCATGCCGGTTCGAGTCCGGCCTCGGGTACCACCACATAAACAACAGCTTAGCCGCAACCTCGCGGCGGGCTGTTGCGGCAAGGGGCGCCGCGTCCCACTGGCCCGGTCCACTTTCACTGTTCACCCCCTGTTCGTTCCGTCAGTGAATGACCGGCCCGTGAAAGAATTTTCCTGCTCGCACGGCGGCGATAATACGCGACCATTTCCGGGCTTTGATTCGTGATCGCCTGGATCTGCGCATCGGAGCATCCGGCTTCGGCCAGCCTGACGATTGCCAGCTTGCGAAGACCATGCAGACTATAGGGCGCGGCGCGGTCGCCCAGGCTCTTTCGCCACTGCCTGAACGCTTTTTCCACCGTGTCATAGCCTGACGGCTGGGTGAGATTCTTGCCAATCACATAGGCCCCCGAGACCGGCAGGCTTTCGATATAAGCCCGTAGCTGGGCAGGGCAGAACACCTCATAGGCCTCATCGCTCTTTTCGTCGGTGACGGTCATCCATTCGCCTTGGAACTGATCGCGGCGCATCAGGATTGCGGCTTGCGGTCGCTGGCCGGTGCCAAGGATCAATTCGGCGGCGCTGCGAACGCGCTCCGGGGCGGTGTCCAACTTCTTGACCATCCACGCGGGCCATGGCTCAAATTCCCGCTGCTTGCCGTATAGGTCGATGCCGGATGCCGCGTTCTCGATCTTCCAGCCAAGCTTTCGGATCGCGAAGTTAAGCAACATCCGAACCACCTGAATATACCAGTCCGCCTTGCGCGGCGTCTCGGCGTATTTGGCATGCACCTGCAAGAGCGCAGCGCGGGTCATCGTCTTGACCGATTTGTCCGCGTTCTTCTCAAAGATACGCTCCATGATCCGGTCGTATTCCTTGCGCGTGCTGGCCGCCAGCTTGCGGTACTTGGCAGAGGACCGATAGGCGGTGACCAGTTCCCGCCATGTGTCGCGCTGCTTGGGCTTCACCCTTTCAGACGTGCCCGACCGCACCGCCCAATATTCGGTGGCAAACTCGGGGCTGTCGATATCATCGGGAAGGCGAACAAATCGTTCCCGACGCTTGCCGCCATCGGTCCAGACCTTGCGGAAATAGACGCGCCCAGACTTGATCGCGACATATGGCGGCAGGTTCTTCCTCAAAGGTCAAATTCCTCAGATGGGCGAACGAACTCGCCCCGCATGATAGCGCGGATCTGTTCTACGTCCCAACGCTGGTGCCGAACGGGTCCGGGCAGCGCCCCGGACTCGACCAGGCTGCGAAACTCGGCTGGCTTCATATCCAGCATCCGCGCTGCGGTGTTGGCGCTGGCAAACATCGGCTGAATATCGGGCCGTCCCATGCTATTCCCCCTTTGCCTGTTGGGTGGGCCCATCATCGCGAATTTCAAACTCGCATGGCATCCCGTCTTCGTCCCACTCGATAATACGGGCGGTCCATTTGCCGCGCCGCCAAAGCGAGAATGCTTCATCCTCGTTGTCTGCGACCACATATGTTCCGCAGCCGTCTTCATGGCATTCGATCTGCCACTGGAAAGGCGGCGCGGAATATCCCCATGAAAGTTCATCAGAACCGCAGTTTGGGCAGTTCGCTGGTTGATGTTCCACGGCTATTCCCCCTTCTGTGCGAGGGCGCGGTCAATCTGCGCTGTGACAACATCACCCTCGTTCATCCAGTAGAGGCGGGTGTCGCCCCGATTAATCAAATCCCGCCCCGCTGGCGTATCCCGAAGCGCCGCACGCATCTGATCCAGTGTTGTTCCATCTGCGGGGATCGCCCGCGCCAGCATCGTCTGCGCCGACTCTCTGACCGGATCGGCCTGCGGGGCTTTCGGCTCATCCACTGTCGTCAAACTGGCTTGATGACAGTGGTTCGGAGCTTTACTAGCATCAACGGACGGAGCGGGGGATAGGGCGCGGATGCCATCTGCAATGTCCATGACGGCGTCACATGCGTATTCGCGGGCAGAGGTTCGCTGAATTTCTACGCCCTGAAATGCAGCCAGCCAGCCAGAGGCCACCTTCGCCGCCGCCTCGATCCCCTGCGCGAAGCCCTCGGCGCGGGCTGCATCGCGTTCTTCAACCAACTTGCGGACCGCTGCTTTGCTCAAGACCATAGGGCCATCGCCGTTGATGATAGCAGCGATCTTCCGGCCTTTAAGTTCGTCGTGTTCATCCGTCAGCGTCGCGATGGTGGCGTCTTTATCCTCGGTCATCTTCCTGCCCCTCCTGATCTTCCTGCGCAGCGTTGATCGCGCTGCAGATGATTTCGCAGATCGCGGTCTGCGTCGGCCGGTCGCGCAGGGCGTCCGATTGGCACATAATCGCCACCTGGCCGAGAAACTTCCCGTCAGCCGCCAGCAGATGAACGCTCTGCCCGACAACGCTGGAATAGCGGCCCATTTCCGCGCGCATCTTCATCAGACGAGCCCACGATCGACGGCCAGCCATTCGGGGAGGCTGATTTCGCCCACGCCGCGGTGCAGCTGGCCGACCTCGACATGCGCCAGCGGAAGCCACACCGCGCTCTCCTTGTCGCCGTCATCGCTGAACAGGATCGCGCGATCCGTCCGCGTGTGGATCTGGCCGCGAAGGTCAATGATATCGCTGCGGGTCATGCCGACCTCCGAAGAATGGCGTCGATCCGCGCTTTCCGTTCCGCATTCATGCGCTCCTCTTCTTGCCAATCGAAGAAGCGCACCGTGACGATGCCGAACAGTAGGTCGAGCATAAGTGTCTGGCCGCTGAAGGCGAGCCCGACCTTGTATTTCCAGCCGCCGCCAAAGCGCGGGGCGGCTTTGTCGCCGCGCCGGGGCTGATTGAGAGGTGCGCCACTGCCCGTCATGCCGTGCCAGTTGTAGCCAGCCTGCCAAGGGAAGCGGCTGGCCTTCGCGGTAACTTGGAACCTTCCGATCTTCATCACGCCATCCCCAAGGACTGCTTGTAGAGGTCGAGGATCGCTTCGGCCTCGGCCACGTCATCCTTGTCACGCTTGCGCAGCGCCACGATGCTGCGCAGGGCGGGCGCGTCATAGCCACGGCCCTTGGCCTCGGCATAGACTTCCTTGATCTGCTCGCTGATATCCTTCTTTTCGGATTCCAGATGCTCGATGCGCTCAACGAAAGAGCGGAGTTCATCGGCTGCGACGGTGTAAGCTTGGTCGGTCATTGGTGTTTTTTCCTTAGAATGCGGCTTCTTCTTCGGGTGCGGCGCACATTCGGATGAAGTCTTTGAAAAGCAGTGCGTTTCCGAACCTGGTTGGCTTTAGACTGACGACGCACCAGCGGATCGCGCTTGGCATTTTCCGCACCCGATCAATGCAGGCATCGTGGTCGCCATTCTCAGTTTCCAAAAGGATCGGCGCTTGGTCCTTCATCTCCACAATCACGCCATAAGCTTGGTCGGTCATTGGGGGCGATCCTCGGTTTTGGGATTGAAGTTTGTGAAGCCCGGAAGCTTGCCGGCCATCCAGGTCTGATACTTGCGCTTAATCTCACCAGGTGACTGGCAGGGCAGGCTCTTGTCGTCAGTCAGCGCGCTCAATGCAGCGACATGATCGCCATTGCGCAGGTGCGACACGGCTTCATCGACCATCTTTTGCAGGGCTTCCGCTTCCTGTGCGGACTCGCAATCCCCGTCGCATCCCAGATCATCGACCCAAACATTTACGTAAGGCATATCCGTTCCTTTTGAGAAAAGAGGCGGGGGTCAGGGGATCGCCCCCGCCAGTTGCCGCGCGCGGGACAGTGCGTCGCGCGGGGGAGGATGGGTTAGGCGTCGGTGCCGTCGCGCTCGGCCACGATTTTCTCGTATTCGGCCATCATTGCGCTGTGTTCTTCAGGTTCTTCGCTGGCGATGCGGTCGATCTGTTCCTGATAGAAGGCGAGGGTGGCCTCGTAGGGCGCGCCGTTTTTCAGTTCGCGCTGAATGCCGGCATCGACGTTCTTAATGAGGTCAGCGATCGGGGCCGGCGCGTTGCGAAGCTGATCCAGCTTGGTGCGGTATGCCTGGCGGGCCTTATCCTTTTCGTCGGGTTCGGCAATCTTCCCGCAATCGGCGCCAACCGTGTTCAGTTCTTCCTCGGTGCTGGCTGCGCCGATGCGCTCAAGAACCTCGGTCAACTTGGGCGCGGCATCGTCTTTCTTCTTTCCGATCTTGTTCCGAACTCGGCCGCTCGCGGTCTTGGCCTCTGCCGCGTCCTCGGCGGGCGTCACGTCGCGCATGACCGGGCTGTCCTGGGCTTCTTCTGCGATGGCCACGCCGCGCAGCACATCGGCAAAGGCATCGCGCAGCGCAAAGCCTCGGGCGCGCAGCTGCAACATGCGGCGGGGATATTGCTGCCAAGGCCCCTGCTTACCCGCCAGACCGGCCTTCTTGGCCTCGGCCATTGTGAAGGTGCGGACAACCGGCGCGGCTTTGCCCTTCCGCTTGACGGTGCAGGTGGCTTCCTCGCCATCATCCGAGATCTCTTCGGTGATATCGACCAGCAGGCCCGAACCCTGAACAAGACCAAGCATCGCATCACCCCAGATCGCGGGGCGACCGTTGATAACCGCGATCGACTGCATCGCCTGCAAAGGCTGCAGGCCGAGTTCCATCCCCCACTGGCAGGCGATCAGGACGTTGCCGGGGCGCCCCTGAAAATCCTTCGGGACGATGCTGGAGTCCGCCAGAATTTCCGCCATCTTCATCGCTTCACCAAGATTGGCGGGCGTCAGGATGCCCATGCTCGGGTGGGATTGCGGCGCGGCGCGATCTTCTACTTTCGTCAGTTCATTCATCTGGTCAGTCCTTCCGGGATTTGAGGCGCAGGACGCGCGTGCTTGTCGATTTCGTGTAGAGGGTGGCGATATCGGGGTGGTCTTTCCGCAAAGCCTTGCCGTCGAGGCGGTCGGCGGTTTGGGTTTTCCAGGTCGCGATCGGGCTTCCCATGTCCTCAAGAATCTCGGCATCGCCCATCGCGGACATGACCTGCAGTTTCAGCGCATCTTCCTGCGCCTTCATTTCGGACATGCGTTCTTTCAGTTCGGCCAGATCATCGACGGCACGGGCGACCGATCCGCCCGCCATGATGCTTTTGGATGCGAGGTGCTGCGGCCATCGGGCCTGCGCGTCAGCGACGGTCTGCGGGTCCGGGGCGATGCCGTTCTCGACCAACTTCCAGAAGGCCTGCGCCTCTGTCATGAGATCCGCGAACAGGTCGGAATGCGCTTCGATCGTGTATGTGCGGTAATCGTTACCGCCGATCAGGACGGCAAGATCGGCGTGGCTGGCGCCGGTGATGCCCATATACCACTGCACCTGGCACAGATAGGTTTCCGGAATTTCGTCGCTTCCGTCCGGGCCCCAAAGGCTGGCTGCAAAGCCGTTGGCGGTCTTGCATTCAAGGATGCGGTCTGTCGTCAGGCGGCCGTCCTTCCAGCGCACATTGCCGGAGATGTCAGGGTTAACGACAGCACGGTCGATATTCGCGATCGCGCGATCCCAATCGGGGTAGATCAGCTGGGCGTTGACGCGCTGAACCTTGGCGCCGGTGCGCAGCCCGTATTCTCTCGCAACGACATCTTCCAGCACCTGCCCCCAATAGAGCCAAGGCTTGTCATCGTCGCTTTCAGGTTCGCTGGCACCGGTCTTGTCGGCCCAAACATCATAGGGCGTTCTGAATTTCGACAGGCCGACGATGGCCGCGATATCCGATCCTCCGATGCCAGCCTTGCGGCCAGCAAGAAATTCGCTTCGCTGAATGTTCATACATCCTCCGCTGAATAGCTCGCCGAGGCCCAAGCCTCCTGGCGTTTGATTTCATCCTCGCCGTAGAGGCGGACGGCATCTTCGCGGGTGCGATTGCCGCCCCAGCGGATCAGGTGCGCGCTGACTTCAAGTTCGGTTCCACGCGAACCGCCGTGGCTAAACGGCTCTGCCGGGTATTCCTCGCAGTCGAGGCGCCATTCGGCTTCTGCCTCAACTTCTCGCCCGTTCGGGTGGATGTAGAGCGGGGCATCGATAAATTCGGTCCAGCGGGTCATCGCGCGCCCCCCTGCGTTGCGGCCACGCATTCCGCGCCGCGAAGGTCGCCGCAGATGCTGGGATGCGTGGGACGATTGATTGCCCAAAGGCCGATCGCGATCATGGCAACCGCCGAGATGACAACCAGCGCCACGACGCGGCATCCGCTGGCGATTTCGTCGCTGATGTCGAGATGTTCGTCGCAGCGCATGGCGATCACCCGCAGCTTGCGGTGCGGGCTTCGAGGGCGATGACCTTGCCCTTCGAGGTCGCGATATGGCCGGCCACGTCGCCGCCGCTCAGCGACGAGACGGGCACGCCGATCAGAAGGACGCCGATTGCGTCCCCGGCGACTGCGCCTTTCTGCTTGCCTTCAAGCGCGGCCAGGGTCTGCCGTTCTGCGATCAGGTCGGCGCGGGCCTGCTGGCACGACACGCTGGCATAAGCGTTGCCCATGCTGACAGGCGCGATGCTGCTGGGCGACTGCGCGCAAGCCGCGATCAGCGGCAGGGCGGCAAGGGCGAGGTAGTGTTTCATCTGGCTTCCTTCATCTCGGGTTGGCGCGGGCTCCTGTGTCGCCGCTGATGAGATGAAGCTAGTTCAGATAAAATGGACCGTCAATATAAAAGTTCAGAAAACATGGACCGCCTGATTCGCCCGTGCTATCGTCGCGGTGCAATCGACGCAGGACCAACCGAATGAAACTGGCAGAATCAGAACGCGCCGTAGACCATCCCGGCATTTGCACGGGAGGTGATTGGATGCAGCGTGACGACGACTATTTGCGCGAGCTGATGTTGCGGATGGAGGCAAGTGACAGCTGGCTGCACGATTACCGCCTGGTCGAACGGACTTGGTGCCAACCGATTAATTCTCGCGAGTTCTATCACAAGAAGCTGCTGGTGCAGGCTGGACTTCTGGAAGTTCAGCCTTGCGGCACAAAGGTCTGGATGACCAATGACGGGCATGACTTCTGCGCGAACACGCGTACCAGCGAGATCTGGAATGGCGCGAAAGCGGCGGCCGGCCAAGCCACGGGCGCGAGCGTAAAGGTTCTGGCCCGAGTTGCCGAAGCGCTGGTGATCCAGAAGATACGGGACCTGACCGGCCTCGATATCTAAGCCCGCGCCGGTCATCGGCGCATGAAAAAGCCCGCGCGAGGCGGGCGGTTGGAGCAATTTTGCACGGTGATCTAGGCGTCGCTAAGGAGTTCCCTAAGCGCAGCCTTGTCTCTCTCGCGCACGATCGGCATGGCTAGGTGGGCCTCTAGTATCGCAGTGCGGTGAACAAGGTTCAGCTTCCCGACGACGCCACCCCGTTGAACCGCATCTTCGACCTCATACTCGTCGACCTCTAGTATCCCGCACTCAGCGTGACTATCGTGGTCAAGGAAGGGGTTTTGCTCTTTGGAGATAGCGACACTTGGGCGTGGGTAATTCTTTGTATTAATCCGCAGAAACCAGCCCCGATCAAAATCAAGGCAGATATACATCTTCATCTTTTGCGGGCGCGTTGTCTGGTCGTAGATCCAGATCACATCGAACAGCGACAGCAAGTCACAACCTTATATGGCGGGCTGTTTCTTGAATAAAAGCAACGGCGTCATTCATGTCGTCGCGTTCGTCCAGCATGTGCTCGTAGCGCATTGTCCCGCCGTTCGCTGCTTGCCAGTCGTGGCCGTGAGTTGCGGCTGTGCGCTCAGTGAAACTCATCTTGCAAGACCGACTGAACGCCCGCTCCAAGTGATCGATTTCGCTGATCGAGAGGGCGTCTACGTTAACCGGCTCGTTCGCTAGCAAACGAATGTTGTAGCCATCAAGTGTCCATGGAAGCTGGGTGCGACCAAGCTCCCACAGGCGTAACGATTCTCCTTTGATGATCTCGTAAATCTCAAGGGGGACCGGGCCAAATTTCATTGCCTTATAGGTTGCGCCAAAAATGGGCTGCAAATGCTCATTTAAATGTGTTTTATCAGCGAAGTATGCTGTCTTTAGGGCTGCGTGCAAGTCAACCGGCACGCCCTGAGAGGCCATCCAGTGGACCGCCTGAAACGCTTTCACTGCTGAAAATCTGTACCGTGCAGTCATGGGGTTAATATAGCCAACGTTTTCGCATCTTTCCAATCACATCTGATTTCCATGGGCGACCCTGTTAGTGGTTGTTCTAAGCATCCTGGCCACTGTGAAATCCGCGAGACGGTATCACTCGTTTGCAGATCTAGGCGTCGGGCTTTCTGGCGCGGCCTGTGTGGCAATCAAGGCATCCAGCCGCTTGATGATTGCGTCCTGTTCGGCGTCGCGCTGCATCTGTTCTAGTCGCTGATCGGCCATGCCGACCCCTCCATCAAAACGATCTGACCCGAAGGCCAGCGCGGCCAGCATGACGCCAAGCACGGTTGCCGCACCGGTCAGGACTGCACCCCAAAGCTGCCGGGCAGAGAGCTGTGAGCTTTCGATGTGCTGAAGGCGCTGGCCAATGCCACGGATCTCGCCAAGAACCTCTGCAAAGCGCGCATCGTTCTGGGCACGGACGGTTTCCATGCTGCGATCGATGTAGTCTTTCTGCGAAATTTCCCCGGTCATCGTTGGCCCCGTCGCCTGGGCCTGCGGGTTTCGCACGCCCTCTATGACTGAATCTAGGAGATTATGTGCGTAATTGCTACTGCCGACCGTATGGATGGCGCGACTTCGCCCTGCCACAGACTTGCGGGCTGCGCGTCTTTCCTTCCATTGGGTCGGTCCAGATGTCGCCATATTACCCACTGGTGTTGGCGTCCTTTAGCGCAGCCTGCAACAATTCGACCAGCTGACTGGCAGTGTACACATCCATCGTGATGGCGCCGCGAGGCGCCAGCGGTTGATCAGGCAGCAGCTGTTCAGCAAAGCCGACCCGGACGATATTGCGCGTCCAGAATGTGTGCACGCGGTTCGCGTGTGGGGCTTGAGATGCCAGAAAGGCCGCCAGTTCATCTTCGCCAATCTGTTCAATCCCGATCGCGTCCACTTGCTCATCACTCATAGTCAACTGTCCTTCTCGGCAGGTTGGCGCGGCGTCAATGTTCCGCTTACGTTCTTTTGTGCAGAGGAATCAGTGAGGGGGTTGGTGTGGTTTATCTTGTGGCGAAAATTGGTCTTTGGCTTGGGGTGAGCCTCAACCTTCTTTTTGATCCCATTCACTGGTTGCGGCTTCGAGCGCGGGGAAAAGGCGATCCTGCACGTCGCCCGGCAGCTGCGCGAAGTCGCCGTTCAAGATGAAATTGAAATCGATGCGATGCGCTCGATAGAGGTATTTCATCACGTCACGGTTGGGGAAGGTTGATCCCGCCATGGCGTTGCTCAGCACAGTCTTCGAGATGCCCGACGCCTTGGCCAAGTCTTGCTGTTTGGGCAGGCCGGTCACGATATAGGCTGCCCGGAGCCTGATCGCGGTCGCGGCCAGCCCCATATCATTCACTCTTGCGAGCTTGGTTTTCTGTTCCAGGTCCATGCGGTGATTATTGCCATCTGTTCAAAAAAATTGAACGGCAGGCGATCTGAACCTTGATAGTCCAGATTATCTGAACTATGCTGAGCGCATGGATCAGAAAACTTGCCCCTCCGTTGCTGATATTTGCGAGGCCATCGGTCGCCCAGTGATCGCTTCTGCGGTCGGGGTAGGTCTGACAGCTGTAAGCAATGCGGCAGTTGAGAACCGCTTCCCGGCGAGGTGGTTCTTCATCATTCGCAGTCTTTGCAAAGAGCAGGGTCTGGATTGCCCAGAGTCGCTGTTCAGCTTTGCCGGGATTGCCAAAACCTCCGAGGGCGCAGCATGACCGCCGCGCCCTCTGTCTCTGTTGCTGTTCAACGATCTCCACGGATCAACAACAGCACAGGAACCCCAGAAATGTCGTCCGGAATTTTGTCCGGGTCCGAGAAGCCACGCAGCTTCGAGGCCCATCTGCGCGATGCGTGGATCGAACTTATCAACAAGCATTTTCAGAGCCCTGAACACGCCGCCGTTTTCTTTGGCGTGTCGGAAAAGACCGCCCGGAATTGGGCCAGCGGATCGTGCGGCCCGCGCGGCGGCCCCGTGGCCTACGCAATGAAACACATGCCTGGGGCAGCGCAAATGCTGCTTGGTGATACGTGAAATCCTTACTTCTCAAGATCTCCAGAATGGAAGTCAGAGCCGCCATGCGCGTCGTCGCGTTTGGCCGGTGGTGGGCAGAGCATGCCCTCCATCGCTGCGGACTTTTCTCCGAACAACAGGGGCCGAGGTGATGCGGGTGCTGATCGGCTGCGAAACATCAGGCGTGATGCGCCGCGCGTTCGATGCGCTTGGGCACGATGTCTGGTCCTGCGATTTGCTGCCCGCCGAGGATGGCAGCAACCGCCACATCAGGTGCGATATCCGCGAACTGCTGGACGATGGCTGGGATCTGCTGGCAGTCATGCACCCGCCCTGCACCCGGCTTTGCCGGTCCGGTCGGCGCTGGATGAGCGGTCCGGGCAAATGGACGCCGCCGAAGCAACTGCCGAAGGGCAGGACCATCGAGGACATGCGCGCCGAGTTCGAGGAAGGCGTGGGCCTGTTCATCGACTGCTGGCGCGCGCCGATCGAGCGGGTCGCCATCGAAAACCCGGAAATGAACGATCTGGCCAAGGACCGGATGCCTGCGGACCTGCCTGCGCCTCAGATCGTCCAGCCGTTCTGGTTCGGTGAGCCGGCCTACAAGGCCACGGGCTTCTATCTGCGCGGGCTTCCAAGGCTCACGGCTACCGATCGACTGCCCGAACCCGAAAGGGGCAGCGACGAGTGGAAGGCGTGGAACGCCATCCATCGCACACCGCCAGGGCCGGATCGCTGGAAGATCCGCAGCCGGACCTTTGAGGGCGTGGCCAAGGCCTGCGCGACGCAGTGGTCGCCACACGCGATGGAGCAGGCAGCATGACCCCCTCCGAGCATTCCTTGGCCTTTCTGCGCGCGGTCCGCACCGGGCCTGCCACGCTGGCGGAGAACGCTGAACGCGCCGGCCTGACGCTGGCGCAGGCGCGCGAGGTGCTGTTTCGCGGCACGCAGGCCGGGCGCCTCCGCGTCAACGACAAGGATCGGCAGAATATCGTGATCGAGGTGGTTGAATGACGCAGCACATCGTCAACGTGAGCGGCGGTAAAGACAGCACCGCCTGTTACCTGCTGGCTTTGCAATCTGGTCGGCCTTTCCGCGCCGTCATGGCCGACACCGGCAACGAGCATCAGATCACAATGGATTACGCCCAAGGGCTTGCAGCCAAAACGGGCGGACCAGAGGTCGAAGTGTTCCGCGCTGATTTTTCAGAGCGGATCGCGAAGAAGCGGCGATATGTGGCAGAAAAATGGCCGCTGAAGGGCGTTCCCTGCGCGACCATAGATCGCGCGCTTGAAGTGCTTCAGCCGACCGGAAACCCGTTCTTGGACCTGTGCATCTGGAAGGGTCGGTTCCCGTCTCGCCGCGCGCAGTTCTGCACAGAATTTCTGAAATCCGAAGCCATCCAGCAGAAGGTTATCGACGTTACCCGTAAATCCGCCACCGTCATTCAGTGGCTGGGCGTGCGTCGCGACGAAAGCATAGCCCGCCGACACTCGCCCATGTGGCAGACGGTCAGGACACCGGGTCAGCATGTCATGCGGTTCTATCGCCCGCTGATCCATTGGACTGCTGAGAATGTGTTTTCTTTCGCCGCGCATCACGGCGTCGATCCCAACCCGCTCTATCTCGAAGGGATGGGCCGCGTCGGCTGCTTCCCGTGCATCAACGCCAGTAAAGCCGAACTTCGCGCAATTTGGCGGCGGTATCCTGATGCTTTCGAGCGCATCGAGGATTGGGAGGACATAGTTGCGGACGCCAGTAAGCGTGGCGCTGCGACGTTTTTCGCGGCTGATGTGACGCCGGAAGGCGCAAGGATGGCGAGAGCCGGGATCAGCGGTGCGCGTGGCGGGCCTCAATACCCAAGAGCGAAACAGGTTGCGGCGTGGGCGCAAACGGATCGCGGCGGTCGTCAGCATAGCTGGCTGATCGACGCTGAAGATGACGGCGTTTCCTGCACTTCACAATATGGGCTTTGCGAATGACGGACCTGCCGACAACCCATGGCGGCTGGCAGGTGATCTATGCCGATCCGCCCTGGCGCTTTGCCAGCAATAGCGCGGCCAAGCCCGGTCGCAACGCGCGCCGGCACTACGACTGCATGACAGTCGAGGAAATCTGCGCCTTGCCGGTCAAGGATATCGCAGCCCCCGCCGCGCTGCTGCTCATGTGGGTGACGGTGCCCTTCGCGCACCGCGCCGACGAGGTTGTCCGCGCATGGGGATTCCGCACCAAGTCGCAGATCGTCTGGCCAAAGCAGCGGATCGGAACCGGCTATTGGGCGCGCAATCAGCATGAACTGGTCGTGATTGCCACGCGCGGCCGGTTCCCATGCCCGCGGCCCGCACTGTTCCCAACCAGCATCGTTCCCGGCGCGCAGCGCGAACACAGCCGCAAGCCGGAATGGGTCGCGGATCAGGTCGATGCGCGCCTGCCGGGCCTTCGCAAGCTGGAAATGTTCGGCCGCCGCCAGCGCGCAGGCTGGGCTGTCTGGGGCAATGAAACCACGAAATTTGAGAGGGTCGGTGAATGATCGTCGCTCGCATCATCCTGCCATGGCCGCCGTCAAATCTGTCCCCGAACGGGTCGCAGAAGGGGCTGCGCGGCAAGCGCGCCTCTGCGCGGGCCTACAAGGCGACCTGCGCCGCGATCATGCGCGAGAAGGGCCGGGCCGTTCAAAAGTTGCCCGCCGGCGCGGTCGTCGAGCGCGTGACGCTGACCTACTGCCCGCCGCCGCGCGTCCGTCTGAACGGCTACGACTTCGACAACATGGGCAAGCGGATGAAGCAGGGCCTCGACGCGCTGGCGGAGGCTATCGGCGTCGATGACGGCGAGTGGCTGGAGCTGCTGCAGAAGCGCGGTGAGCGGTGCCGTGACGGGGCCGTTATCGTGGAAATCGAGGTGGGCGAATGAGCGAGAAGGCCGTTCATATCGCCTTGTATCCGTCCGACTGGCTTGCCGGGACGCGCGGCCTGACGCCGGCAGAAACCGGGGTCTACATCACGCTCGTTTGCATGATGTATGAGCGGCAGTCTCCACTGCCATTCGACCACGCGCGCCTTGCCCGGATGTGCAATTGCCCGGCCGGGACATTCAAGAAGATCCTCGCCGTTCTGATTGACGAGCGGAAGCTGATCGAGACGCCGGATGGGCTCTGGCAGCGCCGCGTTGATCGCGAGATTGCAGCCGCAAAAGAGGCCATTGGCGAGGCGTCCGAACGCGCGAAACGCGCGGCTGATGCCCGCTGGTCGAAATCCAAAGGGCAAAGTGGCGAGTGCGAAAACGCGAAGGTCAAACGGCAAAGTGACGAACAGCAAAGCGACGATCACAGGCCGAAAAAATCAAATGAAAACAGTGAGGGCAATATGCAGGAGCAATGCCCGAGCAATGCTAACCAGAACCAGAACCAGAATATAGGTGGTGGTGGTGGTAGCGCGTGTGCGCACGAGCCCGAAATTCGAGAGCGCGTTCTCGCCGCGATGGGTGTCAGCCCTGATGGCGTTATCGGGCCGTCGAAATTCATCGGCGGGGCAGGGGACGTGTCCGAACTTCGCCGCTGGTTGGACCTGCCGAACCTGAACCCCGACCTGATCTGCGCGGAGATTGCCAGGATATCAGCCGGCAAGCGCGACGGGCCGCCCAAATCCTTCACCTACTTCACCGAACCGCTGCGCCGCCTGAGCGGCCAGCTATCCGCACCTGCCCTGAAACCGATCGAGGGAACCCGCCATGACCCGCAATCTGCCCGCACAGATCACCGCGCCGCTGCCCGCTCCGACGCCACAGCTCGCCAAATCGCTTTCGCCGCAAGAGCTGTCCGCACACCGTCAGACGATTGCTTCTGAGGTCAAGATCGTCATGGCAGCGTATTTCGACCCATCGGAAAGCGATGAGGTCAAAGCGGGCCTGTTGGCGTGGTTCTGCGATGAATTGCAGGACTGGACTCACGAGCAGGTCGTTTGGGCACTGCGGTCCTGGAACCGAGAGAACCCGCGCCGCCGCCCGACGCCCGGCGATATCGTCGCCCTGCTGAAAAAAGCCCGTGGTGAGAAGATCGCCCGCGAGCGCGCCGCAGCCGTGCAGCCCGACGATCACGCCGGCATGAGCCGCGAGGATCACCAGCGCGTCAGCGCCGAAATGTCCGACAAGCTGGCCGCCTTCATCCGGCCAATGCCGAAGGTGGCAGAATGACCACCCTGCCGCGCATCGTGCGCCAACCCGATGCCTCGCCCTTCACCCGCGAGGATGTCGCCGCCATCCGCCGCGCAAGCAGCGAGGTCATGGCGATCGAGGGGATCGCAGGAGAGGCCGCAAAGCTGGCGGGCATGACCTTCGCCCGCATCACCGGACCCGATCGCCACGCCGCCGCCGTCAAGGTCCGGGATGTGATCTGCTATCGCTGCAACGCCCTCGGCTACAGCGCCAGCGACATTGCCCGAGCTCTCAAGCGCGACCACTCGACCATCATCACCGCGATCCGACGCGAAGCCGCAAGAAGGGGCGAGATATGAACACCGACAACATGCAACTGACAGCCATCCGCCGCTATGCAGCGGGCGAGGACGCAACAGCCATAAGTCGCGACCTGGGCATGAATGACACCTGGGCCCGCGTCACGGTCGGCCGCATCCGCCGTGCCGATCTTGCCGAAAGCGGAGAGGATCCGGCGGCTGTCCGCGCCGCATACGGGAAAGGCGGTGGCGCATGACGGTCGATGAAGCCCAAGACCTGCTGCGCCGCGTGATGACCGCCGGCGTTCCCAAGCATCTGCGCCCGAAGCATGACGATCGGCGCGTGTTCGGCAAGGGCAATGCCGCGAGGTCCAAGGCCATCCGCAATTCCGCCCGCGTCGAGGTCTGGGCCCTGCGTGATGCCGGGCTGACGCAAGCGCAGATCTGCGAGCGGCTGAACCGGTCGAAGTGCTTCATCCAGCGGGTTTTGAGGGAGGGGCGCGAGGCATGAGCTGGCAAAAGGCACGGATCACCCGGCGCCTGTCGGATCCAGAAGTTGCCGAGCAGTGGCGGCAAGGTTCCTGTGCCGGAAAGGTTTCGTTCGACACGCCCCAGATGGCCTACCAGACCGCGCGGCGCCAGCGCTTTCCCGGCAAACACTACCGCTGCCTGATTTGCGGAAAATTTCATATCGACGGCGTTGGAAGGAAAAACCGCTGATGGCACCAAAGCCCAAGACTGGCCCCATTGATGATGCCGAGCGCTTCATCATCGCCAACCCCGAAACCACGTATGGCGAGGCCGCCCGCGCGTTCGGCATCACGCACAACGCCATCAGGGCGCGCATCTCGAACAAGTATGGGTCGCTGGCCGAGGCACGCCTGCTGGTCGATGCGGGCATCGTCCCGCGCGACCCGCGCCGCGTCCTGAAACCCATCCGCCGCTGCATGCGCTGCGGAGTGTCCAGCAACATAGATCAGGGGCAGCGAATGTGTAACGGATGCAAGAAGGAAATCGCCAAGCTGCATGATGGGGGTGTTTGAGCATGGACAGCAAACAAGTGAAATCTGCTGCGCCCGCTGAAAAGCCGCGTCGCAAGCCGCCAGCCGCAGGCAAGGGGCGGAAAAAGGGCACGCCGAACAAGATCACCGCCACGCTGAAAGAGGCGATCCTTCAAGCCGCAGAGAACGCAGGCGGGGTAAAGGGCACGGTCGGATACCTTGAAAAACAGGCCAAGGAAAACCCGCAGGTGTTCATGCCGCTGCTTGGGAAGGTGCTGCCAATGCAGGTCCAGCATGAAGGCGCGATCAGGATTGAACGCGTCGACGTTAAATTTGTCGGGGATGAATGATCCTCAACGTCACGCCGCCTAAAGTCTTCGCCCCGCTTTGGAAGTCCAAGGCGCGCTATCTCGGCGCGCATGGCGGCCGGGGCTCGGGCAAGTCCTGGGACCGTGGGGCGCATCTTCTGGTTCGCCATCTGACCGAGCCCGGTCTTTCTTCAATCTGCCTGCGTGACGTTCAGAAATCGCTCGATCAATCTGTTTTCAAGCTGATTGTAGAAACCGCGCACCGCCTTGGCGCGATCGAGGCCATTAAGCCGGTGGAGTCTGATCGCGTGATCAGAACGCCAGGCGGCGGAATCATCACCTTCGCCGGGATGAACGAGTTCAACGCCGAGAACATCAAGTCGCTGGAAGGCTTCGACATTGCTTGGTGGGAGGAGGCCCAGACTGCCGGCCAGCGCGCCCTTGATCTTCTGCGCCCGACGCTGCGCAAGCCCGGATCGCAACTATGGTTCACCTGGAACCCGCGCCTGCGGTCCGACCCCGTTGATCAGATGATGCGCCAGGATCCGCGCTTCGCGGATTCGCGCACCGTGGTCGAAGCAAACTGGCGAGACAACCCGTTTCGCGGCGATGAACTGGAAGAAGAGCGCCTGCTCGACCTTGCGGGCGACGAGGCGCGCTATCGCCACATATGGGAGGGCGATTACGAGGCCGAGTCCGACATGCAGTTCATCGGCGGCGGCATGGTCCGCGAGGCCATGGAGCGCCAGCCGAACCCTACGACGGTCGATGAACTGGTGCTTGGCGTCGATGTGGCGCGCTTCGGGGATGACCGGACGGTGATCAAGGCGCGGCGTGGGCGGGACGGCACGACAATGCCCGCGATCAAACTGCTGCGTGCCGACACAATGCAGGTGGCCGCCCGCGTCATGGCCGAGATTGACCGCCTGAATCCGGACGGAGTATTCATCGATGAGGGCGGTGTCGGCGGGGGCGTGGTCGATCGCTGCCGCCAGATGGGCTACAACGTCATCGGCGTGAACTTCGGAGGCAAGGCAGATCGCGTGATCGATGGCGTTCCGAAATGCGCCAACAAGCGCGCGCAGATGTGGGCGACGATGCGCGAATGGCTCAAGTCCGGGGGCTGCATCGAGGACAATCGTGAATTGGAGATGGACCTGACGGGTCCGCTCTATAGCTTCGACAACAACAACGCGATCGTGCTGGAAAAGAAATCCGACATGAAGAAACGCGGCGTGGCCAGTCCCGACGAGGGCGACGCGCTGGCGCTGACTTTCGCTTATCCGGTTGTGGCCCGGTCGATCGGCCGCGCCGAGGATCAGCGCAAGCAGGAAGAATGGCACCCCGTCTGGGGAAGCCAGAACGGCTGAGCCCGACATATATCGCGGGACTAGCTGTCCATATCCTGCGCGTGCCACAGATCGCAGGAACACACCATGCCCGCCTATACCGTCGCGAATGCAACGCCCGCCCCGCAGACCCTGCCCACGCCCGGCGCTGATGCTTGGGTAATGCCTCTGGGCGGCACGATCCGCATCGCTGAATCTGACGGTGATCTTGCTCTGGCAATGCCGATCGCAAGTGGCGTTCCGTTTCCCGTAACCAATGGCGCGTCAGGCTTGCGCTATGTCTCGGATGGTTCGGCATCCGTCATCGTGCGGATGCAGGATAAACTCTGATGCGTTTTTTCGGCTGGTCTGAGTTCGGGGCGATCTGGGCGGCGCTTCGTGGCGGTGCGAACAATCCACTTGCCCCGTTTTACGCTAGTGGCGCTATCGCGATCCACCACAGCGTGGAGGGCGCGACCCCCGCTGGTGGTCCTGCTACTGCGTTCACGAACCAAGGCGGTGCAGGCGCTGCGTTTGACGCGGAGGTAATCGGCTCACCTCTTGCTCTACAGGGCAAGTTTATTCAGCCACAGCCGAGCGACAGTTACCCGCAAATGGCCAGCGCTGCCGATCTGGTGGGCGTGCATCTAATCTGGGTTATGGCGCCCCAGGTCGCCAACGGCACCTATATGTGCTTTGGCTCTGAGGTTGCCCCGGCGCCTTACCTACGCATTTCAAACGGCATAGCTATTCAGCTGTACGATGGCAGCGGCAGCATATCGTTGTCTGGTATTCCTCAATCGACCGCGCCTCGGATCTTCGAGGTTCGCATCGACGCCACCACTGCGACACTGATTATCAACGGGCAGACAATCGATATCGAAAACCATACATTCACTGCGCTGAATGTTGACAATATCATGCGCCGCAATGGCACTTTCCAAGCCTTCGCCGGAAAGTTTGGTGACATCTTGGGTGTGCTCTTGGATCACCCTCAAGCGGAAGCTGCGCTGTCAGAAGCACGCACATATCTGAACGAACGTTTTTCATTGGGGCTGGCGCTGTGATCCGCGATCTGTTTCGAGCCGAGGCGCATCGGGACGGCTACACATGGATGGCTGTTCTGCTGGCGCATTTCGCCATTGGCGTGGCACTGTGGATGCTATGCCGAGGATGGGGCGATATGAACGCGGTCGCGGCTGCGGGTATCGTCTATGCGCTGTTCGAGCGAGTGCAGGGCTATATCGGTGACCGGTCATTGTATTGGGACTCGGTGCTGGACTGGACGGGCGTTATGCTCGGCAGCGTCGCTGCGATGATGATCTGGCAGCATAATTCCGGGATGTTCGCCACAGCCATCGTATCGCTCGCCATCGTGTCAATCGCTGGTGGGCTGGCGAGAAGCTGATACCCCAACATATATCGGCCCCTATTCCGCCCGCATGATGCCCTCGACGTAACGCGATCGAGGGCATTTTCATGTGCAGCAAGCCGGACATTCCCGAGCCCACCGAATACCAGGCGAGCAAGGCGCCGGTGTTCAACAGCCAGTCTGAAAGCCGCTCGAAGACCGGGCGGCAGGGCACGTTGCTGGCGACCAGCAATCCCGGCGCCGGGCAGGAATACGCCCCTGGCGGCAAGAAAACGCTGCTGGGCCAATAAGCCATGGCGGCGAAGCGCGACGAAATGCTGGCCAAGACCCTGAGGAACCGCCGCGATGCGATGAATCAGGAGTTCAACTATTGGCAGGGCCACTTCCGCGAGCTGCGGGACGTTATCCAGCCGTCGCGCGGCCGGTTCGAGATCAGCGAGCGCCGCGGCGACTCTTCGATCAACCGGCGCATTCTTGACGACACGGCCAAGATGGCGCTGCGCACTCTGCGCGCGGGCCTGATGTCCGGCGTCACCAGCCCGTCGCGCCCGTGGTTCCGCCTTGGGCTGCGCGGGTCCGAGGCCGACAGCGCGGTCTACGAGGTCAAGGAATGGCTGCAGGAAGCGCAGCGCCGCATGTACGAGGTCATGCGCGGGTCGAACGTCTATCGCATGCTGGATGGCCTCTATGGCGATCTGGGCCTCTACGGCACCGGGTCCAGCCTGATCGTGCAGGACTTTGAGGATGTGATCCGGGCGCACAAGCAGCAGGTCGGCCTGTTCCGCCTGGGCGATGATGGCAGCGGTCGCATCACCGGGCTTTACCGCGAGATGAAGATGTCGGTGCGTGGCATCGTGGAGACCTGGGGCCTGGACAACGTGTCGGATCAGGTGCGCCGTGACTGGGATCAGGGCAGCTATTACCAGACCCACGACATCTGCCACATGGTGGACAAGCGCGCCGATGGCGATCCCGAGGCGATGACGTCAGCCCGCCGCCCGTGGGCATCGGTTTACTGGGAAAAGTCGAAGGAAAGCGAGTTCCTGCATATCGGTGGGCATCGCGTCCGGCCGATCCTTGCGCCGCGCTGGGAAGCGATCGACGGCGAAGCGTGGTCCGTGTCATCGCCGGGCATGGACGCCCTGGGCGACGCCGCATCGCTGCAGACGCTGCAGGAGCAGAAGGCCATCGCAATCCAGAAGATGCACAACCCGCCGCTGCAGGGCGGCCCAATGGCTGCTGGCAGCTTCTTCAAGAACGTGCCGGGCGGTCTGACCGCAATGGCGGCCTCGGATCTGAACGCTGGCGGTCTGCGTCCGGTCTACGAGGTGCGGCCCGATATTCAGGGGCTGCTGCTGGATATTCAGGAGACGCAGCGCCGCATCGATGTCGCGTTCTACAAGGACCTGTTCCAGATGACCGCTACGGCATTGGACGGTCGCAGCCAGATCACGGCGCGCGAGATCGCCGAGCGGCATGAAGAAAAGCTGATGGCCTTGGGGCCGGTTCTGGAAAGCCTTGACCACGAGCTGCTGCAGCCCCTGATCGAAGCGACATGGGCCTACATGCAAGAGGCAGACATCATGCCCGAGGCGCCGGATGCAGTCGCCGGGATGCCGATCAAGGTCGAATATATTTCGCTGCTGGCGCAGGCCCAGAAGGCGATCGGCGTCGGCGCGATCGAGCGGACCATCGGATTTGCCGGGACGCTGGCGCAGGTCAGCCCCGAAGTGCTGGACATGCTGGACGGCGACAAGGCCCTGCGCGAGTTTGCCGATTATGTCGGCGGGCCGCCGTCGATCCTGCATTCGCCCGAAGAACTGGAAAAGCGCCGCAAGGCCAAGGCAGACGCCGCAGCACAGGCGCAGGCCGTTGAAGCTGCCGAACCCATGGCCGGGGCAGCAAAGCTTCTGAGCGAGGCAAACCTGAACGGGATCGACGCGCTGCAGCGAGGGTCGGCCCTATGAGCATTCGCGAGGACATCATCGAACAGCGCGCGATGCAGGTTCGTCAGGCCTGGGATGCGATCCTGCGCCAGCCCGAGGGCCGCCTTGCGGTCTGGTCGATCCTCGAAGGCTGTCACCTGTTCGGGCAGACGCACTTCGGAAACGACCTAGACGGGTTCCGGGCAGGCCAACGCGATATCGGGCTTGGCATCTTGCGTGACCGCGTTTTTCCGCATGGGTCGAAAACCTTCACCGACATGCAGATCGAACACGCTGATCTGATCGATCGGCTGGAAGCCGCGGCCGAACGCGATGCCGCCAATGCTGAAAAGGAAAACAGCGATGAGTGATGAAGCCAATGCCTCGACCGAAACCGCCGATGCCACCGCGCAGGCCGCCACCACCGAGGGACTGACCACGGAACAGGGCGCAACCCCCGGCGAGACGGGCACCACGCAGGAGCAGGGCCAGAGGGAAGGCGATCAGAATTCGAATGACGGCGGTGACGCCGGGCCCTTCGCGCTGAAAGCCCCGGAAGGTGCCGAGGCATTCCAGGCGGATTTCGACAAATTTGCGGGTGACATGGATGGCTGGCTGAAAGCCAACCCCAATGCGACCGCGCGCGAGGCGCTGGCAGAGGCCGCCAATCGGCAGGCCCGCACCGCAGGCGAAGGCCAACAGGCCGCGCTGGCGGCGCACAACAAGCAGATTTCGGACTGGGAAGCTGGTCTGAAAGCAGATCCCGATTTCGGGGGCGAGAACTTCGACGCCAATGTCGCGACCTTCCTCAAGGGCGTGGATGCAGTCGGAAGCCCCGAACTTCGGCAAATGCTCGATCGGTCGGGGATGGGAAGCCACCCCGAGATCGTGAAGGCCTTCCACAAGGTCGGAAAGATGGTCGCGGACTCGTCCGTCGCCACCGGCAAGGCGGGCACCGAGACGCGGAGCAACTTCGCGAACTCCCTCTATGGCAGCAACGGAAAGGGTTAAGCCATGGCCGAACTGAATGTGAAGAACCCGGGTCTGGTCGACATCCTGACCCGCACCAACGCCGGGGGCGATATCGCCCAGATCATCGAACTGGCAGAGAAGTCCAACCCCATCATGCGCGATGCGGTCTATACCGAGTGCAATGACGGGACCAAGCACCAGCATGTCATCCGCACCGGCATCCCGGAACCGGCATGGCGCCGCTATAACTCGGGCGTGAAGCAGGGCAAGACCACCACCGCGAAGGTCGTGGACACCACCGGCATGGCCGAGGAATTCAGCGTTGTCGACAAGGCGCTGGCCGACATGAACGGCAATGCCGCGGCGTTTCGGGCTTCGGAAATGTCGGGGCTGGTCGAAGGCTTCAACCAGTTCATGGCCCGCAACATGGTCTATGGCTCGATCGCCACGACCCCCGATGGCTTCATGGGCCTCGATGTCCGCTACAATGATCCGGGCGTCGCTTCGGGCCGCCAGCTGATCAACGGCGGCGGCAGCGGCAGCGACAACACCTCGATTTGGTTCGTGACCTGGGGGCCGCGTGCGACCACGCTGCTTTACCCCAAGGGCTCGGCGGCTGGCCTCTCGCGTCAGGATATGGGCGTGCAGCTGTGGGACGCCCCGGACGGCAGTGGCAAGTTCAAGGCCTATGTCGATCACCTGAAATGGGACATGGGCCTGTCGGTGGGCGACTGGCGCGGCAACGCGCGCATCGCCAACATCGACGTGTCGGCGCTGACCAAGGATGCCGCCACCGGCGCAGACCTTCTGGATCTGCTGATCGACGCCGAGGAAATGATCGACACCTCGTCGCGCGTCGGCATCGACAGCAATGGCAACCTCGTGGAAGGCAAGACCGTCATCTACGTGGGCCGCACCGTCGCGAAGTTCCTGCGCAAGCAGGCGCTGAACAAGAAGAACGTCAACCTGACGGTTGAGGAAGTCGCGGGCGAGCGCGTGACGATGTGGGGCGATATGCCCGTGCGTCGCCTGGATGCGATCACCGACACGGAAAGCGCGATCACCTTCCCGTAAGGGCAGGGCGCGCGCAGGCTTCGCCCTTCGGGGCGGGGCCTTAACCCCATCGCATCGAAAGGAAATCGAGATGCACTTGGACGCTCAAAATCTGTTCTCGGATGCGCAGGCACTGACCGCGACGGCGAACAGCACGAACCATCTGGATCTGCAGGCCACGGCCACCCCGGCCATGTCGCCCGCAGCGTTGAAACGCGACATCGGCGGCGGCATCGACGTTCCGTTGCTGGCCCAGGTCGTGGCCAACTTCACCGGCGGCACTTCGGTCGAGGTGCAGGTGCAGGTCGATGACAACGCGGCCTTTTCCTCGGCAAAGACCGTGGGCTCGTCGGGCGCGATCCCGGTCGCGACGCTGAAAGCCGGTTACAAGTTCCCGCTGCCCGTGATCCCATTCGGGGCCGATGAGCGCTATATGCGCCTGCGCTACGTGGTCAGCGGCACGCCGACCGCCGGCGCCGTGACGGCCGGCATCGTGCCGGGGATCCAGACGAATGGCTGAGAATGGTGAAATCTGGGCCGTGGCGACGCGCCGCGGTCAAACCCCCGATCGGCTCTGGCATTCGCCGGAAAGCGGGCCTTTCCAGATTGATCCTTCTCTGTTCTCGTCGCGCTGGATGCGCAAGGCCACCAAGGCCGATCTGACCGACGCCATGGTCGAGGATGGCGAGGCAGATCAGGCGGCGGTGACCGGCTCGGCAAAGGCCATGAATGAGATGACCGATGATGAGCTGGCCGCGCATTACAAGGCCGTCATGGGCGAAAAGCCCCACGGTCGCGCCAAGCGCGAGACCCTGATCGAGCGGATCACGGAAAAGCTGAACGACGATTGAGGGCGGGCGGCTTTGGCCGCCCCCTTCGCAACCTGGAATTTCTCACATTTGAGGCCCGCGCCATGCAATCCGCCATCGCCATCTGCAACGTCGCCCTTTCGACCTATCTTGGCGCGGCCACGATCACGGCGCTGGAAGGCCCATCCCCGGAAGCCGAGGCCTGCAACCTGCATTATGATCGGGTCCGTCAATCGCTGTTGCAGCGGTTCCCGTGGTATTGGGCTGGCCGACGCGAGGTTCTGGTCGAGGAAACCCTGAACGATCGCGCGGGGGCATGGGCGCACAAATATGCCCGTCCTGCGCATCTGGTCGCTATTCGTTGGGTCAACCATCCAGCCGCGGCGCGCATGGCACTGGAAGCCGGGCGGTCACCGGACAGCCTGCGCGAACTGACGGCCACCGCCATCTATTCCGACATGGCCGACGCCGTGATCGAATACACCCGAGACGAGACCGATCCCACGCTGTTCCCGCCTGCCTTCGCGGATGCTCTTGCGGCCTCGATCGGCGCGGCCATCGCAATGTCGATCACCAAGGATGTGGCGAAGAAAAAGGACGCGGAACAGGCGGCGGCGCTGCTTTTGGATCAGGCTATGGCCATGGATTTCAATGAGCGGCCTGCTGTCGAGCATCGGCATGTTCCGCCCAACCTTGCCGTGCGGGGGATCGTCTGATGCCAGCGGCGCGTTTTCAGCCCAGCTTTGGCGCGGGCGTCCTTGGCCCGGCGATCTGGGGTCGCATTGATCTTGCGAAATACGACACCGGACTGCGCAAGGGGCGCAATGTCTTCATCCACACGCATGGCGGCGTTAGCAACCGGCCCGGCCTGCGATTCATCTGCGAGGTCATGGACAGCACGCACCGGCATCGTCTGATCCCTTTCACGCGCGAGTCCGATGACACGGCCGTTCTGATCTTCGGCGAGAATGAAATGGGGATCGTGAAGGATGGGGCGCGAGTCCAGTCGGGCGGTTCGCCTTACGCCATCTCGACGCCATGGACGGCGGCCATGGTGCAGGATCTGGACTTTGTCCAGTCGATCGATGTTCTGTTCACGGCGCACAGACTGCGCGCGCCGCGTCGCATTTCTCGGTTTGCCGATGATAACTGGGCGATCGATGATGTGCAGATAAACCCGACGACGCCAGTCCCGACGATCAACAGCGTCACGCCGCGCAACGCTGGCGATGAAACCTACCGCTACAAGGTGACCGCGATCGTCAACGGGGTGGAAAGCTTCGCCTCTGGCCCACTTGCGACGACTGCAGCGCAGATGCTGAACGAGGCCGGGGCCTATAACACGATCAATTTCACTGCCGTCGCAGGGGCCGACGAATATCGCATCTACCGGATGCGGAACGGCGTGGCCGGATATATCGGTTTCACCGACAACACGACATTTCGCGACGACAACATTTCGCCGGACACATCAGTCACCCCGCCCAGGCAGGCGAACCTGTTCGGCAGCGCAGGAAATTACCCGTCCGTGGTGTCCATTTATCAGCAGCGTCTGGCGTTCGGCGCTTCAATCAATGATCCCGAAACGATCTGGATGTCGCGGATCGGAGACTACTTCAATTTCACGCGGTCGCAGAATTTCATCGGCTCGGATCGGGCCGAGTTCAATCTGTCAGGCGAGCAACTGAACCGCGTCCGGTCGATGCTGCAACTGCGCGAGTTGCTGGTTTTCACCTCGGCGGGCGAGTTCAGCGTGACCGGCCCCGATGGAGGATTCGACGCGACCAACCCGATCGTGACGCAATACGGCTATGTCGGCTCGTCGCGGGTCAAGCCGCTTGTGGCTGATGACACGGCGCTTTTCGTTGACCGATCTGGCCGGAATGTCCGCGATCTGCGCTATGCCTATGAAAGCGACGGATACAGCGGGAATGATCTGACCATCTTCGCAAGCCATTTCTTCGAGGGCCGTTCGATCGTTTCCTGGGCGATGGCAAAGAACCCCTGGTCGATCATCTGGGTCGTGCTGGACAACGGCAAGCTGCTGGCGCTGACTTATAAGCGCGAGCATCAGGTCTGGGCATGGACCGAAATGGACATCGACGGCGAAGTCGAAAGCGTTGCCTGCGTCACGGAAGGCAATGCCGATGCAACCTACCTGATCGTCCGGCGTCAGGTGAACGGATCGCAGCGGCGCTATGTCGAACGGTTCGATGATCGGTCCTTCAGCACAGCGGCCCAGGCCTATTTCGTGGATTGCGGCATCACCTATCAGGGCATGGCAACGGCGACGATCACTGGCCTGGGGCATCTTGAAGGCCGCGAGGTCGTGGCGCTGGCGAATGGCGACGTGGTGGCCGGGCTGACGGTCACCGGGGGCGCGGTGACGCTGCCGTTTCCGTCGAGCCTGGTCCACGTCGGCTTGCCGTATACCGCAGAGATCGAAACCCTTCCGCCTGCGATCCAGTTCGATGATGTCGGCGCCAGCAGGGGGCGTCCGCATTCTATCAGCAAGATCCGGGTCCAGATGGAGAAGACGCGCGGCATCAAGGTCGTGGTGGATGGCACACGCGAGAATGAGATCGTGCAAACCGGGGGCAATCTGTCAGAGGCGATCCCGTTGTGGACGGGGATGCACGATCTGACATCGCCGCCGCATTGGAACAAGGACGGGACCGTCACGATCCGGCAGGACTATCCCCTTCCGATGACGATCCTTGGCCTTTCGCCGGAGTTGAGCATTGGCCGCGGTTGATCTGAGGCCCATCACGCGCGCGGTGATCGAGGATCTGATCCCACGCCTTCGCCCGCTTGATCGTCTGGAACTGGACTGCATGACGCCGGGCGATCCCGCTGATCGGCTTGCCGAAATGGTCGCCCGGGCGCGAAGATCCCGCGCGGCATATATGGGCGGGGATCTGGTCTGTATCTTCGGGGTCAGCGCGGCGTCTCTGGCCGCCGATGTGGGTTGCCCGTGGGCCTTGATCACGCGGGCGGTCGATCGGCCGGACGTGCGGCGGGAACTGGTGGCGGATTCGCGCGTGGCGCTGGAATGGGTCGGCCAGGACTTTCGTCGCCTCTGGAACTACGTCGCAGCCGAGAACGTCACGGCGATCCGCTGGCTCAAATGGATGGGGTTCAGCTTCGGCGGGCAAGAGGTGGTTCTGCAGGGCCATAGGTTCCTGCATTTTGAGAAGGAAACGGGCTGATGTGTGTGGCGCCAATGGCAATTCTACCCGGCCTTGCATCGGCGGGTTCGGGTGGCGGCATCCTCGGCGGGCTTTCGGGGCTGATGCAAGGCTTCGGCGGCTGGGGCACGGCACTGACGGCGGCGTCCGGGGCGGTCTCCACCTATTCTGCGGTTCAGCAAGGCAACGCAGCTCAAGCCGCAGCAGAGGCGATGGCTAGGCAGCAGGATGCAGCGGCCAAGGATTCACTGCGTCGGGGCGAAGATGAGGCCGAGCAACGGCGCCGGCAGGGCGCGGCGATCATGGCGCAGCAACGCGTCGCGATGGCGGCCAATGGCATCGACACCAGCGCGGCATCCGCGATCGAGCAGCTGGACAGCACCAAGGGCGCGATCGAGGATGACGCCTTCGCCATCCGCAAGAACGCGGCGCAACAGGCGGGCACCTATTCACAGCAGGCGGCCAACAGCCGGGCCGAGGGCGCGGATGCCCGGTCGGCTGGCATGTGGGGCGCGGCGGGCACGCTGCTGACCACGGGCGCAAAGGTCGGGTCGAAGTATTCAGAATGGGCGCGGTCGCGCACCACATCGGCGGGGTATGCGTGATGGCGATGCGCGTTCCGGGATATGAGCGGCGCGAGGTCGTTCAGGTTCAGCAGCCGGTCGGGGTAACCCCCCGGCAAAGCGGCGTCGGGCAGGTTGCACAGGGCTTGGCGAATGCCGGCGCGATGTTCGACCAGTGGCAGGCGGATGTGGACGAGGCCGACGCCAAGCGGGCGGATACGGCGTTTTCACAAGATATCAGGACGGCGCTGAACGATCCTGAGAAGGGATATCTGTATGCTCGCGGTGGCGATGCCATGTCGCGCCGCAAGGAAGTGATCAGCGGGCTGGAGCAAGCCTATAACCAGCGACTGAACGGGTTGAGCCCCGCGGCCAAGGAAATGGCGCAAAGGGCGCTGCAGGCCCGCAAGGATTCGGCCTTGTCTGGCATCGCTACGCACGCGGGGCGAGAGCGGATCACCTATCTGGATAATCAGTCTGATGCCCGGATGCAGGCGGCGGTAAACGATGCCTTGGTCGATCCGCGATCTATTGATCGGTCCCGCCAAATCCTGCGAGGCGAGATCTCGGAACGGGCGTCTCGCGCCGGATGGTCGCCTGAACAAACCGCCGCCGCATACACGACCGCCGAATCCGAGATGTATCGGATGGCCACGGTCAGCATGGCGCAGTCCGATCCTGTCGCTGCCGCTGAGTTTCTGACGGCGCACGCCGCGACGATGGACCCGGGTGAGCTGATGGCGGCGCGGGACGCGCTGCTCAAACCTTTGGCTGCGGTCGCAGAGAGGGATGCGATTTCAGGCATGCAGGCCGGTGATGGCCCGGCGGTCAGTCTCGATGATATCGTCGCCAAGATCATAGGGGCGGAAAGCAGCGGAAACCCCAACGCAAAAAACCCGAACTCGTCTGCATCTGGCCTCGGTCAATTCATCGACTCCACATGGCTGAACGTGGTCAAGAAATACCGCCCGGATGTTGCGGCTGGTCGCAGTGACGCCGATCTTATCGCACTGAAGGGCGACCGTGCGCTGGGTCGTGAAATGACCTTGCGATACACGCAAGAAAATGCGTCCGCCCTGCAGGCGGCCGGCCACGTGGCCACGCCCGGGAACGTTTACCTTGCACACTTTCTCGGGCCTGCCGGTGCGCGAACCGTTCTGGCTGCGTCCGATGATGCTTCGGTTTCGGACCTTCTGCCGGCGGAGGTGTTGAAGGCCAATTCGTTCCTCAGGGGGATGACCGTCGCAGATCTGCGCGGCTGGTCGGACAAGAAGATGGGCGGAACCGGAGTCGTTCAAAGCTTCAGCCCCCGGGTTTCCGAGGCTATCAATGCCCTTCCGTCATTCCAGGCAGAGCAGGTTAGGCAGGCGTCCTTTTCCGGCGTGTCAGCCTGGCAGACGCAGGAGGCGGCGGCGGTCAAAGCGGCTCAGACGCAAGCCGTCGATTCTTTCAAATTGAGGATCGCGCAGGCCGACAAGACCCTGACAGACGGGGAAATCCTTTCAGCCGATATTGATGACGGCGACAAGGCAACCTTGATCACCTCGCGAAAGACCAAATTCAAGGAGGTCGCCCAGACAGCCACGGATGTCGCCGCGTTTCAGGCGGGACGCCTGATCGTGGACCCTTACAGCGGCGAAGGTCGGAAGCGTGCTGACGCCCTCTTTGGCGAGATGGCGAAGACCATCCCGGAGGGGCAGAGCAGCTTGCCGATGATCGAGGGTATCGTTGAGCAGACGGGGATTGTTCCGTCTTCCGTGTCTGGCGCATTGCGCATGGGATTGACCAGCCGTGATCCGGCGCAGGTCCAGCAGGCACTGATGATGGGCCAACGGATCGACGCCATTGACCCGCATGCGATGGGTCGCAGGGATGGCGGCGGGCAAGTGAGTGACCGCGTTGACCTGTTCAATCACCTGACCGGGCCGATCGGACTGTCAGCTGAAGATGCGACGCGGCGGATCATGGATATGGATGACCCCCAGAAACAAGCCGACAGGAAGGCGCTTCTTGGAAGCCCCGATACGGAAACATGGCTCAAGGAAAACGCGACCACCGAGAGCGCGCGCGCCGTTTTCGATGAAGGGTGGTTCAGCAGCGCGCCACAACTTGGCGAGACGCCCATGCAGTCCGCAGCGGCGACGGCGGAATACCGCGAAATCCTGCAGGAGTCGCTGGTCGATGCGAATGGCGACGAAGACATGGCCAAGCAGCTTGCCGCGAGCCGGTTCCGGCGTCGCTATGGCGTGTCGTCATACAACCTTTCGCAGTCGGGCGCGGTCACCAGGCTTCCACCAGAGGTGACATATCCGAAGGGCCTTGACGGAACGCATGACTATATCGGTGAACAGGCCATCGCTGCGCTGTCAGCAGAGGATATCACCGCAAGCAGCGTGTTCATGCAGGCAGACGTGCAGACGGAAGCGGATATGCGCGCGGGACGGCCGCCTCGCTACGCGCTGTTCTATGTCGATGAAGAGGGGATGGTGCAGCAGTTTCAGCATGCCTTCTACGCTGATCCACCGTCGCCGGCGGATATTGCCAAGACGCGCAGGGATGAGGCGATGAAGGCTCAAAGGGATCTTCTTCGCCGAAATCAGGAATTGCGTGCGCCCGAAAATCAACGAGGCAACAATGCCCTTCGATAAGACAAAGACAATCTCGCCATATACGCCGAGCGGCGATCAGATGAGCGCGCAGGGCGTCGGACTGGGGGGCACGCTCGGCGCCGCATTCCGTCAATCCAACATGGTCGGGTCGCTTGCGTCGTCAGATGCCGCCTGGACGAGGGCGCGCGGAACCTATGACAGGGTCGATCCTGCCTATAATGTCTTCGATGACATTTCTGGCTATGAGAGCCATATCGACAGCTTCATCGACGTGTTCAATCCCGAAGCGGCGGCAGCGGTGAAAGCCGATATCGATCGCGAGACGCGCGACCGGAGGACGCTGGAGGCGTCGGGTTGGGTAGGAACCGCGGCTGAAATCGGCGCCAGCATCGCGGACGTGCCAACGCTGTTGCCGGGCGGCGTGCTGGCTCGGACCGGGCGCGTGGGCTATTCGGCGCTTAAATCAGCCGGGTCCGTCTCAGCTGCGGCGGCGGTCGCGACCAGCGTGCAGGAGACCGGGCTGCAGGCATCGCAGGAACTGCGGACAGGAACAGAGAGCGCGTTGGCGATCGGTGGGTCCGCGCTGTTTGGCGCGATCCTTGGTGGCGCCGCTGGCGCGATCATGAGCCGCGCCGAATACAAGGCGGCTGGCTCGGCCATCCAGAATGCAACCCGGCCAGACTTTGACGCCGCGACCGATAGTCTTCACGCCGAATTGGCTGTGATGGCAAAGCCTGAAAGCGCCGGGGCCGCCGCCGCGCCGGTTTCCACGCTTGAGGATTTTGACATTGCAGGCAGGGCGGCCAGCAAGGCCGCGAAGGCCACCGCGCAGTTGAACCCGCTTCTCAGGACGCTCCAAAGCCCATCAAGGCTGGTCCGGGAGATTTCCTCGCAGATGCTGGAAAATCCAGTCTATCTCAAGCGCAACATGGCTGGGGAAGGCGAGGCGGCAGCAGAGACCGCCATGAAGGAATGGACGCGCGGCGCGGTCGGATCGACCGTAGAGACGCTGAATGATGCGTATAAGGCCCTGCGGCAGAGGGGCGCGCAGATGTCACGCACCGAATTCAATGAGGCCATCGGCATGGCGATGCGTCGCGGCGATCAAAGTGATGTTCCTGAAGTCGCAACAGCCGCATCCGCCATCCGCAGCAGCGTCTTTGATCCGCTGAAGGATCGGGCCATCGAGGCTGGCCTCCTGCCAGAGGGCGTAAGCGTGGATACCGCCGAAAGCTATTTCAGTCGGCTCTGGAACCGGAAGGCGATCGAGGCCAACGAAGCCGAGTTCAAGGCGATCCTGCGCAACTATTTCGACGGACAGATAACCGCGGCATCCGAGCGCGCCGCCGCCGATACCGAAAAGGCCACTGAAGCGCTGCGAAGCGCGCGTGAGGCCGTGGAGAGAGGGGTGTCGGCTCGTCGGGCTGATGCGGAAGCATTGTCCGATGGTGTCGCACGGGGCGTGGCCGATATCATGTCCGACGATGCCATGCGCGCGTTTCGCTCTGGCGTTGACGATCTGTCTGGCCGCGTGGTCGGGGAGTTGGACCGCGCCGACGCGGATCGGCTGTCCAAGATCGAGGGAGATTTAGAGAAAATCGGCCGGCGCGGTGAGTTCGATTTCCTGAGCGACGCCGATCGCGCCGACTATCTCGAAGGCATCATCGAGGATGTCTATGCCGCTGTGACCGGTCGAGGCTATGACGGGTCACTGCCGACCGGCATAGTGGTGGCAAAGCGTGGCCCCTTGGCTGAACGTACATTCCATATCCCGGATGAGCTGGTCGAGAAGTTCATCGAAAACAATGCCGACCTGGTAATGCGCCGCTATGCCCGCACCATGTCCGCGGACATCGAACTGCAAAACCGCTTTGGGTCGGTGACGATGAAGCCGCAGATTGAGCAGGTTCGTTCAGAATATGCTGATCTCAAGGCCGCGCTTGAGGCGCGATCCGACCTTGATCCCGCGAAAAAGGCAAAGCAGCTGGCGGATCTGCAGGCGCGCGAACGCTCTGACGTGCGCGATCTTGAGGCGGTCCGGGACATGCTTCGCGGGAACTATCTGGCGGACCAACAGGGAACCGGATTTGCGCGCACGCTAAGCGCCGCTCAGACCTTCAATTACCTGACATCCCTGGGTGGGGTCGCGATCTCGTCTCTCACGGATGCTGTTCGCCCGGCCATGGTCCACGGCCTCCGCTCATATATAGAGGACGGCCTGCGCCCCCTAATCCGAAATCTGGACGGGATCAAGCTGACCAAAAGTGAAGCAAAGCGGGCCGGCGCGATCGCTGAAAAGGTTCTGCAGTCCCGCATGGCGACACTGGCGGATCTGACCGACCCCTATGCACAAGGGCATCCCTTCGAGCGGTTTCTGAACAATGCGGCAAACGGCTTCACCAAGATGACCGGCTTGCTGCACTGGAATGATTTCCAGAAGACGCTGTCCGCGACGATGACCCAGAACCGGATCCTGAAGAATGCAGAGATCGCGGCCGAGAAGGGGTTCGACGCCCTTCCCAAGCCCGAGCAGGCCTATATGGGCTATCTGGGTGTCGGTCGTGACAGCGCCGAATTGCTGGGAAGGCTGTTTCGCCAGCACGGCGATACGTTGGATGGCGTCCGCGTAGCGAATGCTGAAACTTGGCCGCCCGAAATGGATCACATGCTCCGGGCGTGGCGCGCGGCGATCAACAAAGACGTGGATTCAATCATCGTCACCAAGGGCCTCGGTGATACGCCGCTGTTCGCCTCGACTCCGATCGGCCGTGCTGTCCTGCAGTTCCGATCCTTCGCACTGGCGTCCAATCAACGCGTCATGCTGCGGGGGCTGCAGGAAGATCAGACGCGCTTCTGGGGTGGCGTGCTTGGCATGTCCACCATCGGGGCGTTCATCTACTGGATCAAGAACCTGGAAAGCGGTCGGCCAATTTCGGACAATCCCGGCAAGTGGGCCGCTGAGGGGCTGGACCGTTCCGGTATTTTCGCGATTGCCTTCGAGATCAACAACGCGCTGGAAAAAGCTGGTGGGCCAGGCATCTACAAAACTGCATCCGCAGCGTTTCCGAACGCCAGCCAGCAGGCGCCAGCATCGCGTTTCGCAACCCGAAACGTAGTGTCAGGTTTCATGGGGCCGACCTTCGGTCGAGCGGAGGATGCGGTCGGAATGCTGTCACTCGGGTTCCGCGCAGGGGGCGATTTGCTGGCCGGGGAGGCGCCGGACATCGCGGCGAGTGACGTATCCCTCATGCGTCGCCAAGTGCCCTTCGCTTCGCTGCCTTATTGGCGGTGGCTCATCGACGGACAGATTTTGTCGCCACTGAAGGAGGATCTGCAGAGGTAAGCTGTCGATACTCTGAATGCAGATCTTTCCCCTGACTGTACCATTTCTCGTGAATTTCTCGCCACGCCCTTCTCGCCGAATAGTAGTCTATGGCGTAGCGCGAAAGAAATCCGGCAGCCAACGCCATTGAGACGATCGCGCTTAACGAGTTAGAAAACCAGAGCGACGCACCAAGGCCGATCCAAGCAGCCACGCCAAATAGTGCGTAAGGCCCGGCGTCCGCCTCTATTTTATGAAGTTCCTCGGACTTCGCGTAGTCGCGCAAAATCTCGCCACGCCTATCCTCATCCCACGCGCGCCGCCAAGCCTCGGCGGATCTTGGGTCGAGGTCGTTGCTCATTCAGCCGGATGCCGGTTCTGCCGACGACTATCCCGCCCGGTATACCAGACGAGAAACCCGGCGATCAGCAAGCCGCTGGCCGGCATGATAAGCAGCGTGAGTTCCAGTCCGGTCATGGTTCAAGCCTCCGCAAGATGCGTCGTGCTATCAAATGTAGGGCCAATGAGCCGATCAGACAATATGCCATGAGGATGGCGACCAATGGTGCCGGGGGCACTGACCCGGCCGCCATACCGATGGATGGCGCCAGACCTCCCACGGCGAACATCGCAATTGCCATCCCGTTGATGAATGTCGCGGTCAGCTTGGTCTGTTCATTGCGGAAGTGGTTCATTTGGTCTTGTCAGACGATGGCTGTGATGCGTCGCGCCCGCGATAATCGGCCAACTTCTCAGAAAGATCGTCAAGAACCTCCACAAAAAGGCGCTTTGCAACATCTTCACCCACGCCCTCTGGAAGCGCATAAATCTCTGCAAGAAGTTCGTTTTTTTCGGCTTCTGTCCGGGGCACAAGGCCTTCCTCTAATAGGAAGTCTAACATCTTAGACAGGATGTCTCGGTAGCTGTCGCGGGGGGCTGGGTATTCCTTTTCCAGCGTTGCCACGATTTCAGCGTTCATACTGCGGTTGTTTGCCTCGGCGGCGGCCTTGATCCGGTCCCGCATCCCGTCAGGGAGGCGAAGCATAAAGCGGTCGCTCTCGCGGTTGGTAGGTATTGTTGACATCTGCGATTCCCTCTTTGTGCCACGGTGACATAAAAAAATTATTGCAGCCATGCTTCCACCGTGGCATAGATGAATTGTGCCACGGTGGCATATTTGGAGGTGAGATGAAGAGATACCCCAGCCAAACCGCAGATCGCTTTATGATCCGTCTTCCTGACGGATGGCGAGATGTGATCAAGGTGGAGGCGGCCAAGAACCGCCGGTCCATGAACAGCGAGATCGTGGAAGCCATCGCGACGGCGATGCGCGTTAAGGGGGTGCAGCTTGAGCAGGCATCCTGAAACGAATGAAGCCGCCGGGAGTGCCATCCCAACGGCTTCGATGAAACCCAACATGTGCATAGGAGGGAGTTCCCTATGAAAATGGAACAGAACCGCCCGGAAATCAAGATGCCTGCCATCATGGGTGCAGGTGAAACGCTGACCATGAGCAGCCGCGAGATCGCGGATCTGGTCGAGGCGCGCCACGACAACGTCAAGCGGACCGTCGAAAGGCTGGCTGAAAAAGGGATCGTGACTTTTACTCCGGCGGAGGAAAAGTCCTCCGGGGGTCGTCCGGGCACGGTCTATCACGTCAACAAGCGCGACAGCTTCGTCGTTGTCGCACAGCTTTGCCCCGAATTCACCGCGCGCTTGGTGGATCGCTGGCAGCACCTTGAGAAAGAGAAGGCCAATGGCACCGCGGCCATGCTGACTGGCCCGCAGCTGATGGCGGCGGCGCTGATCGAGGCCGATGCAACCATGAAGGCGCAAGCGGAACAGATCGAGGTCATGAAGGAGGATGTTGCCGCGCATGAACGGCTGGTGAAGGCTGAGGGATCGCTGAACATCACCGAAGCAGCGAAGAACCTGGGCATGCGGCCCAAGGACCTGTTCGACTGGCTGTCGCACAACGGCTGGATCTACAAGCGGGCCGGGTCGGCAGGTTGGCTTGGTTATCAGCCGAAATGCAATCAGGGGCTATTGGAGCACAAAAGCACCACGGTTACGCGGGCAGATGGAAGCGAAAAGATCACCGAACAGGTTCGGGTGACGCCCAAGGGCTTGTCAGTTCTGGCGAAGCTAATCTTCCCGACTGTTCGTCAGATCGGGGGTGCGCAATGAATCGCCGCGAGATGATGGCCGCGCTGCCCGCTGCGGCGCTGGTTCCTGCTGCCGCGCTGTCGGGCGAGATCCTGCCGCCGATCACGGAAACGCCGGTCATGGCGCTCTACCGGAAATGGGAGTCGATTTTCGCTGTCCAGAACGGCGCGGAAGGGGAACGCCTGACTGAGGCGGAGCATGGTCGCCTCGATCGGCAGCGGTGGGCGCTTGAAGACGCGATTTTTGAAACGCCGCCGCAGAATGCAGCTGACGTTCTGGCAAAGGTCGCGGCGAGGTCGAACCTTGGGGATCACCCCCTGCCGGACATGAAGGAAAGCCCTGCGTTCTGGCAAGATCTAAGAGACGCCATCTTGACATGACCGGGGTTCAATCACTGATCACGCCGGATGATGTTCGCCGCCTCGTCCGGTACGACGCAGAGACGGGCCGCCTCTATTGGCTTCCCCGACCGCCGGAAATGTTCCCGACTGGTCGATACAGTACAGAAAGGCGCGCTGCCCTATGGAATAGTAGATGGGCAGGGAGGGAGGCATTCACTTCAGCCAGTCACGGATATCGGAGCGGGTTAATTTGCGATCGGAAGATGCAGGCTCACAGGGTTGCATGGGCGGTCATCCACGGTCGATGGCCGAATGGCGAGATCGATCATATCAATGGGGATCGCAGTGACAACAGGCTTGCCAATTTGCGAGAGGTGACCAAGCGCGAAAATCATCGCAACATGGCCATACGTAGCGACAACACATCAGGCGTTACGGGGGTCTACTGGGCTCGGGAAAAGGGCAAATGGGCAGCCTATATTAAGGCGGATAAGATGGTTGCGCTTGGGCGTTATGACACATTCGCGGAAGCTGTCGCGGCGAGGCGGGCGGCGGAAAAAGTTCTTGGGTATCATCCGAACCATGGGCGGCGATAATTCGCTCGACCGGGCAGAGTCCGAACCAACCGGGGTCCAATTCCCCTTATGTCCAGCCGCAGAGGGCTGATCTCACTCGGTCGAGCAAACGAAAGATACTCTCCCGCGAAGATGTTTTCAAGAAACCGGATCGGTCCTGGGCCGAGATGTTCCTGGGCTCGAACCCGCTGGATCGGTAACCGCCAACATATATCGCGAGTTGTGCGGTTCCTAACCTGCGCTTGACCCAGACAAGCGCAGGTTAGACATGACCGTCGAATCCACCAAGAATAAATCCGGCCCATTTAATGCAACCGGGGCTGGCGGGACCTTTCCGCGTGATTTCCTCATTCTTGATGAAGACCACCTGCGTGTCATTCGCGTTCGCGGCGAGATCGAGACGGACCTGACTGCGGGTGTCAGCCATACCGGCATCGGAGAAGCCAGCGGAACGGTGGTGGTCAGTTCCGGGTTGCGGGCCGGCGATCAGGTTTACTTGCTACGATCTGTCCCGAACCTGCAACGCTCGGACTATAATGCGCAAGGCAGGGTGCGCACGGATCAGGTTGAAACCGACCTCGATCTTCTGGAAATGCAGATTCAGGATCATGGCGAAGTTCTGGATCGTGCGCTGGTCGTTCCTGTCAGCGAGGAGATGCCCGGCGAAGAGGCGATGAGGGAATTTCTGCTCGCCGCTGAGAGATCGGCGGCGGCCGGTGCCGCTGCGATACGCGCGAACAATGCCGCCGATTTGGCTGAGGCAGCAGCCGGAATGGTGGTTCGTGATCCATACATCATCCTCGTCCTGGGACAGTCCCAGGCGCGCGGGAACGCGGGCAGCACCGGGGGCGATTACTCGACGCCAGAAGGCGTGTTCTTCTGGGACAACGACATGAGCGGCAACAGCTCGGCCAGCTTTGTCGAAGGCACCGCATGGCGGCAGGCCGCTTTCGGCACGCCGCCCCTGAATATCTGGAACGGCGGGCAAAGCCTCTATGCCAACAACCTCGCGCTGGCTGCGGCCCGGAAGGCGTGGAAACAAGGCTTCGCGGTCTATGTCATCCAGATCGCCATCGGCGGAACGCCCGCAGAAACCTTCATCACCGATGCCGGTCTTTCCGCAAACGGCTGGACCCGCACGGGCGGCGAGGACATGACCCCGTTCATGTATCCCGGCATCAGGACGGCTATCGACGCCGTGCCGGGCCGCGCCGGTAGTGCAGCAGACGCCCTGTTCTGGGTCCACGGCGGCGACAACGCATTCGAGTTGCCCGAGACCCATGCCAGCAAGGTTAAAGTTGTTTTCGATGAGCTGGAAACGGCGGGCCTGATCGACCAGCAGCAGACCCCGATTGTCAGTTCCCAACTGGCGACCTATGGCGAACGGACGACGAAGATCAAGCGCCATGCCGCGGCGATGTATTCCCTGCAATATCGCTGCCCGACCCTGCGCGTGGTCGAGACTGTCGGGATGGCGACGCATGACGGCATCCACGCCACGGGCCGCGCGATGGGCGAATGGGGCGCACGGTATTTCGACGCCACGATGACGCCGCCGGTCTATCAAAACCTGCTTGGCCGACCGCTGCCGATGGAGGCAAATCCCGACACGGGCTTCCTTGATTTCACCTATGCGCCCGCAATCGACAACGCCCGGGCCGCGCCATGGAACCCGGTCAGCACCGTGTCGGACGTGATGGATGCCTACGAGGACAGCATCCTCGGCTGGTGCTTCCGCCGCGCCGCCGGATCGCAGGGCGTCGTGGTCTGCCGCTACAAATGGGACAAGCCGACACGCGCCAAGGCGGTCATCGAGGTCGCCGCGCGGTCGTCCGGCACCTCTGCCATCGGCTGGCGCATCTATGAGTTCGGCGCGGATGGCGAATTGCTGGATCCGCCCTTCATAGGCCAGTGGTTCGAAAATAACGGGGCCTATCCATTCAACGGATCGGCCAGGTCCTTTTCGGTCGAGATCAATCCTTCAGGATCGTCAGGCCCCACCTTCCGGAATGAAACGCGCTATTGGACCTTCGGCCTGGTCTATGGCACCGGGACGGGTGACGATATTCGGTTCAACCTTCGCAGGTTCGACATCGAGCAGGTCACCACGGGCGGCGCATGGGTCAATGTGCTGGGCAGTCGAAGCCCGAATGCCGCCTATACCAATACCAACGATCACGAGGTCGAGGTCGCGCTGTCAGGCGTTCCGACCGCACAGCAGTTCGTTCAGGTTTCGGAAGATGGGTCGTCCTGGATCTCTGTCGGCAGGCTTTCCGCCGGCACGGGCGATACCTGCACCTTCACCGTGCCCATCGGCCATCAATACCGGATCAATGGCCCGGTCGAGACCCTGAATTTCTGGGCCGAGCGGAGGCGGTGATGTCGTGGGAACAGCTCATATCAGAGCTGGGTGGCGGCCTGCCAAGCGTCGTGATCGTGGGGCTGGCCTTCTGGGGCTGGAACCGCGACCGCGAAGTCACCCGGCAAAGCGACCTGCGCATTCAGGATCTGCACAAGGCCAACAAGGAGCACCAGGACCTGGCGCGGGAATTTGCCCGCAGTCTCGACGCGGCTGTCGATAGTTTGCGCAATGGTCGGGGGTGAGGCGATGCACATCTGGCCGTTTCGCAAGCGCCCGCAAGAGGTCGATTTCGAGAGCCAGCGCGAACTGGCGGAAATGGAAAACAGCACGCGAGAGGTTCGGGTGAAGGTCGATCAGTTCACCGCGCTTCTGGCTGAACTTACGGAAAAGAAGCGGGGTCAAAATGATCGTTGAATGGCTGGCATGGGGCATCGCCATCGGGCTCGCGGGGATGATGGCGCTTGTCATCCGGGGCTTTCTGCCGGTCGCGCTGCACAACAACGGATCGGCTGTATATCACCTCTCGATCGGCGTGATCCTGATCCTGATCGCCAGCGCGGCGCGTGCCCTTTACTGGGACGCCCTGCCGATGCTGCTGGACGCGATCCAGCCCGGCCTGTGGGCGCTGTGGCACCAGCATATCGGGCGGCCGCTGCCGAATATCGCGATGGGCCTGATCTTCGGCGCCGGCCTGCTGCACATGCTCAAGCTTTCGCTGCTGCTGATCCCGGAGCCGGACCGGTCCCGCTACTCGATGTGGTCGGCGCCGTTCTATCCGCAGCGCGTCTGCATCATCCGCGGCGTCGATGCGCTGCGCCGTGTTTGGAGGAAAGACCGATGAGAGCGAATACCGAAAAGGCACTGGCATGGATTGGCCTGTCCGAAGGCGGCTATGTGAACCATCCCGATGATCCGGGCGGGGCGACGGACCGCGGGATAACGCAGCGCACGTTCGACGCGTGGAACCGCAGCCAAGGGCGGCCCGCGCGACCCGTTCGCGGGATTTCCAAGTTCGAAGCCGAAGCGATCATCGTCTCGCAGTATTTCCAGCCGGTGCGGTTCGATGACCTACCTTCCGGTCTCGACTATGCCGTCGCTGACTGGTCGGTGAACAGCGGACCATCGAGGGCCGCGAAAGAGCTGCAGCGGATCGTCGGCGTGGCGCAGGATGGCGTCATCGGGCAACAGACCCTAGCCGCCGTGGCGCGGGGCAGCACGACCCAGATCATCAACGCGTATTGCGACCGCCGCATGTCTTTCCTGCGGTCCCTCAAGACCTGGGGCACCTTCGGACGCGGATGGTCGTCCCGCGTCCAGGCCGTGCGCGAACGCTCGATCGACATGGCGATGGGCGCGGATCGTCCCGACACGTCCACCGTTCCGCGCACGCCGAAAGCACCGGACGCGGACCGGGCAGAAAGCGCATGGATCAAGAAAGCGCTGGAAGAACCGGCGGTGTGGATTCCCGCAGCCGGGGGCGTCCTGTCCGGTCTGACGGACGGCGACGGGCCGATGCAATGGGCCTTGGCCGCCGTGATCGTGGTGGGCGCTGTCTATGCGGCCACGAGGCTGCTGAAGAAGGCGGGCGCGTGATGCGCGCCTATCTCGCAGCTGGTGCGCTGGCGGCGGTTCTGTCCGCGCTGGGGCTGGCCTACTGGCAAGGGCGCGGGGCTGGCGAGGCCGACCGTCTGCGCGATCACATCAGCACAAGGGAACGGATGGATGAAGTGGATACTAGCTTTGACGGCTGTGGCTGGTTTGACCGCCTGCGTGAAGCCTGCGAGTGACGGCGCGATCTGCGCTGGCCTCAAGCGCCCCGTTGCCGAACTGCGCGGGTCGCTGATGGCGCATCCCGAAACCCCGCAGGACGTGGGCGAGGCCGGGACGCGCGTTGTGCTGCTGACCGAAGCCGGGTGCCGGTGAGGGCGCGGCGGGTGTGGCCGTATTGGGCGCGGATCATCAGGCCGAAGTAGGCCAGTCGGCGGGGCGGTATGATACGAGGTAGGCGCGGACTAGTCGGACGCTGCGGCCATCGGCGGGGGTTCTGGATGATCTGGCTCGGCCGCAGGCAGTCGGCGAGGACCTTGGACTTTCCGAAGATGAAGCAGCGTAGTGAGGCGACCCCCCCTGCAAGAATTCCTCGGGGGTGAAATTGCTTCGAGGAATAACGCGCATTTGTGGAGGTCCGAAGCTCAATGCATCGGATCTCCACTGATTTGCTATTTAGCGATCATCCTCAGAACAGGAAAACGTCGTCTCTCAGATCCGACAGTGCATCAACATTCTCGACGATGAGTTTGTGTTTGCCATCCAGATCAAACACAGCATTGCCGCCCTTTATTTCTGCATCGCGAAATAGCTGCGCTTTGCTGCCAGAGTAGAAGTCCCGGTCGATCTTGATTGTGTCCACATCATCTTGGAAGTCAGTGATGCGGTCACGTCCCCCGGTGAAGATGAATTTATCGGCGCCTGCGTCGCCGGTCAGAGTGTCAGAGCCTTTGCCGCCATCGATAACGTCGTTTCCTCGGCCACCGCTGATAAGATCATTTCTATCACCGCCCCACAGTCTGTCGTGACCGCCACCGCCTAGGATCGTATCGTCACCTTGCCCTCCAAAGACATGGTCTGCCCCCGCGTTGCCAAATAGGCGATCTGGGCCTCCCTGTCCGTAGATAGTATCGTTACCACTGCCGCCGTAGACGACGTCGTCCAAATCTCGCCAAAAAAATGGATCGTCAAACGCGCCTTCATACACGGGGGTGCCGGCGAAAATCACATCGTGACCGGTTCCGCCGTATATATTGTTCGCGCCCTCTGGTGCGCGGACTGTATCGTTACCTGCGCCGCCGTCGATTCGATCACCCGCCGTGCCAAAAGGAGCGTCCCAATAGGTCGGGTGTTCGCGGCTGAAGCTCCAAGACCTTACGATGATCAGGTCATCGCCAGCATGCCCATTGATGTAACGGTGGGGCAAATTGTTATGATAGAAGGTAGTTATTTTATCATCAAATTTGGTCCCATCGACGTATTCACCGTCGGGGTAAACCCGAATCACAGCCATTTTTTGCTCCGAAAACAAACCTTTATTTTGTTATCGATATGAATGCGTCCAATCAAGCAGATTTGGCTTACTCTTCGATGTGTTCGCATCGGGCTTTGCATTCCCCCTTAAACCCAAAATCGCTACGGGTACGGGGTCCTTTCATTTCGCGCTGTTTCACCACCGCATCGATCACGCGTAACAACCCGCGCTCAATCGAAATGTTTGCCCGCGCAGGCGCGGTGTCGACCGGCCGCGACGTTCTTGCGGTCTATGTCGCCTGGACTGGCCCGCGCTGACCGCTTGCGCTTTTGTTCTGCATTCGTTCTTGTCGAGCGATGCGAATCCACACCCCGTTTTTCGCGCGCGACACGGCGCTGTTCATCATCTGGGCGCATCCTCCCAAGGGGGAGCCCTACACCTTGGCTGCGGGCGGCTTGCGGGCGATGAATGCCGCTTGGCCGACCGTCCAGGATGAGGCGCGGGACTGCGAACTGACGCTGCAGCACGGGGCGCGGGTGATTAGGAGCCGGGATCCGGTGGGGAGGTGATGCGCGTGAGATCTGACTTTTTCGGCCTTGTGTAGCAATCGCACCAGACCAAAAATGAACTTTGGTCAGTGAAGGAAAAAGACTCACGAAATCGTCAGCTGCGTGCCAATCTCTCGGAATGACAGAGATTCGTCTTCCCCTAACAATCGTTTACGAGACACAGGCACCTGTGGCTGTTCGCGATGTGATCGCCGCGCTATCTTCCGCTGACGAGATAGCGAGCGATGTGGCGTCATTGCTTCCAGGGCTAATAGATGGCTTAATCGTAGAGCGAAGTTCGCTAAACGTTCGTGTCGTGAAAGAGGGCTCGCTTCGCGAGGCGTTGTTTCTCGCAATACTAGTTACCTATCAGGACGACCTGTCGAAGGAGGTGCCCCCCATGCTTGAACGCATCTTCGACGTGACGGTCAGCGATAAGTACGACACATTGGCAACTGTGGTTTTTCTTACCGTTCTCTTCTATGGGGCTGGCCTTGCTGTAGATGCGGCGAAGAAAGCTTTTAGTGACAGCCTGCCGCGACAGAAGCTTGATGAACTGATTGATGTTTTGGCAAGGGAAACAGGCAAACCCGCCTCCGACATTCGCAGTCAGGTAGAGGCTCGGTTTAGGAAACCAGCCGCCGCAAAGCGCGTGGTCAAATCCGCCAAGGAATTTTTCTTGCCCAGCCAGAGACAGAGTAACGCCCCTGTGAGTTTTGATCGCGACCGAGTCCCTTCGGAAGTGATCCGCGAAATCCCGTATCCTAGTGCAGCCGATAAAGAGCAAGACTTCGACAGATACATACCCAAGTATGATGTTGAGTTGGAGCTTCATGCACAGGACAAAGATAAGCGGGCGACGGGATGGGCTGCCATTGCCAAAGATGTGTCAGATGAGCGGCTAAAGTTGCGGTTTGTTGATCCTGTTCGGCCCGCCGATTTATGGCAGAAGGAAACAGCCCGCGCGGATATAGTGGTGGTGTCAAAGCTCACATCAGAAGGCTATGTTCCCGCAGAGTTACAAGTCATTGCTGTGCATTCGGCCAGTTAGAGGCGAACTTCGCTCATCCCAATTGCGGATAAGCACTGCAAGAGGATCGCCGCGCTGAATTTGCCGCGGGACAGCTTATTGCGAGTACTGCAGATTTGCCGCTATGGCCCTGTTCGCTGAACGCCTAACACCCTCACGAAGCCACTTGTCGGACCATCTTCGTCATCCGCGAAATATTGTTCAGCTTCCAGTTCGGTCTCTGCCCAATTCAAGAGAATCATGCCTTTGCCTTTCCGGGGTAGGATTGGCGTTTCCCACTTTCCCGATTCGTTTACGGTATGTCTGTGGGACAAAATTCCTGTATTGTATTGATCTGTTTCAGTTTAGGTGGGATTCAAAATCCGCCGGAGCAATCCATGCCGGTTCGAGTCCGGCCTCGGGTACCAAGCTTCCAGACTGAACGCGCAAGGCCGACTGGGTTCCAGCCGGCCTTTTGCATGTCCGGATAACGGGATGCGGCTTGCGATGGGCGCACACGCTATCTAGGTGTTGCCGAAAGCGCCGTTTCGGGCCTGATCACAGGAGATATCTGATGGACCTTCCCCACACGCAGGAGCCGCGCCTGACCTCGCTGTCACATGGCGGGGGATGCGGCTGCAAGATCGCGCCGGGCGTGCTGACCGGCCTGTTGCGCGGCACCGCGATGCTGCCCGTGCCCGAGGAACTGATGGTCGGGATCGAAACCTCGGACGATGCTGCGGTCTATCGGCTGAACGACCGGCAGGCCCTTGTCGCGACCACCGATTTCTTCATGCCCATCGTCGATGACCCGCTGGATTTCGGCCGCATCGCCGCGACCAACGCGATCAGCGACGTCTACGCGATGGGCGCCACTCCGATCATGGCGCTGTCGCTGGTCGGCATGCCGATCAATACGCTGTCGGGCGAAACCATCGCGCGTATCCTGGAGGGTGGCGCGATGGCCTGTCGCGACGCGGGCATTCCCATCGGTGGTGGCCATACGATCGATTCCGTCGAGGCGATCTATGGCCTTGTCGCCTTGGGTCTGATTGATCCCGACCACGTAAAACGCAATGCCGGCGCGCGTCCGGGTGATGTGTTGATCCTTGGCAAGCCGCTTGGGGTCGGCATCATGTCCGCCGCGTTGAAACAAGGGCAGCTTGGCGACGAGGGTTACGCACGCATGATCGGGGCGACCACGCGGTTGAACACGCCCGGCCCCGATCTGGCGCGGATGGACGCCGTGCATGCGATGACCGATGTGACCGGGTTCGGGCTTGCCGGGCACGCGCTGGAAATGGCGCGCGGATCGGGCTGCGGGTTGCAGTTGGACTGGTCTGCCGTGCCGCTGTTGCAGGATGCGCGCGATCTTGCGGGACAGGGCTTTGTCACCGGCGCCTCGGGCCGTAACTGGGCCAGCTATGGCGGCGATGTCGAACTGGCGGCAGGCTTTGCCGATGTCGATCAGGCGCTTCTGTCGGATCCGCAGACCAGTGGTGGCTTGTTGGTCGCCTGCGCCCCCGACAGCGCCGAGGCAGTGCTGACGACCTTCCGCGATCATGGCTTTGCCGAGGCCGCGGTCATCGGTCGCGCGGTAGAAGGGCCGGGACGCCTGCAGGTCGCCTAGGCCCACGAAAAGGGCCGCCGCGACATTATCGCGGCGGCCCATGTCATCGGCGATCCGGACGATCAGCCTGCGTTCGGCGCCAGTTTGCCGTTGCGCTGCTGGATCATCATGAAGGTATCGAAGGTGTATTCCGCGGTCTGGGCATACAGATACCAGTCGTTGCGGAATTCCAGCATGGCTTCATACTGGGTCTTGAACCATTCATTTTCGGCCGACAGTTCCGCATAGACTTCGTTCGCGGCGTCGAAGGATGCGGTCAGGATTTCCTCGCTGAACGGACGCAGCTGCGCACCGGCGGCAACCAGTTCCTTTAGCGCGGGCGGGTTCTTGCTGTCGTATTTCGCCTGCATGTTCTGGTCGGTGGCCTGCGCGCAGGTGCGAACCAGGGACTTGTAGGTATCGGGCAGCTGATCCCACTGAGCCTTGTTGAAGAAGAAGCTGACCGTCGGCCCGCCTTCCCAGAAACCCGGATAATAGTAATAGGGCGCGACCTTCTGGAAGCCCAGCTTGCTGTCGTCATAGGGGCCGACGAACTCGGTAGCGTCGATGGTACCCTTTTCCAGCGCCGCATAGATGTCGCCACCGGCGATCTGCTGCGGCACCACGCCCAGCTTGCTGAGAACGCGCCCGGCCAGACCTGCGATCCGCATCTTCAGCCCCTGAAGATCGGCGACGGTGTTGATTTCCTTGCGATACCAGCCGCCCATCTGGGTGCCGGTATTGCCGCCCGGGAAGCTGACCAGATTGTACTGTTCCAGGAACTCGTTGTAACGCTCAAGCCCGCCGCCGTGGTAGTTATAGGCAGCCTTCGCACGACCCGAGAAGGTGAAGGGCAGATCGGCGCCGCAGGCGAATGCCGGGTCCTTGCCCCAGTTGTAATAGCCGACCGAATGCGCACATTCGACGGTGCCGTCGGTGGCTGCATTGATCGCGTCCAGACCGGGAACGATCTCGCCGGCGGCAAAGACCTGAAGCTTGAACTTGCCGTCTGTCGCCTCTTCCAGGCGCTTGGCGAATTCCGGTGCGCCGCCATAGATCGTGTCCAGCGAGGTCGGGAAGGACGATGCCATGCGCCAGTTGATGCTGGGCATGTCCTGCGCGATCGCGGGCGCGGCCAATGCCGTTCCGCCAGCCGCCGCCGCTGCGCCGCCGATCGAGGCACGCGTCAAAAAGGAACGACGGTCCAGGTTTTTGGATTCTTTCATTTAAACTCCCTCCGCATCGGGTGGTTGGGCCAATGGACCCTGTATTCGACCACCCAGCATGGGGCCGCAGTTTAATCGCGGATGCCCGGCTGTCGAGGGGGCAAACCCGTTGATCGGGATGAATTTTGGATCGGATTTTCACGCATTCCGCGATGGGATCCAGATGCCGCAACGTCACCATGAAAAACGCCCCCGCCCGGAATGCGGGCAGGGGCGCGGTGCAGATCGACCGTTCAGGTCTTAGCGCAGGATCGAGCGGCCGGCATATTCCGCGGTCGCGCCCAGCATCTCTTCGATGCGGATCAACTGGTTGTATTTCGCCAGACGGTCCGAACGGGCCAGCGAGCCGGTCTTGATCTGACCGCAATTGGTGGCGACGGCCAGATCGGCGATTGTCGCGTCCTCGGTCTCGCCCGAGCGATGCGACATCACGCTGGTAAAGCCCGCGCGGTCGGCCATGCGCACGGCGTCCAGCGTTTCCGACAGGGTGCCGATCTGGTTCACCTTCACCAGCAGGCTGTTGCCGCAGCCCTTGGCAATGCCGTCGGCCAGGCGCGCGGGGTTGGTCACGAACAGATCGTCACCGACCAGCTGCACCTTGTCGCCCAGCTTGTCGGTCAGCATCTTCCAGCCGTCCCAGTCATCCTCGGAACAGCCATCCTCGATCGACAGGATCGGGTAGTCGGCGCACAAAGCGGCCAGGTATTCCACATTCTCGGCCGGGCTCAGCGATGCACCTTCGCCCTTCATCTCGTATTTGCCGTTCCTGAAATACTCGGTCGAGGCACAGTCCAGCGCCAGCATGATATCGTCGCCGGGCTTGTAGCCCGCCTTTTCGACGGCTTTCAGGATGAAATCCAGCGCGTCGCGGGTGCTGGACAGGTTCGGCGCAAAGCCGCCTTCATCACCGATCCCGGTGGACAGGCCCGCCGCCGACAGTTCCTTTTTCAGCGTGTGGAACACTTCCGAACCCATGCGGACGGCCTCGCGGATGTTTTCCGCGCTGACCGGCATGATCATGAATTCCTGAATGTCGATCGGGTTGTCGGCATGTTCGCCGCCATTGATGATGTTCATCATCGGCACCGGCAGCAGCCGGGCCGAGGTGCCACCGATATAGCGGTACAGCGGCTGGCCCGTCGCTTCGGCCGCGGCCTTCGCCACCGCCATGGACACGCCCAGAATTGCGTTCGCACCCAGACGGCCCTTGTTCGGCGTGCCGTCCAGTTCGATCATCAGCGCGTCGATGGCGCGCTGTTCGGTGGCGTCTTCGCCGACCAGGTTTTCCGCGATCTCGCCATTGACGGCGGCAACCGCTTCCAGAACGCCCTTGCCCATATAGCGCGACTTGTCGCCGTCGCGACGTTCGACCGCCTCATGGGCACCGGTGGACGCGCCCGAGGGGACCGCCGCGCGACCCATGATGCCGTCTTCCAGCGTCACATCGACCTCGACGGTCGGATTGCCGCGGCTGTCGAGAATTTCACGTGCGTAGATGTCGATGATGGCGGTCATAGGCCCCTCCGTTGACTGACGTTAGCGCCTACATAGCTGCCCCAAGGGCAGGCCGAAAGCCGCAATTTCTAGGGCAGCCGGATTTGTGCCCAGATCGGCAGGTGATCCGAGGCATTGCGCGCATCCGCGCCCGAAAAGACGCCGTGGCGAATGACCTGAATGTCGCGCGACATCGCCATGCGGTCCAACCGCAATTGCGGCATCGGGGCGGGATAGGACGGGCCCGGCGCGATCACCTGAAACCCCGCAAGCGATTCCAGCCCGCGATCGTCGCGCCATTCGTTGAAATCGCCCATCATCACGATATGGTCCTCTGCGATCCGCGCGGCCTGCGCCGTGATCCGGGTCAGCTGCGCGCGTCGCGACGACCGCGCAAGCCCCAGATGCATCGCGATCACCGTCAACCCTTCCAGGCGCAACGCAAGCGCGCCGCGAGGCTCGATCCCCGGCAAGGGCAGGCGGCGCAGTCGGGCGGTTGCGGCAATGTCAGGGCGCAGCAGGATCGTCTGACCATGCCAGCCCAGGGAATTCGTGCCCGTGCGCCCGACGATATCCAAGGGCACCAGCCCGGTCATTTCCGCGATCAGGCCGCGCGGCAATGCCTCGGGGCGGGCGCCAAAGCGGAAATCCACTTCCTGCAGGGCGATCAGATCGGGTTGCAGGGCATGGATGACCGAAAGGTTCCGTTCCGGTGCATGGGGGCCGGTCAGCCCCCGGCACTTGTGCAGGTTATAGCTTGCAAGCTTCAGAACTGTCACAGGTCTTCCTCGTCACCCGAAACCGACGATATCCTGCCAGCGGCCACGTGCAAGCCGCGATCACGTTCCGCAGAATGTCTGGCTGACCACCTGTTCCGGCCGTGGTGCCAAGGCCAGATCGGCCCATTCGCGGCGTTCCTCGCGCAGGTTCGTCAGGGCGACCGACAGGCGATGGAAGGGCGCGAAATCGCCGTTGCTTGCGGCCGTGATCGCCGCCTCGATCTGATGGTTGCGGGGGATCCTGCGCGGATTGGCCGTCGCGATCAGATCCCTGTCGGGGCCTTGCGCGCACCACGTGCGGATCCATGCGTCAAAGGGGGCAGGATCGGTGAATTCATGCCGTGCGGTGCCATCCGTCAGCCCCGCGAAGACGCGGGTGAAATCGGCACGCTGCCGCGCCATGACGGTCAACAGTTCTTCGGCCAGTGGTTGGATCTGCGGGTTTTCGACAAGGCCCAGCTTTGCCCCGAAGCGGCGCAGCCACGCTGCCTGATACAGCGGCGCGAAATCATGCACAGCCTTGGTCGCGGCCTCGATCGCGCTGTCCTGTTCCCCCATCAGCGGGATCAGGCTGCTGGCGAATTGCGCCAGATTCCAAACCGCGATCTGTGGCTGTTGCGCCCAGGCATAGCGGCCCATCCGGTCGATCGAGGAAAACACCGTGTCGGGGTGATAACCATCCATGAAGGCGCAGGGCCCGTAATCGATCGTCTCGCCCGAAATGGCCATGTTGTCGGTATTCATGACGCCGTGAATGAAGCCCAGACCCATCCATTGCGCGATCGTATCGGCCTGCCGTGCGACAACCTGCTGCAACAGCGTCAGGGGGCCGTCGGCGGTGGGGTAATGGCGCGAAATCACGTGATCGGTCAGCGCGGTCAGCGCGGCCTCGTTTCCGCGCACGGCAAAGAACTGGAAGGTGCCGACGCGGATATGGCTGGCGGCCACACGCGTCAGAACGCCGCCCGGACGCCCGGCTTCGCGCCACACCGTTTCGCCGGTCGACACGGCGGCAAGTGCCCGCGTGGTCGGTACATCCATCGCCGCCATGAATTCGCTGACCAGATATTCGCGCAGCACCGGGCCGACCCATGCGCGCCCGTCACCGCGGCGCGAGAATGGCGTCTTGCCGCAGCCCTTCAGCTGGATGTCATGGCGCTGCCCGTCGGGCGAGACGACCTCGCCCAGCAGCACCGCACGCCCGTCGCCCAGTTGGGGGACGAAGCCACCGAACTGATGGCCCGCATAGGCCTGTGCGATCGGATCGGCCCCTTGCGGCAGGTCGTTGCCGGCCAGCATCGCGATACCTTCGGGCCCGCGCAGCCAGTCCGGATCAAGCCCCATCGCGCGCGCAAGGGGCTCATTCAGGGCGATCAGGCTGGGCGCGGCCACAGGCGTCGGGCGCACGCGGGCGAAAAAGCCGTCTGGAAGCCGGGCATAGCTGTTGTCGAAATGGATCATCGCGACCTCCTTTGGTTCCTACATAGGGGGCCGGGCCGGGTTTGCCATCCCCGCGACCCGCTTGCGCCGCGCGTCACATCGGTCTAGTGCGATCCGCAAAGGAGCGCTGTGATGAAATTTCTGGACCTGGCGAAAGTCTATATCCGTTCGGGCGGCGGTGGCGCGGGATGCGTGTCCTTCCGCCGCGAGAAATTCATCGAATATGGCGGACCGGATGGCGGGGATGGCGGCAAGGGCGGCGATGTCTGGGCCGAGGCCGTGGACGGGCTGAACACGCTGATCGATTTCCGCTATCAGCAGCATTTCTTCGCCAAGTCCGGCCAACATGGCATGGGCAGCCAGATGACCGGAAAATCGGGCGACGATATCGTGCTGAAGGTGCCGGTCGGCACCGAGATCCTGGAAGAGGACGAGGATACCGTCATCGCCGACCTGACCGAGGTGGGGCAGCGGGTGTTGCTGGCCAAGGGCGGGAATGGCGGCTGGGGCAACCTGCATTTCAAGACCTCGACCAACCGCGCGCCGCGCAATGCAAATCCGGGTCAGTCGGGGATCGAGCGTACGATCTGGCTGCGGCTGAAGCTGATTGCCGACAGCGGCCTTCTGGGTCTGCCGAATGCCGGGAAATCGACCTTCCTTGCAGCGGTGTCGAATGCCCGGCCCAAGATCGCAGATTATCCCTTTACCACGCTGCATCCCAATCTGGGCGTTGTCGGGGTCGATGGTTATGAATTCGTGATGGCCGATATTCCGGGCCTGATCGAAGGCGCAAGCGAGGGTCGCGGCCTTGGCGACCAGTTTCTGGGCCATGTGGAACGCAGCAATGTCCTGCTGCATCTGGTCGATGGCACCTCCGAGGATGTGGCAGGCGATGCCCGCACCATCCTGAACGAGCTGGATGCCTATTCGCCGGTCCTGATGGACAAGCCGCGCGTGACCGCCCTGAACAAGATTGACGCGCTTGACGATGAGACCATCGCCGAACGCAAGGCTGCGCTAGAGGCCGAAATCGGCGGCCCGGTGCATCTGATGTCCGGCGTCGCCAAAATCGGCGTGACCGAGGTTCTGCGGGCGCTGTGGGTCGAAATCGCGCCCAGCCGCAAGGGCGAAGATCAGGAACCCGACGCACCATGGCAGCCCTAGCACCGTCGCTGACCGGCGCAAGACGGCTGGTCGTCAAGATCGGCTCGGCCCTGCTGGTCGGGCCGACCGGGCTGAATGCGGATTGGCTGCGTGGGCTGTGCGACGATGTGGCCGATCTGCGCGGGCAGGGGATCGATGTCGTTCTGGTCTCTTCGGGGTCGATCGCGCTGGGGCGGCGGGTGCTGGACCTGCCGGCAGGGGCCCTGTCGCTGGAACAGGCACAGGCAGCGGCGGCCGTCGGGCAGATCCGGCTGGCCCGCGCCTATGAAGAGGCGCTGGCCCCGCATGGCGTCAAGACCGCCCAGATCCTGCTGACCCTGGAAGACAGCGCGGATCGCCGCCGCTACCTGAACAGCCGCGCGACGTTGCAGACGCTGCTGTCGCTGGGGGTCGTTCCCATCGTCAATGAAAACGACACCGTCGCCACCGATGAAATCCGCTTTGGCGACAATGACCGACTGGCCGCCCAGATCGCCGTCACCTGCGGCGCGGATCAGCTGTTGCTGCTGTCCGATGTCGACGGGCTGTACACCGCGAACCCCAAGACCGACCCGACCGCACGGCACCTGCCGGTGATCGACCAGCTGACGCCCGAAATAGAGGCGATGGGTGGCGATCCGGTATCCGGCCTGTCGAAGGGCGGGATGAAGACGAAACTGATGGCCGCGCGCACCGCCATTGCCGGGGGCTGCGCGATGGCCATTGCCGAAGGATCGGTCTTGCGGCCGTTGTCGGCTGTCATCGACGGGGCGCGTTGCAGTTGGTTCCTGCCGGAAAACGACCCGCAACTGGCGCGAAAACGCTGGATCGCGGCGATGAAGCCAAAGGGCAGCCTGCAGATCGACCAGGGCGCCGCCGATGCGCTGCGTCGTGGCAAATCGCTGTTGCCCGCCGGGGTGCGCGTGGTTCAGGGCGATTTCGGTCGCGGCGAGCCGGTGCAGATCACCGGCCCCTCGGGCGAAACGCTGGCGACCGGGCTGACCCGCTATACTTCGGACGAGGCGCGGCAGATCGTGGGCCATCATTCAGCCCGGATCGCGGAAATATTGGGTTATCCGGGCCGCGCCGCGCTGATCCATCGCGACGATATGGCGGTCTAGGATGGCGCATCTGGAAATCACCTATTGCACCGGCTGCAACTGGCTTCTGCGCGCGGGCTGGTATGCGCAGGAATGCCTGTCGACCTTCGGCACGGCGCTGCGCGTCACCATCATTCCCGATGACAGCGGCGGCGTCTTTCGCGTCGAGCTGGACGGCACGCAGATCTGGGAACGCAAGGCGGATGGCGGATTTCCCGACATCCGCACGCTGAAACAACGCATCCGCGACCAGATCGAGCCCGAGCGGTCGCTGGGGCATCTGGATCGGCACTAGCGGTCAGGCGATCTTCTTCTTGCGCCCGATGATGCGTGGCCCGGTGACGCCCTGCCGCAGACGCGGCGCATCCGGTCCCGGTTTCGGAAGGGCCAGCACCCGGTCGCGAAGCAGGGAAATCGCCTCGTCACCGCTGCGCGGTAATGTGGTGGGATCGACCGGCTGACCGATGGTCACGCGATAGGGCTGACGCGCCTTGTTCAGCACCTCGTTGAACAGGGTCACATCGCGCAGCGTCGGATGGATCGCGTCCAGCAGATAGAACAGGATCGAGTTCCGCGCCCGGATATGCAGCGGGATGATCGGCACGTCGAATTTCCGTGCGATCATCGCCGCGCTGGCCATCCAGGGTCGTTCATGCAGCGTCAGACCATGCCGTTTCGCAAGACGACCCGAGGGGAAGATCAGGCCGATCCGACCCGATTCCAGCGCGGTTCGGGTGTAATCCATCGTTGCCTTTGTCTTGGCGTGACTGCGCTTTTCCAGCCGCCATTCGACGCCCGCGATCATATCGGCCGTCTGCGGCAGGACGCGGATCATGTCGTGATTGGCATAGATGAACAGATCGTCGCGCAGGTTCGAAATGACCGAGTGCATGACGATCCCGTCAGCGATCCCGGTCGGGTGGTTCGACACGATCAGCGCCGGCCCCGAGGCCGGGATATGTTCCAGCCCTTCGACCTGAACATCGCGGACGATCAGGCGGCTGACGCGGCGCATGATCTCATCGGTCGGCAGGTCGCGAAATTCGGACGCAAGCTTGATGGTGCGCGGATATCGCAGCAGCCGCATCATGACAGTCTGGGCGATCCGGTGATGCGGCTTTCCGGAATAAAGCCACGGTGCCCGCTCGGCGATCAGCGGGTCCAGCCTGGCCTGCATATCGGCCTTTGGATCGGCATGTGCGTTGTCCATTTCGCCTATCTTGCCCCGCTCCATGACCGCTCGCAAGCTGTTCATTATTTCGCCTCCAGCATGCGCGACACCATTTCGCGCAGATTACGGCTGATGTCGGTCAAACCCGCAACCCGCTGCAATTGTTCCCGAACCAGCTGTTGCCGGTTTTCATCATACCTGGGCCAGGTCTCGAAGGCGGTGGACATGCGCGCCGCGATCTGCGGATTGACGGCATCCACGCGCATCAGCCAATCGGCGGTAAAGGCATAGCCCGCGCCGCCTGCGTGGTGGAAACCGGCATGATTGGCGGCCAGACCGCCCAGAAGCGCACGGAACCGGTTGGGGTTCTTCCAGTCGAAATCCTGCCGCTGCGACAGGCGTTCGGCAATGGCGGCTGCGTCGTCGGACGGGGCCGCCATGACCTGAACCGAAAACCACTTGTCCATGACCAGCCTGTTGTCGCCGAATTCATCCAGCATGGCATCCAGTGCCGCCTGTCCGCGACCTCGGCGGATCAGGCAGGCCAGCGCGGCCATGCGTTCGGTCATGTTGCCGGCGGTGCCGAACAGAACCTCGGCCCGGTCGCCGCCATCGATCCGGTTCAGCAAACCCAGCGCGGCAATGCGCAGCGACCGTTTCGCCGCCGGTTGGGCATCGGGCGAATAGGGGCCATCGACCGCCATGTCCTGATACAGCCGATCCAGCAGCTCGTGATTGGCCTGGGCCAAGCGCGTTGCCAGACCGTCGCGGGCGGCGTGAATCGCATCGGGGTCGGGAACGTGACCCAGCGAGGACAGCCGGGTCGCGATCTCTTCTTCGCCGGGCAGGTTCAGGCACAGCGCCCGGAAGGCGGGATCGGTCGCATCCTCGGCGGCCAGTCGCGCGACGGACCCGATGAAATCGTCGCCCGCGTCCTGCCCCTGCGCCAGCGCGGTCAGCGCGGACAGTGCCAATTCTCGCCCGGCCTCCCAGCGGCTGAACGGATCGGTGTCATGCGCCAGCAGGAAGGCACGCGTCGCATCGTCGATCTGTCGATGCAGCACGACGGGCGCCGAAAACCCGCGCAGCACGGACACGACCGGCCTGGCCCCCAACCCGTCAAACGAGAAACTTTGCCGCGCTTCGGTCATCTCAAGCACGCGGGTCGCCGCAACCTCATCGCCATTGGGGCCGATCAGCCCGGTCGCGATGGGGATGACGCGCGGCGGCTTGTGGTCCTGGCCCGGTGTCGGCGGAGTCTGCTGTTCGAAATGCAGGACCAGACCGCCCTTGCCGTCCCATTCCTCGGTCATGGTCAGATGCGGGGTCCCGGCATCCGTGTACCAGCGTTTGAACTGCGTCAGGTCGCGCCCGGTCGCATCCTCGAAGACCTTCAGCCAGTCCTCGATCGTGGCAGCGTCGCCATCGTGGCGATCAAAATACAGGTCCAGCGCCCTGGCATAGCCCTCATCGCCAACCAATCGTTTCAGCATGCCGATCACCTCGGCACCCTTTTCATAGACGGTCGCGGTGTAGAAATTGTTGATCTCTTCATAATGGTCGGGGCGGACCGGATGCGCCAGCGGTCCCTGATCCTCGCGGAACTGGCGGGCACGCAGCGTCTGGACATCGGCGATCCGCTTGACCGGGGCGCTGCGCATGTCGCTGGTGAATTGCTGATCGCGAAAGACGGTCAGCCCTTCTTTCAGGCACAGCTGGAACCAGTCGCGGCAGGTGATGCGATTGCCGGTCCAGTTGTGGAAATATTCATGGGCGATCACCGCCTCGATCCGTTCGTAATCCAGATCGGTCGCGGTTTCGGGGCTGGCCAGCACCAGTTTCGAGTTGAAGATGTTCAACCCCTTGTTTTCCATCGCCCCCATGTTGAAATCATCGACGGCAACGATGTTGAATACATCCAGATCGTATTCGCGGCCATAGACCTGTTCATCCCATTTCATGGATTTGATCAGCGATTCCATGGCAAAACCCGCGCGAGTTTCGTCGCCCGGACGGACCCAGACATTCAGCGCCACATCGCGGCCCGATGCCGTCTGGAACGCGTCGCTGATCGCACGCAGATCGCCGGCGACAAGGGCAAACAGATAGGCCGGCTTGGGCCAGGGGTCGTGCCATTCGGCAAAGCCCTGGCGCGTTTCGACCGGGTTGCCGTTCGACAGCAGCACAGGCAGATCGGAATGAATGCGGACGCGGAAGGGCGCCATCACATCGGGGCGGTCGGGATAGAAGGTGATATGGCGAAAGCCCTCGGCCTCGCATTGGGTGCAGAACATCCCGCCCGACAGGTAAAGCCCTTCGAACGCGGTATTCGCCGAGGGGTCGATGCGGACCGTGGTGGCAAGCGTGAAGGGCCCGTCCGGCAGTGCGGCGGCGGCGATGGTCAGGCGTTCGTCATCGCGGCTGACATGGGCGGGATCCGGCTCTTGCCCGTCGATGCCCAGGGCGATCAGTCGCAACCCCTTGCCGCCGTCAAGAACCAGATCGGCGTTCTGATCCACAGGGCTCAGTGCCAGTTCGGCCCGAACCTCGGTGTCGTCGGGGTTCAGAACGAAGGTCAATCGCGTCTCTTCAACCGCAAACGGGTAGGGACGATAGTTCGACAGATATTGTACGGGGTGCTTCTCGGCCTGGGTCATTGTCTTCCTCTGCCTCAAAAAAGCGTCATCAGATCGGGAACTGTGCGCTTATCCGGGTTGTTATTCGGCTGAACGCCGGGCCGCAAGCCATTGGGCAGGCTCTTGCCGATTGACTTTCATCCCGCTTGCCGGGACAGATGAGGCGGCTAACCCGGTGATGGTAAAGACATAATGGAGGCCAGCAATGACCTATGATCCGAACGACCCGAAACGCAATCCGCCTGCCGATCGCGATCCCGCCGCCCCGCGCGAGACTTATGTCGAACCTGTCGAGCGTCGTTCCTCGCCCCTGCCGCTGATTATCGGCGTTCTTCTGGCGCTGGCGCTTGCCTATTTCGTGCTGCAGCGCTTCATGACCGACGATACCGTTGCGGTTGAAGGTGACACCACCACCGTGACCACCACGGAAGAGGCCCCCGCCGACGCGGCCGCAGATACCGCCGCCGCAGAAGCCGAAGCTGCCGCGGAAGACGCCGAAGCCGCAGCCGAGGACGCAGCCGCTGAAACCGAAGCGGCGGCAGAAGAAGCCGCGGCCGAAACCGAAGCCGCCGTCGAAGACACCGCAGCCGATGCCGAGGCCGCAGCCGACAATGCCGCTGCGGACGCCGAAGCCGCCGTCGAAGACACCGCCGCGGATGCCGAAGCGACCGCAGACAGTGCCGCCGACGCCGCAAGCGAAGCGGCCGCCGATGCCGAAGCCGCCGCTGACGATGCCGCAAGCTCGGCCGCAGAGGCGCTTGAGAACGCGGGCGATGCCGCCGCCGAGGCCGCATCGGATGCCGCTGACGCTGCGGCCGAGGCCGCAGAAGATGCTGCAGATGCATTGGACAGCGCCATCACCGTCGAAGAGGAACCCGTCGTGACCGACGAGGCCACGACCACCGAAACGCCGGAAGAAACCACCACCGGCAACTGACCCGGTTCGCCGTTTCAGCCATCGCACGCCGCGCGGATCCCGTATCCGCGCGGCTTTTTGCGTTTCGGCGCGTAACATTCCTGAAGTGACGTCGCGGCACGAATGTCATAGATCTTATACTGAACACGCCCTTGTGAAAGATTATTGCGCGATGCTATGCAGTCGCAGAATGGGACATCTATCAAAGGGGGACGCGACGCCATGAAGATTGGCGCTTTGAAGGAGGTGATTGAGGGAGAGGCGCGCGTAGCCGTCACACCCTCATCCGCAGGCCATCTGCAAAAGCTTGGACATGACGTCTTTGTCGAAAGCGGGGCAGGTTCGCGGGCCGGTTTTTCCGACGAGGATTACCGCAAGGCGAATGTGACCGTGCTGGGCAATGCGTCCGAGGTGATCGGCGCGGTCGATGTGGTCGCGAAGGTCCGAGTTCCGGAAGACGGCGAAATCAAGCAGATGCGCGAAGGGCAGACGCTGATCTCGTTCTTCTATCCGGCACAGAACGGCGAATTGCTTGAGGTCGCGAAGGAACAGGGCATCACCGCCATCGCGATGGACATGGTTCCCCGGATCAGCCGCGCGCAGAAGATGGACGCGCTGTCCTCGATGGCCAATATCGCCGGCTACCGCTCGGTGATCGAGGCTGCCAACAATTTCGGGCGGTTCTTCACCGGTCAGGTGACGGCGGCGGGCAAGGTGCCCCCGGCCAAGATCCTTGTCGTCGGTGCGGGTGTCGCCGGTCTGGCGGCCATCGGTACCTCGACCAGCCTTGGCGCGCAGGTCTATGCCTTTGACGTGCGCCCTGAAGTGGCCGAACAGATCGAATCCATGGGCGCAGAGTTCGTCTTTCTCGACTTCGAGGAAAAGGCGACCGACGGTGCCGCGACGGGCGGCTATGCCGCGCCCTCAAGCCCGGAATTCCGCGAAGCGCAGCTGAAGAAATTCCGCGAACTGGCCCCGCAGATGGATGTGGTGATCACCACCGCGCTGATCCCCGGTCGCGATGCGCCGGTGCTGTGGACCAAGGACATGGTCGAGGCCATGAAGCCCGGCAGCGTCATCGTGGACCTTGCCGCAGAAAAGGGCGGCAACTGCGAATTGACCGTCGCGGACGAACGTGTCGTCACCGAAAACGGCGTGGTCATCATCGGCTATACCGATTTTGCCAGCCGCATGGGGGCGCAGGCCTCCGAACTTTACGGCAACAACATCCGCCATTTCATGGCCGATCTGACGCCCAAGAAAGACGGCGTCATCGATCACAACATGGATGACGATGTGATCCGGGGCGCGACCGTCGCCCATGATCACGACGTCACCTGGCCGCCCCCGAAGCCGAAGGTTGCCGCCATCGCGGCCCAGAAGCCGAAGGAAAAGAAGAAAGAGCTGACCCCGGAAGAGCGCAAGGCCCAGGAAGTCGCGGCCTTCAAGGCCGAGACGAAATCCCAGGTCACGATGCTGGCGCTGGGTGCGGTCGTGCTGCTGTTGGTGGGTCTGGTGGCCCCGGCCAGCTTCATGTCGCATTTCATCGTCTTCGTGCTGGCCTGCTTTGTCGGATTCCGGGTGATCTGGAACGTCGCCCATTCGCTGCACACGCCGCTGATGGCGATCACCAATGCGATCAGTTCGATCATCATTCTGGGTGCGCTGATGCAGATCGGCTCGGGCTCGTGGCTGGTCGTGATCCTTGGCGCGCTGGCCGTGCTGATGGCGGGCGTCAACATCTTCGGTGGCTTCATGGTCACCCGGCGCATGCTTGCCATGTTCCAGAAGTCGTAAGGGGGTAGGGCAAATGGAATACGGATTCACCACAGCCGCCTATGTGGTCGCCGCGATCCTGTTCATCCTCTCGCTTGGGGGGCTGTCGGGTCAGGAAAGCGCGAAACGCGCAATCTGGTATGGCATCGTCGGCATGGCACTGGCCGTTCTGGCAACGCTGTTCGGGCCCGGTGCGGGCAACTGGCTGCTGTCGATCGTGATGATTGCCATCGGCGGCGCGATCGGCTGGGTCGTCGCCAAGCGCGTGCAGATGACGGAAATGCCGCAGCTGGTTGCCGCAATGCACAGCCTTGTCGGCCTGGCCGCGGTCTTTGTGGGCTTCAACGCCCAGATCGAACTGGGCCGCGTGCTGCGCATCAAGGCCGAGGCCGCCGCGCATGAGTTTCAGGGCTTCGCCGCCGTTCTGGCGCACAAGACCCCGGCCGAGATCGCGATGCTGAAGATCGAGGTGTTCCTTGGCATCTTCATCGGCGCGGTGACCTTTACCGGTTCGGTCGTGGCCTTCGGCAAGCTTGCGGGCCGCGTCGACGGCAAGCCGAAAAAGCTGCCGGGCGGGCATATGCTGAACGCCGGCGCGCTGGCATTGTCGATCCTGTTCGGCATTCTGTACTTCACCGGGACGGGACCGGCGCTGTTCTGGCTGCTGCTAATCACCCTGCTGGCCTTCTTCATCGGCTATCATCTGATCATGGGCATCGGCGGCGCCGACATGCCGGTCGTGGTGTCGATGCTGAACAGCTATTCCGGCTGGGCGGCTGCGATGATCGGCTTTACCCTGTCGAACGATCTGCTGATCGTGACGGGGGCGCTGGTCGGTTCGTCGGGTGCGATCCTGTCTTATATCATGTGCAAGGCGATGAACCGTCACTTTGTCAGCGTGATCCTGGGCGGGTTCGGCGGCGACACCGGTCCCGCGGCCGAGATCGAGGGCGAACAGGTTGCCATCGACGCCGATGGCGTCGCGGCTGCGCTGAACGATGCCGACAGCGTCGTCATCGTGCCGGGCTATGGCATGGCGGTTGCGCAGGCGCAGGGAGCGGTCAGCGAACTGGTTCGCAAGATGCGCGCCGCCGGCAAAGAGGTCCGTTTTGCGATCCACCCGGTCGCGGGCCGTCTGCCGGGCCACATGAACGTGCTGCTGGCCGAGGCGAAGGTGCCCTATGACATCGTTCTGGAAATGGATGAGATCAACGACGACTTCCCCGATACGGATGTCGTGATCATCATCGGCTCGAACGATATCGTGAACCCTGCCGCGCAGGACGATCCGAACAGTCCCATCGCCGGGATGCCGGTTCTGGAAGTCTGGAAAGCCAAGCAGGTCTTCGTCAGCAAGCGCGGGCAGGGCACCGGCTATTCCGGGATCGAGAACCCACTGTTCTTCAAGGAAAACACCCGCATGTTCTATGGCGATGCCAAGGACAGCGTGAACAAGCTGCTGCCGCTGCTGGACTGATCCGCACAGGCAAAGCGACGGGAAAGGCGGGTCATCTGGCCCGCCTTTTTCAGTTGCCCGTGTCTTGGGCAGGCTGACAAGAAAATTCTCGCGATAGCTGTTTCAAGGAACTTTCGTCGCAGAAAGCGGCTCACGGTCTTGTCATCAGTGCGCCGACAGGCTGTGTTCGGATTGTTAACAATCTGACAGGCGAGAAAAATGGACCATCCCGATTTCATCCAGACAAGCGGTGGCGATCCGTCACTGTATAATGAGGATCTTGCCCCCATTCCCAACAGCCAGCGGAACTGGGGCGCGTTCGAGATATTCAACGTCTGGAACAACGATATCCAAAGCCTGTTCGGCTATACGCTGGCGGCGTCGCTGTTTCTGACCTATGGGCTGAACGGATGGCTGACCTTCACCGCGATCATCGTGTCGGGCCTGCTGGTCATGTGGCTGGTCAACCTGTCGGGACGCCCTTCGGTGCGCTATGGGATCCCCTATGCGGTCATGGCACGCTCGGCGATGGGGGTCAAAGGCGCGCGGTTCCCGGCGCTGGTCCGCGGGATCGTGGCAATTTTCTGGTATGGCGTGCAGACCTATTTCGCCTCGACCGCGGTGGCCTTGGCGATCCACGCGCTGTTTGGGATCGCGCATGGCAGCGGCGGGTTTCTGGGCCTGACCGGGATCGATTGGATCGCCTATATCATTGTGGCGGGCTTCCAGATCGGGCTGTTCCTGATGGGGATCGAATGGGTCGGCAAGTTCCTGAACTGGGCCGGGCCTTTCGTCTATCTGGTGATGATCGCCCTGGCGCTGATGATCTGGTATCAGGCCGGCAACGGAATCTGGGCCGAGATCGGCACGATCTTTCAGGGTGGCGAGGGTAGCAGCGTCGCGGGTTTTGTCGCGGTCGTGGGCACGATGGTTGCCTATTTCGCCGCCGTGATCATCAATTTCGGTGACTTCTCGCGCTTTGTGAAAACCGAGACGCAGATGCGGGCAGGCAATTTCTGGGGGCTGCCGGTGTCGATGGCGTTTTTCAGTTTCATCGCGCTGTTCATCACCGCCGGGGCCGTGGTCCTGTTCGGCGAGCGTCTGACCGATCCGACCGCCATCGTGGAACGTGTCGACAATCTGGCGCTGACGCTGATTGCGGCCGTCACCTTTTTCGCGGCCACGGTCGGGATCAACCTTGTCGCGAATTTCATTCCAGCCGCCTATGATATCGCGAATATGGCGCCTGCCAAAATCAGCGCCAGGACCGGCGGGCTGATCACGGCCGGGATCGCCTTTGTCATTGGGGCGCTTTGGGTGTCGCTGATTTCCTCGATCGGGATCGCGGGGTTCGTCGATACGCTGGGGGCGATCCTTGCGCCGCTTTATGGGATCCTGATCGCGGATTACTATGCGGTGCAAAAGCGACAGTTGCGGGTCGATCAGATGTTCACCGAGGACCCGGCAGGCGCCTACTACTATGATCGGGGCTGGAATCGCCGTGCCATTCTGGCAGTGGGGCTGGCGGCGCTGTTTTCGGTCGGGACCGTATGGCTGCCGGCCCTGCAGGCGCTGTCGGGCTTTGGCTGGCTGATCGGCGCGGTTCTGGGCGGGGTGCTGTATATCCTGCTTTGCGGTCGCAGATAAAACGGAGGAATGGCGTGGGCCCGGCAACCGAACACCCTTTGCGCTATGCGCTGGTCAACGAATTGCATGCCCGGCCCTCGCCACGCATCTCGGCCCCGGCGACCTGTGCCTTCGTCGCCTTCAAGGAGCCGCGCGACGCCGCCAATCGCGATCGCCTGCGCGATACGGCGCATTTGCAGGAACTGACGGATCGGCATGGCGGACCCAAGCCCGATCCTGATGAGATCCACTATCAGGCGCAACTGGGTCGGCACGAACTGAAATGGGAAAGCCATACCGAATTCGTGACCTATATGGCGACGACGCCCGGCCTGCCGATCCGGCCCTTCGACCCCAGTGCCGCCGCGATCTTTCCCGAGGAATGGCAGTTGAATGCCCCCGGAAAAAGGGTGGCGGCGGTGCTGGTTCAGATCGACACGCTGCCCGAAGATCCGACACAGGCCATGGCGCAACTGGGCGACTGGCTTGCCCGCGACAGCCTTGCCGCCGTCTGGGTTCTGGAAGAGGCCGCGCTGGTCGCCAGTGATTTCCGCATCGACGCCAATGGCTTCATGCGGTTTGCACTGTTTGCGCGGGGCGATGTCGGGCAGGGGCGGATCGGCCGGATCGTGCACCGGCTTGTCGAACTGGAAACCTATCGCGCGATGTCGATGCTGGGCCTTGGACAGGCCCGCCGCCTGTCGCGCCGCCTGAATGAGCTGGAGCCGCGCCTGTCGGCCATTGTCGAGGCGATGGGCAACGAGGAAAAGCGCGCCGAGACCGTGCTGCACGAACTGCTGGAAGTATCGTCCGAGCTAGAGGCGCAGGCGGTGCAGACCTCGTTCCGCTTTGGCGCGACCAGCGCCTATGAGGCGATCGTGATGGACCGCGTCTCGGCCTTGCGCGAAACCCGGTTCATGGGCCGCCAGATGCTGACCGAATTCATGCGCCGTCGCTATCTGCCGGCCATGCGGACGGTGAAATCCGCCGAGGACCGGCTGCGCAGCATGATCGAACGCGCGACACGGACCAGCGACCTGCTGCGCACGCGTGTCGATGTCGAACGCTCGGCCCAGAACCACCTGCTGATGGAGCGGATGGACAAACGCGCCGATCTGCAATTGCGGCTGCAACACACGGTCGAGGGACTGTCCGTCGTCGCCATCAGTTATTACGCGGTCGGCCTTCTGTCCTATGCGCTGTATCCGCTGGCTGCGAAGCTGTCAGTCGACAAATCCTATCTGATCGCCGCCATGACGCCCTTGGTCGTGGTCGCGGTCTGGTGGTCGATGCGACAGATCCGCCGGAACCTGCACAAGTCGGACAGGGACCATCCGCAGATGTAGCTTGTGCGGGCTGATGTGACGGGCGATAAGTCGCGCTGAACAGATCATCCACCGGACGACCCCATGAAAGCCGCGTTCTGCCTTGCCCTTCTGACCCTTCTTTCGGGTTGCGGGGTGCCTTTTGTCCCCTTCATCTGAGGTGAAACCATGTCGAAAACCCTGACCATGTACGGGCTTGGCCATTGCTCGACCTGCCAGAAGGCGCAGGCCGCGCTGGAAGAACATGGCTGGCAGGTGACGTTCCGCGACGTCCAGAAACAGCCGCTGTCGGAAACAGAGCGTCAGCGCATGGCCGATGAATGGGGCGACAAGATCATCAACCGCGCAAGCCTGACCTGGCGGGCCATGACCGACGAGGAACGCGCAGCCGCCCCCGTGCAGATGATGGGCGCGAAACCCGCCGTGATGAAACGCCCCGCGATCGAGGCGGGCGATCTGCGTCTGCTGGGTTGGACTGCGAATGTGAAGCGGGGCCTGGGCGTTCCCGCCTGACGCCCCGGAACAACCGGGGGCTTATCAGCCCCGGTTGTTGGCCAGCGATGCAATCAGCGGACGGATCTGCGACAGATCGTATCCTGCCTGTGCCGCGGTTTCGAGGATCTCTGCCTCGCTGCGGCGACCGGCCTGCGTCAGCGCCCACAGGACGGTGCAGCGGTTTCCCGACCGGCAATAGGCGATGACGGGTTCGCGCCCGGCAGTCGCCTCGGCGAAGCCTGAAATCAGGTCGGGCGTGATCTGCCCGGGATGAAACGGCAGATAGTGATAACGCATCCCCGCAGCCTCGGCCGCCCGGGCCATGACATCATGGTCGATGCCCGAATCGACCTCTTCGTCGGGGCGGTTGTTCACCAGAACCTTGAACCCGGCCTCGGCCAGTTGCGGCACATCCTCGGGCAGGATCTGCGGCGACACGGCAAGATCGGGGCTAAGCTGACGCAGGTCCATCGGTAGTCTGCCTTTCTGGTTGGTCTTGTGCGGTTCGGTCGGGCTTGCGGTCAATCGGCCCGACTTGTCAAGCAAGCCGCGCAACGCGGGCCGGGCTTTGCGCGATCAGGCGGGAATATGTGCCTCGATCAGCGCCGGAAGGGCGGCAAAATCATCAAAGCTTGCCTGATGCGGCAGGTCGCGGATGGGGGTGTTGCGATAACCGCGGGTGAACAACAGGAACGGCACACCCGCCGCCGCCGCGCACTCTGCGTCATATTCGCTGTCACCGACATAGATCGCGTGGCGTTGTCGCGGATCGCCGCCAAGATTGGCCAGCGAGGCCAGCAACGGCGCCGGGTCGGGCTTCTTCTGCGGCAGGGAATCGCCGCCGATCACGTCCCCGAACAGCTGTTCGATGCCGAAATGCTGCAGAATATGGCGTGTGGGGGCCAGCGGCTTGTTGGTGCAGATCCCCAGAGGGTGGGCGCGATCGGCCAGAACGCCCAGGGCATCTTCGACGCCGGGAAACAGCCGGGTCAGGGCGGTGGCCGCCTGATAGCGCGCCATGAATGCCGCCATCAGATCGCGCCGCGCCGTCTGCGGGATGCCCGTCGCGGCAATGATCCGGTTCCACAGGATGTCGACACCGCCACCGATGAAGCTGCGGACCTGTTGCAGGCTCAGCGTGCCGTAACCTTGCGACCGCAGCGCGGCATTCACACAGGCATGAATATCGGGGGCGCTGTCGATCAGCGTGCCATCGAGGTCAAAGATGACGGGGCAGGGCGCCAGACAGACATTCATGCGGTTTTCCACTTGATCGAGCATCCCATCGAAGGCACCTGATCTTCCGGCCCGCGCCCGGTTTCCGCGATCAGAACCATCGCCTCGTACAGGTCGCGGCGGGCATCCACCGGCCCGGCCGTCCGGCGCGAGGCATCCAGCCGCCCCCGATACTGCAATTCGCCATCCGCGTTATAGCCGAAGAAATCCGGCGTGCATTCGGCACCATAGGCCCGCGCCACCGATTGCGATTCATCGTAGAGATAGGGAAAGGTGAAACCGTGGCGCGCGGCCTCGGCCGCCATCTGTTCCGGGCCGTCCTGCGGGTAGTCCTGCACATCATTGGCCGAGATCGCGACCACGCCGACACCCTTGGCCTGCAGGTCGCGCGCGTCCCGCACGATCCGATCCATCACGGCCTGCACGTAAGGACAGTGGTTGCAGATGAACATCACCAGCGTGCCATTCGGCCCCTTGATATCCTGCAGGTCATGCATGCGACCATCGGTTCCGGGCAGACTGAAATCATGCCAGGGCGCACCAAAATCGCAGACGGGTGGAGTTACCGCCATCATATCCCTCCTGTTGCCGTGCCCCGAAACTTTCACATGCACCCCGAGGCGACAATAGCCGATCTGCGAAAGGCTATCGCACATCGGGCGCGCACACCGTTTCGGCGCAAAACAAAGCGAGTGTTTGCATAGTGCGGCAGAACGATGAGAGATGTGGCGGAGGCTGTGGGATTCGAACCCACGGTGGGCGTTAACCCACGTCGGTTTTCAAGACCGGTGCATTAAACCACTCTGCCAAGCCTCCGACCGGGGACGATTAGCCGTTGCGCCGGATGGGCGCAACCGCACATCGCTATCGGCGCAGGGTAATCGTGTTCGAGGCGCCGCTGATTTCCACAGCGACGACACCGGCAAGCTGGACGAAAGACAGGGCAAGCGCGGTTGTGATGGTGTCGGTCTGCGGGTTGGCGGGGATGCGGGCTGTTTCGGTCTCGGGGTTGGGGGCGGTCGCCACGAACCGCAGGCGCAGGACGCCGTCGGCATCGGGCGAGATGCGGCCGGCGGGCTGGGGTCGCGCCGTGATCAGTTCGGCATCATGATAGCCCTTGGTCGGTGCAAAGCCGGTCACGACCAGCAACTGTCCTTCGCCAAGGCGCTCGAACCGGGCCGACAGGATCTGGGGAATGCCCGGACGCTGATCCTGCGTGCTGGCATAACCACCCTCGGGCAACAGCGTATCTGCGGGCGCAGAACCGCTGACCCAGCGCAGCGGGTTCCATCCACTGTCGCTGTCACGTCCGCCGCATCCGGCAAGCAGCAGGGCGGTACACAGAAGCGATGCGGCCAGTCGGGTCATGTCGATGCGTCCCTCTTTGATTTGCCACGATTGTTAGGCGAAAGCAGCCAAGGGTTAAAGCCTGTTTAGCGGCAGGGCGCCTGCGGCACACAGAACAATCTTTGACCTTCCCGCCGCATCAGAGTAACCCGCTGGGTCAAAGAAGGAATGCTGCATGCCGACCCCCGCTTTTGAAGAAATCGCCGAAACCTTCGACTTTCTGGACGATTGGGAAGAACGCTATCGCCACGTGATCGAACTGGGCAAGGCGCTGCCCGGCATGGATCCGGCGCTGCAGGTCCCCGCCACCAAGGTCGATGGTTGCGCCAGTCAGGTCTGGATCATGCCGCAAATTCAGGACGGGCGTTTTGATTTTCAGGGCGACAGCGATGCCATGATCGTGCGCGGGCTGATCGCGGTGCTGCACGCGATGTATGCCGGGCTAAGCGTGGCCGATGTGGTCAAGGTGGATGCGCAGGCCCAGCTTGCGCGGCTGGGCCTGGATGAGCATCTGTCGTCGCAGCGTTCGAACGGGCTGCGCGCGATGGTGCAGCGAATCAGGAAGCTGGCCGCCGACGCAGCGTGATCCAGCCGCCGCCCAACACCCGCGTGCTGTCATTGGCATAGAAAACGCAGGCCTGACCGGGGCTGACGCCCTCTTCGGGGTCCAGCAGCTCGACCTCGGCGCGGCGGGCGTCGATCGGGCGCAGGATCGCGGGTTTCGGCGGTCGGGTCGAGCGGATGCGGACCATGCAGGAAATCTCGCCCTTGAACGGTTCGTCACCCAGCCAGTTCACCTCGCTGACGGGCACGATCCGTGTGGCCAGCGCGGTTTTCGGGCCGACGACGACGCGACGGGTCTCGGGTTCCAGCCGCACGACATACAGCGGATCGCCAAGGCCACCGATGCCAAGACCGCGCCGCTGACCGATGGTATAGTGGATCACGCCGCGATGCTGTCCCAGAACATTGCCATCCAAATCCACGATCTCGCCGGGATCGGCCGCGCCGGGGCGCAGTTTTTCGATCACCGCAGCGTAATCGCCATTCGGTACAAAGCAGATATCCTGACTGTCGGGCTTGTCGGCGACGGACAGCCCGTATTCGGCGGCCAGGGCGCGGGTCTCGGCCTTGCTTTCCAGATGTCCCAGTGGAAAGCGCAGAAAGTCCAGTTGTTCCTGCGTGGTCGAGAACAGGAAATAGCTTTGATCGCGGTTGTGATCGGCGGCCATGTGCAGCTCGGCCCGGACGCTGCCGTCCTTGCGCTGGATATAATGGCCCGTCGCCATGCAATCGGCATCCAGATCGCGGGCGGTTTCCAGAAGGTCGCGGAACTTGACGCGTTCATTGCAGCGGATGCAGGGAACGGGCGTGGCACCGGACAGATAGGCATCGGCGAATTCGTCGATCACGGATTCGCGGAACTTGTTTTCATAGTCCAGCACGTAATGCGGAAAGCCCATGCGCTCGGCCACGCGGCGGGCGTCGTGAATATCCTGACCGGCACAGCATGCGCCCTTCTTGGCCAGGGCGGCGCCGTGATCGTAAAGTTGCAGCGTCACGCCGACGACGTCATAGCCTTCGGATTTCAGCTTGGCCGCGACGACCGAACTGTCAACGCCGCCTGACATCGCCACCACCACGCGCGTCTGCGAGGGCGGCTTGGCAAAGCCGAGGCTGTTCAATTCGATATCATCTGCCCGGTGGGCAGCGGCGGGTGCGGTGGCGGTCATGGATGGCTCCGGGCGCTAGGCCGACAGTAATTTGCATCAAAATATAGGCAAATGCTGCACATTCTCAACCCATGCGCCGACGGTTTTCGGGGTTAGGATAACCGCGATTTAAGCCCTTTGCGCCATGGTCGGACATGACGCAAAAAGGACAGGCTGAATGTTCGTGAAGAAGACAGACACACCTCGCACCGCCGTTCTGCCGGATGGCTCGATCCTCAGCATCGCGGATCTGCCGCCCGCGAACACAAGATGGGTCGCCAACCGAAAGCTGGCAGTGGTGAACGCGGTTGTTCATGGCCTGATCACGCGGGAAGAGGCGCTGCGCCGATACGGATTGTCGGACGAAGAACTGGATGGCTGGATGACGGCTGCGAAAAAGCACGGCAAACGCGCGCTGAAAGTGACTTCACTGCAACGATTTCGGCAACCCTGACGAGCATTAACAAGCTTTAGTCAACTTATGGTAACGACATTTTAACCAGTTGCGGCAATTCTCTGCTTATGAGTCATGAAGAATCAGGGGCAAAGTGACGCAATGCGCATACTTCTTGTTGAGGACGATCCTACCACCGCTCGCGCGATCGAGCTGATGCTGACCGCGGCCAGCTACAATGTCTTCGTGACCGATATGGGCGAGGAAGGGATCGACCTTGCCAAGCTTTATGATTACGACCTGATCCTTCTGGATCTGGACCTGCCGGACATGCACGGGATGGAGGTTCTGCGCCACATCCGCCTTGCCCGGATCGATACCCCGATCCTTATCCTGACGGGGTCGGACGACACGGAATCGAAATTGCGTGGTTTCGGGTTCGGTGCAGACGATTACATGACCAAACCTTTTAACCGCGACGAATTGCAGGCCCGCATTCAGGCGATCATCCGCCGTTCCAAAGGCCACAGCCAGGCGATCATCCGCACCGGCGAGATCGTCGTCAATCTGGACGCGCGCTCGGTCGAGGTTCAGGGCAAGCCGGTCAATCTGACAGGCAAGGAATATCAGATCCTTGAACTTCTAAGCCTGCGCAAGGGCACCACGCTGACCAAGGAAATGTTCCTGAACCATCTTTACGGCGGCATGGATGAACCCGAACTGAAGATCATCGACGTGTTCATCTGCAAACTGCGCAAGAAGCTGTCCGAAGCACTTGGCGGGGAAAACCATATCGAAACGGTCTGGGGGCGTGGCTATGTGTTGCGCGATCCGGGGCCCGGCAACGCGGAACGTCTGGCCATTGGTGCGTGACACGCGCTGACAGTCGAACAGCCCGCCCCCTGTGGCGGGCTTTTTCATGGTCAGGTGACAGAAGGCCGTGCTTGGGTCTGGGCCTTGCCCCGCGCATTGTCCTATAGAGAGGCAAACAGGTTAATGCGCCCGCAGATGATGCGGCAAAGAAGGGTTCATGGACGTCATGGCAGGCCAGAACGATCAGCCGGTAACGGAACTTGACGCGCGACAGGCCGCCGATCAGATCGCGGAACTGACGGCCCGGCTGGCGCAGGCCAATGACGATTATCACGCCAAGGACACGCCGCAGATCAGCGATGCCGATTATGATGCGCTGAAACGCCGTCTGGCTGCGCTTGAGGATGCCTTTCCGGAACTTGCCACAAGTGACAGCCCGACCCTGCAGGTCGGCGCGGCCCCTGCCGAAGGTTTCGGCAAGATTACCCACTCCGTGCGCATGATGTCGTTGGCCAATGCTTTCGAGGCCGGGGAGATTGACGACTTCGTCGCGAGGGTCCGCAGCTTTCTGAACCTTGCGCCGGATACGCCGTTGGATTTCACGTCCGAGCCGAAGATCGACGGGCTTTCACTGTCGCTGCGCTACGAAAAGGGGCAGTTGATTCAGGCGGCGACGCGCGGCGATGGCTCGGTCGGGGAAAACGTCACGGCGAATGCGCGCACCATTTCGGACATTCCGCAGCAGTTGATGGGCGATGTTCCCGATGTCCTGGAAGTCCGGGGCGAGGTGTATATGTCGCATGCCGATTTCGCCGCGCTGAATGCCGGCGACGGCGCGCGGGTCTTTGCAAATCCGCGCAACGCCGCGGCGGGATCGCTGCGACAGCTGGACCCCGGTGTCACCGCTGAACGCCCGTTGAAGTTCTTTGCCTATAGCTGGGGTGAGCTGTCCGAACCCCTGGCAGACACCCAGATGCAGGCGGTCACACGGCTGAAGGGCTTGGGCTTTTCGATCAATCCCCTGACACGGGTCTGCCGCACGGCCAGAGAACTGGTTGCCGCCTGGGCCGAAATCGAACAACAGCGTGCCACGCTTGGCTATGATATCGACGGCGTTGTCTACAAGGTCAACGATCTGCGCTATCAGGCGCGGCTTGGCTTTCGCGCGACGACCCCGCGTTGGGCGATCGCGCACAAGTTTCCGGCCGAAACGGCATGGACGCGGTTAGAGCGGATCGAGATACAGGTCGGCCGGACCGGTGCCCTGTCACCCGTCGCCCGGTTGGAGCCGGTGACCGTCGGCGGCGTCGTTGTGTCGAACGCGACGCTGCATAACGAAGATTACATCGCCGGTCGCGACAGCAATGGCGAGCCGATCCGAGAGGGGCGCGACATTCGCGAAGGCGATTGGGTCAAGGTCTATCGCGCGGGCGACGTGATTCCCAAGATCGCCGATATCGACCCCGATCGCCGGCCTGCCGACAGCCAGCCCTATGTCTTTCCCAAGGCCTGCCCGGAATGCGGGTCGGACGCCATCCGTGAACCCGGCGATTCTGTCCGGCGCTGCACGGGGGGACTGATCTGCCCCGCACAGGCCATCGAAAAGCTGAAACATTTCGTCAGTCGTGCCGCATTCGACATTGAAGGTCTGGGCGCGAAACAGGTCGAGATGTTCTTTGCCGATGACCAACTGCCGATACGCGAGCCTGCCGATATCTTCACCCTGGCTGATCGCAACGCCGGGAACCTGACCAAGCTTCAGAACCGCGACGGCTTTGGCGCGCGCTCGGTCGAGAAGCTGTTTTCCGCGATCGACGCCAAACGGCGGATCCAGCTGAAACGCCTGATCTTCGCCCTTGGCATCCGTCATGTCGGCGAGGTTGCGGCAACCACCCTGGCACGACATTTCGGCACATGGGATCAACTGGTTCAGACCGTTGACGCCGCCGCAGCCGAGCCTGCGTTCCGCGCCGATGACAAGGGTCGCAAGGCGGTATTGGCCGAAAGCCCGCATTGGGCCGAGCTGGTCGGCATCGACGGCATCGGCGCGGTGTTGGTGCAATCTCTTGTCACCACCTTCCAGCAACAGGCCGAGCGTGCCAGCATCGACCGCCTTGTCCGCGAACTGGATATCCGGCCAGACGAACGCCAATCCGCGCAGGACACCGAGATCACCGGGCTGACGCTGGTATTTACCGGCACGCTGGAAAAGATGACCCGCGCCGAAGCCAAGGCGCGGGCCGAGGCGATGGGCGCCAAGGTTGCAGGCTCGGTCAGCGCCAAGACCGATCTTCTGGTCGCGGGGCCGGGGGCGGGGTCGAAGGCCAAGAAGGCTGCCGATCTGGGCGTCAGGGTCGTGGATGAGGACGAATGGCTTCGGATCGCGGGACAGTGACCCAGCCCAAGGGCCGCCCCCCGGCGTTGTTCCCGCTATTTGCGGGAATCGATACGCTGCCGGGCATCGGGCCAAAAGGGCAGGCGGCCCTGGCGCAAATGGGGATCGAGCGTCCGCGCGACATGGTGTTGACGCTGCCCTCTGGCGGGATCACCCGGCGCAGCATCGCGCGTGTCGGTGACGCTCGTGCGCCTGAGATCGTGACACTGGCCGTGACGGTCGAACGGCACACCCAACCCAGCGCGCGCGGGCGGCCCATGCGCGTCCAGTGCAGTGACGATCACGGCGGCGATCTGACGCTGGTCTTTTTTCACCCGCGCAAGGATTGGATCGAGCGGCAGCTGCCCCTTGGCCAGCGCCGTATCGTCAGCGGCAAGCTGGAACTGTTCGATGGAATGGCCCAGATCGTCCATCCCGATCATATCCTGCCCGAGGGCGAGGAACTGCCCCCCGCCTTCGAACCGGTCTATCCGCTCTCGGCGGGCTTGACGCAGAAGGCGATGACCAAGGCTGCCGAGGCCGCATTGACGCGCCTGCCCGAAACGCCGGAATGGATCGATCCGCAGGTCATGGCGGCGCGTGGCTGGCCCGATTTTGCAACGGCCTTGCATCAGGCGCATCATCCCGATTCTGCCCAAGGGCTGTCGCCTGCCAGCCCCGCCCGCGCAAGGTTGGCCTATGATGAGTTTTTGGCCCATCAGATGACGCTGGCCCTTGTGCGCCGCGAGAAGCGTCGATCAAAAGGGCGGCCCAGCACGGGCGATGGCCGATTGCGTCAGGCGGTGCTGGACAACCTGCCTTGGCCGCCCACCAATGCGCAGGCCCGTGCGGTTCGGGAAATCGCTGCGGATATGGCTGGCGACCACCGCATGAGCCGGCTTCTGCAGGGCGATGTCGGCGCGGGGAAAACCTTGGTTGCCATGCTTTCGGCGCTGATCGCGGTCGAGGCGGGGGGGCAGGCGGTGCTGATGGCCCCGACCGAGATCCTGGCCCGCCAACATGCCCGCGCCCTTGAACCCTTGGCGCGATCGGCAGACATCCGGTTGGCGGCGCTGACCGGACGCGACAAGGGCGAAGCGAGGGCGCAAATCCTTGAGGATCTGCGCGAAGGCCGGATCCAGATCCTTGTCGGGACCCATGCCGTTTTTCAGAAAGATGTCGAGTTTCGCGACCTGCGGCTGGCAATCATCGACGAACAGCACCGTTTCGGTGTGGCGCAGCGATTACAACTATCCGCCAAGGGCAATGCACCGCCCGATATTCTGGTCATGACGGCCACGCCGATTCCGCGTTCGCTTGCGTTGACGCAATATGGCGATCTTGACCTTTCCGTTCTGGATGAAAAGCCGCCGGGTCGTCAGCCGATCACCACGGTCATGATCAGCGATGAACGTCTGGATCAGGTCGCTGATCGCCTGCAGCATGCCATTGCCGAGGGTGCGCGGGCCTATTGGGTCTGTCCGCTGGTCGAGGAAAGCGAGGTCAGCGACCTGACCGCAGCCGAGGCACGGTTTCAGGCATTGCGTGCCCGGTTCGGCGATGCGGTACGGCTGATCCATGGCCAGATGCCCGCCGATCAGCGCGACGCCGCCATGGCCGATTTCAGCAGTGGCGTGGCGCAGATTCTTGTCGCGACCACGGTGATCGAGGTCGGCGTGGATGTCCCCGAGGCGACGATCATGGTGATCGAACGGGCCGAAAGCTTTGGTCTGGCGCAGCTTCATCAGCTGCGTGGCCGGGTGGGGCGCGGCAAAGGCGCGTCGACCTGCCTGCTGATGTATCATCCACCTTTGGGAGAGACCGGCGCGAAACGCCTGACCACCCTGCGCGACACCGAGGATGGGTTTCGCATCGCCGAGGTCGATCTTGAAATGCGCGGCGCCGGAGATGTCATCGGCACCGCGCAATCCGGTCTGCCTCGGTTCCACATCGGCGATCTGGAACATCAGGCAGGGCTGATGGCAACGGCGCGAAAGGATGCGCGGGCGCTGTTGGAACGCGACCCGGAGCTAAGTTCGGATCGCGGCAAGGCCCTGCGTTTGCTGATGTGGCTGATGTCGCAGGACGAGTCGATTCGCCTGATCGGCATTGGCTGAACACCGATCCAAGCCTGAATGTTCTTAAAAAGTTCTTTACAGGTGCGCGTGAATGTGAGAACAAAATAGCAACAGAGAGGAGTTGCTGCCATGTCCCGCGAATTCGTCTGTGATCTGTGTGGGGTTGCCGCGCTGACCGTGACCACGATTGTGGTTCTTTGGTTGCCTGCGATCCTGCAAGCCTAGGTTTCTGCCCCGCGTTGCAAGCACGGCACCACGCCTGTGTGCCGTCACTGTCCCTTCTGCACGCGCAACTGACCGGCCCATCGGGCCGGTCTTTTTACAGGCGGCGCCGATCAGGCAGCCTCGGCCGCCTGATCGATGGCCGCGAGGGTCGCATCCCATGCAAGCAGGATCGAGGCGTGACGGTTGGGGTAGTCGCGTGCGGGCAACAGGGCCTCAAGCTCGGAAAAGCTGCCATCGGGCGGGGTGCCATCCTGTTTCAGCATCGCGTGAAGTTCGTCGCGCGTTGCAAGGATCTGATCGCGGGATTTTCCGATGACCGAGGCACCCAGGACCGCCGCAGATGCCTGTCCCAGCGCACAGGCGCGGACCTGTTGGGCAAATTCGGCAATCTGGCCATCCCGCATTCGGATGTCGACGGTCACGGACGAGCCGCAATGCGGCGAACGGCGCGTAGCCGAGCCTTCGGGGTAATCCAGCCGGCCCTGATGGGGAATGGCGGTGGTCAGCGCCAGTATACGGCGCGAATAAAGCTGCATCAGGTCGCTGTCGCCCATCGGTCCTTCCCCGCGCGTGTCATTCACCCTAGATAGGGATCGCAATGGTGAAAGGAAACCCGATGCTTGACCCGGTCAGCCTGAAGTACGATGCCAATGGCCTGATCCCCTGTATTGCGCAGGACCATGCCAGCGGCGAGGTTCTGATGATGGCCTGGATGAATGCGGACGCGGTGGCGCAGACCTTGCAGACGGGCCGCGTCACCTATTGGTCGCGGTCGCGCCAATCCTTCTGGATCAAGGGCGAAAGCTCGGGCCACGTGCAGAGACTGGTCGAGCTGCGGATCGATTGTGATCGCGACTGTCTGCTGGCGCTGGTCGATCAGACCGGGCCTGCCTGTCACACGAACCGGCGGTCGTGCTTCTACACCGCGGTCCGTGACGGCCAGGAGGTCGTGATCATGGAGCCGATGACGTAAGAGGGGCGCTGCCCCACCGCCCTGCGGGCGGTCCCCCGGGATATTTATGCACAGAAGATGGGCTAGAGCCCGATCAGACGCCGGATGTCCTCCGGCGTCGCGCCGTCGTCGCGGAACTGGCGAATGGCGCGGGCATCGTCGCGTTTCGCAAGACGCTTGCCCGCATCGTCACGGATCAGGCGATGGTGGTGATAGGTCGGTTGCGGCAGGTTCAGCAAGTGTTGCAGCAGCAGATGGATCCAAGTCGCGCCGAACAGGTCCTTGCCTCGGGTGACCAGGGTGACCCCCTGGGCCGCGTCATCGACCACGACCGCCAGATGGTACGAGGTTCCCATGCCGCGCCGCGACAGGATCACGTCGCCGATATCGCTGATAAATTGGTCGCGCGTCATGCGATGCGGGCCGACGGACAAGATCGCATGATCGTGAAATTCGAGTTGGTCGCGCCGCAGATGGTCGAAGGCGCGGGCCACGTCCAGGCGGATCACGTCACCGGGCCCGATATCCGACATCGACCGGTGCTGACAGGTGCCCGGATAGATCAATCCATCGGGGCCGGCGGGCAGCGCGGCTTCCTGCGGGGCGGACAGGGCGGCGCGGATGTCGCCGCGACGGCAGCGGCAGGGATAACAGAACGGTGCGAGTTGGGTCAGCGCCCGATCATAGGCGGCCATGCGATCTGACTGGCGCATGACCGGTTCCTGCCAGCGCAGGCCCAGCCATGCCAGATCCTGTTTCAGGGCCTGTTCAAACCGAGGTTTGCAGCGGTCGCGATCGATATCCTCGATGCGCAACAGAAACTGCCCCGGATCGGCAAGCGACTGGGCCAGAAGCGCCGAATAGGCGTGGCCCAGATGCAGAAGCCCCGTCGGAGAAGGGGCGAAGCGGGTGCGCGTTACTGCGTGGCCAGCCATGCCGAGAAATCGTCCTTGGCGCGCTGGGTATAGGCAGGGTAGCGATCCTTGCGGCCCTTGCGCCCGCCTTTCATCTGATCCAGCGGCGGGAACAGCCCGAAATTGACGTTCATGGGCTGGAAGGTCCTGGCCTCGGCGCCGCCGGTGATGTGATTGACCAGTGCGCCGGTCGCGGTGGTGAAGGGTGGGGGGGCCAGATCCTGCCCCTTGGCCTGTGCGGCGGCCATGCGACCGGCCAGCAGACCCATCGCGGCGCTTTCGACATAGCCCTCGACCCCGGTGACCTGTCCGGCAAAGCGCAGATTGGGCTGGTTGCGCAGGCGCATCCGGTCATCCAGCAGCGTGGGAGAGTTCAGGAAGGAATTGCGGTGAATGCCACCCAGCCGCGCGAAGCTGGCATTTTCCAGACCGGGGATCATCCGGAACACCTGCGTCTGGGCGCCGTATTTCATCTTGGTCTGGAAGCCGACGATATTATACAGGGTTCCCAGTGCGTTATCGCGGCGCAGCTGGACGACGGCATAGGCCTTTTCTTCGGGGTTATGCGTGTTGGTCAGCCCCACGGGCTTCATCGGGCCGTGGCGCAGGGTTTCGCGGCCGCGCTCGGCCATGACCTCGATCGGCAGGCAGCCGTCGAAGTAACCGGCGGTCTCGCCTTCGTGGAATTCGGTCTTGTCGGCTGCCAGCAGCGCGTCGATGAACGCCTCGTATTGCGGCTTGGTCATCGGGCAGTTGATATAGGCGCGACGCTCGGCTTCGGTTTCGCCCTTGTCATAACGGCTTTGTTCCCAGGCGACGGACATGTCGATCGTGTCGGCATGGACGATCGGGGCGATGGCATCGAAGAAGGCCAGTGCCTCGGTTCCCGTCAGGCCACGGATCGCAGTTGCCAGCCGGTCAGAGGTCAGCGGCCCCGTCGCCACGATCCAGTTGCCGGTGTCGGGCAGATCGGCGATTTCACCGTTGCGGATCTCGATCAGCGGATCGGCACGCAGCGTCTGGGTGACGGCCTGTGAAAACGCGTCGCGATCCACGGCCAGCGCGCCACCGGCGGGCAGGCGATGACGGTCGGCCATCTCCATGATCAGGCCGCCCGCCGCCCGCATTTCCCAATGCAGCAGGCCGACGGCATTCATCACGTCATCGTCGGAACGGAAACTGTTCGAGCAGACCATTTCAGCGCAATCGCCGGTCTTGTGCGCGAAGGTTTCGACGCTGGGACGCATTTCATGCAGGATCACGGGCACGCCCGCACGGGCGATCTGCCATGCGGCCTCAGAGCCTGCCAGGCCAGCACCGATGATGTTGACGGGTTCCATGAGCACTCTCCTGATCCGGGATCGGCGCATCCGCTAGCAGGCGCCGGGGCAAAAGGAAAGGGCGGCGCCAAGCGGCACCGCCCCGTGGATCTTCTGGCCCTGAACGGGCGCAAGGATCACTCTTCGGCTGCGGCCTCTTCGACCTCGGCGCCTTCGGCTTCTGCCGCGTCGTCGTCCGAACGCAGGGCCGAGGGTGCCGCGATGTTCGCGATCACGAAGTTGCGGTCGATGGTTGCCTTGGCGCCGGCGGGCAACTTCACATCATTGATGTGGATGCCGTCGCCGATGTTCAGGCCGGCCAGATCGACGGTGATGTGATCCGGGATGTCGCCGGCGGTCACGTTCAGTTCGACCTCGTTGCGGACGGTCACAAGCGTGCCGCCTTTTTTCAGGCCCGGGCATTCTTCGTGGTTGATGAATTCAACCGGAATGAACAGCGAGACCTTCGAGGTGCGGCGCAGACGCATGAAGTCGATATGGACGGGCAGGTCCTTCACGACGTCTTTCTGAACGGCGCGGCAGATGACGCGCACGTCGTCCTGACCTTCGACCTTCAGGTTGAACAGCGTCGACATGAAGCGACCGGCACGCAGTTGCGTCAGCAGCTTGTTGAAGTCGAACTGGATCGCGACGGCATCCTTGTGGTCACCATACACGATACCCGGAACCTTACCTTCACGGCGAGCTTGGCGGGCGGCCCCCTTGCCTGTCCCCGCGCGAGGCTCGGCCACCAGATCAGGGATCTCTTTGGCCATGATATATATCCTCAAACAGTTGTGTTGACCGCCATCCTCCAAGGGTGCATGACGGCAGAGCGCGGCCTATAGCGCAGCGTGGCGATTTTGTGAAGGGCGAATCTGCGCCCCTATGCGCCGTATTCCGACAGGAAGCCCTGCGGCAGCATCACGTTCTGCCGACCCAGCGCCTGCACGCGTTTTTCGCCGCACAGCGCCATCGTGGTATCCAGTTCGGCACGGATCACTTCCAGGGCGCGCGTCACGCCGGCCTCGCCCATCGCGCCAAGCCCATGAACGAAGGCCCGCCCGATCCAGGTGCCATGCGCCCCAAGGGCCAGCGCCTTCAACACGTCCTGACCGCTGCGGATACCGCTGTCCATGTGGATCTCGACCTGATCGCCCACGGCTTCGACGATATGCGGCAGCATCCGGATCGAGGACAGCGCGCCGTCCAGTTGCCGTCCGCCATGATTGCTGACAACGATGGCATCCGCGCCGAAATCAGCCGCGATGCGGGCATCTTCGGGGTCAAGGATGCCTTTCAGGATCAGCTTGCCGCCCCACATGTCGCGGATGCGGGCGATCTTGTCCCAGTCCAGCTTTTCGTCGAATTGCTCGGCCGTCCAGCTGCCCAGGGAACTGGCATCGCCGACGCCCTTGGCGTGCCCGACGATATTGCCGAAGAAGCGGCGCTTGGTCTGCAGCATCCCCATGCCCCAGCGCCAGCGCGTCGCAAGATCCAGCATCGTGGGCAGGGTGAATTTCGGCGGCGCCGACAGGCCGTTCTTCAGATCCTTGTGGCGCTGACCCAGAATCTGCAGATCCAGCGTCAGAACCAGCGCATTGCAATTGGCGCGCTTGGCCCGCTCGATGATCGCGGCAAGGAAATCCTGATCCTTCATGACGTAAAGCTGGAACATGAAGGGCTTTGTCGTGTGCTGCGCGACATCCTCGATCGAGCAGATCGACATGGTCGACAGGCAGAAGGGCACGCCGAATTTCTCGGCCGCGCGGGCGGCCAGGATTTCGCCATCCGCGTGTTGCATCCCGGTCAGGCCGACAGGGGCAAGCCCCACGGGCATCGCAACGGGCAGCCCCACCATGTCGCTTGCGGTCGAGCGGCCCGACATGTCCACGGCAACTTTCTGGCGCAGGCGGATCCGGGCAAAATCGGTGCTGTTGTCGCGAAAGGTCTGTTCGGAATAGCTGCCCGATTCGGCATAGTCGTAGAACATGCGCGGTGTGCGCGCCTTGTGCAGCCGTTTCAGGTCGTCGATGCAGGTGATGACAGGCATGGGCAACTCGCTTTTTGGTCAAAAGTTCTTACCAAGCGAAGCGCCTTTGCGCAATCAGTTGCGACCGCCCTGCATCCGCTGGCGCAATTCCGGCTCGATCACGGGGCCGCGCAGCGCGTCAGCCCGCGCCCGCAGCGCATCGGCGCGGCTTTCGGCGGTCTGGCGAGTGGTGGCCGGGGCGTTTTCCTCGGGGGTCAATTGCGGTGGGGTCAGCATCTCGGCCGTGGGGCGCAGATCGGGATAGCCGTCATCGGCCGCGCAGGCGGCAAGGATCAGGCACAGAAGGGCAGGGCATGTCAGGACAGGACGCGGCATCATGGCCGCAGATTAGGCCGCGCCAACGGGCTTCACAATGGCCTTCCCCCCGAACGGGTCAGCACTTATGACAGTTGCATGGCACGCACCCAAGGTTCCCGCGCCGAGATCACCGGCCCCCTGATCCGCACCCATGCCCTGCAACTGTTCGCGCGGCAGGGCTACGCAGCCGTGTCCATGCGTCAGATCGCGGCGGCGGTCGGCGTGCAGGCGGGTGCGCTGTACAGCTATATCCCTGACAAACAGGCGCTTCTGGCCGATCTTCTGGAAAGCCACATGCAGGATCTACTGGACGCCTGGCGGGATGATCCGGCGCTGCCCGCGCTGCGGCGGCTGGAAGGTTTCGTGCGTTTTCACATCGATTTCAGCCTTGATCATTCCGACGCGGTCTTTCTGTCCTACATGGAACTGCGCAACCTGACCCCGGACAATCACCACCGGATCGTCGCCTTGCGCGAACGCTATGAAACCGCACTAGAGGTGATCCTGCGCGACGGCGTGACTTCGGGCACGATGCGGCTGGACGATCCGCGGCTGACTACGATGGCGCTGATCGCCATGCTGACCGGCGTGACCAACTGGTATCGCGAAGGCGGGCGTCTGGATCGGCAGCGCATCGGCGATATCTACTGGGGATTGGTGCGTGGCGCGGTCGGGGCCGATTGACCGCGGCCCGTTTTGACCCCACATCCTTTCTAGCCCAAGATTGGCGCTGCCGCTTGCCGAACCACCGAACCAGTCAGATAATCGCCCCATGAGTCTGCCCCCCGGCTTCCTCGACGAACTTCGCAACCGCGTTCCGATCAGCCGCGTGATCGGGCGCAAGGTCGTCTGGGATCAGCGCAAGTCGAATCAGGCGCGCGGCGATTGGTGGGCGCCATGCCCGTTCCATCAGGAAAAATCGGCCAGTTTTCACTGCGACGATCAGAAGGGCTTCTATTACTGCTTTGGCTGCCAGGCCAAGGGCGACGCTCTGACCTTCCTGCGCGAAATGGATGGGCTGGAATTCATCGAGGCCGTCAAGGTCCTGGCCGCCGAGGCCGGCATGCAGATGCCCGAACCCGATCCCCGTTCCCGCGAACGCAGTGACCGCCGATCCCGGCTGATCGAGGTGACCGAGGCCGCCTGTCGCTGGTTTCGCCTGCAATTGCAGACCGGTGCCGCGGCGGATGCCCGCGACTACCTGCTGCGTCGAGGATTGGACCGCGATGCCGAGGATCGCTTCGAGATCGGCTTTGCCCCGAACAGCCGCACCGCATTGTTCACGGCGCTGCGCGAAAAGGGGTTCGACGAGGCGCTGATCATCGAGGCCGGTGTCGCCGCGCGCCCCGATGGTGGGGGCACACCCTATGACCGGATGCGCGACCGCATCATCTTTCCCATCAGGGACGGGCAGGGGCGCTGCATCGGCTTTGGCGGACGGGCGATGGATCCGAATGCACGGGCCAAATACCTCAACAGCCCCGAAACGCCGTTGTTCGACAAGGGCCGCAACCTTTACCATATCGGCCCCGCCCGCGCCGCCGTTGCCAAGGGACAGCGCCTTATCGTCGCCGAGGGCTATATGGATGTGATCGCGCTGGCCCGTGCGGGTTTCGAAGGTGCGGTCGCCCCGCTTGGCACCGCGATCACCGAAGATCAGCTGCGCCTGATGTGGCGGGTCAGCCCGGAACCGATCATCGCACTGGATGGCGACGCGGCTGGTCAGCGCGCCGCGCGCCGGCTGATCGATCTGGCCTTGCCGCTGACCGGGCCCGGACAGGCGCTGCGCTTTGTCATGCTGCCGACGGGGCAGGACCCGGATGACCTGATCAAATCCGCGGGGCCGGGGGCGATGGGTGCCCTGCTGGATCAGGCGAGACCGCTGGTTGACCTGCTGTGGGAACGCGAAACCGAAGGGCAGGTCTTTGACAGCCCCGAACGCCGCGCCGCCCTCGACCGGCGTCTGCAAGAGGCGATCGGCCGCATCCCCGACGAACTGACCCGCCGGCACTATACCGACACCATTCGCGACAAGCGCCGCGAGGTGATGGGCGGCTGGAAACCGCGCGCCAAGGGCCGTGGCAATGTGCAGGCGGGCCCATGGCCCGCCCGGCGCGGCGGGGCCTCGATGGCCCCGTCCGCGCCGCGCCCCCCGATCCCGATGAACGGCCCGCAATCGACGGCGGACCTGCTGGAAGGGGCCAGCCTGTTGATCTGCGCATTGCGCCCCGAATGCGTGGCGCAGATCGAATCGCGACTGGAACGGCTTTTGCCACGCGATGCGGACCGGGCCGCTTTGCTGCATGACCTGCTGACCGGCGGCGATACCGATGCCGGGCGGCGCGCCCTTGAAACCCTGCGCACCGACGCCCATCTGGGCCTGACCCCGAAACTGATCGAAAGCCAGGACCTGGAATCGGCGCAGGCGATCCTGACCAACCTGATCGACCGTCTGGACGCCGAACGCGCAGCGGGGGCCGAACTGGTCCGCGCAGAGGCCGAAATTCAGGGCGAAGCGGATGAGGGCCTGACCTGGCGCATTCAGCAGATCACCCGCGCCCGCCACCGCGCCGAACGCCCCGAGATGGAGGAACGCGGCGATCTGAACGAGGACCGCGACGCCCTTTCGGCCCAGCTGGATCAGTTCCTTTCGGGGCAGATCTGGCGCAAGCCGACCCGTTGAAACCGATGCCGCAACGCGACCGAAACCGAATCACCCGAATCGAAACTGCGAATCATTAACTGCCTGCGTCTTTGATTCGGTTCTGAACCGCGCTAGAACGCATCAATGACCTCTCTGATTCGCTGCCCCGCCTGCGAATGACCGCCCCGAGAAGGAGCCCTGGATGGCCGCCAAGGACGACGAGCAAGACAAGAACGACAAGGACGACAACGCCCATTCGCTGGACATGAGCCAAGCGGCCGTCAAGAAGATGATCGCCGAGGCGCGAGAGCGTGGCTATATCACCTATGATCAGCTGAACACGGTGCTGCCCCCCGAACAGGTCAGCAGTGAGCAGATCGAAGACGTGATGTCGATGCTGTCCGAAATGGGCATCAATGTCATCGAGGACGAGGAAGGCGCCGAAGAGCCCGAAGGCGGCGCGGTTGTCACCACCGGCTCTGGCTCTCGTGAGGTGGCGGTCGCGGCGACCGAAACCGAAAAGCTTGATCGCACCGACGATCCCGTTCGCATGTATCTGCGCGAGATGGGCAGCGTCGAACTGCTGTCGCGCGAGGGCGAGATCGCCATCGCCAAGCGGATCGAGGCCGGTCGCAACACGATGATCGCCGGGCTGTGCGAAAGCCCGCTGACCTTCAAGGCCATCACCATGTGGCGCGAGGAACTTCTGGAAGAAGAGATCCTTCTGCGCGACGTGATCGACCTGGAAACCACCTTCGGTCAGTCCATGGATGACGAGGATGGCGAGGGCGAAGAGGAACTGACGCCGCAGGCCAGCAGCTCGGAACCTCAGCAGAAGCGCGAGGAACTGGATGCCGACGGCAATCCGATGCGCGGCGAGGATGACGACGAAGAGGATGAGGGCGCAAACCTGTCGCTGGCCGCGATGGAAGCCAGCCTGAAGCCCAAGGTTCTGGAAACGCTGGAAATCATCGCGCGCGATTACGAGCGTCTGGCCGATATGCAGGACCAGCGGATGTCGGCGACGTTGAACGAAGACAACAGCTTTTCGGCCACCGCCGAAAGCGACTACCAGAAACTGCGCAGCGAGATCGTCGTGCTGGTGAACTCGCTTCATCTGCACAACAACCGGATCGAGGCGCTGGTCGATCAGCTTTACGGCATCAACCGCCGCATCGTGACCATCGACTCGGGCATGGTGAAGCTCGCTGACGCCGCACGCATCAACCGCCGTGAATTCATCGATGCCTATCGCGGCAGCGAACTGGACCCGACCTGGGTCGAACGCCTGTCGCAGAATGCCGGCCGTGGCTGGCAGGCGCTGTTTGACCGGTCGCGCGCCAAGGTCGAGGATCTGCGCGCCGAGATGGCGCAGGTCGGCCAGTATGTCGGCGTCGATATCGAGGAATTCCGCCGGATCGTCGCGCAGGTTCAGCGCGGCGAGAAAGAGGCACGTCAGGCCAAGAAGGAAATGGTCGAGGCCAACCTGCGTCTGGTGATCTCGATCGCCAAGAAATACACGAACCGCGGGCTACAGTTCTTGGACCTGATCCAGGAGGGCAATATCGGCTTGATGAAGGCCGTGGACAAGTTCGAGTATCGCCGCGGCTACAAGTTCTCGACCTATGCGACCTGGTGGATCCGTCAGGCGATCACCCGCTCCATCGCGGACCAGGCGCGCACGATCCGCATCCCGGTCCACATGATCGAGACGATCAACAAGCTGGTCCGGACCGGTCGCCAGATGCTCCACGAGATCGGCCGTGAGCCGACGCCCGAGGAACTGGCCGAGAAGCTGCAGATGCCGCTGGAGAAGGTTCGCAAGGTGATGAAGATCGCCAAGGAACCGATCAGCCTCGAAACCCCGATCGGGGACGAGGAAGACAGCCAGCTGGGCGATTTCATCGAGGACAAGAATGCCGTCCTGCCATTGGACAGTGCGATTCAGGAAAACCTCAAGGAAACGACCACCCGCGTTCTGGCCAGCCTGACCCCGCGCGAGGAACGGGTTCTGCGGATGCGTTTCGGCATCGGCATGAATACCGACCACACGCTGGAAGAGGTCGGTCAGCAGTTCAGCGTGACCCGCGAACGGATCCGTCAGATCGAAGCCAAGGCCCTGCGCAAGCTGAAGCACCCCTCCAGAAGCAGAAAGCTGCGTTCCTTCCTTGACCAATGATCTTGCCGATACCACCGACGGTCTAGCCTTCGTTCTTTATCGCAGCGCGGCGCGCGACGGGCTTGGCAAGGATGATCTTCAGGCCATCCTTGCCTCGGCCCGCGAACGCAATGGGCAGCACGGCATCACCGGCTGCCTGCATCACGAGGACGGGCTATTCTTTCAGTGGCTGGAAGGTCCTGCCGAAAAGATCGACCTGGTCATGGCGATGATCCGCAAGGATGGCCGCCATGACCAGTTGACGGTGCTGGACGATGGGGCGCTGAATCAACGGCGCTTCCGCGACTGGCATATGCGGTTTTCGGACCGCAATCAGAAATCGCTGATGGACTGGCTGGCGCAATCCGACGCCTCGACCGTCAATCCCGGCGAATATACGCGCGGAATTGTCGCCTTCTTGCAGGCGCTGGCGATCTGACCCCCCCTGCAACCGGGCTTGCGGTTTCAGCACAAAAAGTGAACACTCCGCGCAGATTTCGCGAATGGAGACAGCATGTCCGAACAGATCGCCGCCTGGTTCAATGATGTGTCGCGGTTGCAGTTGATGCTGGGACTGGCGGTGCTGGCGCTTGGGGCGGTGGTGCTGATCTGGCGCCGTGGCCGGCAGGATCAGGTGGCGCTGTCATCTGCCCTGGCCGAAAGCCGCGATCAGGCCGCCGCGGAAAAGGCCCGCGCCGATCAGTTCTCGGACAATCTGCGGCAGGCCGAACTGCGTCTTGGTCAGCAGGATGTCCGGCTTGAATCCCACGGGGCGCGGCTGGCCGAACTGGCCGAGGAACGCGACGGTCTGACAGACGCGCTGCATCAGGCCCGGCAACAGGCCGCACAGATCCAGACCGAATTGGCCGAGGCCAGGCTGCGGGCCGAAAAAGATCGCGAAAATGCCGCGCGTGAGATTCAGACCTTGCGTGAATTGCGCGAAGAAATGACCGGCCAGTTCAAGCTGATGGCATCGGAAACGCTGCGGGTGCAGCGGGCCGATATGCAGCGCTCACAGGGGGAACACCTGTCGGCGTTGCTGACACCGTTCCGCGATCAGGTGCACCGCTTTCAGACCGAATTGCAGACCCGCAACAAGGTTCTGGACGAAGAGGGCGCCCGCCTGCGCGAACAGATCCTGACGCTGCACCAGAGATCGGAACAGATTTCGCGCGAGGCGGTCAACCTGACCCGTGCGCTGAAGGGCGAAAAACAGCGACAGGGCGCATGGGGCGAAATGGTTCTGGAACGCATCCTGGAAGAATCGGGCCTGCAATCCGGCACGCATTACGACATCCAGTCCAGTTGGCGCGACGAGGACGGCAAATTGTGGCGACCCGACGTTGTCGTCAAGATGCCACGGCAGAAGATCATGGTCATCGATAGCAAGGTTTCGCTGAATGACTATGAACTCTCGGTCAACAGTGAGGACCCTGCCGAGGCCGAGGCCGCGCTGCGTCGCCATGTCGCCGCGATCCGCACCCACATCACCACGCTTGGTGACAAGGGGTATCATCAAATGGATGATAATTCAGTGGATTACGTTCTGATGTTCATCCCGATTGAAGGCGCTTTCTCCGAGGCGTTGCGCGCTGATCCATCGCTTGCCGCCTTTGCGCTGGAACGTGGTGTCGGTCTGACGACGCCGACCACGTTGATGCTGACCTTGCGGACGGTGGAACATATCTGGGCGGTCGAGCGGCGCGAAAGCAACGCCATGGAAATCGCGCGACGCGCCGGCGCGCTGTACGACAAGGTTGCCGGCTTCGTCGACTCGATGGAGCAGGTGGGCAAATCGCTGGATCAGGCCAATCGCGCGCATGGTCAGGCTATGGATCGCCTGACGCGCGGATCGGGCAACGTGATCCGTCAGGTCGAGATGCTGCGCGAGTTGGGCGCGCGGGCACAGAAGAAAATGGCGATCGATCACGATGGTGCCGAGGTCGGGGAACTGCCGCATCCCGATCAATCCTCGCAGACGGGCTAGGTCATGCTGCACAGCCTGATCCAGATCGACACGGCAGGGCCAGCCTTCCACGAATTCACCGACCGGCTGTCTGAATGGCTGCGCGACAATGCCGTGCAGGACGGAGTTCTGACGCTGATGGTCAGGCACACGTCCTGTTCGCTGCTGATACAGGAAAACGCCGATCCCGATGTTCAGGTCGATTTGCTGAACTGGCTGGATCGGATCGCCCCGCAGGCTGACCATCCCGACATGCGCTGGATTGTCCATCGCCATGAGGGGCCGGATGACATGCCCGCGCATCTGAAATCTGCCGTGCTGCCGACCAGCCTTCAGGTCCCGGTCATCGGCGGACGGATGGCGTTGGGCCGCTGGCAGGGTGTTTACCTTGTCGAACACCGCCACGCCCCGCATCGTCGGCAGGTCGTGGCGGCATTCATTCCCGGTTAGTTCTGCGGCATCAGATAGATTTCCCGGATCGCGGCGCGCTGCGGGGCCGTGATCGCCTGAATGACGGCCTCTGCCACGTCCTGCGGTTGCAGCTTGTCCGGGGCGCCGTTGTCGAAGAACGGGGTGTCGACCATGCCCGGCGCGACAACCGCGCAGCGACCGCCCCATTCACGCATTTCATCGGCCATGTTCCCGGCATAGCCATGCACGAACCATTTCGTCGCGCCGTAGATCGAGCCCTTGATATGCTGCCGTCCGGCGGATGACCCCGTCAGGACCAGCGTGCCCTTGGTCTTTTTCAGTTCAGGCAGGGTCGCGCGGGCGGTCTGCACAAGCGCGGTGATATTCAGTTCGATCATGCCCCGGATATCGTCCAGATCGCCTTCGACCGTGCCGGGCTTGTCCAGTCCCCGCCCGGCATTCGCAAACACCGCATCGATGCCGCCGAATTTGCCGATACAGTCCGACACCGCCTGATCCAGATCCGCCATCCGCGTCACGTCGCCCACGATCGGCAGGGCCTTTTCGCCCAGATCCTGTGCCAGCGATGTCAGCTTGTCCGCGCTGCGCGCCATCAGGGCGACGTTCCAGCCCTGTTCGACAGCAGCCCGCGCCGTGGCGGCGCCAATCCCCGAGGATGCGCCCGTGATGAAAAGAGTCTTGGCCATGAGAAGGTCACTTTCGTCTGCGAATTCTGCCGAGGAACGCGGCTTTCGGGACACAGGTTCCAGACCCTGCATCTAGTGGCCTGTGGATAACGCTACCCAACCGCTGGCCATTTACCTATAGTGTATGGGGAATCTGGGTCAGAGGGGACAAGGGATGCGCTGCCCGTTTTGCGGAAATGTGGATACGCAGGTCAAGGATTCACGTCCTGCGGAAGACAATGTCGCGATCCGGCGGCGTCGCTTTTGCCCGGCCTGCAGCGGGCGATTCACGACCTATGAACGGGTCCAGCTGCGCGATCTGGTGGTGGTGAAATCGAACGGCAAGCGCGAAGATTTCGATCGCGACAAGATGGCACGTTCGATCCGCATCGCGATGCAGAAACGCGCCGTCGAACCTGATCGCATCGAACAGATGATCAGCGGCATCGTCCGGCGTCTGGAAAGCACCGGCGAAACCGATATTCCATCCAAGGCTATCGGCGAGATCGTGATGGAGGCACTGTCACGCATCGACAACGTCGCCTATGTCCGCTTTGCCAGCGTCTACAAGAATTTTCAGGACGCCGACGATTTCGACAAGTTCGTGTCCGAACTTCGCCCCAACAATCTTCCCGAATAGCCCGTGCCGGCAACGCAGGACGACCGCCGCCACATGGCCCATGCGCTGCGCCTTGCGCGGCGCGGATTGGGCAATGTCTGGCCGAACCCCGCCGTGGGCTGTGTCCTTCTGCGCAAGGGTCGGATCGTAGGCCGCGGCTGGACCCAACCCGGCGGCCGCCCCCATGCCGAGCGTATGGCCCTGGACGTCGCAGGCGATCTGGCGCGGGGCGCAACGGCCTATGTCACGCTTGAACCATGCGCCCATCACGGTCGAACCCCCCCCTGTGCCGAGGGGCTGGTCCAGTCGGGCGTCCTGCGCGTCGTCAGCGCATTGACCGATCCCGACAGCCGCGTCGCCGGTCGTGGCCATGCGATCCTGCGCGACGCCGGGGTCGAGGTGGTGGAAGGCGTGATGGAGGCCGAGGCCCGTGACTTGCAGGCGGGCTTTCTGTCCCGCATCACACGCGGGCGTCCTTTCGTCACGCTGAAGCTGGCCAACAGTTTCGATGGGCGCATCGCCACCGCGAATGGTGACAGCCAGTGGATCACCGGGCAGGCCGCCCGCGCCCATGTTCACGCATTGCGTGCCCAGCATGACGCGGTTCTGGTCGGGGCAGGGACCGCCCGCGCGGATCGCCCGCGCCTGAACGTGCGCGGCATCGCCACCCCGCGCCAGCCCGTGCGCGTGGTACTGGGCGGCGACATCCCCGGCCTTCCGCCCGAAGGTGCCGAATTCGGGCCGCTGTGGCATCTGCAAGGCGATCCGGTTGCCGCGCTGGCCGAACTGGCCGATCGCGGCATCACCCGCGTCTTCTGCGAAGGGGGCGGTGTGCTGGCGGGCAGCCTGCTGCGCGCGGGGCTGGTCGATCATCTGATCGGCTATACCGCCGGGGTCGTTATCGGCGCCGACGGACGCCCGGGCACCGGGCCGATGGACCTGCCTGCCTTGTCGCACGCGCCGCGGTTTCGGCTGATCGAAACGCGGACGATCGGAGGCGATCTGTTCCACCGGTGGCAGGCGATCTAGCGCCGCCATATCCAACTGTGACCAGCCAGTGCGCCCTGAGCCTTGGCCAGCAGACGCAGCATCGGTGGCCCCGCCGTCAGGTCGGGATCGGCCAACCGGTCCAGCGCAACCTCTGGCGGGCAGGGCAGGCCCGTGACCGGGTCGCGATAACGCGGATAGGCGATCAGCGCGGCATAGGCAAAGGCCGCCAGCGAGGGGCGTGCTTGCCGCCGTGGCGGCACCGGACCCATATCGCGCGTCAGCCCCCAACCGGCATAGAAGGGCGCCCCAAGGGTCACGACCGGCAGATCACGCAAAAGCGCCTCGAACCCCATGGTCGAGCTGATCGTCCACAATTCATCACTATTGGCGATCAGCGTCAGGGGATCGGCGTGCCGTGCGATGTGATCGGCCAGCTTGCGCAGCATGGCTTCTTCGACCCGACCGGGGCGCAACCCGGCTTCGACATCGGGATGCGGCTTGTAGGTGATGAACGCATCCGGGTTGTCGCGCCGGACCCGGCTTAACAGGTCCAGATTGCTGCGCTCGGCCCCGCCGCCAAGACGGACCGAGGCGTCATCCTCGACCTGTCCGGGCACCAGGATGACCTTGCGACCAGCAGTATCGGGCATCATGTGTGCAGCACTGGCCAGATTGTATTTCGACAGGGCAAGCTGCCGGATCTGCGCGATCAAGGCGGCCGCCCGCGCCTCGCACCCCGGTGGCGGACCGTCCGCGATCATGCGTTCAAGCCTGCTTTCGCGCGACGGATCGTAATAGATCCCCAGATCATCCGCGACCAGTGACAAGGGTTGCACAAGCTGCGCGCCCAACCCGCGCGAGCGGATGAACCCATCCTCGACCCGGATCGCGCGGCTGTCGGGCTGCGCCTTGCCTGCCCAGACAAGCGTCACCGATGGATCGGGCCTTGCGGTAAAGCGCACCCCCTTGCCATCGCCGAACGCCTTCGAGATGAAGCCCCGTTTCCACAAACGCATGCCATGCGCCAGATGCCCGCCGTGATCCTGACGATAGGTCTTTGACTCGGCCTGCAACTGATCGATCGCGCCGGAAAGATCGGTCAGCCGATCGCGACAGGGATCGTACCAGACGGGGGCCAGCATATGGCTGGCGGCGAACAGGGCGGGCACATCGACCGGAGACCGGCGCGCGATGGGATTACGATCATCGCTGTTGCCCCAGCCGGCATAGAAAGGTTGCCCGAACAGCACGGGCCGGTGCCCCGCCAGCATCGCCTCGTAGCCCAATTGCGAACTGACGGCATAGACCGCGTGGGCGTTTTCAACCAGCCTCCAGGGTGAAACCGGGGCGTCGCAGATCACCTCGTCGGGATGCAGGTCATCGGCCGTCAGATGGCCGGGGCGCAGCCCTGCCGCGGTTTCGGGGTGGCTGCGCAGCACGATGCGCCGCCCCGGGTTTTCGTCACGCGCGGCTTGCAGCATCGTCAGAAACAGGCCGCGATCCGCACCCATCAGCGACGCGTCACCCCGTGTCTGATCGACCACCAGAACATAGCCCGGCCTGGGCGGAGCGTTCTCTGGCAGATGGGCGTTGTATTTCGACAGATCCAAGGCCCGCAATCTTGCGATCAGTTCGGTGGCCCGACCCCGTTCCGCGCCTGCATCGGGCGATGTCGCCAGGCGTTCGATCAGGGATGGTCCAGTCGGGTCGAAATGCAGGCCCACCGGATCGATCAGCAGCCCTATGGGTCCACGCCGCGCCACGGTATGACGCGCGCGTCCCGGCAGGATGGATCGCAGAAAGGCATCCTCGACCGTGACGATCCGCGCATCGCGACGTTTTGCCACCGCGCGGCCGCGCCAAGCATGGGGGCTGGCCCCCCAGATGCCGACATGATCGCCCGCAAAGGGCAGGCCCATGCGAATGTCCCACCCGGCAAGTGCAAGGATACGCCTGATGCGGGGCTGGCGCCAGAAACCGGCCGTATAGACAAAAAGCCGCCGGGAATTCCCGGCGGCTTCATGGTCGTTCATCGGACGGGGTCCGGGATCAGTTGGCAAGGTTCTGGACGGAGTTGACCGAACCGATCGTCCCCACGACCGCGCCGATCCGCTTGCGCCACTGGGCCATCGGCGCCTCGGTGACGTAGACGGTATCGCCGTCGCGAATGTAGAAATCGCGGGCAAGGAACAGACCGTTGGGGCGCGTCAGGTCCAGCACATAGGCCATCCGCTGCGAACCGTAGACCGGCTTGCCCAGAACCTTGCTTGCAACGGCCTCGGGCTCGTCGCGCAGAACGAACACGCCGGTCGGGTCGGCCAGGTTCGAGTTCAGACCGCCGACCATGGCAATCGCCTCGATCGCGCTGATCATTTCATTGCCCAGGGGCACGCGGGTCTGACCGCCCAATGCGCCAAGCGCGGTGAAACTGCGCTGATCTTCCTCGACCAGGATGATGTCGCCGGGGCGCAGGGCGATGTCGTTGGACGCCCCTGCATACAGATCGGTCAGCCAGACCTTGCCGGTGCTGTTGCCGCGTTTGACGGTGACAACCGCGATTTCGGGTTCGATCGCGACACCGCCCGCCTTGGCCAGCATGGCCGACAGGCTGCGGGTCGGACGCTCGATCGGGTAGACACCCTGACCGACGACCTTGCCCAGAACCGAAACTGTCGCGCCATCGCCCGCCACGCGGGTCACGGTGACCTGCGGGTCCGGGGTCTGTTCGCTGAGCCGCGTGGTGATCACTTGACGCAGCTGATCGGGGGTCGAGCCTGCGGCACGCACGCGCCCGGCATAGGGCACGAAGATATAGCCGCCGCTGTCGACCTGGATCTGCTGCAACTGGCTGGACGACGCCCCAAGCGAGGTCAGCAGCCCGTCATCGACGTTTTCCCAGATCGACAGCCCCAGCACATCGCCCGCGCGGATTTCATCCGCACCGACGGCGCTGGCATTGCGAAAACTGTTCGAAAAGCCGTAAGCCGGGGTGAAATTGGACGCCCGGGTCACATGGTCATTGACGAAAATCACCTGAGCGTCGCCGCCGCGTTCCACGGCCCCGTCATAGATTTCGGGCTTGTTCGGACCCGAGCGGGGCAACGCAGCGCAGGCAGTGAGAAAAATCAGCGACGCAAGCATGGAGGCACGCGCCGCCAGGTTGCGTGAAAGAAAGGCTGTCACCTCGTGAACTCCTGTAGTCGTGCGCCGTCTTCGCGGCAATTGGTACAAATCTATCGCCGAAAGGTGATGAAGGCCACAACAGATTGTGTGGATCAGAAACTGTCGGTGACCTGTTGCCGAATTCCACTACGGCCCGCGGCCAGCAAACCATAGGTATCCTCGGGTTCAAGGATCAGGTCGCTGACGATGCGCAGGGCATGACTGCGCGAACGTTCGGAATAGTATCCACCGGGGATCTGGCTGGTCTGCAGCAGAAAATCGCGCAGGATCTTGTAGGCCGCCGGATCGGGCGGCTGCGGGTCGGCAAAGAAATCCGCCAGCGATTGCGGCGAAACGATCCCGGGCTTTTCATAGATCGCGCGACCCAGCGTCTTGACCGGGATGCCGCGCCACAGTGCCTGCTGCGCCCCGGTCGAATTCACGGTGACGATCGACTTCGCCAGCGCCATCATCGCCGCAAGACGACCGCCGCGCAGGTAATGAACGCGACCCTGCAACCCGTATTCACGGGCAAAGCGCCGGATGGTGCGCAGGTTCTGCGAGCGCCCATCCTCAAGCGGATGGGCCTTGAAGATCAGGTGGTGATGGGTCGGCGCGGCCTTGGCGAAATCGGCCATGACCACCTTGATGAACTGCGCGTTGCTGCGAAACCTGGAATGGCCCTGAAAGTTTGAATCATGTTGCAGCTGCATCAGGACCAGCGAATAGGGCGCACCGCTGCGACGCACCTGCCGCCATCTGCGACGCCGTTGCAGATCATAGGCGGGCATCATCAGCAACCGTTTGAGGTTCAGGCGAAATTCCTCGCGGACGCTGATATCGCGATGGCCGCGGTAATTGCGATAGGCGCGGTTCCGCACCATCACAAGGAAATGGTACAGCGCGCCATAGAATTTGTGCTGCCGCATGTCGCCCCAGCTTGCCGGCGGCCGTTTCACGTCGCCAAGCGTATCGCGCAGCGCCGCACGCATGTCGCCCAAGGGGATCCGCATCAGCGGCGAATGTCCGTTCGAGCCCCCGCGTTCATAGCTGATCCAGTAGGGCCTCAGATACCCTTCCTCAAAGACATGCATGCGGATGCCGTCTTCCTCGGCGGCGGCGCGCGCCACCGCGTGGATCGGCCGCACATCCCCGTAAAGGACGATATCTGTCACGCCCTTTTCCGTGATGATCCGGTCCAGATGCGGCGGCCAGTCATGCAGCGTGCCTTCGTGACGGATAAAGCGGTCACTGTCGGACCAGAAGAATTCGTCGCCCGCGTTGAAGCCCACGCGCCAGACCTGCGCACCCGCCGCACGCAGCAACGCGCCCAGACGGTCAAAGAACGGCCCATGTGGCCCCTGCAGCATCAGAAACACGCGCTGATCGACCGGCGGCAGGGCCGATCCGTCGGCGGCTTGCGCAAAGCCTGGCAGTGGCGGGGCGTCTTGCTTCATCAGAAATACATAGGGCCGAAGGGCTTAGGAAAAGTTAACCGCCCCACCTTGCCATGTCGCGACCGGGCTTACCAGTGACAAGAAGGACGGGGGCTTGGGCCAGATGCTTGCGCGATGGCGGGGGATGGCCTAGGTCAGTTCTGTCAACAAGGATAATGCAATGTTCACCGGGATCATCACCGATATTGGCACCGTTCAGGCGGTTGAACAAAAGGGCGACATGACGGCACGGATCGCCTGTCACTATGACATGGCGGGCGTCGATATGGGCGCGTCGATTGCCTGCGACGGCGTGTGCCTGACCGTGGTTGCCAAGGGGCAGGACTGGTTCGACGTCGATATCTCGGCCGAGACGATCTCGAAGACGAATATCGGCATGCAGCACTGGCAGCCGGGCCGCCGCCTGAATCTGGAACGGGCGCTGAAGGTGGGCGATGAACTGGGCGGCCATATCGTCAGCGGCCATGTCGACGGCGTCGCCAGGCTGACGGCGATGACGGACGAAGGCGACAGCGTGCGCTTGACCTTCACCGCGCCCGCCGCGCTGGCGCGGTTCATCGCGCCCAAGGGTTCGGTGGCGCTGAACGGCACATCGCTGACGGTGAACGAGGTTCAGGGCGACAGCTTTGGCATTAACCTGATCCCGCATACCCAGCAGGTCACGACATGGGGCGACGTGGCGGTGGGTGATGCCATCAACCTGGAAATCGACACGTTGGCCCGCTATGTCGCGCGGCTTGCCGAAGCGACCGCGTCCTGAGGTCCGGACGATGACGGGCGCGGGCATCGGGCACAATCAGGGACCGCAGATGCAGGGCACTGCATGGCGCACGCATTGCTGGACCGCCGCGCGCAAGCGGCTGTTACCGGTGCTGCCGGTCGAAGTCGTGCGCCTTCGGGTGCGCCGCGCGCAGGCGCTTGGGCTGGATTACAAGACCTATGCCGGGGTCCGGGCCACGACCGGGCGCGATCTGGTGGCGTTTCTGTTTTCGTCAAACGGGCTCGGCGTGTTTCGCGACCTTGATCCCGTGCCCGCCGATGCCGCGCGGAAACTGACATCGCTGGCCGCGGCACGTCACCTTGGCGCCGCGCCGGGACTTGACGCGCAGGCGCTTGGGCGGCGGATCGGGGCGGTTTCGGCACAGGACCTGCCGCATTTCGGCAGCAGCTGGGCGGGAATGCGCGATCTCATGAAATCATGGCTTCACCGGCAGGGCCTGCCGGGGGACGCCGTTCTTCTGGTCGGCGAGACCGATCACGAAAAGGAAATCTGTGGCGCGGGCGGATTGGCTGGCTTTGTCACCGCTGCGCGTTATTTCGAAAGGGCAAGCCATGCAATTTGAACAGCCGGGCCAGGTCGAGCAGTCCCTGTCGGCAGACATCTCGCCGATCGAGGATATCATCGCGGATGCCCGCAACGGGCGCATGTTCATCTTGGTCGATCACGAGGATCGCGAGAATGAGGGCGATCTGGTCATTCCCGCGCAGATGGCGACACCGGATGCGATCAACTTCATGGCCACCCATGGGCGCGGTCTGATCTGCCTGTCGATGACCGGCGAAAGGATCGACGCCCTGGGGCTGACCCTGATGAGCCCCAAGAACAGCAGCCGCCATGAAACCGCCTTCACCATGTCGATCGAGGCGCGCGAAGGCGTCACCACCGGCATCAGCGCCCATGATCGCGCCCGGACCATCAGCGTAGCGATCGACAGCAGCAAGGGCGCGCAGGACATCGCCTCGCCGGGCCATGTCTTTCCGCTGCGCGCACGCGAGGGCGGCGTGCTGGTCCGCGCCGGGCATACCGAGGCCGCCGTCGATATCGCGCGCCTTGCCGGGCTGAACCCCGCCGGCGTGATCTGCGAGATCATGAACGAAGACGGCAGCATGGCCCGCCTGTCCGATCTGATCGGCTTTGCCAAGAAACACGGGCTGAAGATCGGCACGATCAGCGATCTGATCCGCTATCGCCGCCGCCACGACAACCTGATCGCCGAACGCAACCAGAAGCCCGTGCATTCCCAGCATGGCGGCGACTGGATGATGCGGATCTTCGCGGATGAAACGCAAGGGGCAGAGCATATCGTCCTGACCAAGGGCGATCTGACGGCGCCGGGCCCGGTGATGGTCCGGATGCATGCGCTGGACCCGTTGCACGACGTTCTGGGTATCGGCCGCGAAGGCGCGGGCGATCTGGCGGCCGCGATGCGTGTCATCGGGGATGAGGGCAGGGGCGTCGTGGTGCTGATCCGCGATCTGACCAACGCATTGTCGATTCCGGGCGAACCGGGTCCGCATACATTGCGCCAATATGGGCTGGGGGCGCAGATCCTGTCGGCATTGGGCCTGTCGGAACTGGTCCTGTTGACAAATTCCGCGCCGGTGAAGGTCGTGGGGCTTGACGCCTACGGTCTTTCCATTCATTCCACCCGGCCTATCCCGAAGGAGTGAATCGATGGCATCCAACAGCCAGCATCACGAATTGCCTCTGCCCGAGTTTCAGGCTCCGGTGCGTTTGCTGATCGTCGTTGCGCCCTATTACAAGGCGATCGCCGATGATCTGGTCGCCGGTGCCCGCAACATCGCCGAGCGCGCAGGTGCAACGGTCGATCTGGTCGAGGTGCCCGGCGCGCTTGAAATCCCCTCGGCGATCGCCCTTGCGACGCGTGGGGCGAATTACGACGGCTATGTCGCGCTTGGTTGCGTGGTCCGGGGCGAAACGACGCATTATGACACGGTCTGCAATGACAGCTCGCGTGCCTTGACGCTGCTGGGCCTGCAAGGCCACGCCATCGGCAATGGCATTCTGACGGTCGAAAACATGCCGCAGGCCGAGGTGCGCGCAAATCCCGACGGTCAGAACAAGGGCGGCGGTGCCGCGGCGGCCGCGCTGCATCTGGTCGCGCTGGCCCGCAAATGGCGCAAATCCGGCATCGACAGCCCGGCACCGCGCGATCACGACGTCATTCGCCTGGCCGGTGAAATCGAAGGACAGACCCGGACATGACCAAGCCAGATCGCCGCGCGCTTAGCAGCGCCGCCCGTCTTTATGCCGTTCAGGCGCTGTTCCAGATGGAGGCCGCAGGCCAGTCCGCCGATCGCGTCATGCGCGAATTCCGCACCTATCGTATCGGTGCCGAGGAAGAAGAGGGCACCCAGCCCGAAGCGGATGAGACGCTGTTCACCCGCATCGTCGACGATGCCGTGATGTGGCAGTCGCGGATCGACCGCGCGACCGATCGCGGTCTGGTGGCGAAATGGCCGATCGACCGCATCGACCCGGTTCTGCGCGCCCTGTTCCGTGCGGCCGGGGCCGAACTGTCGACTCCGAAAACGCCGGCCAAGGTGGTCATTACCGAATATGTTCGACTGGCCGAGTCGTTCTTTCCCGAGGGTCGCGAACCGAAATTCGTCAACGCGGTCCTGGATCACGTGGCCCGCGACCTGCGCCCTGACGCATTTCCTGCCTGACACGGCGACTTTGCGGTTCTTTGATGGCGCTGGTGCTGGCACGCATCAGCGCCGTTTCGCGTTTCAGGCGTCGGCGCAGGTCGCGGAAGGCAGGCGGCTGTGTTTTTTCGACCCGCTCTTGTGTCGATTTGGCAACAGAAAAGGGATCGCCACTGGGCACAACTTCTGCCTATGTGATGGGCATTCACGCGATTATTTCAGCGATAGTTAACGCACTAAACTGTCTGGATTTGGAAATTTGGCAGATTAATGCCGTCCATGACGGATTTATCGAATGTCATAAAAAGTTCCGTTCTCCGTCATCACAATTCCATTTCAGCGCATTACCGCCGACACTCCGACAGAACACATTTGGTCACAAAATCGCGACTTCATGCTTTCGCTGCACAGGCTTTGAACCATAGGGCCACCGGCGTATTTACCCATCAGCAGCGATGCACTGGTGCTGATTTCAGCATCGGCAAATTGAACTCAGCTGATGAGGAATTGAGATGAAGAAGATTGCACTTCTCAGCGGCGCGACCGCGATCCTGACCGCCCTGTCGGTCCCGGCCTTTGCACAGACCGAAATCTCGACGGGTGCGGATGCCGCCGGCGTCAGCGAAGTTGATGACCGCATCACCGATATCGAAGATGATGTGATCGACAGCTTTGACCGTTCCGCGGATGCCGACCGCTTTGGCCCTGCAGACCGCCGTCAGGGTCTGTTCGGCTCGATGTCGCTGCAGTACAGCGGCTCGACCGGCAACTCGGACTCGCAGGATCTGGCGATCGCTGGCCGCGTGTCCTACAATCAGGCGCCCTTCGCCCAGTCGGTTGGCCTGGCCATCGAATTCGGTGAGAATGACAATGGCGACAAGGACAAGGAAGAGGTCAGCGCGATCTATGACGCGCAGTACTACTTCAATGACCGCTTCTATGCCTTTGCCCTGGGCCGGTTCGAGATCGACAGCCTGGTTGACGGTGTTGCCGATTATGCGGGCGACGATGCCTCGGACGAACTGAGCGACCTGCGTCGCGACGGCTTTCTGGGCTTCGGTCCGGGTTATCGCGTCGTCAACAACGACACGACCACCTGGCGCATTCAGGCCGGTGTCGGCGTTCGCTATACCCAGACCGGCCAGCAACATCTGGACGACGATTCGGAAACCGAAACCGGCTATATCGCGTCGTCGCGTTTCTACCACCAGATCAACGACATGATGTTCGTGACCAATGACACCGACTATCTGGGTTCCAGCGATGCCGATGACGTCATCACCAACGAACTGGGCCTGAACTTCAAGATGTCGGATCAGCTGGCAACCCGCGTCAGCTATACGACCGAATATCAGGAAAACCGCGAAATCCGCACCGACAATACGCTTGGCGTTGCGGTCGTTTACGGTTTCTGATCGGACCCGAAAAACGTCTCTCTGGAAAGGGCAGGTGGTTTCACCTGCCTTTTTTCATTCCGGCGACATTTTCATGTTCGGACTACACAAAAACCCGCCCGGTTTTATCCGGGCGGGTTTTTAACGGCGGCGGGAACCGCAGCGACCGCGGCAGCGACAGAATTCCCGAAAGCCTGAATAATCAGGTGGGTGCCAGGTAACGAGACCAGGGCCTCGACAGAGCCAGCCCCCTCGGAAAAGTTATAGGCCAGTGGAAAAAAGGCCACACGCGAGAAGAGCAGAAGCCCGCCAGTGCTGACAGATAGTCAGTCGCCGCGGTGCCTTCAAGGGGCTGCGCGATTTCAGTCATCTTGCGCTGAGTTTATGGTTTGTTCTACACTGCCTTGATGGACTTGCCACCCGCACATCTGCCCGTGATGGCCGGACAGCGCCTTGCGCGTGGCGTTGGCAGGATGCTGCGCAGTATGGGCCATGCAAGTCTGGTAGAATTCATTCCCGCACGGGGGTTGCGCGTCGATGTCATCAGTCTTGGCCCGAAGGGAGAGATCTGGATTGTCGAGTGCAAAAGCAGCCGCGCCGATTTCGCCACCGACCGTAAGTGGCAGGGTTATCTGGACTTTTGCGACCGATATTTCTGGGCAGTGGATGCCGATTTCCCGATCGATCTGCTGCCCGCGGAATCCGGGCTGATCGTCGCGGACGCCTATGGCGCCGAAATTCAGCGGATGCCCCAGGAAACGCGACTGGCGGCCGCGCGTCGCAACAAGCTGACACGGGAATTTGCGCGATCCGCCGCCCTGCGGATGCAGGGTCTGGCGGATCCCGAATCGCTTAGCGGCCCTTTTTAGGCTTGCCGCCACCTTTGCCCATGCTGCGTGCCGCATCGGCCGCAGCCAGAAGTTCCTCGGCGATTTCGGTCGCTTCTTCAGGGTCGAAATCCAGCGGAAGATCAATCCCTTCTGCCTCGACATAGATGCGAACCATGCCCTGATCGGTCGGCCCGACCTGAAGATTTGCCGCGATTTGGCTTTGGTTGTTGATGCTCACGACGTCTTTCCCTTGTGTAACGAAGCCTTTCTGTATCTTGCTGCGTTTTTCCGGGCAAGTCGGGCTTGCAACCGCCGCGCAGTCGCATTAGAAGGCCCACCTGTGCCGCCTTAGCTCAGTTGGTTAGAGCGCTAGATTGTGGATCTAGAGGTCCCCCGTTCGAGCCGGGGAGGCGGTACCATCCCCCAGAATTCAGTGTTTCATATGCCGCAGGACGGCATCGGCCCATCTGTCGGCTGCCGCGCCGAAACAATCATGCAACGAGTCGACGGCGATCACACTGCCCAGCCCCATCCGCCCCAGCAGATACAGGCCATCGTGGGACCGTCCATGTTCATCCACGACCTGACCGCCCGCATGCAACTGCGCACCCATGCCGTCGGTGACCGGGACCATTCGTCCATGTTCCACCAGGGCGCGAATCATCGGGTCGGCGATTCGCGACAGATCGGGCGATGGCAGAACCGCATCGACCATCACCGACACCAGGGCGCTGTCATCCCCCTCGATCAGCTGCCAGCCGCTGTCGATCATGCGAATTTCGGGATCGTCCGCCTTGCGCGGATCGACCAGTCCCGCCCGGATCAAGGTCAGCATCTGCCGCGCGGTCTGGATCGGCGGTCCGTAGGAATACCGCTTCAATCCGTTGTCAAAGCCGACAAGGGCCGCTGCGGTCCCGGCATCGACAAGCGCGGGGTTAAAGCCCTGACGCATTTGGTTCTGCCATTTGCGGCTTAGCTGGCCGATGGTGTAGCCGATGGACGCAGGGCGCTGACCGGATGCTTCGGCGATACCGTCGCGCAGCGCCGTCGCCGTATCCCGGTCGTCCTGGCTGTCGGGATCTTCGCATTCCGCGCGAAGCCAATCCTGGATCTGACCCGACGTTGCGCGCCCTGACATCAGGCGCAGCGTCGGCGCGACAAAGGCGCTGGCCAGCCTGCGTGGCGCCCTTTCCGGCGGTTCTCTCATCGCACTGGCAAGTGCGGCGCGAAAGGCATCGGTTTCCTGCACGGTCGGATCGAAACCAGCATCCAGATCGGCCGTCGCGGGTTTGGGGAAGGGCGCACGCCCGGTCAGGGAAAAGGGCAGGATCCGCGCAGGCTCGGCCCCGGATGGCAAATAGCGATCTCCCTGAAATCGCCCGCCCAGCCCAAGCGTCAGCACACGCAACACATCCAGTGTGGACAGGCCCAATCCGCGGATCGCGACGTTGCGCCCGCCCCAGCCCTTCGCCGCCGTCAGCAGGTCGCGCGCCGGATAAGCGGATGCGATCCCTGCGCCGACGGATGTCGCGTGGTCCCGCCAGGCCGACAGTTGCGGATCGTCCCTTGTCGCGGGCTGACCAGGCGTCATCAAAACCGCATCATAGGGACCGTGACGCATCTCGTCGCAGGTCACGATCCAACCCGCATCCTGTTTTCGCAGGTCATTCGCAGAGGCCCCGATGGTCGATATGCGAAGGCTTGACGCATTGACAGTCAAAGCCTTGAACCGCGCCATCAGATAGTCGCCCAGACGCGAACGCGCGGGAAACCCCTCGGCGTTATCGTCGCCCAGCCAGTCCTGAACGCTGCAAAACCCGACACCCTTGCCAAGATCAAGCGCCCGCACTGGAATATTCAGCTGGCACAGGTCGGTTTCCGCCGGATCGAAATTGGGTCCGGCCCCATGTGCCGGATGCGGATCGAAAATATCGACATGGATTTCCGGCGCCGAAGGGGACTGACGCAAGGCCAACGCTTCCAACGCCCCAAGGGCGCGCGGGCCACAGCCGATCACGGCCAATCTGGAAATCGCTTTCGGCATCGTCTTTCCCCGCCCCAAGGCCGTGCTGTCTAGATCTGAACTGCCAAGGACCGGCTGTGGTTGCAGGCCCGCCGCGTGATCGGGAAAAATTTCGTCGCCTTGGTGGAACTGCCCGCCCAAGCCGTTGTTGATTTCGCGACGGGTGAACGCACACCGAAAGGACAAGATGATGAGCAATCCGAACGAAGCTGCAAAAAGTGCAAAGGCCGAAGCCGAAAGCCAGTTCGAACGCGTGAAGGAACGCGGTGCGGAAATGGCCGGGAATGTTCGTGAGGCCGGTCGTGAATATGCCGAAAAGGCGCGCCAGCGGGGCCAAGACTATGCCGACCGCGCTCGCGATCAGGCCGATCATCTTTACGAGGCGGGCAGCCGCCGCGCTGACGAAGCGGCCTTTTACGCCGAATTGGGGTATGAAGAGGTATCCGACGTCGTGCGCCGCAATCCGGTCCAATCGCTGGGGATCGCCGCAGGTGTCGGCTTTCTGTTGGGTCTGATCGTCGCACGCCGCTGAGGCCGGGCCATGTTCGATTATGCAAAACGGCTGCAACTTGCGCTTGCGGACACCGCGCGGCGGACCGGGATCAAGGCGGCCGCCGGCGCAATCCTGTGTCTCGCCGCCGGGTTTCTTCTGGCGGCGCTGTGGTCGTTTCTGGCAAATGACCTTGGCTGGGGCTCGACCTATGCTTCGCTGACGATAGGAGGCATCTTTGCAGTGATCGCCGGCGCGCTTTGGATGGTCGCCGCGAAGCCTCGTCACCAGATGCCCACGAGCGAAGACCTGAAGCGCGAGGTCGAGGCACGGATCAATCTTGCCGCCGATGCCGCCGCGGATCGCGCAAGGGCCGAGGCGATGCGCGTGATGGACATGGCCGAAAACAAGATCTACTCGGCGATGGACACGGCCAGCTATCGCGCGAACAAGATGGCGGACGATGCCGAACGCCGTGTCCACGGCTTCATGCGCGACACGGTTCAGGGTTCAAACCGATCGCACCCGAATTGCGCTGATGCGGCGCGACAAGGATCGGGTGGCAATACCGCCAAGATGGTCGCGGCGCTGGCCTTGGGACTGACGGTCGCCGCCAAGATGCGCGGCCGCCGCCAAAGGCCGCCCGACGACGATGAATTCATGCTTTAGGCTTTGGGGCGGCGCGATTGCCGCCCTTTTTCATGCGTGCATACGATTGACCAGCACACTCAGATCCTGCTGCGAAAACGGCGCCGCCAGACTGTGCCAGCCGCGTGCCTGAACGCTGCTGGTGCTGTCGATGCCTTCGCGGACCACCACGTCGCAACCATGATGCTGGGCAAGCTGCGCAAGCCCGCTTGCGTCGATTTCCGCAACCGACAGCTTTGTGACGACGATATTGTGGTGCTGTCTGTCCACAGTCGCGGGCAGGCGTTGGTGCATTTCATCGACGCTGTGAAAATGATGCAGGCGGCAGTCGCCTTCGTAGAAGGAAAGCCCCTGCATCATGTCCATTGCGATGAAGCTGTCCTTTTCCAGGATCAGAAAGTTCAGCGGTCGCGTATCCATGATCCAAGCCTGCGCCACGCATGGCGCGACCACAACACAATTTAAATCAACCGGCGGGACATGGCCGCACAGCAACGGGTTTGCCCGGATCCTTGCCAAGGTCATGACAGCGTTGCCCGTCGCATAGGTGCCACGAGGAAACCGTTGCGCCACTGGCCGCCAGCAGCAGTTCGGGTTGCGGCGGCAGGTCGGGTGCCCAGACCCACCACCCGTCCTGCAGGACCGCACCTGGCCCCGGTTCCATTCCCGCACCCGAGCCTTTGACGGCTGCGCGGGTCAGATGCAGGCGATTGCCCGTGACCCGCCAGTCTTCGCGCCATTCGATCTTTTCGACCGAATGCGTCCATTCCAGCGTGAAATCGGGCGAGGCGAGGGCGATTGCCGCCCCCGCCACCATCAGGCAAACGCTCATGCCGCGAGGTTTGCGTTGTTCTTGCGCCACCACAGGAAACCGAACAGCGCAAACAGCGCCAGCCCGATCTCATCGGTCATCGGCAGGGCCGCGATCAGCGTGAAGGCCGCAAGCGCCGCAAGCAGCCGTTCCCAGACCGCCATGCGATGGCCCAGCCAGCCGATCACCGCCACGCCCCACAGCCCGATCGCGATGATGCATTTCAGCACGATATAGGCGACCGCTGGAACATAACCGATGTTCTGCGCCAATGGCCCACCATCCTGCAGCATCAGCGCGGGGGTGTAGACCGCCATATAGGGAATGACGAAACCTGCCGCGGCGACCTTCAACGCCTCGAGGCTGATCCTCAGGCCGTTTTCCTTCGCGATGGGGGCTGCGGCAAAACAGGCCAGCGCGACGGGCGGCGTCAGATCCGCGAGAATGCCGAAATAGAACACGAACATATGGCTGACGATCAGCGGCACACCCAGTTCCAACAGCGCGGGCGCCGCGATGGTCGAGGTGATGATATAGTTCGGGATCGTCGGAATCCCCATGCCCAGCACGATACAGGTCAGCATCGTCAGGACCAGCGACAGGATCAGGCTGTTCTGCCCGACAGACACGATGTAAAGGCCAAAGGTGTTGGCCGCGCCGGTCAGCGTCATGGTGCCGATGATGACACCGACAAGCGCACAGGCGACACCGACGGGCAGGGCGGTCTTGGCGCCTTCGGCAAGGCTGTCGATCACCTGCCGGATCGTCGTGCGACCCCCGGCATAGATCGTGTTCCACAGCAGCAGCGCACCGATCCCGCCCCACAGGGCGGCGTTGCCGAATTGCAGGAAACTGGCCGCGACAAGCCCCAGCCCGATCCAGAACAGGATGCGCAACACGCCCTGCGGCAGACCCAGTGCCGCCGAAGCGCCAAGGATCAACATGATCGTCAGGCCCAGACCGACCGTCCCCGCGAATAGCGGCGTGTAGCCCGAGAACAGCAGGTAGACCAGAACCGCCAGCGGCAGGATCAGGTGCCAGCCTTCGCGCAGCGCCTTGCGTGCCGAGGGCAGTTCGTCCTTTGCCATGCCGCGCAGGCTGCGACGGCCAGCCTCAAGATGGACCATCCAGAAGGCGCTGGCGAAATACAGGATCGCGGGAATGATCGCGGCGCGAACGACTTCGACATAGGCCACGCCCAGGGTCTCGGCCATGATGAAGGCCACGGCGCCCATCACCGGAGGCATGATCTGCCCGCCCATGGATGCCGTCGCCTCGACCCCGCCGGCGAAAGCGGGGCGATAGCCAAAGCTTTTCATCAGCGGAATGGTGAATTGGCCAGTGGTCACGACATTGGCGACGCCCGAACCCGAAATCGTCCCCATCATGCCGGAACTGACGACCGAAACCTTGGCCGCGCCCCCCATGCGATGACCGACCATCCCCAGCGACACATCCGTGAACAGCCGGATCATCCCGGCCTTTTCAAGAAACGATCCGAACAGGATGAACAGGAAGATATAGGTGGCCGAGACATACAGGGGCGTGCCGTAGATGCCTTCGGTGCCATAGCTCATCTGTTCGACCACCTGGCCGAAATCATAGCCGCGCGTGACCATCGGCCCCGGAAAATACTGCCCGAACAGCGCATAGATCAGGAACAGGCCCGCAACGATCGGAAGCGCCGGACCCATGACGATCCAGGCCGCGCCAAAGGTGGTCACAAGCGCCAGCACGCCGATGATAATGTCGGTCTGGTTCATCATGCCGCTGCGCATCATCAACGGGACATATTCGACCCACTGATAGCCTGCCACGACGATGCCAAGCGCCGCCATGAACCAGGCGATCGCGGTGCCGACCGGGCCACGTTTACGCAGCGCCGCCAGCAAGGGAAAACACAGCAGGATCAGGAAACCCAGGTGCAGCGCACGTTGGATCTGGCTGGACAGGCTGACGATATGTGCGGCGATCGCGATCTGATACAGCGAAAAGGCCACGGCGATCCAGTAAAGCAGCTTGCCCTGAAAGCCGGGCGGAAAGCTGTCGGCAAGCGGGTCGTGCAGCCCCAGATCGGGATCATTGGCGGGGGCAGGGTGCTGGGCTTCGGTCATCTTCAACTTCTTTCAATGAAGAAGGGCCGGGACTGTGCCCGGCCCGTCCGATCATTCGGCGCTGACGCCGACTTCGTCATAATAGCGCTGCGCACCCGGATGCACCGGAATCGGCATACCCTTCAGGGCGTTCTGCACATCGACGGCATTGGTCGCGGCATGGGCGGCCTTCAGCTGATCCAGATTTTCATACATCAGCTTGGTCATCTCGTAGGCCAGATCATCGCTGACCTCGTCGCTGCTGACGAGGAAGTTGATGACGGCAACGGTCGGAACGTCTTCGGACTGGCCGTCATAGGTGTTCGCGGGGATGGTTTCCGCGATATAGGGTGCGCCCAGTTCGGTCGCGATCTCTTCGGGGACCGAAACGACGGTGATCGGGATCGAGGTCGACAGGTCCTTCAGCGAGGCCACGCCCAGGCCGGCCGATTGCAGCGTCGCGTCCAGCTGACGGTTCTTCATCAGCTCGACCGATTCCGCGAAGGGCAGGAATTCGACCTTGTCCAGATCCTCATAGCTCATCCCGGCGGCGCCAAGGATCGCGCGGGCGTTCAGTTCGGTGCCGGATTTCGGGGCGCCGACGGACAGCTTCTTGCCCTTCAGATCGTCCAGCGTCTTGATGCCGGACTCCTCACTGGCGACGATCTGGATAAAGTTCGGATACATGGCCGAAATGCCGCGCAGCTTTTCCAGGGGCTGCGGAAAACCGGCCTCTGCATTGCCTTCGGCGGCGAATTTGACCGAATCCCCAAGCGCGATACCAAGTTCGCCCTTGCCCTGTTGCAGCAGGTTCAGGTTTTCCACGCTGGCCTTGGTCGACTGGACTTGCACCTTGGCGTCAGGAATGCCGTCGGTAAAAATCTTCGAAAGCGCGCCGCCGACCGGGTAGTAAACGCCCGATGTTCCGCCCGTCAGAATATTGACGAATTGCTGCGCGCTGGCCGTAAACGGAACGACACCAAGCGCCACGGCTGCGGCGACGGCCGCAACCTTGATACGGATGGTCATGTTTCCCTCCCTGGGTATGTTCGTAGGTGCAGATTAGGGCCGTATGCGGATCGCGTCAAAACGTAAAGCGGGCATTGCGGCCAAAGAAAAGGCGCTGCAAAGAGGACTTTGCAGCGCCTTGAATGATCTTGCGAAAATTACGCGTTCGCTTCACGGATCTTGTCGGCGGCGTCCTTGTCGTAGCCCACGCCCTGCTGGTCGAAAAGCTGGTCCAGTTCACCCGACAGGGTCATTTCGGTGATGATGTCGCAGCCGCCCACGAACTCTCCCTTGACGTAAAGCTGGGGGATGGTCGGCCAGTCAGAAAATTCCTTGATGCCCTGACGCACGGCTTCGTCTGCCAGCACGTTCACATCGCTATAGGTGACGCCCATATAGTTCAGGACGCCGGCCACACGGCTGGAAAAGCCGCATTGCGGCATTTCCTTGGTCCCCTTCATGAACAGCACAACGTCATTTGCGTTGATGGTGTCTTGGATCTGCGTTTTCACATCGCTCATCGGCGTTATCCTTCCGGTCGAGGCCCGGATCTGCGGGCCGTGTCAGTCAGACGGGCAGGGGCCGCCCGTGTTATTCGGGCGCCTTCGTGGTCAGCGCCAGCGCGTGCAATTCCCCGGCCGAGCCGTCCATCTTGCCCTGCAACGCGGCATAGACGGCGCGCTGCTGCTGAACGCGGTTCTTGCCACGGAAGCTTTCATCGATGACCTCTGCCGCATAGTGGTTTCCGTCGCCGGCCAGATCCGTGATGGTGATCTGCGCGTCGGGGAACGCGGCGCGAATAAGGGCTTCGATATCGTGGGCTTCCATCGCCATGGCGTCGTCCTTTTCCAGTTACCTCAGATGTAGGCCAAGGGCCAAACACCCGCAAGGGCAGCCAGCACCACGGACTAGTCAAGATCGCCCGCAAGCGCCTGAACCATCGCGCCGATCCGCCCGACCCGCGCGGGCCAGGACCGGCCGCGCCGGGAAATGCACCAAAGCGCGTGGAACTGCGGCTGGGGCAGGTCCGCGATCTTCACGCGATCAACAAGGGGAAAGGCCGCAAGCCCGCTGCGGGGCAGCAGCGTGTAGCCAACACCCTGCGCAACCGGCAGCGGGATCTGTCCGATCTGATTGACATGGCTGCGCCGCCGCAGCCTGTCGGCGCCCTGATAGCTGTTCGGAAAATTCGCCGAGAAAACATCATCGGCATAGCGTGCGACATCGGGATGCGCGATCAGTCCCAGCGCCTGAAGCTCATCGAAATCCGGGCGGTCCGGCCCATCGGCGGGCAGGACAAGGCACAGACCTTCCTGACCGATATGCTGGGCATCCAGACGCGGATGGGATGGCTTCTCGGCTATGACGCCCAGATCGAAATCACCGTCCAGCACGCCGGATACGATCCGCGATTGCGGCGCGGCCTCGATCTGGATCGACAGGCCCGGCGCCTTTTGCATCAGCGCGATGGCATGCGGATAGAACAGCATCGCAAAACCGCCCGAGCAAGCCAGACGCACCTCGCCCTGATCGGGGTCGTCACGGGCGATGTCGCGATGCAGCGCACGTTCCTGCGCCCGACGGGATAGTCCAAGATCGCGGACGATCTCGCCCGCGGCCGTCAGGGTGAAGGCCTTGCCGTCACGTGCGATCAGGCGCTGGCCAAGCTGTTGTTCCAGCTTGCGCAGATGCTGCGACACGCCGGGCTGCGTCATGTTCAGGCGCTGTGCCGCGCGGGTGAAATGCCCTTCCTCGGCAAGCGTGGTGAAGGTCTCTAGCCAGGTTGCGTTCAGCATCATCATAAATTTACGTTCTGATTTTTATGTCAGATGATAATTTCAAAAGATGCTGCGCAATGTCTAGCTGTGTCTGATCGCTCAACACAGGAAGATGACATGACACAAACACCGCGCAGCTTTTCTCATATCGGATTGTCCGTGCCGGACCTTGACGCGGCGGTCGAATTCTATTCGGGCGTCATGGGTTTTTACGTCTTGATGCAACCCAGTCCGGTGGTCGAGGATGACAGCCCGATCGGCATGATGTGCACGGATGTTTTCGGTCCCGGCTGGCACAGTCTACGCATCGCGCATCTGTCCACTGCGAACGGGATCGGGATCGAATTGTTCGAATTCAACGGCAATCACGCGCCGGACGACAACTTCGCCTATCGCCGTCACGGCACGTTCCATTTCGCGATCCAGGACCCGGATGTCGAAGGTCTGCTGGCTAAGATCGTCGCGGCTGGGGGCAAGCAGCGCATGCCCATACGCGAATATTTCCCCGGCCAGAAACCCTATCGCATGGTATATGTCGAGGATCCGTTCGGCAATATCTTCGAGCTTTACAGCCACAGCTATGAGTTGACCTATTCCGCCGGCGCCTATTCCTGATGCCGAAACGCCTTGCCCCGTGACGTCATCATATATCGCCTGCAAACTCGGTTGCGATGGCCTCGATCAGCCGTCGCAACCAGATGTGACCGGGATCACGGCGCAGGCGCGGATGCCAGGCGATCTGGCTAGGAAAACCGCCCAGATCGACCGGCACTGCAAGATTTCGCAGCCCATAGGGTTCGGCCGTCATCACGGCCACGCGGGCAGGGACGGTCGCAATGCCCCCCAGTCGCGCGACCACAGGTGGCGCCGACAGGAAATGCGACACGATTACCGCGGTTCGCCGTCGCAGGCCGACGGCGTCCATTCTTTTATGCAGGCCCGTGCGCCATTTCCCCGGCGGTGCGATCACGACATGGGGCAGGGACTCGTACAGGGTCTTGTCCAATGTTCCAAAAGGCGAAACGGCCTCGGGCGCAACGATGCAGCGAAAGCCGTCATGGAGCAGATCCGACACGACAAGTTCATCCGGAGGCATGTCAAACCGACCGATCGCCAGATCGAAATGCCGTCCCGCCAGATGACGCGCATCCAGATCCGGACCGATCGGCGTTACCTCCAATGCGGCCAAGGGGGCCTCGGCCGCAAAGGCCGCCGCAAGGCGCGGAACAAGAACGATCTCGGCATAAGGGCCCAGCAACAGGCGAAAACGGCGCGTCGTTCGCGATGGATCAAAGGGCTCAGCCGCGCGAAAGGCCTGTTCCAGCCGCTCCAACCCTGCCGCGATGTCTGGGGCGATCTCCATCGCCTTTTCGGTGGGCTCAACACCGTATCGCGCACGTAGGAACAATTCGTCTCCCATGGCGTCGCGCAACCGTGACAGCGCCGCACTGACGGTGCTTTGCGATTGACCCAACCGGGCCGCAGCAGCGGTGACATTGCGTTCTTCCATCACGGCATGGAACACGCGCAGCAAAGAGATATCGGGCGTCATATAGCCAGAATATCGATTTCTGACGTTGCCTGCATCAATTTGTTGATCGGATTATCGCGCCCACATTGGATCCAGAAGCGCGGCCCGCACGTTTGACAACGAACCGGGGCCCGCCCCGATACACAACTGACGGAGACCTGAACATGGCACGTATCCTCATCCTGTCGACCGCATCCGATGTGCTGGGCGAAACCGGCAAACCCACCGGCGTCTGGTACGAAGAGCTTGCAACGCCGTATTACGCCTTCCTTGACGCCGGGCATGAGGTGGCCTTGGTGACATTGGGCGGCAAGGCCGTGCCGATCGATCCGAACTCCGATGTGACCGGCGATGACGCGCCCGCAACGGTGACCCGGTTTCGCGACGATGCGCAGGCAACTGCATTGCTGAAAAATCCGGGCCGCCTTGAAGATGCGGATATCAGCGCCTTCGACGCACTGTATATCCCCGGCGGCCACGGAGCGATGTATGATCTGGCCGAAAGCGATCTGGTCGCGCAGGTGATCGGCAAGGCTTGGGACACGGGCAAGATCGTCGCCTCTGTCTGCCACGGCCCCGCAGCCTTTGCCAAAGCTGTCGATGCCAATGGCGACCCGATCGTGAAAGGCCGAAAAGTGTCGGCATTCACTGACAGTGAAGAACATGCCGTTGGCCTCGCGGATGCCGTGCCATTCCTGCTGGAAAGCAAGCTTCGCGAGCTGGGCGCCGATTTTGAAGGCATTGAGGACTGGCAGCCCCATTCGGTGACCGACGGTCGTCTGGTCACCGGCCAGAACCCCGCGTCATCTGATGGCGCAGCCGAGAAAGTTCTGGCACTGCTGGCATGATGCCACCCATGCGCCGCCCTGGCACCGGGGCGGCGTACACCATCGTGCAGACATCTTAGACTTGGCTGCGCCGTTATAGGTGGCAGCGCTTTCCGGCGAAGGAATGGTGGCTAAATAACTTCGGACATCCGGCAACGCTCGGATCATTCCACTGCCCAGACTGAACTGACCGTCGTTTCGACCGGACACCTTGGCCTGACCAAGGAGGCTTAAGGATGGCCTTAAGCACGTGCTCATGTCTGAGATTGAAAACATCACCGATGGCGGCCGCCCTCGTCGCTGGTCTGCGGCGGAGAAACTGCGGATCGTAGCAGAGACCATCTATGACGGGAAGAGCATTTCTGCCGTCGCCCGCCTCAATGGTGTGGCACCAGATCTTCTGTATCGTTGGCGCAAGCCTATGCTCGAAGAAGGCTGCATCGGCGTGGCAGAAGACGACAGCGTAAACGGGAACAGGACCGTCCGCGAGATGGAAAGCCGCATCCGGGAACTTGAACGCCAGCTCGGGCGCAAGACGATGGAAGTAAAAATCCTGAAGGAAGCGCTGGACAAGTCACGGGCAAAAAAACCGAACTTGCTTGCGCAGTCGTTGAGACGGGGCGGTTCACCATGAAGGCCGCAGCAGCAACATTGAATGTGTCCCGGTCCCGCCTGTGCGACCGTTTGAGCGGGAGCGCAAAGCCGCGTCAGGGCTACCAAAAAGCCCGGGACGCGGCGGTGCTGCCACGCATCCAAGCACTTGTGGCGAAGCGCCCGACGTGTGGCTACCGCCGGATCACGGCGCTTCTAAACCGGCGGTCGCTTGCGCAGGGTTTGCCGCCTGTTAACCACAAGCGCGTCTATCGCATCATGGAACGCAACGATCTGCTGCTTCGGCGATCCGGCTTTGACAGGGCCGAGCGAAACCATGACGATAAAGTCATCATGATGCTCTCGAACATGAGCTGGTGCAGCGACGGCCTAGAATTTACCTGCTGGAATGGCGACGTGATCCGCCCGGCGTTCCTCATCGGTGCCCATGACCGCGAGTTCATCTCATGGCGGGCCTTGGCGAATGCCAGGGTCAGCGGATCGGATGTGCGCGACATGCTGCTTGAGGCGGTTGAACACCGGTTTGGCGCACACTGTGCGCCAAAACGTGTCGAGGTGCTCTCCGACAATGGCAGCGCCTACACCGCTAAAGATACGCGCCTCTTCGCGCAACAACTCGGGCTGAAATCATGCTTCACGCCGATGAAAAGCCCGCAATCCAGCGGCATGTCAGAGGCGTTCGTCAAAACGCCCAAGCGGGACTAGGTCCGCGTCAACCCGTTGCCAGATGCCGAAACCGTGCTGTCGTTGATAGGAGATTGAATCGAAGACTATAGCGATCTGACTCGCTTCGGATTTGCCGGAGGCTCCAACTCCTGAGCAGGATGGAGCATCATGAGCGAAACGTCGAACAAGTATTCCTCCGAAGTGCGCGAGCGCGCGGTTCTCATGGTTTTGGACAACCTCGGGCAGCATGAAAGCCGTTGGACGGCGATCCCGTCGATTTCGTCGAAGATAGGTTGTGCACCTCAGACGCTGAACGAGTGGGTCAAGAAGGCCGAAGTGGACCGAGGTGAGCGCGCTGGCGTGACCAGCGAGATGGCTGAGAAGCTGAAGGCTCTGGAGCGCGAGAACCGGGAGTTGAAGCAGGCCAACGAGATCCTCAGAAAGGCGTCTGCATATTTTGTCCAGGCGGAGCTCGACCGCCGGTCCAGGACATGATCGCCTTCATCGAAGAACACCGTGACGCCATCGGGGTCGCGCCTATCTGCACGCACCTGCCGATTGCCCCGTCCACATTCTACAATCACCTTGCCAAGCGGGCGAACCCTGAGCTTCTGTCGGATCGGGCTAGGCGCGATATGGCGTTGCGGCCTGAGATCGAGCGCGTTTGGAAACAGAACTACAAGGTATCCGGGGTGCGCAAGGTCTGGCATCAGATGCGCCGCGAAGGTCTCGACATTACCCGATGCACGGTGGCACGGCTGATGAAGGAATTGGGGCTCGAAGGCGTAATCCGTGGCAAGAAGGCCAGAACGACGATCCCGGACAAGTCTCAATCCCGTCCGCTGGACAAGGTGAACCGCCAGTTCAAGGCACCCCCGCCGAACATTCTCCGAGTCAGCGCCTTTACCTATGTGGCGACATGGCAGGGCTTCGTTTGCGTGGCCTTCGTCATCGACGCTTTCGCCCGCCGCATTGTGGGCTGGCGGGTCAGTCGGACGGCCCATGCCGGGTTTGTGCTCGACGCCCTCGAACAGGCCCTTCATCAGAGACAACCCGGGGCGGGCCTGGTACATCACTCGGATCGCGGATCGCAATATCGGTCCATTCGCCATACCGTGCGCCTCGCAGAGGCGGGGATAGAACCTTCCGTGGGAAGCGTTGGCGACAGTTATGACAATGCCTTGGCCGAGACGATCAATGGCCTGTTCAAAGCTGAGGTCATCCACCGGCGCGGACCATGGCGCAGTTTCGACGCCGTGGAATACGCTACACTCGAATGAGTCGACTGGTTCAACAACCGCCGCCTGCTGGAACCCATCGGGAATATCCCGCCGGCAGAGGCCGAGACAAACTTCTACGCAGCTCTCGAAACATCTTCATCAAGGCAAAAACCGAAACCGCTTAGGTGTCCGGTGAAACAGGGACCGGATCACCGACACCATGAATGAAACCGTGCCGATCAGCCGTTCGACTACTCGACTTGTGTAATTGTCGGAACGGAGGCCAGAATGGCCATCATCTCGACTACAAATTCTTAATGTCAATCAAACCTAAGTCATGGATAATCCGTATTATGTAACTATAGGAAGGTATTGCTGCATCGAAAGGAAGATATGAAAACAGCACCCGTGAGTTCTATGACGGTTTCGCGTGCAATAAACTGCGTAACATTCCCAAGGCGCAAGGTCAGGCATTTGGTCAGGGTTCCCGTCTCGATCCAGCCTCGGCAAAGCTACATAACTCGCCTGGCGCTACCATTTCCCGAATAGTCTGATCCAACTGCTTCGGTGAGGTCGTTTCGAAGCGTGGCTAGCCGCTGAACACGGTGATGCAGACTTCGACTTGCGCGGCTCAGGGATCAAGGCCGCGCGGCACGAGGAACCACAAGAGAAGTTTCACGCCATTGTATCGACCCAACGAAAACCTGCTCATGCTACAAAAGGAAAGAGCTAGCGATAAGTGCACCATTGGAAGACAATATCAAGTTCTGAACGGCGAAGCGCAGAACAGCGCTGGTGCTCGAGATTATGCAGGACAAGATATCAGTTTCAAAGGCCAACCGGCCATTTGGTCTGTCGCCTTCCAAGGTCAAGGGCTGGGTGGCGAATGCCAAGCGGGGCATGGAGAGCTCGCTACGGGCATGCAAGCCGACCTGGCCGTACCGTCGTCCTTCGCTCCCGAGCATCACGCCCGCGCCCACAAGGTGGCCGAGTTCCTCCGCAACCACGACGCTTGGGACCGCGGTGAATATGTCACCCAGACCATCGACGGTTCGGAGTTTGTCGTGATCGACATAGGCATGCGGATACTGGCGCCACGCGAACTGTTCCGCGCGCATGGATCCCCGGACAACTATGTGATCGGGGGGCCTCGCCACCTCCGATCTGGTCTGGCGCCAGTTCCCGAAGGATGTGCAGGTCAGCTGCTGCAACAACAGCGCCTGCACGACGCTGGCCGAGGCTATCGTGGGCGCAGCCTGCGGGCACCTTGCAGTCGCGCCCGCATGACCCCCACTGCGACCACGCTAATTGCGAGATCCGGCGAACCCCGGAGGCACCAATGACCGGTAGCCTCTCAAGAGAAGCCACGCGTAAAGCCTATGAAAAACCCGGCTTCGACGATTCCCCGCTGACCTTTGAACGCATGGCGGCGCATCGAGATACGATCAATTCGGAAATGCTCGCCGCGCGGCTGATGCAGGCCAGCTACCACATGGCTCACCCTTCGAGGATCGGCGTTCACGGAAGCAACTGCGCCGAGGTCACCGGTTTCTATGCCGCAACGCTCAGCACGGCGCGGGCGACAATCACGAATCCCCCCAATGGTGAGACTAGCAGCAAGGGCCATGGCCGCTGGCCACGCCACACGCTGACGCTGGCAGGCTGCGACTATCTCGCCCTGCTGCTGTCGAGGGAATGACCTGCGGCGACGACGAATGGGCTGGGCGAGATGCTGGAACATCAGCCATTCAGCTGGCGCTATCTCATAAGGTGGAAAATCAACTTCACCGGCGAGGGCAACCCGGCATAGTTAAACGACTGATTCGTCTGGTAAAAAAGCTATCCGTGCGGCTCAGATCATCCCGCGGCACTATCCTGATTTCCGATTGATGAATCGCGTCATTTCAAAGCAGAAGGTAATGTTCTGATTGGACGCCGCGCTACCTTCATCGAAGCAGAAGCCGCCGCCCGTTCCTCAGCACGATCTCGAGCTGAACGTCCGGGGTGTCGCGCGGTGTCTCATGGGCAGTCGCGAGCACTGCCGCAGGCGCCATGGGCGAAACCGCCAGCGGGATGAATGAAGGCGGCGTCTCGTCGCCAAGCTCACCGTCGCGATACTGCCGCCGCCATATCGTCAGCAGAGACCGCGACACACCATGCCGCGGTGCCGTTGCCGCCACCTGGCGATGCCCCAGAAAACTCTCCTCCACGATCCGGATCTTATCCGTATCACTCCAATATCGCCGACGCGGCACATCCGCGGCAGAGAGGACTTCGATCTCGGGTCTG
>NZ_FOHO01000022.1 GCF_900111675.1 Paracoccus homiensis | reverse complement strand
TTCCCCGATCTCGCCTCGGGCAATATCGGCTACAAGATCGCCCAACGCCTCGGCGGCCTGAACGCCATCGGCCCCATCCTCCAGGGCCTCGCAAAACCCGCAAACGACCTCTCAAGAGGATGCACCAAAAACGACATCATAAACGCAGCAATCATCACAAATATTCAAACACAGAAATGAGCGGAAACGCGATCCTGCTGCCATTGCTGGCGGGCGCGGTCGCGGCGGGCTTCATCAACGGTCTTGCCGGTTTCGGTCCCGCCCTGATGGCCCTTGCGATCTGGTTGCAGGTGATGCCGCCACAGCAAGCGGTGCCCATGGTCGCGATCCTGGCCATCGTCACCGGGCTGCAGGGCTTGTGGCTGGTGCGGCGCGATCTGACCCGGCAACCGGTCCGCGCGGCGCGTTTTCTTCTTCCCGCGCTGATCGGCGTACCAATCGGAACCATGTTGCTTCTGGTGGTGACCGAGAATGTCATCCGGTTGTCGATCGCCTTCGTGATGCTGGCCTATGGCGGTTTTTTCGCGCTGTCGCGCAACATGCCCCGGATCCGTGAAAAAACACCGGTCATTGATATACTCGTCGGCTTCGTCGGCGGCGTGATGGGCGGGGCGGCCAGCCTGTCGGGCGTATTCCCGACCATGTGGTGCGCCCTGCGCAGCTGGCCACGCAACGAGACACGCGCGATATTGCAACTGTTCAATCAGGTGATCCTGACCTGTTCAGCCCTGCTTTTTGCCTGGCGCGGGCTTTACACGCGCGAGATCCTGATGATGACGGCAATCAGCCTGCCAGTCGCCATGCTGGCTGCGCAACTGGGCATCGCGGTCTTTCGCCGCCTCAGCGATGATCGTTTTCGTCTGCTGTTGATCTGGATCCTGTTCGCCGCTGGCGTCCTGATTGCCGTCCGCGAATTGTTTTGATCCGGGCTAAGTCGACCGATCACTCGGCCAGATCCGGGTCGGCGTGATGTCGAAGAAGCTCGGCAAGCTGTCAGCAGTCTTGCTCAGTCGTCAGAGGCAGCTCTTTAGCATTGACCAAAAAGTTGTTCCTGGTTGTGAAGTGGAAAGTCGTTCAGAAAACGCCAGTCAGAACAATGCAGTAGACGGAAGTTTGGAGCTTTGACATTCTTCACGCCCCCTGCCTGCGTGCATCCCGTATCACGGCCCCGTAATGGCTGCTGCTGCTTGTTGAGTGACAGCCCGGGCATCAAGGTCGAGACTGCGGTGATAGTGGCGGGGTATGAGGCTTTGGGGGATTCAGGTATCGCGGCCGCGCCCCGTGGCGAAGGTTGGAATAGATGCCGCCGTGCGAGCCGCGTCGAAACGGCGGTGTACTGTGTGAAATTCCACCGGAGCGCGTCATGGCGCGGGACTTCGACCGAGAGGTCGCCGAGCATGAGCCCCACATTGCGGACGTGAACGGCGACACCGCGCTGGGAATATTCTTCACAGAGGCCGTGGGATAAGTCCGTTTCGGGAAAGGGATACCTTGACCATAGGCCGATCAGCGCAATCATGGTGAGCGTGATTAATCTATTGCTGCTCCATAATTCAGATTATCTATTAGTTAGAAGTCCCGCCGGGACTGACTGGACACGCGAAGAAGGTTAGCCTGACCGTCATCATGGATTAGTCTTTCCGTCGAATATTCGGCTGCGCCATGAGTAATCGCATCAAACAGAACCTGACAACCCGCGCCGGAATTTCGCGGCACTGGGGGTGGCAATCACCCGTGGCCTTTGATCAAAGAGCCGCCTAACCTGAGCACCCGACCGGGGCAAAACCGGTGCAGGTCCAGTCCGTTTTCACTCGCTGTCGCTTTGGCAACCGGTCTGAAATCTCGCGACCACAGCTGGCCTCTCGCCGCAGCGGCATATCGGGATCACCCGCCTCGGCTGTGGCGTCCGTCGTTCTGAGGATGGCGTCCTGTCGACAATACCTATTCCCGTCGACACGTTTGCACATCACATGCTGTCGCTTGTGCCGGGTTCTGACACAGGCGCGGAAACGGCGGTCAGCGCGCGGCCTGATCGCGGGCGTGTCAAGCTGGACCTGGATCACGGCGATCGGCCCAGTCTTGGCGCAACTCGACGCCCCACCACCGCAAGGTCTGATGCAGATGTCTTTCGATATGCGCGATGGCGGCCGGAAGGTCGCCCGCCTGCAAGGCCGCGATGATATCCAGATGCTCTTCCATTGCGGGAATGACCCGATCGGGCAGGAAGCTGCGCGCGTTCTGGATCACCGTGATCCGGTTGCGGTTCGACTGATAGGCCTGACACAGGAACGGGTTCTTCAGCCCCGAGGACATGAAATCATGCAAGGACAGATCGGTCGCCAAGGCCCGCCGCGACAGATCCGCACCGGGATCCGATCGCGCCTCGGCCAGCAGCTGTTCGTGCTGTTTGCGCAAAGCCTCCAGGTCGCAACGGCCCGATGCCAGCAAGCGGCGCACCCCCTCTTGTTCCAGAGCCGCCCGCATGTCCATGCAGTCACGGGTCACGCCCGGCCCCGAATCCATGATCGTCAGGCCACGCTTGGGCAGGATGGTCAGCAGCGATTGCCCCTCGGCGCGCTTGGCGGCCTCACGCGTGGGGGCAAGGGGAAAGCCAAGGATCGCAGCCAGATCCGGCATTGTCAGAAACTCGCTGCTGCGCAGACGTCCGGACTTTAGCGCCGACAACAGGGCCGCAAATGCCTGTTCCGATTGCAGTTCCTGCGCCGTTGTCATTCAGGGACCCTTCGCATGCCAATCTAAAGACTTTCAAGATTTCCCGAAGAAACCATTCCAGATTACCTGCATAGCCTTCAGCGTGGCCTGTCAGCTAACATTTTACAAGAAATAAAAGAACGAATGTCAGAACAGCTGGCACGACCGATCAAAGACAAATCAACAGGAAGCCGCACATGACCGACACGACCCAGGACCGATCCGCCGAACAGAAGGCGCGCGGAGTTCGGATGCCGCATATCTATGTCATCCTGTTCGTCTTTACGGCGATTGCGGCCTTGTTGACGCATATCGTCCCGGCGGGCATCTATGACAGGGTCACCCTGCCCAATGGTCGCGTTGCCGTGGATCCCGCGACCTTCCGCTATGTCGATGCGGCGCCGGTCGGTTTTGAACAGTTCATGCTGGCGGTGCCGCGCGGGTTGATGGACGCTGCGCAGGTCGTTTTCTTTACCCTCATCATTGGCGGCATGTTCATGGTCATCCGCCGCACCGGCATCATTGATGTCGCGGTAGACAAGCTGACCCGCCGTTTTGCCGGGCGCAGCGTGCTGATGATTCCGGTGCTGATGGCGACATTCGCGGTGATCGCGACGCTGATCGGCACGCAGGAACTGGCGCTGGTCTATGTGCCGGTCATCCTGCCGCTGATGATCGCGCTGCGCTTTGATTCCGTCGTTGCGGTCGGCACCGCCCTTCTGGCAACGACGGCGGGGTTCACGGCCGGCGTCCTGAACCCGATCAATACCGGGCTTGGCCAGACCATCGCGCAATTGCCGCTGTATTCGGGTTTTGGGCTGCGCGCGCTGATGTTTGTCAGTCTGACCGCCGCCGCGATCATCTATCTGATGCGCTATGCGCTGAAGGTCCGCGCCAATCCCGATTTCAGCCTGATGGCCGGAGACGACAAAGAGGCCGAAAAACGCCGCATCTACGTGCATGACGACGCCGCCTCGGCCCTGCGCTTTTCCCCGCGCCAGAAATGGGCCGGCATGGCCACGATCGGGTTCTTCGCGATCATGGTCTGGGGGGTCCTGACGCGCGGCTGGTTCATGACCGAGATGGCCGGGCTGTTCGTGGTCATGGGGATTTCGGTCGGGTTGATCGCTGGATTGTCCACCACCAGGATCTGTGACGCCTTCAACGAAGGATTTCAGGACGTTCTGGTCGGGGCGATCATCGTCGGGCTGGCCCGCGCGGTGGCGGTCATGCTGGAACAGGGTCAGGTCATGGACACGCTGGTTCATGGATTGGGCAATCTTGTCGGTGGTCTGCCTTCGACCTTCTCGGCGCTGGGGATGTTCGCGGCGCAGTTCGGCTTTAACTTCGTGGTTCCGTCGGGCAGCGGACAGGCATTGGTGACGATGCCGATCATGGCGCCGCTGTCGGACCTGATCGGGGTCACGCGGCAAAGCTCGGTTCTGGCCTATCAGCTGGGCGACGGGCTTTCGAACATCTTCTTTCCGACCTCGGGATATTTCATGGCGACACTGGCATTGGCCGGTGTCAGCTGGGACCGTTGGGTGCGCTTTTTCCTGCCGCTTCTGGGCATCTGGATCGCCATTGCGGCGCTGTTCCTGATCTATGCGCAGATGACCGGCTGGATCGGCTGAACAGGCGCGACACGGATTGTCGGGCGGCGCATGGGGCCGCCCGGCAGGATCCGGTGCCGCCGCCGGGCGATCAGTTTTCGAACCAGTCCATCACCGCGTCGCCCCAACCCTCTGGCGCGCCATGTCCACCCCGATGCAATTGCAGCCGGATCGGCGCACCGGCGCAATCGCGCCAGTCACGGGTCCACAGGCCGTCCGTGGTCTGGCTGTCGTCGGGCTGACGGTTGTCACAGCCGTTGACCCGGCGCAGCAGGGCCAGCGCGGCCCAGACATCGCCCTGCACCACAGCGCCTTTCCGAAAGGATCGACCTTCCAGCGGGACCGTCCGGTCCGCCCAGCCATGCGTGTGAAACAGCCTGACAGGGGCCGCGCAATCCCGTGGCAGCGGTTCCCAGAATGCGCCGGCAAGCGGGGCATAGGCCAGCGCGAAATCGGGTTGCTTGCAGGCCATGTTCCAGACCATCGACGCGCCGCGCGAAAATCCGGCAAGATAGACCGGGGCATCGGACATGCCGGTCCGTGATCTGGCGTCGGCCAGAACCGCATTCAGAAAGGCGATATCGTCCCTTTCAAAATCCATGTTCCCGGCGTCGACCGACCAGTCGCGGGTCCAGCGGTTTTCGGGATGTTCACCATTCGGCGCGATCAGCACATAGCCCCGCGCGACAGCCTCTTTGCCCAGATCCGAAGTCAGCATCGCCTGCCCCGACGCACCGCCGCCATGCAGATGCATGACGATGCCGCGCGGGACCGATCCTTCGGGCACGGCCATGTGATAGGAACCACCTGCAAGCGTGCATGGCTGATCCGGGGACCCGCAATCCGCCGCGGTCGCGCCGATTGCGGCCGTCACCCACAGTGCCGCGCCCAAAACGGCCAGTCTGAACAGTCCCGCCATTAGCCCCCCGCATCTGCATCGCGGCAAGCAGAACACGCGCCGCGACGAAAGGCCAGCAGGGCCGCGCCGCTGATCACGGCCCTGTTATCGCGCCAGCCCTCGGGGCGATAGACCGGCGCCACCGCGGATCAGGCGGCGACGCCGGAAATCTCAGGGGGCTTCGATCCTGCTGACCAGCGCGGCGGATCGCGCGATGGCCTCGGCCTGATGCGGTTGCAGGTCCATCATGCCGATGCCTTCAAGGATGGGGATGAACGGATCCTCGATCACATCGGTCGCGCCCATCAGTTCCTCGACCACCGCCGCGCCGCAGAAGGGCGCATAGGCCGCGGAATATCCCCCTTCGTGCAGGACCAGCAACCGCCCTTGGCAATGCCGCTCGGCGGCGCTTTTGACCTGTCGCGTCATCTCGCGGAATGTCGTCGAATAGGCCATGTTGCGCCCCAGCGGGTCCAGCGCACCGCCGTCAAAGCCGGACAGCACCACGATCAGTTCGGGCCGGAAACGATCTAGCGCAGGGATCACCACGGTTTCGAAGGCATGCATATACGCGCCATGCCCGGACCCCGGATGCAGTGGGATGTTCAGGTTATACCCCTCGCCTGCCCCGCTGCCGTTTTCGTCGACCGCACCTGTATCGGCGGGGTAATAATGGTGCTGATGCATCGAGATCGTCAGCGTCGTCGGGTCGTTGTAATAGATGCGCTGCGCCCCGTTGCCGTGATGGACGTCCCAATCGACAAAGGCCACGCGCCCGATGCCGAATTCGCGCCGCAGCGCCTCGACCGCGATGGGGCCATTGGCCAACAGACAGAATCCGCGCCCGCGATCGGGTTCGGCGTGATGCCCCGGCGGGCGGTTCAAGACATAGGCATTGTCGATCTCGCCCCGCATCACAGCGCGACCCGCTGTCAGACAGCCGCCTGCCGACAATGCCGCGATCTCGTACCCGCCGGGGCCGAAGGGAGTCAGTTCGCCCGCATCGCCGCCGTTCTCGGCGCTTAGCGCCTTGATGTGGTCGATATAGGCGGCGTCATGGACGGCAAGGATTTCCTCATCGGTCGCGGCGGCGATATCGCGGATGCTGTGCAGACCGTCCAGGATGCCGCTGACCTCCAGCAGATTGTGGATGCGCCGCTTGGTTTCGGCATTTTCGGCATGCAGTTGCCCGGGCTGGATCAGGCCGCGGGCGGGCAGGAACGCGCCACCATCGCCCGTCTGATGCCATGCAAAGATATCTTTCCAAACGTATCCTGTTGTCATGCCGTCTCTCCTGTTGTTGTGGAAAGAAGGTTGCCAGCGGGTCATCCCCAGGCCTACATTCAGATGAACCCGCACAAATGACAGGGGCACCGGGATGAGCGGCGATCTTATACGGTTCTCCGCCGTCGCCCTTGACCTGCATCGCGCCGCGCAGGCTGGCGGCGCGGATCAACAGCAATTGCTGAACATCGCACGGCGCGCGGTCGGGTTCGATTCCGCCTGGTGGGGGCTGAATTCGGGCCTGCAACTGCACACGACCCATGCCGACAACCTGCCACCGACCTATACCGCCGAGTGGGAAGCCCGAAAACATCAGGACCCGATCGCGCCACGGGTCATCGACGCCCCGGAAATGGCGCATCTGATGGGCCCGGACCAATTGTCGGCGGCCGCGGAATTCGCCGCATTCCTGCGCGGCCACGGCATCCGTCATATCCTGTGCATCCTGTGCCGTCAGGAACGGCTGGGCCTGTCGGCATTCCTGTCGCTGTATCGCCGCGACATCGGCTTTACCGCACAGGATGGCGACCTGCTGACCGCCCTGTTTCCGCATATGATGGACGCGCTTGGCAAAAGCTGGCGCGCGGCACGCGAAGGGGTGGCGGCGGGCGGGGCGAAAACAGGGGTGCGCGCCCTCTGCCAACCCGACGGCCTGATCCTGTCGGCCTCGAACGGTTTCGACGATGTGCTGGTCGAAAGATGGCCCGACTGGACGGGGCCGTTCCTGCCAGCCGAACTGGTCGCGGGATTTGCGCGACCGGGCTGGCGCAGGTTGGGCCAGCACAGGCTAAGCTGGCGTCCTGACGGCGCAATGGTCACCCTGCAGGTTCAGGGGCTTGGCCCGGCCCAACACCTGACCCAGCGCGAGGCCGACGTGGCCGAGCGGTATTCGCGCGGTCAGGGGCACAAGGCCATCGCAGAGGCCATGTCGCTGTCACCGCTGACCGTGCGCCACTATATTCGCAATATCTATGCCAAGCTGCATGTTTCGGACAAGGCGGCGCTGACCCGGATCCTGATCGAGGGGGCCGACGACCCCTAGCCCGCCCGGCAGAGCGCGCGAACCGCTACATCACCGCGCCGATCTGCCACGGCACGAATTCGACCGCGCCAAAGCCCTGCGCCTCGCTTTTGGTGGGCTGACCGGATGCGGTTTGCAGCATCAGCTCGAAAATCTCGTGACCTTTCGCCTCAAGGCTGACGCCCTCAAGGATATCGCCGCAGTTGACATCCATATCCGTATGCATCCGGCGCCACAGATCGGAATTCGACGCGATCTTGATCGAGGGCACCGGCTGATAGCCCGAAACGCTGCCCCGCCCGGTGGTGAAGGCGATCAGATTGGCCCCCGAGGCGATCTGCCCCGTCACCGAACAGGGGTCATAACCGGGGCTGTCCATGAACACGAAGCCCGGCGTGGTGATCGGCTCGGCGAATTTGTAGACGCCGGACAGAGGGGCGCTGCCGCCCTTGGCCACCGCGCCAAGCGATTTTTCCAGAATGGTCGTCAGCCCGCCGCGCTTGTTGCCCGGCGAGGGGTTGTTGTCCATCTCGCCGAAATTGCGGGCGGTATAGTCTTCCCACCACTCGATCAGATCGATCAGCTTGCGCCCGGTCGCCGGATCCACGGCGCGACTGGTCAGAAGATGTTCGGCGCCGTAGATTTCCGAGGTTTCCGACAGGATCGAGGTTCCGCCATGACGCACAAGCAGGTCTGACGCCACCCCAAGCGCAGGGTTCGCCGTGATGCCCGAATACCCGTCCGATCCGCCGCATTGCATCCCCAGAACCAGATGCCGCGCCGGGGCCGGCGCACGTCTGGCCCTGTTGGCCTCGGCGGCCAGATCGCGCAACACGGCAAGGCCCTTGTCGACGGTCGCGGCCGTGCCGCCTTCGTGCTGGATCATCATATAGCGGAACCTTGCGCTGTCCTTCAGCGCCCGGCGATCAATCAGATCGGGGATCTGCATGACCTCGCATCCCAGACCGACCATCAGGATTGCGCCGAAATTCGCGTTCTGCCCGTATCCGGCAAGGGTCCGGAACAAGGTGTCATAGCCCTCGCCCCTGCCCGACATGCCGCAGCCCGAGCCGTGGACGATGGGCACAATCCCATCCACATTCGGAAAATCGGCCAGAAGATCCGCCCGCTGCGCCGCCTCGGCGATAAAACGCGCGACCGAGCCTGCGCAATTCACCGAGGTCAGAATCCCCAGATAGTTTCGCGTCCCCACCCTGCCCGAGGGCCGGTGATAGCCAAGAAATTCAGCCCTGCCCTCGGCGTCCGGCAGGCGATGGGCTGCCGCGCCAAAGGCGTGGTCCTGCTTGTGTTCGCCCATGCCCAGGTTCTGAACATGGACATGCCCGCCCGCCGGGATCGGCGCGATGGCCGTCCCGATCATCTGCCCGTATTTCAGGATCGGCTTGCCCAGGGCGATATCGCAAAGGGCGATCTTGTGCCCGGCGGGGATGGCCTGTGCCGCAACGACGCCGCCCGGCAGCCGCGTGCCCGCAGATACCGACCGCAGCGCCACAAGCACGTTGTCGGCTTTGTGCAGGCGCAACGCGACAGGATGGTCGGTCATGTCGCCGACGCTCATGGTGTCACCAGAACCTTGATCAGGTGATCGCGGTCCTTGGCAAGGCTGGCGAACCGCGCCGGCAGATCCGCAAGCGGCAGCACGGCCGAGGCAAGAAGATCGGTCGGCACCAGCCCGTCCCGGATCGCGGCCATCACCCGGTCGAAATCGGCCCGCGTGGCATTGCGGCTGCCGACGATCTGGCTTTCGCGCTTGTGAAACTCGGAATCCGAAAAGGTGATATCGTCCTTCACCACGCTGACCAGAACCGTCAGCCCGCCATGCGCCACCAGCGGAAAACCCGCCTCGATGGCCGTGGCGTTGCCGGTGGCGTCAAAGACCACGTCGAAACCGTCGGCCAGATCGCCCGTCAGAATGTCATCGCCGGGCCTGTATGTGCGGCTGAAGCCGAATTGAGTGGCCGCCGTCGCCAATCGCGCCGCGCTGAGATCAAGCAGATGCACCTCGGCGCCCGCGATCCGCGCGAAAAGGGCCGTGCCAAGCCCGATCGGCCCCGCCCCCGTGACCATCACGCGATCGCCCGCCCCGCAGCCCGACCGCGCCACGGCATGGGCACCGATGGCCAGAAACTCGACCATCGCAGCCTGAACCGGGGTCAGGCCCGTCGCCGGATACAGGTTGCCCCTGGGCACGGCGATACGCGCGCACATGCCGCCATCGGTATGAACACCCAGCACCGCGATGGCGCTGCAGCAATTGGGCTTGCCCCGACGGCAGGCGCGGCAGTCGCCGCAGGAAATATACGGGTTGATGACGACCAGCTGTCCGGCGTCGGGTCCGTCGACCAGATGGCCGGACAGTTCGTGGCCGATCACGCGCGGATAATCCAGAAACGGATGCTTGCCGTCAAAGATGTGGTAATCGGTACCGCAGATCCCGATGGCCGCGATATCGACCAGGCGGAAGTCATCCGGGGCACTGTCGGGTCGGATGCGGCTTTCCAGGGCAAAGACGCCGGGCCGAACGCAGACCCCGCATGTCATCTGATGCCGCGGCAGATCCTTCATAGCGACATCTCCAGATTGCGGGCGGTCCAGTCCGCAGGCAGTTCGCCCTTCACGATCAGGCTGAGGATGTCATCCTTGGTCACCTCTTCGATGTCATGGGCCCCCACAAGGCTGCCCTTGTTCATCACCACCACGCGGTTGCACAGTTCAAAGACGTCATGCATGTCGTGACTGACAAGCAGGATCCCGATCCCCTCGGCCCGCAACTGGCGGATCAGGTCGGCCACCATCGCCGTCTCGGACGGACCCAGCGCGGCCGTCGGCTCGTCCATGATCAAGACCTTGGTGTCGAAATAGATCGCCCGCGCAATGGCGATGACCTGCCGCTGCCCGCCCGACAGCGAGGAAACCGGATCGGCAAGGTTCTTGAAATTCGGGTTCAGCCGCGCCAGTACCTTGCGGCTTTCCTTCAGCATCCGCGCATCGTCCAGATTGCCGAAACGGGTTTTCAGTTCGCGACCCAGGAACAGGTTCGCCGGCGCGTCCAGATGATCGGCCAGCGCCAGGGTCTGATAGATCGTTTCGATCCCGGCATCGCGGGCGTCGGTCGGGTCGTCGAATTTCACCGGCTGGCCGTTGACGCGGATTTCACCGGCGGTCGGGACCATGGCACCGGACAGGATCCGCATCAGGCAGGATTTGCCCGCCCCGTTGTGACCCAGCACCCCGACCACCTCGCCGGGATAAAGCTCAAGCGAGACATGATCTACCGCGCGCACCCCGCCAAAATGCTTTTCGATGCCGATCATCTCTACCAAAGGGGTCTGGGACATGCTGTGCCTTTCTGCCAGTGTCGTCGGCGCGCCGGGTGCAGGCGCAGCGTCATTGCGAACCGAAGGGCGCAGGATCCACGCCCCTCGGAAAAGCCGTTTCAATACAGGACGTTCTTCGCCTCGTCTGAATCGATATTGGCCTGATCCACCAGCACCACACCGGTGTTGATGAACGGTTCGACCTTTTCGCCCGCCAGAATGTCGATGATCGCGTTGACGCCCATCTGGCCCATGGCGAATGACCCCTGCACGGCCGTCGCCTGCATCAGCCCGTCGCGCACGAATTGCTGCAGATCCTCGTTGCCATCAAAGCCAAGCGCGACAAGCTGCCCGGCCTTGCCCGCCTGCATGATAGCCCGGCCCATGCCGACCGCCGTCGGTTCGTTCGCGCCGAAGATGCCGACCAGATCCGGGTTCGAGGCCAGGATATCCGTAGTCTGGTTCAGCGCCATCGCCATCTGGCTTTGCGAATAGTACGGGCCGACGATCTCAAGGTCCGAATTGGCCGTCAGATAGTCGGAAAAGCAGCCCACCCGCCCGATCTCAGACCCGACACCGGCGACATAGGACATCACCGCCACCTTCCCTTCACTGCCGGCCTCGGCGATCATGCGCTTGGCGACCTCTTCGCCCGCGGCGCAATTGTCGGTGGACAGAAAGGCCTGATAGCTATCCTTGGCGCTGTCGGTCAGACCGCTGTCGATGATGACGACCGGAATGCCGCTTTCGAAAGCGCGCTTGACCGCGGGGGCCAGCGCCTCGGGGTCAGAGGGCGCAAGAACGATCCCCGACACGCCGCGATTGATGGCATTCTCGACCAGGTTGACCTGATCGGCGACGGCGCTTTCGGTCGCCGGACCGTCAAAGCTGAACGTATGTTCCGATTGATCCGCGATCGCGGCTTCGGCCCCCTTGTTCACATTCTGCCAGAAATTCGAGTTGGTGGTCTTTACGATCACCGCGATCTCCCCTGCCGTAGCCATCCCGGCGGACAGGGCCATGACGGATGCAATCGCACCAGGTTTGAAATACCGCATCTCGTTCCTCCTCGTTGAGATATTGGTCTTTTTTCGTCTTCTCGGTTGTCTGCGGCGCCGGCAAAAGGGCCGGTCGTCGCGCCCGGCTGTCAACGCCGGTTGCGCAGCTGATCGATCCAGACCGCCGCAATGACGACCGCCCCGATCACGATTTGCTGGATGAAGGCGGATACCCCCGCCATGTTCAGACCGTTGCGCAGGATGCCGATGATGAAAGCCCCGATCATCGTTCCCGACACGGTTCCCACACCGCCCGACAGCGATGCGCCACCGATGACGGCCGCCGCGATGGCGTCCAGTTCATACATCACACCTTCGCTTGGTTGTGCGGTCACAAGGCGCGACATCAACACATTGCCCGCCAGTCCGGCCAGGGCGCCCGACATGACATAGGCATAGATCTTGGTCCGATCGACACGCACTCCCGACAGCCGCGCGGCCTCTTCGTTGGAACCTGTGGCATAGATATGGCGCCCGACCTGACGGTAGCGCAGCAGACAAGCGGCCCCGGCGGCCACGATCAGCAGCAGGATCGCCGGATAGGGAACGCCCGGAAAGATCACCTTCGGAAACCCGTTGGGCTGCATCTCGACCACGCGGAACAGCGCGCCGTTGCCAAGGCGGCCAAACGCCTCGCCCAGTTGCGAGATCGGCGCCGCCCCGGTCAGTTGCAGCGCAAGCCCGCGCGCCATCAACATCATCCCCAGGGTCGCGACAAAGGGCGGTATCCTTGCCTTGGTCACGACAAGCCCGTTGATCGCCCCGCAAAATGCACCGATCGCCACCCCGAGCCCCATCGCAGGACCGACCGGCACCCCGGCCTTGACTGCCATCGCCGTGCCGACCCCGGACAACGCCAGCACGGAACCGACCGACAGGTCGATACCGCCGGTGATGATCACCATCGTCATGCCGATCCCCAGAAGGCCGATCACCGAGGTCTGCAAAAGGACCGTCAACGAGTTGCTCACCGACAGAAACGCCGGACTTGCCAGCGAAAAGCCCACGATCAGCAATAGCAGCGTCAGCAGGGCCGAAAGACGGTGGATCTTTCCCGGATCCGGAATTAGGCCCGCCAAAGGTCGCGCAGCCCGCCCCGTTTCGGCCTTGATCGCTTGTGACATGCGCCTTCCTTTCGCATCACTGCATTTAATAATTTCAAACATAAGCAGGATCGTCTTGCTTTCTGTCAAATGTTTTTTATGATAATGAACAAATACAGGTGCGGCGAACATGCCGGAATCGAAAGGGGCCGACACATGGCGCGCAGCGACACCAGATACCGCGAGGCCTATAACCAGATCCTGACCTATTGCGAAACGCTGCCGGTCGCGGCACCCATCCCGTCCGAAACGCGGCTGTCCGAAATCGCAGGCGTCAGCCGGACCGTGATACGCCGCTGTCTGACACGGATGCAGGAACTGGGCCTGATCTCTTGGCAGGGGCGCGACAAATCCCTTCTGCGCGCACCGCAAAGCGGGGACAGGATCGCACTACCGCGCTCATCTGCGGATAAGGGCGATCTGGAGCAGCGTTTTCTGGATTGGGTGCTGCGCTTCGACGTGCCCGCTAATACGCCGCTGTCGATCGCCGAACTGTCGCGCAATTTCGATGTGCCTCAGCATGATCTGCGGGAGTTTCTTGCAGGTCTAAGCCGGTTCGGGCTTGTGTCGCGACGTCCGAAAGGCGGGTGGATGTTGCTGGGGTTCACCAAGGATTTCGCGATCGAGCTGTCGGATTTTCGTTCGGTGCTGGAGCTGAACGCGGTCGCTCAGGTGGCCGAGGCGCCGGTCGGTCATCCCGTATGGGCGGCGCTGGCAAAAGTGCGGGCCGATCACCTGACGCTGAAAACCGCCATGGAAACCGACTATCACGAATTCTCGAAACTGGATGAACAGTTTCATCTTGCGATCAACTCGGTTGTCAAGAACCGGTTCATCGCTGAATTTCAAAAGGTTATCTCACTGATCTTCCACTATCACTATATGTGGGACAAGACGGCCGAAAAGGAACGGAACGCCGCCGCCATAGATGAACATCTTGCCATTATCGACGCGTTGGAGGCCCGCGACGCCGATGCCGCACGCGCCGCGGCACAGCGCCACCTGCGCACCTCGAAAACCACGCTTCTGTCATCATTGCGCCATCACGATCTGGGCTAGCGGCCTAAGCGAACAGCGCCCGCAATCCGGGCGGCGTCTCCGCCTTGGCAGCGGCAAGATTGCGCATCAGGGATGCTGGTTTCGCTGTCCCTAGCAGCGTCGAAACCACAGCCGGATGGCGCAGCGCAAAATGCAGCGCGGCAGTGGCCAGGGGAACCCCCTGCGCCTGTGCCTGTGCCTGCAATTGCGCGACGCGCGTCAGCACATGTTGCGGTGCCGGACCGTAATCATAGGTGGCCCCCGCGACCGGCCCCGTCGCCAGAATGCCGGAATTGAAGATCCCGCCAAGAACAAGGTCGGTGCCCGCTTGCCGACATTGCGGAACCAGCTCAGCCTCGGCGCTGCGATCCAGCAGGGTCAGGCGCCCCGCCAGAAGGATCACGTCCACAGGCCCCGCATGGCGCATCACATCAAGGCAGACCGCACATTCATTGACACCCAAGCCGAATGCGCGAATTCGGCCCGTTTCCTTAAGCTTCATCAGACGCTTATATCCGGATCCAAGAAAATCTTCGCGATGGACCGCATTTCCTGCCTGACCGTGAGTAAATTCCCCAAGATCATGGACATAAAGGATATCTATGCGACTGCGCTTTAATCGTTCGCAGCTTTGCTCGAAGCTTTCCTCGATGCCGTCGCCCGAATAGTCAAAGCGCATGTCGTTCTGCGCCGGATTGACGAAGCCGTCAGCCTCTGAAATCGGCGCAAGGGCCGGTGACAGGACGCGCCCGACCTTGGTCGAGATCACCGCCTCTGGTCGCGAGGCCAGAAACCGGCCGAGGCGTTGCTCCGACAGGCCGCGCCCGTAATGCGGCGCCGTGTCGAAATAGCGGATCCCGGCATCCCAGGCACAGGCCAGCACCGACTGCGCCTCGGCGTCGCTGATCTGGCGGTAAAGATTGCCGATGCTGGAACAGCCAAAGGAGAGTTCGGTCACGGTCAGGTCGACCCGACCCATGCGGCGCGTTTTCATTCGATTTGTCCTTGCAATGCGGCCCGCAGCTTTGGCTTGGGACCGCTGTCGCCATGTGCCTGCGCCCATGATAGGAACGCGCCGATCCGCCGGTCGAGTTTCTCGGCGTGGTTCTGGGCGATATCCTCTAGCCGGTGATCAAGATAGGGGTTCGCAAAACGCCCCAGCGTGGTTTCGATATAGTCGTCCAGACCTTCGGCCTCACCGGCCAGAACGAAGGCGGGCCTGACCTCGTCTTTGTAAAGCGCGCGCAACCGCGCGGCCCAGTCCGCGTCCTGCATCACGTCGCGGACATGAACCGGACCGAAACGTCCTTTTTCCAACCATTCCGAGACCATAAGGCTATGTCCCAGATTCAGCACGAACAGTTTGCGCCGCTCGATCACGCCAAGATCGGGCACCACCTGAACTGCCGGATGGATGCACGGCACCGTCAACCGCGCCTGATCCTGAATCGCCCAAAGCGCATAGGGCTCGGCCACCGCGCCTGCGGGGTAAAGCGGCTGGGATACGATGCGGTCGACAAGGGAATTGACCCAGACAACCTCATGGCACAGCCAGTCGTGATATTCCTTACCCATATCGGCCGCTGCCTGGCAGACAAGGTGGCGCAGCTGCGTGCCGTTGTTGCGGATCAGCTCGGTCGGCATGATCTGGACAGGTCGCGCGCCTGCCCTGAAACGCCGGTGCAAGAGATGGGCAAGCTTTGCCGGATAGGACATCTTCGGGCACAGATCGGGCTTGGCATCGGCAGGGGTTGGGCTGAACCCGGTATCGCCGGTGTTGGACAGGATGATGTCCACCCGCTGCGCCAGATCCTGCACTTCTGCCATATCGGCTTCGAAGGACAACCCGCGACGGATCGATGAGACTTCCTGAACCGTGTCTGTCGGAACGCCATTCACCAGACCGCGAATCCTGACCTGATAACCTTTGGCCAGGGCCGCCAACCGCGCCGCGCGACGGGCATCGCCGCTGGTCTGAACGACCGTGACAGGGCGGGCATCCGGCATGGATTCCGCAAAGAACAGGTCGGCATGTGCCTGCAGAAACCGGCTGGTCCCGAATTGCAGCACGGATGGATTAGGCATTGACGATCCTCCCACGTTCGGTTCCTTATTATTTAGAACATTCACACGTGCAAGGATTAATCGTGATCATCGACGCGCATCAGCATTTCTGGCGGATCGACCGTGGCGACTATGGCTGGATGGATGACAGCGTTGCGCAGATCCGGCGTGATATCCTGCCGCGCGACCTGTACCCCTTGGCGCGGGCGGCGAATGTCGGCGGCACCGTCGTCGTGCAGGCCGCCCCCACGCTGGCCGAGACCGAGTTCCTGTTACAGCTCGGCGACCGTGACCCGCTGATCAGGGGCGTCGTCGGCTGGCTGGACTTGACCGGCGATGTTCCGGCCCAGATCGCGCGGCTGCACCATCCAAAGCTGCGGGGCGTGCGCCCCATGCTGCAGGACATTTCCGACACGGACTGGATCCTGCGGCCGGATGTTCTGCGCGGGCTGCACCAGCTGGCGCGATCGGGGCTGCGACTGGATGCGTTGATCACACCGCGCCATCTGCGGGTGATCGAACAGTTGGCGCGGACCGTGCCCGACCTGTCCATCATCATCGATCATTGCGCGAAGCCGGTCTTTGACGGAACCGATCCCGGCGAGGACTGGCGTTCAGGCATGACGGCCCTTGCCGCCCATCCACAGATCACCTGCAAGCTGTCCGGGCTTGCGAATGAATACGGTCCGGGCTGGTCCGTTCAGGCCCTTCAGCCGGTCTTTGACCACATCGCCGAAAGTTTTGGTCCCCGGCGGTTGATGTGGGGCAGTGACTGGCCCGTGCTGGAGCTGGCCGGCGACTATGGCCGCTGGCTGTCGGTGGCCCAAGGTCTGGCCGCGGGGCTGTCGCCCGAGGAACAGGCCGGGTTGTTTGGCGACAATGCCACACGCATCTATGATCTGGGATAGGGGGCCGACATGAAGCGCATGGCCCATGTCATCGGTCTGCGGCCGGAACACAAGGCAGAGTATCTGCGACTGCACGCGGCAGTCTGGCCCGAGGTTCTGGCCCGTCTGCGCGCCTCGCATATCACCAATTACTCGATCTTTCTGCGCGAACCCGAAATGCTGATGTTCAGCTATTGGGAATATACCGGCACGGATTTCGCCGCCGACAATGCCGCAATCTCAGCCGACCCGATCACGCGCGACTGGTGGGCAATCTGCGGGCCGATGCAGAAACCGCTGGAAACCCGCGGCGAAAACGAATGGTGGGCCGCGGTGACCGAGGCGTTTCACTTGGACTAGGCCCGGCCGCAACGACCCTGCTCTAGCGGCCCAGAAACTGTGTGATATCCGCGCCGACCTGCTGTGGGATTTCCCAGAACATGTTGTGACCGTGGCCCGCATAGGTGACGTATTTCGCATCGGGCATGACCGTCTTGATATGGTCCTGGCTGGTGGCGTCGAACAGGCTGTCCTGATCGCCCCAAAGGATCATCGTCGGCGCCTTGATCCGTCCTGCGATCCGGCTCCAGTCGGTCAGGCCAAGGCTGCGCAGCACACCCATCCAGGTCACCTCGGGCGCGGCGGCGCTTTCGGCCCGTTCGCGTTTCAGGAAACCCTCGTCCACCGGGGTCGGGTTCCAGTACCAGTTCATCATGAACTCGCCGTCCGGATCGATGGGGCGCTGCAGCAGGGGCACATTGTCCCACAGCCAGTCACCGGCCTCTTTCGGCAGATAAGCCGAGGTCGAGATCAGCACCAGTTCATCCACCTTCTCTGGATGATAGGCCGCAAGCGTCGCCGCGGTCATCGAGCCAAGCGAATGCCCCACGACATCGGCCTGTTCGATCCCTACCGCCTCCATGAAGGCATTGACGTCGCTTGCAAGGCTGTCGATGCCATAACAGCAGATCGGCGCGTCGCTGTCGCCATGCCCACGCAGGTCCATCGCGATCAGGCGTCGTCCGTCCAGATGCGGCGCAAGCAAGGACCAGCTGCGCGAATTGTCCGTATAGCCGTGCAACAGCAGGATCGGCTGCCCATCGGGCGGACCCATCTCGACATAGCTGACCGTCAACCCGTCGTTCAGGGTGATCTGCCGTTTTGCATCGACCCAATCCTTCTGTGCGGGGATGGGCGTCATTTCCGCAAGGGACGGGGTGGCCGCTGCCATGAACATGGCTGCGATCGCGGGTATGAACTGACGATGCATGGATGCCCCCAAAAGACTGATATTGATATGTCGTTTCCCTATCACGCCGCTGCGCGCGCCGCGATCAGAACAGTTTCGATGGCAGCCACAGCGCGATCTGCGGCACCGCGACAAGAAGCCCCAGCGTGATCAGCATCAGCACCACATAGGGCGCCGATCCCGCCGCGATGCGGCCCATGGGTGCCCCTGTTATCGCCTTCAGGGTGAACAGGTTCATGCCCACGGGCGGGGTGATCATCGCCATTTCCAGATTGACGACCAGAAGCACGCCATACCAGATCGGGTCGATGCCAAGATGGATCATCGCGGGCAGGATCACGGGCGCGGTGATCAGGATGATGGCCACGGATTCCAGGAACATCCCCAGGATCAGGATCATCGCCATCATCACCAGAACGAACCCCAGCGCACCCATATCGGCGGCGACCAGCGTTTCGACCAATTGCTGGGGAACGCGCATCTTGGTCAGGACATGGCTGAACACCGTCGCCCCGGCAAGGATCATGAACAGCATCCCCGACATCCTTGCGGCATCCGCGGCCGAGTTCCAGATATCGCGCAATCCGATCGACCGATAGACGACCACGGTGATCGCCAGGGCCAACCACGCGCCGGCGGCGGCGGCCTCGGTCGCGGTGAAGATGCCTGCATACATGCCGCCCAGCACGAAAACAGGCATGAGGATCGCCCAGAACGATTTGCGCAGGGCGGCCGCCATCTCGGCGGGGCGGGCCATGCGTTCGCGCGTCATCTTGCCCGACATCGCAGTGCGGATCACCGCCCACAGGATAAAGATGCCGGCCAGGGTCGCGCCGGGCACGACGCCTGCCATGAACAACCCCCCGATCGAGGTGTCGGTCGTCACCCCGTAAAGGATCATCGGCCCCGATGGCGGGATCAGGATACCCAGCGTGCCCCCTGCGGCCACGACGCCATAGGCAAGCCGTTCGTCATAGCCAAAGCGCAGCATCTGCGGAATCGCCACGGCGCCGATCGTCATTGCCGTCGCAACGGAAGACCCCGAAATGGCGGCAAAGACCGTGCAGGCCAGAATGGTCGCCACCGCCAGCCCCCCCGGCAGGTGACGGGTGAAGGTATAGGCGGCGTCATACAGATCATCGACCACCCTGCCCCGGATCATGATATTGGCCATGAAGGCGAACAGCGGGATCGCGACCAGCAGATAGCGGTTTACCTCGTGAAAGATGATGTCCGCGACCGAACCGAAATTACCCTGCGTGATCAGCAGCAACGCCCCGCCATACAGCGTCAGCCCGGCAAAGATCGGAACACCCGTGAACAACAGCACAAGCAATGTCCCCAGAATGGCAATGATGATCATTGGCGGGCTCCTTCGGTGCAAGATGTGGGTGCGCCCGACGCCCGGCGCCACAACACGAATGTCTGCGCGACCTGCAACGCGATGACGGGCAGCAGCAGCGCACCGCCAAACGGCAGCAGCAGTTGCAGCATCCACAGGGGCAGTTCCAGATAGCCATCGGTCAGGCTGTTGATCATCCTGGAAAACATGGCCGTGTGCCAGCCGTTGAAGATCAGCAGCAGCGCAACGGCCAGAACGGCGGCCAAACCCCAAAGCCGGATCACCAGCGCCAGCCTGCCCCGCGCCGCCGAGGTCAGGATGTCCACCTCGATATGGCCCCGGTCCATCAGCACGCGCGGCGCGGCCAGCATGGTGATCGCGGTCAGTGACAGGGCGACAAGCTCATCGCCCCAGATGATCGGCGCATTCAGCAGATAGCGGGCGGCGACCGACAGGCCCAGCAGGCACAGATCCGCCAGAACCAGAGTGACGGCCAGGGCAAAGGCAACCTGCGTCAAAAGGTCGACGGCGCGTTCCGCCGCCATCAGCCAGCGGGGCGGATCAGCGCCGTCCAGCGCGTCGGCGGGATGCGGGGTGTGCCCTGCCATCAGTTGCTTTCCAGCAGCTTCAGCAGCGTTTCACCATCCTGCCCGGTTTCGTCGACAAAAGCGTCGCGCACCGCCGGCTGCATGACATCGCGCAGCTGCGCGGCCTGATCATCGGTCAACACATGCACATCCATCCCGGCATCCGCCAGAACCTTGATCGCGGCCGGATCGATGCCGTCATGGGTGATGATCGAACTGTCCACCGCCTTGTCGGCGGCATGCTGGATCCCGGCCCGCAGGTCTTCGGGCAGGCCGTCCCACCAGGACGGATTCACGACCAGATTGTCGAAGGCCAGAAACATCGGCGTCGCGGTGCCAAAGTCCTGAACCTCATAGAATTTCCGGCTATAGGCGGCGGCAACCCCGGTGACGCCTGCGTCGATCACACCGGTCTGCAGGGCCTGATAGGTTTCCGAGCCGGGCATGTTGACCGGCGTCGCGCCAAGCGCTTTCAGCCCCTCGTTGAACAGTGGCGTCAGACCGCGGATCTTGATGCCCTCGAAATCGGCGGGCGCCGCAAGCGGACCTTTGGCCGAGGTGAAGATCAGATCGTTGGTATCCACCATCCACGCGATGTTCTGGACGCCGACGGCGCGCATCTTGTCATCCAGCATGTCCGACGCCTGCGAGCCGATAAACGCCTGCTGCGCCTCGGGCGAGGTCATCAGATACGGGATCAGCGTCACCGCCATTTCCGGCACGGTGCCGCCCCATTGCAGGTTCAGGATGATCGCGGATTCGATCTCGCCCGAGGCGACGGCGGCATGATGCTGGGTCGGGCCGAACAGCTGCGCCGCACCGAAGATCTGCACATCGACCTGACCGCCGGTCTGGGCCTCGACATCCTTTTCGAACTGCACCATGCGCAGGGCGGTATGATGCGTCGGCGGGAACTGATGGCTCAGGCGCATGGTGTAATCCTGCGCATTGGCCGTTCCGGCCAGCAGGACCAGCAGGGCGGGGCCTGACAGGGCTTTCAGCATGGTCATGTTCTCTCCTCCTCGAAATGACCGTGGTTTTTCTTGATCTTACGCGGGCTCTGACACGTTCGGCAGGCCGGCACGGGCCAGGGCACCGTGCAGTTCCTCGTGCGGCAAGGCGCTTTCCAGAATGGCCCGTGCCGGTTTTAGCGCGGCGACATCGATTCCGGTGTCGAACCCCATGCTGTCGCACAGAAAGGCCATATCCTCGAACACCGCGTTGCCGGTGGCGCCGGGCGCGAAGGGGCAACCGCCCAACCCCGCAAGGCTGCCGTCCAGAACCCTGATCCCGTGATCCAGCGCCGCCGCGCAATTCGCCAGCGCCAGCCCGCGGGTATCGTGAAAATGCATGGCGACGGGCATATCAGCACCCAGCGCGGCATTGATCGCATCGGCCAGCGCCGCCACCTGACGTGGCCCGCCGAAGCCGACCGTATCGGCCAGCGCGATCACATCGGCGCCGGCCCGCGCGCAATCCTCGGCCAGCCGCAGAACGGCATCGGGATCGACCTGCCCTTCCAGCGAGCATCCGAAAGCCATCGCGATCCCGGCCATCAACACGGGCGGATCTTCGCGTTCGCGGCGCTGCGCATTGATGCGCGTCAGCATCTGCACCGCTTCGGCGCGGCTGCGTCTGGTATTCGCCTGACTGTGGCTTTCCGTGGCCGACATCACGAACACGATCTCGTCGACATTGGTGTGCAGGGCGTCGGCAACACCGCGTTCATTCAGCGTCAACGCCGAGGAATGGCAGCCCGGCACCGGGGCAACCGCCGCGATCAGATCGCGCAGATCCGCGAATTGCGGGAAATGTTTCTGTGACAGGAAAGAGCCCAGCTCGAAATGCCGCACCCCGGCGGCCTGTTCGGCCCGCAACCATGCCAGCTTTTGCGCGGTATCGGGAAAGCCCTTCGTCAGTTGCAAACCATCGCGCAAGCCGACCTCGCGCAGGACAACGCGGTTTTCGGGATAGATCTGGCGAACCTTCATCACGCGGCCTCTGATCTTGCGCCCGACAAGGTCAGGATTTCATCGGCGTCAAAGCCAAGCTCGCCAAGGATCCGCGCATTGTCCTGACCGATCGCGGGCACATCCCCGCCACCCGCGATCATCGCGCCGTCGATCTCGAACGGCAGGCCGGGCGCCCGGAACGTCATGTCGCCATAGCCCGAACTGGCCAGGCCGCCGGGCCGCATGACATGGGCATCTTCATACATATCCGATGGTTTCGCGACCGGAGAGAACGGCAGGCCGGCGGCTTCGAATTCGGGGGCCAGATCATCAAAGCGACGCGCGGCGATCTTTTCGGCGACCAGCGGAATGGTCCAGGCGCGCGCCTCGATCTGTGCCATGCGGGTCTGCAGGGCCGGATCGTCCAGCAGCCGATCAAGGCCCAGCAGGCGGCAGATCGTCGCCCACTGACCTTCGGTGACGGCACCCACGAAGATCTGCCGCCCGTCGCGATCCTCGAAGATGTCATAGACCGGCCAGGAAAATTCGCGTTCGGGCATCGGTGGCGGATTGCGTCCCTCAAGCTCGAACTGAACCATGTGCTGCGCCACAAGAAGCAGGCAGTTTTCAAACAGACCCACGCGGATCTCGCGGCCATGTCCGGCTTCGCGCCGTTCAAGAAGCGCCGCGACGACGGAAAATGCGGCGAACAGTCCGCCCATGATGTCATTGGCCGACGATCCCACGCGCAGCGGGCGACCGGTCGGGCCGGTCATGTAGGCCAGCCCGCTCATCATCTGGACCACCTCGTCCAGCGCGGTGCGATCCTGATAGGGGCCCGACAGAAAGCCCTTGCAGGCCGCGAAGATCAGCCGTGGAAACTTGGCCCGCAGCGTTTCGGCATCGACGCCCGCCTTCACCAGCGCCGAGTCGCGGAAATTCTCGACAAAGACATCCGCGGTGGCCAGCAACCGTTCCAGCGCGGCGCGGCCCGCCTCGGTGCGCACATCGATGGTGACCGAACGCTTGCCGCGATTGAACAGCGGAAACATCGGCTTGCCCATTCCGGTCAGGTGGCGGGTCTTGTCGCCGCGCGGGGGCTCGACCTTGATCACCTCGGCACCCAGATAGCCCAGAAACATGCCGCATGAGGGGCCCATGATCATGTGGCTCATCTCGACCACCCGGATACCGGCAAGGGGCTGGAATTTTTCTGTCATGCTCGTCTCCTCCGTTGGGGACGACCATATGAGGCTTTCGTTTAACGATAAATTATAACGATTGATGGGATGATCTCTATAAATTAGAGATCACGGATGGATCCGCGTCAGCTTCGCATCTTCAACGCCCTTTACGACACCGGCAGCATCACCGGCGCCAGCGATATCGAACGCTGCGCGCCTTCGGTGGTGGCCCATCACCTGGCCAATCTGGAACACCGGCTGGGGATGGCGTTGTTCGAAAGGTCGCGCCGGGGCGTCGTGCCAACAGCGGCCGGGCAGAAATTTCACCTTCACGCCGTGTCGATCCTGCGTGCGATCGACAGCGCCGAAAGCGATATGCGCGACACGGCGGATCATCTTTCGGGGCGCATCGTCCTGGGGCTGGCGTTTTCGGCAGTCACCGCCTTCGGCGTTGCGCTGATGCGGCGGGTCGCCGAGGAACATCCCGATCTGCAACTGGAAATGGCCGAAAGCGTATCGGGCGCGACCATCGATGCGCTGCTGGCGGCGGATACCGATCTTGCCGTCGCGTTCAACCCGCCAAGGGACAGCCGCCTGTCACTGCAACCGCTTCTGGAAGAGGACATGATCTGCATCGGCCGCCACGATATCATCGGCGAGGCCGGAAAGCCGATCACGCTGGATGAGTTTCTGTCGCGCCGCTTCGTTCTGCCAAGGCGCGGCCCGCGCGGTCGGCCGATGGCGGATGATGTCGATGTGCAGAAGCGTCTGGAACACCATGCCAGCATGTTTTCCCAGAACGTCACCGCCGCCGTCATGTATGTGAATTCCGGTCTGGGTCTTGGTCTGGGCACGCAGGCCAACCTTCACTATGGCGCCTATGCGCCGGGCGTGGTGGGCCGGCCCATCGCGGATCGCACGATCACCAGAACCATGCATCTGTGCCTGCGCAACGACGCGCCGGTATCGCGGGCCATGGCCTATATGCGCGAAACCATCCTGACATGCGTCAGCGCGGAAATCGCCCTTGGTCGCTGGCCCTGCCGATCCGCGATCTAGACCCTACAGATCCAGTTCGTAACGCTTGATGAAGTCGCGATCCGGCTGGATTCCCAGTCCCGGCTTGTCGGGGATCGCGACATAGCCGCCCGATGCCTTGACCTGCCCCTGAATATCCAGCGGTTCGATCAGCAAATCGTCGCGGAACTTGTTGTCGGTGGTGTCGAATTCCAGCATCGGCTCCCACGGGAACAGGCCGCCGGGAAGCGCGGGCATCGCGGCCAGCAGATGCAGGTTCGTGGTGACCGCCACGGCGGACCCCCAGACATGGTTCACGACCGGCGTGAAATGCGCATGGCACAACGCAAGGACGCGCAGGTATTCGCTGATGCCGCCGATGGCGCAGACCTCGGGCTGGGCGATGTCCAAACCGCGGTTCTCCAGGATCTGACGCCAGCCCCACCGATTGAATTCGGCCTCGCCGCCCGAGATGTTGACCCGCAGCCCGGCGCGCAATTCGCGATAGCCGTCCAGATCCTCGGGCGCGACCGGCTCTTCGAACCAATAGGCGTCCAGTTCCTCAAGCGCGCGTCCGACATAGAAGGCATCGGCGGTCGTGTAACAGTGATTGGCGTCCGCCATGAAGCGAAAGCCCTCGCCCACGCCGTCGCGCACGGCCTGCGCCAGTTTGACGTCATCGCGCGGACCAAGGCCCAGCTTCATCTTGGTCGCGGCGAACCCCATGTCCCGAATGGCGGCAGCCTCGTCGCGGAAGCGGGCGACATGATCGTTCAGGCTTTCGCGCTTCAGCATCATGCCATAGCCATAGGCAGGCACCCTGTCGCGATGCGCCCCGCCGATCAGCATGTGGATCGGCAGGCCCGCCACCTGCCCCGCGATGTCCCACAGCGCGATATCGACGCCGGACAGGGATTGCATCGGCATCCCCTTCTGCCCGTGATCGCGCAGCAGGTTATAGACCTTGTGCCAGATCACGTCGCGATCCATCGGATCATCGCCAAGGATCATCGGCTGGATGACCTTTTCGACGATGCCCTTGTTCGCGACGGCCACATTGCCGGGACCGAAGCATTCGCCCCATCCGGTCACGCCCTCATCGGTGCGGATTTCGACCAGATGGGCGGTGCGCTTGTGGTAATATTGCTGGGAATAGCCCAGCTCGGACGGCAGGTCATATTGCAGCACATGGCTGATGACGTGGGTGATCTTCATGGGGTCATGTCCTCAGGAATGCGCGCCATTGGCCCGCGTGATGCGTTTCAGGACGAGGTAGTCGTGCAGCGCCAAGGGCGAGCAGTCATGCCCGATGCCCGACTGCCCGAAACCGCCATGCGGCAGGTCGATGTCGTACTTGACGCCGTTGATCTGGATCTCGCCATAGCGCAGGGCAGCCGCGTGACGTTCGGCAAGCGCCAGATCGCGGGTGAAGACAAAGGCCGTCAGCCCGCCCTCTTCACAATCATTGGCCTTGGCGATCAGGTCGGTATCGTCGTCGAACGGGATGATCGAGATGATCGGCCCGAAGGTCTCCTGCCGATAGACGTCCATGTCCTCGGTCACATTGCCCAGAACCGTCGGCGCGATGAAAAAGCCGCGATCAAGCTGGGCGGGTCGATCCCCACCTGCCAGCAGTGCCGCACCCTTGTTCCATGCGTCCCCGATCAGCGCCTTCATGCGGGCAAATGCCTTGGCATTGATGACCGGGCCGGTGGTGATATCGGCATCCCGGTCCCAACCGACCTTGGCCGATTTCGCCCGCGCCGCCGCCTTGGCCGAGAAGTCGTCCAGCACATCGCGATGAACAAAGACGCGGTTCGGCGACACGCAGATCTGCCCGGCATTGTTGAACTTGATGCCGCACAGCGTATCGACCGCGACATCCAGATCGGCATCGGGAAAGACCAGCGCGGGCGCGTTTCCACCCAGCTCCATCGAGTATTTCTTGATGCTGGTCGCGCCGGTCCGCATGATGTGCTGGCCGGTCGCGGTCGACCCGATCAGCGTCAGCACTGCCGGGATGGTCGATGCCGACAGCGCATCCGCCACGTCATAGCTGGCGGTCGCGATGATCTGGACCGCGCCCTTGGGCAGGCCGATCCGGTGGCACAGCTGCCCGACCGCATAGGCCGAAATCGGCGTGTCGTTGGAGGGCCGGATGATGACGGGGCATCCCGCAGCCATGGCCGGACCGATCTTGAAAGCCAGATTCAGCAGCGGAAAGTTCCAGGCCAGAAAGGCCACGGCCACGCCCGCGGCCTCGTGGACCATGCGGTGCGTGTGGGTGCCCGCCCGATCGGCCAGCCCGTAATCATGCAGCCGTGCGATTTCCTCGGCGTAATAGCCCAGAGAGTTGCGCAGGCTGTCGAAATCTTCTTGCGTGGCGGCCCATGACTTACCCATCTCGTGATGGATGCACAGGCGCAGATACTCTTCGTTCGCGATCACTTCGTCGCGCAGCCTCAGCATCCAGCGCTGTCGTTCGGCGATCGGCAGGCCGGACCATTCGGGAAAGGCATCGCGCGCGCATTCCAGTGCCGCCTGCACATCGTCCGGCCCCGCCGCGGCAACGGTTGCCACATGCGTTTCGGTCGCCGGGTTCAGAACGTCCAGCGTCGCCTGACCGTCGGTCAACCGGCCGCCCATATACATCTGTGTCGGGAATTCCATCGTGATCCTCAGTCGAAGAGAGTGGCGATATTCGCCTTGATCCGGTCGCCGACATACAGCGCCAGCGCCTGGATGGTTGATGTCGGATTGACCGCGCCTGCCGTGACGAAGATCGAGCCGTCGACGATGAACAGGTTCTTCACATCGTGGCTGCGTCCCCATTCGTTGACGACCGAGCGTTGCGGATCCACGCCCATGCGGCAGGTCCCCAGCTGATGCCAGCCCGCGCGCCACCAGACGCCATCGCCGTCGCCCTTGGACAGGATGCGCGCCGCCCCGGCGGCGGTCAGCAATTCGGCGGCGCGGGCCTCGCCATGTTTCAGCATCGCGCGCGTATTCTCGCCCAGACGGTAATGCACGCGCGGGGCGGGAATGCCGTCGCCATCCGTCAGGTCGGGGTCCAGGGTGACGCGGTTCTGTTCCTCGGGCAGGTCCTCGGCCACCACGGTCAGGCTGGCGATATTGGGATAGACCTCGTCCATCATCCGCCTGTGCGCGGCCCCCCAGGGGATCGGCTTGTCGATGCCATAGCCGCCAAGCGCGAAGGTCATCGGCGTCGTCGATCGTCCGGAATGCAGCCCGTAACCCCGCAGGAAGCCGCGCGACGGATCGCTTTCATAGAATTCCTGGCTGAGGATGGAACAGGCCATCGGGCCTTCATGGCCGTGCATCGGTTCGTCAAAGACGCCCGACACGCCGGTCAGCGGATGAAACATCAGGTTGCGCCCGACCTGACCCGACCGGTTTGCCAGCCCGTCGGGAAACTCGGCCGAGGTCGAATTCAGCAGCAGGCGCGGTGTGCCGATGCCGTTGCAGGCCAGAATGACCATCTCGGCCTGCTGCCGGTGCAGCTGCCCGTCGGCGCCGTGATACAGCACGCCGGTGGCAAGACCCGTGGCCGGATCGACCAGGATCTCGCGCACGCGCGATCTTGTCCGCAGCTCGACCCCGGCGCGTTCCAGCATCGGCCAATAGGTGAAATTGGTTCCGCCCTTCGCGCCGGCCGCACAGCCCAGATCACAGGTGCCGGCATTGACGCATTTCTGCCGCCCATCGTGATCGCGGCTGAGGATCGCCACATCCGAGGGCCACCAATGCCAGCCCAGTTCATTGAACCCCTGCGCAAGACGCCGGCCAAGCCGTCCCATCGGGATGGGGGGCAATTCGGGTTCGTAATCGGGATAGGCCGGGTTGCCGCCCAGTCCCGAAACGCCCGTGTTGCGGTCGTTCACCTGAAAGAAAGGCTCCAGCGTGGCATAGTCGATCGGCCAGTCCTCGGCGACGCCGTCCAGACTGCGGGCGCGGAAATCCGATGGTTTCATGCGCGGCCAGTGGCCCAGGAAATTGATTGTCGAACCGCCCACGCCGTTCCAGTTCACCGGCGCGATGCAGCTGTCCTCGACATTGATCGGATAGTCCTGCGGTTGCCGGCGCACATTCGGATCGCAGGAAAAATCGGAATAGCGGGCCAGTTCGTAATCCGCGCGGCGGCTGGCAAAGGCATCATCCGGCAGGTGGTCGCCCTGTTCCAGACACAGGATCCGCATGCGCGTTTCCAGCAGCGACCATGCGATCGCGGCACCCGAGGCGCCCGCGCCGATGATCAGGACGTCAACCGGTTCATTCGTCATGGTCACCTCCGTGGTCGCGATAGATCCTGCCGCGCCGACGCACCGGCGCGGTCAGACTGTCGATGGTCGCGGCATCTTCCGGCTGCACGGCATAGCCCCCCGGATGGACCGGATGGGCCCCCACCCCGAACAAGGGCCTGAGCGCGGGCTGGCCGTAATAGCCGATATAAACCAGCCGCAGAAACCGCGCGAAGATGTCGGGCATCTCGGTCTCGACCCAGGCCAGGGCCTGTTCGCGCCGGGTGTCGGAAAGACCGGCGAATTCCGGGGCCAGCTGCGCCACTGCCGTCATGATCGTGGCGACGACCTGTTGCGGATCGGGGTCGAAGGCCGAAGCGTTGCCTAGGAATTCCTCGACGCCCACCTCGCCGCCACCCGGGACCGACCGTGACGGTTGGGCGGGGATAAGGCAGTTCAGCACAAGGTTCAGCATGTCGTTCATCCCTGCCCCCTATCTGCCTTGGCCCGCAGGACGCGAAACGGCATCCAGCGCCACGGCCAGCAGCAGGATCGCCCCCGAAAACATCAGCTTGTCCGCCGCGCTTGCGCCCGACAGGTCCAGTCCGTTTCCAAGCGAGCCGATGACAAGCGCCCCGAGGATCGCGTTCCAGACCGATCCGCGCCCGCCAAACAGCGAGGTTCCCCCGATGACCGCCGCGCCGATGCTTTCCAGCAGCAGCGAACCGCCCGCAAAGGCCGTGTAGGACACCGAGCCATAGCGCGAGGCACCGAAGATGCCGCCGACCGCCGCCATGATGCCGACGATGGCGAAGGCCGCGACGCGGATGCGGCGCACATTCATGCCGACGCGCCGCGCGCTTTCGGCATTTCCGCCCACCGCGAAGATCGAACGACCAAAGGGCGTCGATGTCGTCACCCAGCCAAGTGCCGCCGTGATCGCCACAAGCAACAGGATCAGCAGTGGAACCGAGCGATAGGCGTTCAGCGTCAGCACCGCGCCGAACAGCAGGGTCGCGACCATCGCGATCTGCCCCCAGACGGCAATCGGGCTGTCCTGTTCCAGACCGGCCTCGCGCCGCCGATGCTGTCGCCGCAGCGACAGCGCGATCATCCCCGCGACGATCAGCGCGGCAATCGCCAGCCCCAGCATGTCGGGCACAAGAATCCGCGAGATTCCGCGCAGGAACGGATCGTCGATATTCAGGTTGCCGGTCGGCAGGATCTTCTGCATCAGCCCCTGAAAGCCCAGAAGCCCCGCAAGCGTGACGACAAATGACGGGATGCCGACATATGCGATCAGCATGCCCTGCGCCGCCCCCATCACGGCCCCGACCGCGATGACGATCACGCAGGCCGCCCAACCCGGCAGCCCGGCCAGGACCAGCACGCCCAATAGCGCCGCACAGACCCCCGCCGTCGCCGCAGCGGACAGGTCGATATCACCCAGCAGCAGGACGACGGTGATCCCCACCGCCAGCGTCGCGATCACCGCCGATTGCATGAACAGGTTGTAGATGTTGCGCGGGCTGAGAAAGATCAGCCGCAGGTTCTGGGCCTCGGGCGTGGTCAGATAGTCCCACAAAGGCAGGGCCAGACCAAAATATCCCCAGATCGCGGCAAGCGCGAACAGGACCGGGGCGAAGGCGCCGAAACGGCTTTGACGCAGGATGCGCAGACGATCCGACATCCCCAGAAAGGCGCTATCCTGCACGGCCCACCTCCTTTTCCAGACCTCGGGTCATGGCGACCACGATCTCATCGGGGGTCGTGTCCTGCGTACGCCAGGTGGCAACATTCGCGCCGTGGCGCAGAACGCAGATGCGGTCCGACACCTCGAAAATGTCGCGCATGTTGTGCGAGATGTAGATGACGGCGTGGCCGGTCTCGCGCAGGCGCTTGACCACGTTCAGAACCTGCCGGGTCTGTGCCACACCCAGGGCGGCGGTCGGTTCGTCCAGCATCACGACACTGCTGTCGGCCCCCACCGCCCGGGCGATGGCGATGGCCTGCCGCTGACCGCCAGACAGGCCGCCGACCTGCGCGCGGACAGATTTCAGCGTCCGCACCTGCAACTGGTCGATGGCGCGCTTCGCCTTGACCTCCATCCGCAGATCGTCGATGGGCCGCAGCAACCGGGGCAGAAACCCGAAACCCGGGCGAACGGGCTCGGCCCCCAGGGACAGGTTGGCGGCGACGTCCAGGTTCTCGCACAGGGCAAGATCTTGATAAACGATCTGGATACCCAACGCGGCGGCGTCCTTCGGCCCGCCGACATGAACCTGTTGCCCGTCCAGATGGAAGGTGCCCGCATCGGCGACATGCGCCCCCGCCAACACCTTCATCAGCGTCGATTTTCCCGCACCGTTATCGCCGACCAGAGCCATCACCTCGCCGCGCGCGACCTCGAAATCGACGCCGCGCAGCGCGTGGACACCGCCGAAATGCTTGTGAATGCCACTGACCCGCAGATGCGCGCGATCCCCGGCGCCGGTGGGCGGGGCGGTGGGCGGGGCCTGATGCCCCGCCGTGGTTGTGCTTGCTGTCATCATGCCGGCCTCAATCGGCACAGAAATCGGTCTTGGCGGCTTCGCCCTGACAGACCATGTCCCGGCTGACCGAGGGGTCGTTCTCGATCACATAGGCGACACCTTCGGCGCCCACTGCCGAGTAGCTGTCGACCGGGACGAAATTGACCGTCGCACCGACCCCGTTCGTGACTGTGGCCGTGGCCAGATCCGAATAATCCTGCTCGTTCATCAGGCGCACCGCGACCTCGGCGGCGGCACCGCCCATTTCATGCAGGGGCCGCCAGCCGCATTGGGTCTGCTTTCCAAGCAGCATCAGCTGTTGCGCCTGAACCGTGCAATCCAGCCCCGACACCGGGACCGTGCCCGCCATCCCCTGTTCTTCCATCGCCTCGATGGCCGCACCTGCATTGCCGTCATTCGACGACACCACGCCCTGCAGGTCGTTGTTCAGCTGCGTCAGCGCCTGATCCATCGACCGGCGGGCGATCGCGGGATCCCAGCCGGGCGTCCAGTTTTCATATCCCAGCTTGCGGGCGCCGCTGTCGAACAGGGGTTGCAGGACCGACATCTGCCCATCGGCGATCACGGCGGCGTTGGGATCGGTGGGCGAGCCCTTCAGCATCACCAGCGTGTCGCCGTCGGCGGTGTTGTCGATGACGTGCTGCGCCTGCGCGGCACCGGTCGCGAACATGTCGGCCTGCACCCAGAACTTCGTGTTGGCCGAATTGATCATGCGGTCATAGGCGATGGTCGGCACGCCCTCTTCGGCGGCAAGATCGGCAATGATGGCCGAACTGTCGCCGTCGATCGGGGTGACGACCAGCACCCTGGCACCCTGGGTCAGGGCCTGTTCGGCCTGCCGCTGCTGGACGGAGCTGTCGTTATTGGCGTTGAACACCTCGACCGAGACGTCGGGCGCGATTTCCTTCATCCGGGCGACGAAGGCCGCCGCGTCCTGCTGTTCCCAACGCGGGTTCACGTTCTCGGGCAGCAGCAGTGCCACCATATCCTGGGCAGATGCGCTCAGTGGCATGGCCATCATGCAACCTGCCGTCAGCAGTGCCTTTTGATGCAGTTTTCTCATGGTTCTCCCCTCCCATTGGTCGCCGCGGCTATGCGCACGGCATCACTTGGCAATGTGGCTGCCCGCAGGGCGCCATTTCCGGGGCCGCAAAGAACATGCGGCACCTGTCATGTCCGTCATTGCCCGGACATGTTCTGCGATTTGATCGGTTATCCCTGGGGGCGGGATCTCTCCCTTACTTCGCCGCCCCGCCGAAGCCCGGCACCAGCGCCGAAAGTCTTTCGCTGGTGTCGATCAGATGACGTTCCATCGCCTGTTCCGCCGCGCTTGCGTCACGGGCAAGGATCGCTGCCAGCAGATCGCGGTGGAATGGCAGCGACTTCCTGTTCTGTTCGGGATCCGCATTGGTCAGTCGGATCGACCCCAGCAGCGCCGAGAAGATCACCCCCTCGAGCGCCAGAAGGAATTCGTTGTTGGTGGCCCGCAGGATGGCCTGATGAAACAGCGCATCCGCGACGGCGAAATGTTCGCTGGACCGTTGCTCCTGATCCATCTTGTCCTGCGCTGCCTTGATCGCGGCCAGCTGTTCGTCCGTTCCGCAGCGTGCGGCCAGGGCCGCGGCCTTGGGTTCGATGATGCGCCGCATGTCCATCAGCTGGCGCAGCGTGGCGGGCTTGGGCTCGGCCGCGAGGTGCCAGGCAAGCACGTCATCATCCAGAAGCGCCCAGTGGCTGCGCGACCGGACCTTGGTGCCGATGCCGCGACGAACCTCCAGCAGGCCCTTGCCGACCAGAAGCTTGACCGCTTCGCGCACCACGGATTTGCTGACGCTGAAGCGGGACGACAGCGTGCCCTCATCCTCGATCAGCGCACCCTCGTCGTAATAGCCACCGACGATGCGGCGGCCCATCTCGCGGCACAACTGCGTGACCAGGCTGGGGGCCAGCGTCGGGGCATCCTTGAGGTTGTAATACAGAATCTCGTTCATAGGACCAATTTAAACATCAGATGTTTGAAGTCAACAGATTTGATTACTGCGGGTGCCGGTGCTGTTCAGCGGCATCGCGCCCGTCGATATAGCTGCCAACAGGCGGGTGGTGGCCCGGTCCGGCCAGCCAGTCACCCTGCGCGTCCATCCAGTCGAACAGCCGACAGCGCAGCCGCCAACGCGCATCCTGATAATCTGGGTGGTCAGCCAGGTTCACACGTTCGTGCGGATCGAGGTCCAGATCATACAGCTCTTCGATGTCATGCGGGCTCCAGGCATATTTAAGGCGCGTTTCGCGAATGCCGCGAAAGCGGAACTGACGCCCCTGATAGGCATCATAGACATAATACACCTCTTGCGCGGCGCTGTTCCAGAAACTGCGCCCCTCCTCGTCGCCGGACAGCAAATCGGCCGCGCCGGCGCGTTCGATGACGGTCGGGAAAAGATCGTGAAAACTGACATGGTTCCGACGTGTGTCGGGCGTGCCGGCAGGGTCGCGCAGGATCATCGGAATGCGCATCACCTCTTCGTAGAAGAACGGACCCTTGTCGAACCAGCCATGCGCACCCAGCATCTCGCCATGATCGGCGGTAAAGCCAAGAACCGTCCTATCGTCCAGCCCCTGTTCCGTCATCGCCCGACGCAACCTGCCGAACATGTCGTCGATATAGCTGCAAAAACCCCAGTAATGTTGCGTGGTGCGCCGCCAGTCTGCCGGGGTCATGTGCGATGTGTCCTGACAGGGCCAGTAGAACGCGCCCTGCGCCGCCGGTTTGCCCGTCTCACTGAACTGGGGGGCAAAGTTTGGGGGCATGTAATCATCGGGAAGATCGTCATAAAGATTGACGAAACGCTGTGGAACGTGATGCGGGAAATGCGGCCCGTGAAGACAGACGACCAGGCAGAAGGGCTGGTCATCCGCGCCCAGTTCGGCCAGCTTCGCGATCGCCGCCTCGACCCGCTGTTCGTCCAGAGGAACCCCTTGCGCGACAGTGGCGTAATAGGGCGATTTACCGCCTTCGGCCAGCTCGACGGGGGCGGTCTGCATCAATTCGGTATCGCCACCATCGCTTAGCTGAACATCGGTGATCCCCCGCTGCAGCAGCGTCCGGTCGCCCAGATGCCATTTCCCGATGAAGGCGACGCGGTAACCACCATCCTGCAACCTTTCCAGATAGGTGCGCTGCGCCGGATGCAGCTTGCCATGCGGATAGAAGGACCGGCCCTGCACATTGTCCATCGTGCCGTGCTGATGGGGCAGCTTGCCGGTGAACAGGCTGGCACGCGCGGGCGTGCATAACGGCACGGTCGTGAAAGCGTTCGGCAGATTTGTCGCCTCGTCCATGAAGCGGCGCAGATTGGGCAGCTTTGCGGGATGACCGGGTTGGTTCAGCGTGTCCCAGCGCCACTGATCGGTGATGAACAGAACGATATTCTTGCGATCCGACATGGGCGTGCCTTCCTTCCAGCAGCAGGTTTGATGCACATACAACAATATTTCACGCTCGATGTTAATAAAATAATGTACGATTTGTGAAAAAGGTGGTAGAGGTTCCGCAAGATCATCAGAGGAACGCCCCCATGTCCCATCAAAGCGCGCTTGCCACCCCCCTTGTCACAGGCCGGGACTGCGCTGCCGACATCGCGCGGATCGAGGCGCTGCCAGTCCGCGTGGGCGGCCGAAACCAGCTTCTGGTCCGCATCGAGACGGTGGACGGGCTGGTGGGCTGGGGCGAGTCGGGGCTTTCCTCGCGCGAAGATGCCGTCAGCGCGGTGATCGCCGATTTCGCGCGGTTTCTAAGGGGGCAGGATTCGCGTCGCATCGGGCGGATCTGGCAAGAGACATATCGAAGCCAGTATTTCGAGGGTGGCCGCGTGCTGACCGCTGCCATTTCTGCCATCGATATTGCCCTTCATGACCTGCTGGGCAAGCGACTGGACGTTCCGGTCCATCAACTTCTGGGGGGCAAGCAACGCGATGTCGTCCCGACATTCGCCAGCTTTCTTGCGGCAGATACCGAACAGGCGCTGGCCGATACCGCCACGCTGGTCGCGGCCGGATGGGATTGCGTGCGGATCTATCCCGAGGGCTTTGACAGCGAAATCTTCGATCCCCGCGCCTCGTTGGCACCGACCGCACGGACGCTGACCGCGCTGCGCGGCGCCTTTCCGAAACTGTGTCTGGGGATCGACCTTCATTCACGCTATAGCCCGGCAGAGATCGCAAGCCTTGCCGGCATGATGCCGCCCGGCACCGTCGATTTCCTGGAAGAGCCGATCCGGTCGGAAAACCCCGATGCCTATGCGGCGCTGCGAAGGCTGACCACGATTCCCTTCGCGATCGGCGAGGAATTCGCCTCGAAATGGCAGGCGCAGCCCTTTATCGAACGGCACCTGACCCAATACATGCGGCTGGACATCTGCAATATCGGCGGCTTCACCGAGGCGATGAAGGTCGCTGCCTGGTGCGAAACGCATTACGTTGATCTGATGCCGCACAATCCGTTGGGACCGGTCTGCACGGCGGCCAGTGTCCATATGTCGGCCGCCGTGCCGAATTTCAGCTGGCTGGAAACCCGGCAATCCCCGGTCGAGCATCTTGGCTTTCACGACAAAAGGCTGTTCCCGAAGCAGGTCGAATTGCAGGGGGCGGTCTATCCCGTGCCAGACAGTCCCGGCCTTGGCATCGAAATTGACGAGGCCGCGTTGCGCGCGACCCGGCCCCTGCCCGTCGAATGCCCGCATCTGCGCCGGCCCGACGGCTCGGTCACGAACTGGTAGGCATGGGGGACATATCGCATGGATCATGAATTCGTCGGGATCGATTGGGGAACCAGCAGCTTTCGCCTGTGGGTGATGGACAGGACGGGGGCGGTTGTCGCGGAACAATGCGGGCCGCATGGAATGGGCAGCCTTCGTCCCCAGGACTATGCCCCGCTTCTGGAACGCACGCTGTCGGATCTGGGCCTGCCCGCGACCGCACCGGTCGTGATCGCAGGCATGGCAGGCGCGGCGCAGGGCTGGTGCGAGGCGCCCTATCGCGACATTTCCGAGGCCGGGCGCGACCCCGCATCGGGTGCGGTCCGCATGGATGGTCCGCGACCCGTCTGGATCCTGCCGGGGCTGAAACAGTCCAGCCCGGCGAATGTGATGCGGGGCGAGGAAACGCAGATTTCCGGTTTCCTGGCCCTGCGACCCGGCCACAATGGGGTCCTGTGCCTGCCCGGCACGCACAGCAAATGGGTGCGCTTGCAAGACGGCGCGATCAGCAATTTCCAGACCGCAATGACCGGCGAGGTTTTCGCCCTGATCGCCAACAAGTCCGTGCTGCGCTTTTCGGTCAGTACCGAAGGAACCGACATGGCAGCCTTCGACGCCGGGGTGCGGCAGGCGCTGGACGAACCGCGCGGGATCGCGATGCGATTGTTCAGCCTGCGCGCCGAAGGGTTGCTGGGCGACCTGAACCCGGTCAGCGCCGGAAGCCGCCTGTCGGGCATGCTGATCGGAACCGAAATCGCAGCGGTCGCCGCATCCCTGGACGACATTCCGGTCGGGCTGATCGGGGCGGCCGGGCTGACGGCGCTTTATCGCCGCGCACTGGCCCTGACCGGGCATGAGGGCCAGTGCCACGACGCAGGCGCATTGACCCGGGCCGGGCTGCGCGCGGCATTTCGGGCGCTTGACCGCTCATGCGCGGCCTAGGGCGACGTCCCCGCAGGGATCAGGTCGGAGGCGCGTCATAGACGACGCGAAACCCGGTATGGGCGCTGGTGCTGTCGGGGGTGTTGCCGGTCCGTGCGGCGATGCGATAGCGGTGGCAATAGCTTTGGTGGCACAGAAACGACCCGCCCTTCAGCAACCGCCTGCCCTGCGCGGCGGCATTCATGCGCCGGGCGGTCACGCTGGCAGACCGGATGCGAAACGGCTCGGCCGTCCATTCCCAGACATTGCCGACCATCTGATGCAGCCCATATCCATTCGGCGCAAAGGACAGAACCGGCGCGGGTCCGACCCAGCCGTCGGCACCGGTATCATGGGTGGGAAAGCGACCCTGCCAGATATTGCAGGGCTGAAAATCGTCGTCATCGGGATGCCGATCGCCCCAAGGATAATGCACATCGCCCAGCCCGCCCCGCGCGGCATGTTCCCACTCGATCTCTCGTGGAAGGCGTCCGCCCGCCCAGGCGGCAAAAGCCGTCGCATCTTCGTGGCCCAGATGGGTCGCGGGCATCTCGTCTTTCGCCGGGGCGCCGTCCGGCCCGCAAGGATGGTGCCAGCTGGCACCGTCGATCCGGCGCCACCATTCCAATCCCTCGACGCCCAATGTTCCCTCGGCGCCGCCGGGCACATGGCTGTGAAAGACAAAGGACCAGCCCAGTCGTTCCGCGATGGTGACATATCCCGTCGCCGCCACGAATTCGCGGAACTGAGCGACGCTGGTTGCGCCCCGCTCCCACCACAAGGGCCGGATCGTGCGGCGCTGGGGGTTTCCCTCGCCATCCGCCGCGATCAGCGGCCGTGCCGTGCCCAGTTGCGCCTTGCCCCCCGGCACCGGCACGCAGTCGCGCCGATGCCGTCCCGTGGTCCCGGTCAGATCGGCAGCGACATTGCACAGGGTCGCCGGCCCGCCGCCCTGCGGGGCTGACGGTGTGCAGCAGCCCTTCTCAGCCATGATCCCCCCGACCGCTGCGCGCCTGTTCGATCCGCAACTGATCGACCAGATGCCGTCCCGCATCACCGATATGGCGCGACAGGATTTCCTGCGATTTCGCGACATCCTGACGGCGCACCGCATCAATCAGTTCGCGATGTTCGCGCAAGATCGCCTCGCGTCGGCCAAGGGCGATGGGAACGCGCGTGCTGATCGCGCCCAGAATGCTGCGGTGCTGTTTCCACAATTCGACGGCGACACGGTTATAGTGGCGGTCATACATGTATTCGTGGAACGCGTTGTTCAGCGCGGTGTGCCGGGCCTTGTCGGCAAAGTTCAGGGCCTCGATCTCGGACTGGATCCGTTCAAGTTCCTGAATATCCTCGGCGCTGGCGGTTTCAACAAAGACCTTCAGCAGATAGGGCTCAAGCTGATAGCCGACCTCGGCGACGTCGCGGACGAAATCCATATCGATGGGCCGCACCCGCGCACCCTGATTCAGGGTGAACAGCACCAGTCCCTCGCCGCGCAACTGTTGCAGAACCTCGCGGATCGGGTTGGTCGAGGTGTTGTGCCGCTTGGCCAGTTCCGAGATCTTCAGCCTCTCGTTCGCGGCCAGCACACCCGACAGGATGTCATTGCGGATCCGTTCATAGATGGGCGCGGTGCCACCCTCGGTTTCGGCGGAAATCTCCATGGAACTGCGCTTGCTCATTCAGGGCCTCACTCGGGGGTCGGGACAGGCGGCACCATCGCAGGTTTACACACCATCAACGGCTATCCATACATTATATCAAAGGAATCACCTTATGGAACAACCTATCTGCGTGGATCAGGCACGGGCCGGATGCGGCGAGGGTCTGCTGTGGGACGACCGCGCGGGGCTGATCCGCTGGGTCGACATATCGGGCGAAAGGCTGCATGCGCATGACCCTGCGACGGGCAGCAACAGCAGCGTCGCGATGCCCTGCCTGATCAGCGCCCTGGCATTGCATCAGGACGGGGGGCTGCTGATCGCCACTGCGCACGGGTTGGGGTGCGTCGATGCCGATACCGGCAAGGTGGACATCCTTGGCCATCCCGAACCCGGCCTTGCCGGAAACCGGCTGAACGACATGGTGGCGGGGCCGGACGGGGCGTTGTGGCTGGGCACCATGTCCGAAGGGGCCAAGGCGCCGTCGGGCAGCCTGTATCGCAGCGCCGAAGCGGGATGGGACAGGCTGATGTCGGGCACGACCATTTCGAACGGGCTGGATGTCAGCCCCGATGGTCGGCGGCTTTACTTCATCGACAGCGTGCCGGGCAGCCTGCATTGCCATGAGGACGGCGCATGGCGCATCATCCGCAGCTTTGGCGACGATATCGGACGGCCCGACGGGATGTGCGTCGACCGCGACGGCAATCTGTGGATCGCGATCTGCGACCGGGGGCAAGTGATCGGGATGACCCCCGACGGCAAGCCCTTCGACTGCATCCAGCTGCCCTGCCAGATCGTGACCAATTGCTGTTTCGGAGGACCGGATCTGGACCGGCTGTATATCACCACCGGAACCTTCAGCATGACCGAGGCCGAAAAAAGCGCCAATCCATTGGCGGGCGGGCTGTTCGCCCTGCCCATGCCCGTGCGCGGCAAGCCCCCGCATCGTGTCCGCTGGACCGGATAAGGCTGTTGCGAATGGCCGGGATGGGTCTTGATCCAACCCGGCCGGATCGCCGGGGTTCAGCGGATACGCCCGCCCGTTTCCGTATCGAAGATCAAGGCGTGATCCGGGTCGAAACCGATCTGCAACATCCCGTCAACGATGGGCCTGTTCTGGCCGCGCAGTTCGACGATGACCGGCGTGTCCTGACCCTGATCGCTGGAATAGGCATAGCAGACGCCGCCCAGATCCTCCAGCACATCGACGCCAAGGCTGACGGCAACCGGTCCCTGCGGATCGAAATGTTCGGGCCGCAATCCCAGCGTGATCGCCTGACCGGGCGGGCACCGGGTTGCGACGGGAACCGCGACCGGCTGACTGGCAAGACGCGGCACCTCGACAAAGGCGTGGCCATCCGAATGGCTTACCACGCGACCCTCGAAGAAATTCATCCGCGGCGAGCCGATGAACCCCGCGACGAACAGATTGTCGGGATCGTGGTACAGATCGGTCGGCTTGCCTGCCTGTTCGATCCGACCATCGCGCAGGACGACGATCTTGTCGGCCATGGTCATCGCCTCGACCTGGTCATGGGTGACATAGACCATGGTCGCGCCAAGCTGCTTGTGCAGGCGGGCGATCTCGACCCGCATTTCGACCCTGAGTTCGGCGTCCAGATTGGACAGCGGTTCGTCGAACAGGAACACGTCGGGCTGACGCACGATGGCCCGCCCGATGGCCACGCGCTGACGCTGGCCGCCCGAAAGCGCCTTGGGCTTGCGATCCATATAGCGATCCAGCTTCAGGATGCGCGCCGCCTCGTCGACCTTCCGGGTGATTTCGGGCTTGGCCATGCGGCCGATCTTCAGGCCGAAGCTCATGTTTTCGCGCACGGTCATATGCGGGTAAAGCGCATAGGTCTGAAACACCATCGACACGCCGCGCTGCGCGGGATCGACATGGGTCACGTCGCGGTCGCCGATGGCCATGCGCCCGCCGGTCGTTTCCTCGAGGCCCGCGATCATGCGCAGAAGCGTGGACTTGCCACAACCGGACGGGCCGACGAACACGCAGAAATCGCCGTCATCGATCTGCAGGTCCACCCCGTGGATCACCTGCGTCGCGCCATAGCGCTTGATGACGTTGCTTAGTTCAAGTCCGGCCATCTCAGGCTCTCCTCGTATCGTTGACGCCCAAAAGCGATGACATCGCGCGGTCGGCGACCAGATCGCTGCCGTTCAGGGCCGAAGACGCATCCGACAGCAGGAACACGGCGGCGCGGCCGACCTCATCGACGGTGTTCACCTGATTGTCGGCCGACCACGACCGGAAATTCGCCGCATTGGCAGGGTCCTTCATCGCCTCGATCACGATCTCGGTCTGGGTCATGCCGGGCGACAGCGTGTTGGCGCGCACCCCGTTCGGGCCAAGCGACCAGGCCATCGCGCGCGTCATGGCGACGATGGCACCCTTGGTCGCGGCATAGGCTTCGTGGCCCGGATTGGTCGCATTGGCGTGGTTCGAGGCGATGTTCACGATCGCACCGCGCCCCGCCGCAGCCATGATCCGCCCCGCCGCCTGCGAGGCGACCAGAACCGAACGCTGGTTCACCTGCCACAGCATCTCGATCTGCCCGAGGGTCAGCTCCAGGAACGGCACGCGGATGGTCACACCCGCATTGTTCACCAGACCGTCCAGCCGCCCTGCCCGCGCATGGGCATCCTCGATCGCAGCGACCAGCGCATCGGGTTCCGCGACATCGACCCGGACAAATTCCGCGCCCAGTTCGGCCATCCGCGCCGCCCCGTCGGGGTTGCGGTCCAGCCCCGTCACCGCCGCGCCCGCAGCCCGCACCTGTCGGGCAATGCCCAGCCCGATGCCCGATGCGGCCCCCGTCACGATGACATGTTGTCCCTCGAGGTTCATTTGACTGCTCCTGCCGTCGAACCGGCCATGATCTTGCGTTGGAAGAAGGCGAACATCAGCAGCAGCGGAAGCGAGCCAAGCACGGCGGCCGGAAACAGCCGCGTCGGATCGATCCCGGTATTGCCGACGAACTTGTAGACCGCGATCATCACCGTCAGCTTGTCCTTGTCGGTCAGAAGCAGCAGCGGATAGATGAAGTCGTTCCAGACCATGATCATCACGAACAGCGACAGCGTCGCCGTGACCGGACCCAGCAGCGGGCGGATGACATGCCAGAAGATCTGCCAGTTGCTGCAATTGTCCAGCTTGGCGGCCTCTTCCAGTTCCAGCGGAATGGCCGCGATGAACCCGGTATAGAAGAACACCGCCAGCGGCATCTTCAGCGCCGCGAAGGCCAGAACGATCCCCAGATAGCTGTCAAGCAGGCCCAGATCGCGGAAGATGACGTAGATCGGCGTGATCGTGACGAAATTCGGCGTCGCCAGCCCAAGCGCCATGATCATCACGATGATCCGGCTGATACGCGATTTCATCCGTGCCAGCGGATAGGCCGCCATCGCTCCGGCCAGCACCACGATCAGGATCACCGACACCGTGATCGCCAGCGAATTCAGGACCGATCGGACATAGCCCATTTCCGACAGCGCCCGCATGTAATTGCCCCAATACAGGCTCTCAGGCAGGCCAAGCGGATTCTGCGCGATCTCGGTCGATGTCTTGAAGGACATCATGACCATGTAGACCAGCGGCAGCAGCATGATCAGCACCAGCACCAGCACCGCGCCATGAGCCAGCCCCGATTTCAGCCGCTTGCGCAACAGCACCGTGTCGAGGTTGCGGGCCTTGGCCGGATTGGCGGCATGTGTCGTCGCATCCATGGGATCACTCCTTCTCGGCCAGAAGCCGGTTCTGCACCAGCGCGACGACCAGAACGACGGCCAGCATTACGATGGACAGCGCCGAGGCGAAGCCGAACTTGTACTGGCCAAAGAGGTTGTCGATGATGTCGATCGACAGAAGGCGGGTCGCGCCATCGGGGCCGCCCTTGGTCAGGATGAAGGGCAGCTCGAAGGTCTTCAGCGTGCCGATGGTTGTCAGCATCACCGACACCGTGATCGACGGACCAAGCAGCGGCAGCTCCAGATAGCGGAACCGCTGCCAGGAACTTGCCCCCTCAAGGCGCCCGGCCTCACCGATCTCTTCGGGGATATTGGCGAAACCCGCCAGAAAGATGGCGCAGGTGAACCCGGTGAACATCCAGATCTGGACGAAGGCCACGGCATAAAGCGCGATATCGGGATCGCCCAGCCAGTTCTGTTCGATCCAGCCCAACCCAAGATCGCGCAGCGCCACGTTGATGCCGCCATTGATCGGCGAATAGAGAAACTGCCAGACATAGCCCACGACCACGAAGGACATCATCGCAGGCGTGTACAGTGCCGCGCGGCTGAAATTGCGGATCGCGGGCAGCCGATGCAGCATGGCCGCAAAGAACAGCCCCGTGACCGTCAGCGCCGAAACGACGATGACCGTGTACCACAGCGTCAGCCAGATTTCGTCCAGATAGCGGTCGCGGGTGAAGATCCGTTCATAGTTGCGCCACCCGATATCCTTTGCCTCGCCGATGCCCTTGAAGCTGGTCAGGCTCATGTCGAAGGTCAGGATGACCGGATGGACGAAGAACAGCACCAGCACGATCAGCGCAGGCAAGCTGAACAGGTACAGATTATAACTTCTTCGCATGGCGTTTCCCCTTCGTCCCGGACCGTCAGAGACTGTCCTCGACCGCATCGTCCCAACGCTGCAGCGTGTCCTCGTTCGGATCATCCAGGTTCAGCAGGAAACCCGTCAGGCTGTCTTCCCATTCGGGCTGCAGGGCCTTTGGAAATTCCAGCGTCGAGAAGGGCCACAGGATCGCGCTGCCCGCATCACGGGCGGCGGTGTAGGATGCGGCCAGTTCGGGCATCTGCGTCTCGGCCCCCTCATAGGGGCTGTAGGCATTTTCGGCCTGAAGGAAGATCGCAAGATTTTCCGGCTTGGCAAAGAAATCGACCCAGGCCCGTGCTGCATCTGCATGTTCGGCGTCGCGCGGAATGGCCCAGCCCGGACCGACCAGATCCAGCGCGACCCCCTTATCGGAAAAACCCGACGGCATGGGCGCAAACTGGAAGTTCAGGCCCTCGACCTGCTGAAAACTGCCGATATTCCACGCGCCTTGCGGCAGGATGGCGACATTGCCCGACCGGAACTCCTGCGGGGCGGTCGCCCAGGGGTCCAGACCGGCCTGCAGTTCGGGATCGAAGCATTGCGCATCGACCAGCGCGCGCACCCGGTCCAGCGCTTGGTTGAAGCTGGCATCCTCGACAAAGCGGTCATCGCCCGCCCCAAGTGCGGCCGCGTTGCCGGCGGCCGGATCGATCCCGTTCGCGCCCACGAACAGCATGGCCGAGAACCCGCCCGAGAAGATCATCGGACTGATCCCCTGTTCCGCCAATGCCCCGCAGGCCGCGGTCAGTTCGTCCAGCGTCACGGGCGGCGTCTGGATGCCCGCCTGGGCAAGCAGGTCCATGTTGACGAAATTGCCCATGCCGATGATTTCCAAAGGCTGGGTCAGCATCGCACCATCCAGTTCCAGAACCTCGCGCACCTCGGGCTTCATGCGCTGAACCCAGTCGGCATCGGTACCAAGATCCGTCAGGAAGCCTGCCTCGCCCCACAATTTGTTCAGGGCGCTGTCGACCATGGTGACATCGGGCGGGTTTCCCGACTGCAGGCGCGGCGGAATGACCTTGTCGATATCCTTGCGCGCGACGAAAGTCAGATCCACCGTGATCTCGGGGTGTTCGGCCTCGAACTTCTCGATCAGCTGCGGCATCCCCGCAGGCTCGGCTTCGTTGCCCTTCCAGGCCACGACATCCAGAACGATCTGGGCATGGGCCGCGGTTCCGGCAAGCAGCGCGAACAGGGTCGTGGACAACAGATTGCGTGTCATGATCTCTCCTCCGTTTGGCAGGATCGTACATTATTTCTTTACTTTGTACACAATAATCTGCTTATCACTGATCGAGAACGGCGCCGCGGCGTGCCATCCTTGATGTAAAGGGCAAGTTTCATGGCGAAGAAACCCAATGTCATCCTGATCACCACCGATCAGCAAAGGGGCGACTGCATCGGCCCGGAAGGCCGTGGCGTCATCACCCCCAACATGGATCAAATCGCGCAACGGGGCGTGCGCTTTCGCACCTGCATCACCCCGCATCCGATGTGTCAGGCGGCGCGCGCCTCGATCCTGACGGGCAAGCTGCCCTACAGCCACGGCGTCCGCGACAACGGGCGCGATCTGGACGAGGCCTTGGCCGAACAGGGGCTGGGCGGCACGTTCACCGCGGCGGGCTATGCCACCCATTTCATCGGCAAGGCGCATCTGTCCAGCCAGCAGACCTTCCACCCCACGGGTCGGCCCGAATGCTATCAAAGCGCCGCGGATTTCGGGCCCGACTGGACCGGCAGCTATATGGGGTTTCAGGATGTACAGCTGATGCTGCGGCCCCATCACCACACGAAATGGTCCGCCCCCCCGGAATCGCTGCATTATGAAGACTGGCTGCATCAGGACGGACAAGGCGGCGCACGCTGGCAACGCGCGAAGGACCGCCTTGAACCGGACACCGCCCATTTTCAGGCATGGCGGTCAGGGCTGGACAAGGAATGGCACAGCACCGAATGGATCGGGGACCGCGCGGTCAGGATGGTGCAGGACAAGGGCGATCGGCCCCTCATGGCCTGGATATCCTTTCCCGATCCGCACCCGCCCTTCCTGTCGCCGCGCCCCTGGTGCGACATGTATGACGACACGCCCGTCACCATCGCCAAGCATCCCGAACTGGATCTTGACCGCCGACCATGGTGGCACCGCGCCTTTGTCGAGGATCGGGCGAAGCCCATCAAGCAAGGTGCCGAACACAATGCCGGCGGCATCGATTGGGGCCAGAAGGGCGAGCTGACCGAACAGGCGCTGCAAGACCTGACGCGCATCTATTTCGGCATGATCAGCGCCGTGGACCATCAGATCGGGCGCATCCTCGACACGCTGGAACAACAGGGCGAGCTGGACAACACGATCATCGTCTTTACCAGCGATCACGGGGAATGGCTGGGCGATCACGGCCTGCTGCTGAAGGGGCCGATGCTGTATGACGGGTTGCTGCGGGTGCCCTGCATGATTTGCGGCCCCGGCGTCGCGGCGGGCCAAGTGCTGGACGATCCGGTTGGCACGATCGACATTCTTGCCACCCTGGCCGATCTTGCCGGGATCACCGCTGCGCCGTCGCATGGCAGATCATGGCGCGGCCTGTGGGAAGGGCGCGAGACACGCGAATTCGCCCTGTCGGAATACGAGGTCGATGCCTGCCGATCAGCCGTGGACATGGACCTGATGACGGTCCGCAGCCGCCGCTATCGCATGTCGGTCGACATGCGCACCATGACGGGTGAGATGTATGATCTGCAGGACGATCCCGATGAAATGACGAACCTTTTCGACGATCCCACCCATCGCGACCTGCGCGAAGATCACCTGCGCATGATCCGCACGCGCCCCGATGACATGATCCCCGTGTCGCCGCGCGTCGGCTGGCATTAGCGACGAAAAAACCTCGGCTGCGGCGCCGGGACCGGCCCGCAGCCATCCGGCGCCTTTGTGTTCGTCATTCGCCTTACCCTTGTCCTTTCCATGGGACGAGTTTTTGTTCTGCGAGTCTCATGATGACGTCGATTGCGTAGCCGATGATTCCGATGAGGATGATGCCCATCAGGACGATGTCGGTCAGCTGGAACTTGGAGGCTGCGATGATCATCATGCCGGCGCCCTTCTGGGCCGCGACCAGCTCGGCGGCCACCACCGTGCCCCAGCACACCCCCATCGCCACCCGCGCCCCGGTAAAGATCTCGGGCAGCGAATTGGGCAGGATCACGTGCCGCAGCAATTGCCATTTCGACGCCCCCAGCGAATAGGCCGCGTGCACCTTGGTGATGTTCACCCCCGACACGCCCGCCC